>DATGMD010000018.1:0-260925 GCA_035293805.1 Chloroflexota bacterium | reverse complement strand
AGTGAAGCTCGTCTGCGTCGTGCTCGCCGCGAGCACGACCGTGAAGCTCCCGGGCTGCCCCGCCGGCTGTCCCGGCACGTCGATTAGCGCCCCGCTGGCCGCCCCGAACTGCAGGCGCGTGAGCTGGTTGGTGGGCGTGCTGCCGTTGGTGGTGGCCGTGATGGTCACTTGCAGCGCCCCGGCCCCGCCGGGCACGACCGCCACGCCCACAGCGGGCCGTGGCGCGCAGGCCGCCAATGGCGCGGCCGGCGCCCCCGGCGCCGCCGACCCGATCAGGGCCGCAATCAGAGACAGAAAGACGACGATGCGCGGCAGGTTGCGCCCGAGGCTCGTCGCCCGCATGTTCGCTCGCTCCCGCGTTCGGCACCCGCGGCGGCGCAGCGCGCCCCTCGCTAATTGGCAACGAGTCTACCGTCCGGTCGCCCACGGCCGCAAATGCCCGCGCCCTCGCGCTTGTCGCCCCGGCTCTTACCGCGCGGCGTCCCCGCGCTTTGGCGGGGCGCGATCCCTCACACTCGCAGTCGCCCGGGCCGCGGCCCTTTCCGGGAGCGGCTGACCCCCTTCTTACGAAGTTCTTGCACGGCGCTTGTGAGTCCCTAGCGGGCCGCTCGGTATCACTACTCTAGCGCGGCGGGCGTCCCTGGCCCGGCACGCGGACTGCGTTCACATTCTAGTGAAGAAAGATTTGTGGGAGATCGTCGCGATACGGTCGATCGGCCGGGGCGCGCGGCGAGCGGATGGCGAGGTGAAGGAATGAACCGTCAGTTAGAGCTACAGCTTGCGGAGACTCCCGCGCTGCGAGCGCCGGTGCTACTGGCCGCGGTGGCGGGCTGGGGCGACGGGGCGGTGGCCGGGACGGGTGCGGTGCAGTACCTCATCGGGAAGCACGGCGCCGAGCGGCTGGCCGCGTTCGACGGCGACGAGATCTACCAGTACACCGTCACCCGCCCCATCACGCTGCAGCGCGAGGGAGGCGAGCGCGAGCTGGCCTGGCCCAGCTTGGAGTTGCACGCCTGCCGCCTGCCGGACGCGCCACACGACCTGCTACTGCTCCTCGGCCCCGAGCCCGACCTGCGCTGGCGAGCCTGCGCCGAGGCGATCGTGGCCGCCGCGCGCCGCTGCGGCGCGAGCGCTGTGATCGTGCTGGGCAGCTACTGGGACCAGGTGTCCCATCTCGGCCAGCCGCTGCTCTCCGGCCGCGCGGCCGATGCCGCCATGCGCCAGGCGCTCACGGCGCTCGGCGTGCGCGAGTCGCGCTACCAGGGCCCGACCGGCTTCACCGCGGCGCTGCTCGACGCCTGCGCGCGGCACGAGCTGCCGGCCGCCGGCGTTTCGGCCCGCGCTCCCCACTACGCGCAGGGCATCGTCCACCCGCAGCTCTCGTGGGCGCTGCTGCACACCGTCGAGCAGCTGGCCAACCTGCGCTTCGACCTGGCGGCGCTCGACGAGGCCGGCCGCGAGCAGGCGCGGCGGCTCACCGAGCGCGTGAAGGAGGAGCCGAAGCTGTGGCAGTACGTCCAGATGGTGGCGGCGCAGCAAGGCCAGCTTGAGGCGGGCAACGACTTCCAGCAAGGCGCCTGGCATACGCTAAGCGCCGCGCCGGAGATCCGGCCCGACGTGCCGCCGCGGCCCGCCACGGGCGGCGAGCTGCCGAGCGGCCAGGACATGGTGGAGGCCGTCGAGTCCTTCTTCCGCGGCAGCCGCCGCGAAGGCTGACGCGGACCTCACGTCAGGCCCAGCGAGTCGGTCCCGGGCAGTGCCCGGGACCGACTCCTTCTTGTGTGCCGGGTGCGCTCGCAACGTCAAGCACTTCGGGCGCGCTCCCGGCCTTCGGCTTCGCTAGCGCCTCCCCGCACGAGGCCACGGTGGGCCCCCGCTAACCCTCAACGGGCAGGCCACGCCCACCGATACATCCAGTAGACCTGAAAGCAGCGCGCGAGCAGCCGCCTAGCGCGCGGAGCGTCGGGGACTCCGCTCAGCGCCCGCCGCGGCTCAGCCAGCGGGGAGGCATTACCGTGAGGGTCAAGCAGTCCACGATCAGCGCGATCGCCGCCGCCGGGCTCTGCGTCCTGGCGCTATTGTTGGGCGGCAGCATCTACCTCGTCCAGCAGTCCCTGCGGGCCGAGGAGACGGCCGTGCGCCGCCAGGCGGAGTTCAAGCAACTCGGCATCGATCTCGCCAACGCCTCGGACCTGCTCACGAACGAGGTCCGCCGCTACGTCGTCACCACCGACAGCCAGCCGCTACGCAACTACTGGACCGAGATCGACACCACGCAGACCCGCGACAAGGTGCTGGCGCGACTGAAGGAGCTGGGCGCGCCGCAGGAGGAGTTCGACCTGCTGGCGCTTGCCAAGAAGAACTCCGACGCGCTCGTGGACACCGAGACCCGCGGCATGCGCCTCGTGCTCGAGGCGCGCGGCGTGCCCCCCACGTCCATGCCCCCCGCCGTCGCAGCCTACCGCCTGAGCGCTGACGATCAGGCGCTCACCCCGAGCGCGAAGATCGACCAGGCCCGGACGATCATGTTCGACGCGAAGTACGACCAGGACAAGCGCGTCATCATGGAGCCCGTCGCCGAGTTCCAGACCAAGATGAACGCGCGCGCCGCCCGCGAGGTCGAGGCGGCCCAGAACGCGACCGGCAACGCCATCAAGCTGCTCGCGCTGAGCGCGCTCGTCATGGTCGTCGGCATGGCCGCGCTGCTCGGCGTCTTCCATCGCCTGCTCGGCGTGCCCGTCGCTCGCTACACGCGGGCCCTCCGTGAGCGGAACGCCGAGGACCCGCGGTTCGGGCTCACGCCCGCCGGCACCGCCGAACTGCGGCTGCTGGCCGAGACCTTCAACGCGCAGCTCGAGCAGAACGCCCGGCAGGTGGCCGACAACCAGCAGCTCGTGAGCCAGCTGACGGTGCTGGCGGCCCAGGTGGCGGCCAGCGCCGACCGCGTGAGCGGCGCGAGCGCCCAGCTCGCGCAGGTGACCGAGCAGGCGGGCGCCACCAGCCAGCAGGTCGCGACGGCCATCCAGGAGGTCGCGCGCGGCGCGCAGGAGCAGGCCGGCGCCGCGCGGGAGAGCAACCATTCGGTCGAGCAGCTGCTGCAGGCCATCGAGCAGGTGGCCGCGGGCGCCCAGGAGCAGGCGCGCGGCGTGACCAGCGCCAGCGAGACGACGACCCAGATGGCCGCCGGGATCGAGCAGGTGGCGGCCAACGCGCAGGCGGTCGCCACGGCCAGCCAGCAGACCCGGGCGTCGGCGGAGCACGGCGCGCGCGCCGTGCAAGAGACGGTCGCCGAGATGGGTGAGATCCAGACGGTCGTGACCCAGGCGGCGGGCAAGGTGGAGGAGCTGGGCCAGCTGGGCGAGCGCATCGGCACGGTAGTCGAGACGATCGACGACATCGCCGAGCAGACGAACCTGCTCGCCCTCAACGCCGCCATCGAGGCGGCCCGCGCCGGCGAGCACGGCAAGGGCTTCGCGGTGGTAGCCGACGAGGTGCGCAAGCTGGCCGAGCGCTCCCAGCGCGAGACCAAGGCCATCGGCGAGCTGATCCGCCAGGTGCAGAGCGGCACGCAGGAGGCGGTCCGCGCGATGGAGCAGGGCAGCCAGAAGGTGACGGCGGGCTCGGCCCAGGCGCAGCAGACCGGCCAGGCGCTCGACGAGATCTTGCGCGCCGTCGAGCAGACGGTACAGCAGGTAGGCGACATCGCGACCGCCGCGCAGGCGATGGTGGCGCGCAGCCGCGAGGTAAGCGCTACGATGGCGAACATCTCGGCGGTCGTGGAGGAGGCCACCGCCGCCACCGAGGAGATGGCAGCCACGGCCACGTCCGTGGGCCAGACGATCGGCAGCATCGCCGCGGTGGCCGAGCAGAACTCGGCCGCCACGGAAGAGGTGTCGGCGTCGGCGGAGGAGATGAGCGCCCAGGTCGAGCAGATGCGCGTACAGGCGGAGAGCCTGGCGGCGACGGCGGCGCAGCTCGAGCAGCTCGTCGCCCAGCTGCAGCAGCGCGACACGGCGCCGCCCAACGTCGCGCCGCGCCGTCGGGCGAGCGACTGGGCGCCTGCCAACCGCGCGGCGCGCGCCGCCGGCTAGGGCACAGGCCCCCGGGGGCCGCGAGCCGGCCTCGCCGGGCGCGAACAGAGGCGGCCGGGCGTATCCCGGCCGCCTCTTGCGTGTCCCCGCCGCTGGAGCGCGTATTAGCGCGGCCGGCCAGGCTCCCGCCGCTGCACCCACTGTGCGAGCGCGAGCGCGATCATCAGCAGCAGGATGAGCGCGCCCAGCCCCAGCAGTCGGGTCATCTGCACGGTCGGGTCCTCCGTGGTCCTCGCGGTCTCCAGCAGCAGGTGACGGACCGCGGCCACGATGGCGATGATCAAGAAGGGCTGGACGGTCAGCGGCCTGCCGCCCAGCGAGAGCAGCAGCGTGCCCACCAGCTCGGCCAGGATGAGCGCCAGGAGCGCGTTCTCGGCCACCTCGACGACCGCGTGCCCCTGGTAGAGGTGAAACTCGACCCCGTTTTCGGTATCCACCCGCAGCGTCAGGCTGCCCATGAGGTCGCCGACGCCCGTCACCAGCACGTACACGCCCATACAGAGCATCAAGACCGCCACGCCGACGAGAACGGCGTCTTGGACCAGCCGCAGCCAGCGGTGGCTACGCTGCAGCGCGGCCGCGACGCGCGCTTGCAACGACGGCGCCGGCTCTCGAGCCCCCGGCCCGCTGCGCGCCTCGGAGTGCCGAGGCGGCACTGGCGCCCCGGTCGGCACCGCCTCGTCGGTCGGCAACGTCTCCGTCCGTGACTCCATGCGCTGCCGCCTCCCGCGCGTGCTAGCCGTGCGCCGGCCACAGCATAGCACGCCGCCAGGGCGAGGCCTCGGCACGCCCTCGGCCTGGCGGCGCAGCGCATGAAGCGGCTAGCGCGCCGGCTGGGTATGAACGCGGTCGTTCCAGAGGTGGAGTGCCTCAACGCGACGAAACCCTTCGTCGCAGGAGGTCGACGACGCCGTCCTCGTGGGCGCGGGCCAGGTGAGTCGCATCCTGCGGCTTCAGTCGGCACCGATCACCTCGTCGACGCTGCCGCAGCCGTGGGCGGCCAGGCGCGCGACGAGCCCGCGATGCACCAGGCCCGCGAACGCCGGGCCGCCGTAGACGAACCCGGTGTACGCCTGCACCAGATCGGCGCCCGCCCGCAGCAGCCGCCAGGCGTCCTCGGCGTCCATCACGCCGCCCACCGCCACCAGCGTCCAGTCGCGCGGCACCTCCCGCCGCAGGACCCGCACCAGCTGGAGGGTGCGCGGCAGGATCGGCCGGCCGCTCACGCCGCCGGGCCGGGCCTGGTTCGGGTCGCGCAGGCCCACGCGACCCACGGTTGTGTTGCCGAGCACCAGCCCTTGCCAGCCGCCCGCCCGCGCTGCCGCCAACGTACCGTCGAGCTGGCCGGACGTCAGGTCGGGCGAGAGCTTCAGGAGGAGCGGCTTGGGCGCCGCGCCGGGCGGCGCCAGCGTGAGGGCGCGCGCCCCCAGCGCCCGACCCAGGTCGATCAGCAGCTCCTCGGCGTGCAGGTCGCGCAGGCCCGCGGTGTTCGGCGAGCTGATGTTGGCGACGAAATAATCGGCGTGCGGGTACAGCGTCGCGAGGGCGCGCACGTAGTCGTCCCAGGCGCGGTCGAGCGGCGTGTCCTTGTTCTTGCCCAGGTTCGCGCCGATGGGGATCCTCGGCACTGCATCGCCGGCGCGGTGGCGCTGCCAGCGGGACAGATGCGCGGCCACGCGCGCCGCCCCCTCGCTCGGGAAGCCCATCGCGTTCGCCAGCGCGGCATCGGCCCGCAGGCGCCAGACGCGCGGCCGCGGGTTGCCCGGCTGGGCGACCGGCGTGACCGTGCCCACCTCGACGTGGCGGAAGCCGAGCGCGGCGAAGGCGGGCACCGCCACCCCATTCTTGTCGCAGCCCGCGGCCAGGCCGAGCGGGCTCCCGAAGCGCAGGCCCAGCCGCTCGACGGCCAGGGCCGGGTGGTCGTAGGCGAACAGCCGCGCCAGCAGCCGACAGGCTGTCGGCGACGCGCTGAGCCGGGCGAGCAGCGCCAGCGTCAGCTCGTGGACCCGCTCGGCGTCCCACGCGCCGAGCGCCGGGAACACCACGCGGCGGTACAGCGCGTCGACCGCAAGCGCCGCCAGCGACGCGCGCGGGGCAGTGAGGGGAGGGGCGGCAGCGCCAACGCGGCCGCGGATAGCCGTCTGTACCAGGGGACGCTCCTTTCTCGGTCGCCGGGCGGTCGGCCCCCCGCCCCCTTCCTATCTTCTAATAGGGTACCGGACGCGCCGGCTCGGGGGCGCCGCGCCGGCCGACCTGTAGTATGGCTGTAAGCTGGCAGGCGGCATTGACAGGCGCCTGGGCGTGGGACTACCATCGCGGCACCGGCGGCCCACGGGGCGGGCGCGTGGAGCGATTCGCCCGTCCTCGGCGAGGGACGACGAGGAGGATACCATGCGGCGACGCGCGCGCTCGGGCGCGGCAGGCACGAGCCTGCTGCTGGCGGTCATCGTCGTAGCGGCGTGCGGCGGCCCGCCCGCGGCCGCCCCCGCCGCCTCGGCCGGCGCGGCGAGCGCACCGGCCGACAGCGCGCCCGGGGCCGGCGGGAGCGCGAGCGCGCCGACCGCGCTGAAGGGCCGCGATGCCTACCCGGCGCCCGACGACCCGGAGGTGAAGATCAAGGCCGCCTGGTGCGCCGTAGCCGGCGCCATGTTCCCGCTGTGGGCCGCCAAGGATGCCGGCATCTTCCAGCGCCACCGCATCGACGCCGAGCTAGTCTTCATGCAGGGCGGCAGCCCCTGCGTCGCGGCCATGACGAACGGCGAGGTCGACTTCCTCGAGAGCGCCGGTGGGCTCATCGCCGCGCTGATGGCCAGCAACGACGGCGCCGTCATCGCCAACCTCTACCTGGGCAACCCGTACCGCCTGATCGTCACGCCCGACATCACCCGCGTCGAAGACCTCCGCGGCCGGCGCCTGGCCATCAGCCGCCCGGGCGAGTGGGACAACCGGCTGAACGAGGTGATGCTGGAGCGCCACGGCCTGCGCCCGAACGAGGACGTTACCCTCGTCCCGATCGGCGGCCAGACCGACCGCTACAATGCCCTCAAGACCGGCGTGGTGGATGGCACCACGGTGAACCCGCCGGTCAACCTCGCAGCCAAGAACGAGGGCTTCCGCGAGATCTTCAACCTGAACGACCTCAACTTCTCGGGCGTCTATATCTCCCTGTACACCGGCCGCAAGACGCTGGAACAGCGGCCGCGCCTGGTCGAGCGGTTCCTCGCGGCGATCGTCGAGGCGAGCGCCTACGCCCGCGCCAACAAGGAGTTCACCATCAACCTGATGCGCAAGTACCTCCAGCTCGACGACCGCGAGGCCCTGGAGGGCGCCTACCAGGCGTACGCGGCCGAGATGCTCGCCATCCCACCGCGCATCCCGCTCGACGCCGTGCAGTCGGTCATCGACGAGACGCTCACCGTCAGCCCAAACGTGCCGGTGCGCGAGGCGGCGCAGATCGTGGACGAGCGCCCGCTGCAAGCCGTCGAGGCGAGCGGCTTCGTCGACGCCGTCCTGGCGGCCTACCCGGCCCCCCATAACTAGCGTGCCTGGCCCATCACGCCTACCCCGGGCGCCCGGTAGGGGGGATTGATCACGCCCGCGCCTCCCGCTAGCTGCTCCGCCGGGGCACAATCCGCTGTATGCACGTGCGCAAAGGTATATGCTTACGCCAGAGGCGCGCGGAGTAGGTGACTGCGAGGGACGACGATGAGCGTGCTAGGGCGATGGGTGCAGCGACCGGTGGAGTGGGTAGCGCACGTCGTGCGGTCGGGGCCCGCGCCCGCAGGCCCGCCGGGCGCGGGTGGCGCCACGGGGGCAGCCGCCGACGCGCCGCTCGTGAAGTGCCCCGCCTGCGAGGGCAGCGGGAACTGCCGCGTGTGCGGCGGCGCCGGCACCGTCGACCGCCTGGTGGCCGTGACCGGCGCCGACTCCTCGGGCGTCCTGGCCCGCGAGCCGGTCCAGACGATGAAGACGCTGAAGTGCCGCGCCTGCCCCGGCTCGAAGGGCATCTGCCGCACTTGTGGCGGCCGCGGCGTCGTCGTGGACCCGGCGGCCGGCTGACCGTGTAGCGTCCGCCGCCCGCCGGCAGCGGCCGGCGCAACCGCTCCCCACGCCGCCGGGCCGCCGCGTGCGCGGGCGGGGCGGCCGTGGTATTCTCGGGGCTAGAGGCATGTTGCGCCACGCGCCAGCGTGTGACGGGAGGAAGCGATGCCGATCAAGGTTGTGGACCTCAAAGAGATGGCCCGCCAGGAGCACCCGAAGCGCACCGTACTTATCAACGGGCCGCGCTTGCACGCCTGGTTCCATCCCTACCTGGCGCCCGGTCAGAAAGACGAGATGCACTGCCACAACCAGGACCAGACCTTCTACTGCATCGAGGGCGAGTGCACGATGAGCTTCCCGGACGGCACCAAGTCGGTCCTGCGGCCCGGCATGGTCGCGCTCATCACCGGCGGCTCGTTCTACCAGCTCGAGAACACCGGCACCGGCCCCATGATCCTCATGGGCAACCGCTCTGGCAGCTCCGAGGGCACGCAGACAATCGGCTACGAGACGCGCCAGGAGCTATTCCCCAAGAACGGCCCGCCCCCCAAGGGCACCCAGATCCTCGTCTAGCGCGCAGCACGGGCTAGCCCGAAAGGGACTGCCAACTGGCAGTCCCTTGTTGTTTGCCCTGCCAGATGGCACGTCCGATTAGACTTGGTACTTCTCGACCAGCTCCAGCACCAGTCCCCGTCCGTCACGGGAATCGAGGTACGCGTTGCGGCCGCGCGAGCCGCGCCAGGGGCTGCCGGGCGCCAACGTGTAGCCCTCCGCGGTCAGCGCGGCGATCGCCGCCTCCAGGTTGTCCACCGCGAAGCAGAGGTGATGCTGCGCCTCGTCGCGGTCGCCCAGGAAGCGGGCGAGCTGGGTCTCGGCGCGCAACGGCTGGTGCAGCTCGACCACGTTGCGCCCGTCTGACAAGTAGCCGCGGATCACCCCCCGCTCTTCCAGCACCAGCTTCGACGCCACCCGCAGGCCTAGCCGGGCGTACCGCGCCGCGGTCGCGTCGAAGTCCCGCACGACGACGCCCACGTGGTCCAGCGTTCCGGCCACCATCTCGCTCCTCCTCCCGCGCCCCGCTCATCACCCGGCCCCGCCCGGGCCAGGCGCTAGTCGCGGCGTGAGCGCAGCGTCCGCAGGTCGCTGCGCCGATACAAGAACACGGCCGCGCGCACCGTGATCGCGCCGAGCAGGAACAGGATCACTACCGACAACGACAGGTCCACCGCCGTCACGTACGTCACCGTTGACGGCGTCAGGACCGAGCGGATGCCCCAAATGCCGATAATCAGCGCGCCCGCGTTGATCACCAGGTCTTGCAGCGGCCGCAGAAACACGGCGTACGCCGCGGCGGCCGTGACCAGCAGCACCAGCAGCACCGCTAGCACGCGCACGTAGAGCAGCCGGTGGAAGTTGAGCAGCGCCACGTACGCATAGTGGATCGGCGTCCCGGATGGCTGCACGGTCCCTGGGTCCACGGCGATTGGGGCGTCCATGGTGTGCTGCGCCAGCTCTTCCTGCATAGTGACGAACAGATGCGTGACCGCCTCCGCGGGCGGAACGGCCTGGATCGTGCCATCGGACTGCACCCGGTCGAGCGCCACGCCCAACCGGAGCTGGTACTCGTCGAATGGGTAGCGCAGGGGGAGCCCCTCGACCGGCAGCTCCACGTTCTGCGTCAGCGCATCGAGGCTCGGCGGCAGCGTGATCGTGACCGACGGCGGAAAGCCTTCCATGTCGGAGTCGTCGGAAACCGCGAACAGCCGTACCCGGTCGTTCCAATCGCAGCCGGTCGGGCAGATGTGGTAGCCGGTCACCCGCAAGGTGACCGTTTGCTGCACCTCGTTCAGGTTGATCGCCGCGACGCGAAGGTCCGTGTGGGTCGCCGCCGCCTCGCTGTGGGGGACCGGCGACAAGGGATACTCGGCGCCGGACGGCGGGCCCAGCACGTCGTTGAACACGCTGGCGACGGTCAGGGGCAACATGGCGAGGGTAAACAGCAGCAGAACGCAGGTCACGGCCAGGGCCGCCCGGTAGTGCCAGTGCCGCCTGGGGCGAGAAACCACTACTCCACCGCCGAGTCCCAGGCTAAATTCTCCGCGTCGCGCGCGGCCATCACCAGCATATCGTACTGGCCGGCCGCCCGCGCCCTTTAACGGTCAAGCGGGAGCGACCGGCTGGTGCAGGCGGCTGCCCGCGCGGGAAGCCGCCAGGCGGTCAGGTCAGGGCTCGGGCCAGCAGCCCGCGCTCACCGTTGCGGCGTGCGCGGGCTGCCAGCCTCCTCGGGTGCCGAGCTGCGCAGCAGTCGGTCCGCCTCGGCGTAGTCCTGGGCCGCTCGATCGTCAGTGTCCGGGCGCCGGTCCGGGCTCACGGCCGCTTGTCCGGGTGCTGGCTCCCGGCCCCTCGCGGCCCGCGCGTCGCTGTCGGGCGGCTCCCCTTCGATCACGGCATTGTCTGGCACCACGATCAGGTCCTCGCCCACCCGGATATCGGTGTCGGCGCGGACGTAGCGCGGCTGGGACTTGCCGCCCCCGAACCACCCCTCGATGGCCTCGCCCGGCTCGTGCGACGCGCCCAGCAGGTACCCGCTGATGCGACCGTTCGCGCCCTCGATAAGCACATCTTCCAGAGACCCGAGCAGCTTGCCCCCCTGGGTAACGACCCGGCGCCCCAGCAGTTTGGAGAGGCGGGGTAGCCCCCCAAAGTCTTCGTTGGCGGGGGCGGGGCTCCCCGTATCGCGGACCGTGATGGCATCTTCCCCGATGGCGTGCAGCGCCGCGGCGGGCACGATCATGTGGTGCTGCCCGCCGAGCAACGAGCCGCCCTCGGAAACCACGAGCCCGGCGATCTGCCGGCCCTGCGGGTCGAGCAGGAGCTCGCCCACGGACCCCAGCTTGCGGGCGCTCTCGAGGTCGATGACGGCGCGACCGTGCAAGTCTTTCGCTCGCATCATGATGCTCTCCTGTGAGCCCGCGCGGCAACCGGCGCGCGGGCGGTCGGGACCAGACGGGGGAAGGCCCTGGCCGGGCCCTCCCCCGCGCGGCCGCTGACGGACTACTCCTTGGCGGCTAACGCGTCCGCGTTGGAGCCATGCTCTCCCACGCGGCCCGGACCTTGTCGGCGACCCGGTCCCACGGCGTGTCGGGGTGCCGCCGCTCCCAGTCCTGTCGCAGCTCTGGCTCGGCGGCCGGCCAGGGCCGGTCCCGGTACTGCGGCTGGTGCTGCATCTCCCAGGCATAGCGGTAACAGGGCTCGACGGCCTCCCAGCGCTCGCCCTGGTTGCCGAACTGCCGCTCCCAGCTTGCACGGTACCGGGGCATGGCCTCTTCCCACCGGTCGGTGGCGGGCGGCTCCGAAGTGCCAGGGGTCGGCGGGCTGGGCGTTCCTTGTTGGCTGGGTGGGGGCGTCTCCGTGTTGCGCGTCGCGCCGCCCTGGCTCACCTCGGCCGCCGGATGGGGGGCCGCCGCGGATGGTGCCTGCGCCGCCGCTCGGTTGGCGGGCGGTGCCGCTCCGGAAGCGCCGGCCGGCGCCTCGGCCGCCTGGCCGCCGTAGCTCAGGAGCCGATCAAAGAAGGACCGGTAGCGCCGCAGCGCCTGGCGCAAGTCCTCCGTGGAGACGTTATCGCCCCGGCTCCACTGGCTCTCCAGCTTGCTCCGCTCGCCGGCGAAGATCTCGGCCAGGCGCTTCATGACCTCCGCGACCAGCTCGTCCGCTTGCTCCACGGCGTGGCGGGGCTCGTCGACAAAGCCCGTCTGCACGTCATCCCAGCGATCACGGAAGCGCTGCGTCTCGTCGGCCGAGAACAGGGCGGCCGCTTCCGTCCCGCCCGGTGCCGGCGCGCTCGCTCCCGTGGGACTTGCCGGCGGCGGCTGGCCGCTCTGGCGCTCCGCCGCCGCCGCCATGTCTGCCGTGCTCAACCGCTGCTCCGACCGTTCGGTCATCGTTGTACCTCCATCCGCTCCGTCTGCTCGCTCCCCAGGAGATCCTCGAAGAGCGCCCGATAGTGCACCATCGCCTTCCGGAGATCCTCGGTGCTGGCCTCGCCGCGCTGCGCCCGTTGGGCAATGCCGTGGGCGAGCCGGTAGTGCTCGACCACCGCCGCGTGGTCCACGGAGACGTCCGCGGCGCGCTGCTCGAAGTCGCCCATCGGGTAGCCGCGGGCTCGCATCACCTCGTCGACCAGGCGATCCGCGTCCGCCATGGCACCGGCCGGGTCATCCACAAAGCGCGCCTGCGTCGCGTGCCAGGCCTGCGCAAAGCGCTCGCGATCCGGGGCGGAGAGGGGGCGAATATGCAGTCGCTCCACGCGCTCTTGGCGCGCGGCTAGCTCCGCCTCCGCCCGTCGCGGGTCGCCCGACGCCCGCACCGCGCGGCCGTACTCCGGCCCAAAGCGCTCGCGCAGGTCCTCGGACCGCCGCTTCTGGCTGTACGCCCAGAGGGCGACCGCTACGATCACCACGACGGCAACGATTACGGCAATGATCAGCGTCGTCTGGTCCATGTGCGACTCCTTCGCCGAACTCTCACGCCCTATCCCAAGCCATGCACCCCGTCCCCACGGCGCCGTACCCCACTGGGACACCGGTGCCAGCCATGTCTGCAAATCGCAGTCGGCGTGCCACCCCGGCGCGGCCGTAGCTGAGCAACAGCTGCGGCCGTGCCGGGTAGCGCACCGGGCGCAGCGCGCCGGTACGGGCGTGTGCGATTCGGTCCAGCTAGCGGCCCCCTGCATCCGGACTGTTTAGACGACCTCGCAGCCACTGGCCGGGCCCGTGGCCCGTGGCATGCTAGTTGCTGCTCGCGCCGGACGAACTAGCACGATCGGTTCGGACCGCTTTGCAGGAGGGTGGTTTCGGAAGCCAGGCCAGCCGCAGAGGGCCTATCCGGCGCCACGACACGGGTGGCAGCAGGCCCGCGGGCAGGCCGATAGTGCCCCGCGTGGGGACTGGGTCCACGGAGGAGCTATGATCCGGGCAAGCGCGTTGTATGGGCGGCCAGTCGTCGACGCGACGGCGGCTGAGAAGCTCGGGGAGGTCGCGGCCGTCCTGCTCGATCCCGAAGCTCGCCACCTCGCCGGGCTCGTCATCTCCCCCGGGCGGGCCATGATCGGTCACCGGCAGGAGACCTACCTGCCGGCCAGTGCCATCCGTAGTATTGGGCCTGACGCCATCATGGTCCGTGGCCCGCAGACGACCGGCGACGAGTACAGCTTCCTGACCGCGCTCGCCTCACGCCCTCGGGTGACGGACCTCACCGGGCGCAAGGTAGTCACCGACAGCGGCCGGATGCTCGGCACGGTTGTCGACATGCTCATCGACGAGGCGGACGGCACGCTTCTCGGCTACACCTTCGACGCTGCCAACGCCCCCGGGCTGTTCACGCTGCTCAGGCGCACCGTCCGGTCACAAGCCCTCGACTATGTGCGTGCGGACGCCGACATCCGGATCGGCAATGCCTTGCTCGTCGTGCCTGACGAGGCGATCGTCCACGACCACGCCGTGGAAGCGGAGCGGCCACCCGCACCGCGACAAGGCGCTCCCGACGCCCGGCCAGCGGCGCTGATGAGTGCTGCCGAGCGCCCCGAGGCGAGCAACGACGCCATCCCTGTCGGAGCGCAGCATTGGCGATCCGAGTGGACGCACGTCGATGGAGCGGCACCGCGGCAGGCGGTCCGCCACCCCAGCTAAGCGTCTGGTCCAGGCTAGTGAGCGGGTTTGGCTGCGCCAAACCCGCTCACTAGCCTGGTTGGCCAACTGGTGATTGCGGGCTACGCCGAAGGCCCTAACAGGCAATCGGAATGCCCCTAGCCGGGCGGGGCTGGTAGAAGTAGCTGTTCGTGTACACCGTGCCGCTCTGGAGGTCGATGTACGCGGCGCCGTTCGGGTTGCCGTAGGTCAGCCAGAACGCGGGATCGCCGAAGACCAGCGGCACGTCGGGCGGGTAGGTGGCGCCGTAGCTCTGCGGGGTCTCCAGGCCGCCAAATGGGCCGACCGGCGTGGGCAGGCCCAGGCAGTGGGGGGGTGGCGGCGTGCCGCTCACGACCTGCGGGCCGGCGTCCAGCGCGACGAGCGTCGGCGCGCTCCGGGCGTCGGCCGTCTCGGCGTAAACGTAGAGCGTGTGCGGACCGGGCGGCAGCACGAGCGGCAAGGCGAAGCCGCTCGCGGCGAAGCGGCCGGCCCCAAGCGCCCGCGCGACGTCCGCGCGGGGCAGGCCGTAGCGGGCCTCGCCCAGGTAGGCCCCGCCCCCGTCGGCCGGCCCGTCAGCATACACGGCCACGTCCCGCACGCCAGTGCCGCTCGCGCTCGCCGGGTCGGCGGCCCAGCCTTGCAGCAGCACCGGCCCGGCCACGTGGCTGCCGGCCGCCGGCGTATCGACGACTACCTGCACGGTGTCGCCGCCCGCTGGGGCGGCCGCGGCCACACGGGGCCACGCGCCGGCGAGCAACACGGCGCTGAGCGCGAGGAGCCAGGCGCGAGCCAGGTAACGCATCCGACCACCCCCTTGAAGCGTACACGATGCCGGGGGCAGGCCGCGTGCCAGCCGCGAGCGCGCCCGGTGCGAGCCAATTCATACGCCGTGCTTACACTGCATCACTGCTTCGGCCCACGGGGCTTCTGGTAAGCGTTCAGGCCCCCCTTAAACAGGTCCTTGCGGGACGCGCCCTGCGGCCAGCGGTGCTGTGGCGCAAGGGCAGCTTCGGCTCGGATAGCGAGGCGGGGAGTCGGTATGCCGAGCGGCTGCTGACGGTGGTAGCCGCGTGCGGCCAGCAGGGCCGACCGCTCCTGGACTTTCTGGTGGCTGCTGGGGAGGCTGCGGTGCGGGGCAGCGCGCCGCCTCTGCTCCCGGCACCACAGGGGGCTGAGCGTTTGCGGTTGACCGGCGCATACCCAAGTGCCATGATCCGGTCCGCCGATATGCGAGCGATGCGATCGCGGCCGGCCGCGAAGGGAGGACGTTCATGGGGTGGCTCAAGCCCTTTGGGGCAGCGCTCGCGATAGGGGTAGGGGTAATGGTATTGGCCCATGGTGTCCAGGCCGTCGGTCCGACGCCTGCTGCGGCGCAGCAGACGGTCGAGACCGAGGACTTCACGCCCGCCGCGGCGCAGCCAGCGGTCGAGGCGGATGCTTTCACGCCTGTGCTCGTGCGCCCGGTGGCAACGGCGACGGCCCCCTTCGCGGGGGACGACGGCCGCTTCCATGTCGCCTACGAGCTATGGCTCACCAATGCGAAGGCAGTTCCCGCCACCGTGGAGCGCATCGACATCATCGACGCCGAGAACCCGTCCCGGGTCGTGCGCACCCTCGCCGGGCCAGACCTTGCCGCCGCGATGACCAATCTGGACGTCCGGCCGGCGGACGGCACCGCTCTGGGGCCGAACGAGTCGCGGCTGGTCTTCATTGAACTCACCTTCGATGACGAAGGGGAGATCCCGGCGGCGATCGCTCACCGGTTTACCGGCACGGGCGCTGCCAATCCGGGAGCCCAAGAGCCCTCCCCACTGTCCTACGTCGTGGCTCGCTGGCCGCTCGACAGCTTCCGGCCCCCGGTGCTGGGCGCACCGCTGCGCGGTGACGGCTGGGTCGCGGGCAACGGCTGCTGCAGTCCCGGCCCCCATCGCAGCGCCGTGCAGAGCGTGAACGGCGGGCTGGATGACGGGCAGCGCTTCGCCATCGACTGGATGAAGCTCGATGCAGACGGCCGCCTGGTCGTCGGCGACCCGAGCCGAGTCGAGAACTGGGTTGGCTATGACCAGCCGGTTCTGGCCGTCGCCGACGGCACCGTCATCGCGGTCGCCAACGATTACGACGATCAGCGCCCTGGAGCCCTGCCCGACCCCGCGTCATTCACGACCCTTGAGAGCGTGGACGGCAACCACGTGGTGCTCGACATCGGGAACGGCTTCTTCGTGTTCTATGCCCACTTGAAGAAGGGCACTGTTACCGTCAGTCCCGGGGAGCGCGTGCGCGCCGGCCAGGAGTTGGGTCGCCTTGGCAACAGCGGCAACACGTCCGCGCCCCATCTGCATCTGCACGTCATGGCGGGGCCGTCGCCACTCGGCTCGACGGGCCTCCCCTACGTCTATCAGGACTTCACCCGCACCGGGGCTATCGATCCCGTGCGGTTCGAGGCCGTCGGATTCGACCTGACCGGTTCCTGGGGAAACCGGGGCCTGGTCACGCCGACCGAGCACACCAATCAGTTGCCGCTCGACCTCAGCATCGTCAACTGGCCGGACTGACTTACCCGCCCACACGGCGGTGACGGCCGCGCCATTCCAGTCCACGACGGGAAGGTCCGGGGACTGCCGCGGCGCCGGGTACT
The DNA here is from genome assembly GCA_035293805.1 of Chloroflexota bacterium. Taxonomy (GTDB): domain Bacteria; phylum Chloroflexota; class UBA6077; order UBA6077; family JAJPHF01; genus JAJPHF01. Next base: position 244,471 of record DATGMD010000018.1, on the reverse strand, counting down.
CCGGGGCCGACGGGTCCCCGACGCGGACGATCAAGAACTGGTTCCCCGTACGGCTCGCCAACCACACGCCGCCGGCCGCAGCGCGGTAGCTGATCGCCAGCAGTAAGCGTTGAGGCCCGCCTGAAGCCGGGTGCTTGCAAGACGGGCGGGGAGGTCGTCCCAAGTCCGCTCGTGCCCGGAGGACCTACCCAGCTAAGGCGCGCCGGCCTGCGTCCGCGCTATCGCGCGCTCGACCGCGCTCGGCAGGCGCGTCTCGAAGTCCAAAATGCCGACCCACTTGGGCTGGATGAAAATCCGCGACATGCGCGGATACAGCGGCGCCGACTTCTCTACCAGCGCCCGCCCGCCTTCCTCGCCCAGCGACCGGTAGGCCGCCGCCGCCCACTCCGGCGCGATGCCCTCGACCGTGTCGACGCGTACCGTCCCCCGCACGAGCAGCACCTTCGGGAGCGCCCCATCGCCCTCGATCGTCAGCGCCACCTGGGCCCCGTCCGTCAGCACCTTCATCTTCGGGGCATCGGGCGCGGTCGCTAGCACAATCTCCTGGCCGTTCCAGTGAAACCCGATAGGCACGACGCGGGGCGTGCCGTCGCGCCAGGTGTACGCCAAATGCGCGGGCGCCTTCGACTGCAGCAGCTCCTGGGCGACCGGGTCGTGTAGCAGGCCAACATCGCCTTGCTTGGTGGGCACGACAGCCTCCTCTTGCCGGGCCGGACGATGCTCGGCGCTCTCCCGCCGGTGACCTACGGCATTTCCGGTGCCAACCGCCACGCGGAGCGGCAGGTGGCGAGCCCCTGGCACGCGTTCAGGTCCTCTGCGCAGCGGGGAGGAGCGAGGGGGCGGCGGTCCCCGGGAGCGCCGTATCAGCCGCGGCCACCAGGCAGTCCCGGAGCGGCCGCCCTTGCTGTCGGCAGGTGGCTACCACCGTCCGCACTCGCCCCGCGAACCGGCTCCCCGCCGCGCTGTCCGCCCCGAAGCGGCCCTTGCGCCACAACACGGCCGGTCGCAGGGCGCGCGCCGTCGCTGCCACTCCTTTCGGTCGCACTCGCCGGCAGCGAGGATCGGCGCCTGGGCAACGCATGACGTTGCACCCCAAATCTCCGGCGGCAGGGGCACGGCGGTCAGTGCCATGACCTGGGGTATGCGGTGTCACCGTCGCTGCCGCAAGCGGCGGACTCCAGGCGGGCCTGAACGCTGACGGCTGCTGAACCGTCGGAGGGCATTCGCCGTGCAACGTTCGGCCGTGAGTGCTCGGGGCAGAATACCTAGCCGCTAGCCCTGCCGATCGGTGGAGAATACAGTAGCGATGCGCACGGATATGCTTAGCGAGCGCCGGCGCGACCACTTGCTCCGTGACATCGTGAGCGGCTGCCTGCGCACCCTCGAGCCGCGCGGCTTCGCATCCCCTGGAGAATCCAATGGACGCGACACAGCAGCACTTAGCGGCATACTGTGCGGCGAGCGGCTTCGCCTGCCTGACACCCGAGACGGTGCATCGCTACCAGCGCCACCTGCTCGATGCTCTCGGCTGCGCGCTGGGCGCAGGCGACGCGCCGCCGTGCGCCATTGCGCGCCGCGTGGCGGCCGCGGTACAAGGCACGCCGCCGGCGCGCGTCATCGGCGTGGCCACTCCCACCTCGCTGGAGATGGCCGCCTTCGCGAGCGGCGTGCAGATCCGCTACCTCGACTTCAACGACCAGCTCGTGAGCGGCCATCCCAGCGACGGGCTGGGTGCCCTGCTCGGCATTGCCGACGCGCTGGCGCTCGACGGGCCGGCGCTCATCGGCGGCATGCACGTCCTCTACGAGGTGTACGGACGGCTGCAAGCCGCCGCGCTGCTGCGCGAGCGCGGCTGGGACCAGGGCACCTTCATGGCACTCGCCGTGGCCTGCGCCGCCGGCAAGCTCCTGGGCCTGGACGAGGTGGCGCTCGCCGAGGCGATCGCGCTGGCCGCCAGCGACAACGCCGCCACGCGCCAGACGCGCGCGGGCGAGCTGTCCGACTGGAAAGGCTGCGCTACGGCGAATGCCGCGCGCAATGGCGTGTTCGCCGCGCTGCTGGCCCGCGAGGGGCTCACAGGCCCGGCGCGGCCGTTCGAGGGTCGGCATGGGCTGTGGGAGCAGGTGAGCGGGCCGTTCACGCTCGACCTGCCCGCGCCGGGCGAGCGGCCGCTGATCGCCGAGGCCGGGCTCAAGTACTTCCCCGTGGAGAACAACGCGCAAGGCCCCGCCTGGGCGGCGCTCGCCGTGCGCGAGGCGCTGCCGGCCGACGCGCTGGCCTCGGTCGCCGTCGAGACGACGGAGTTCACCTGGACGGAGATCGGCCGCGACCCCGAGAAGTGGGCGCCCACCCGCCGCGAGACGGCCGACCACAGCCTGCCCTACATCTTCGCCACGGTGCTCCGCCACGGCACGATCGGACCCGAGCACTTCGCGCCGACCCACCTGGCCGACCCGTGGGTGCGCGCCATGATGCCGCGCATTACGGTGGCGCCCAACCCGGCCTACACGGCGCGCTGGCCGGCGGAGAACCTTTGCCGCGTGACGGCGCGCACGCGCGACGGCCGCGAGCACGTGGTCGAGATCGCCCAGCCCCGCGGCCATCCGGCGAACCCGCTGACCGACGCCGAGGTGGCGGCGAAGTTCACGCGGCAGGCGGCGCCGGTCCTGGGCGCGGGCGGCGCCGAGGCCGTCGTCGACTACGTGTGGGCGCTCTCTACCCAGCCGCGCGTGCCGGCGCTGCTTGACCTGCTCACGCCCTGACCGCCCCACACCTGGTAGCGCCTCGTCGCGGTGCAGCAGGCCGGCCGCTGCTGGCGCCGCGACGGTGTTACGCGTTGTAGCAGGTTTGTGATGCCCAGGTCCTCACGGGCCGCGTGCTCGCCGGGTACACTCAGGCGTCGTGCCAAGGTATGTGTCATCGCTGCTCAGGACGTGTCCATGTGGCCGTGCGGGCGGGCTCTATCGGCCTCAGTTACCCGGGCCTCGGGTGCTGGTCGCCGCCGCTCTCGTCGCCGCCGTGCTCGCCGTGGCCGAGCGCTCCGCGGCCGCGGCCGCGGCCGCGGAGCCGACAGCCCAGACGCCGCCCTGTGCCGAGCGCCTGGACGCGACGTACTACGATCCCTCGCTGGCCGGCCAGCCGATGGCCAACGGTCAGCCGTACGACCCGCGCAACCCCCAGCTCGCCTCCAGCAACCGCCACCACCTCGGCACGCACCTGCTCCTGCGGCGGGCTGACGGGGTCGCGACCGTCGTCGTGGAGGTGATGGACCGCGGCAGTCCCGAGCTAGGCCTCGACCTCAGCGAGGCGGCGTTCCAGCGGCTCGGGTCGCTTCAGGAAGGGCGCATCCCCGTCTGCGTCGAAGTCGTGCGCTAGGCACCGCTTGCTACATCGCTAGCAGGTCGCGCCTTGGAAACACGTTTAGCCGCTCGCTAAGCATCTGGCCGGGGATGGTGTGTAGCTTTGGCGTGGCCAAAGCTACACACCATCCCCGGAAGCCGGCTTAGCAAGTAGTTGAGGTTCAACCCTGCCTTAGAGTAGCACGTGCTCGCTGTGCCAACATGCGGCTGCCCCTATACGCAAGAAGGTGACCGACAGGCTATTAAGTTCGGCATACGCAAGCCTAATGCTGTATTGATATTGGCCTAACGCTGGCCTAACGAGTCTCTAACACCCGCTTTGGCACAGTATAGGCGGAGCTAGTTGATATCATTTGCTCCGCAAGGAGGTGAGTGCTATGGCACTAGCTCGTTGGGATCCGTTCGCCGACTTCGTGCCACTGCGGGATGCGATGGCGCGGCTATTCGAGTCCAGCTTCATCACGCCGGGCCTGATCGGTGGCGGAATCGCCTCTGCTGTACCGATGGACGTATACGCGGAAGGCGACAACTACGTGGTGGAGGCAGCCTTGCCAGGGCTGAACCCGGAGGCGTTGAACGTCTCGGTGCTCGGCAATGAAGTGACGATCAGCGGCGAGTATCCGCAGATCCCGGAGAGTCGGCAGTACCTGTTCCGTGAGCGGCGAGGCGGGCGCTTCGAGCGCACTATCACGCTACCCGCGGCGCTGGACGCCGACAAGGTGGAAGCTCACTATGAGCACGGGCTCCTACGGCTGGTCGTCCCGAAGGCGGAGAGCGCCCGGCCGCGGCGGATCGCGCTGACGGCCGGCAGCTAATCGTCGGCGGCCGCAGAACATCACTACCCAGCTAAGCATTTGGTCAACGATGGCGTATAGGTGTGGCTGCGCCACACCTATACGCCATCGTTGGCAACTAGCTTGGGTGACGTGGCTTTAGAGCGACCCGGGGAGCAGGCGCGACCGGGGACGCTCGGCGTATCGGCTGGCGGCGCACATGGCAGCAGCCGCCGATTCGGCTCGACAATCGGCCATTAGGAGGTCGAGAAATGGAGAACGGGCTGAGACTGACGCTCCTCACGGTGGTAATGGCGGCCCTAGTGATTGGTTACGCGATCGCGCTGACAGTAGCAGGGTAGCCTATAGGCTGTGCTGACTGGTGAGCCGGCTGGCGGGCGCCCGCGCGCCAGCAATCCGGACGTCCGTTTAACGCCCATCCGTCGCCGGCTGCAGCAAGCTGTCGGCCACCCAGCCGGCGCGGCCGTTCCAGGCGACGTGCTGCCAGCCTGGCCCAACGGCCTCGTCCGGGGCACCGGGCGGCTCGGGCTCGACCACCGTGCCGCGGGGGAGCACCGCGATGACGGGACTGCTCATCGCCGGCGCGGCACGTAGGTTGGCACCGGCCGGCTCCGCAACGACCAGTGCCGGCGGGCGGGGAGGCCGCACCTCGTCCGCGGCGCCCGCGCCGGCCGGCTCGCCCCTCGGTGGCGCCAGGTCCGCCCGCGGGTCCCGCCCGCCGGCGCCCGGCGCGGCGACCGCGACTTCCGTGGCATCCCCCGCCGGCGAGCGGGGCGCCGCCGTGTGGGGCAGCACGTCGTCGGTGAGCCAGGCCACGGCCGCGAGCGGCGGGGGCGGTAGCGCCCCCCGCTCCCCCAGATACACCAGCGCGCAGGCGACCAGCCAGCCGCCCAGTGTCGATAGCACCCAGGTCCGTAGCCCGTCCGGCAAGCACACCTCCGCCTTAGCGGCATGATAGCCAGGACAGGACGAAGAGCGTTGGGGAGCGGCGTTACAGGCGAAGAACAATCCCCCCCTGACGTGAAACACTCGCCGCGGACGTATCAAAGGCAGCGAGCGGCGGCGGCCCACGAACCGGGCCCCCGCGCTCAGGGCTGCCGCGAACGCCGCACGCGCAGCCAGGCAAAGAGATCGTTCACCACCAGGCGCAGGCCGGGCAGTACCGGAGCGAAGTCGATTACGGCCGGGCCGCGCAGGGTGGCAGGCGGCTGGCCGGGCCGGAACCGGCCCACGGTCCGGCGATCGGGGTCAACCAATAAGGCGATAGACACGCCGTTGGCCATGTACCGCTTGGCCGCGGCCACGACGCCGCGCTCCCCGGGTCTGGCCAGTCGGTCAGGACGCGCCGAGGGCCGCGCGCCAGGCAGCGTAACGCTCCGCCAGCTCGGGCTCGTCATAATCGCGCAAGCGGCGCTCGTGGTCGGCGACGAAGTGGCGGTAGAGCGGCTTGATGCCGGCCGCGACGATATCAACCGCCGCGGGGTCGCGCTCGGGCGGGGACTCGCGCCAGCGCAGCGCGGCCGCCGCCAGGTCGGCCATCGGCCCGGACTCGGTGGCCACGAAGTGGGCGACGGCGTCGTGGTTGCGTCCGATCGCGCCGGTCCGCGCCGTGTAGAGGAAGCGCACCGGGAACAGGATGCGCTTGGTGAGGTGGCGCGCGCCGGCCGCGACCAGGCCGGCGGGGTCGTCTAGCTCGGCCACGACGGCGGGTGTCGCCAGCGAGCGCAGCGCCTGCTCGGCGGCGGCGAGCACCAGCTCGCGAGTGGTGGGCGAGAGCACGCCGTCGCGCGCGTCACGCCCGACGAGCAGGCGCCCGTGGCGCGCCAGGTCGAGGCGGTCGAGTGGCGGGAAGCGGCCCAGCGTCCCCTCGCCGCGCAGCGTGGTGGCCGCGCCCCAGAACACCGACAGGCGCTCGGCGAGCGGCAGGCCGCCGGCCCGCACGCGCTCGCCCAGCGCCGCCACGCGCGCCGCGTCGTCGGCGGTGAGCGGGTCGGCCAGCACCAGCCCCAGATCGACGTCGCTCACCAGGTCGCTGAAGCCGCCGTGCGCCAGGCTGCCGAGCGCGTAGGCCGCGACGAGCCGCTGGCCCCATAGTTCTTGCGCCCCCGTCACCGCCTGGTCCAGAACCGCCTCGCCGCGCGCCTCGTTCATCGCCCCTCCCGCCTATCCCTGCATCAGGCGCTCAGGAGCGCCTCAGTCGTCTTGCTGGCAGAATAGCCGCGGAGCGCCGCGCGGCGCCAGCCCATGGCAGGGCCGCGGCGCTGGCGGGGGTGGCAACGGCCCCGTACAATTCAGGCGACTACCCCCTGGCGCCGGGCGCGGGCGCACTTTGCTACGGGAGAGACGAGATGGCCGCGTTGCCGTGCGTGGCGGCGATCTTTACGGGCGGGACGATCGACTCGATCGGCCTCGATCGCCTCGACCTGGCCTGGTACAACGAGGCGGGCATGCGCCTGGAGCGGGGCGAGCTGCTGGCGCGCATCCCCGAGCTTGCGGCGATCGCCCAGGTCGAGGAGGTGCCGTTCCGCCGCCTGCCCAGCCACGCGCTGACGCCGAAGGACCTACTCGACCTGAACCGTACGGTCCACGAGCTACTGGCGACACACGACGGCGTGGTGATCACCCACGGCACCAACACGCTCGAAGAGACCGCCTACTTCTTGCACCTGACGCTGAAGACGGACAAGCCGGTCGTCGTCGTGGGCGCCATGCGCCCCTCGTCGGCGCTCAGCGCGGACGGCTACCTGAACCTGCTGGAGGCTGTGCGCGTGGCGGCGACGCCCGAGGCGCGGGGCAAGGGCGTGCTCGTCGTGCTGAACGACACGATCCTGTCGGCGCGCGACGCTACGAAGACGGCGACCTACCGCGTGCAGACGTTCCAGGGGCGCGACCTGGGCCCTCTGGGCTACGCCGACGCCGACGGCCGCGTGCTGTTCTACCACCTGCCGGCGCGGCCGCACACGACGGCGACCGAGTTCGACGTGCGCGGGCTGGACGACCTGCCGCGCGTGGACGTGGTGCTGTCCTACATCGGCGCCGACGGCGCGCTGATCGACGCGGCGGTCGCCGCCGGCGCGCGGGGCATCGTCAGCGCGGGCACCGGCGCGGGCCGCCCGACGCCGCTGGAGGACGAGGCGCTGACTCGGGCTCACGAGCAGGGCGTGGTCATCGTGCAGGGCACGCGGGTAGGCTCGGGGCGGGCGGTGCGCAGCCCCGGCCTGGTCCGCAAGGGGTGGATCGCCACCGACAACTTACAGCCGTGGAAGGCCAAGCTGCTCCTGGCGCTCGGCCTCACCGTCACCCATGACGCCGACCGCCTCCAGCGGATGTTCGACACCTACTGACGTGTCGACTCGCGCATTAGCCACCGCTCGACGACCGCCCACAGCGCGTCGGTCGTGCCCGCGTAGAAGTGGTCGGCGCCGGGGATCACCGCGAAGGTGAGGTTCGGCAACCGCTCGCTCAACGCCGCCACCTGGTCGGCCAGGCCGCCGAAGGGGAAGCGGTCGGCGCTGTCCGGCCGCGCCCCCTCCTCGCCGCCGATCGTCACCAGCAGCGGAATGCTCACGTTGGGTAGGTGCCGCAGGATGTCGTACCGCTCGTCCGGCCCGTATTTGTCGACGTAAGTGCGCGCGGTCAGCACCACCGAGGTGGGGATGTCCACCGCCAGCAGGTCGTTGGGCGCCCCCGCGTCGATCATCTGCCGGGCGCGCTCGTAGTCGGCCAGGAACGCGGCGCGGTCGGGGCGGGCGGCGTAGGCGCTATACGAGAAGCGCGGCGGCGACGAGGCGATCGCGCGGGCGACGCGCGCATCGCCCTGCGCCGCCAGGAAGTAGATCGTCTTCACCGCGCCGAGGCTGTGGCCCCACAGCCCGATGCGCCGGTAGCCACGCGCGGCGGCCAGGTCGATCCAGGCGGTCCAGTCGTGGCGGCAGTCGTCCACGACCTCGAACGCCGCCCCCAACCGACCGGCCGGGCTGTTGTAGGCGAGATCGTGGCCGCGGTTGTTCACGCGCAGCACCGCGCAGCCCCGCTCCAGCAGCGCCTCGCCCATGCGGTCCTGAAAGTGCGCGTTGTAGAAGTTCCCGCCGACGCCGTGGTGCATGATCATCACATCGACAGGCAGCCACGGCTCGGCTCCCGGCGCGGGCACGCGCAGCGCGCCGACGAGCGGCACCCCGTCCGCGGCGGTGGTTCGGACCAGCTCGACGTTCATCCCATCTCTCCTGCTCGGCGGCCGCCGGGCGCATTCGCGGCTCGCCCAGCGGGATGCGCACCACGACCCATAGGCTCGCCGCGGCGCCGGACGTCCGGCGCCAACTGCCGTCGCCGCCCCACTAGATGACGAGGCGCACAGCGTAGCCGAGCCCGCTGGCGTTTCGCGCGAGCGGACCATCCAGCGTCCACAGCTCGGCGCCCAGCTCCTGCGCTAGCACGAGATAGGCCGCATCATACGCGCTTTGGCGGCCGAGGCGCACTCCCACAGCCGCGATTTGATCGCCGTCGTTCTCCACAGGGTGGAAGAGGATCGGCAGCGCCATTGCCGTCTGCCAGGCTGCGGCAAGGCGATCGGGCGGCAAGCGCCCGACGGCCACCAGCCGTGTCAGTCCATTGGCGACCTCGTAAGGGAGCAGCGCCGGGGCGTGGACCGCTTCGCCGCTCGCGAGCCACCCCGCGATCAGGGCGCGGACTGCCGGGGCGCGGGGATCACCGCTCGCCAGCACGAGAAGCAGGTTTGAGTCGACGACGCTAACCACTAGATGATGGACCGCCGCTCGAGCTCTTCACGGCTCTCCCTGGCAACCTGCACTGCGTCGACAGGGGGCAGGTCTGCCGTGAGCTCTGCGAGCCGTGCGAGCGCGGCCAGGCCACGGCGGCGCCGCTCCTCGGCGTCGGTCTGGAGATCGGCGGGCAGGCCCGACTGCACGTATCTGCGAGCCAGTGCGGCAGGCGTCAGCCCTAGCCGCCGGGCTTCGGCCGCCAGGCGCTCGTACTCCGCAGGGCCTAATTGGAGCGTTAGCGTCTTCGTGAGTTCCATACTGCGAGTATAGCAATCGGGCCTCTCGCGGGGCGGCCGCCGCCGCTTCGGGGCGACGACGACCGGCCCGCGAGACCAGCAGGGCCTCCTACACGGTGACCAGCGGCCGCTCGGCGACCTTCGGGCGCGTCAGGCGGCCCGCGTGCTCGCCCTGAAGCTGGCCCTCGCGCATCACGAGTTGGCCGCGCACCATCGTCATCACGGGCATCCCCTTGCCCTCCCACTCGTGGAACGGCGTCACCTTGTTCTTGCTGTGCAGCGCGAAGCGGTCGATCTTCCACGGCCGCTCTAGGTCGACGAAGCTCAGGTCGGCGTCGGAGCCTACCTGGATGGCGCCCTTCTGCGGGTAGACCTGCCAGACGTGCGCCGGGTTCCACGAGGTCAGCTCGACGTACTTGTTGAGCGACATCTTGCCCGTGTTCACGAACTCGCTGATCATGATGCGCGGCGCGATCTCCACGCCCACGAAGCCGGAGATCGCCTCCCACACGTTCCGCGGCGCCTTCTCCTCCTCGGTGTGCGGCGAGTGATCGGTGGCGATCATCTGCACGGTGCCGTTCATCAGCGCCCGGTACAGCCGCTCGCCGTTGTCGCCGCCGCGCACCGGCGGGTTCATGCGCAGGTGGTTGTACACGCGGTCGTACTGCGTGTCGTCCATCAGCAGGTAGTGCGGACCCGTCTCGGCGGTGATGTCCACCCCCAGGCTGCGGCCCCAGGCGATCGTGTCGGCGCCGTCGCCCGAGCTGAGGTGGAAGATGTGGATCTTGGCGTGGTTGTAGCGCGCCAGGGTGATGAGGCGGCTGATCGACTCGACCTCCGACACGACCGGCCGCGAGTCGCGGTGGGCGCGCGGGTCGGTGCGGCCCTCCGCCTTTAGCTTGCGGATGAAGTGCTGCATGATCTGGTCGTTCTCGGCGTGGAAGCCGCAGCGCAGGCCGGTCCGCTCGGCCATCAGCGCCAGCGAGTCGAAGAGCTGGCCGTCGTCGGGCGCGGGCAGATTGCCGATCGTCTCGCCCATGAACACTTTGAAGCCGACGACGCCCGCCTCGGCCATCGGCACGATATCGTCGTAGTTGTCCTGCGTGAACAAGCCGATGATGCCGAAGTCGACCCACGAGTTCGCCTCGGCGATCTCCTGCTTCACGCGCACCTGCTCGGCGTTCTCGGTCGGCGGGCGCACGTTTGGCATGTCGCAGACGAACGTCACGCCGCCGTGGACGGCCGCCACCGAGTCGGTCGCCCACTCGGCCTTGTACTCCAGCCCGGGCTGGCGGAAGTGGACGTGGCAGTCCATGATACCGGGCAGGACGTAGAGCCCGTTGGCGTCCAGCGTGTCCTTCGCCTCGGGCAGCATGTCCTGGTCTAGAATGGCGGCGATCTTACCGTCCTGGATGGCGATGCCCAGCCCCTCGTAGGTGGCCGCGGGCGTGACGACCCGGCCGTTCTTGACGACGAGATCTACCTTGGCCATAGCGTCCTCCTGCTCCCCCGTGTGCGCGCTACTCGCGGGTACGGCCGCGACGGCCCGGGCGGCGCGCGTGGCGCCTCTGAGCATAACAGGTCCGGCGGGCCGGCTCGACCCATCCGCGGCTCGGCCACATGGTATCCTTTCGGGAACCGCCCCGGCGGCGCGTTGGGGCGCCGCGGCGACCCCGCCTGAGGTAACAGCCGTACCATGCGATACTATGAGATCGAGGGCGGCAAGCCGCTCGTCGGGCGGGTAGCCGTCGGCGGCGCTAAGAACGCCGCCACCAAGCAGATCGTGGCCAGCCTGCTGACCGACGAGCCTGTCACGCTGCACAACGTCCCCCACATCGGCGACACCACGGCCACCCTGGAGATGTGCCAGAGCATCGGCCTGCGCGCGGCGTGGGAGAACGGCGGCGGCACGCTCCGCCTGCACACGCCAAGCGTCCGCGGCCCCGAGGTGCCCCTGGCATTCAACGGCGTGAACCGCATCCCCATCCTGCTGCTCGGCCCGCTGCTCCAGCGCTGCGGCGAGGCCATCGTGCCCGCGCTCGGCGGCGACGAGATCGGCCGGCGGCCGGTGGACTTCCACATCGCGGCGCTGGAGCAGCTCGGGGCGCGGGTCTACGCCGAGGCGGGTCGCTACCGCGCCGTCGCCAGCCGCCTGCGCGGCGGCGTGATCGACCTGCCCTATCCGAGCGTGGGGGCCACCGAGAACTCGCTGTTCGCCGCGGTGCGGGCGGAGGGCGTGACGCGCATCCGCAACGCCGCCATCGAGCCCGAGATCATCGACCTGGTGATGCTGCTGCAGAAGATGGGGGCCATCATCTTCGTGGACACCGACCGCACGATCGTCGTCGAGGGCGTGGAGCGGCTGTGCGGCGCCGAGCACACGGTGATGAACGACCGCATCGAGGCCGCCTCGTTCGCCATCGCGGGCATCATCACCGGCGGCGACGTGCTCGTCGAGGGCGCCGAGCAGCCGCACCTGCTGACGTTCCTGAACAAGGTGCGCCAGGTCGGCGGGGGCTTCGAGGTGCGGCCGGACGGCATTCGCTTCTTCCACCCCGGCCCGCCGCTGCGGCCGATCGTGCTGGAGACGGACGTCCACCCGGGCTTCATGACCGACTGGCAGCCGCCGTTTGTGATGCTGATGACGCAGGTCGCCGGCCTGTCCGTCGTCCACGAGACGGTGTACGAGAACCGCCTGGGCTACACCGAGGTGCTGGCCCAGATGGGCGCCGAGATCCAGCTGGTGCGGCAGTGCCTCGGCGAGAAGCCGTGCCGCTTCAAGAGCCGCGACTTCCCCCACAGCGCCGTCGTCAAAGGCCCGACGCCGCTCCGCGCCGCCGACGTGGCGATCCCGGACCTGCGCGCCGGCTTCAGCTACCTCATCGCGGCGGCGGTTGCCGACGGCGTCTCGCGCATCAGCGGCATCGAGGACGTGGAGCGTGGCTACCCGCACGTGCTGGAGAAGTTCGCCGCGCTACAAGCTAACATCCGCCTGCGTGAGTAGGCGCACCCCTGCCGCCGGGGCCGCTGGGCCAACCGTCGGCGCGCGGTGCGCCACTAGCGCCGTTACCCTCGAAGCTGTGGATGCCAACTGGCCCCCTTCACCCTGGAGGTGGAGGGGGCCAGCGTAGACTCACGGAGCGAGGCTACCAGCCGTAGGTGGGCACCAGGTGCCGCTCGGGGACATGTCGCTCCCCGGCGGGGGCCTCTTGGTAGTGCCGGTGGAAGATCGGGAATGCCAGCGTGCCCAGCTGCCCCGGCTGCGCCAGCGCCCGGATCACGTCGCTCCGGGAGATGACCCCGACGAGCAGGCCATCCTCGGTGACGGGCACGCGCAGGATGCCCTCGTCGTGGATGATCTGCATGACGTCCGCCAGCGGCGTCTCGACGTCGACAGTGATCGGCTCGGTGGTCATGAGCGCCTGCACCGTCAGCAACTCCAGCTGGACGCCCTCGATGTACGCGCGCAGCAGGTCGTCCTCGGTGATAATGCCGATCACCGTGCCATCGCGCTCGACGACGGGCATCCCGCTGACGTTGTTCGTCGCGAGCTGCGCCAGGACCTCCTGCACCGGCGTCCAGGGAGTAGTCGCGAAGACCGGTTGTCGCATGATATCGGCAGCTTTCATTACCGTGTCCTCTCTCTCGTGGGGCGCTGGCGAGCACGCCCGAATCCAGCCACACCGGCGTCCGGCGGCGATGCGCAGACCGGGCGCCGGAAGGGGCGGACAGGCCGCCTTACCTGCCGCCTGCACCGACGCCGTCCGGCTGCAGCGGCAGCCAGACGGTCACCGTCGTGCCGCCGTCTTCCCGGCTCTCGACACCGACAGTGCCGCCGTGCTGTTCGACGGTCTGGCGGACCGCCGGCAGCCCCAGCCCGGTCCCGTTGATGCGGCCGACCACGTTGCCCGCCCGGTGGGCGCCCTCGAAGACGCGCGGCAGGTCGGCCTCGGGAATCCCGATCCCCTCATCAGACACTTGCAGCATCGCCCAGCCCTCGGGCTCCAGGCACTCGATCAGCACCCGGATCTCGCCGCCCGCCGGGCTGTACTTGACCGCGTTGGACAGCAGGTTGGAGATGGCCCGCTCCAGCCGCGAGGCATCCCAGGCGCCGATCACTGTCGCCTGCGTCGTGGCCAGGTGCAGCCGGTGCCGCTCGGTCGCGTGCTGGTACTCGCCGATCAGGTGGCGCACCACCGCGACGAGGTCCGTGGGGCGACGATCGAGCGCGGGCGCCTCGCCGGCCGGACGATGCGCCGTCTCGACCAGCTCGTTGAGCGTTATCGTCATCTTGCCCACCGTCCGGTCAATCTGAGCCAGGCTCTCGCGCAACTGACCCGGGTCCACACCGCGGCCGCTCGCCAGCCGGCGCTGTAGCAACTGGGCCAGCCCCTTGATCCGCGTCAGCGGGTTCTTCAGATCGTGCGACAGCGTCGCCACGGACTCCCGGCACTCCGCGTGCGCGTCGCCAGTGGCCGACAGCGGCTCGACCGCCGCGCCGCCCCACTCGTCGGGGGACACCGCCTGGGCCCAGGCGACGACGCCGCGGATGACGCCGCGGTCGTCGCGCAGCGGCGCCTCGGACCAGCGCACCCGCCAGGTCCGCCCGTCCCGGCTGGCGACCCGGGGCTCGGCTTCGACGGGTTCGCCCCGTAGGGCGCGCGCGAACGGCGCCGCCGCGCGCCCCGGCCGCGCCGGGCGCAGCCACTCGCCGAGCGCCGCGCCCGACTGGCCGCGCAGCTCGCCCGGCGGCCGCCCGAGGACCTGCGCGGCCGCGGGGTGGGCGAAGACGATCACGCCCCGGTCGTCCGCGACCAATACCCCCTGCGCCACGCGCTCCAGCAGCGCCATGAGCGGCACGTCGCCCAGCGCGGAGGTATGCGGGGCAGCGCTAGGCACGGCGTAGGCTGTTGCTGTCATCGTCTGTCGTTCCCTCTCTGCCGACGCGAGGGCGCAGGCCCCCGCTCGCCGGCGTCTGGCAGTTCGCGCGCCCGAATAGCCCGGCGGCCGTTCGGGCGTCGCGTCCGGCGAGGCGCCGCTCAGGCGTAGCGGTCGCGGAGCTGCGCCGCGCCCGCGACGCGGCGGACCGCCAGCGCGTGCGCGGCGAGCCGCATGTCGATGGCCCGCTCCCCGGCCTGCCACCAGACCTCGTCGAAGGCGCGGAGCATGAGATAGCGCAGCCGGGCGTCAAGCTCCGCCCGCGTCAACACCAGCCCCTCACAGTTCTGGGCCCACTCGAAATAGCTGGCCGTGACCCCGCCCGCGTTGCAGAGCACGTCGGGAATCACCGCCACGCCCCGCTCCCGCAGGATCGGGTCGGCCTCGCCCAGCGTGGGGCCGTTGGCGGCTTCGGCGAGCAGCCGCGCGCGCACACGGTCGGCGTTGTGCGCGGTGATCTGTCCCCCTAGCGCCGCCGGGACGAGCACGTCGCAGTCGAGCGCCAGTAGCTCGGCGTTCGATAGCGCTTCCGTGTCCGGCGCGCCCGCGACGGTGCCCGCCTCACGGACATGGCGACGCAACGCTCCCAGGTCGAGCCCCGCGCCGCGGTAAACCCCGCCGCTCACGTCGCTCACCGCCACGATGCGCGCGCCCAGGCGGTGCAGCGCGTCGGCGGTGGACTGGCCCACGTTACCGAAGCCCTGAATGGCCACGGTGGCCGACGCCAGGTCCAGCCCGAGGCGGCTCGCCGCGGCCTGCACGCAGTACGCGACGCCCTGGCCGGTGGCGTTCACGCGCCCCGCCAGGCCACCCAGCGCAACCGGCTTGCCGGTGACGACGCCGGGTGCCGGACGGCCCGTCAGCCGGGCGTAAGCGTCCGCTATCCAGGCCATCACCTGGCCATCCGTCCCCACGTCCGGGCCCGGCACGTCGCGCCCCGGGCCGATCAGGTCGGCCAGCTTGGCCGTGAGCTGGCGCGTCAGGCGCTCCAGCTCGGCCCGGCTCAGGCGGGCCGGGTCGCACGCCACGCCGCCCTTGGCGCCGCCGAAGGGCAGGCGCAGCAAGGCGCACTTCCAGGTCATCGCCATCGCCAACGCCCGCATCTCGTCCAGGTCCACGGTCGGGTGATAGCGCAGGCCGCCCTTGCCAGGGCCACGGCTGAGATTGTGCTGCACCCGGAAGCCGGCGAAGACCCGTGTGGTCCCGTCGTCCATAAGCACCGGAATCTCGCCGGTCCATTCACGCTCGGGCACCCGCAGGCGCTCGCGCAGGACCGCGTCCAGCTGAAGATACTCCGCTGCCCGGTCGAACTGCTCCAGTGCCGCGCCCAACGGCGTGTCGGCGACATCGGTCACGGCTGCGCTACTCAAACCAAACATCGTGCTCTCCCAGGTAGCGAATGCGATCCAGCCCCTCGCCCGGAGCGGCTTGCCGTGAGCCGGGCGGCCCCAATCCAGGGCAAGCGGATCGCAGGGATCGCCAGATAGGGTGGGTGGCTTGTCAAAAGTATACCCAGGCCATCCGAATATGGGCCTGTATCTCCATGAACGAAGCATAAATAAGCTGCCTGGAGCGGATGATTCTGTTGTTTATGCAACGTTCACGTTTCTTCCAGCCCGTTTTTATTGACGGATCGTATAGTAGCCGTAAAGACAAACCGCGCAGCCCTGCCATCCTGGCATGTAGTGGAGTGGATGGCATCGGAGAGCTCAAGGATGCGAACACAGCGTAAATCTCGCTGCGCGACGTGCGAGATGGACGTCGACTGGGCGCCGGTCGAGCGAGCGGGACAACAGTACTGTTGTGCTGGCTGCGCGGCCGGCGGTCCCTGCTACTGCTCGTATGACGAACACTCCCCTTTGGAGGTACCCATGGTGGCGCTGAATCCCACTGGGCCCGAGGCGAACGTAACGGCACAGGGGCTGCCGATGACCCGCGAAGTGTTCGAGCGCCTGGAGGCCGAGGTGGAGCGGCTGATGGATAGCCTGCCCGCCATCGCGGCCCCAGTCCTGGCCGACGGCGTGAGCGAGGACGCGGCCCCCGCCACCGTGCCGGCAGCCTGGGACTTCCACCTGGGCGCCCAGCGCCTGGACACGCTACGGCGGGTGCTCGCGCAGGCCTGCGTGGTCCAGCCCGACGGGACCGCCATCGTCGGCAGTCGCATCCAGGTGCGCGACGACGACGGGTCGCTCGACACCTACACGCTGGTGGCGCCGGGCGAAGCGAACGCCCGGGCCGGCAGCATCTCGCCGGAGTCGCCGCTGGGGCGGGCGCTGCTGGGCCGCCGCGTGGGCGAGCGCGCGGAGGTTGCTGCGCCCGGCGGCACCCGCTGGGTGATGGTAGAGCAGGTGGACTAACGACAACTCGTGGGGCCCTTCGGGGCCCCAGGCGCTGCTGAGCAGCGGCCCGCGGACGCGCCGACGCGCCCGCGGGGTCGGGCAAGGGAGCCCCCGCTGCTCAGGCTCGCCGACCGCGCCCCCCTGGCTCCCGCCGGGCGGCCCTTGAGCGTGGCACGCGCAGGCGTTTTCGCCCCAATCGCACCCCAGGAAGGAGCACGCTGTGAAATTTGTTTGCGACACATGCGCGAAGCCCGCTCGCGGCGCCACCGCCTATCACGGCCGCGACGGCCTGGTCCGAGTCGAGTGTCTCGACTGTCATGCGCGGCGGCTGAGCCGGCCTATCCTCGCCAGCGTGCAGGTGATTGGGGTCGCGCTGTGGCTGCTACTGCTGGGCACCCAGCTACCGTGGATTCTCGGCCGGCTCTCGGCGCGCTAAGGAGTTGTGTGGCGGGAAGGCCCGGCCGCGCTCGGGGAGCTGCTCAGAGCGTGCCGCGACGCGACGTGGGCGCGGGGCCACCGGTCGGTAGCGCGGCGGTTTCCGCGGCAGTGGGCGGATGATCGCGCATCAGCGCCGCGAGCCAGCGCGTCTGCTCGCTACTCTCCAACAGCGTGATGGCCATCATAGTGAGGGGAACGGCGAGCAGCGCGCCCATCGCGCCGAGGATGATGCCCCACAAGAACAGCGACACGATCACGACGAGGGGCGACAGGTTCAGGCTGGCACCCGCCCAATGGGGCTGGAGCAGATTGTAGACGACCGTGTTCACGACCCCAAAGGCCACGAACACGATCAGCGCCGTGACGGGGCCGCGATCGACCAGCGCTAGCAGCGTCGGCGGCAGCACGGCGAGCGGATAGCCGACCGTGGGGACGTAGGTGAGCAGCAGGGACCACGCTCCCCAGAGCAGCGCGAAGTCCACGCCCAGCACGAGCAGCAGACCCGTGCGCACGATCGCCACGAGGAGCCCCGCCTGCCCGTTGATCAGGACGAAGGCGCGGAGCGCCTCGGCCAGAGAGGCCAGGCGCCGCGGCAGACCGCTGGTCGGGCCGACCACAGCCTGCACGCGCGTGGGGAAGCTCTCGGCCTCCATGCAGGTATACAGGAGGATGAACAACACCAGGAGCATATCGTTCGTCGCTTGCAGCGCGCCGCCGAGCGCCCCGGTCGCCAGCGCCACGATCTGCCCAGGCTCCGGCGTCATCGCGGGCATCATCCCGCGCAGCGCCGCCGGGTCGCCGAAGAAGCGCTCGGACACGACCGCCGCGAGTGCGCTGAGCCGGGTGATGTACCCGGGGATCTTGGCGTTCAGCTCACCGAGCGATTGAACGAGAAAGCCGACGAACAGCACGCCGATGAGGACGACCGGCACGAGTACGATAATCCCGGCGAGCCACCCCGGTACCCCTGCCTCGCGCAAGCGCCGCAGGAGCGGCGCCAGCACGGTCGCCAGCACCACGGCCAGGACCAGCGCGCTTACCAGGGTGGCCGCGGCCTGCATGCCCGCCGCGACTAGGACCGCGCACGCGCCATACAGCAGCACCTGTCCGGCCGGCGAGGCCGCTGCGGATAGCCGCATCGTGCTCTCTCCTATTCGTGGGGGTAGGGTAGCCCGCGCCTAAACGATAGCCAATCACGCCGACGGCCGCATCAAGCGGCGACCGGTGGGGTAGGGACGGCGGTATCATCAAGTTATGGAAGCATCGGCGCGCGAGGCAAGCGACGGCGAGGACGCGCTCGCGCTGACCGCCCTGCGCTTGCTGGGCGAGGGCGCGACGGCCGCCACCGTGGCCGAGCGCTTCAGCGCGCTCGGCGCGGAGATCGAGCCGGCCCGCGTGGCAGCGCTTCTGACACGGCTGGTCGCTCTAGGGCTCGTCTGCACGGCCGCCGTCGGCTCGGGCGACCCATTCTACGTGCCGACCTCGCTCGGGCAGGAGCACGCGGGCGCCAGCGACGCTGGCCAAGCGGATGTGGTCGCCCGCCTGGAAGAGCTGGAGCAGTTGCGCACCGACCTGCTGGCGACCGTCGCGCACGAGCTGCGCACGCCGCTCACGGCTGTCCGCACCTGCGTGGGCCTCTTGCTCGATCCCACCACGTCGCCCGACGCCGCCGCCCGCGAGCAGCTCCTGCACACCATCGAGCGCAGCGCCGACCGCATGCAGCGAGTGCTCGCCGACCTGCTCGACCTGGCGCGCTTCCGCGCCGGGCGGGTCCAGCTCCAGCTGCGACGCTTCGACGCGCGCCAGCTCGCGCGGGACACCGCGGTCGTCATCACGCCGCTGCTCCAGAGCCGTGGGCAAACGCTCGACCTGGTGCTGCCCAAAACACCCGTCTGGGTCTACGGCGATCACCGGCGCCTGGAGCAAGTCGTGCTCAACCTGCTGTCGAACGCCCACAAGTTCTCGCCGGATGGCGGGCGCGTGCGGCTGGCAGTCGGCGCGACCGGCGACGCGGTGAGCTGGTCGGTGACGGACGAGGGCCCAGGCATCGCGGTCGCCGACCAGCGGCGGCTCTTCGAGCGCTTCTTCACCGTGGACAGCCGCGCAGGCGGCAGCCGCGCCGGCGCGGGGCTGGGCCTGCCGATCGCCAGGGCCATCGCGCTGGCGCACGGGGGCACGATCGCGGTGACGACTGCGGAAGGGCAGGGCAGCACATTCACCCTGCGCGTGCCGGCGCAGGGGCCGGCCGAGACGGAGGAGCCGTGAAGATACTTGTCGTCGACGACGCCACGGACGTGGTTGAATCAGTCCAGCTCGGGTTCCTCCTACAGTGGCGCGACGTCGAGATCATCCCGGCCGCCACCGGCAAGCGCGCCCTGGAGCTAGTCGAGGAGGCCGCGCCCGATCTCGTGCTGCTGGACATCGGCCTGCCCGATATCGACGGCTACGAGGTGCTCCGGCAGCTGCGGGAGTTCTCGGACGTGCCGGTCATCATGCTGACGGCCCGCGACGACACGCTGGACAAGGTCAAGGGGCTGGAGTTAGGGGCCGACGACTACGTCACCAAGCCGTTCAACCACCTGGAGCTGCTGGCGCGGGTGCGCGCCGTGCTGCGGCGCCTCGACATGCCGATGCCGCGCAGCCGCGCGCCGTCGTTTCGGGCGGGCGACCTGGAGATGGACTTCAACATCCCCGAGGTGCGCCTGCAGGGCGAGCCCGTCGAGCTGACCCCGACCGAGTACAAGCTGCTGTACCATCTGGTCCGCAACGCGGGGCGCACGCTCACCCACGGCACGCTGCTGGCGAAGGTGTGGGGCCGCGAGTACGTGGACGAGGTCGACTACCTGCGCGTCTACGTGCGCCGCCTGCGCGAGAAGCTGGGCGACAATCCCGACCACCCGCGCTACATCCGCACGGACCGCGGCCTCGGCTACCGCTTCATCCTGAGCCCGTCCGAGCCCCCCGCGGAGCCCGCCGCGCCCCGTCGCGGTGCCCTCCGTGATTGATCCCCTGTTCCCGCCCGTCACCGAGCGACGCGGCGCGGCCGGCCTACCATGCCAGGCGTCCGGACGCGGCTTTGTGCCGCCCCCCGCGGAGCCCGCCGCGCTGCAAACCAGCATCCGCCCGCGGGCGTAGCGGGGCGGCGGGTGCTGCCCGGGACAGCGCGCCGTGGCGAGGAGGACGGACATGGAGCAGCCGACCCACGAGACGTTCCTGCGCCGCGCCATCGCGCTGGCGCGCCAGGTGGCGCTGGACGAGCAGATCGGCGGGCCGTTCGGCGCGGTGATCGTCCGCGACGGCGCGATCGTGGGCGAGGGGCAGGCGCGGGTCGAGCCCGAGTGCGACCCGACCTGGCATGCCGAGATGGCGGCCATTCGTGATGCCTGCCGGCGGCTGGGGACGCCTGACCTCAGCGGCTGCACCATGTACACGAGCTGCGAGTGCTGCGCCATGTGCCATGCGGCCTGCTGGCGCGCGGGGATCGCCCGCATTTACTACGCCGGCTCCGTCGAGGACACCGAAACCTACGCCCGCGGCCACCGGCGGCCCCGCGGGCAGTTCGTGCTGCCTGACGCCGAGCGCCACCTGCCGGTCTATCAGCTGCTGCGCGACGAGATGCTAGAAGTGTGGCGCGCGTACCAGGCCCAGGCCTGACTCTCGCCGAACAGCCGCTCCCGCGAGTACGAAGCCATCGCAGCCACATCTGGCTGCGGCATCGCGCGTGACACTGGCCAGCTTCCACAACGCGCTCGCCGTCGTCCTCCGCGCGTCGGTGGGCTGGCGCTGACTGGGCGAGCTGAGCCGCGCAGACTTGGTGGGCGCGTTTGTCGGTGTCGTCGCACGGCCCTCGCCCGGCTGCGGGCCACACGGTCTCCCAGAGTTCCACAGGAATTTAGGGTTTTGTTGACGAAACGCGCACAGGCGGTGTGCCTACACTACTGGTGACTTCAATCCCCGCAAGGAGGCTTTCTCATGTGGCGTATCCACGCTGCTCGGGCGGCGAGCGCACTCGGGCTGGTGGCCAGTCTCGGCTTCGCCGCCGCACCCGCCGTGCAGGCGCAAGGCTTGGACGGGGGGCACGCTTCTCCCCCGGTATACGCGCAGCGCGACAACGGCGACCGGGGCGGGCCGCCACGCGTGTATGCGCAGGATGGGCGCGGTCCCGACCGGGCAGACTGGGGGAACCGCGACGATCGCGGACGGGACCGGGATGATTGGGGGCGGGACCGGGATGACCAGCGCCCCTACGGCGACCACGACCGCTACCAGCCGCCCGTCGTCGTGGCGCCCCCGGCCTACCAGCCGCCGACCGTCGTGCAGCCGGTCCCGGTCCCCGTCATGCCGGAGGTGACCGCCTACGTGCTCCCGCCACTGGAAGCGCTGTTCCCCGCGGCCGACTTCGCCAACTACCCGCCGACGCTCGTCCCGGTGGGCAACAACGTGTACATCGTGAGCAGCCCGCAGCTCTTCTGGACGGCCGACCAGCTCGCGGCCGCACAGGCGCTGGCGAGCGAGCTGGCGCAGAGTAGCCCCGGCTGGGGCGCGACCGTGGTAAGCGGTCCCCTAGGCTACGGCGCCTACCTGACCTACCAGCCCTACTTCTAACCAACGCGCTCGGGGGCGCCCCCGGCCGGTGCGCACCGGCCGGGGGCGCTCGTGTGCAGGACCGCGGGACGCGCATGACTGGTGCGCTGTGGGAGCGCTGGCCGGGGGGGGGCAGCGCTGCACCCGCTCCACGGTGCCTGGGATGCGGTCGCAGCGTTTGGCAGGGCTGATTCAAAGTCGTGGAGGAGGGGCGGCGGGGCGCGGCGGCCCCCCACCTGCTCAGCGCCTGCGGCCAGCGCTTCGGGGGCGTACTCGGCGCAGGGCCAGGGCCGGACACGCCCAATAAGCTCGGAGCGGTGGGCGCGCGGCTGTTACGCGGCGTTTACTCCCGATTACTCGCATGGCAACCTCTTCGCGCCATGCTAAAGTGGGCGTTGTCCGGGTGCCGCGGGGTCGCAGCCGCGACGGAGGCCGACCGCGGGCTGCCGCGAGAGCGTGGGGAGAGGTCGATATGGCACGAGCGCTTGGTACGAAGACCGCTGTTTCGCCTGGCTGCGATTGAATTGGGAGATCGTAGCCGAGGAGCAGCGATGCAGCCGACGCCCGAGCCGGCCCCGCCGTATCCCGACTACCGCGAGGCCGACATCGTGCTGCGCGACGGCTCGACCGCCCATGTGCGGCCGGTGCGCCCCGACGACGCGCCGCGGCTGCTCGCGTTCTTGGAGGGGCTGTCCGAGGAGTCGCGCACGCTGCGCTTCTTCTCGCCGGCCGTCAACCTCGCCGCCGAGGCCCAGCGCGCGGCGCAGGTCGACTACGAGCGCACCTTCGGCCTCGTCGCCACGGTGGGGGCCGACGAGCGCATTGTCGGCCACGCGCTGTACGCGGCGGGCCGCGACGACCGCGCCGAGGTGGCCTTTGCCGTAGCCGACGACTACCGGGGCCGCGGCCTGGCCACCCTGCTGCTCGGCCACCTCGCCGAGATCGCCGCCGCGAAGGGCATCCGCGTGTTCGAGGCCGAAACGCTGCCCACCAACCATCGCATGCTGGGCGTGTTCCGCCAGTCCGGCTTCCCCGTCGAGGTACACAGCGGCCCCGGGGAGATCCACTTGAGCTTCCCCACCGCCCTCGACGAGGCGGCCATCGCGCAGTTCGAGCGCCGCGAGCAGATCGCCGCGGTGAGCGCGCTCCAGGCGTTCCTCCACCCGCGCGGCGTCGCGGTGATCGGCGCCTCGCGGCAGCGGGGCAGCGTGGGCAGCGAGGTGTTCCACAACCTGGTGGCCTACGAGTTCGGCGGGCCCGTCTATCCCGTCAACCCGGCCGCCAGCGTCGTGCAGTGCGTGCCGGCCTATCCGAGCGTCGAAGCGGTGCCCGGCCCAGTCGACCTGGCCGTCGTCGCCGTGCCGGCGGCTCACGTGCTGGAAGTGGCCGAGGCCTGTGGGCGGAAGGGCGTGCGAGCGCTCGTCGTCCTCTCGGCGGGTTTTGCCGAGACGGGCCCCGCGGGCCGCGCGCGCCAGGCCGCACTGCTGCGCGCTTGCCGCGCCGCCGGCATGCGGCTCATCGGCCCCAACTGCATCGGCATCGGCAACACCGACCCGGCCATTCGCCTCAACGCCACCTTCGGCCCGTTCGTGCCGCCCGCGGGGCGCATCGGCTTCTCGTCGCAGAGCGGCGCGCTGGGCCTGGCCGCCATGGACTACGCCGGCGCGCTCGGGCTGGGCATCTCCAGCTTCGTCACCGTCGGCAACAAGGCGGACATCTCCGGCAACGACCTGCTCCACTATTGGGAGACGGACCCGCACACCGACGTGATCTTGCTCTACCTGGAGTCGTTCGGCAACCCGCGCAAGTTCGCGCGGATCGCGCGGCGCGTGGGGCGGACGAAGCCGATCGTCGCCGTCAAGAGCGGCCGCTCGACGGCCGGCGCCCGCGCCACCTCGTCGCACACCGGCGCGCTGCTCGCCGCGTCGGACGTGCCGGTGGAGGCGCTGTTCCGCCAGGCAGGCGTGATCCGCACCGACACGCTGGAGGAGATGTTCGGCGTGGCGGCGCTGCTCGCGAACCAGCCGCTACCGGCCGGCCGGCGCGTGGGGATCGTGACGAACGTGGGCGGCCCAGCGATCCTGTGCGCCGACACGCTGGAGGCGCAGGGCCTGGAGGTGCCGGTGCTGGCCGAGGCGACGCAGGCCCGCCTGCGGGGATTCCTGCCCGCCGAGGCCAGCCCCGCCAACCCGGTGGACATGCTGGCGGCCGCCACGGCGGACCAGTACCGCCAGGCGCTCGGCGTGGTCGCTGCCGACCCGGGGATCGACGCGGTCATCGCCATCTTCATCCCGCCCCTCGCCACGCGCGCCGAGGACGTGGCGCACGCGCTGGTCGCGGCGGTTGGCGCCGTGGAGCACCGCAAGCCCGTGCTGGCGGTGTTCATGGGCTCGCAGGGCGTGCCCGAGGCGCTGCGCGCGCCCGGGGTCCACATCCCGTCCTACGCCTTCCCCGAGGCGGCCGCGATCGCGCTGGCCCACGCCGCGCGCTACGGCGCGTGGCGCGCGCGCCCGCTCGCGGTGGCGCCCAGCCTGCCGGGCCTGCGGCGCGACGAGGCCGCGGCCCTTGTCGCCCGCGCGCTGGGCACGGGCGCGGACTGGCTCGGCCCCGACGACGTGGCCGCGCTGCTCGGCTGCTACGGCCTGCCGCTGGCGCCGCAGCGCACGGTCGCCACGCCCGACGCCGCCGGCGACGCGGCCGACGCCCTGGGCGGCGCGGTAGCCCTGAAGGCGATTGCGCCCGGTCTCGTTCACAAGACGGACGCGGGCGCGGTCCGGCTGGACCTGCGGGGCGCGGGGGCAGTGCGAGCGGCAGCGCAGGAGATGGCCGCGACGCTGACGCGCGCCGGCCAGCCCCCGACGGGCTTCCTCGTACAGCAGATGGTGCCCGCGGGCGTCGAGATGATCGCCGGGCTAGTCCACGACCCGCAGTTCGGGCCGCTGCTCGCCTGCGGCGCGGGCGGCACGCTGGTCGAGCTGCTGCGGGACGTGGCGGTGCGCCTCACGCCGCTGACGACCGACGACGCGCACGCGATGGTGCGCGAGCTGAAGACCTACCCGCTGCTGGAGGGGTTCCGCGGCCAGCCGCCGGCCGACGTGGCGGCGCTGGAGGACGCGCTGTTGCGCCTGAGCGCGCTGGCCGAGGACCGCCCCGAGGTCGCCGAGCTGGACTGCAACCCGATCGTCGTGCTGGCGCGCGGCGCCTGCATCCTCGACGCCCGCATCCGCCTCGCCCCCGCCGCGCCGCCCCTGCCGCTCGGCGCGCGGCGCTGAGGCGCCGGCGCCTACCCCGGCCGCCCACCCACGACCGGGAAGCGCGGCCGGGCCGTGGAGCCGGGGTGGGTAGGGCCGCGCGTCCCGAGCGCCGCGCTGCGGCCGGGGTGCCACCCTGCACTCGGCGCGGGAGCGGCAGCCGCTCGGGCGGGTCGAGCGTCGGGATGATCGCAGGCACCACGCACTCCGATGGCCGGCCTGCCGTCGAGCGCGGAGCGGGGTTTCTAGCTGAGCCAGCGACGCGTTGCCCGGCCATCCGAGGGTTGCTAGTATAGGCTGCAGAGAGGGCGGGCGGCGCTTGGGCAGCCAGCCGCCGGGCGGGTGGGCGCCGGCGCTCCGCGCCGGCCGTCGCGTCCGCGAGCACCCCTGCGAGGGGAGAGGCAGCCGATGCGGAACCAATACCGAGTGTACGACACCGACACGCATTTCAGCGCGACCGCGGAATCGCTCGAGCCGTACCTCGGGCCGGAGCTACGCGCCCGGGTCCCCGATCTCGACCGGCGCAAGGTGCCTTTCACCATCGGCTGGGCGGGCGAGCGGCTGGAGCCGCCGTACCGGCACATGTTCCGGTTAGGCGGAGGGCAGGGCGGGGGCTGGCGGTCGGCCAAGACCCGGTGGCTGGGGGAGGCCGAGCCCCGGGCCGACGCCGAGCACGAGTTTCAGCGGTTCATGGGCTCGCGGTTCCCCACGCCCGGCAGCTCGGACTGGGACCCGGATGCGCGGGTGCGGGATATGGACGCGGAAGGCCAGGACATACACATGATGGTGCCGGGCAGCGTCCAGAGTCACGAGGACCCGTGGGTCGAGGCCGAGTTCATGCGGGCCAACCATCGCTATCTGAACGACTTTTGCGGGAAGTACCCGCACCGGCTCAAGTCGTTGCTTGCCGCTACCCCCCGCAATCTGGAGGCCTCCATCGACGAGATCACGCGCTGGGGCCGCTCGCGGTGGGCGGTGGGCATTCAACCCCACCTGCCGCTCGACTATCCGCTCGATCATCCGGACCTCGAGCCCTTGTGGCGGGCCGCAGATGAGGCAGGCCTAGCAGTGGTCCACCACAGCTTCTCGTTTGGCTACCCCGGCTATCGTGACCTCTGGGACAATCCCTTCCTGGGCCGGCTGGCCTCGCATCCTTGGGGTGCGATGCGCGCCGTCGCGGCCTTCTTCGGAGCAGGTATCCTCGATCGTTACAAGAACCTGCGGTTCTGCATCCTGGAATCCGGTTTCGGGTGGCTGCCGTTCTGGGCGCGGCGCATGGACGACCAAGCGATCTATATGGGCTACGTGTCGGACAAGCTGGAGCACAAGCTGAGCGAGTACGTGACCGGCGGCCGGTTCTTCGCCGGCATCGTGATCCACGAGGGGGAGGCGATCACCCGGATGGTGATGGACGACCTAGGGGATCACATCCTGATGTTTGGGTCGGACTACCCCCACGCGGAGTCGCGCTTCCCCGAGTCAGTGGACAAAGTCCTAGCGTGGGACAGCATCGGCCGCGACCGCATGCAAAAGCTGATGTGGGACAATGCCGTGCGGTGCTTCGGCGAGCCGTAAGCGCGGGCGGCGGCTGGCGGGGGCCTGAGCACCGCCCGCGCGGCACTTCTGATCGCGTTCGCGCTCCCGCGTGGCGGCCGGCGCCTCAGCGCGCCGGGCGATGGCCGCTGGCGCCCATGATGATGCCGCCCCGCTTCGTCACCTCGGCCTTAGCGGTGGCGTAGTCGGGCAGCCAGGTGACGATCTCCAGCTTGGCGCCCCAGGGATCCTCGAAATACAGGCTGACGGCGCCGAAGCCCGGGTGCCCGTGGAACGCGCCGTCGTTGCGCAGCTTCACGCCCTGGCTGCGCAGGTGCGCCTGCCACTGCTCCAGCTCGGCCAGGCTGCCGCAGGTGAGCGCGTAGTGGAAGTGGCGCGGCACGTTGGTGGCGCCGCGGATCGGGTCGCCCAGGAACAGGCTGAGCACGTTGCTGCCGATGCGAACGTCCGCGTGCGGCGGGGCATCGTCGTGCGCGGTATCGCCGCCCCAGTTGTAGCGGCCGACCACTTCGCCGCCCAGCACCTCGACGTACCAGCGTTCGGCCGCGACGAGATCGGGCACCGAGAACGCCACGTGGTCCCAGCCGGCCAGGCGCACGGGCGCCTTTGTTTCGGGTACGGGGACGGCCTCCTTGGGCGGGGGGACGACCTGGACCGTGTCAACAGCCATACGGCACCTCTTCAACGGCAGCACGGGCACGGAGCCCTTGGCGTCTTCAGCGCGGCCATTATATCGGCGCCCGGGAGCGCGGCGCCAGCGCGGTCGCGTGGTCCGCACGGCGTTCGGCGCGCGGTTGCCCCCGGGGTAGGAGGGCTGTACAATCGGCCGGTCCGAGCGGCCCCCGCCGGACCCAACCATGCGGAGCGAACCGCTCGCCGCGGCCGGCGCTCCTGCGCTTTGGTGCGAACGGTGCCGCGCCGAGGTGGCGGCGACGGCGTCGGGCCAGGAATGCGCTCTTGGCAGCGCCACGAGCGCAAGGCCCCCATCCTTCGAGAGGCGGGTACGAGATGCAAGCCACGATTCGCTACCTGGCCATCGTGAGCGACGACCCCGAGCGCCTCGCGCGGTTCTATGCCGACAGCTTCGGAATGCAGGAGCTGGGGCGTTCCGGCGCGGGCGACGTGTCGGTGACCGACGGTTTCTTCAACCTCAGCCTGCTCGCGTACCGCCCCGAGCTGGGCGCGCGCGGCCCGCGCCAGATCGGCATCGCGGTAGACGACCGCACGGCGCTCGCGGACCGGCTGCAGCGGTTCGCGCCACACCTCACGCTCCAGCCGGACGAGGGCGGGCTGCACCACGGCGAGTACTGCATCGCCGACCCCAATGGCTACCCGGTGGCCGTGTCGACGCGCGGGTTCGGCGTGCCGGGCAGCGCGAGCCGACTGCCCGGAATGCGGCACGTGGCGATGTGCGAGCCGCGCGGCGATGCGGTAGCAGAGTTCTACGCAAACGTCTTCGGGCTGGAGAAGGCGTTCCCGGAGATGTGGCGCTCGACGGGGCGCTTCCTGACCGACGGCACGATCAACCTGGCGATCCTGGGCGACGCCGAGGAGACCCGGGCCGCGGGCAAGGAGGTCACGATTGACCACGCCCAGCTCGGCCTGAACCACTACGGCTTTGAGACGCCGCGAGTGGGAGACCTCATCGGCCGGCTACCGCGCGGGACGCGCCGAGAGCAGCGGCTGGACCGCCGGGACGCGCAGGACTACTACCGCATCTGGGACCCGGACGGGAACCACTTCGACCTGCGCGTGGCCGGCGCCTGGACGGCGGCCGCCTAGGTATCTGGTCGGAGCGGCGCTCCGCGGAGGCCCCTAGCAGGTGACACGCGGTGCGCCGCGAGAAGGATGGACTATGACGCGGTCTGGCTGGCTTCGCTCGTACTGCCGACCGGCCGGAGCGCCGGGCGTGTCGCGCCGCGCCGAGTCGAAGAGCGCGTGGCTGCCCGGCGAGCACCGCGCGCCGCGTGCCGTCGGGTCGCGCGCGCGGATCGTCCTCCTGCTGCTGAGCTGGGTCTGGCTCACCGCGTGCGGCGCGCCGGCCCCGGCCGGCTCGGTGCCCGCGACCACGGCCGAGATCGCCCCGCCGGCTGCGCCGACGAGCGCGCCGGCGGCCCTCGTGACTGCCGCGGCGTCCGCTCCCGGTGCACAGGTGGCCCAGCCAGCCCCGCCGCCCCTCAGCCCGACGGTGAAAGTACGGGTCGGCGTGACCGGCATCGCGCCGGAAGCCGCCATCTATCAGGCGCTGGAGCAGGGCTACTTCCAGGACGAGGGGTTGGACGTCGAGCTGGTCCCCGTCCGCGGGATCACCGAGCAGGTGGGCTTGCTCGCCACTGGCCAGCTCGACTTCGGCAACGGCGGCATCGACCCTGGACTGTTCAACGCGGCGCAGCGCGACATCGGGCTCAAGCTGGTCACGGCGATGGTGCTCTCGACGGAGCAGAATCCCGGGGGCGCCGCGCTGCTCGTCCGCAAGGACCTGGTCGACAGCGGGCAGTACCAGGGCCTGGACGACCTGAAGGGCTTGACCATCGCGGTCTCCGCCCTCGGCACGACCAGCCAGAGCTACCTGGAGCGCGCGCTCGCGCAGGGGGGGCTGACCGCCGACGACGTGAACCTGGTCGCGATGGCGTTCCCAGACATGCTGACCGCGCTGGGCAACAAGGCGATCGACGCGGCCTGGGGGGTCGAGCCGTTCGTGGCGATCGCCAACAGCCGCGGGATCGCCCAGACGATGACCAAGGCGGGCGACGTGTTCCCGGGCGCGATCGGCGTGGTCATGGTCATCGGCCCGCAGTTCGCCGCCGAGCAGCCGGAGGCCGCGCGGCGCTACGTCACGGCGTACCTGCGGGCCGTGCGCGACTACTACCGCGCCTTCGTCAGCAACGAGAACCCGGCGGGCCGCGAGCAGTTCACCCAGGTCCTGATGAAGCACACCCCCGTGAAGGACCCGGCGCTGTACCCGCTGATGGGCTGGCCGGGCGTCGATCCCAACGGCGGGCTGGACGAGGGCATGCTGGACGAGATGCAGGACTACCTGCTCCGGAAAGGCACGATTCGGGAGAAGACCGCCAGCGAGCGGATCGTCGATCACTCGTACGTGGCCTACGCCCTGGAGCGGCTCGGGCGGTACCCGCAATGATCTGCGCCTGCTTCGCCTAACTTGCTGTTCGCCTGCCGCGCGATGGCGCCGGCGCGGCGCTATTGCTTCTGCACGATGCGCTGCAGGTCGGCCCCGAGGCGGTTGAGCATCTGCAAGTCGGTACGTTGGTAGAACGCGACGTCCGTCTCGGTGAACTTTACCCCGCGCGCCTGCAGCGCTTCGATGTCCGGCGCAACGTGCGAGCCAGGCACCAGGTGGTGATCCGCGTGCGCACCCTGGTACAGGATGTCCTGCCCCTCGCGGCCCATCACGTAGTTGATCCACAGCTTCGCGGCATTGGGATGAGCCGCGTGGCTAGGCACGGCGGTATACCAGTACGACAGCACCGCGGCGTCGCTCGGAATGACGTGCCCAATGAGCGCCTCTTTCCCCGGGGAGGCCCGGAACTCGGCGCCACAGTCGAGCGCGAGCATGTCGAACTCGCCGTTGAGCAGACGGTCCATCTCGTTGCAGCGAATCAGGCCGCCCACCTGGTCGGCCAGCTTCGTCACGTAGTCGATCGTTCGTGCCTCGCCCCAAATCTCGGGGCTCCCCAGGACGGAAAAGCCCGCGGCATAGGGCGTCGATGCGATCTGGCCGCGGAGCTGGGGCTTGAGCAGGTCCTGCATGGTGGCGGGTACTAAGTCGCCGCTGATGCGGTTGGTGTTGTAGGCGATGCCAGGCGTGCGCGTCCCGAGCTGGACCGCGACGCCGCCGGGCGCGATGAGGCGCGGGTCGCGGACGTTGGGCGCCCAGCTTGCCCAGTCGACAGGCTCCAGCGCCCCCGCGTTCGCCAGGGTGTTGATGTGCGATTCGGCGCCGATGAAGACGTCGGTGGAGGCGGTGCGGCCGGCCTGCGCCTCCTGCGCCACGCGCGCGGCTAGCTCAGGCATGGGCGGCCCCGGCGTGAAGCGGACGTCGAGGTTCAGGCCGTACAGCCGATTGAAGCCCTCGGTCCAGCGGGAGACGGTGTCGCTGGTGGACTCGAGGGGGTAGATCACGTTCAGCGCCCCCTCCTGGCGCGCGGCGTCGACGAGCGCCTGGAGCGCAGGGTCTTGTACCGGCTGGGCCGGGGCCACCGCGGACTGCGGGCTGCCGCTCGGCTGGGCCGTGGGAGCGCTCGCCGATGGGCCGCACGCGGCCGCCATGAGCAGCGCGATCAGGACGGCGATTCCCCGCTGTGCCAGCACGCTTACCTCCGAGCACGCTTTGGGCTTGCTTACGCCAATTGCCGTTGCCAGCCGCGCGGCTGACGCGGCGCACCCGGGCCGCGGGTCCGCGCTTCGTTGCTTGTGCGGCGGGCTATCCATGATAGTGGAGTTCCGGGCAGCCTGCCAGACACCGAAGGAGGCAACCTCGTGGACCGTCTGCGCTTTGGCGTCTTTTCGGGCGACCCCGCCCGCATCATGTTTGGCCCCCTTTGGATCGGCCTAGAGCGCGGCTACTTCGCCGACGCCGGCGTGGACGTCGAGGTGGTGATCAGCGACGTGCGGATCGGCGCGGCCGACGATCCGATCGACCTGGAGTGCTCGAGCGTGGGCGATCTCGCGCGGCGGGCGGTGGCCGGGGTGGACGTGGTCGCGATCGCCAGCCAGGAGCAGTGGCGCGACGGGCGCGGCCTGACGCCGCTGTGCACCCGCCGCGAGATGATCGATCGCGGGGAGCTGACCGACGACCTGGCCAGCGTGCGCGGCAAGCGGATCGGCGTGGAGACCGGCGGCTCTGACCGCCTCGGTCAGGGCAAGATGCGCCCGGAGCCCGACTTCATCTACGTCTACTATCTGTTGAAGGGGGCGGGCCTCACGCTGGGCGACGTGACGCTGGTCAACGCCAGGCACAGTCAAGCGCACGAGGACCTCAAGAACGGCGTCGTCGACATCATTAATGCGCCGCGCCCGCGGAAGGTGATCGAGGGTGAGGACGCGGGCTGGCTGGCGCGCTGGAAAGAGGCCTGGGAAGTGGCGCCGCGCCAGGGCCGCAGCTGCATCGTGAAGCGCGCCTTCGCCGAGCAACACCCGGAAGCCGTGCAGGGTTTCGTCACGGGCTGGATCCGCGCGGGACGAGACTACCTGGACGCCATCGTCAAGGGCGAGGGGCGCGAGGAGATGATCGACCTACTCGTGCGCCACTCGGGCGAGCCCCGCCGCGTCGTGGAGCGCATGAGCCCCCTGGGCGTGAGTCCGGACGGCCGGGTCGACGTGACGAGCATGCAGCACGACGCCGACCTGTGGGCGGAACACGGGTTGATCGACGGCCGGCCGGACATGGCGGCCATGGTAGACATGTCCTTCGTGGACCGCGCCCTAGAACAGCTTGGGCCGTATCGCTGACGCAGCGTAGTCTCGAAGGCACGGCGAGGAGAGGTGATGATCGTCGACGTCCACAGCCACATGCTGACCCGCTTCGCGGTCCCGCCTGACGCGAGCCCGGCCGAGCGGCTCCAGGCGAACCTCGACCACTTCCTGCGCGCCCAGGACGCGAGCCCGGTGGACTTCAGCGTGCTCAGCAACCCGTGGCTGGTCGAGTCCGGCCTGCACGAGCCCCCGGGCAAGCTGCTCGAGGCGACCCGCCGCGCCAACGACCTTACGGCCAAGGTGGTCGCGCGCCACCCGGACCGCTTTGCGGCGTTAGCGGCCGTCTATCCACAGGGGGGAGAGCCCTTCCTGCGAGAGCTGGAGCGCGCCGTGACCGAGCTGAACATGCGCGGCGCGATGGTCTGCCCGCGCCACGGCGACCTGTACCTGGACTCGCCGGAGGCCGACGAGTTCCTGGCGCTCGCCTGCCAGCTCGACGTGCCGATCTACCTGCACCCGCCCCGGGCCACCTTCGCGCACGACCAGCTGCCCGACTGTCGGTTGGACGACACGATCGGCCGCGGCGTGGAGACGGCCGTCGCCCTCGCGCGCATGATCATGCACGGCACCTTCGACCGCTACCCGGGCCTGAAGATCGTCGCCTCGCACGGCGGCGGCGCCCTGCCCTCCCTGCTCGGCCGCCTGGAGTACAGCTGGGAGATCCGCGATGACCCGAACATCGGCCTGAAGCCAGGGACGCTTACCGCGCCGCCGAGCGCGATCGTCCGCCGCATCTGGGTGGACACCGTACTGTTCTGGATGCCAGCGCTGCGGGCGGTCGTCGACACCTACGGCGCCGACAAGGTGATGCTCGGCAGCGACACGCCGCCGCTGCCCTTCCCGCTGACGAGGTGCGTCGCCGACGTGGAAGCGCTGAACCTGCCCGATGCCGAGCGCGCGGCCATCCTGGGCGAGAACGCGATCGCTCTGTTCCGGCTGCCGACGCCGGTTCAGTCGTCTTAGAGTCTCGGCACCCTTCATCACCACTGGAGGCGAGGCGCCCCGTGGCAGCCCGGCCTCCGACTTGCTCCAGGGTATCGGCGACCGATGGGGCAGCCTGAAGTCTCAGCTATACACGGACCAAGCCAAATGCCGGCCGTATCGATCCGGTTCTACGCCGAGCTGGGCGACTTCCTGCCAGCTAGCCGGCGGCAGATAGCCTTTGCCCATGCTGTGCGAGACCACGTCTCCGTCAAAGATCTGATCGAGTCGCTCGGCGTGCCGCACACGGAGGTGGACCTGGTCCTCGTGAACGGCGAGTCGGTCGATTTCTCCTACCGGGTGCAGGACGGCGACCGCATCAGCGTCTATCCGGTGTTCGAGTCGCTCGACATCACGCCCCTGCTGCGGGTCCGGCCCCAGCCGCTCCGGGAGCCCCGCTTCGTGCTGGACACGCACCTCGGCAAACTGGCGGGATACCTGCGGCTGCTCGGCTTTGACACGCTCTACCGCAATGACTACCCTGATCCGCTCCTCGTCCAGATCTCGCACCAGGAGCACCGAATCCTGCTGACGCGGGATCGTGGCGTGCTGAAGCACCGGCTCGTAACGCACGGCTACTACGTGTGGGAGACGGCCCCGCTACGCCAGGCAGTGGAGGTCCTACGGCGGTTCGACCTAGCGGGGGCGATCACGCCGTTCCGGCGGTGCATGCGCTGCAACGGGCTGCTAGAACCCGTGGCCAAGGACCGCGTCGTGGACCGGTTGCTGCCGAAGACGCGGCAATACTATGACGAGTTCCAGCAGTGTGCGGGCTGCGGCAGGGTGTACTGGAAGGGGTCGCACCACGAGCGCATGCGCGGCCTCGTCGAGTCGGTGCGCCGTCAGCTTACCGAGAGCCAACCATCTGGCAAGGAGACGCGCTGAGCGAAGGTGCGGATGGCGCGGACGCCGGGCTTGTCACCTCGGCGCCAATTCCCCACGGCCGGCCGCCGAGAATTCCTCCGGTTGCCCCGGGGCGCCGCCGGGGGTACGATGAGCCCGGGGCGTCCAGCGGAGGCGATGCGCGTGATGACTAAAGGCGCGGCCTGGGCCCTGTTCGGCGTACTCATCTGTCTGGGCTTCGCGGCGTGCCAGCCACCGCCAGGGAGCCCGGCGAGCGGTCCCGCGCCCGCTCGGGCCGAGCCGGCCGCGCCGGAGCCAGCCACCGCGGCCCCCGTGGCGCGAGAGCCGGCGAGCCCGATGCCCCCGGCCCCCCGCGTGGCCCTCACGGTCCACAACTTCGACAACACCGTGACGACCGCGATCATTCGCCATGCCATCGACAAGGGCTTCTATGAACAAGAAGGGCTCGACGTCACGCTGCAGAACGGCGACGCTTCGGTCGGCGTCCAGCTCCTCGCGTCGGGCCACGTCCAGTTCTCGACGTCGGTCGGCAGCGCGATGGCCGCGGCGGTGCGCGGCGTGCCCGTCAAGGTCGTTTTCGTGAGCGCCGACCGGCCGCTCTGGTGGATGTTCGCGAAGCCCAGCATCACGAGCGTCGGCGACCTGCGGGGCAAGGTCGTCGGCGTGAGCAGCGCCGGCAGCTCGCTGACCATCGTCGCCAAGCTGATCCTGGAGCGGTACGGCCTCGGGGCGGACGATGTCTCCTATCTCAACGTCGCCTCACCCCAGCGGCTACCGGCGCTGGAGTCCGGCGCCGTCGACGCCGCCTTCCTCGTGGCGCCCGGCAACCTGCTGGCCGCGCAGGCCGGCCTGCGCCAGCTTTTCGGTTCCGCCGACGAGGGCGTGCTCCTGACTACCGAGGGCCTCGCCACGAGCGATGAGTACCTGCAGGACAACGCTCCTATCGTGCGGCGGATGCTGCGGGCATCGTTGCGGGGACTCGTCGATATGCGAGCGAATCGGGCCGACGCGATCGCCACGGTGGCCGACTTCACCGGTATCGACGCCGCCGACGCCGCGGCGACCTACGACCTAGCCCTCCCCACCTGGACCAGTGCCGGTGTCGCCGACTCGCCCGCGCTGCAGCAGAGCATCGAGATCATGAAGCAGGTTGCCGAGGTTACCACCCCTGTGGACGAGGCTCAGGCATACGACCTGCGCCTGGCGCGGGAAGTCGCCGCCGAGCTTGGCGTTCACTGAGAGGCGTACTCATGCAAAGCGTTACGGAGCCGGGCGGCGCGCGCCCACGCACGAGCAACTGGCCGCACTACGACGCGATCGCCACGGGGCTGCGCGAGTACTGGTACCCCGCGACGTGGTCAGCCGCCGTCAAGCGGAAGCCCGTCTCGCTGCGCCTGCTCGACCAGCAGGTAATGCTGCTGCGTAGAGGGGGGCGCGTCTACGCGCTGGCCGACCAGTGCCCGCACCGGGGCATCCCGCTCTCGGTGGGGCGGCAGGACTTCCCGGGGACGTGGGCGTGCCGCTACCACGGCTGGACGTTCGAGCTGGCGTCGGGGGTGCTCCAGGCGGCGCTGACGGACGGGCCGGACTCGCCGCTCTGCGGCAAGGTGCGCGTGAAGACCTACCCGGTCGAGGAGCGGCTGGGCGTCGTCTGGATCTACATGGGGCAGAACCCGCCGCCCCCTCTCGCCGCCGATCTCCCCGCCGAGATGCTGCACCCCGATGCGGTCGTCCTCGGCCGCATCAGCGTCCAGCAGGGGAACTGGCGCTATGCCTGCGAGAACGCCATCGACGAGGGCCACGCCAAGTACCTGCACCGCCACGGCGCCCTGGCGACCGTCTTCCGCCGCATGCCGGGCTGGTCCACGATCAAGATCGAGCAGGACGCCGACGGCTGGGTCAAGCGCGAGACGCAGACCGTGAGCTACAGCGACGAGTACCCGGGCCTGGGGCGCTGGCCCCGGCAGCGCTTCTGGCATCGCCCCAGCCGGGGCTCCCACATCTCCATGCGGCTCCCCGGCATCCTGCGCAACCACTACATCGGCAAGCAGGAGTGGAAGATCGCCTGGTACGTGCCGCTGGGCCGGGACCAGCATCGCTACGTGCAGTTCTACGTGACGCGCGCCCGCGGCCTGGCCGCCTTGAAGGCCCACGTCTACTTCTGGACCAACTACCGCTGGGTGCAGCTCGTCCAGTTCAACAACCAGGACGCCTGGATGGTGCGCCTCATGCCCGAGACCGCACCCGAGCGCCTGTACCGCCCGGACGTCTCCATCACCGCGTGGCGCAAGCTCTGCGAGCAGGCCCGCGACTTCGCCCCCCCGCCGCCGGCCGCGCGCCCACCGGTGGCCGCGCCCGCGCCGGTGCCGGTCGCCGCCGAGCGCTAACCGGCTCGCGGCCGCCTCGGCAGGCGGGCAGGGGCGAGGCTTAGCGTTCGCGGCGGCGCACGCCTACTGTGCCGGCGCGTGGTAGAGCTGGTCGATGAAGCCGCTCTCGTCGAGCTCGCGCACCCAGGTCGCGTCGCTGATCTGCTCGGGTGTGAGCGCGCCGACGCGCGGGTCGCTCTGCGCAACCTGGTCGATGATGAACTGGATGCCGCGCTGGTCGGGATAGGGCTTCGCCAGGAACAGCCGCTGCCACGTCTCCCAGACGTGCTCCACCTTCGCCGGGTCGCTCTCGTTCAGGAACCCCGCGACGGCGGCCATCCCCTCGGCCTTGTTCTGCTTGTAGCGCGCCGTCGCCTCCACGAACGCGCGCGTCAGCCGGCGGATCACGTCCGGGTTCTCGCGCACGTACGACCGCGTGGTCATGAGGCTCGTCGCACAGTACGGCATCTCCTCCCGCGTCATGTCGACGAGGATCCGCATGCCCGGCACGTTCGCCATCAGCGAGGCCTCGTCGCTGCTGAGGATCGTCGCGTCCACGCTGCCGCTGAGCAGGGCCGCCACGCGGTCGGGCGTGTTGCCGACCTGCACGTAGGTCGCATCCTGGTCTGGATCGAGCCCCAGGTAGCTCAGGATGAACTTCGTCGCGACGTGCGAGTCGGCGCCCACGCGGCTGATGCCGAGCCGCTTGCCGCGCACGTCGGCGGCCGTCGCGACGCTCTGGCCACCCGCGAGCATGTACTGCAGCCGGTTCGTGGTCTGTAGCCACAGCACGACGTCGGCTCCGCCCGCGGCGGCGTTCACCAGCTCGACGCAGCCGGTCGCGAGCACGGGCGCTTGCCCCGACAGCAGCGCCGCCGGCCCCGCGTTGCCGGGCGCGTGCGCCATCTCGATCGCCAACCCGTTCGCGGTGAACAGCCCCTGATCCGCGGCCAGCTGGAACGGGCTGTTCTGAGCGCTCGTCGTGCCGAAGACTATCGTCAGGTGCGTCAGGGCGGGCGGCGTGGCCGTCGCGGCAGCCGGCGCGACCGTTGGCGCCGCGGCCGCGGGGGCGGGCGGCGCCGGGGCGCGCGCGGGGCTGCCCGCGCACGCGCCCCCGAGCAGCAGCCCGCCCAGGACCACGCCCATCGCTCGCCTCACGGCGCCCGCTCCTCGTCCCCGCGCCCGGCATCCCGCCACGAGCCCGACGGCCGCCAGCCCAGCACCTCCTTCGCGCGGCGATTCAAGATCGCCGCGCGCGTACCCGTCAGCGCGCGCGCCAGGTCGCCAATCGCCGGCATCTGCGCGGGCAGTACCTCGGCGAGCGGCCGGGCCACGCAGCTGTCGTCGGCCACCACGAAGAGCACCGTGTGGCCCGGGACCGGCCGCTCGATCGCCAGCCGAAACGCCGCGGCGCAGTCGCGCACGTCCACGTAGCTGTACATGCGGAAGCCGTTCGGGGCGCGGCCGCCCTCCGCCGCCATCGCCGCGATCTCCTCCGGCGTCATGATCCGGTTCGGCCGCAGCACCACCGTCTCGAGCCCTTTGCGCGCGTAGGAGCGCGCGATCGCCTCGGTTACTTCCTTGGACAGCCCGTAGGCGTCCTGGGGCTGCACGGGGTGGTCTTCGTCGAGCGGCAAGTACGCGGGCACGAAGTCGCGCTCGCGGTAATCCCAGCCGAGAATCGCCTGGCTGCTCGCCGACACCACGCGCTTGACGCCGAGGCGATAGGCAGCCTCGTGGACGTTGAAGGCGCCCATCACGTTCGTGCGGAAGGTCACGTCGTCGGTGGTGAGGCCGGGCCGAGGCACCGCCGCCAGATGGATCACAGCATCGGCGCCGGCGAGCGCTCCCACCACCTGCCCGAGGTCCTGCACGTCGCCCGCCAGGTAGCGCACCCGTTGGTCCTCAGGCCCTGGCACGCGGTCGAACACGGTCACTATATGGGCCGGCCGCCCGCCGCTGGTGTCGAGCAGCTCTGCCACCACCCAGCGGCCCAGCTTGCCCAGCCCGCCCGTCACGACGACCTTCAGTGGCCGCTCCACCGCGCCGGTCACGTCACCACCTCGCGCGCCGGCGCCGCGTCGGGCGCCGGCTCCACCGCTAGCTCCACGCTGGGTGGCGGTGCGCCGCGCGCATGCTCGCACAGCTTGCGCCAGGCGAGGACCGACGCGTCGGGGCGGTACAGCCGCTCGGGCGCGCTCTCGGGCGTCAGCCGCACCATCCACACGTCCTGATTGTTGAACAGCACATGGTGCAGCGGCCGGCGCCAGAGCGCGTAGCTCAGCCGAAACTTGAGCGCCGCCAGCCCCCGCGCGCGGCGCGTGAAGAACTGCAGCATGCGGTAGTGGTCCTTGTCGACCGGCGTCCACCATACCCAGCGGGCGTGCGCGTGCTGCGGTAGCTTGATGCGCAGAATGCCGGGCAGCTGGATCGTCGTGGCGCCGCCGCCCCCCGGCCGCTTCCACCAGGCCCGCCGCGGCCATTCCCCGAGCCCCGGGTACTCGCCCCGCTGTCCGCCGCCCACCACCTCACGCACGAGGATGCCGTTCTCGTCCTCGTACGGCTTCACGTGGCGCCAGCCCGCGCCGTCGCGGAAGAACGTCTCGGGCGTGCCGTAGCGGTGCAGGTAGGCGGCATGGCCGGCGTCGTAGCCGTTCTCGCAGGCGTAGCGCCAGTTGCCGGGCTGCACCGTGATCCGTCCCACGATCGTCACGTCGGGCTGCAGAAACTCGGCTGGGATGTCGGCCTCTACCGGCGGCGGGGCCAGCTCGCCCACGTACACCCAGACGAGCCCCGCGCGCTCCTCCACCGGGTAGGTCCTCACGCACACCTTGCCGCGGAGTGGCGAGTCCGGCCCGTCCGTCAGCGCCGCCTGGAGCACCCCCGACGCCAGCTCGAACGTCCAGCCGTGGTAGCGGCACGCCCACGTCCCGGGAAAGTCCTGCCGCCCCACCGAGAGCGGGATGCCCCGGTGCGGGCACTGGTCGGCCAAGCCGTACACCGTGCCGCGCTCGCGGATGAGCATGATCGACTCACCGCAGAGCTTGATGGCGAGCGGCTTGCGGCCAACGGCGCTCGACCACGCCACTGGGTACCAGTAATTGCGCAGCCCTAGCTCGGCGGCGGCGTAGCGCGGCCAGAGCTGCAAGGCCGAGCGATTCGTGGGAGCGGCGGGCGGCGCTGGTTGCATACGACTCCACTCCTGACGGTGAGAGTCATCGTAGGCGAACCCCTGCTCGCTGTCAACACGCCGTGCAGGCACGGGACAGGCTACACGGATGGCGTCACACCCGAAGTCAGAGGGGGGAAAGAGGTGGTAATTCTTACCGCGCTGTGTCCCTCACATGAGGACGGCGGGTCCAAGGCCGAGCCTGCACCGAAGTCGTGGCCCGGGTACCGAAAGGGGGCTGAGCAATGCGCTCAGCCCCCTTTGCGGCTGTTGTAAGCAGCTCAGCGGATGCTGCTGCCTCTCCTGCTCCCGATACACCACCTCCTCTGCTGGGCCATCCCGTGTAAGGAGGCCGTACCGCACTGCCACAGACCGCGGCAGCGCGCGACGGATCGGCGCGAGGAACAGGCCAGCGAAGCGCCTCCGGTCGCCTCCAGCTAGCCGGGAGTGGGTGCGGCCACGGCAGGCGCGCCGCACACCCCGCGCCTACCGGATTAAACGTATGACGGCGCGCGCCGTTACCCAAAAGTTGCATTAGAAGCGGACGGCTGCTGGCCGAGGAAGCGCGCCCGGCCGGCGGCTTCGCCAGAGGCGCGAGGCCGAGACCGGGCGGCAGCGTGGTCGGCGCCTACCGCGGCAGGAGGCCACGCCGCTCCTCTAGGCGGTCCTGGACGAGGGCGGCGTAGCGGTAGACGAAGTGGACGAACTTGCTGTACGGCATCGCGAAGTACAGCGTCAGCACCGTCGCCAGGTGCAGCACCAGCAGCGAGCCCATCGCGGGCGTCGCGCGCAGCACGAGCAGCGCCAGCCCCGTCAGGTTCACCACGCAGAGCAGCACCAGGAACACGTAGTCCATCTCGATCGTCCGGCCGTCGGCCGGCGCGCGGTCGCTGCGCCGCTTGAGCGCGATCAGGCCCACCGTGCCCACGACCATCGCCACGCCGCCGAGCGTGCCGAAGATCACCGGCGGGCTCAGCAGCGGGAACGGCGCGATATGTCCGAGGAAGTGCTCGTTGACGTAGGCGATGCACGTCGCCAGGAACGCCGACAGGAAGCCCCAGAAGACCAGGTGATGGAACGCCCAGCGCGCGAACGACGCGCGCTCCCCCGGATAGGGGCAGCCGCCCGCACCGCCGCCCATCTGGTAGCGCAGCCCGAGCGCGTCGCCGGCGGCCGTTAAGATGGCGCCCGGCGCGAGGAAATCGCGCAGCGAGCCACGTGTCCGCCGCCAGAAGTTGATGCCGCCGGCCACCATCACCGCCATCCCTACCACCGAGATGATGAGCGCCGGCAGGAACATCACCGTGTAGGGGATCACCCCGTAGAAGGCGCCCGGGCCCTGCTGGGCGGTGACGGTGAACAGCCGCGCCGGGTCGCCCGTCGCGGCGATGGCGAGCACGAACAGCACCGCGATCGCCGCCGCGAGCAGCCCCAGCAGCCGCCCGTTGCGGGCCACCACCTTCGTGAACATGGCGGGCAGCGCGTACTGCGCGTACGTCTCGCGCCGCACCGCTGCCAGCATCTGCGGCAGGTTCACCGCGTACTCGTGCGGCGGCGCGAACATGCAGGCGTAGTAGCAGTGACGGCAGTCGAAGCACAGGTTCGCCAGGTAGTCCAGGTCGGCGCGGTTGAACACCCGCCGCCGCTCCAGCGCCGGGAACACCGCGCAGTAGCCCTCGCAGTAGCGGCAGGCGTTGCAGACTTCGAGCTGCCAGATCGCGTTGTCGGGGATGCCCGCCGCGCGCAGCGGGGTCTCAGCGGCGGCCATGCGTGGCGGCCTCCCGTCCCGCGATGCGGCCGAACACCGTGCCGATGGTCAGGCCGAAGCCCGCCAGGTAGCCGCTCGACAGAATGTTGCCGGACATGATCTCCCCCGCCGCGTAGAGGTTCTCCATCGCGCCGGCGTGCTTCATCTGCACGCGCGTCAACTCGTCCACCATCAACCCCATATAGGTGAAGGTGACGCCGGTGCGCAGCGGGTAGCCGTAGAACGGCGGCACCTCGATGGGGATGGCCCAGTTGCTCTTCGGCGGCTGGAGGTCGGTGGTCGCGCAGCCATCCAGCTCGGCGGGGTTGAACGCCTTGTCGCGGCAGGTGTGCGCGTTGAAGGTGGCCACCGTCTCGACCGTGCGCGCCACCGCGGCCGGCTCCAGCCCGAGCTTGGTCGCCAGCTCGGCGATCGTCGGCGCCTCGAACGGGCGGAACAGCGACGTGATGAACTTGTCGAGCATGCGCGAGTCGAAGATCGAGTAGGCGATCTGGTCGGGCTGGCGCCCGATGAGCCCGCCCCAGATGGCGTAGCGCTTCGGCCAGAAGTCCTCGCCCTCGTCGTAGAAGCGCTCGCCGTGCTTGTTCACCGCCACGCCGAACGGCACCGAGTCGAGGCGCGTGACGATGCCGCCGTCGAACTTCGGCGCGCGCCCGTCGAGCGCCACGCCGTGGAAGCCGCGCGGGTCGCCGACTTGCTCGGCGCCGGCGTCGAGCATCATGCGCAGCACACGCCCGTCGTTGTAGGGCGTGCCGCGGATCACGTAGTTCTCGGCCGCCTCGCCCCAGTACTCCTTGAGCCAGGGGATGTTGGCCTCGAAGCCGCCACTCGCCAGCACCACCGCGCGGGCGCGCAGCGTCTCGCGCCGGCCGCCCTGCTCGACGACCACGCCCTCGACGCGCTTGCCGTCGAGCAGGATCCCCTCGACGCTCGCCTCGTAGCGCACCTCGACGCCCATGCGCTGGGCCGTGTCGTAGTAGGTGTTGACCAGCGCCTTGCCGCCGCCGAGGAAGAACAGGTTGGTGCGGCTCAGGTGCAGCGTCCCCTTGAGGGCCGGCTGCCAGCGCACGCCGTGGTCGGTCATCCACTGGAAGAGCGTCTTCGACTCGCGGCAGACGAGGCGCGCCATGTCCATGTTGGCCCTGCCGCCGCCCACGCGCAGCAGGTCTTCCAGCAGCTCTTCCTCGGGATGCACGCCGGTGGTAACGAGGGGGATGCCGTCGTGCGCGGCGCGGATGTCGCGGGTGTGGCGGCTGTTGCCGCCGCGAATCCACTGCGGCGCGCGCTCCAGCAGCAGCACGCGCTGGGCGTCGTGCTTGGCCGCCATCGCGGCGTTGAGGGCGGCGTTGCCGCCGCCCACCACGATTACGTCGTACGAGGCATCCGCCATCACTGCGCTCTCGCTCGCGTCTACCTATCTCGCGTCATCGCTGGAGGGCTGGTTTCCACCACCGGCCCTCACCCCGTCCCTCTCCCAAGGGGAGAGGGAGACCGGCGGCTCTCCGTCCTAGCCTCTCCCAGGGGGAGAGGCCGGCCGCGCAGCGGGCGGGTGAGGGCGTCCCCACCGAACGCTAATCCTACCCTGCTACCGAATGCGGCACTAGGCGGGGCCGCGCCCCGCGGGCTGCCCCGCCGCGGCGTCGCTGGGCTCGGCCACCTTGGCGACGATCTCCTCGGCGATCATCTGCAAGTACTCGATGCGCTCCTGGGGCGATGGCGGCAGGCTGTAGATCGTGAAGCCGATGGCGTTCAACCCGATCTCGTCGCGCGCCCGCAGCAGCGTCTCCACGCAGTCGGCCGGCGAGCCGTGGACGGTCCAGTCGTCGAGGCTAATGCTCTCGTCGAGCTGCAGGCCGACCATGCTGGGCTCCTGCATCTCCCAGGTCTTGTACATGTTGAAGGTCTTCTCGAGGTAGGCCCGGGCGCGCGCCGCCGCGTCCTCCTTGCTCTTGCCCACCAGCAGGCTGCGCGACGTGCCCAGGATGCCCACGCCCGGCCGCCCCTGCGCCTGGCGCTCGGCCCGGTACACGTCGGCCAGCCGCGCGACGTCCTTCCAGGCGGCCTGCGGCCCGAAGAACACGCCGTCCGCGATGCGCGCCGCGCGCTTGGTCGCGGCGTCGCTCTGCGCCCCGAGCTCGATCGGCGGGTGGGGTTTCTGGTAGGGCAGGAAGCCCATGCGGCCCTCGGTCACCTTCGTGTAGCGCCCCTCGAACGTCACGGTCTCGCCCGCCCACAGCCGCTTCATGAGCTTGATCGACTCTTCGAGCTTCGCGCCCCGGTCGCGGCGGGTGAGCCCCACCGTCTCCAGCTCCTTCTCGCGGTAGCCCACCGACATGCCGAGCACGAACCGCCCGTGGGAGATCTGGTCGAGCGTGGCGACGTTCTCCGCCACGTCCACGGGGTTCATGATCGGCATCAGCAGCACCGAGGTCTTGAGCTGCATCGCGCCCGTCTCGGGCGCCAGGCGGGCGAGCACAGGGAACGGCTGGGGCCACACCGTCGGGTAGGACAGCCAGTGCTGGCCGATCGACACCCAGGCGTAGCCCATCTTGGAGGCGGCGCCGACGACCTCGATAGCCTCGTCCAGAATCTGCGTTGGCGAGCGGT
Organism: Chloroflexota bacterium; assembly: GCA_035293805.1. Classification (GTDB taxonomy): domain Bacteria; phylum Chloroflexota; class UBA6077; order UBA6077; family JAJPHF01; genus JAJPHF01. The sequence continues at coordinate 200,946 of DATGMD010000018.1, read as the reverse complement.
CCGTGGGGCTCCAGAACGGCGTCAGGTGAAAGCCGATACGCATATTACCTCATCCCGGGCGGTTCAAGGGGGATGCGTAGCTGCCCCCGCCGCCCGGCCGGGCGGGCCCGCTCATAGTGTCGTGCTAAGCACGTGCAACGCGCGATCCGGGCGCGCCACGCGCCACGGGCGCTCTCGCCGCGCACCCGCTGGCCGGCGCCGACCACGCCCGCTCGCCTGACGCGCCGGGCGCGGGATGCCCTCCCCCGGCGCATGGCTCCGCCGGGCCTAGCCGCGGGGCCGGATCAACAGCCCATGCTATCACGCGCGGCGAAGGCCCGGCCAGCGCGCCCGGCCGCGCCCGACGCCGCAAGCCACGATAGAGCCCTTCCCCATGTGGAGAAGGGCTCTATCGTGGCTTCACGGCTGCGGGGCCGCGAGCGGGGCCGGCCCTCCAGGGGTGCGATCGCTAGTCGTGGTGGCCGCGCAGCCGCAGCAGCGCGACGAGCGTTCCGCCCACGAGCAATCCCCCGACCAGCAAGAACAGGCTGTCCGCCTCGGGTATGATGGGCACCCCCGGGAAGCGCGCGGCCAGCGGCGGGGGCGGGAGCGTCGGCCCGAGCCCCGGCGGAGGCGGCGGGGGCACCGGGAAGGGTGCCGGCGGCGGAAGGGGCGGCGGCACCGGCGGCCCCGGCGGGACGGGCGGCCCCGGTGGCGGCACATTCTCACACAGGAACCGCCCCTGGGCTACCGGCTGAATCCCGCCGCCGATCGGATTGTTCACCGCCACGGTGACGCTGCTGCCCGGCACGACGACGCCGGTGAGCGTCCCGTTCACCGTCACCGGGCCGCCCACGGGGGCCGTACCGGCCGGCGGGCCCGAGACCTGCTGCAGCCCCGCCGTCGTCTGGAAGCCCAGGACGGGGCTCTGCCCGGGCAGCAGCCCGTTGATTACGGCGTTCACCGCGGTGCTGTTGCCGCCGGTGATGAGCACGTTCACGTTGCCGTTGACCGGCCCAGGGCCGATCGGCGTCAGCACGGCGGCCCCGGCGGGCCCACACGGCCCCTGGGCAACCACTCGCGCGGCCAGTTCCGCGGCCGCCCCTGCACTCGGTCTGATGCTACTGACGCCGAGGTCTCCGCGGTCGGCGAGCGCCGCCGCGGCGGCCGGCGCCGCGGCGACCGGCGCCATCAGCAGCAAAGCGCCCACGGTCGCCAGGACCGGCGAGGCAGCACGACGAGGACGAACCCAAGACTCCCGTATCACAGACCCCCTCCAACTCGCACGCTGGCACTGTCCCCCACAGGTCAGGCGAGCGCCTCCCCGCTCATGCCACCGCACTGTATCAGGTTGGGGGCGCGGCGCAAAAGGCGCCGCGCCGCGGGGCGTCAGCTTGCTACGCGCCCACCTGGTAGGTCAGGTACATGCCATAGCCTTCCGGGCCATTCATCACTGTGGTCCCCCAGCCCGGGGTGATCTGCGACAACTGCTGGGCGATGAGCTGGCAGGTGCCCGTTTGATCAACGCTGCAGAAGAGGAGCGGGCTGCTCACCGCGTAGTTGTTGCCCTGGAGGGGAATGAACTGGGGCGGGTTCTGCGCGAAGCCGGCCGCGGGGAAGAGCTGCTGCAGCGGGGGCAATGCCGCTTGCACCGCCGGCACGGGGACGGGCACCGGTACCGGCACCGGCTGCGCCGCCGGCGGGGCGACTGGCACGGGCACGACGATGACGTGATCGTCGTGGTCGTGGCGGTCGCCGCGGTCCCGCCGCCAATCGTCGTGGTGTCGGTGGTGGTCCCACCCTTGCGCCTGTGCGCTAGGCGCCGCCACGATGCTGAGCGCCCCCAAGCCGCCGACCAATCCAAGAAGCAGCGCGCGACGCATGGTTGCCTCCTCCAGACCCTACCCGCTGATTCCAGCCCGTGCCTGGCCAAGCAGGGCGCGATGCCGATGATCGGCCGAGGCAGCACAACTGCGGGTGTACCTCATGCTAGCGCCGAACAGCGCGGCCGGTTCGGGTGGCTGCCCCCCAATGTACAGAGGGACAGCCCCTCAATTCTCCTGAGGGCGGCCCCCCGCGGGCCCTGCAGCGGCCGGCCGGACCGCCAGCCGAGCACGCCCAGGCTCAGGGGGCGCGCTTCTCCCCGCAGAGCCCCGCGGCGCGGCCTACGCGTCGCCGCCGGGAGCGATGGCAAAAGTGACGTCGCCGAGGGCGGGGGCGACGTCCTGCAGCGCGCGGCGCACGAGCGCGCGGAAGCGCGTCTGCAGCCAGTCGCGCACGAACCCGCTTGGCGCGCCTACCACGAGCGTGGCGCCGCGCCGGCCGAGCGGCCGGGTGTCCGCGAGCCAGGTCTGGTAGTTCGCGGCCGTCATCTGCTGCTCCAAGCGCGCCAGGACGGCTGCCCAGGTGGCGGCGTCGGCCTCGCTGGTGGTGCGCTCCATGCCGGGCAGCGGCGGGGAGGCCAGCACCGACTCCCCACTCGCCCTCGCCCCGGTCGGGTGCGAGGACGCGCTGCTCGCCGGCGCGTCCCCCGCCTCGCCCGCACCGGCCATCACTTCAGCAGCCATCGGCCAAGCGGGCGTGATCTCGGCGGGTTGTGGGGCGAACCGGCTGGCAGCAGTAGCACGGGCACTATCGTTCCCCTCGTCGGTCTGTTCCCGCCAGGGGTTGCTCTGGTTGGAGGAGTTACTTGTCTTCAGGTTGGTTGTTCTGGACGTTGGTTGTGGGTGGCCGGAAACCACGAGGGCCGGGGGAGTTGTGCCACCAGGCTGGGGGAAATCCTCCCCGGGGGCCTCGGGGACGGCCTCCCCCGGCCCCCGGGGGAAAGTTTCCCCTACCCCATCACTACCCTGGGGGAGTTTTTCCCCTAGGGTGCGGGTGGGCGCCTGGCCGCGGAAGCGGAGCCCGTAGCTAGTGGCCTCGTAGCCCCGCGCGTCCGAGTAGTTCCGCTGGGCGACGATGACCCCCTTGCCCTCTAGCCCGCGCAGCGCCTTGATGGCGGTCTTGCGGTCGAGCTGGGTGCCGTAGTCGAGGCGGCTGCCGTCGCGGCGCACGATACCGTGGCAGATCTGCTCGAGGGAGATGCGATCGCTGGCCTTCTTCCAGCCGAAGGTGCGGCGCACGATGTAGCTGCAGACCTTCCACTCGGTGGGCGAGAGGAACGGCATGACCAGGTCGAGGAGCGCGTCGGGAAAGATCGTCCCATTGGGACTCTCGATGCCTTCGAAGAAGAAGGGCGCGGGCGTAGCGGCGTCGGCCCCAGCGTCCCGCGAGGCGCCGCGGCGTGGCATCGCTCCCTCCCTCGACAGTTGTACTGATTGTCCGAATGACCGCTACCTGAGCAGGTTGCCCAACTGCTCAGCAGCATCCGCCAGGCGGCCGTCGGCGGCTGGTGGGCGCCAGGCGAGCGCCGCCAGCCGCACCTGGAGGCGGAAGAGCGCGCGCTCCTGCTCGCTCAGCCCCGGATCGGTCAGGACCGAGGCGACGAGCTGGAGCGAAGGATCCGCGGGGCCTAGCTCGGCGAGGCTGTCCGGCCAGTGACCCGCCGCCCCCAGCAGGGCGTCTCGCTCCGCCGGGCTCAGGCTGAGGGCCGTGGCGGCCGCCTCGACCAGCTCGCGGTTGCCGGCCCCGCGCCCGCCGTGCTCCAGGCGGTTCACGTAGGCCGGGTTCACGCCCATGCGACGGGCGAGCGCGTTCTGCGACAACCCCGCCCGCTCGCGCCAGCGCTGGAAGAGCGTCGCGAACTCGTCCATGTCTCTCCCTCAGAGGGCATTCTAGTGCGCCATTACACCACTGTCAATACCATAGCCCGTAAACCATTACATATTGGCAACGACCATCCGATGCCCCATTGTCATTGCAGATTGGTAATGGATGGCGGCCCACACTGTTCCGCCCGTGTAATAGCTAGCTGGCCGAGGGGGTCCCGCTGCGGCGGGGCGCGGCTGCGAGCCGTGCCGGGCCCGGTCCTGGGTCTGGCGCCGCACTACTGCGGTGGGTGTCGGGGTGAGGTGCCAGGCCGGGGCGCCGGGCCGACGCAGAGTGGCAAGCTCCGGGGCGCGGCCAGCCGCGCCCCGGCGGTCAGGAGGGACTTGCTCCGCGTGCGCCGGTGCAAGCGACCACGGCGAGGCGGACATCCTGTGGCGCGGCACCGTTCTGGTCCGCGTGCCTGGCGTTGCCATCGGCCGTGCCGCCGCGCGCCGGTCGAAATGGACAACATGCACATGCGCAGCAAGAAGGGCAACATGCACAAAATGGGTTCCCGGCGTCGGTCCTCCGTGGAAGGCGCGACACTTCAGCGGACCGTTCTGGCGCGCGACGCGGGCCGGCCGGCCATAACAGCTTTGGGCTGACGGGGAGGCGGCGCCGGCGTGAGACGGCCCCCGTCGGGTTCCCGACGGGGGCCGTCTCACGGCTGAACCGGAGGAGGTAGCTCAGCCCCCGGCGACCCCGCTCGAGAATCCCGGCTCGGTCATGCTGGTCGGATCGAGGATGCGGTCGAGGTCGGCGGGCTTTAGGTCGGTGCGCTCCAGCGCGACCTCGCGGATGGTACGGCCGCTCTTGAACGCCTCCTTGGCGATAGCAGCCGCTGCGTCGTAGCCGATGGCCGGCGCGAGCGCCGTGCAGATGGCCAGCCCCTGCTCGACCAGCGCGGGGCCGCGATCGGTCGCTTGGAGGCCCTCGATGCACTGGGCGGCGAAGTTGTCGCTCGCGCGGCCGAGGAGGTTGATGCTCTGCAGCACGTTGTGGGCGACCAGCGGGAAGGTCACGTTGATCTCGAAGTTGCCCGACTGCCCCGCCACGGTGATCGTCACGTCGTTGCCGATCACCTGCATGGCCACTTGCGCTACCGACTCGGGGATGACGGGGTTCACCTTGCCCGGCATGATCGAGCTGCCGGGCTGGACCTCGGGCAGCAGCAGCTCGAACAGGCCAGCCCGCGGGCCGGAGGCCATCCAGCGGATATCGTTGGCGATTTTCAGCAGGCTGACGGCGATCGTGCGCAGCGCGCCGCTGGCCCATACCACGGCGTCCACCGTATTCTGGGCCTGGAAGTGGTTGGTCGTCTCGCGGATCTCGACGCCCGTCAGCTCCGAGAGCCGCGCGGTGACACGGCGCGCGAACTCGGGGTGGACGTTGATGCCCGTACCCACGGCGGTGCCGCCGAGGGCCACCTCGCGCAGGTCGTCCTCGGCGGCGGCGAGGCGCCTCAGGCCGCGCTCGATCTGGCCGGCGTAGCCCTGGAACTCCTGGCCCAGCCGGATCGGCGTGGCGTCTTGCAGGTGGGTACGGCCGGTCTTGATGACTGGCATGAACTCCTGCGCCTTCTGCTCTAGCGCCCGCTGCAAGCGCTCCAGGCCGGGGCGCAGGTCGTCCTTGATCGCCAGCAGCGCGGCCAGGTGCATCACGGTGGGGATCACGTCGTTGGACGACTGGCCCGCGTTCACCTGGTCGTTGGGGTGGACGGCGCGCGAGCCTATGCCGGCGCCCAGCTTGTCGGCCGCGAGGTTGGCGATCACCTCGTTGGCGTTCATGTTGGTGGAGGTGCCCGAGCCCGTCTGGAACACGTCGACGGGGAAGTGCGCGTCCCAGCGGCCGTCGGCCACCTCCTGCGCGGCCTCGGCAACCGCGGCGGCCACCTTCGGGTCCAGCAGGCCCAACTCGGCGTTCACCTCGGCGGCCGCGCGCTTCAGCAGGCCCAGCGCGCGCAGGAACAGCCGCGACATGCGGAGGTCGCTGATCGGGAAGTTCAGCACGGCGCGCTGCGTCGAGGCGCCGTAGTAAGCCTCGGCCGGCACGGCCATCTCGCCCATGGAGTCGCGCTCGACGCGCGTGCGCTCGCTGCCCGGCATCGTCTCTCTCCTCCCTCTACCGCGCGATCCGGGTGGGGACGCCGCGCAGCGGGGGACGTGTCCACGCGGCAGCACCGATCGGGGCTCGTTGCGCGGCTAAGCAGCTGGCCGAGGCTGGGGTGTCGGCGCGGCTTAGCCACACTGACACCCCAGCCTCGCGACCGGCCTGGTTTCCAGTAGTTATACGAGAGCGCGGCGCTGGTCGTCAGCGCGCGGTGGCGGTCGGCGCGCGGCCGCGCGCCGAAAAGGGGGGCCCGTTCCCCGTGTCGGCGCCGCCGGCGCTTACTCCTGGTTGACCGTCTCGCTGTCGATGGTGAGCTGCAGCTCGTCGGCCACCGCGCTCGGCGCGCCGGCGGGTGCGCCCACGCCGAAGTCGCTGCGGCGGATCGTGCCGGTCGCGCTGAAGCCGCGGCGCTGCTTCCCCTGGTTGTCCGTCGCCTCGCCGTGGAACTGGCCGTCGAGCGTCACCTCGCGCGTCACGCCGTGGATCGTCAGGTCGCCAACGACGCGGTAGTGGCCGTTGGCCGGCTCGACGCGCTTGCTGCGGAACGTGATCGTCGGGTACTGCTCGACGTCCAGGTAGTCGGCCGTGCGGAGGTGGTGGTCGCGGGCGGCGCAGGCGCTCTCCACGCTCGTCGCGTCGATCGTCGCCGCCACCGACCACTGCGTCGGGTCGTCGCCGGTGAAGTCGAGCGTGGCGTCGACCTTGCCGAAGTAGCCGTGGATGATGTTGATGCCGTAGTGCTTCACCGACCAGCCGACGCGCGAGTGGTTCGGGTCCATCTGCCAGGCCATCGGTCGTCCTCCCATGAGAGTAGCGGCCGGGACGGGGCGCGGCCGCGAGCGCGTCTATGATAGCGCAGCCAGGGGCCGGGTTGGGAAAGTCCGGCGCGAGAGCCCGTCGATACGGGCGCGGAGGGCGACACGGTGGGCGGCGAGCGTACTGCTACATCGGGGCATCGAGCGGCAACAGGACGATCGAGCCTGCGAAGCGTGCGAAGTCCCCGGTTTGGCCTTCGAGCGTAAGCAGCCGCTCAGTCGCGACCGCGTGAAATGGCGACAGGGCCAGCTTGGCATATACAAGTACGTTGGTGTCGACGAAGAGGGGGCTACGATCCACCGCCGTGATACAGGTCCTCGCGGCGGAACGTCGTGGGGACGGCTAGCCCGACGGGGTAAGCGGAGAACTCGAGCGGAGGACGCGGCGATGGCGCTTCCGCCTCGTCGCCGAGCACCAGCACCGCGCGGTGCTCGCCCGGCGGCACATCGGCGGGCACGCGCAGCGAGGCCGTGCCATCCGGTTCCACCCGGACCGTAGTTTCGATCGTGCGCACGGGCAAGGCTCCTGAAGCGGCTCGCCGGGATTATAGCTGGTCGATGCGGGCGCGGAGGGCGGCGAGGTCGGCGCGGCTGGCGGCCAGCGCGCGCTCGAGCTGGGCGGCGCGGTCGTGCTCGACGCGGGCGAAGCGCTCGTAGGGGGCGAGCGCATTGCGGATGCGCTCCAGCGACTGGCTTAGCTCGCGGGCGAACGCCTCGCGCATCGCGCTGGTCAGCCGCGCCCGCAGCCCCTCGGTGCTCTGGCGGAAGCGCTCGGTCACGCGGCGCTTCTGCAGCGGCAGCACGAACAGGCCCAGGCCGGCGATGGCGATCGACGCGAGGATGCCCGTCAGGTCGGCGGCCACCGAGCCCATGATCGCCAGCGTGAGCGCCCCGAAGCCGACGGCCCCTGCCTCGACCAGCGTCGCCTGGGTGATCGCTGCCCGCACGTCGGCGGCTAGCTCCTCGGCCTCCTGCGCGTGGTTGTGGCGCAGTACGACCTCGCGCGCCGTCGCGGCGATCGAGCCGAGCAGCGCGCGGCGGTCGCGCTCGACGCCGCCCAGCAGCTGGTCGCTCGGCCCGCCCACCGCGCGCGTCGCCTGGCGCCGCTCTAATTGCTCGCGCACCGCCTCCCAGAGCCGCACGTCCTGCTCGGCCATCCAGTCGATGAGGTCCTGGGCCGCGCGGTCGATGCGCTGCGGGGTGTCGGCGACCACCTGCGCCTCGAACTCGCTGCGGATGCGCCCCTGGTTGAACAGGTCGAATAGGCGGCCCAGGCGCAGCGTGTCGTCGAAGAAGGCCGTGCCGCGGGCGTTCAGGGCGTGCAGCAGGTTGTCGATCTCCTGCAAACGGTAGCTGAAGTCGCGCTCCAGATCGCCGCGGTACACCTCGAGCTGGGCTGCCAGATGCTCGCCCAGCTGCAGGTCGCCGCGCAGCGTGGCGACCTGCGTCTCGGCCGCGGCGTGGTAGTGCTCGGCCAGGCGGTCGGCCACGCCGAGCGGGCTCAGCAGCTTGAGCCGCAGGCGCGCGCGGTCGTCCAGCGTCTCGCGCAAGTAGCGCTCGAGTCGCTGCCACGAGGCGGGGATCGGGACTGGGGGGGCAGGGGCCAGGGGGCCGACGGCCGTCGATGCGTCGGCCTCGGCGCTCGGTCGCTGTCCATCGGCGGCGCCGGGGAGCTGGTGGGTGGGAGGTTGGGCAGGCTCCTGGCCCCGGGCCCTCGCTCCCCGCAGCTTGGCTGCCAGCGCCTGGCGCGCGGATACTGGGAAGACCTCCGGCTCGAGGCCGAGCAGGCGCCGCGCTTGCTCACGCACGAAGGCGATCTGCGCCGCTAGCTCCTCAGGCCCCGCCAGCAGGTCGGCCTTGTTCAGGACGAGCACCAGCTTCTTGCCCCAGGCGCGGATGCGCTCCATGAAGGCGCGCTCGCTCTCGCTGAACGGGCGGTCGGCCGAGGTGACGAACAGCACGAGGTCGGCGCGGGGCACAAAGCGCTCGGTCAGCGCCTCGTGCTCGCGCAGCACGGCGTTGGTGCCTGGCGTGTCGACGATGGCCAGCGCGCGTAGCAGCGGGTCGGGATAATCGCGCTCGACGACGCCGTCCACGCGGCGCTCGGCCGGCACGTCGCCGTAGCGCAGCAGCGTGATGGCGGCCGTAGTCGGCGTGACGCCCTCTTCGAGCACCGGCTCGCCGAGCAGGGCGTTGACGAACGCCGATTTGCCGGCGTTGAACTCGCCGATGACGACGAGCAGGAACAGCGTGTCGAGGTCGGCCTCGGCCTGGCGCAGCACGGCCAGGTCGTCAGGCGTGGCGTCGGCGGCCACCAGCGCCTCGCGCAGGGCGCTCAGCGCCGCGCGCTCGTCGGCCAGCAGCGCCTGGTCGCGCTCGCGCGCCAGATCGGCTAGCGCCATCGCTCTGCCTCACCCCTCGCCCGGCGGCCCGGGGCCGTCCTGATCTCGGCGGCGCCGCGCGGTCGCCTCAGTTAAGTCTACCCCGCCCGTGACGCCCGTGCCCCTTGCTCCCGGGTGGCGTGCTGGCACAGGCCCCCGCCAGGGTACGAGTCACAGGATATGATGCTCGCCGGTGCAAGAAAGGCGCCAACGTCGTGCGCGCGATCACAATCGGTGCCGGGGCGGGGCACGAGTGGCCGCCCCGGCGCATCGCGCAGTAGACGAAATTCGTGAGCGAATTGTGAGCGACGGAATATTGACAGATTATCATGCTAGCAGTAGTTTGGGTCCATCGATTGATCAATCGTATCGCCGCTTGGACCGCCGATCGTACCGCCTGCGGGTGAGCCCCCGGCGTTTTCAGGTGAGGTGTCTGCCTCGGCGCCTTGACGGCAACGATACACGACAACGGTGGACGATCGCGATCGCGCTGAGGCCACCGGCCCGCGGGGTGAGTAGGTCGCCCCTGAAGGAGAGGAGATCATGGCTGTCCAACGTCGCGGCTTGGGTTGGATTCCCGACTTGCCAGACGCGCGCGATCATTTGTATGCGGCCGCGCCGGCGACGCTAGCAAGTCTCCCGTCGCAGGTCGATATGCGCCCGCAGTGCCCGGGGGTCTACGACCAGGGCCAACTTGGGAGCTGCACGGGCAACGCGATCGCCGGAGCCATCGAGTTCGATCAGATGCGGCAGCACCTGGGGGCGCCCTGCCCGTTCACTCCGTCCCGGCTCTTCATCTACTACAACGAGCGGGTGATGGAGCATACCGTCAACTCCGACGCGGGCGCGCAAATCCGCGATGGCATCAAGAGCGTGGCCAAGCAAGGCGATTGCCCCGAGTCGGAGTGGCCGTACAATATCCCCAACTTCGCCGAGCGGCCGCCGGGCCAGTGCTACGCCGACGCGCTGAAGTACCGGGCCGTCCAGTACGCCAGCGTCCCCCGCCTCCTGAACCAGATGAAAGGCTGTCTGGCGTCGGGGCTGCCATTCGTGTTTGGCTTCACCGTGTACGACAGCTTTATGAGCGACGCCGTTGCCCAGACGGGCGAGGTGCCCATGCCGAACCTGAGCACGGAGCAGGTGCAGGGCGGCCATGCAGTGGGTGCCGTGGGCTACGACGATACCCAGCAGCGCTTCATCGTCCGCAATTCCTGGGGCACCGGATGGGGGATGCAGGGCTACTTCACCATGCCCTACGCGTACCTGCTCGACCCGCAGCTCGCCTCCGACTTCTGGCGGATTACGCTCGTCGCCGGCTAGCGGCGCTGCGCCGCGAGCTACGCGCTGCCGACCCCCGGTGCTGGACGGCGAGCTGCCGCGCCAGGCACTGGGGGTCGGCTAGGCGTGGACATCCACGCGGACGCCGAGCGTGAAGGTCTGCACGGGAGGCTCGTCGCGCTCCCAGGGCCTACGCTCCGCCAGCTCGATCGTTCCCCGGCCGGCCGGGGATGCGCGGAACGTCCAGCGACGCGTGCCGCCACGTCCGGCTCCGTCGTTCTTCGGCTCAAACGTGTCGTGGTCCAGGGTGCAGGCCGGCTCGCCCTGGCTGACGAGCGTCCATCGGAAGCCGGTGGTGGGAGTCTCGCGCAGGTTCACGACAATCAGCTCTTCAGGACGCACGGCGATCTCCGTGCCACTCGCGGTCTGATCCAGAGTCACCATCCAGCACCTCCGGGCAACTCGGCTCTATACTCGCGTCGCGAGCGCGCGGACGGCGGCGGCCGCCCGGCGGCGCAGCGGCGGGAAGTGGCTGAACGCCAGCGTGTCGAAGTCGAGCGCGGCCAGCTTGCGGATCGACGCGCGGGCGGCAGCGGGATCCTCGGTGAAGCGCGGATGGGGCGGGGCGAGGCGACCGCGGTACTCAAAGGCGTCGCCCGCCAGCACCACGCCCTGCGCGGGGAGGTAGATAGCGCTGCTGCCGGGCGTGTGCCCCGGCAAGTGTACGAGCCGCGCGTCGGGGCGCCCCGGCAGCGGCGCCGCGTCGGCCAGCGGCGCGTCGACCGGGCAGGCGCGGCCGAGGCGGGCGTGGCGCCAGAACGGCTGCGCGAGCGCCCGCAGCACGTGCGGCTGAAACGGATTCGGCATCGTCGCGGGCGCGCGTAGGAACGGCGCCTCGGCGGCGTGGATCGCCACGCGGGGGAGAGGAGATAGTCTGGCCAGCAGCTCCGGCAGGGCACCGACGTGGTCCGGGTGGTAGTGGGTAAGCACAATGGCTGCCAGGTCGGTGGGGCGGTAGCCGAGGCGCGTGATAGCGCGCAGGATGGCGCGGCCGCTGCCGCGCGTGCCCGTATCGACGAGCGTGAGCGGCCCGTCGGTGAGCAGCCAGACCTGCGCACCGAGCACCGGCACCTGCACCACGCCGGGGGCGACTTCAAGGAGGTGAGCCATTAGCCATCAGCTATCCGCCAGCGGTCGGCCGGCTCTGCTCGTCGCTGCTCCCGCCGTTCCCGGCTGTCCGCGGGCAGCTAGCGGCTGGCGGCGAGGAGGATGGCGAGGCGGAGGGCGCGCTCCATCGAGTCGTAGCCCTTGCCGGTGCAGGGCACCCAGGGGATGTCGAACTCGCTTGCCAGGCGGCGCAGCGCCCGCCCAAGCTGCGTGCGCACGAACGGCATCAGCACCAGCGCGTCCACGCGCCCGCGGTAGCCGCGCACCGCTTCCAGCGTCTTGTCCCAGTTGCTGTTGAAGCCGGGCGTACGGAACTCCAGCACCACGCGGCCGCCGCTCGCCTCGTCGCGCTGCTCCAGCGCCGCGCGCAGCTCGCGCTCGTGGCGGGCCTGCGTCTCGTTGCCGCCCACGAACAGGACCCGTAGCACCCGGCCCGCCCGCAGCTGCGCCGCCAGGCCGTCCTCGTCGAGCGCGCACTCCTGGCGCGCGGCCTCCTGGCGCGCTCGCAGCCGTGCCGTCATCTCGGGCAGAGCGGCGCGCGCCTCGGGCGAGACGGCAACCGCCCGCGCGTGCGCCAGCACGTCCTCGGCCGCGGCCAGCGCCTCGGGCGTGGCCTCGGCGAGCAGGCGGCTGAACGGCGCGTCGAGCAGCCAGAAGGCCTCGTCGTCGCGGCCGAGCAGCTCGAACGTCCGCACGCGGCTCCACAGCACGTCGTCCCACGACCACTCGGGCTCGTAGTTGGCCGGGTCGGCCAGGAAGTCGCACCAGCGCTGAAGCCGCGCGTGGCTGTCTTCGGCCGGGCCGAGCGCCAGCCCCTCCAGCGCGTCGAGCGTCGCGCGCGCGCCGTCGGGATCGCCGGCCTGGCGCTGCGCGCGGAGCAGGCGCAGCAGCATCTCCCAGCGCTCGGCGGCGGGCAGGTCGGCGCGGGCGCACTCTTGCGCGAGCCGGTGCCGGGCCGCGTCGGAGCGCGGCGCGCAGCGCACCAGGAAGCCCTGCACGAGATCGGCGGGCAAGGCGGCAGCGCCCTCGTCGCCCGCCTCGGCCTGCTGGCTGAACAGGGTGAACAACGGAACGGCCAGGCTAGGGTCGAGCGCCACGAGATCGAGCAGGCGCTGCCAGGTGCGCGGCGAGGCGCGGAACCCGGCCGCGATCGCCTGGTGCAGGAGGTCGAGGGCGCGCTCGCGGGCCGCCGCGTCGAGATCGAGCAGCAGGCAGGCGCCGAGGTAGAACTGGGCCTGCGGCAGCACACCGCGGCGCTGGTGGGCGGCGGGTTGCGCCTGCAGGGCTTCCAGCGCCGCCTCGAAATGCGGGCGGGCCGCGGCGGGCCGCTCGCTCAGCCACTCCAACGCGCCCAGGCCCACCTGCGCCGTCGCCGTCGCTCCGCCGCTCGAAGATGGCGCCGGCTCCCCGACGAGCGGCGCCGAGTCGAGGGCGGCGGCTAGCGCTTCGCGGAAGTAGGGCGCCCCGGCGACCAGGCGACGTCGCCACGGCGCGGGGTCCATCTCCGCCTCGGGCAGGCGCAGCTCAGCGAGCTGGGCGAACTCGCCGGCCACGAGCCCTAGGGCGCCGAGCAGCCCCGCCCGCTCGGCGCCCGCGGCCTGTGCCAGGGCGGCTTCCAGCCGGGCGCGCGCCGCGCCGAACAGTCCCTGCGCCTGCAAGCACTCGGCCTGGGCTCGCCGTAAGCGGGCGGCGTAGGACGCGGCCTGCCGCGCGTCCGCGCCATCTCGCCTGTCGGCCATGTCAAGCGCGTCGGCGACCGGCGGCCGCTCGGGTGCGGCTTCGCGCGTCTCGCTCGGCGGCGGGCCGGCACTCGCCATGGCAACCGCGCCGGCCAGCGGCGGGAGCCCCGCCAGCACGTCGAGAATCGCGCTGGCTTCGGCGGGGCGATCGCCGTGCAGCAGCGCGTCGGCCGCATCGAGCAGCGTCGCGCGGGCAGCCAGGCTCGCCACGGCAGGACAGTGGCGCAGCACGTCGGCGGCGAGCGCCGGCACGTCGGCGCCGAGCAGGCCGACGAGGAGCCAGGCTCCCGCCCAGGCGTTCAGGTCGGCGTGGCGGAACAGCATCGCGGCCGCGCCAGGCTCGTCGGCGTAGAAGCGCGCGATCGCCGGCCAGTCCTGCCGCTGCGCCCAGCCGGCCAGCCGGCCGGCGTGGTACCAGCCCAGGTGGGCCGCGCCCCAGCCCGGGGCGGGCGCTGACGCGGGCGCGTCGCCGCTCGCGGCGAGCAGCCCCAGATGGTAGGCGCTCGCCGGGCGCTGGGCCGACAGCCCGACGACCTCGGCGACGGCCGCTTGCAGCTCCGGGACATCGGCCGCGCCGGGGGCCTCGACGAGCGTGGCGGCGCGCGCGCGCAGCAGCAGGCGGTCGAGCGCCGTGAGGCCGGGCGGCTCGGGCGGCGGGGCGGGCAGGCGGGCGGCGAGGGCGAGACGCGGCGCGCGGGGCAGACCGCGGCGGTCGCGGAGAGGCGCCACGCTGGCGGTCGCGCCGTTGCGGACGGTGTCGGCGGTAGGGGCCGCGGCGTGCTCGGGGGGCGCCGCCTCCACGCTGGGCGCGGCCGCGCGCTCGCTCCTGCGCGCGCCATTGCTCGGCAGCGGGCGCGGCCGCGCGGCCGCCGCCGGCGGGACCGCGGCGGGTGCGCTGACCGGCGCCTGGCGGGCGGCCGCAACTCTCGTCCTATTGACGGCGGGTGCGACGGCCGCCGCGGAAGGCGCCGCCGTTGCGACGGCATCGGTCGTAGAGCGCGCTATACCGCCCGGCCGATCCTGCTCGGGAGCGGTCCTCGGGATGGAAGCCACGGCCCCCGTCGCGCCGAACGTCAAGGGCACGACGTTATCCGCCGCGCTCGCGGCTGACGTCGCGCCGCCGTCGTCTCCCGAAGCTCCACGCGCTTTTCCCTCCGGCGCCCGGGCGGCAACGGGTGGGCCTTGTGGCGCGCGCTCGCTCGGCGTCAGCGCGGCGCGCGGCTCGGTAGGACGTGGGGGCGGGGCGATGGCCGCGTGACCAGTCACGTCCGGCGCCGCCGGGCCACCGGGCGCCTGGTCGGTCGGGGCCTGGGCACGCGGGCGCTGTTCGGGCTCGGCTGCTGGCGGCCGCGGACGCTCGGCCGGCGTGGGGGCAGCTCGTGGTGTGGCAGGCGGCGTTGCGGGGGGGGCCGATGCGGTGGCCGTGCTACGCGCCGGCAGCTCGGCCCCGGCAGGCGCGGGCGCGCGGCTCTCGGCCGCCAGGCGCGCTTCGAGCCGGGGCCACTCCACGTTGTCCTGTGCCGAGAGCGCCCGGAGATACAGCAGGGCGGTGGCGCGCGGCGTTTCGGCGAGCAGCGTGTCGATGGCGGCGTCGAGCTGGGCGGCCGCTGGCTCGGGCACGGGGCCTTCCAGCAGCACGCCCTCCTCGTGGGGCACGCCGGCAAGATCGAGGAAGCGCATCACGAGCGGGCGCTGCTCCGCGAGCAGGTACTCGCGCAGCACGTCGAGCGCGAGCGGGCCGCTGGCCGGCGCCCCCAGCGCGCGGCGCACCAGCGCGCGGCGGTCGGCCGCGCCGTAGCGCTGCCACAGGCGCGGGGGGATCCGCTGGTCCTGGCAGGCGGCACGCTCCAGGTCGCGCCACAGGTCGGGGTTGTGCTCGCGCACGGCCGCCAGGATGGCCTCCCACTGGGCCGGCTCGACGCTAGCGGCGACTTCATGGGGCCGCATGGGCGCACTCCCCCATCGATTTCCCGTCGACAGACGCTACGAGCCCGGGTCGCGCGGCGCTGTGGCGCTCACGCGCGCGCGGACAACCGCAAATTGCATGCCCGCGGCGGCACGCGCATCAGTGGCACGACGGACACAAAGCATGGCAACAGCCAGGCGTCTCTCTACTACTAATTGTAGACCCCCGGCCGATTTCGCGCCCGCCTCGCGGCCGGTCGCCAGGACTCTTCCGCACTCCTATGGCTGAGGCAGGAGGCGTCTAATCCGGCCGCACGGCCCCCCGCCTACCCTTCTCGGGGAAGGGGAGCCGGGGGAGGTAGGTCGAGCTGCTCGGCGAGGACGATGGGGTTGGTGGTGGGCAGCTCGCAGACGGCGTGGCGGCAGACGTAGGCCGTCGCGCGGCCGTCGAGGGCGTCGCGCTCGGCCAGCAGCGGAATCGCTGCCGCCGCGGCGTGGTCGTCGGGCCGGCGCAGCGCCATGACGGCGTTCGGCAGGTAGGCGCCGTTCACCACGGCGAGCAGGTCGCGCGTGTCGGCGGCCTCCGGCTCGCCCACGAAGGCGATCTCGCGCGGCCCCGCCAGGTGGAAGGCGAGGGCCTGGATCAGCTCGCCGAACGCCAGCGGGTGCTGGCCCATCGCCTGCGCCAATCCCTCCAGCACCTGCACCGCTCGGCGCTCGTACGCGCCCTCGCCCGTCAGCAGCGCCAGGCGCAGCAGCACGTCCACGGCCACCGAGTTGCCCGAGGGGATGGCGTTGTCGTAGAAGTCGCGCGGCCGCACGATAAGGGCCTCGTGCTCGCGGGGCGTGTTGTAGAAGCCGCCAATCGCGTCGTCCCAGAACTGGTCGAGCATCGTGTCGGCCAGCGCCCGCGCCGCGGTGAACCACTCCACCTCAAACGTCGCCTCGTAGAGCGCGAGCAGCGCCGCAGCGTAGCACGCGTAGTCTTCCAGGTAGCCGTTCAGCTTCGCCTCGCCGTTGCGCCAGGTCCGGCGGAGCCGGTCGCCCTGGCGCAGGTGGCCTAGCACGAACGTCGCGTTCGCCACGGCCACGCGCAGGTACTCCGCGTTGCCGAGCAGCCGCCCCGCCTCGGCGAAGCTGCGCATCATCAGCCCGTTCCAGGCGGTCAGCACCTTGTCGTCGCGGCCCGGCCACACGCGCTGCGCGCGCACGGCGAACAGCTCGCGCTTGGCCCGCACCACCGCCGCCTCCAGCCGCTCGGGCGGCACGCCGGCCTCCTCGGCCACCGCCGCCAGCGGCCGCGGCACCCAGAGGATGTTCCGTCCCTCGAAGTTGCCGCCCTCGGTCACGCCCCAGTAGCGCTCCACCAGCGCGGCGTCCTCCGGGCCCAGCGCTGCCGCGATCTCGGCCGGCGTCCAGACGTAGAACCTGCCCTCGTGGCCCTCGCTGTCGGCGTCCTGGGACGAGTAGAAGCCGCCCGCGCGGTCCAGCATCTCGCGCTGCACGTAGTCGTAGGTCTCCTCCGCGATACGCCGGTAGAGCGGCTTGCCTGTAGCGCGGTAGGCGTGCAGGTAGACGCGGCTGAGCTGCGCGTTGTCGTAGAGCATCTTCTCGAAGTGCGGCACCAGCCAGCGGTCGTCCACCGAGTAGCGCGCGAAGCCGCCGCCGATCTGGTCGTACATGCCGCCGTGCGCCATGTGGTCGAGCGTGAACTCAGCCATCGCCAGGGCTTGCTCGTCGCCGGTGGCGTGGTAGCGGTGCAGCAAGAACTCGAGCGTCATCGGCTGTGGGAACTTCGGCGCCCCGCCGAAGCCGCCGTAGCGGCGGTCGAAGCTGCTACTCAGCACTTCGACGGCCTGGTCGAGCAGGCCCGGGTCCAGCGCGCCGCGGGGCAGCTCCGGGGCCATCGCCTGGGCGATGTGCTCGCGCAGCGTGACGCCCTGCCGCTCCACGTCCGCGCGCCGCTCGCGGTACGCCTCGGCCACAGCTTGCAGGATGCGCGGGAAGCCGGGCATGCGGCCGCGGTCCTCGGGCGGCCAGTAGGTGCCGCCGTAGAAGGGCGTGCCGTCGGGCGTGCAGAACACGTTGAGCGGCCAGCCCCCGTGCTGGGTCATCGCCTGCACGGCCGTCATATAAACGTGGTCGACGTCGGGCCGCTCCTCCCGATCGACCTTCACGTTCACGAACAGCTCGTTCATGAGGCTGGCGATGGCGGGGTTCTCGAACGACTCGTGCGCCATGACGTGGCACCAGTGGCACGCCGAGTAGCCGATCGACACCAGCAGCGGCTTGTCCTCGGCGCGCGCGCGGGCCAGCGCCTCCTCGCCCCAAGGATACCAGTCCACGGGGTTCTCGGCGTGCTGGATCAGGTACGGGCTCGTCTCCTGGGCCAGTCGGTTCGCCACGCTGCACCTTCTTTCGCCGCTCGGCGCGGGGCCGCCCATCGCGCCCCAGCGCGGCGCTCGCTCATACTCATTATGGCCCGCGCTCGCCCCGGTCCCAACGACCAACTTGGCGCACGGGACATAAGCGTCGTTTAGACTAGAGAGGGGCGTCTTGCGCCGCGCCAGCGCCCCGATCCGCCGCTGGCGCCCCCCAGCCTGTTGCAACCGTTCCAGCCTGACAGCCCGCTAGGAGCGTGTGCGCGTGGCAACTGAGCAGTCGGCTCCCCTCGGGCGCCAGGCGTCGGTCCAGACGGCCGCAGCCGTCGGCGCCTGGCCACCCACCCACGAGCCGCCGGCAGGTCCGCCCGCCCTCGCCGAGCCGGCCATCGCGGCCCCGTCGACGAATGGGCGCGCGCGCGGCCGACGGGGCCTCCTGGCGCGGGCGGTCGGCTCGCCGGGGGGCGACGCCGCGGTGCTGTTCGCGCTGGCGCTCGGCATGCGGCTGCCCTACCAGACGAACACGCTCTACCACTGGGACTCGGTGCTCTACGCCCGCGCGCTCGCCGCGTTCGACGTGAGCGAGAGCCAGCCGCATCCGCCCGGCTACCTGTTCTACGTGGGCGCCGCACGTCTGGCGCAGCTCGCGCTCGGCGACGCGAACGCCAGCCTGGTGGCCGTCAGCCTGCTGGGCGGGGCGCTAGCGGTATTGCTGACCTACGTCGTGGGGCGTCAACTGTTCGGGCGCGGCGCGGGGATCGCGGCCGCGCTGCTCCTCGCCACGGCGCCGCCGTTCTGGCTGTACAGCGGCGTGGCCTATCCCTACACGGTGCTGGCCAGCGGCAGCCTGGCGCTGGCGGGGCTGACGGTGGCGTACTGGCGGGGCCGCTGGCGCCACCCGTTGTGGCTGGGCCTCCTGTACGGCCTGGCGGGGGGCTTCCGCACGGACCTCCTGCTCTTCCTGGCGCCGCTGCTGGCGGCCGCCCATCTCGTGTGCTGGCGACGCGACCGCCGGCTCGGCACCTTGCTGGCGCCGCTGCCGGGCGCCGCGCTGGGCACGCTCGCCTGGCTCGTGCCGACGGCTGGCCTCTCGCAGGGCTGGGCCGTGTACGGGCCGCTGCTCTGGCACCAGGGCGCCTACGTCGAGGGCAGCTACTCGCTCTGGTCGCACGGCTGGCGGGCCTTCCAGTCGAACAGCTGGCAGGTGTGGGGCTATGCCCAGGAGGGGCTGGGCCTCGCGCTCGCGCCGCTGGCCTACGGGATCGGCCGCGGGGGCTGGCGCTGGTGGCGGGGCGGCCGGCCCCGCCCGCACTGGTCCCGCCCCACGCCGGCGCTGGTGCTCGTCCTGTGGCTGGCGCCGCCGATCCTGTTCTACGCGCTCGTCCACATCGGCGATCGTGGCTACAGCTTCAGCTACCTGCCGGGCCTGTGCATCGTCGCGGGCGCCGGGCTGCGCCTGTTCGCGCGCGACGCGGTGCGTCTGGCGCACGCGTCGCGCGCCCGCCTGATCGCCGTGGGCGGGTGGCGCGTGGCGCGGTGGCTCACGGCGCGGCGGTTGGCTGCTCCTCTCAAGAGCCAGTCGGTCCTCCTGGCCGGGGATGGCCGGTGCCCTGCCACCGCGGCGGCGCGGGGCCGCCGGCCCGCTCGCGCCCGGCTCGTCTACGCGGCCCTGCTGGCGCTGCTGCTCGGCGCCAATCTGCAGAGCTTCCTGCTGGGACGCAGCCGGCTGTCGGCGTACGAGGTCGATTGCCTGAATCGCGGCGTGCCCGAGGCGCTCGCCATCGTGCGCCGCGACTTCGACCCGGCCGACACGCTGATCTTCGCCTCGTTCTTCTACCAGCAGGCCCGCTACTACCTGCCCGAGTACCGCGCCTGGTGGTTCGACCCGCTCACGCGGCCGGTGTTCCGCGAGGCCGCGCCGGCGGGCGTGCGGCGGGTGCTGCTGTGGGGCGACTCGATTCGCCCGGCTAGCCAGCCCAACGGCGGCTCGTACCCGCTGCCGTGCGGGCGACGACTGTACTATTTCTTCAACGTCGAGCCGGGGGCGCAGCTCGTCTTCCGGCCGCCGCTGCTGAGCGTGCGGAGCACGCCGTAGAGCAGGGCCGCCCGCCCCGCCCGCGCCTGCTGCCAGGCCTCCCACGCGGCGAGCGCCCCAAGCGGCGCCAGGTAGAGCATGTAGCCGCCGCCGTCCATGCCCTCCAGATGCGTCTGCGCCCAGTACATGGCGAGGGCGGCGGTGGCCGAGAGGCCCACGGCGACGGCGGTGGTGCGGCTCCGCGGGTCGCCGAGTGCCACCAGCGCCAGGGGCCAGGTGTAATACCAGGGGAGCACCCAGGTGTTCACGCCGAGCAGGAACACCAGCAGCACCCGCGCGCAGGCGAGCGGCAGATCGGCGGCGCGGCGCAGCCGAAGCGTCTCGAAGGCCAGGTAGGCGAGAAAGCCCAGGCGCACGAGCTGCCGCTCGACGCCGAACGCCGCCTGCTCGGCGGTGTCCCAGTCGAGCCAGCCGGCCGCCCAGACCCGGTCGCGCACCCAGGCGGCAATGCCGATGGGCGCGTAGTTGGCGTAGAGCGGGGTGCTGATCCAGTAGATGATCGGCCCGAAGGTCGCGGCCCCCCGCCACCAGGGTAGGTAGGCGGCGGCGAGCGCCGCCAGGGCCGCGAGGCCGGCGCCCGCGGCCACCGCGACGCGCCGCCAGCCCTGGTGGTGGCGCGCGGCCCACCAGAGGAGCAGCGGCAGCAGCAGGACGGTCGTGTATTTGGTGGCGACCGAGAGCACGAGCGCTACGACGGCGGCCCAGGCGCGGCCCCGCGCTGCCAGGCTCATGGCCAGCAGCAGGAAGAGGATCAGCAGCCCGTCGTTGTGGCCGCTGGCGGCGAACTCGACGACGACCAACGGGTTCCAGGCGTAAAGCGCCAGGCCAAACGGCTCGGCGCCGGGACGCAGACGGCGCAGCGCCCACCAGAGCGCGGCCAGGTTCGCCCAGTGGCAGACGTCGGCAATGAGGCGATAGGCGAGCACCTGGGCCAGCACGTCGCCGCCCCAGATGGCGCCGACGCCGGCCGAGAGCGCGCTCCAGGCCGGCCCGTAGACGGACGGGGCGTCGCGCCACAACGGATTGATCAGCAGGTACAGCGGATGGGTTGGGAAGTCGTCGGGGACCTGGACGTATGGGCTGCCGCCGAGGCGGCCGGCGACCTCGCCGTAGAAGGCGTACGAGAAGAGGTCCGTGCTGAACACCCCGGGCAGGGGCAAGAGCACGAGCTGGAAGGCCAGGGTCGTCGCCAGGACCAGGACGACCGCCACCCGCCGGGACGCCCGCGCGACCAGCCAGAGCGCGACCCCGTACAGCGCGAAGAGGCTGCCGAGCAGCGCCATGAACAGCACGCGGGTGCCCTCGTAGGAGGCCACAGCCGGCGGCGCGATCGCGCGCACGAGCGCGAGCTGTGCGGCGAGCACAGGCCCGATGGCGGGGAAGGCGCCCAGGACCAGGTCAGCGTACTCGAAGCGCTCGTTGAGACGGTAAGCGGGCGTCCAGAGGAGCCAGTAGAGGGCCAGCGCGCCCAGAGCGACCGCGAGCAGTCCGAGCACGATGCGGGGAGTGGAACCGGGGGAGACGACGCCGGCGCGGTGCCGCGGCGCGGGATCGGCGGGCCGCTCGCGCCGGACGATCGCCGCGTCCCGCTTACTGCTCACCAACCGGCGTCCCCCGCGCCCTATCTCCCGTGGTGTACCGCTCCATTGGACGCCTCGATGCGCTGGGCGTAAAGGGTGAAGATGTCGCCGAGGTCGATCGGCACCAGGAGATCGGCCAGGCGCACGCGCTCGGCGGCGCGCTGCAAGACCGTGGCGAGCCGCGGCGACCAGCGCTCGGTCCGTGACAGGACATAACTGAGACGAACGATACGGCGATGGGGCGAAACCGCGACCACGCGGAAGCCGCAGCGCTCCATCAGCGCGCGCAGGGTCCGTACCGAGAAGTAGTAGAGGTGCATCTGCATCAGCCACGGCCAGCGCGGGCCGAGCAGGCGCGCGACCAGGCTATCGACGTTCATCGTCGTGATGCCCACCAGCCCGCCGGGCCGCAGCAGCCGGTGCACCTCGCGCACCTCGGCGGCCGGGTCGGGAAAGTGCTCGATGACGTCCCACATCGTCACCACGTCGAACGCGCCGGCCGGCAGGGTGCTGCCCCGCAGCGTGCCGCAGGTGACGCGCAGGCCCCGGCCGCGCGCCACGTCGGCGGCCCAGCGCGACGGCTCGACCCCCTCGGCCGCCCACCCGCGGGCGGCGGCCAGCTCCAGAAACACGCCGATGTGGCAGCCCACGTCGAGCAACCGCCCCCGCGCGGCCCCGAGCGCGGGGGGATGGATCACTCCGTTCGTGGCCCGAGGCGTGGGCGCCGCCGCCGGCGCCCTAGCGTGGTCGCCCGCCAAGACGCGGCGCCGCACCTGCTCCAGCTCGTCCAGCGCGCGCGCGAAGGTGTGGACGCGCCCCTCCCGCTCCTCCAAATAGCGGGTGTCCGCCACTTCTTCGTAGGCCGCCTCGACGGCGTCGGCGGCGAGGCGCGGATAAAGATACACCAGGCCGCAGCGGCGACAGCGCACGACCGGACCGTAGCGTCCGTAGTGTGAGCTGGTGCAGGCGTAGACTTGCTGCGGGTCGAGCGAGGCGGTGGCGAGGTCGATGGTGCCCCGGTAGAGCGGCGCCGCGTCCCAGGAGCCGCAGAGATTGCACGGTACCCGCTCTAGTCGCGGGGACGCCGTGGCGATCTCGGGCAGGGCGCCAGCGAGCACACTCATCCTCGTTCCCTCCAGGAGCCGGCAGACGGCTGGCGGGGGCCGCCTCGCGCGAGCGGTATGGGGCGCGTGCCAGGTGCGTCGCGTTCATAGCATCCCGCGTGCCAGGCGCGGGCATAGGAGGTAGCGGCGGCCGGACGTACGGCGGGCGCCGGATGGAGCCGTGAGTTCTCCACGCTCACGGGTAGGCCGCCAACCGGTCGCGCGCGGCCGCGATGCACGCAGGCGCACACTGGTATGTTACCA
The DNA here is from genome assembly GCA_035293805.1 of Chloroflexota bacterium. GTDB lineage: Bacteria > Chloroflexota > UBA6077 > UBA6077 > JAJPHF01 > JAJPHF01. The sequence goes on along the minus strand of DATGMD010000018.1, from coordinate 178,403 downwards.
GGATGCCATCCGGCGCATCGGCGGGGCAGGGGAAGCTATCGCCAGCAGGCGAGCGCGCCCGTCGCGCACAAGGGCTGCCGGTTCGACGTATTCTAAGCGGGCGGCTCGGCGCGGTCAACGCTTTGCGGCCCGCCCTCCTCATGCGGCGGGGCCGCGGAGGCCGCGAGCGGTTTCGGGCAACGCGAAGGCGGTCGCGAGCATGGCGAGGGCCGTGCCGACCGTCGGGAGCAGGGCCAGGGTAAAGGAGCCGAACGCGTCGCGCAGCACGCCCGCCAGCAAGGGGCTCACCAGCGCTGCCCCGTAGCCGACCGTGAACACGAGCGACACCGTAGGCCCCGCGCGGCGAGGGTCAAGCAGGTCGGTCGGCAGGGCGAGCGCCAGCGTAAAGACGATGCCGATGCCGCCGCCGGCGAGCGTCGTCCACAGCCACGCCGGGTGGAGCGGCGTCATCAGCAGCCCCGTCATGCCGGCGAGCAGCATGAGCGCGCCCACCGCCACGAACGGCCGGCGCTGGCCCACGCGGTCCGACAGGTAGGAGGCGAGCAGGCCACAGGGCAGGCTGGCGAGGTTCAGCACGGTGAAGGGCACGCTGGCCGCCTCTAGGCTCAACCCGAGCTCTTGATAGTAGCTGGGCAGCCAGCCGACGAGCTGATAGAAGCCCATGCTCTGCAGCAAGAACAGCAGCGTGATCAGCCAGGCCACGCGGTCGCGCCAGATGGGGGTTGGACCTACCCCCCGCGCCCCCCTCCCTGAGCCGTCCCGCTCGCCCTTTCCCTGCCGGGAGGGAGGGCCGGGGGGAGTTGCGTCCCGGCGCGGCCCGAGCGCCAGCCAGGCGACGAGGCTCAGGATGGCGAGCGCCGCCCAGAGCAGGCAGGTGCCCCGCCACGAGAGGGCGCCCAGCGCCGGCAGCAGCAGCGCGGTGAGCGAGGCGCCGACTACCGCGCCGCCGGTCAGCCCGGCCGAATAGACCCCCGTGGCAAAGGCCCGCCGGGTCGGGAACCACTGCGCCACGAGCCGCGGCAGGCTGGGCTGGGCGAGCCCGATGCCCGCGCCGAACAGCGCGGTGAGCGCGAGCATCGCCCAGAAGTTGGGCGCGAGCGCGCGGAGGCCCCCGCCCACCCCGATCAGCGCGAGGCTCAGGCTGATTGCTCGCCAGGGCCCCGCGCGGTCGACCAGTCGGCGCCCTGGCTCGGCGCCAAGCCCCATCATGGCGATCGGCAGCGCGAACAGGACGCCCGCCAGCGCGTAGCTGACCGCGAAGTCCTGACGGATGAGCGGCAGCACGGGCGACACGCCGACGGAGACGGACCGCAGATTGAGCGATACGAGACACATCAGCGCGAGGACGAGCGGCCCCGCGGGGGCGGCGACAGGTGGGGCCGCAGCACGCTCCGGCTCGGGCGTACCGCTGGCCGGGCGCCCGGCGGCGAGCATGCCCCCTCCATCTGGCTGGTGAGATCGTGGCAACTGCCGGCGCGGGGCGGCTAGTCACCCCGCGCCGGCGAGAAGCCGAGCGCCTGCTATCCGGTGCTTAGCGGCGGGCGCGGGCGGCGGTGGCGTCGAGCGCGGCGGCCAGGTGGCGCAGGCCGGCCTCCAGATCGCCGTGCAGGCGGATAGCGCGCACCGGCCGGCCGCGCGCCTGGAGCGCCTGGAGGTCGCCGAGCGCCTGGGCGCGCTTGAGCGTGCCGAAGGTGTACGACTGGCCAGGGATCGGCACGTCCTCGGGATCGTCGGCGCTGAACTGGAGGAACAGGCCGGTCGGCGGGCCGCCCTTGTGGAGCTGGCCGGTCGAGTGCAGGAAGCGCGGGCCGAAGCCGAACGTGGTCGCGAGGCGCAACCGGTCGCGCAGGCGCAGGCGCAGGTCTTCGAGCGCGGCGCGCACCGTGTCGCGGTAGGGCAGGTAGGCTTGTAGCGCCAGGTAGTCGCCGGGCCGCGCCGCGTCGAGGAAACTCGCCAGGGCGTCCTCGACCGACTTCGCCTCGGCGTCGCCCAGCACGGCCAGGCCGTTCGAGCGCGCGGCCGACTCGGGCTCGGGCAGGCGTCCGAGCCGCTGGAACTCCTCCAGCACGCGCTTCGTGTTGTCCTTCGACTCCTGGACGTTCGGCTCGTCGAAGGGGTTGATGCCCAGCACCACGCCGGCCACGGCGGTGGCGAACTCCCAGCGGAAGAACTCGCCGCCCAGGTCCAACGTGTCGCGCAGCGGGATCGTGACCACCGGCTGGCCCGCCTGCTGCAGCGCCGCCAGCCGCGCGTTTGGCGCCTCGCCCTCCAGCGTCAGCGCCACGAACAGCCGGTCGTTGCCGTACACCCCGGGGGCGCCCAGCGGCTCGCCGACGACCGGCACGAGCCCCTTGCCCTGCTTGCCCGTGCTCTCGGCCAGCAGCTGCTCGACCCAGTCGCCGAATGCGGCGATGGCGTCGGGCAGCACCAGCGTGATCTTGTCGCGGCCGGCCAGCGCCGAGGCGCCCAGGATAGCGCCGAGCTGCGCGCCGGGCCCGCCGCTCGCGGCTCGCGCGCCGTCGCCGCCCGGCCGGCAGGCCTCGGCCATGCGCGCGGCGCGGTCGAGCAGGGCCGTGAGATCGACGCCGAGCAGCGCTCCCGGCACCAGGCCGAAGTAGGAGAGCGCCGAGTAGCGCCCGCCGATGTCGCCCGGATTCACGAACACGCGGCGGAAGCCGCGCTCGCGAGCCAGCGCCTCCAGCGGCGTGCCGCCGTCGGTGATGGCGATGAACTGGTCGCCGCGCCCGTTCGTCTTCGCCCAGAAGTAGGCCAGCTGCGACAGCGTCTCCACCGTCGTGCCCGACTTGCTGGCGACGACGAACAGCGTCTGGTCGAGGTCCAGCGAGCGCTCGAGCTGCAGCAGCGTGGCGGGGTCGGTGGTGTCGAGCACGTCGAGGTCGAGGTAGCCGCGCGCGGCGCCGAACGTCTGGCGCAGCACCTCGGGCGCCAGGCTGCTGCCGCCCATGCCGAGCAGCACGGCGCGCCGGAAGCCCGCCGCGCGCACCTCGTCGGCGAAGGCGCGCAGGCCGTCCACGCGCTCCTGCATCGTCTCGACCACCGGCATCCACCCCAGCCGGTTGGCGATGTTGCGCTCGGCAAGCGCATCCTGCCCCCACAGCGCGGCGTCGTGCGCCCAGATGCGGCGCACGGCGTCGCTCTCGGCCAGCGATCGCGCCGCGCGCTCCACGTCGGCCGCGATCGGCCCGAGGTGCGTCTCGACGCGGCGCTCGGCCCCCTTCAGCGCCACGGCGCGCTTGTCGGCAATCGCCGCCAGCAACTGGTCGAACGACTGCGCGAACGCCGCCACGCCCTCGTCCTGCAGCTGCTCCGTCACGGCGTCGAGATCGACGCCGTGACGCGCGAGCGCGTCGAGCGCCGCCTGCGCCCCGGCCACGTCCTCGTCTACGCTGCGCCGCACCAGGCCGTGCTCCTTGAAGGCCTCGATCGTCGCGGGCGGCATCGTGTTGATGGTGTCCGGCCCGATCAGCTCCTCGACGTACAGCACATCGCGGTAGGCTGGGTTCTTCGTGCTGGTGCTGGCCCAGAGCGGGCGCTGCACCATCGCGCCAGCCGCCGCCAGCCGCTGCCAGCGCGCGTCGCCGAAGCGCTTGAGGAACCGCTGGTAGGCCAGCTTGGCGTTGGCGATGGCCGCTTTGCCGAGCAGCGCCTGGAGCGCTTCCCGCTCGCCCGCGTCCGCAGCCGACTGGATCTTCGCTTCGAGCTGCTTGTCGACCGCCGTATCGACGCGGCTGACGAAGAAGCTGGCCACGCTCGCCACGTGGTCCACGGGCCGCCCGGCCTCGGCGCGCTCCTCCAGCCCGGCCAGGTAGGCCTCCATCACCTCTTCGTAGCGCTGCTGGGAGAAGAGCAGGGTGATGTTGACGTTGATGCCCTCGGCGATCAGCTGGCGGATGGCGGGGATGCCCGGCGGCGTGGCCGGCACCTTGATCATCACGTTCGGCCGGTCGACCTCGCGCCAGAGCCGCCGCCCCTCCTCGATGGTCGCCTCGGTCTTCAGCGCTAGCTCGGCGTCGACCTCGATGGAGGCGTAGCCGTCGACGCGCTCGGTCAGGTCGTAGATGGGGCGGAGCTGGTCGGCCGCCTCGCGGATGTCGTCGATCCACAGGCGGATGGCGATCTCGCGCGGCGACAGCTCCTGGCGGGCCAGCACCTGCATCGCCGCCTCGTAGTCGGTGCTGCCCGAGACGGCCTTTTCGAGAATGGTGGGGTTCGACGTAACACCGGTGATGCCCTCGCGGACCATGCGGCGAAACTCGCCGGTCTCGAGCAGGCCGCGGCGGATGTTGTCCACCCAGGCGCTCTGCCCCTCGCCGTGCAGCTCCAAGAGTGGGAAGCGCGTGTCGAGCTTCGCCAGCTTCGCCAGGCGGCGGCAGTGGCGCTCCTCGCCGCTAAAGCGCGCCGCCAGCCAAGCGCGGGTTAGCTCCCAGGCCAGCGCGTCGCCGAGCACCCGCGCGCCGAGGCAGAGGACGTTGGCGTCGTCGTGCTCGACGCTCTGGCGGGCCGAGTAGGTGTCCTGAGCTAGCGCGGCCCGCACGCCCGGGATCTTATTGGTGGCCATGACGCCACCCTGGCCCGAGCCACAGACGAAGATGCCGCGCTCGCCCCGGCCGAGCACCACCCGCTCGGCCAGCTTGCGGGCGTAGTCCGGGTAATCCACGGGCTCGGCGCTATGCGTTCCGAGGTCCTCGACCGTGTGGCCGGCCTCTTGCAGCTGGCGCTTGAGCGACTCCTTCAGCGGGAAACCCGCGTGATCGGCGGCAATCATCAGCTTCATGGTGTTCCCTCCTCCGGAGCGTCCGGCAGCCCGCGCGCCCGCGCCGCGACGCCGCCCCCAAGCGCCGCAGCGGGCCTCGCCTACTCTAGCATAGCCTCGATCTACCATAGTCTGCGCCGCTGGGCGGGCGGAGAACAAGCGACCCCCGCTCCCGGATCGCTCGCCGGCCGCCCGCCGCGCGCCGGCTGCTCCAATCGGACTGGCCGCCACATCTGTTGACGGACCGTTTACCCGCGGAAACGCGACGGTCAACGTCGCCCGCCGATCATGCTCCCAACGGCGCACGAACTGGTCTGTCCGAAAGCCGCCAGCACGGGGAGCCGGGCGCCGCGTCAGGCGGCCCTGTTGCGGCGAGCCGGCGGGCCAGGCCAGTTGCGGTGCGAGAGGAGTGGAGGAGAGATCGCGATGGAGAACCCCTCGGGCAAAGCCTACTGGACGTGGTGGCTCACCCTCGGCGCTGTCGGCGCGCTGGTGTTGCTGACGCTCGTCTATTCGACGCCCAACGTGGCCCGCCGCGCGAGCGCGGCGCCCGGCCGCACGGAGGCCGCGATGACGGGCAGCAGCGCGCCCGCGCCGGCCGCCCCGGCCGCGGTCGCCCCCACGCACGATATGGCCAGCCTGGCCGCCGCCCCGGCGGCCGCGCCCTACAGCGCCCCGGCGCACGAGCCAGTGTCGGCGGTCGCGCCGCCCTACAACCCCGCGGACTCGGTGGACGTGAATCTCGTCATGGACGACCAGCAGGTGCTGGAGGTGGCTCCCAATACCTACTACGAGGCCTGGACGTTCAACGGCACCGTGCCCGGCCCGGTCATCCGCGTGAAGCAGGGCGCGACGGTCAACGTCACGCTCACGAACAACGGGCGCATGCCCCACTCGCTCGACTTCCATAGCGCGAAGACGCCCATCGCCAACTACCGCAACGTGAGCCCCGGCGAGACCTTCAGCTGGTCGTTCGTGGCCACCGTGCCGGGCGTGTTCATGTATCACTGCGGCACCGCCCCCGCGCTCCAGCACATCGGCAACGGCATGTACGGCGTGATGATCGTGGACCCCGACCCGCCGCTGCCGCCGGCGGACCACGAGTACGTCCTGGTGCAGAGCGAGTTCTACTTCGGCGACCGGCTGCCCAATGGCGTGCTCACCGGCAGCTTCACGAAGATGCAGGACTTCGACCACGCCGATCTCGTCGCCTTCAACGGCCACGCCTCGCAGTACCGCGACTACCCGCTGACCGCGGAGCCGGGCGAGACGGTGCGCTTCTACGTGGTGGACGCGGGCCCGACCATGAACTCGTCCTTCCACGTCGTCGGCGGCATCTTCGACCACATCTATGAGAACGGCAATCCCGCGCAGGGCAACGTGTTCAGCGGCGTCCAGACGTCTACGGTGCCGGTCGGCGGCGGCTCGGTGTTCGACGTGCGACCCGAGGAGGCGGGCGACTACCTGTTCGTCTCCCACGCCTTCGCCCAGGCGAACAAGGGCGCCGTCGGCGTGCTCCGCGTGGGCCACGTGCCGGAGGTCATGGGCCAGAACATCGACCACTAAGCGCCACCACGGCGCGGTCCGGCAGGGCCCGCCCGCCTTTCAGGATCCCTGAAAGGCGGGCGGGCCTGTTCCGTTCACAAGGGGTCGTGAGGAAAATGCCGGCCGCAACCTGCCGCGTGCTATGATGAGTGCTAGCAGACATTATTTTCTGCTAGCAGACAGGCGACAGGATAGACGCGCTGGCCGGGGGTAATGATGGGAAGCGGCGTTGGGGCTGGTGGCCCGGATGAGAGCAGCGCTGCCCACGGAGATGACGGTCAGTCACCGCCTCTTGAGCGGCGACGTTGCTCTCCTAGCGCGGCAACTCGCCAGGCGACGCCAATGGCTTGCGTTCACGGGGTGTCACCATGAATTCTGCGCCGCGCGTGCTCGTGGTGGACGACGATCCTGAGATTAGCGCGCTGATCGAGCAGATCCTGACTGCCGGCGGGTACGGTGTGGAAACGGCCCGGGATGGCGGCACCGCGCTCGCGCGCCTGGACACGGACATCGCGCTCGTCCTGCTCGACGTGATGATGCCCGACTTGAATGGGCTACAAGTGTGCCGGCGGATTCGCGCGCGGGACCACGTGGGCGATGTTCCCATCATCATGGTGACCGCGCTTGGGGGCGAGGGGCAGCGCCACGCGGGGTTCGCTGCGGGCGCCGACGACTACATCACCAAGCCGTTTGTGGCCCAGGAGCTGCTGGACCGGGTGCAGGTCTGGACGCGAGCGCGGGAGCGATTCCTGAGAGCTGCCCCGGCGACGGCCTCGCCCGCGGCGTCCGGGGAGGGCGGGCCGCCGCCGGATGAGATCTCGGCCGGCCCGCCACCGCTGGCTCCCCGCGCGGAAGCGATTGAGGAGCAGGTGCTGCAGGTCGAGGGCCTGCTGCAGTATCTGGTGCGGGAAGCCACGACCCGGCCCGGCTTCCTGGCCTCGCTCTTGATGCCGTATGCGTATGCGCAGGGGTGGGACGAAGACGAGTTCGCGCTCCAGCTGGGGTGTCCGCGCGCCACGCTCGCCCGGCTACTGCTGCGCCCACGGCCCCTGGCGCTAACCTGGGCGACCGACGTGGCGCGGATAGCCGAGGCCTGTGGCGCGGAGGCGACGACCCTCGCGACGGCGCTGCGGGCGGCCGAGGCCTGGGAGCAGCGCATGGCCTCCGTCGGGGCCGCCGACACCGACCCGTAGCTGCCCGCGCTCGCCGCTCCCCGCGTCGACCATGGTATCCCACGCTCCGGCGCCATTGTTGCTGCCGCCCCGCTGCTGACTGGCGCCGCCCAGCGGCGCTTTTAGCACCGGCGACGCCGCCCCGGTCGGCCGCCCGATTTAATAGTTCTTTAGCATCTCGCTAACAGGGACACAATCTCGGACCTTTAGGCTTGAGTCAGCCAGCCTGGAGGTGAAGCGTAGATGATCAACACGGTGAAGCCCAGCGCGCTGCCGCGCTGCGAGCGCTGCGGCGGCCAGATGTACGGCGGATACGACGGCGAGCAAACCTGCCTGTGGTGCGGCGAGGTCGCCTATCCGCCGCCGCCGCCGCTGTACACCGGCGACGATATCGAGGCCTGGCGACTCAGCATGCGGGGTAAACCCGGCCGCCCCCGGCGCAACCCCGTGCCGGACCGCGACGTCTGCGCGTAGCCCCGACTAACTCAAAAGGCACCATCTTCCCACCACCCCGGCCGGGCCGTGCCCCCCACGCGGCTCGGCCGGGGTGGCCCATCTCCGTGGTCTGAGCGCGGCAGTGGGCGGCGCCGGCCCCGATGCCGCATAATGCCCCACCTTGCACGCTGAGGTGAGGCCCATGCCCGTGGTGACCGTCTCGCGCCAGTTCGCTAGCGGCGGCGGCGAGGTTGCCCAGGAGGTGGCACGCCGGCTCGGGGCCGCGTTCATCGACCGCGAAATCATCGACGAGGTCGCCCGCCGCCTCGGCGTGCCGGGCGAGGTCGTCGAGGAGAAGGACGAGCGCGGCGAGACGCTGGTCGCGCGTCTCGCGCGCTCGCTGCGCCTGAGCTACCCTGACCTCGCCATGCCGCCCGAGATCACCACCGCGCTCTTCGCCGACTACGACAGCTTCGACGACCTCCCCTACGCCGAGGTCATCGAACAGGTGATCCGCGAGGTGGCTCGCTCGGGCAACGCCGTCATTGTCGGGCGGGGCGGCGCCTACATCCTGAAGGACGAGCCGAACACGCTCCACGTCCACGTCTTCGCGCCGTTCGCGCAGCGGGTGCGCTCGATCCAGGCGAGCGAGGGGCTGGACCAGGCGGCCGCGGAGCGGCTCGTGCAGGACACCGACCGCGCGCGGGCGCGCTACGTGAAGCACCTGTTCAAGACCGACTGGGAGGCGCTCGGCCACTACCACTTGCTGGTGGACTGCGGGCGGCTGGGCAATACGGCCGCCGCCGACCTCATCGTCGAGGCCGCCAGACGGTTGGGGAGTGGGTAGGGAGGAACGAGTAACGCGTAGCCTCGCTACGCGCTATTCTACTATTGCCCAGGCCAGGCGTAGGCGTCGAAGGCGTAGTTCAGCAGGGCCGTGCCGTCGGCGTCGCGGCTGGTGCTCCGCATGAACGCCGCGTACACGCGGTGGCCGTCGCGCTTCGCCGACACCACCATCGTGTTGAGCGCCGTGTCCTCGTAGCCGATCTTCACGCCATCGGCGCCCGGGTACTGCCAGAGCAAGCGGTTCAGGTTCACCAGGTGGTAGCTGCGCAGCAGGCCGGAGGCGTTCCACTCCTTCGTCGAGGCCAGCCGGCGGAAGAAGGGATTGCGCATGGCCGCGCGCGCCAGCATCGCCATGTCGTAGGGCGAGGAGTAATGCCCCTCCTGCTCCAGGCCGTGCGGGTTCACGAAGTGCGAGTGCTGCAGGCCCAGCTGTCGCACCTTGGCATTCATGAGGTCCGCGAACACCGTCTCGTTGCCGGCGATGTAGCGGGCGATGGCAATGGCCGCGTCGTTGCCCGACGGCAGCATCATGCCGTACAGCAGGTCTTCGAGCGAGACCTCCTCGCCGGGGACCAGCCCCATGATCGTGCTGTCCCACATGACGCGGCTGTCCACGTCGGTCGTCACGCGGTCGGCCGGGTGGCCTAGCTCGAGCGCCACCATCGCGGTGACGATCTTGGTCAGGCTCGCGGGCGCCACCTCGTGGTTCTCGTCGTGGCCATACAGGATGGCGCCCGAGTCCTCGTCGATCACGACGGACATCTGTGCGCTCACATGCGGCGGCGCCACGTCGTGGGCTAGCTGGGGCGGCGGGACCGTTGGCGTCGGCGTGACCGTGGGAGCGGGCGTGGGGGGCAGTGTGGGCGGCGCCACCTGGTCCGCGAGCCCCTGCGCCGCGTCGGCCACCGCCGCGCTTGGCGGCGCGCTGCTCGCTGGCGCGGCCGCGTGTGCGGTCGAGGCCGTGCCGAGTCCCGGCAGGTTCGGCGCGGTCCGTTCGGCCGGCGCACACGCGGCAACCAGCACGAGCGCGAGCGCCGCGGGCACGACGCAGGCGCGGCGCGACGACGACAGCAGCGACCGGGCGACTCTCACAGTGGCGACCACCCCTCACGAAATGCCGGCACACCAGCCGGCCACGCGAGCGACGCCCCGCGCCCCGGCCCGGCGCGATTATAGCGCCGGCCCCGTCGCCCGGCCTAAGGAAACGTGACAGCGCCCGCATCACAATGCCGTACCACGAGCGCCCGCGCTTCCCTCCCCTGAAGTGCCGCGCGCGCCCCAGAGAGCGCCAGGGCAGGCTCGTCCTGTTCCCTCTCCCACTGGGAGACGGTTAGGGGAGGGAAGCCACTGGACCCCTTGTCTGGGAGAGGGTTAGGGGGAGGGCTCCCCGTTCGGCCGCGTGAACGTCCCCTGGCCGTCGACGTCCAGGTTGTCGATCGTCACGCTGGTCGCGGTCTGATCGGGGCCGATCTGGAAGCGGACGCCGCTCGGCCCAGCGGCGTTCTCGCCCGCCGGCTGGTAGGTGAACACGTCGCGGTCGTAGTGCTGCAACGGGAAGGTGGTGCGGCCCGGGCCGAGGCGGAGCGCCAGGCCATCGCCGTCCGCGACGACCTCGGCGTCGCCGAACAGCTCGTTCGCGTACGTCCCGACGTAGCTGGCCGCGGGCAGCGCTGGTCGGGCGTCGGCCGGCGGGCGCGTGAAGTCGATGCCGCGGTCGTAGGGCGACGCGTTCAGCGCGGCGAAGGCTGGGGCGACCACGGCGGCCCAGTCGCGCGTGAGGTGGCCCTCCAGCGCCAGGTCGAGGAAATCCAGCGCGACCACCTCGGCCGCACCGATCGGCGCGGCGTTCGTCAGCACGACGATCCCCAGCTGCTCGGCGGGCACCAGGGTGACCACCGTGGCCGCGCCGTTCGCGAAGGCGCCGGAGTGGCCCCAGCGCACGCGGCCGGCGTCGTCGTAGCTCACGTTCCAGCCCAGCCCATAGAAGCCTGTGTGATCGACGGCGGGATCCTTGGCTGGATTGCTGACGATCTGGGGGCGGTGGGTCTCGGCCAGCGCGTCGGCAGCGACAAGCTGTCGCCCGTCGATCCGCCCGCCGGCAAGCTGCAGACGCATCCATTGCGCCAGGTCGCGCACCGTCGAGCTGACGCCGCCGGCCGGCGACTGGGCGTCGGGATCGCGCACGTAGCGCGGCTCCCAGCGGCCGTCCACCTGAACGTGGGTCAGCGCGTGGTTGGGGGCGGCCTCGAAGTCGGCGAAGCGCGAGCTAGTGGCCGTCATGCCGAGGGGCCGGTAGAGGCGCTCGGCCGACAGGTCTTCCCACGATTCGCCCGCCGCGCGCGCCGCCGCGACTGCCGCCTCCGTGAGGCCAAAGTTCGTGTAGTTGTACGTCGAGCGGAAGCTGGTGTCCGGCCGCTGGTAGCGCAGCCGGTGCAACACCTCGGTGCGGTCGTAGCCCAGGTCTTCCAGCAGGTCGCCGGCGTGGTCGGGCAGGCCGCTGCGGTGGGCGAACATGTCGCGCAGCGTGACCTCGCGCGTCACCCAGGGATCGTACATCTGGAACGTCGGGTCGTGGTCGACGATGTGGTCGTCCCAGCCCACCACGCCGTCCCCGACGAGCGCCGCCACGACGGTCGAGGCGATAGGCTTGGACACCGAGGCCAGCTGGAACACCGTGTCGGCGTCCACCGCCTGGTCGGTCCCCGCCTCGCGCACGCCGAAGCCCTTGAGGTACACAACCTCATCCCGCGACACGACGCCGATCGCCATGCCGGGGATCCCCGTCCGCTGGAGCGATTGCGCGGCGAGCGTGTCCAGCTGCGCCAGGGCCGCCCGTACCCGCGCGGGGCTGCCATCCTGCGCGGGAGCTGGCCTGGCTGGGAGAAGGACGAGCGCGAGCGCGATTAGAGCGCTTCCGACGCGCCAGCCAGCCCGCCTCACAGGCCTACTCGTTGCCACTGGCCCTCTCCTCATGCGCGCGGCGCGATTGACTGATGATTCTGTCAGCGGTCTGGCTGCTCGTTCGCCGCCCGCTTAGTGTACCAGGCGCCCGCGGCCAGCCCGCCCAGCAGGAGCTCCACACCCACCAGCAGCGCGGGCATGGTTTCTCGGGAGTAGCAGCCGCCGGGCGGAGGCGTGAACGTTCCCACACCGCACGGCGACATCTGCACCACCAGGCGCCCCGTGAGGCCCACGAGCAGCAGTCCACTGCCGATGAACAACGCCCACATGGCCTGACAACGACTGACGAAGGCGAGGACCACACCAAGCGGTAGGGCAATCAGAAGCGGCAGGCCGCCCAGCCCCATGGCCACCAGTCCAAGCGTAGTCAGCGCCCCAATCGCTGCCCACGCCGCGGCCCACACGAGCAGGTGCGGGCGGCGGCTAGCGGCTCGCAAGCTGCTCGGCCAGCGGCTTCACGTCCTCGGCGAAGCTGCGGATGACCTCTTCCACGTCGGCGGGCGTGGCGTCCTGCGGCGGGTGCAGCGTCACCGTCACGTCGGTGATGCCGAGCCGCACCACCGCCGCGATCTGCTGGGCCACCTGCTCGGCCGTGCCCGTCCAGCAGAACTGCGCCAGCAGGGCGTCCGAGACGAGGTGGGCGTTCGCCCACGAGTGGTCGCGGTCCTTCTTTGCCAGCACCGCCTCTAGCTCGGGCGAGACCTCTTGCCCCACGACGCGCACGAAGTTCGTGTCGGGGTAGCTCGTCGTCAGGAAGCCGGCGATCATCGGCCGCAGTGCCTCCTGGGCCACGCGCGGGTCGCGGTGGACCCAGGCATCCACCCGTGAGTTGATGGCGACGTCGCGCCGCGTGCGCCCCGCCCGTGCCAGCCCCTTGTCGATCTGCGCGAGGGCGTGCGCGACGCCGCGCGGCGTGGCGTAGGTGGCGATCATCACGCCGTCCGCGTAGCGGCCGGCCATCTGCAGCACCAGGTTGCCGCGCGACGCCACCAGGATCGGCAGGTCGGCGCGGGCGGGGAAGCTCAGCCGCCCGCCGCCGAAGCGCACCACCTCGCCCTCGTAGTGGACGCGCTCGCCGCGCAGCATGCCGCGCACCACGTCGATCGTCTCGCGGATCGCGCGCGCCGGCTTGACGCGCTGGTAGCCGAGCGCGCCGCCGCCGCCCCCGCCCGCGCCCAGCACCAGCTCCGCGCGCCCGCCGCTCAGCTCGTCCAGCGTGGCGATCGCGACCGCCGTGAGCGCCGGGTGCAGCGTGAACGGGTCCTGCACGAACGTGCTGAGCCGCAGCGTGCGCGTGTGCTCGGCCGCCACCGCCAGGCCGATCCAGGGATCGCGGAAGTACTTCTCGTTGCCGTAGCGGAAGGTGCGGTAGCCCACCCGCTCGCAGAGCTGCACCACGCGGACAAGCTGCGCCGGCGGGTACATCTGCAGCAGCGCCAAATCAAGATTGATCTGCATCTCCGCGGCCGCGCCGCCCTCCTTTGCCGCTCGTGAGGAAGTAACGTAGGTGTCGGTCAGGAGCGATTGGGATCCTCAATTACTGTGATGTTTCGAACGGCCAATCTGGTGATGGGAGCGGGGTATTTAGCACCCAGGGCACCGCTTTGTTGACGAACTCCAGCACCCCGAGCGGCTGCCATTTGAAGGCCTCCGAGATGAGTGCCGGGCGGCCATGGAACCAGAGGTAGAAGTAGTCTGAGACTTGCTCCCAGGCATCGATATGTTGGTCGACTTGCCCGACGAAATGGAACCAGCCCTCGTAATGATAGCGCCCGTCCTCGACACGGCCCCAAGTGTAGACATGGGCAGGACGGCGGTAATCGATGCCAAGCTGTTGGAACAGGGCAAGCACGTCGGAAGGATAAGCGCGTTCGCCGGCAGTCACGAAGTTACGGCAGGCAAGACAACCACACATCTCCGCGCCGCCAAGCGGCGTGCGCTCGTAAGCCAGGCGAGTCGCATCGACATCGCACAGGATGTTATAGATGCCGAACCGTACTGCGTCCATCCGGTTGCCCCGAAGCGCACATCGCCGAGCGTATACCCCCACTCATGATAACTTCTGGAGGTGAGCGGCTCGCTGGCAGGAGGCCAACGGGTTACGCTATTGCATGCCGCCTTGCGGCCGGGTCGAGCGTCAGGCCGTGGCCGGGCGCGTCGCTCAGCACTAGCTCGCCGCGCTCTAGCGTCGGGCAGCCCTGGAACAGCTCCCACGCCCAGCCGTTGTACTCGACGAGATGGCCGTTCGGCACGGCGGCGACGACCTGCGCCGAGATCTCCGGCGAGAGGTGGCTGGCGAGCGGCAGGCCGAACGCCTCGGCCAGGTGGGCGGCCTTCAGGAACGGGGTAATGCCGCCCACCCGCAGCAGGTCGGGCATTGGGAAGTCCACCGCGCGCGCCTCGAACAGCGGCAGCAGCGCCGCCAGTCCGAACAGCGCCTCGCCCGCGGCGATCGGCACGTCGAGCGCGCCCCGCACCTCCGCCAGCCCCGCCAGATTGTGCGTCGGCACCGGGTCCTCCAGCCAGTACAGATCAAACTCCTCCAGCGCCCGCCCGGCGCGGATCGCCTGCGCCGGCGTCCAGCGGAAGTTTACGTCGGCCAGCAGCCGCACGTCGCCGCCGATCGCCTCGCGCACCGCCCGCACGCGCGCCACGTCGGCGGCCAGCCCGGCGTCCCCGCCTATATTCATCTTCACAGCGGTGAAGCCCTGCGCCACGAGCGCGCCGGCCGTCTCCGTCAGCGCCGCCAGCGACAGGTCGCGGCTGAGGCGCAGGCTGGCGTAGACGGGGATGCGGCTGCGGTAGCCGCCCAGCGCGCGGTACAGCGGCAGCCCGGCGCTCTGCGCGGCCAGGTCCCAGACGGCGATGTCGAGCGCCGCGACGGCGATATTGTCCACGCCGCCGTAGCCCGCGCCGCCCGGCATCAGCTTGCGGTGGACGCGCTCGGGCTGGCTCGGGTCTTCACCGACAAGCAGCTCGCCCAGCTCCTCGATCGCCACGGCGAGGCTCCGCGCGTGCAGCGCGTTAAACGGGATCGCCGGCCCCAGCCCCTCCAGCCCCGCGTCGGTCCGCACCCGCGCCACGACCGCCACCACCGGCTCGGAGCGCCACGCGATGGGGATGCGGTACGCCTGCACCGCGACCGCCGTCATCTTCATCGTTCCGCCCTCCCCTCCGCCGATCGACGATCGCCACTGGGCCCTCGCCCCTCCCACGCGTGACCCCAATGGTAGGAGCGCCCCCAGCGCGCGTCAACCCGTGTGGTCGCTGGGAACCGGACGTAACATGTCGGACGGAGAAATGGGTGCCGGCCGGTAACAGGCTGCGGTAGATTGCTGCGACGCGCGGGGTGTACGCTAGGTGGGTAGACGCGATGCGCGCGGGGCGTGCCGTCCAACGCGCGCCGCGGTCGCGGGGGACCAATGGAGCTGCAGGGCCAGGTCGTCAAGGACCGCTACGCCCTCGAGACGCTGGTCGGCGAGGGCGGCGACGCGCTGGTCTATCGCGCCGCCGACCGCCATCTGCGCCGCACGGTGGCCATCAAGCTGCTGCGCCCGGAGCTGCGCGCCGACCCGACCTTCGTCGCGCGCTTCGAGCGCGAGGCGCGGAGCGCCGGGGGCCTGAATCATCCCCACATCGTGCCGGTCTACGACTACGGCGAGGCGCTCGGCACCCACTTCCTGGTCATGGAGTACGTGGCCGGCGGCGACCTGCGGGCGCGGCTGAAGCCCGGCGTGCCGCTCGCGACCGACGTGGCGGTGCGGCTGGGCGCCGAGGTGGCGGAGGCGCTGGGGGCCGCGCACGCCCTGGGCATCGTGCACCGCGACGTGAAGCCCGCCAACGTGCTGCTGACCGAGGACGGCCACGCCAAAGTGACGGATTTCGGCATCGCCAAGATGCTGGCCGTGCCCCAGCTGACGGCCACCGCCGCCATCCTCGGCACGCCGCACTACCTGGCGCCCGAGCAGGCGACCGGCGACGCTGTGACGCCCGCCACCGACGTCTACTCGCTGGGCATCGTGCTGTACGAGATGCTGGCCGGCCGCCGGCCCTTCGAGGGCGACAGCTTCATCCGCGTCGCCATGCAGCACCTGAACACCGTGCCGCCATCGCTCACGGAGGTGAACCCGGACGTCTCTCCGCCCGTCGCCGCGGTCGTGGCGCGCGCGCTCGCCAAGGAGCCGGCCGCGCGCTACGCCGACGGCGCCGCGCTCGCCGGCGCGCTGGGCGCGCTGGCCGCGCGGCCTGGCATAGCGCGGGGACGGCCCTGGGCAGGCGCCGCACCCGCTAGCCGCCCGGCAGCGCCCACCAGCCCACAGCCCGCAGCCGCCGAACCGCGCCCTGCCGTGACGCCGGCCGCGCCCACTGGCGAGCCGCCGGCAGTTGCGGCGCCGCTGCCCGGCGCCCCGCCGTCCGCTAGCGAGCCAGCGCCTACCGAGCGCCCGCCCGCGCGGCGCCGGTCCCCCTGGGCCGCCGCGTCCTTGGACAGCACCGCGCCGCGTGCACCGGCCGATGCACCCCACGCGGCCGCGCCACCGGCGCGCGCCGCCGAGCCGGCACTGGCCGGCCGCCGCGCGCCGGCCGAACGAATACAGGTGGTGGTGGCGGCGCCGGCAGCGCGCGTCCGCGCGGTGGCGGCGCGCGCTGCCGCGGGCCTGCGCGCGGTCGGCGGCACGCGGCGCCCCGCGCCCTCGGCGCCGCGTGCCGCCGACCCGCCGATCCCCGGCGCGGCCCGGGCGGCCGCCGACGTCGCCGGGTGGCCGCGCACGCGGCGCGTGCGCGGCGGCCGCGACGCCTACGCGACCACCGCGACCGTGGCCGTCGCCGCCGCGCTCGTCGTGGTCGGCGTGGCGGGCGCGCGGGGCATCGTGGGCGCGCTGCGCGAGGCGGGGCCCGCGGTGGTCGAGGTGGGCCCGTCCGCATCGCCAGCGGCCAACCTGGCGCCGTCCCCGTCTGACGAGCTAGCGCTGCCCGCCCCGCCGGCTCCCGCCCCGGCGCAGGATGCCGCGCCGGCCCCCGCGCCGCCGGTCGAGCCGCCCGTCGTCAGCGCGGTCCCGACGGTCGCCCTGGAGCCCGAGGTCGCGACGCCGCCGGACCCGCCGGCCGCGCCGCTCGCCGCCGCGCTAGAGCCAGAGCCGGAGCCGGCGCCCGCGCCGCCCCCGACCGCCATACCCATCGTCGTCGCACGGCCCATGGCGGCCGCGCCGGCCCACGTGACGGAGCGGGCCGCGCCCGCACCGCCCCCGGCGCCGCCGCCCGCCCCGCCGGAGCCGGCCCCGCCGCCCGAGCCCGCGCCGGCGGCCGCGCCGTCCGCGCCGGAGATCGCCGCGGTCGCCGCGCCTGAGCCGGCGCCGCCGGCCGCGCCGGCGCCCGCGCCGGCGCCGGCCGCCCCCGCACAACCCGCCGCGGCCGCGCCGCGCGCCGAGCAGCCGCCGGCGGCGCCCCCGCGCGTGGCGCCGCTCCCGGTGCCGCCCCCGGTCGTCGTGCCCCCGTATCCGGTGCCCTGGGGGCCTGTGCCGATGGGGCCGGTGCCGCCGATGATGGGGCCGCCCGGCGTGCCCCCGCCTTACGTGCGCCCGCCCGGCCCCGTGCCGCCGATGATGCTGCCCGTGGCCACGCCCCAGCCGCCGGTCCAGTGGCAGCGCCGCCGTCGGGTGCTTCGCCCGGGCGCCAGCCCGGCCCGCCATTGACAGCGCGCCGGCCCGCACCTTAGCATCCGAACAGGCATGAGGATGCTGCCCAGCGCGCCGTGAAGGGAGTTCCGCGCATGAAGGATGGTTTCCTGGTCATCGACGCCGACCGCCACATCATCGAGCCCGCCGATCTGTGGGACCGCTACATGGACCCGCCCTTCCGCGGCCGCGTGCAGATTCTCGGGCCCGGCCAGGGCCGCCGCCTGGTCGACGGCGAGCTGGTCTCCGACGCCTTCCGCCTGCCCGGCGAGGGCGAGCAGCGGCGCTACGAGAAGTATGACAAGATCTTCAGCGGCGACGAGCGCTACCGGTCCGTCTTCGGTGAGGCGCTCGACGCCGACTTCGACCCGGCTTCCAACCTGCGCGACATGGACCGCGAGGGCGTGGACGTGAGCGTGCTCTTCCCGACGATGGGCCTGTACATCATCTGGAAGAGCGACATGGACCCACAGGTGTCGGCCGCCATCTGCCGCGCCTACAACAACTGGCTGTCGGAGTACTGCAGCCACGATCCCACCCGGCTCAAGGGCGTCATGCTGATCCCCCTGCAGGACACCCGGCTCGCCGTCGAGGAGCTGCGGCGCGCGGCGGGCCTGGGGCTCTGTGGCATCTTCTGGCGGCCCAATCCCGTCAAGGGCCGCAAGCTGGACCATCCCGACTACCTGCCGATCTACGAGACGGCCGCCGAGCTAGGCGTGGTGATCTGCGTCCACGAGGGCGCTCGCACGATCCTGCCCCAGGCCGGCTCCGACCGCTACAGCGAGTTCACGCGCCATATCGCCTGCCACCCGCTGGAGCAGATGCTGGCCTGCGCCACCTTCTGCGCCGACGGCCTGCTGGAGCGGCTGCCCGAGCTGAAGGTGGCCCACCTCGAGTCGGGCTGCGGCTGGCTCCCCTTCTGGCTCGAGCGCATGGACGAGCACTGGGAGCACTACTCGATGGGGAGGAGCCGCACCACCAAGGAGCCGCCCAGCTACTACTTCAAGCGGCAGTGCTGGATTAGCTGCGAGGCGGGCGAAGAGCTGGTGCCGGTCGTCGCCGAGTACGTCTCCGACGACTGTCTCATCATGGCCACCGACTACCCCCATCCGGACGCCGTGGACAAGTTCCCCGACCGCACGGTCGGCGACCTGACGGCCAACCCGCACGTCGCGGCCGAGACCAAGCGCAAGATTCTGTGGGACAATCCGGCGCGCCTGTACGGCATCAAGGAGGTGCCGGCGACGAGCGCCGCGCCCCAGGCGGCGACGGCAAGCTAGGCGCCGCGCGCCCCCTGCGGCCGGCGGCATCCGTCCGGCGGCCGCGCGCCAGTGCAGGCGGGTGGCGCGAGCAGCCCGACAGGGCTCGCGCCACCCGCCTGCGCCGCTAGCTGGCCGTGACCGCGCCGAGCAGCGCCCGGAGGCCGCGCAGGTTGCGCTCGAACTCGGGATCGGTGTGCGTGGCCGTCTCGACGAGCACCGAGCCAAGGCCGTGGTCGGTCAGCCAGCGGCCCAGGGTGCCCGTGGCGCGGTAGGGGAGCAGGCCGCTGAGGCCGCCGCCCGGCGTGGGCAAGCGGTAGCCGGTCGCCGCCGCGTAGGGCTCGGCTAGCTCGCGCGTGCCGACCACGAAGCTGCCCTGGCTGTGGTATTGCAGCACGACCGCCGGCCGCACCGCCAGGAACCAGTCCGCCATCGCGCGCGTCTCCGGCTCCGACATCGGCGCCGGCCCGCCCAGGCCCCGCACGAACCGCCCATCGCCGTCATACGCGTCGGCCGCCCAGTCGGCGGTGTCCCAGTTGCGGTTCGGGTCGACGCCACTTAAGTAGAAGCGCGAGTTGATGGCGATGCCATCGGGGTTCGTCTCGGGCATGAACGCCAGGCGCAGGCCGGCGGGGATCTCGTCGGAATGGGCCTCGTAGTAGTCGCGCAGCTGGAACGTTAGCGTCGAGGTGTTGGCCTCGTAACCACCGTGGATGGCACCCTGGACGATGACCGCCGTCGGTCCGTCGCCCAGCCAGTAGGCGGTGAGGGGGATGCCGCCGGACGAGGTGCCGATCACTTCGACGACCGGCGTGGCCTGGGGGAGCGGAGCGGCCACGGCAGGGGGATCGCGCGTCGGGCCGAGCGCGACGGCCCCCGCCAGGCCGGCGGCTGCGCCGAGGAACGCTCGCCGCGAGATGCCGTGCGTCCACCTTCCCGCCATGCCTGCTCCCGGTCGCCGGCCACGCCCCACCCGGCGTTCTGGGAGAGAATACCCGATCCGCCGGCGCGACGGCAGTGGAATCCGGTAGCCCCCCTCCTCACCTGTGACGCGGGATACCGCGAGCGTCACTTCTCCCGTAGGGGGCGGCGGCTTCCGGCTCCGCCTTCCCGGCGGAGCCGGCTCCCCCCTTTCCCCTGTGGGGGAGAGGGAGGAGAGGGGGCAACCGGCATAATAGACGGCGGCTGGGGGGATGGGCGGATGGTCACGACAGAGCAGGCGCGGCGCCCACGGGTGTTCTATGGCTGGTACATCCTCGGCGTGGCGATGCTTGCGGCGTTCCTGGCGGCCGGCAGCTCGCAGCTCTTCATGAGCATCATGCTCAAGCCGATGACCGACGATTTCGGCTGGAGCCGCACGGCCACGACGGGCGCGATCACGCTGGGCACCATCCTGGCCGGGCTGGTAGCGCCCGTATTTGGCCGCCTGGCCGATCGCCACGGGCCGCGCCTGCTCATGACGCTGGGCGCGCTGCTGCTCGCGGGCTCTTACTTCGCGCTGGCCCAGCTCGGCGAGCTATGGCAGTTCTACGCGGTCTACGTCACGGCGCGCGGGCTCACCACCCCGATGCTGACCGGCGTCGTGCCGATGACCGCGGCCACCAACTGGTTTCGCCGCATGCGCGGGCGGGCGCTCGGCTTCATCGCGATGTGTACGCCGCTCGGCGGAGCAGTGCTGGCCTTTAGCGGCGAGCTGATCATCGAAAGCGCGAGCTGGCAGACGGTCTTCATCGTCTTTGCCATGCTGACGCTCACGCTGCTCGTCGTGCCGGCGGCGATGCTGCTGCGGCGCACGCCCGAGGAGATGGGGCTGCTGCCCGACGGCGCTCCGAGCCTGCCTCCCGCGACAGCGGCCCCGACGCCGCCGACGCGGGGCCATGAGCTAAGCTGGACGCTGAGCGAGGCGCTGCGCACGCCAACGCTCTGGCTGATCACCGCCGCGGGGGTGGTGGCCGCGATGGCCAACACCGCCGTCGGATTCCACCTGGTCGCCTACTACACCGATGTCGGGCTGCCGGCAACGGAAGCGGTGACGGCGCTCAGCGTCTACGCCTTTTCGGGCGCGATCGCCAGCGGGCTGTGGGGCTGGTTCACCGAGCGGCTCTCGGAGCGGATGATGGCCGTGGTGGTCTCGCTGCTATCGGCAGGAGCGATCATGTACCTGCTGTGGGTGCGCGACCTGCTGGGCGCCATCGCCTTCGCGGTGCTGTTCGGGCTCACCTCGCGCGGCGGCAGCACGCTGACGAACATCATCCTGGCGCAGTACTTCGGGCGCCGCGCCTACGGCACGATCAGCGGCTTTGTGAACCCGTTCACGATGGTCGGCCTGGGCCTGGGGCCGACGATCGGCGCGCTGTGCTTCGACCTGACGGGCTCCTACCACGTCGAGTTCACGTTCTTTGCCGTCGCCTCGGTAGTGACCGCGGGCCTGATCTGGCTGGCCCGCCACCCCGGCCCCCCGCCGCACCACCATCTCACTCGCACGGACTAGCGCCACCCCGAGCGCGGCGGCTACGCGGACGAATTGGGACTGGCAGGGGCGTCCGGGCACCCCTCCTGCTGCCAGATTGTGACGAGGGTGTGCTCCAGCTGGGGGTTGAGCAGGCGGTAGACGTTGGCGTAGTCGTCGGTCAGCCAGGCCGTGGGCAGGCGCACGACGTACTCGGCGCGCGCCGCGTCGTAGGTGAGGGTCCGTTCTTTGAACACCGCCGCGATCTCGTCGGGCGAGTGGCTGGCGAGGTCCAGCTCGTAGTACTCGACGCGCACGTTGCTGGCGCCCGTCGCCTGGCGGACGAAGGTGCGGAAGGCATTGGTCTTGAAGTCCACGACGAAGGCCGAGAGCTGCTCGGGCGTGCAGGTCGCCCGGACGCCCTTCCACTCTTTGCCCTGCATCCGCATCGTGTCGCCGTAGAGCGCGAGCGCCCAGGCGATGCGCCGGTTGAGGCGCGCTTGAAGCGCCGCGCGGTCGGCTACCCGGTTCCCGTTGTCGTCCATGTCCGCCTCTCCGGTTCATTATAGGGAGGCTACCCGATATGCTGAGTCGCGCGGACACCAGCCGATTATGCTAATGGCCGATGAGTGCGCGGCAGGACCGCTGCCGGGCAACGCCTGGCCGTCATCGCTCACGGAGGACGCCGCATGCGCGCGTTGCTACTCGTCTCCATCTGGCTGCTGGCGGTCGTCGCCGCCAGTCCGGTCGCCGCGGGCGTGGCGCCGGGCGGCGTGGGGGCCGCCACGGCGGACGACACGCCGGCGCCGGTCAGCTACCCATTCGCCACGCTGCCGCCCGGCAGCGCGCTGCCCAGCGACGCGCAATGTACAGCGGTCCTGGACCAGCACCGCGACCCGTCGTTCGAGCCGCGACCCGAGAACGAGACGGCCAACCACACGAACGTCTACCAGGGAGGCTACCGCATGCCGGCCCAGGCGCTGGGTGGCTTCGCGGCGCGCGTGACGGGCGATTTCAGCGGCACCACGGACGAGATCCTGCAGTGGGCGGCGTGCAAGTGGGGCTTCGACGCGGACACCGTGCGGGCGCAGGCGATGCAGGAGAGCGGCTGGGACCAAGGGTATCTCGGCGACTGCAACAGCGGCCATCCCACCCAGCCGGAGACGAACGGCTGCGCCAGCGTGGGCATCATGCAGGTGAAGGGCGCCAACCTGCCGCCGGATCACCCCTTTACTTACCCCGCCGCGCTGATCAGCACGGCGTTCAACGTGGACTACACGCTGGCCGCGCGTCGCCAGTGCTTCGAGGGCCGGGTGGCCTGGCTGAACGACCCCGACGTGCGCAGCCAGAACGGCCGCCTGTACGGCAGCGGCGACGAGTGGGGCTGCATGGGCTTCTGGTACTCGGGGCGCTGGTACAACCGCGACGCTATGACGTACCTCTACCAGCGCTCGGCGCTGGGCGAGGGCGTGCAGCACCACTACGAGCAGCAGACCTGGCTGCACCTGAACACGAACCGGCGCTAAGCAGATGCCCCTGGTTCCAGTACATTTCCGGTCGCCGCCGTAAACGGCGGGCCTGAGTCTAGTCGCCAGGCCCGCCGTTTACGGCGGCGATGTTCCAGTCGATCATGGCCATCGACTTAGGTAGGCGCGTGGGCGCAGGCATGATCCCGTCACGCCGGGGAGGGCTGGCGCTGCGCGACGATCGCAATGGCGGCGACCCGGCGGCGTTCGAACAAGTCGGCCCAGATCAGTGTGCTGGCGAGCACCGCGTCTACGGCCGTCGTTCCCAGGTCGCGGGCGAGTGGTCCACGGGCCGCGGTCATGGCATCGGCGAGGCGCCGGGCGATGCCGGCGTGCTGCCGCGTTAGATCGTCGACGCGCCGCGGCAGTAGTCCCGCGCCCCGCAGCATGCCGAGCAGGTCCGATTCCTCCAGCACGTGCGCCAGGGGGTCCGGCTCCATCTTGGCCAGCTCCGCGCCGTCGAGCGGCGTGCCGACCTCCGCCGTGCAGCCAAACCGGCCGCCGGACACGAGCACGCGGGCCACCTCGCGGAGGAGCGCGGTCTTGTCGGGGATCGCCAACATGCTGTGAAACATCACGACGGAATCAAAGGCCGCCGTCGCGAAGGGCAAGGACATGGCGTCGCCCATCACGTATCTGGGAGCGCCGGCGCGGCCCGCCGCGAACCGCAGCGCCGCGCCCGAGCGGTCGACGCCGACCGCGCTGCAGCCCAGCCGGCGCGCCAGCAGGGCCACGGGGGCGCCCGGCCCGCAGCAGACGTCGAGCACGCGCGTGCCAGGCCCCGCGCCGACGGCGCGTCCCAGCGCAACTATCGCGTCGGCGGTCAGGTAGCCTTGCTGGCCGATGTGCTGGCTGGCCCCGAACGCGGCGGACCACACCTGCTCGTACGTGGCGCCTGCCCCCCGCGCCAGCGCGGCGAACCATTCGTCAAAACTGGGCAAGGGCACTCCTCAGTGCAGCGCTAGCGGGTCGCACCCCGGACGCTTGTCGGCAAGGCTTCGCCGGGCGAGCGGCGGCCGAATCCGATCACGGCCAGCGGCTTAGCTGGCGGGCGAGGGTAGGTGCCGGGCAAGGAGCGCGAGCAGGTCGTCCAGCTCGAAGGGTTTGGCGAGGTAGTCGTCCGCGCCGGCAGCCAGCGCGGCGGCGCGCTCTAGATGGCCCGATGCGCTGGTCACGACGATCGGCAAGCGCCGTGCGTCGGCTCGCTCCGCGGCCCGTATACGGCGACAGATGTCGGGCCCGGTCAGGCCGGGCAGGCGCCAATCCAGCAACGCCAGGTCGATCCCGCCCGCTTCGAGGCGGACGAGAGCGGCGAGGCCCGTCCGCATGCCGACGACAGTATACCCTTCCTCCTCGAGGAACTCGTGGAGGAGGTCGCAGAGCGACTGATCGTCGTCGGCCACGAGAACGACCGGACGAGGGTGGGCCACTCCCTACTCCCAACGCAGATGCGTGTGTTGCGCATGCTATGGCCGCGGGCGAGGTGAGCACTATCATAGTTGCCCCGTCTCGGCCACGCAAGCCATACCTGGCACGTCATCTGCCATTGGGCGCTCGGCTTACAGCAATCTTCGTACAGGTTGCGTGGAGACGCAACCTATTTTTCATGCCAAGAGCGTGGGAGATATGTCGGACCAATCGCACGAGCCACTGAAAGTAGCCCGGGCACGGCGGCGAATCGAGCGCAAAGGGTTACAAGACAGCGTGAAACGGGTGCGATCGGTGCTGTCGAGCGCACCGGCGGGGCGCCGGCCTGAGAGCACAGCAGCGGCGTCAGTGGCTCCCCCTGGCAGGGCGCAGCGAGGGGCGCCGGTCCACTGGGCGTGATGGCGCGCGACGCCGGCGCGGCGGGCCCCGCGCGGGGAGCGGGTGCGCTACAATGGGGCCGCGATTTCGCGCTGGAGGTGGCTATGCGTCGCATGAGACCGCTCGCGCTCGCGGCTGTGGTCGCGGCGGCCGCGCTCGTCGGGCTCCCCTTGGCGGCCCAGCACGCCGATACCGCGCGGGCGGCGGCGCCGGCGCAGCAGCGCACGCCGCTGTCGGTGGGGCTCGTCTCGATCACGGCGCTCGCCTGGCCGTTCTTCGCCACGCAAGCCATCGGCGCCTTCGACCAGGAGGGGCTGGCGCCCGAGACGACGGTGCTCGGCGGCGCGCCGCAGGTCAGCACGGCGGTCGTGGGCAACTCGGTCGACCTGGGCGTCGCGGCCATGGACATCCACATCCGCGCCGTCGAGCGGGGCGGCAACGCCGTGTGGTGGCTGACGGAGTTCGCGAACCCGGTCTACCGGTTGCTGGCCCGCCCGGACATCCGCTCCTACGCCGACCTGCGCGGCCGGACGATCATGGTCGACTCGCCGAACGGCATCACTTACTATCTCGTCAGCCGTATGCTGCGGCAGGCGGGGCTCGGGCCCGACGACTACAACTTCGTCTATGCCGGCGGCACGCCCGAGCGGCTGGCGGCGCTGGTGGCCGGCGGGGTCGACGCCTCGGTCCTCATCCAGCCATTCGACTTCGCGGCCGAGCGGCAGGGTTACCGCGACATCGGCCGCTCGACGGAGGTCGTGCCGGCGTTCGAGTTCACGGGCTACACCTCGCGCCCCGACTGGCTCCGCGCGAACGAGGACACCGTGGCACGCTTCATCCGCGCTTACCAGGCGGGCCAGCGGTGGCTGTACGACCCGGCCAACAAGGACCAAGCGATCCAGATCCTGACCGACCAGACGCGCATCGCCCCCGAGGACGCCCGCGCTACCTATGAGCTGTACGTCGAGCAGATGCACTCGTTCCCGCCGGGCGGGCACATCAACCCGGCGGGCGTGCAGGCCGTCCTCGACGCCCTCGTGGACCTGGGCCAGCTGACGGCGCCGACGGCGCCGCCCAGCAAGTACGTCGATCCTAGCTACGTGGACCGCTACGGCCAGTAGCCTGGCTCGCCCTGGCACACGTTCTGCGGCAGAGCCGGCGGCGTCAGCGAGGCCCCGCTCCGGCTGGCGACCGCGCGTGCCGCAGGACGTATGTTTCTCACCGACGACGACCTCCGCGCCCTCCAGCGCACCGCGAACACGATCCGGCAAGACGTGATCGAGATGCTGGTGGCGGCCGGGTCGGGCCATTCGGCTGGTCCGCTCGGGATGGCCGACGTGTTCACGGCGCTGTACTGGAAGGTGCTACGCCACGACCCGCAACGCCCGCAGTGGCCGGACCGCGACCGCCTGGTGCTCTCGAACGGCCACATCTGCCCGGTCCTGTACGCGACCCTCGCAGAGGCCGGCTACTTTCCCGTCGACGAGCTGGCGACGCTGCGGAAGCTCGGCTCGCGGCTGCAAGGGCATCCCCACCGGGGCACCCTGCCCGGCATCGAGACGAGCTCGGGGCCACTCGGGTCGGGGCTGTCGCAGGCGTGCGGCATGGCGCTCGTCGCCAAGCGGGAGGGGCTGCGCTGGCGCACCTACTGCCTGACGTCGGACGGCGAGCACGACGAGGGCAACACCTGGGAAGCGGTGATGTTCGCCGCCAAGTACCGGCTGCACAACCTCACCGAGATCCTGGACCGGAACAACATCCAGATCGACGGCTTTACCGAGGACGTGATGCCGCTCGACTCCATCCGGGCCAAGTACGAGGCGTTCAACTGGCACGTGCTGGAGATCGACGGCCACAACTACGAGCAGATCGTGGCCGCCTGCGAGGAAGCGAAGGCGATCTTCGAAAAGCCCACGCTGATCATCGCCCACACGATTCCGGGGCGCGGCGTGGACTTCATGGAGCAGCGCTTCGAGTGGCACGGGAACCCGCCGGACGCGGCGAACGTCCCCGGCGCCCCGCCCAAGGGGCAACAGGCCGCGGTGGCCCTGGCCGAGCTCCGGACCCTGCGAGGGCGGATTGAGAGCGAGCACCAATGATCAACCCCGCGCAGCATTTGAACCCCAAGCTGTTCGCCGCCGACCTGGAGCAGGTCCCGTCGCGGAACGGCTACGGGGATGGGCTCGTGCAGGCGGGGGCCGAGGACCCGCGAATCGTCGCGCTGAGCGCGGATCTCACCGAGTCAACGCGCACCGAGGCGTTCAAGGAGCGATTCCCCGAGCGGTTCGTCGAGGTGGGCGTGGCGGAGCAGAACCTGGTGACCGTCGCCTCGGGGATGGCCGCCGTGGGCAAGGTGCCGTTCACTACTTCGTACGCCATGTTCTCGCCGGGCCGGAACTGGGAGCAGATCCGCACGACGGTCTGCTACAACGACCAGCCCGTCAAGATCGTGGGCTCGCACGCCGGCGTGTCCGTCGGCCCCGACGGGGCAACCCACCAGGCGCTCGAAGACATCGCCATCACGCGCGTGCTGCCCAACATGGTGGTGGTCTGCCCGACCGACGCGCTGGAGGCGAAGCGCGCCACCCTGGCGATCGCCCGCACCGCCCAGCCGAGCTACTTACGGCTGTCGCGGGCGAAGGTGCCGCTGATCACGACCGAGGAGACGCCGTTTGCCATCGGCCGCGCGGAGGTCTACTGGGACGGCGACGACGTGGCGATCATCGCCTGCGGCCAGATGGTGTACCGGGCGCTGCTGGCGGCGCGCGACCTCGCGGCGGCGGGCATCGCGGCGCGGGTCATCAACTGCCACACCATCAAGCCGCTGGACGAGGCGACGCTGGTGCGAGCGGCCGAGGAGACCGGCGCCATCGTCACGGTGGAGGAGCACCAGGTCGCGGGGGGGCTAGGCTCGGCCGTGGCCGAGCTGGTCGTGCAACGGTCCCCGGTGCCCATGCAGCTCATCGGCGTGCAGGACCGCTTCGGGGAGAGCGGGGCGCCGGACGAGCTGCTGGCGGCCTTCGGGCTGACCGCGGAGGCGATCCGGGAAGCCGCCGTCGCCGTCGTAGCCAGGAAGCGGCGGGGGACGCGTCAGGTCGGCGCGGGGTAGTGCGGGCCGCCGCCAACGTCTGCGGCGCCAAACGCGCGGCTATCGCGCCTGTCCACCGGCTGAAGACAACGGCTCCACAGTCCGCGCGTACCGCGGCGGCACGCGCGGACCGGGGCGGCAGCCCGCATCTGGGAGAAGGAGGGCGCCGTGACGGGTTGGGGTCGATCCAGCACGCGCTGGCCGCGAGCCGTTGGCCTGGGCGTGGTACTGCTCGTCGTCGCGGCGTGCTCGTCCGCGCAGAGCGCTGCGCCCGCGGCCAGCACGGCGAGCCCCAGCACGCCGGCGCCGCCGGGGCGCGTGAGCCTGAACACTGCCTACACGACCGCCTCCGCGACGGTGGCGCCGCTGTGGACGGCGCTAGAGGGCGATGCGTTCGCCGAGCAGGACCTCGACGTGCAAATGACCTTCATCAGCGCCGGGCAGGCGATCCTCGGGGCGGTGTCCAGCGAGGAGGCGCCGATCGTCGTGGCGGGGGCCAACCAGGTGATCGACGCCGACCTGCAGGGTGGCAGCTACCTGCTGCTCGGCTCCGCGATGCCGTATCTGACGAACTCCATCTACGTCGTGCCGTCGATCCAGACCCCGGACGACCTGCGCGGCAAGACCGTGGGTGTCTCTAACTACGGGGCGATCAGCGACGTGGCGCTGCACGTGGCGCTCGAGCACTGGGGCCTCCAACCAGACACCGACGTGACGATCGTGCGCACGGGCGGCACGCCCGAGACGCTAGCCGCCATGCAGAGCGGGGAGGTGCAGGGCGGGTCGTTCTCGCCGCCGCAGACGTTCAAGGCGGGCGACCTCGGCTTCCGCCAGCTGATCGACGTGGCCACGCTCCACTACGAGATGGGCAGCTCGGCCATCGTGTCGTCGCGGGACTACGTCGGCGCCCATCCCGACGTGACGGAGCGGTACCTGAAGGCGATGATCAAGGGCGCCCACCTCTTCGAGACGAACGCCGACCTGGCGATCAGCGCCATCATGAAGTACGGCCGCGTGGACGACCGCGAGATCGCCCAGGAAACCTGGAACTACTACCGCGACAAGGTGAGCGACGACATGGCGATGTCGCCGCAAGCCGTCGAGAACAATCTGAAGCTCCTCGCGGACCACCAGCCCGCCGCGGCCACGGCCAAGCCAGACCAGTTCCTGGACAGCAGCTTCGTGGACCGCCTTAAGGCGAGCGGCTACGTTGAGCAAGTGCAGCAAGGCTCGTGAGCCGCGGCGCGCAGCGACCGGGGCGACGCCGGCGAGCCGAGGCTCACGGCGTGACGTGCAGGACGATCTTGCCGGGAACGTCGCGGTCGAGGAGCTGCTGGGCGCGGGTGGCGATCTCCGTCCAGGGCGCCTCGACGGCGATGTGGGGGCGCAGGCGCTCGTCGGCGACGAGGGCGGCCAGGCGGGCAAGCTCGGCGCCGGCCGGGCGGCGCGCTAGCTCGTCGAACAGGTAGAAGCCGTAGAGCGTTGTGCCGCCCGTGAGGTAGAAGCGGTTCAGGTTCACGGTGGCCTCGCCGCCGGCCGACGAGCCGAAGGTCACGCAGACGCCGCCCGGGCCGAGCAGCTCCAACGCCTGGGCCAGCGTGTCGGCGCCCACGGAGTCGAGCACCAGGTGATACGGCCCGTGCGCGCGAGCCGCGGCCAGGTCGCTGACCGCCAGCGCGCCGGCCGCCTCGACCAGCGCGGCGCGGTCCGGCCGTCGCACGACGCCGACGACGCGCGCCCCGGCGGCCCGCGCGAGCTGGCAGGCGAGGTGCCCCACCCCGCCCGAGGCGCCCGTGATCAGGACGGCCCGGCCGAGCAATAGGCCGCCGCGTTCCAGCGCGAGCAGGGCGGTGAGGCCCGCGACGGGGAGCGTCGCCGCCTGGGCGAAAGTAACGGCCTCGGGCAGCGCGGCCAGGCTGCCGGTGCGCGCGGCGACCAGCTCCGCGAAGGTGCCGCCGTCGACGAGGCCGACGACGCGCGTGCCCGCGGGCGGGCCGGAGCCATCGGCGGCGGGCTGCTCGACGGTGCCGGCGAAGTCGCGGCCGGGCCGCCAGCCGGGGCGGCTGAAGCGCGCGCGGTTGCGCAGCTCGCCGGGGTTCAGCGAGATCGCCGCGACGCGCACCACGGCCTCGGCCGGCCCCGGGACCGGCGCTGCGACGGAGCCGACGGCCAGCCGCCCGGGCGCCGTCGGATCGACGATCACGGCGCGCATGGTGCCCATGCCAGTCTCCTTCCGTCCGTGGTCGAGGACTACCCGGCCGGCCAGGCCCGGACCGGCCGGGTCACGCCGCGACGCGGGCGGCCGGCTCAGTCAGGAGCGTGGTCCGACGGCGCCTCGCCGAGATAGCCGCGTGAGGTCTCCCGCTCGACGTCTTCGGCGATCGCCTGGAGGCGCGTGAGATGCTCGGCGAGCAGGGTCGCCTGCCCGGGCGACTGTGACGCCTGCTGGGCCTGGCGCACGAGCTGCTGCGCCTGGACGAGGTGCTCCAGCGCCTGCAGCTGGAGCCCGCGCCGCTCCGCCGCGCCGAGCGGCTGGGGCCGCGCTTCGTGCGCTTCGCGCGTGTAGGCCAGCGCGCGGGTCTGGTGCCAGGCGGCCTGCTCCAGGCAGTGCGCCACCAGCGCGCTCTCTGGCCCAATGCGTGCCAATAGGTCGACCATGACTCCCCCGTCTTGACCGCGCGTAGCCCGCGGTAGGTTAAGACGTGCTCGCGCCTCCGATGATAAAAGACCCGTGGGCCACGGGCACGCGATCGCGCTTAGAACTGGACTAGAATCGACGGGGGCGCGGGGACCCTCAGGGCTTCGGGTGGCGCTCGGGCTCGGGCGCCCGGTGCTCGCCTTCGAGCAGCAAGCGGCCGTCGTCGCTCGCGTCCTCCCAGACCTCGCGCATCAGGTCGGCGACGCTGTCCCAGCTCTGCCCGCTGCCGTGCAGCGTCCATTGCCGCTGGAACTCGGGCGCCACGTCGGCCCACGAGCGTCCATATTCGATCCCGGGCGTGTGCGCGAGGTCCCGGGCGAACCGGTAGGCTGCCGCGTAGTCCTCCCAGTGCTCCCCCTGGCCCGCGTGGCGCTGTTCCCAGCGCGCGCGGTACTCGGCCAGCCCCGCGTCCTCGGCGGCGCGATCGTCGTCTGCCATCGTCTGCCTCTCTCGCATCCATCTAGCCGCCGCGGGAGCGCCTCCTGGCCCGCCGTCCGCAACGGATTGCGGGCGACGAGCGTCAGGCTAGGCGCCGTGCGGGGGCCGCTCCGCGCGGCTACCCGGTCGGCGGACGGTCCGTTCGGGACTCGGGACGCCGGGCAGCCACGGCCAATATGCCCGTAGCAAGATTCGTGCGGACGGCAAGGCGCGCCACGCGCGGGGGTGTCGTCTCGCCGCTACGGGCTGACGGCCGATGCCAGGGCAGGCGAGCGTGCAACCCGCGTCGGCGCGAAGATGTCCACGTCCACGAGCGAGGCATAGTG
The DNA here is from genome assembly GCA_035293805.1 of Chloroflexota bacterium. GTDB lineage: Bacteria > Chloroflexota > UBA6077 > UBA6077 > JAJPHF01 > JAJPHF01. Next base: position 147,408 of record DATGMD010000018.1, on the reverse strand, counting down.
GACGTGGGGCGGCGGGCCAGAGGCGGGCGGCAGGCCGTCGGCGGCGAACAACGACTCGTCCAGGCGCAGCAGGCGGGCGTCGTGGACGGGGTAGGGGCGGTGGTGGACGCGTGCCGTCCACAGGGCGCGGCCGCGCTCGACGTAAAGTACGTACCGCTCGATCAGGAAGTGCTCCAGCGTGCCCGGCGCGGACGGGCCGCGGTAGTCGCCCACGGCGTAGCGGACGGCCAGCGCGCCGCGCGGGCCTGCTCGCCGGCGCAGCGTGTAGTCCACGACGCCGCCGTGCGCCCGCAGGGCCATGCGGGCGGGGAAGTAGGGCAGCCCGAAGCCGAGGCGGGCGCCGGCCACCGCGAGCCAGGAGGCGGCGTCGAGCGAGAAGAAGTAGACGCCCGGATCGCGGCCGTCGCGATGGACGTAGGTCCGCACGTTCGTCTCGAGGAAGGCGAGCGCGAGGCGCGCAGGGGCGCCGACCGGCCGGGCCTGCTCGATGGCGAAGGGGATCAGGCCGACGTACGCCACGCCGTCGTACAGGTCGAGGTCGAGCGCGGCGGCCACCAGCGGGCGGAGCAGCGGCGCCGGGATCGGCCAGTGCAGGAAGAGCAGCGAGTGCCATTGCTGGAAGCCGATCGGCCAGCCGACAGGGCGGTAGGTGGGGGCGATCCGGTCGATGGCGGGTACTCCGGTTGACCGTAAGCAGACTGCTAGCGCCGCAGGGTAGCGATAAGGCGGCGAGGCTCGCTGAGCAGGTCGAGCGCGTCGTGGATCGAGCCGACCAGCACGTCGGCGGCGGGGATGGCGGCGGCCGCCATGCCCTCGGGGCCGAGCACGGCGATGCCGAGCGCCGCCGCTTGCAGCATCGCCACGTCGTTCGCGCCGTTGCCCACCGCGACCACCTGGCCCGCCCCCAGGTCCTGCACGAAGCGCGCCTTCTGCTCGGCCTCCAGGCCCAGGGTCAGGCGCTGCGCGCGCAGGCCCAGCTCGGCGGCGACCGCATCGAGACGGCCCTGCGTGTCGGCCGAGACGAGGTGGACGGCGACCAGGCGCTGGACCGCTATCAGCCGGTCGCCCACCCCGGCGATGAGCATGCCGTCGAGCGTGAGCGTGCCGTTCACGTCGAGCACGAGGTGCGCTAGCTCCAGCGTCTGCCAGCCCGGCACCTCAATCTTGAGCGCCATCAGTCAGCTCCTCGCGGACCGCGACGGGACGGGCGCGGCGAAGCGCGCGCCCGTATCCCGATCGGGCTCCGCTTGCTACGCGCGGAATCGGCCCAGGTCTATTGTTGACAGAATGTAAAGATCAGCCGGCGGTGACCGGCTCGGGCAGGGGATTGCTCACGCCGATCATGCTGTCGCGCGTCACCAGGCGGGTTAGCTCGGCCTCGCTGAGGTGCTCGGTGCCGGCCGGGCGCTGGGGCAGGACGAGGTAGCGCACGTCGGCGGTGCTGTCGTGGACGCGCACCTCCACGTCGGGCGGGCAGTCGAAGCCGAACTCCGCCATCACGGCGCGGGGCTCCAGCACGGCGCGCGAGCGGTAGTTGAAGCTCTTGTACCAGTCCGGCGGCCGGCCGAGGATCGGGCGCGGGTAGCAGGAGCAGAGCGTGCAGACCACCAGATGGTGCTGGGTGTCCGTGTTCTCCAGCACGACCAGCTCGGGGATGCTGGAGGCGTCCACGCCCAGCTCGGCGCAGGCGGCCTTGGGGTCGGCCAGCAGCCGCGCCTTGTAGGCGGGATCGACCCAGGCACGGGCAACGATCCGTGCCCCGTCGGCCGGCGAGCGCGCCTCCATATAGTCGAGCTGCCGCTGAATGTCGGCGTTCGTGAGGATGCCCTTCTCGACGAGCAGCGCGGCGATGGCGCGGATGCGGAGGGCGTAGGGGTTGGGGGGCGCGTCGGCCTGCACGCCGGGGTGCGCGCCATCCGGGCCGTGGTCGTGGCCATCGTGGCCCCCGTGACCGTTCTGGCCGTCCGGCTGGCCCGCCCAGCGCTCGCCGATGGCGGCGGCGCGCGCGTCGACCTCCGCCTGCGTGAGTAGCCCCTTCTCGATCAGGATGGCTTCCGCGCCGGCGGTCCAGCGCTCGTAGTACTTCAGCGACTCATAGATGGCCGGGGGCAGGTCTTCCTGCACGCGCCGCGACTCGTCGGTGCGGCGGATACCCTTGGCGCCGAGGGCGCCCGACACCGCCTCGGCCAGCAGCTCCCAGTCGTCGAGCTGGTGCTGCCCGCGGTCAATTGGCCCGGCGTCGGGCCGCCCGCCCATGTCGTGTGTCCGTGCCATCGTCATCCTCCTCGCCGTCCGCGCCCGCGGCCGTCTCCCCGATTGTGGCCCTCCGGGGCGCCACGCGCAAGGCGTATGCTGGTCCCATCGGCTATGCGCTGCTCCAGCTAGCGGTACGTAATCCTCAATGAGGAGGTAGCATGTGGCCGAACCTCAGAGCAGAACGCACCGTGCAGACGAGCACCTGCGAGTGCTGCGGCAACTCATTCCAGGTAGTGAAGGGATTTGTTTATCGCGACGGAGACACCTACGCAGTCTACTTCGCCAAGTGCAGCCCTCACGAACCTGGCGCGTTGGTCGACGTGCTCCTGGGCACGTGGGGTAAGAACGTCAACGACGATCATGTGACCTTCGGCCGTTGGGCTGGTCCCAATCCGACCGAAGGGCAACCCTCGCCTGTCTGCAACTTGACCTCTGCCGCGTCCACCTACGGGGCCGACGCGCTCTTCGGCCAGAAGCTGGAGCGTGAGTAGGCGCTCGCACAGCCAGACGGCCCCGACACAGGGCGCTCACTACGAGGTCGCGGAGCTGTAGCGGCTGCTCGTGGTCTGCGATAGGAGCGCCGGAGTTGCGGCCTGCGGGCCGCCGCGGGCGACAAGCGACCCGCGCTACGGATTTTGCGGCGCTCAGAGGCCGAGCGCCAGGGCGAGCACGCCCCCGACGATGCCGATCGCGACGCAGAGCGCGGCCAGCGCCACGAGCACCCGCGTCGGGAAGGTGCGGCCGAGCATGACGAGCGACGGCAGGCTGAGCGGCGCGAGCGTCATCAGCAGGGCGCCGGCCGGGCCGGCCCCCACGCCGTAGCCGAGCATCGTCTGCACGACCGGGATCTCGCCGGCGGTCGGGATGGCGAACAGCGTGCCGGCGAGCGCCAGGGCGATAATCGCTCCCACGTTGTTGCCGATCTCGGGGCCCATCGCCGGGAACAGGAACACGCGCGCGGCGCCGAGCACGCCCATGATGATGACGTACTCGGGCAACAAGCGGATCGCTAGCCCGACGAAGGCGCTCACCCAGCGGATCGGCCACGGCCGTGTGTCTGCCGCCGGCTCCGCTACGACGACCGCTTCCTGGCTGTCCACGGCCATGCCCTGCGTGAGGCGGGTGGCGAGCCACGCGCCGCCGACGACGAAGACGATGCCGAGCACGAGGCGCAGCGCCGCCCACTGCCAGCCGATGGTGAACAGCATGAACACCAGCACCGCGGGGTTCAGCGTCGGGTTACCGAGGAAGAAGGCGACCGCGCAGCCGATGGAGACGCCCCGCTTGTAGAGCCCGGTGACCACCGGGACGGCGCAGCACGTTCACATCATGCCCGGGAGCGCCAGCAGCCCGCCGAACAACGACGTGCGCGCGGAGCGGCTGCCGAGCACCTGGGCGAGCCAGTCGCGAGGCACGACGCTCTGGATCGTGGCGGCCATCAGCAGGCCGAGCAGCATGGCCTGCCAGACGGCCAGGAAGTAGCGCTGCGCGTAGTCGAGCGCCGCGGCCAGCGACGCGGCGGGCGGCGCCGTCTCACCGCCGTACATAATCGGGTTGCCCAGCGTATGGCTGCCCGCCACGGTAAACGCGCGCGCCCAGTACGGGCTCCATTTGACGATAAAGAGGCCCACCACGGCGATCAGCAGCAAGAGGCCGAAGCCCAGGAGGTACTCGGCGCGGCGGCTGCCGCGCGGCGGCGCGGTAACGGCTGGCTGGGACATCGAGCCCGCTCCGGCGGCACAGCGTGCGACGCACCGGCCGAGCGGCGCGGCGCTAAGCGCTTTTGCCTTATAGACAGAATTAGGAGTTCTTTGCCCGCAACATCTTAGCCGGTTGTGACGGCGGCTGCAAGCGCGGAGGCCGCGCGCGGCGGGAGCGGGGGGCCAGCCGGGGCGCGCGGAGTGGGCCTACCCCCCGGCGGTCGGCTCGACGACCGCGAGGGGGATGCGGTAGGCGCAGGCGGGGGCGCCTTCGAGCAGGCTTGCGGCGTACTCGACATCGGCGCCCAGCAGGTCGCGGAACAGCTGCTGCTCGCAGCGGCAGGCTGCGGGATAGCGCTCGGCCACGTCGCGGACCGGGCAGTGGTGCTCGCGCAGGGTAAGCACGTCGCCCTCACGCTCTACCGTGGTGAGAAACCCCTCGGCATCGCGCAGGCGGGCCAGCTCGGTCACGCGCTCGGCCAGCGGCTTGCCCGCGAGCCGCGCGCCGTAATCCAGGCGGGCCTGGGCGCTGCACGCGGCCAGTGTGTCTTCGAGCGCCGTCGGGCCGGCGCGGTCGAGAGCGGCCAGCACGCCTAGCAGCAACGAGTGGTGGCCTTGCGGGAAGTAGGCCGCGGCCGCTTCCGTCAGGCGGTAGTGGTAGGCCGGGCGGCCGACCGGCTGGCGCACGCGCTCGATCGCGACGGCGCCCTCGCCGGCGAGCGCGGCGAGGTGCTTGCGTACGGCGACGGCGCTCACGCCGACAGCGGCCGCCAGCGCAGCCGCCGTCTGGGGCCCGTGGCACTTGAGCTGACGTACTAGGGCCAGGCGGGTAGCCGATCGGGTCATGTAGCAGCCTCTTAGCGGGGAGCCACACCGCGGCCGCGGCTCGACACGCGGCGTCAGCCGCCCAATCCGCCGCCAGGCGGCCGACGCCATTGGCGCCCCGTGCGAGGATACTAGCGCGCCCGGCGCGGCGGGGGCAACGCTTGTGGCATTTTGACAACCGCTTGGTTGACGAAGCGCAAAAGGCTTTGCTACGTTATACTCCGAGTGCGACAGCGGAGGAGCAATGGACGGCCTGGCCGGAATGCCCCAGCGTGGCCCGCTGGGGCACTATTTTCTCGGCCGGCTGGAGCGGCTGCTCACGCTGCCCACCAGCGCCATCGCCGCGCGCGGGGAGCCGGGCCTGGCGCTGGTCCTGTGGGCGCTCCGCTCGACGTTCGGCGACTGCCGGGCGCTGGGCTGTGGCCACGAGGCCACGCTGCTGCTGGCTGCCGCTCCGCGGACGGCGCACGACCCGACCGGCGAGCGCCAGGGCGCTTGAGCCGGCAGCAGCCGTGGACCCATGCTTGCGCCTTCCCGTCGAGGGGGCCGGCGCGGTAGCCTAACCACGACCCCGTCGTCGAACGCGGTGAGCGCACGCGCGACGCACATATGAGGTGAGGGACAATGCTGACGGTTTCCGAAGCGGCCCAGGGTAAGCTCAGCGAGCTGCTGACCGAGCGCGACGGCGCGGAGACGATGGTCCGCGTGTGGGTGGACCCGCAGAACGGCCATCAGCCGTACGGCATGATGCTGGTCAGCGAGCCCGATACCGGGGACACGGTCGTCGACGCGGGCCTCGTGCGCCTGGTGGTCGATCCGGCGAGCTCGCCGTATCTGGACGACGCAGAGATCGACTACAGCGAGAGTCTGATGGGCGGCGGCTTTATGCTGCGTGGCGTGCAGGGCCTGCCCACGGGCGGCGGCTGCGGCTGCGGGCACGGCACCTGCGGCTGCGGGCACAGTCACTAGGCAGCCCGTAGCGTGACGGTGACGGTGGTGCCACGGCCGGGGGCGCTGGCGAGCGCGATCGTGCCGCCCATGCGCTCGACGAGCTGCTTGCAGATGTAGAGCCCGAGGCCCGCGCCCTGGGTCTGCCGCGTCAGGACGTGCTCCACGCGCGCGAATGGCCGGAACAGCTCACCGTGTCGCTCCTGGGGAATGCCGATTCCTTCGTCGCTCACGGCCAGGTAGACCGTGTCGGCCCCGCGCGGACCAGCCGCGACGCGAATCGTGCCGCCGCGCGGGGAGTATTTGATCGCATTCTCGAGCAGGTTGGTCACCACCTGCTCGAGCCGGTCGGGCGCTGCCCACGCGGCCAGGTCGGGCGGCACGGCGACGACGAGGCGCGGCGCGGCGCCCTCGCCCGTGGTGCTCGCGGCGTCCCAGGTCGCGCCGTCGACGGCCGGAGCGCCGCCCTCCTCCCCCCCCGGCTCGCGGGGCGCTGCCCCATCCAGCGCGAGGGCGGCGCCAAGCGCGTCCTCGGCGCTCCGCGTGCTGTTGGCAGGCCCTGAAACCGTCGCGCCGTTCGTCGCGGCGTGAGCGAGGGCGAGGCGAGCGACGACTCGCTCCACGATCGGCCGCAGCGCGGTCCGCATTCCTTCCGGTTGCACCTCGCCGCGCTCTAGCCGCGCGACCTCTAGCAGGTCGTTGACCAGCGCGTTCAGCCGGTTCGCCTCGTCGTTGATGATCGTCAGGTAGTCGTCGCGCACCGCCGGCGGCAGGCGGTCGCGCCGCTGCAGCAGCGTCGCCGCGTAGCCTTTGATCGATGCCAGCGGCGTGCGCAGCTCGTGCGAGACGGTCGCCACGAAGTCCGACTTGAGCTGCTCGACCTGCTTGTAGGCGGAGATGTCGCGGAACACCATCACCCAGTGCCGCTCGTCGGCGACGACCAGCGGCGCCAGGCTGACGCTCACCCACAGCTCAGTGCCGCTGCAGGTCAGGAACTGGGCGTCGGCATAGACCACGCTGTCGGCTTGCTGCCAGGACTCGGCCGCCTCGGCGAGGGGCTGGCCGCTGGCGTCGCGCCCCTGGATCACCGCGGGCCAGGGGCGGCCGAGCACGTCCGCGGCGCGAAAGCCGAGCAGCCGCTCGGCGGCCGGGTTCCACAGGCTAATGCGGCCGCTCGGGTCGGCCACCAGCACGCCGTCGGCGATACCCCCGACGATCGTCTTCAGTCGGTCCTGCCCGGCCACGACCTCGGCGTATAGCTCGACGTTGCGCAGCGCCACCGCGAGCTGCTCGGCAATCGGCGCCAGCACCTCCAGCTCGGCCGGTCCATAGCGGTCGCGCTCGCGGCTGGCCAGCCCGAGCGCGCCGAGGAGGCGGCCGGGCGCGCCCGGCCGCTCGGGCTGCGCGCAAATGGGCACCAGCACGTTGGAGTGATACCCCGTCGCCCGTAGCTGCTCTTCCTGCGGCGTGAGCGGGCGCGTCGTCGTGGCGAGATCGTCCTTGATGATGGGAGCTGGGTTGGCGAGCAGCTCCGCCACGCGGCTGCCCGCCACGGGAATGCGGCCGCCGCTGCCCGGGGGCGCGACGACGTGCGCGGTGTGCGAGAGCACCCGGTAGGTCTGGCCGTCGGGATCGAGCCGAATCAGGCCGAGACTCTCGAACGGTACGATCTGACCGAGCGCGTCGCCGACGACCACGGTGAGCGCGCTGAGATCGAGGCGGGCGCTGATCGCGCGGTTGATCTGGGCCACGGCGGCCAGGCGCTGCGCTCGGGCCTGGGCCGCCTCGTACAGCCGCGCGTTGGCCAGCGCCACGGCGGCCTCGCCCGCGACCGCCTCGGTGAGCGCGATCTCGTCCGCCGTCCAGATGCGAGGGCCGCCCACCTCGTGGATGCCGAGCACGCCGAGCAAGGTGTCGCCGTGGAACAGCGGCGCCACGATCACCGCCCAGGTGTGCTGCGGCGTGCGCTCCCGTGGGCCTAGCCCGAGCCCGGCGAGGTGCGGGTCTCGTTCCAGGTCCGAGACGGCCACGGCGCGCCGCGCGCGCACGGCCATCTCGGCGATCGCGAGCCGCCGCGGCCGATAGGCGCTGGCCGGCTCGACGCCGGGCCGGGTCCATTCGTAGGTGAACGGTAGCTGGTGGCCGGCGTCGCGCTCGAGATGCAAGAACGCGCGCGCGGCGCCGAGCGCGACGCCCAGCTCTTCCAGCGTGGCGCGCAGGATGGCGTCCACGTCGAGCGAGGCGCGCACGCGGGCATTGATCCGGTTAGTCAGCGCCTCCCGGGCGGCGAGCGCCTCGGCCGCGTGCCGCGCCTCGGCCTCCGCCGCGTGCGCGCCCGCCAGCTCAGCACTCATCCGGTTGAAGCTCGCGGCCACCTGGCCCACCTCGTCGTGGCCGCGCACGGGCACCGTCGCGCCCAACTCGCCGGCGGCCACGCGGGCGGTCGCGTGCTGCAGCGCCCGGAGCGGCTGACTCAGGCGCCGTCCCACCAGCCAACCGAGCAGCATCGCCAGCAGCCCGGTCAGCACGAGCAGCACCTGGCCGCTCTGCTGCACGTCGGTCGCGGCCCCCAGCGCCACCTCGCGCGGCTCGGCCACGACTACCCCCCAGCCGATTACGGGCAGGGCGACGTAACCAAGCAGACTGGGTCCGCCCGGGCCCGCTTCAGTCTCCAGGGCGCCCGACTGGCCGGCCCGCAAGGGCGGCAGGGCGGCGCTCAGGTCGTCCGCGGGCTGCAGCAGCCGGGCGGCATCTGGGTGCGCCAGATACGTGCCGTTGTTCAGATCGACAATGCTCAGCGAGCGCGAGGGGTCCGGCCGGAAGCGGGAGAGTGTATCGCCGAGCGTGGTGAGGTCGATCGTGCCGACGATGGCGCCGCGCGTCGTGTCGCCGTCGCGGATGGCGGCCGCGATCGGGACGACCGGCCGGCCGCTTACGGCCGAGCGGTTGGCCGGGCCTACACTGCTGCCCGGCTGGAGCAGCGCCGCCGCGAATGCCTCGCGCTGCAGGCGGCCGGCCGCGATCTCGCGTGCGGCGGCCGTGCTGCCGGCGCGGGCGCGGAGGTCGCCGTTGCTGTCGCGCCAGACAAACGTATCGAACTGTTCGTTGAATTGGCGGAGCTGGCGGTTGAGGACGGCCTCCATGGTCGCCGTGTCGCCGGCGCGGGCCGCCGCGACGACGATGGGCCGCCCAGCCACCTCCTCGATGACGTGGCGGGCGTCCATCACGTAGCGCTGCGCCAAGCCCGCCCCGAGCTGCGCGGAGCCCGCGGCCGCGTTCAGCGCATCGACGCGCAGCGCCTCGCGGCTGACGCTGACGAGCGCCAGGCCGAGGATCAGCAGCGGCAGCATCGCGACGACGCCCAGGAGCAGGCTGAGCTTGGCCTGGAGGCTCATGCGCTGGGTCTCGGCCAACGCGCGCCGCGCGCCGGCGAGCGCCCCGGCCGGCCCTTCTGTACTCATCGCTCGCTCTCCGCGGGGCGTCCGGCGCGTTCGGCTGACAATATGATAGACAGTATACTGGCGTTTGTTGTGCCGCTGAGACACGCGGCGCCTGGGGGCGGCGGCAGCGCCCGCCCGCCGCGGAGGTAGGCTCGCGCGATGAATGACCCGCCGCTGCCACCGCTGCCGTCTAGCGTGCCACAAGTATTGGTCGTGGACGACGACGCTAACCTGCGCCGGCTCGTCCACGATAACCTGGTCCTCGAAGGCATGGCGGTCCGCGCGGCGGCCGACGTGCCCGCGGCGCGCGCGACGCTCGCGGACTGGACGCCCGACCTGATCGTGCTGGACGTCATGCTGCCGGGCGCCAGCGGCTTCGACCTCTGCCGCGAGCTAAGCGCCGAGCCGCGGCTGCGCGACGTGCCGGTGCTGTTCCTGAGCGCCCGCGGCGAGACCGAGGACAAGGTCGCGGGGCTGGGCCTGGGCGCGGTGGATTATCTCGGCAAGCCATTCGACCCGGCCGAGCTGGTGGCGCGCTGCCAGGCGGCCCTGCGCACCCACCAGCGCGCCCGGGCCGCGGCGCAGAGCGAGCTGGACCGGTTCAAGGATCAAGTGCTGACCCTGGTGGGCCACGAGCTGCGCACGCCGCTGTCGCTGGTGCTCGGCTACGCCGAGCTGCTGCGGGCGCGCGGCGACGACCTGGCGCCCGAGCGCCTCGACGCCTTTCTGCGCGAGATCACCACCGGCTCCACGCGCCTGGCGCGGCTGCTCGAAGACGTGCTCCTGCTCGTCGCGCCGGCGCCGCGGCTCCAGCCACTCGACCTGCGGGGCCCCGTCGGCCAGGCGATTGCCGCCGTCGGCCCGCGTTGCCAGGCGCAGGGCGTCAGTCTGGCCTACGAGCCGCCGCCGACGCCGCTCTCCATCCACGGCGCGCCGCTCGCACTAGCGGCGGCCGCGCGCCACCTGGTGGAGAACGCCGTGGCGTTCTCGCCGCGCAACGGGCGCGTGGCAGTTACGCTTGCGGCCGCCGGGCCCGAGGCGCGGCTCACGGTAACGGACGCGGGCCCGGGTATCGCGCCCGCGCACCACGAGCGGATCTTCGAGCGGTTCTACCAGGTGAGCCAAGGCCTGAGCCGCGAGCACGGCGGGCTGGGCCTCGGCCTGGCTATCGTGCGGCAGGTCGCCACGCTGCACGGGGGGCGCGTCGCGGTCGAGAGCACCCCCGGGCAGGGGAGCCGCTTCACGCTGACCGTGCCGCTCGCGGCGCCCGGGCGGGCGGGCGCGGGGGCAGCCGAGTGACTGGCGGGGCGGGCGGCGCGGCCGCCGGGTTACGCTTTTGATAAGGAAGATTATCATAAGCGTAACGCAGGCAAGCGCCTACCGGCGCGGCCCGCATCTTGCACCGTCGCCTGATCCGGCTCCCCGACCCGTTGCCGAAAGCTGAGGCTGAGAAGTGGCGCGGCCCGCATCTTGCACCGTCGCCTGATCCGGCGGCCCGTGGCTGCTGGCGCCCAGCCGGGGCCGCGCTGTACAGGCCGCCACGCGCGCTTGGCCAGCGCATGGCCGGGGCGAAGGCGGTGGGTGAGCGGCCGCGGCCGCGCGATCGACGCGAAGGAGACGCGATTGGCATGACGGTGCCGCTGATGCTCGCGGGCGACGAGGTCGAGCTGATCGAAACGTTGGACCGCTATCCCGATCTACCTCTGGGCACGCGCGGCTTCGTCACGAAGACCGCGCTAAACGGCATCGTCACGGTCCATATCCGCGGCTGGAGCATCGTCGCCAACGTGGGCGCCTTCCGGGTTGTTGACGACGACGGCTCGGACGGCTGACGGGCGGTCATGCTCCCTCATGGCGTTATGTCACAAACGCCCTGCCGGGCCGCGCGCAGCGCCCGAGCCGGCTGCTGGCGGGCTTACGGTTAATCGCCCTTGCCGGCGCGGTCCCCTAGCCCTGCTGGCTCGACGGCGCCTGCCGCTCGGCCTCCGTGGCGAGCGCCGTCAGGCCGGTCATGCCGCCGAGCGACATCGACTCCACGGCCGACGACGGGATGATCACGATGGAGCCGGGGTTCTGCCGCATCGTCTCGTACAGCATGTTCATGCCGCGCAGGTGCAGGGCCATCGGGTTGTCGTGGTAGACCAGGCCCGCCTCGGCGAACCGCTCGGCGATCAGCCGCTCGCTCTCGCCCAGGATGACGCGCGCGTCGCGCTCGCGCTCGGCCTGCGCCACGCGGCTCATCGCGTCCTGGAGCGCGTCGGGGATCTTGATGTCGCGCATCAGCACAGCGGTGGCCTTCACGCCCCAGGGCTCGGTCTGCGCGTCGAGCACGCGCGTTAGCTCCTCGTCGATCGCCTGCCGCTCCGAGAGCACCTCGCTGAGGTTGCTGCGGCCGATGATGTCGCGCAGCGCGGTCTGTGCCGCACCCAGCACGGCGGCGCGATAGTCCTCGACCTGCAGCACCGCCCGGCTGGGATCGATCACGCGCCAGTAGATGACCGTGTCGACGTTGACGGGCACGTTGTCGCGGGTCAGCGTCTGCTCGGCCGTGAAGGAGCTGGTCACCGTGCGTAGGTCCACCGTGAACGGCGTGCGCTCGACGAACGGCAGCAGGAAGAAGATCCCCGGCCCGCGCACGCCGGCAAAGCGGCCCAGCCGCAAGACGACCTTGCGCTCCCACTCCGAGCAGATCCGCAGCGAGGCGGTGATGATAATGATCGCCACTACGATCAGGAAGATGATCACGCCTTCCATATGTGCTGCTCCCTCCCATCCAGTGGCCCGGCGCGCCGCACGGGCCGTGGGCGAGGCGCCGCTCGCCAGGCGCATTATAGGCGGAAGGGCCGCGCGCAACCGGTTAGGGAAGGCGCGGGCGAGCCCTACCAGTGCAGCTCGAGCACGGCGGCCGACTCGATCCAGCCGTCGCGGGGGAGGCCCGTCGTGCCGGCCACGCCGCCGAGCAAGCCCACCAGGTCGCGCCAGCGCTCGGCCCCCTCGCCGTTGAGCGGGAACCGGTCGCCCATCACCCCGCCCAGCCAGCTTACGAGGCCCGCGAGGTCGGCATAGTAGACGCCCACGTTGGGTGACGGCAAGGCCCGCGCCAGCCGGCTATAGGTAGGGCTCGCGGGCAGCCCGCCCGCCGCGGAGCCCTGCACCAGCGTCGTCGCGGTGCCCGTGGTGATGAACAGCCAGCGGCCCAGATAGCCCCAGGTGATATTGAGATCCTCCGACAGCGGCAGCCGGCGGACCACCACGTCGCCCTGGCGCTCCTCGACCGGCTCGCCGAACGGCAGGTCCGCCGCGCTCTCCACCGCGCGCACCAGATCGCGCAGCTTGCCCTCGACGCTCGGCGGGTCGCGGACCTCGAACAGCGCGACGACCTGCGGGAGAACAGCGGCCGTGCCTTCGCCGCCGCTCGGCGGCAGCAGCGCCAGGCCGAACTCGCCATCCATCCAGTCCAGCAGGTCCGCTTGCCAGTCGACGCCCGGCGGCAGCATCTCGTGGATCGTGGACGGCCCCTCGACGATGGGACGCAGTGCCGCGGCGAAATTGGTGCCGGCCCCCGCGGCCAGCGCGCCGGGCGGCACGAAGTGCAGCGCGCCCTCCGTGCTGGCGGGCTGCTGCGTCGCCTGCCAGGCGACCGGCGTGTCCACGACGAGCCGCAGGCCCTCCGGGGCGGCGGTGACGCTCAGCGCGAGACTGCCCGCCCGCAGCCGGTCCAGCTCGTCCGGCAGGTCCGGCACGCCGTTGGCCAGGCCGCGCGCCATCAGCTCCCCGAAGCTCGCCAGGCCCGTCGCCCCGCCTGGCAGCATCCCCGCGGCGCCGGGAGGCGGCTGACGGCCCGGAGCGCCGGCCGCCGGCGCCGGGGCCGCGCCGGGCGGCGGGGCGCCCTCGGCCGGCGTGAGGCTGGCGAGCCAGCCGGCGAAGCCGGGGCCGTCGAGATAGCCCGTGACGAAGCGGCTGGCGGGCAGGCGCCCGGTCGCGGCGCGGTAGCCCGTCGCGCCGCCGAGCCCCGGCCCGGCGCTCGCGCCCGCGCGCACGCGGTCGACGGTCGCGGTGAGGGCGGCGCGGTCGTTCGCCGCCAGGAGGTAGCTGCCGACGGCGGCCGCGTAGAGCCCGCCGTTCCGCCCCATCCGGACGATCGCCACGTCGCCGTAGGGCTCGTCCGGCACGGCGTCCTCGGAGGCGCGCGCGACGAAGCTGAGGACGGCGCCCGGGTCGTCGGCGGCCAGCGCGCCGACCACGCCAACCGCGTCGCCGCGCGCCCAGGCGCCCAGGGCCAGCGCGCGCGCCACCCGTGGCGCGAGGCGGACCCAGGCCCACTGCTCCTCGTCGGGCGCGAGATCGGTCAGCAGGCCCAGCAGCCGCGCCAGCCGCGGCCCCTGGTCGTCGCCCGGTCGCAGCTGGATCTCCAGATAGCCGACCGTGTCGGCCGGGAACAGCGCCGCTAGCGCCACGGGCGCGGCGGCCTGCCCCTGGGCTACCGTCCGCAGAGGCACCAGCGCCACGCTCAACGCGAGCAGCACCGCGAACAGACGCCTCCGAGCCATCGTCCGCTCCTTTCTAGCGCCGGCCCGGCGCCGACACCGCACGCTCGGCGCCGCCGGGGACGTAGTGGCACACGCGCGGCAACCGTGTGCCAGCGACGAAGTATACCCCGGCGGCCACTCCGAGTCTGGCGAGCCCCTCTCGCGCGCCGGTCAGCGCCCGACGCTGCCCGCCGGCCGTGCGACGGCGCCTGCTCGCGCTGGACCCGCGTTTCGTATAATGGGCGCAATGGCCGGGCCCGGGGCGGCCCGCGCCGCGCCCGCACGGCCGTGCAGCGCCGTCGGGAGAGACTGCTCGCGTCTGGCAGGAGAAGGCCGTGCACGAGCCGGACCGCGCGGCGAGTCGCCGACCGTTACGTTCCGCTCATGTCCGCAGGCGCGTGCCGCCCTGGCGCGCGCTGGGGGTGCTGCTCGTCGGCCTCGCGTGGGGGCTGAGCAGTGTCGGCCCGGTGGACGCGCAGGGTTCCCCCTTCGCCGCGCCGCCCGCGGCGGGAACGTCCACCGACAGCACGCCGCCGCTCGCGCCGCCTGGCCCGAGCGCCCCGCCGCCGACGGCTAGCAGCGCGGCGCTGGGAGCGGTGAGCCCGAGCGCGGCGGGGACCGCGCCCAGCCTGCGCGCGAGCCTGGCCCCAGACCTGGCGCGGCTCGCCGAGGCGGTGAACAGCATCCGCGCCCAGAACGGCCGCCCGCCGCTGCACCTCCAGGCGCAGCTAACGCTCGCCGCCCAACGCCACGCCGACGGCATGGCCCAGAGCCGCACCATGAGCCACGTCGGGCCATTCGGCGCGCGGCCCTCCGACCGTATGGGTGCCGCGGGGTACGACACTTGCGGCGGCGGCGAGAACGTCTCCTTCGGCGCGCTGGAGAGCGCCGACGACATCGCTCGCGGCTGGTACGACAGCCCCGGTCATCGCGCGATCATGCTGGACGACACCATCCGCGAGATGGGCGTGGGCCGCGGCCAGACGCCCGACGGCGTCTCCTACTGGGCGCTGGAGGTGGGCCAGCGGCCCACGGTGGCCCCGATCGTCATCAACGGCGAGGCGGCTGCTAGCCCGGTCAGCGACGTGATCGTGTACGTCTACCCGCAGGTCAGCGATTACTGCCTGGGCCCGGCGCGGAACATCACCCAGGTCACGTTGAGCAACAGCCCCGACTTCGCTTACGCCCAGACGTTCGACTACGCGCCGAGCCTGCCGTGGACGCTGGCGCCCGGCGAGGGCCAGCGCACCGTCTACGCCCGCCTGATGGACAGCAGCGGACGCACGCTGGACGCGCAGGACGACATTCTCGTGAGCGCCACGGCGCAGCCCGCGAGCACGGCATCGGACCTGACGCCGGCGGTGCAGACAGTCAACGTGGCGGGACCGGGCGGCACGACGCAGCAGATGACGATCTACCGCTCGACCTTCATCGCCCCGCCGAACGCGGCGGTAACGACGACGCCCTGCCCCGGCACACTCACCGGCTGCCTCAGCATGAGCAGCGTGAGCGGTGCCGCGGGCGCCCCAGTGAGCCCTGCCGCCCCACCGGCGATCCTGCCCGGCTCGCCCGGCCCTGGCTCGAGCGGCTACGGCAGCAGCGCGTTTGGCCCGGCGCCCAGCCCGCTGGCCCCCAGCGTCGCGCCGGTCGGGCCGCTGACGGCGCCCGCCGGCAACTGCCCGCTGGCCCGCTCCTGCTAGCCGCCGTGATCGGCGCTAGCTCGCCGCCAGGCGCGCCACCTCGTCCAATAGCTCGGTGATCTCGAACGGCTTCGCCATGCAGCCGTCGGCGCCCACTTGCGCCGCCTTTTGGTGGGCGCGGCCGTCGGCCGTGAGCAGGAGGACGGGGATGCCCGGGTGCAGCCCGCGCTGTTGCAGCGCCGCCGTGAAGGCCGGGCCGTCCATGCGCGGCATCGCCCAGTCGAGCACGATGACCGCGGGCCGCTGCACGCTCAGCTTCGCTAGCGCCTCCAGGCCATCGCCCGCCACGACCACGTCGTACCCCTCGAGCTGCAGGACCGCCGCCAGGGTTTCTTGCAAGCCCACGTCGTCGTCGACCACCAGTACCGTATCTGCCAAGCTTCCTGCCTCGTCGCCGCGTGATGTGCGAACCCGCCATTCAGCATATTGCGGCTTGCGGGGTGCCGCAAGGAACGTTGCCGGGTCCACGCGACGCTATAATCGGCGAGCGGACCCGGCTCGCCGAACGCTGAAAGCGGAGGGCTACGCATGGCTAACCTGCCGCTCACCATCGCGCTGGAGCACTACGACCGCCACGTCCCGTTCTTCGACGGCACGGTCGCTCCCGAGGGCGTCGATCTCACCGTGCTGAACGTGGGCCAATCGGCGCCCGGGCGCCACGGGCTGCGCCGTCACGAGCGTATGCTGGCCGGCGAGTTCGACGTGGGCGAGTTGTCGTGCTCGTCGTACCTGCTGGCGCGCGACCGCGGCCTGCCCTACGTCGCTATCCCCGTCTTCCCACGCCGCCTGTTCAGTCAGTCTCGCATTTACGTCAATGCAAACGCCGGGATCGCGGGGCCGGCGGACCTCGCCGGCCGGCGCGTGGGGTTGAGCAGCTATCAGACGACCCTCTCCGTGTTGGCGAAGGGCGACCTGGCGCACGAATACGGCGTGCCCTGGAAGGACGTCACCTGGGTCACGTCGAGCGAGGAGGCGGTGCCGGTCGAGTACCCGCCGGACGTGCGGGTGGAGCAGGTGCCGGCCGGCCAGTCGCTAGGCGCCCTGCTGCTCGAGGGCGGCGTCGACGGCGTCGCGCTGCCGCATCCCCCGCGCGTCATTCTGGAAGCTGGCCCGCGCGTTCGTCATCTGTTCGCCGATCCACGCGCCGAGGAGCAGGCGTACTTTCAGCGCAACGGCTGGTGGCCGATCATGCACGTCGTCGCCTTCAAGGAGGCGCTGGTGCGCGAGCATCCCTGGCTGCCCGGGGCGTTCCTGGCCGCCTTCGAGCGCGCCAAGGCGATCTGCTACGGCTACTACGACGACCCGAACTGGTCGGTGCTCGCCTGGGGCCGCCAGGCCTTCGAGGACCAGCGGCGCCAGCTCGCGCCGGACTCGTGGCCATACGGGCTCGCGCGCAACCGCGCTAACCTGGAGCGGTTCATTGCCTACTCGCACGAGCAGGGCTTGATCCGCAGTCGCCTGGCCCCCGAGAGCCTGTTCGTCGACCCGACCCACGCCCGTTAGGCGCGCGGGCAGGGCCCGCGGACCGAAAAGCCTTCCCTACGTCGGTCAGAACAACCGGTGGCGCGGTTGCTACGGGCGCCTCGCCTTGGCTCCGAGTAATGCATGGTCTACAATTGCGTGCATTACAGTTGTTGTGGCGAGGACATGAGCGAGCCCGGCGGTGTCCCGCGGGTGGGGGTTGCGGTCGACGTGGTGTGCTGCCGACTGCGACCGAGTGAGACGGCGTGGCAGCTGGAGGTGCTGCTGGTACGCCGGCTGCCGCCCCCGTTCGCCTGGCAGTGGGCGCTGCCGGGCGGTGTGCTGCACGCCGACGAACGGCTGGCCGACTGCGCCCGCCGTCTGCTGCGTGAGCGCACCGGCCTGGTGGAATCCTACCTGGAGCAGCTCTACACCTTCGACGCGCTCGACCGCGACCCGCTCGGCCGCACGCTCTCCGTCGCCTACTACGCGCTGTTCCGTCTGGACGCGTCTGAGCCCGAGGCGGGGCGGAACGTGGCCGCCGCGCGCTGGTGGGCCATTCACCATCTGCCCGCGGGGGGAATGCTGGCTTTCGACCACGCGCGGATCATTCAAGCCGCGCACGAGCGGCTGCGCCACAAGCTCGACTACGCGCCGGTCGCCTTCCAGATGCTTCCACCGAGCTTCACCATGACACAGTTACGTCGTGTGTATGAGGCAATTCAGGAGCGCCCCTACGACCCCACGAACTTCCCGCGCGCCATGCAAGCGCGCTTCCCCGGCCTGACCGTCGTCCCCGGCCAGCACGACCGCGCCAGCAAGCGCCCCGCCCGCCTCTTTCGCTACGACGCCTCGCCCACTACCCTGTCGGCCGGGCGATAATGTGGCCACCGGCAGTCCGCTCGATCGGCGAGCGGGGATAGGAAACAGGTGATGGACACCGCGGTGCGGAAGGCCAAGGCGCCGCCAGACCGCTCGGGTTGGCCGCTCGTGTTGCGGCTGCGGCCCGCGCTCGACCTGACGGAAGAGCAGTTCTACGAGTTCTGTCAGCTCAACCGCGACCTGCGACTTGAGCGCAACGCCGAAGGAGAGCTGCTTGTCATGCCGCCGACAGGATGGGGGGCCGGCCACCGCAACCTTGAGATCAGCCGGCAGCTCGCAAACGGGGCCATCGAGAACGGGACCGGCTACGGATGCGACTCCTCGACCGGCTTCCGGTTGCCCAACGGAGCGGTCCGCTCTCCCGATGCGGCGTGGCTGCCGAAAGAGAAGGTGCCGCACTTCTCGGCCCACCAGCGAGATCGGTTCCTGCCCGTGTGCCCGGACTTCGTGCTGGAGCTGTGGTCGCCGTCGGATCGGCTGTCCGACGTGCAGGCCAAGATGGAAGAGTACCTGGCGAACGGCGCGCGCCTCGGCTGGCTGCTCTATCCCCCGGAGCGCCGTGTCTACGTCTACCGCCCGGGCGTATCCGTCGAGCAGCTCAATAACCCCGAAACGCTAGCAGGCGACCCAGTGCTGCCCGGCTTCGTGCTCGACCTGCGCCGGGTCTGGTGAAGGCGGGGGGGCGCAGCAAGCAGCGCCCCCCCGCCGGATCGGGGTGCCAGCGCGGCCAAGCCGACCGCGCCCGTCCGCGGTCTGGCTGAATGGCTCGGGCTAGAGCTGGACGCCGAAGCGGCGGCTGAGGCGGTAGAGCAGCATCGAGAGCGGCGTCATCACGCCGATCACCACCATCGCGAAGGCGCTGAGCTGGCTCGTGCTGCCGTTCACCCACAAGTCGAGGATAGTGGTCGCCACGACCTGCGACTGCTGCGTGTACAGCAGCGCGGCGATCGACAGCTCACGCACGGTGATCAGGAAGATGAAGATCCAGCCGCCGAACAGGGCAGGGAACAGCAGCGGCACCACGATGCGCGTAAACGTGCGCCACCACGACGCGCCGCTCGTCTGAGCGCTTTCCTCTAGCTCCGGGTGGATCTGCAGGATACCGGGGTAGCTGTAGCGCATCGCGTAGGGCAGGAAGCTCACCGCGAACGCGACCACGAGCAGCCAGATCGTGCCGTAGATGGGAATGGGCAGCGTCAGGTAGGTTTGCAGGAAGGCGACGCCCAGCACCACGCCGGGGAAGGCCATCGGCACGGAGGCGAGCTGGTCGAGCGCGTAGCGGCCGGGGATGCGCGTGCGGGCCATCAGCCAGGCCACCAGCACGCTCAGCACCACGGCGCCGCTGGCGGCGAACACCCCCACCAGGAGGCTGTTGCGGAAGCTGGCGAGGAGCGCGGGGCTGCTCAGCACAGCGGCGTAGTGCTCCAGCGTCAGCGCGGTCCAGAAGCTGCCCGCCGTGCTGATCGAGCGCGACACCGACACCGCGGCCAGCGCCAGGATCGGCAGGAGCTGCACCGCCACGACCAGGAACACCAGCGCGGCGGCCGGGTAGCGCCACGGCCCCAGCTCCTGCACGCGCGGGCGGAAGCCCTTGCCGGTGACCGTGGCGAAGCGATGGGCGTCGCGCGTGACGCGGCTGTAGAAGTAGAGGCCCACGAGCACCACGCCGAGCGTCAGCACGCCGTAGGCGCTGGCCGTGCCGTAGCGGGGCACCAGCGACTCGCGCACGGCCAGGTAGACCTCGGTCGTGAGCACGCGGATGCCCGCCGGCACGCCGAGCAGCACGGGGATCTCGAACGCCTGGATGGAGCGCACGAAGCTGAGCAGCAGCACCGACAGGACGGCCGGCAGCGCCAGGCGCAGGGTGATGCTGCGCAGGACGCGCAGGGGCCGGGCGCCGCTCATCGCCGCTGCCTCTTCGAGCGCGGGGTCCATCGAGCGCAGCGGCATGGCCATCAGCAGGAAGACGACCGGCACCCAGAACAGCGACTCCACGAGCACCATGCCAGCCATCGAGAAGACGTCGAACGTCGCGCCGTCGCCGAACACGCGACGCGCGGCCTCGTTCAGGTAGCCGCTGCGCGGGCCGAGCAGGAAGATCCAGCCGACGACGCGGATGATGCCCGGCACGGCGAAGACGACGAACGTGCTGGCGTAGAGCGCCTGCTTGCCGGGGGCGTCGGTACGCTCGACGATCCAGGCGAGCAGGCCGCCGAGCACGATGGCGCCGACCGAGCTGAGCAGCGCGAAGACGAGCGTGGCGGTGAGCGACGAGAGGAGGCTGGGGCTGCCTAGCACGGCGGCGTAGGCGTCGAGATTGAGCGCGCCGGCGCTGCCACGCGTGCCGCTCAGGCTACCGCGCAGCAGAAAGAAGATCGGCGGGCCGATGAGAAACAGCAGGGCGGCCAGCGTGGCCAGGAACAGGCCCTCGGCAAACGTGGGGGCGCGCAGGCGCTCGAGCCAGCCCACGCGCGTGGCGGGAGCCGCCGGGCGAACGTCGACGGTCATGGGGTCACGAACGACTCGGTCATGCGCTTCTTCCAGGTCTCGTAGCTCTGCTCGTACTGGTCGGCGGTCATGCCCTGGTCGGGATACCAGCGGGGGAAGCCGGGGTCGGTGCCGGCCAGGCCGAAGTAGTTCTGCTTCAGCACGCCCTGGCCCTCCTCGCCCAGCAGGAACTCGGCGAACAATGCGGCGGCATTGGGGTGGGGCGCCTGGGCGGTGATCGCCAGCGCCCCGGCGTTCGCGGTCACGGGCGCGAGCGGCACCCACTCCACCGGCGCGCCCTTGGTCTTGGCGATCTCGACCTCGGCCTGGAAGATCGTGGGCGACGCGGCGATCTCGCCCTTCGACACGAGGTCGAGCAGGGCAGTGCCGCTGATCATCTGGATCTTGACGTTTTGCTGCGCGATCTGGGGCAAGAGGTCGGGCGGCTCCTGAGTGGTCAGGAAGCCGACCCAGTTCACGCCGGTCGTCGTGCCGGCGATCGCCATCTGGTTCTTCAGCGCGGGGGCCGTCAGACCCGCCACGTCCTTGGGGACGGCGCTCGCGGGCAGCAGGTTCGTGTTGTAGCCGAAGCTGATGTAGTGCTCGCGGTCGACGGCCCAGTAGAGGTTCTGCCCGCTACCGGGCTCCTTGGCCGCGGCCGGATACGCGCCCGCGTTCGGCAGGTAGTACTCGGCGAGCAGCCCCGCCTCCTTCATGATGCGGAGCGTGGGCGTGGGCATCTCCAGCACGTCGGCCGCGGTGCGCCCCGCGCGGGCCTCCTCGGTCACCTTGGTGATGATGTCGTTGTCGGCGGCGCGGAACAGGTCGACCTTCAGCGGCGGGTACTTCGCTTCGAAGCGCTGGGCGAGGTCCTGCGCGACGCCGATGGTGAGCGAGGTGTACCAGGTGAGAGCCGCCTCCTGCTGCGCGGCCGCCCCGAGCTTCTGCTGGCGGTCGGCGCCCGTGTAGGTGAGCGGGCTGGCTGCCGGGCTCTGGGCCTGCCCTATGCCGCCGCCCGAGGGCTTGCTGCCGGGCGCGCTGGCGCCACCGCTCGCCGTCGGGCTGCCGCAGGCCGCGAGCAGTACCCCTAGCGCAATCAGGACGCCGAGCATACCGCGCCCCGCGGCCCGGCGCGGCAGGGCGTGCGAGCCTCCGCGGGACACGGCCGCCTGCATCATCGGTCTTGCCTCCCACGGCCGCGCCCGCGCGTCAATCCAGCACGCGGCCGTACATCGCCAGCCGTCGATGGAGGGAGTGTAGACCCGCCCCGCGGCGAAAGTCAAAGTCGAGCGCGGCTGAGGCGGGGCGGCCGCGGGCCGCCCCGTGGCAGGCCGGGGCCGCGCAAGCGTGTCAGTTCCCGGGGGTGACGAACAGGTCGGTGAGCTGCTTCTTCCAGCTCTCGTAGGCTTGCTCGTACTGGCGGGCGCTCTTACCCTCGTCGGGGTACCAGCGCGGGAAGCCGGGATCGGTGCCGGCCAGGCCGAAGTAGTTGTCCTTGTAGATCTGCTGGCCGTCGGGGCCAAGCAGGAACTGCGCGAACAGCGCGGCGGCGTGCGGGTGCGGCGCCTTCGCGATGATCGCCACCGCGCCGGCGTTGGCTGTGACCGGGGCAAGCGGTACCCACTCGATCGGCGCGCCCTCGGCCTGGTTGAGCTTGACGCCCGCCTGGGCGACCGTGGGTGACGCGGCGATCTCCCCTTTGACGACGAGGGTGCGCACCGCCTCGGCGCTGATCATCTGCACCTTCATGTTCTGCTGCGCCAGGCGAGCTAGGTAGTCGGGCGCCTGCGAGGCCTGCACCGAGCCGATGAAGTTCACGCCGGTGCTCGTCCCGGGGATTGCCATCTGGCCTTTGAGGGCCGGCGCGAGGAGCCCCGCGAAATCGTGTGGCACGGCGCTCGCGGGCAGCAGGGTTGTATTGTAGGCGAAGCTATAGTAGTGCTCGCGGTCGACGGCCCAGTAGATAGTCTGGCCGCTACCGGGCTCCTTGGCCGCGGCCGGGTACGCGCCGGCGTTTGGCAGGTAGTACTCGGCGAAGAGGTCGGCCTCCTTCATCACCTTGAGGCCAGGCACTGTCGTCTCGACGACGTCGACCGTCGGGCGCCCGGCGCGGCCCTCCTCGGTGACCTTCGTGATGATCGTGCTGTCGTCGGCGCGGGTGATGTCAACCTTGACGTCGGGATACCGTGTCTCGAAAGTGTGGGCCAGCGCCTGGACGACGCTAAGAGTGCCGGACGTGTACCAGGTGAGTGCGCCCTCGCGCTCCGCGCCGTCGCGCAGCACCTGATCGCGGTCGGCAGCCGCGTAGGTAAACGGGCTCGCGGGCGGGCTGGCGGCGCCGCTCGCGCTGCCGGCCGCGCCGCTATTGGCGCCGCCCGTCCCCCCGCCGCTCGCCGCTGGTCCGCCGCAGGCCGCCAGCACCACCAAGCCCATGCCGAGGACGACCGCGCGCCAACGGCCGCTCCGCCTGATTACCGCGCCCCGCGCCATCGGCGCCACCTCCGCTGCCCGGACCGGCCGCGCGGTTGCGTTCGCCGCGACAAAGCCGGCGCCTTGCAGGCAGTGTAGTCGCGCCTGCCGGACCTGTCAAAACACACGCGGAAGGCCGATGGGAACGGTCTAGCCCCGATGGGCTCCTGGTGGCTCGGCGGGCTTGCGGCTCGCAGCTGGCGACGGCCGGTCGCACATCCGGGTGCAGGCGGCTGACGAACCATTGCTTTGCGTTTCACACTCTGAGGTTTGGGGCGTCGGCCGACTATCTTGGTGAGGCGGCCGTGGCGCTCGGCGTAGCCGTGGGGCTCGGCCCCACCGCGGCCCCGGTCGTGGATGCGCGTAGGGAAGGCCCGCTGACCATGGGCGTGGCCGTCCTCGTCGGGCTCCGGGTGGCCGTGGGCGTGGTGGTCGGCGTCGCCCGATTGGTGGGCGAGGGGGTGGCAGTCGCGATCGGCGTGGCGGTGGCGGCGGGAGTCCCGCTCGCTGTGGGCGTAGCCGTGCCAGTCGTGGTCGGCGTGGTGGTGGCGGCTGTGCTGGTCGGCGTGGCGGCTGCCGCCTGCACGGTGAAGCTGTTGCTGATCGCCACCCGCCCGCCGGAGTTGAACAGCCGCATCTCGTAAGTCCCCGGCGGCGGGGCGTTTACGCTCCCGGTAAACGAGCCGCTCACGGCATTCGCGCCCAGGCCGTAGCCGCCGCAACAGTTGATGGCGCTATCCGGGTCGCCGGTACGGTACATGTACCAGTAGGAGCCGCTATCGTAGGTTGCGAAGCTGCCCCACTGCACCGTGATGCTCGCGTTCTGGCTGACCGTCGCGGGGCTCACGCTGATCCACGCGGTGGTCGGCGTGGCAGTGCCGGCGGGGGTGCCGCTCGCTGTGGGCGTAGCCGTCGCAGTCGTGGTCGGCGTGGCGGTGGCGGCGGGAGTCCCGCTCGCTGTGGGCGTAGCCGTGCCAGTCGGGCTCGCGGTAGCGGCGGTGCCGGTCGGCGTGGTGGTGGCGGCTGTGCTGGTCGGCGTAGCGGTGACAGCCTGCACTAGGAACGGGTTGCCGAGCGCCACCCGCCCGCTGGAGTTGAACAGCCGCATCTCGTAGGTTCCCGGCGGCGGGGCGTTCACGCTCCCGGTAAACGAGCCGCTCACGGCATCCGCGCCCAGGCCGTAGCCGCCGCAACAGTCGGTGACGCTATCCGGGTCGCCGGTGCGGTACATGTACCAGTAGGAGCCGCTATCGTAGGCCGCAAAGCTCCCCCACTGCACCGTGATGCTCGCGTTCTGGCTGACTATCACCGGGCTCACCGTAATCGACGGGGCAGGTTCGGGTACGATAACCGTGGAGAGGGCATATGTGGAAATCTTATGATCCCATTGGAAAGAATCGTCTATGAAGACATCGAATGATCCTTGCCCAAGCTGGGCAACCCGGTTTTTGATGATGTCTTTATAGGTGTAGGACAGTACGCCGAAGAAGCAGCAGGCATCATACTGATTGTTGATCTGAACCATCTTTCTGCCTGCGCCATATCCTGCCAGGACATATAACTCTGTGTAGTCGACGAGTTCGTCTTTAAAGAGGGACACCCCATTCTGCTCGTAATCTCCGGGCCCTGGCGGACAGGGTGGAGCCCACAGGTACATCGGATAGCTACCAGCAACGGGGAAGCTCTGCTGAATGGTGGGATCGATGGCGGCATAGAGCGTAGTGGTCCAGCCACCGCCAGAGATACCGGTCATGTCGTACTCAGTAAAAGCATAATTGGCCCTCAGATAGTTTAGGGTAATTGGTATAGGGTTTAAGAATAGCTCCAGCGGACTAAAGGTTGGGCTTTCGAGGACGACCATGGAATTGTGACCAGTTATGCCTGGATATGTCGTGGTGTTGGGTCCCCATAATGGCATATAGAACCCTGCCACGGTATAGCCGTGGTTCAACAGGTACTGAATAGTGGTATCCCCGCCATGCTCGGACAGGGTATCCGAATGGCCTTGATGGAAGATAAACAGCCTGTTGATGCTGACAGTGGGATGGAAGATATAGACGACGGCATTGAAACCGTAGGCCATGTTGATATCTAGCCGGTCAATAGCAGCTAGCGCCTGTAAACCCGGAACTGGAATATCGGTGGAATTCAAAGTCACCTTATCGGGCATAACAGTGCTTGGGAAATCATTGCTCCTCCAGATCTGACTCTTGACAAAGCCACGTCTGGTTTGAACGTCAGCCGGAGTGTTCAGCCCGCTGATCAGGCTGTTCACATTTGTGGTGGTATACGAGGGGTCGATGCTGGTGTAGCAGGACATGTCTAAGGCTTGAGCAGCAGCATGATGGCTAGGTATTAGACTCTGGTGGGTGGCGCTGAGTGCCAGGAGAACAGATGCCAGAATGACAGCCAGCTTTACCAACTTGTAATTGTCGAAGCGGAGCAGGGTTGTGCGCTGTCTAATGCTTGGGGAGACGATTGTCGGCACATGCCACCTCCGCCGGAGACAAACGATAAAATTGATGGTAAGTGTCCACCTGCCCCAGTTGGGTGGGGAGCAACAGTAGAATTGCCCTAATCATGTGGCGATACCGGCGCGCCCCTGGCTGTTGCACAGGCCGTCGACCAGGCCCGGGTGCAGAGGGGCTGAAGCTCGATCGCCACCGTCGGCGGTGACCTGCAACTCCGGCCCCGTCGAGATGAGAAGCAACTAGCTAGTTGACTCTACGGCCGCTCGTGTGGACCTGACGCCACCGGGCAAGCTGATACGCGATAGGCACCACCGCGATCAGTGGCTTGGTATCGGACAACAGTGTGACCGACATAGCCACCTGCGAGGTATGGGAGGCACTACGAGCGGCGCTACGCGCGACTGTACGAGGAGCGGTACGAGGCGGTACTACGAGACGTTGTACTACAGGCGGTACGAGCGGTCCTTCGAGATGACCCCACTATACTACCAATCCAGCCGTTGTCAATACTCCGAACGGCTGTGAAGTGCGCGGGCGATTGCTCGACAACTCAAGCGGTCGAATCGAGCGTGTTGCGGGCCAGCCACACCCCGCGCCGCCAGGCCTGCGCGAACGTCGCGCCGGGAGGCGAGCAGCCCGCGTCGGCCCCCCGGTGAGGCCGGCGCGGGTGTAACGGGAGGAGCCGGCGGTCCGTTTAATAGGACAGAGCGTGGGCTGGCTAGTGATACGGGGGCCGTTGTGGTCAGTAGCAGACTCGCCCGGGGCGCGCTCCTGGCACTCGCGGGCAGCATGGCATCGCTCCTGCTGCTCCTCGCCCTCTTCCGCCCGGCGGCGGCGCCGGTGGCCGCCGGGGCGCCCCCGCCGCCGCCCGCGAAGGCCCTGCGGGCGGCGTACGGGCAGCTGCCGCTCAGCTTCGAGGCCAACGCGGGTCAGACCGACCCCCAAGTCGCGTTCCTCGCCCACGGCTCTGGCTACACCCTGTTCCTGACTCCTCAGGAGGCCGTGCTGGCCCTGCGCCCGCCCGCCGCCTCGGACTCCCCGCCGCCAGAGGGCCGGGATGCCTCCACCGCCCAACGGGACTCGCTCCCTCCCCCACCCGACGCGACCGCGGCCACGACGGCGCCGGTCCTGCGCCTGCAGCTGGTGGGAGCGAACCCCGAGCCGGCCGTGGTCGGGCAGCAGGCGTTGCCGGGCACGGTGAACTACTTGGTGGGCAACGATCCGGCCCAGTGGCACACGCACGTGCCCACCTACGCCCAGGTGCAGTACCAGGCCGTGTATCCGGGGGTGGACCTGGTCTACCACGGCGACCGGCAGCAGCTCGAATACGACTTCGTCGTGGCGCCGGGCGCGGACCCGACCGCTATCCGGCTGCGCTTTGAGGGGGCGGACCGCCTGGCGGTGGACGCGGTGGGCGACCTGGTGGTGCAGACCGCGGGCGGGCCGGTCGTCCAGCGCGCACCCGTGATCTACCAGGAGGGGCCGGGCGGGCGACAGCCGGTCGCGGGCGGCTACGTGGTGGAGGAGGAGCAGGTCCGGTTCGCGGTGGGCGCGTATGATGCCAGCCGCCCGCTGGTGCTCGACCCGGTGGTGCTGGCCTACTCCACCTACCTGGGCGGCAGTGGCAGTGACGCTGGCTTTGGCATCGCGGTGGACGGGGCCGGCAATGCCTACGTCACCGGAACCGCCGGCTCGGCCAACTTCCCCACCACGCCGGGGGCGTTCCAGCCCACGTTTGGGGGCAGCACGGGTGATGCCTTCGTGGCGAAGCTGAACGCGACCGGATCGGCTCTCCTCTACTCTACCTACCTCGGCGGCAGCGGCTTGGATGCTGGCGGCCACATCGCGCTAGACCCGGGATGCACGGCCAACTGCAACGCCTACGTCTCGGGAGACACTGAATCGCCCAACTTCCCCACCACCCCGGGGGCGTTCCAGACGACCCTCCGTGGCACGAGAAATGCTTTCGTGGCGAAGCTGAACGCGACGGGGTCGGCTCTCCTCTACTCCACCTACCTCGGGGGTAGCGGCGACGACAGCAGTCTTGGCATCGCGGTGGACGGCGGCGGCAACGCTTACGTCACGGGAGACACCGGCTCGGCCAACTTCCCCACCACCCCGGGGGCGTTCCAGCCCACGTATGGCGGCGGCACCGATGACGCCTTCGTGGCGAAGCTGAACGCGACGGGGACCGCTCTCGTCTACTCCACCTACCTCGGCGGCAGCGGCGACGACTTCGGCGTCGGCATTGCGGTGGACGGCAGCGGCAACGCCTACGTCGCGGGAAGGACCGGTTCGGCCAACTTCCCCACCACCGCGGGCGTCATCCAGCCCACGTATGGCGGCGGCACTAGTGACGCCTTCGTGACGAAGCTGAACGCGACGGGGTCGGCGCTCCTCTACTCCACCTACCTCGGCGGCAGCGGCGAGGACACCAGCTTTGGCATCGCGCTAGACCCCGGGTGCGCTACCAGTTGCAACGCCTACGTCAGTGGGTCCACTGCTTCGCCCAACTTCCCTATCACACCGGGCGTCGTCCAGCCCACGTTTGGCGGCGGCCCGGGCGACGCCTTCGTAGCGAAGTTAAACGCGACGGGGTCGGCTCTCCTCTACTCTACCTACCTCGGCGGCAGCGGCTTGGACACAGGCGCCAGCATCGCGGTGGACGGGGCCGGCAACGCCTACGTCACGGGAGACACCGTCTCGACGAACTTCCCCGTCCTGGGGGCGTTCCAGCCGACGTTCGGCGGTGGCAGCGTAACAGGCGACGCCTTCGTGGCGAAGCTGAACGCGACGGGGTCGGCGCTCCTCTACTCCACCTACCTCGGCGGCAGCGGCGATGATGCCGGCGTCGGCATTGCGGTAGACCCCGGGTGCGCTACCAGTTGCAATGCCTACGTCACGGGGATCACCTTATCGACGAATTTCCCCACCACGGCAGGGGCGTTCCAGCGCACCTTTGGCGGCGGCCCCAGCGATGCGTTTGTGGCGAAGCTCGCCGAGCAGCTCGGCCCCACGCCCACGCCCACGAGCACGAGCACCGCCACCGCGACGAGCACGGCCAGCCCGACGGCCACCCGCACTCCCACGGCCACGCCGACGAGCACGGCTACGCCAACCAGCACCCCGGCCCTTCCTACCGCGACGGCGACGGCCACGGCCACCGCGACCAGCACCGCTCTCGTGCCCGCGGCCACGCCGACGTCGATCACCCCCACGCCGACGGCGCCGCCATCCGACTGTCGGGGCGTCGGGACGGTCTGCTATGCCACTCTGCCGCCCGGCCCGACGCTCAGCTTCACCGCCACGATCCAGCGTGGCCCCTGCCCGGGGAGCCCCAACTGCCTCCAGCTCGTCGAGACGGGCAGCTTCACCGTCACGGGGGGCCTCACGGGGCTGCCGCCCGGCGCCGTGGCCACCCTGACGATCCCGATCGTGAACGCGGCCGGCGCCCCGGCCGGCAGCCGGCAGGTGCTGTGCCCGCCGGCCGATGCGAGCGGGCGGACGACCTGTAGCGGGATGGTGGCGGACCCGGGCGTGGCGCCGCAGGCGGGCGGGACCCTCACGGTCACGGTGGCGCCTGGCCCGGGGGGCGCGCCGCTGCTGCCGCCCGCGCCGCCCATCGTGCTCCCCCCGCCCCCGCCGCCCCTGGTGCCGGTGCCGGCCGCGCCGTTTGCCGCGCCCGGGGCCGGGCCGGCCGCCTTGCCGGCGGTGCCGGTGATTCCCGAGTCAGACACTGCCGCGATGTTGGGGATCGGCCTGCTCGGCCTGGCTGCGCTGCGCTGGCGTCGACGCGGGTAGAGGCAGAGCTGCCACCTGCCAGCGCGCGGCGCCGGCGGGACAGCCCCGCCGGCGCCGCGTGCGGCACTGAGGAGGTGCACCGATTAGAGCCGACCTTCTGTACGTCTTCTACCAGGTGGTCGTGGTGGTCGGGGCCGCCATCCAGCTCTGGGTCGGCCGGAAGCCTGTCACCGCGCGCCGACTCGTCGAGGTGCTGCTGCAGTGGTCGCTCCTGATCAACGTCGGCATCGCGGGGCTCCTGGGCTTCTACGCGCACGCTTTCCAGGCCGCGGCGACGGCGGCACTCATCGGCTGGCCGCCGGGCAGCCCCTTCCAGTTCGAGGTCGCGGTCGCGAACCTGGCCTTCGGCGTGCTGGGCATCCTCTGCCAGTGGTTCCGTGGCGGGTTCTGGGGCGCCACGATCGTCGGCTTCGCCGTGTTCCTGGAGGGCGCCGCCTACGGGCACATTCGCGACATCCTCGTGGCCCACAACTACGCGCCGGGCAACGCGGGCGTCATCCTCTACTGGGACATCCTGGTACCGCTAGCGCAGCTCATCCTGCTGCTGGTGTTGCTGCGGTCGGCGACGCGGGGCTCGCTCCCGGAGCGGAGCTAGCCGAGCGGCGGCGCGGGTTGCCCGCCGCGTCCGGGCAGCCCGCGCCGTCACTGCTGCCGACCGGGGCTGGGCGGGGTTAGCGCCCGTGGTGGCCGGGCGGCTGGGGCGTGTCCTCGGGATGGATCGCCGGCGCGGGGAGAGGCGTGATCGTGGGCGGTGGTAACGGCGCGGCCGGCCGCTGCGGCACCGCCGGGACGTCCACTTTCTCCAGCCGGACGCCCGGGATGTCCTTCCGCTTGGCGACGACGCGGTAGTTGAACGGCGCGTTGCTCGTGCCGCCCTTTAGCTCCCGCACCTCGAAGCCGGCGGGCGACTGATCGCTGACGTAGAGCCCGTTGCAGTCGCCCTTGAGCGTCAGGAACACCTGGTAGTGATCGCCCTGGACCAGCGCCGCGAAATCGCGATCGAGCGACACCCGCGCCCGGCCGTTAACCAGCTGGTCCTGACCGAAGTCCTCGAACCACGACTCCGGGCTCTCCACGCAGTACAGCCGGCGATGGCTGCCGTCCGGGTGCGGCACCGCTGCGGACTTGGAGCCGCCCATCGCCGTGAAGTTGCCGTTCACCAGCACCGGCCCGTCGAACCGTGCGGCGTAGCCGGCGGCCGGCCCGCTGGCATAGAGTCCCGTGGCCGAAGTGGAGGAGAAGTAGCCGCCGATGCTGGAGCTGGACGTGCCCAGCACGCCCACGTTGCCGTTCGAGGTGCCCTGCACGCCGACGCCGCTGTTCGCGCTCGCCACGACGCCGGCGCTGTTGGTGGAGGTGGCGTAGACGCCGTAGCCGTTGGTGGACGCGCCGTAGAGGCCGTGGCTCGACGTGGAGGTGCCGAGCACGCCCACGTTGCTGGTGGACGCGCCGTAGACGCCGTTGCCGCCGTTCGACTGGCCGACCACGCCAGCCACGGAGGAGTTGGAGAGGCCGTAGACGCCCGCCGGCTGGGCGGGGGTGGCGAGCGCGCGGGAGTCGTTCGGGTCGGAGACGCCCAGCACGCCGATGCTGGCCGCGCCGGGGTACATGGCCCCGAGGCTGAAGCCGGAGTTGCCGCGCACGCCAACGTAGCCCATGGAGTCGCCGCGCACCGCGTAGGTCGAATTCGGCGGGGTGACGCTGCCCCAGCTATAGCCAAAGAGCGAGGCGGCGCCGCTCGCGGTCGTCGCGGTCGTCTGCGAGCTGACGCCGTGGCCGCCCGCGATTACCGTGATGCCGACGGTGCTGCTGTTCGCCTCCATCGCCGCGCTCGTGCCGTTGACAGTGTTCGCGTACACGCCCCGGCCGTTCAGCGCCGTTGCGTAGATCGCGTCGCCGTTGTTGTTGTCGACCTCCAACGCCGTGCCCGCGGTGGAATTGCTGCGATTGAGAACGGTCTGGCCGGTGGCCGTGTTGTTCGCCGCGACGATGAGCGGCGAGCCGTCGGTGGCCTGCGCCACGCGCTCGGACGCCCTGGCCAGCACGGCAGCCAGGATGGTGGCCGCGCCCGCTACCAGCCCCCGTCGGCGCCACCGTAGACCCGCGCCCGCCCCGGTCGCACGCGCCTGTTCCTGCTCGTCCATGGCGCTCCCTCCGCCGGCCGCCTCGCTCGGGCCTGCCAAGGGCGGCCCGTCACTCCCTGGGCCGGTCTGCGCCCACAATGTAGCGGTTCACGTCTTTTCCTGCATTCCCCTGCGCCCATCCTACGGCTGCCATTAACCGTACCTTCACGGCCGGCTGCGGGACCCGGCCGGCCGCCCGGTGGGCGCCACGCCGCCCCCCCGCACAGCCGTTGACAGCGCGGGAGCCGGGCGCCATAGTAGCAGCAAACGCCCCCGGCGACCGGGGCCCTGGGCCAGGGAGACCGAACGTGGCGGTCTGCCGCGACTGCGGCGCTCGAGTCTTCCGCCTGACGCGCTAGCAGCGGGTGACGGACACCACGGGAAGGGAGCAGGAAGCATGCGGAGCGCCCTCGTGGGAACGATCGGAGGCAGGCGACGTGGAGGCCGCGCGGCCGGGGCGGCCGGCCGCGTCGGCGCCCTGGGCCTGGCGCTCGCGCTGGCGGCGAGCGTCGCCTGCAGCGCCCCGGCCGCCAGCCCGAGCGCGCCCGCGGCCAACGCGGCGGGTGGGGCTGCAAGCGGCGCGTCCGGCACGGCGGGCTCGCCGGCCGCGGCCGCGCCCGTGACGCTCACCTACGCCGCGACCACGCTGGGCTGGAACCTCGTGCCGACGATCATCTCGCAGGAGAAGGGCTTTTTCGCCGCCGAGGGCCTCACCGTAGAGACGGCGATCACGGGCCAGTCGGCCGCGGTGTGCCAGCAAGTGCTGGCGCGGGCCGCCGAGATCGGCGGCTGCTCGCTGAGCGACACCATGCAGACGATCGAGGCCAGCGGCGGCGCGCCGCTGGAGATCATCATGCAGGAGACGACCGGGCCGCTGCACAATGGCCTGATCGTGCGGCCCGACATGACCAGCTATGCCGACCTCAAGGGCAAGACCGTCATGCTCGGCGGCCCCAAGGACAACACCGTCTACTTCTTCAAGACGATGGCCCGCGCGAACGGCGTGCAGGACGACGACTACGACATCACCTACGCGGGCTCCAGCAGCGCCCGCTACGCCGCGCTGCAAGCCGGCGGGGTGGCCGCGTCGCTGCTCACCGATCCCTTCGACTACCGCATCGAACAAGAGGGCTTCCGCCGGCTGGATAACTTGCGCCCGAAGTACCTGAACCCAGGCAACTACGCCGGCAACGGTCACGTCGTCCACAAGGACTGGGCGCGCGACCACGGCGAGATCCTGGTCCGCTACATCCGCGCCGCGCTCGGGGCCGCTGCCTGGATGGCCGACCCGGCTAACGAGGAGGAGATGTTTGCCATCCTCGGGCCGAAGATCAACCTCACGCGCGACACCTTCCAGCGCAGCTACGACCGCGGCCGCAACGATCCGGAGTGGTCGCTCGACGGCCGCGCGAACCCGGCGGCCTACGAGGGCGTGCAGAAGTCGCTCGTGGAGCTAGGCGTGCTGCAAGAGCCGCTGCCCCCGCCCTCGAAGTACTACGACATGACTTACGTCGAGCAGGCACACCAGAGCATGGGGCGCTGAATCCGCTAGCTGGGCGCGTTCGCGGGGCCGAGGAAGGGGTTGGCGGGGTCGAGGCCCACGCGCACGCGGCCGTAGGACACGCCGAGCTGGTCCCAGCACAGGCCGACGTGGCTGACGATGGCGTGGAGGTCGCGGGACGCCCGCTGCAGCGGGCTGGGCTCCAAGACGGCATGGGCGCTTGCCGCCGTGGCCAGCCGGTCCGCGGCGCGCTGGCAGAGCTGCGCCGCGAAGGCGAGGTCGCGCAGCCAGCGCACGCGCGCCTCCAGGGGGATCGGCCCGCCCGCCGCGCCCAGCCGCTTGATCTCTGCCGCATCGGCGCGCAGTAGCGCTTCCGCGGCGTCCACCTCGGCGCTCGCCTCCGCGATCCGCAAGTGGCGCGTCGCCATCTCCCGCCGGTCGGGGCGCGCCGTCGTCTGTGCGACGTACTCCTCCACGGCGCCGCGCGCGATGCCGAGCGCCGGGCCAACGAGGTTGTACGGGAAGACCGGGAACAGCGGCAGGCGATAGATGTGCGCGGCATCGGGCAGCGCCCCACCCGGGCCGCGCCCGCTGCCCAGCAGGTCGAGAGCAACGGCCCGCTCCTCGGGGACGAACGCGCCCGCGACCACGACGTCCTTGCTCCCGGTACCGCGCAGGCCGGTCGCGTACCAATTGTCGACGATCTGCCAGTCGGCGCGCGGCAGCAGGCAAACGTGCATCGGCGGCGGACCGCCCGCCGCCTCGCCGGGCACGAACACCATCACCCACTGCACGGCGTCGACGCCGCTGGAGAACTCCCAGTGTCCCGCGACCTCGTAGCCGCCGGCCACCGAGCGCGCGAGGCCCGTGCGCATCGAGATAGCGGTCGAGAGCAGCGTGTCGGGATCGTCGCCCCACACGGCGTCCTGGGCCGCCTGCGGGAACATGCCGAGCAGCCAGGCGTGGCAGGCGACCACGCTCTGCACCCAGGCGCTGGAGCCGCACGCCCGGCCTAGCACACTGCCCAACGCGACCTGCACGGGGCCGTAGTCCAGCTCGTAGCCACCGTAACGCGCGGGTTGGAACAGGCGGAAGAAGCCCGCCTCGCGGAACTCCGCGATAGTCTCGTCGGGCACCCGGCGCAGGTCCTCCGCGAGGGCCGCCCGCTCCCGCAGCCGCGGCAGCAGGGCCTCCGCCCGCGCCGCAAGCTCCTCGACCGTTGGTGCCGTCACCGCGTTGCCGCGTCGCATGCTGCCCTCCCTGACGCCTCGGGCCAGGCGCGAAGCAGCGCAGGGCGCGAGGCTGGCTGTTGCAGCCGCCGCCGGACACCTCAGCCAGCGCGCACACGCCAGCGCCCGGCTTGTACGCGATCATAGGCCGAGCGCCGAGCGGAAGTCCAGCGATGAGGGCGCGCGCCAACCGTTAGCCGCTGGCTAGCTCGCGCATCTGCTCCATGAGACGGACCAGGCCGTCAAGGCCCGTGCCGGGCGGAGGCAGGAGCGCCAGCCATAACTCGTCCACGCCGCGCGCGGGCCGGCGGCGCGGGCCACGCCACGGCAATTGGCGCGGCCCGGCACGAGGGTCACGGCGCGGCTCAGTCGCAGGGCGGCTCCAACGGCACCAACTGCTGCAGGAGCCCGATTCGCGCGTAGTAGTCGACCGTCCGGCTGGGGCAGACCAGGCTCGGCGAGGAGACGGCGGGCGCCGGCACCAGCGCCCCGTCCGCCGTGTTCAGGCCGCTGGCCAGGGGTAGCCGGAGCGCGTAGGCCAGCAGCTCCAGACCGCCGAGCGACAGGGCGATTATCAGTAGGACCACACATAGCTCGCGCATCGTGGCAGCTCCTTTCGCGGCACCATCGCCCGCGGTGGCGCGTGCGGTGGCGTGCGACCCAGGCCAGAGCGCCTGACCCGCCCGACCGCTTCGGGCGCCGCTGCGCCTCTGGCTCGACTCCACGATAGGCGGCGCGGCTCACAGCACCGCTCACAGCGGGGCCGGTGGCGCTTACGATTGGCTCACATCTCGGCGATTGGCATAGTCTGGCGCGCCGGCCGTCGCGATGAGGCCGAGCGCGAGCCTTGACCGCGGCCCTGGCGTGCGGGATAGTAGCGAGCAAGCGCGGGCTGTCAGCCCCGCAAGGACGAGGGAGCTTATGGAAGCCACGATCAGCGAGATCGCCCCGGACGTGTTTCGGATCAGCGTGTTTCCGCCCGGCGCACCGATCAGCTTCGGCTGCTTCCTGATCCGCGACGAGCAGCCCGCGATGGTGGAGACGGGACTGCGCGGCATGTACGGGCTAGTCCACGACGCTGTGCGCCGCCTGATCGACCCCGCCGCGCTCCGCTACCTGCTCATCCCTCACTTCGAGATGGATGAGTGCGGCTCGCTGAACCAGTTCCTGGCGCTCGCGCCGCACGCCGAGCCCGTCTGCAGTCCGCTCGGCGCGGCGGTCACGGTGAGCGACTTCAGCGAGCGGCCGGCTCGCGCGCTGGGCCACGAGGAGACGCTGGCGCTGGGCCGCAAGACGCTGCGCGCGGTGGTCACGCCCTGGGTCCACTACTGGGACAGCATGCTCGTCTACGACGAGACGGACCGCTTGCTGTTCACCTCGGACCTGTTCATGCAGCCGGGCGACCGCGAGCCCGTCACGAGCGAGGACCGCTCGGCAGAAGTCGTGGCGTTCTGCCGCTTCTCGGGGCTTCTGCCGTCGCAGAAGCATCTGGAGGTGGCGCTCGACGCGGTCGAGCCGCTCGCCGTGGACACGCTGGCCTGCCACCACGGCTCGGTGCTCGCCGGCGACCCGCATCGCTACTACCGCGCGCTGCGCGAGCAGGCCGTGGGCGACGTGCTCGACGCCCCGTTCTACGACCCGCGCGCCCTCGGCAGCGCCGGCGGCTAAGCGCCGCGCGCCTAGTGACCGGAGCGAACTCGATGGTCAGGCAGCCCGACCCGCCGCGCCCGCGGGGCCGGCCGCGGCAGCGGTCGGTGGACACGGTGCTGCTCCAGACGGCGCTGAAGCTGCTGATCGAGGGACGGTTCTTCGGCATGTCGATGGAGGAGATCGCCGAGGCCGCCGGTACCACGAAGCCGACGATTTACTTGCGCTATCACACGAAGACGGAGCTCGCGCTGGCGGCGCTGGACGCGCTGCCCCGCGAGCGCGCGCCGCTCGTCCTCGCGGGCGACCTGCGCGCCGACCTCGTCGCGCTGCTCCGCGACTTTCGGGCGAACGTGCTCCGCTACGGCGGCATGCTCGTCACCGGGGTGGTGCTGGTACACGAGCAGGACCGCCCCGAGTGGCTGCGGTTCTTGCAGCAAGGCGTGTTCGGGGCGCGGCGGCGGGCGTTCCGCAACGTCATTCTGGGCGCCATCGAGCGCGGCGAGGCGCGCCCCGATGCCGACGTCGACACCTGCGTCAGCCTGCTCGTAGGCTACTGGCACGCCAGCTATTATCGCCACTATCCGGCGATCCCCGACGACAATTGGGCCGAGCGTGCCGTCGACGTGCTGCTCTGCTACCTGCGCTCGGCGCCATAGGGTCACACGCCTCCACCCAGGCCGCACACGAATTAGCGGCGGTTGATGATGTCGCCGAGGCGGGCAGACATCGCCTCCAGGTTGCTCGCGTCCTGGCGCTCGAGGAAGGCTACGTTCACGTCGTGGACCTGGCCCCCGGCGGCCCGCGGCGCCTCCAGGGCAACAGCGCTGCGCGAGCCAGGCAGCGTGGCGAGATCCTGGGCGTAGGTTTCGAACTGGATGTCTTGCGCCTCACGGCTCAGCAAGTAGTTGATCCACAGCTTGGCCGCGTTCGGGTGCGCCGCGTTCTTTGGCACCGACACGTACCACTGCTGCACGATAATGGCGTCGGCGGGCACCACCTGCGCGATGGGCGCCCCCTTCGCCTGCGCCTGGCCGGCCTCGAACGCGCCGCAGTCGAGCGCGAACAGGTCGAACTCGCCGCTCGCCACGCGCTCCCACTGGCCACACGGCATGAGCCCCGCCACCTGGTCTCGGAAGCTGGTCAGGTACTCGACCGTCCGGGGCTCGCCCCACACCTCGGGGGTGACGATGTGCTCGAACGAGCCGGGGTAGGGCGTGGAGGCGATGCGGCCCGTGTACTGGGGCTTCAACAGGTCGGCCAGTGAGCGCGGAACGGCGTCGCCGCTAAGCGCGTTGGTGTTGTAGGTGATACCCGAGATGGCGGAGCTGACGGTGACTGCCTCGCCCGCCGGGCCGCTCAAGAGCTGCGGGTCGCGGATATTCGGGGCCCAGCTCATCCAGTCTACCGGCTGCAGCACGCCAGCGTGGATCATGCGCAGCGTGGGGGCCACGGCGTTGACCATCACGTCGCTGGTGGCGGGACGGTTGGCCTCGTACTCTTGGAGGAGCTGCACGCTCGTCTGCGCCATCGACGGTCCCGCGGTGTAGCGCACGGTCAGGTCGAGGCCGTATGCCTTGGCGAAGCCGTCGATCCAGCGGCGCACGGCCGGGCTGCCGCCAATCACCGCCTCGGACCACATCAGATCAAGCTGGCCCTCTTCGCGCGCGGCGGCGATGAGCTGCTGGAGCGCTGGCGACGGGGCCGCCGTGACCGCGCTCGCCGGGGCGCTGGCGCTGCTCGCGGCCCCGGTGGCAGGAGTGGTCGGCGCTGCCGCGCTGGGCGCCTGGGGGGCAGCTGCGGCCGGCGCACTAACCGGCGCCGGGCCGGAGCGGGCGGGCGCGGTGGCGCTGCCACAACCGCTCACGGCGAGACTCACCACAGCCAGACACGCGAGCAAGCGGCGCGCGCTCATCGTCGCCTCCTCTCAGCCATCATCCTGTTCGCGGCAGCGCTTCACGAAAGCGGCCCTCACCCCGACCCTCTCCCGGAGAGAGAGGGAGTCCGGCGGCTGGTCGCGTCCCTGCCTCTCCCCGATGAGGGCGCGGCGCAGCCGGTCGCATCCTTGCCTCTCCCAGGGGGAGAGGCCGGCCGAGCGCAGCGAGGACGGGTGAGGGCAACCGCCCTTTCCAAGATTCTCTATCCGCACTAGAGACATGACGCCACGAACAAGTCTTCCGGCCGATAGAGCGTGTTGATCAGCCCCTGCTCGTAGCAGTAGGCGATCATCATCTGGATCGCGGCGCGGTTCGCGTCGAGCCCCTGACGGAAGGGATACAGCCCTAACTCGCGCGCCAGGGCCACCGGCACGTACGTATGATTCGCCGCGCCGCTCCCATCGATCTCCGCCGTGTACGCGGCCAGCGCCGCGCTCGTCATCTCCAGCACGGCCGGCGCCAGGTCGGGGTAGCGCTCGACCGTCTCCTGCTTCAGCACGAACACCGTGTTGATCGGGATCACGCCCGTCTGCTCGCCGTACGCGCGCATCTCTGCGGCCGGGTCGGCGAACAGCGGGCGCGTCTGCTCCGTCGCGGGGCGGCCTAGCCCGGGCAAGAACGCCGCGTCGATCGCGCGACGCTCCAGCAGCGCGCTCAGGCCATAGCCCGCCTGCTGGCTCTGCGCCTGCTCGGCCGGCGGCGTGAGCGTCGTGAACTGGTAGCGCGGCGAGTGGGGATAGGCGAGCCCTGGAAACGAGGGATGCACCTCGCTCTCCGCCCAGGTGATGCGCTCCGTCGGCACGTGGTACTGGTGCGTCAGCGCGCCGCGCATCCACACCGCCGGGTTGATGCCCCAGTCGGCCGCGCCCACGGTCTTGCCCACCAAGTCGCGCGGCGTTTCGATGCCGGCCGCCCGGTGGACGGCGACGCCCGTGTGCGGGAAGAAGCGAAGCTGGAAGGCGGGGATCGCCACGAGCGGCTTCCCCAGGTCGCGGGCGATCAGATAGTGCGAGAATGCCAGGTCGGCCACGTCCCAGGGCTGGTCGGTGACCATGTCGACGTAGAAGGTCCAGCCCTTGGGCTGCGCCGGAAGCTGTAGGTCGAAGCCTGGCAGCCGCGCCTCCTCGAAGTAGTAGCGGCTATCCGGCCGGCGGTTGATCGCGAAGGTGACCTGACGGTTCGCCATGCTGCCTCCACCGTTCACCGCGGCGCCGCGGCCAGCCGCCCGGGCTGGCCACGCTGACACACGCGCGGCGCCACCTCGCGGCTGAATAGCTCCAGACTGCGGCGCACCGTGTCGCGCGGCAGGCCGCCGAAGTGGAACGTGCCGATGAAGTGTGTGATGCCGATCTCGTCCTGAAGCGTCTCCAGGATGCGCACGCAGTCGTCGGGACTGCCGACGAGCATGCGCGCGTCGCGGGCGAGGGCTTCGACGGTGGACGAGTGGAGGCCGTCCAGGCTGCGCTTGGGACGGGCGCCGGTGGCATTCGGGTCGCGGTGCGCGGCGGCCGCGCGCACGGCATTGGCACGGCCGAAGGCCGGGGCGGCCGCGGCGATGGCCTCCTCGCGCGTCGGCGCCACGCACACCTGGAGATTCGCCAGCACTTCCTTGCCCGCCGCGGCGTGCCCGGCCTCGGCCAGCGTGCGGTAGTACAGGTCCATGTGCTCGCGCAGCGTCGCGAAGTCGATCAGGAACGGCGCCGTCATCAGGTTGAAGCCGCGCTGCCCGGCCCAGACGTAGCTGTCGCGGGTGCGCACCGCCGACGCCCACAGGGGCGGGTGGGGCTGCTGCACGGGCTTGGGCAGCACCTGCAGGTCGTGGACCGTGTAGTTCTGGCCCACGTAGTCGAAGCGCCCTGGCCGCCACGCCGCCAGCATGATGTCCAGCGCCTCGTCGAAGCGCTCCGACGCATCTTCAAAGCGCACGCCGAAGTGCGTGTACTCCCAGGCCGAGAAGCCTTTGCCGATGCCTAGCTCCAGCCGTCCGCCCGAGAGCACGTCCACCGTCGCCCACTCCTCCGCCAGACGGAGCGGGTGGTGCAGCGGCAGGAGCGAGACGGCGATGCCGAGCCGCAGGCGCTGGGTCCGCTGCGCGAGGCTGCCGAGCACGACCGTGGGCGCGGAGAGCAGCCCGCCGAAGTTCTCGAAGTGGTGCTCGGTCAGCCAGTACGAGTCGAAGCCAAGCTGCTCGGCATAAGCAGCGTCGTCGAGCACGCGTCCCAGCACCTCCGCGGGCGAGCCGTCGAGCTCCGGCACGTAGGACAGCAAGCTGAGAATGCCAAACCGCATAGGACCAGTCCTTTCCGTGGCGCCCGCGTCCGCCCCCTGACCGGCCCCCACTCTAAGCGACGAATTTCTTGACTGGCAAGCCCAGAAAATGGAACGCCGATATGCGAGGCCGTGAGAGCCTATGGACCACCCATCAGGGCCCGCTGGCTGGAACCGCCCCGCCGGCCGGTGTATCCTTCCCTTACCCTGGGCCGGACGGACCACGCGCACGCTGCGAGGAGGGAGCTCCATGCGCATCATCGACGCCGACACCCACGTGGACGAGACGGAAGCAACCTGGGAGTACCTCCGCGCCGACGAGCAGGCCTACAAGCCGACCACCGGCTACCCGTCGAACCCGGACCCGTCGCGGCCGCCGGCTCGCTACTGGCTGATC
This sequence comes from Chloroflexota bacterium, assembly GCA_035293805.1. Classification (GTDB taxonomy): domain Bacteria; phylum Chloroflexota; class UBA6077; order UBA6077; family JAJPHF01; genus JAJPHF01. The sequence continues at coordinate 107,337 of DATGMD010000018.1, read as the reverse complement.
GACGGCCGCCGCCACCTGCGCTTCATCCGCGACGACCGCATCACCCGCACCACCGTCGAGACGCGCGAGCTGATCGACGTGCCGGGCCGCCTCCGCGACATGGACGCGATGGGCGTCGAGACGCAGGTGATCTACCCGACGCTGTTCCTCGTCGAGGTGACCGAGCGGTCCGAGGTCGATCTCGCCCTGCGCCGCAGCTACAACCGCTGGCTGGGCGCCCGCTGCGAGGAGTCGCGCGGGCGGCTGCGCTGGGTGTGCCTGCCGCCGACGCGGGACATGGAGCAGGCGCTTGAGGAGCTACGCTGGGCGAAGGACCACGGCGCCGTTGGCGTGATGAAGAAGGGCGACCGCGAGGCCGGCAAGTGGCCGGGCGATCCCTACTTTTTCCCGCTCTACGAGGAGGCCGAGCGGCTCGATATGCCGATCTGCTTCCACGTCGGCTCGGGCGCCTTGGACTTCACGCCGGCCCGCGAGTTCCCGCTGGGGCGCTTCATGCACATCGGCATGCCGCCGCTGCACGCCTTCCACTCGATCGTCCAGCTTGGCGTGGCGGCGCGCTTCCCCAAGCTCCGCTTCGGCTTCATCGAGGCGCGCGCCTCGTGGGTGCCGTTCGTGCTCTACGACCTCAAGCGCACGCTAAAGAAGCGCGCCGAGGGCGACACGCGGCTGAACGCGCCGCGCTTCGAGGTGCCGGCCGACGTGTTGCAGCAGAACCGCTTGTACGTGAGCATCCAGGTGGACGAGGACCTGCCTTACCTCTTGCAGCACACGGGCGAGGACAACCTGCTCATCGGCTCGGACTACACGCACGCCGACGCCTCGGCGGAAATGGACTTCCCGCGGCTGCTTCAAGAGCGCGCCGACGCGGGCGACATCCCCCAGTCCGCCGTGCAAAAGATCCTCTACGACAACCCGCGCCGCTTCTACGGCCTATAGGCTGCTATACTGCGGGCAGAGGTGAAACCGTGGAATTGAAAGACATCCTCGCGGGCAAGACGCCCGAAGAGCAGACCGAGTGGCTGCGCACTCACATGCGCAACTGGGACGAGTTCATCCAGGGGATCGTGCAGGGCGAGCAGCAGATCGCGGAGTGGCGGGCATCCGGCAAGCCGGACTTGCCTCCCACCTGGATCACCGTCGAGGAATACCGGCGGATTCGTGGCCTACCAGCCAAGACTCCTTGATTTCGCCCGCTACCAGCTCGATCGTCTCCCGCCCTCCGTCGTCGATACGCTGCTCGACTGCATCAACGAGATCAGCGCCGATCCCTACCGCGACCCGCACCTCCGCGTGACGTTGGTCGTTCCCCTGTACCGCGTCTTCCCGGGAGCATACCTGTGCGGGCTGTGGGCAATCGCCTATCGTGTGGTCGAAGAAGCCAACGCGGTCGTTATCGAGGCTTTCGGAGATACCTTCTACTAGCCTACGAGAACCGCTATCTCGATTCTATTGGGACTTTGGGAAGGAGACAGCACGCTCGGGAGTTATAGTGACCGTATGTGCATACAAGTCTATCTCGGCGCTGACCGTCCGCTGCCCACGATCCCACGGCCGCACGTCACGCCCGACACCGATCTTGTTCCGCTCAAGCCAGGGACTCCCCCCATCTGGGTGCAGCCGCTTGATCCCGCGCTCAATCCTGAACCGGGACAACCGCATGCCAAACATCGTATGGGCGAGCCGGTTCTGGATGTGGAGGCGCTCGTAAGGCAGCACCTGAATCAGCCATATCTGTATTACTTGGGCTCATTTATGGACTGTGGGTGCGGGTTCGGCTACGCGGATGCACCGCTAACGCGGCCTGAATGGGATGATGACCGTGTGCAAGACAGCGTCATGTGGTGGGAAGCATTCCGAGAGGCGACGCACCAATTGGCGGCGTACCTGGAAAACGTCACGCGAGACGAACCTGTCACCTTACTTGTCTGCTGGTCTGGCGAGGCCGACCGGCCTCCGCAGCGACGCACGGAAGTAACGCCTGATTACTTCAGAGCACCGGAGGTGTCCCTGTTCCCAACCGCGAGCGAACTGATCACGGTTGTGCCTGGGTGATGGCGAGTTCCAGACCACGGACGTTAAGCGGGCGATCAGCGATCTGCTCCCTGGCTCGTGAAGCGAGAGGCCAGTAAGTCAGCCGTTATTACACCCCACCGGCCGCCGTCAGGCGCTCGGTGCGCTGCCAGGCTTTGAGGGGGCGGCCCTCGGCGAGGGCTTGCAGCTCGCGCGCCCAGAGCTTGCGGAGCAGGATGATGACGGAGTCCTCGCGGCCCAGGCGCTCGTGCGCGCGGTCCGCGATCACGCCCTGGCCCGCCTGGGCGATGGCGTCCTGGATGGGGATCAGGTCGTCGCGCTCGGGGATGTCCTGGGGGCGCAGCTCGCCGCGCAGCACGGCCGCGGCGACCTCCTCGGCTGGCGGGAGCGCGGCCAGCGCCGCTCGGCGCGCGGCCTGGCGCTCGCGGTAGCGCGCGGCGGCCTCGCCGGTCACGTGAACCAGGTTGGTGTTGAAGCTGCGGTGCTGGGTGTCGTCGATCGGCACGCGCCAGGCCAGCATCTCTGACCAGCCGCTCGCGTCGTCGTTCGGCGTACCCTTGAAGTAGAAGCCATTCGGCATCAGGATATGGCTCACCCGCGTGATGCCGTTCGCCCGCGTGCCCATGCGGCGGATGCCGTACTCGGTTTCCTCGGCGGCGATGCGCGGTAAGTCGTCGTTCACGCCCACCCGGTCGAACACCGAGCGGCGATGGGCGAACGCGATGTGCGTCTCGTCGGCCATGTTCTCCAGATTGTTGAAGTAGTTGCACGGCCGCAGGTAGGTGCTCTGCTCCAGCACGCCCTCGCCCTCCAGCTCGGGCCAGCGCGCCAGCGGCGGCGGCGCGCCCTCGCCGAGATAGGCAAAGATCAGCCCCAGGTACTCCTCGGTCGGATAGCTCGCGATCCGCACCTTGGGCGGAAAGCTCGGGTCTTCCGCCGGCATCTCGACGCACTGGCCGGTGTGATCGTACTTCCAGCCGTGGTAGAAGCAGCGAATACAGTCGCCCTCGACCCAGCCAGTCGAGAGCTGCGTCCCCCGGTGCGCGCAGCGCGGGGCGATCACGTGCGGGTGCCCGCCCTCCCCCCGGTAGAGCGTGAAGTCCTCGCTCATGATGCGGATCGGCTTCGCGTGGCCGGCGGGCAGGTCGGTCGCCAGGTAGACCGGCTGCCAGAAGCGGCGCAGGTAGCGGCCGGCCAGCGTACCGGGGCCGGTGTGCACGAAGTCCGTGTAATCTGCCGCGGCCACCTCCCGCCGCACCGCGCCGTTGGTCGCTGCCATGCCATCCCTCCGCGCGTCTCTAGCGGGGCGGCCGGGTCCCTGGCCTGGCCATCCGCGCCGATCACGGTTTGTCCGCGCCCGCTACTATAGCGCGGCCGGCCAGCGCGGCGTCCAGTGGCGCTGCATCTCGCCCATAGGTTTGTGGCGACGGGGCCTGCCCTCACCCGTCGTCGCTGCGCTCGGCCGGTCTCTCCCCCTCGGAGAGGCAACGAGGAGGCGGGCCTGCCCCCTCGCCCCGAGAGAGCGGGTCGAGGTGAGAGCGTCTCTCCGCGGGGCGCCACGTGACCAGTGCGGCGGGCTCTGGTATAGTGGCGCACTTCGACGCGATCGCGAGCGGCGCGGTAGTGGAGCGGCCGGCGGCGTATGACGGCGGGGCTCGATAGCAGCGGAGCACGCCTGGCAGGCACGCGGACGGACAGGACGCGTTGGCGGACGCGGCGCGCGTCGGCGTTCACGCGGGAGGAAGGCTACGATGGTGCAGAACCTGATTCGGCTCGATATCGAGCGACGGCAACCCGTGGCCAGCGGCAAGGAGTTTGGCAGCACCGGCGCCTACGAGTGGCTCGCGGGCAAGGTCTCCTTCAGCATCGACCCGAACGAGCCGGGGCTGCCCTACATCTGCGACCTCGATCTGGCGCCGCGCAACCGCGACGGCCTGGTCGAGTTCTCGGCCACCTTCGACGTCGTCAAGCCGGTCGACCTGAGCCGCGGCAACCGTCGCGTGCTGTACGAGTTCTCGAACCGCGGCGGTCGGGCCGCGATCACCGCGTTCAACTACGGCAAGGGCCGTGACCTGACGAATCCGGAGAGCACCGGCGATGGCTTCCTGATGCGGCAGGGCTACACCGTCGTGTGGTCGGGCTGGCAGGGCGACCTGATCGACCGCGGCACGAACTGCGTGGCTTATCTCCCCGAGGCGCTGCAGAATGGCCAGCGGCTGCGCGGCAAGGTGCGGCAGGAGTTCAGCCCCGTCACCGAGGGCGTGCTCTCGATGGGCACCAGCGCGGGCGCCGAGGGCGGCGAGAACGTGCAGCCCTATCCGGTCATCGACCGTGCCACGGCCACGCTCACCATGCGCGAGAAGGAGCAGGACCCGCGCATCCCCGTGCCGCCCGACCAGTGGGAGCTGGCGAAGGCGGAGCTGAAGGATGGCCAGGTCGTGCTCACGCCGTCCGTGAACGATCTCTACATCAAGGGCGGCTTCAAGCCCGGCTGGATCTACGAGTTCATCTACGAGACCGAGGGCTCGAAGGTGATGGGCCTGGGCTTCCTCGGCGTGCGCGACTTCCTGTCGCTGCTGCGCTACGGGACGCAGGACTCCGCCGGCAACCCGAACCCGCTGGCCGGCTACGTGGACAAGCTGTACGGCACCGGCCAGTCGCTGAGCGGCCGCGTCGTCCGCGAGTACGTGTACGAGGGCTGGAACGTGGACGCCCAGGGCCGCAAGCTGTTCGACGCGGTCCACACGCACACCGGCAGCGGCCGCCTGCTGCACAACGTGCGGTTCGCGCAGGTGGGCCGCTATCCGCGCCAGCACGAAGAGCACCAGTGGCCCTCGGAGTACTACCCGTTCACCTTCGATGCTGTGCCCGATCCCTTCACCGACCGCGTGGACGGCCTCTGGAAGCGCCCCGAGAGCGACCCGCTCGTCGTCCACTCGCATACCGAGGGCGACTACTGGATCCGCCACGTCTCGCTGACTCACACGCACCCGAAGGATGCCAGCGACCTCGAGCTGCCCGCGAACGTCCGCATGTACCACTTCACGGCGGCGCCGCACATGGCGCGGCCGCAGATCGACCCGATCTGGATCGGCCAGCTCACGGCCAGCGACATGTCGTCGGCGCCCTACCGCCGCGCGCTGCTCGTGTTGATGGACGAGTGGGCGACGCACGGCACACCGCCGCCTCCCTCGCGCATCCCGCGCACGGCCGATGGCACGCTGGTCACGGGCGAGGAGAACCTGGCTCGCTACCCGAAGATCCCGGGCGTGAACCTGCCCACCCACGGTCCGAGCCGCCTGCCGCGCTACAACTACGGTCCCGACTTCGACACGCGCGGCATCCAGAGCGTCTTCCCGCCCGAGCCCTACCCCGGCCAGGAGTACCCCACGCGCGTGCCCCAGATCGACGCCGACGGCAACGGCATCGCCGGCCTGCGCTATCCCGACGTCGAGGTGCCGCTGGGGACGTACAACGGCTGGTCGCTGCGGAAGAAGGGCTTCGCGGAGGGCGAGCAATTCTGGAACACCGGCAGCTTCGTGCCGTTCGCCCGCACGCGCGCCGAGCGCGAGGCGAGCGGCGACCCGCGCCCGTCGATCGATGAGCGCTACGCGAGCCACGACGACTACGTGAACAAGGTGCGGGCGGTCTGCGAGCGGCTCGTCGGCGAGCGCCTGATGCTCCAGGAGGACGCCGACCTGTTCGTGGAGCGGGCGCGCAACCTGAACCCCTTCGACCCCTCGATCCCGCTGGGACCGCTGGTGCGCGTGCTCACCGCTCCCGGCGGCGAGTAGGCGGCCGTCCACCACTGCGGCGCCGCACGGCGCGGGGGACGCGGTCAGCCGCGTCCCCCGCGCCGTTGTATGCCTTCCTCAGCGGTGCGGGCGCCGACGAAGCCGAGTGCGGTCCCATCATGGAATCCGCGCCCTAGCGCTCGGCCAGGGATGAGGTATATGTTTAGCTTCGCCAAACACATGCACGAACCTAGGCCGGCAGCTTAGCGCTCGCGCTGTAAGAAGTCCAATAGCTCGGCGTTGACGTCGGCCGGGCGCTCCTGCTGCGTCCAGTGGCCACAGCCGGGCAGGAGTACGATTCTCCGTAGCTTCGGTACCGCGGCCTCCATTGGCTCGAACCGCCCGTAGATGACGGCGCTATCCCGTCTTCCGCCGAGGAAGAGCGTCGGCTGGCTCACCCCGGCCGTGCCGATGGCCGGCAGGTCCGCCCAGTCGTGGTCCATGTTCCGGTATGGGGCCAGCGCGCCTCTGAAGCCGGTACGGGCGTAGGCCTGGGCGAAGTAGTCCAGATCGGCCTCCGTCAGCCAGGCTGGTAGCGTCGTGGGCTCTGGCATCCCATCGAGGGCACCCGCCTCGGCGGGCTTGCCGGTGAAGAGGTAGGGGACTAGGTCCGGCGGAGCGTCGCCCGAGAGGGCGTGCAGGAAGAGCCGGAGCGAGCGCCGAGGGTTCGCATCCAGCTCGGCCTCCGCGATACCCGGCTGTTGAAAGTACAGCGGGAACGAGAAGTGGTCGCCGGCGAACCGCTGTATCTGCCGCGTCGGCGGTAACTGCTCGCGTGGATGGTAGGGGACACTCAGCGACACCAGCGTCGCGACGCGTTCCGGATGCAGCTCGGCGAGCGCCCAGGCGAGACTCGCCCCCCAGTCGTGGCCGACGATCGTCGCCCTGTCAGCGCCCAGCGCATCCAGCAAGCCGACGATGTCGGCGGTCATGTTCCGCTTGCTGTAGCTTGCGACATCATCCGGCGCGTCGGTCTCGCCGCAGCCGCGCAGGTCGGGGGCGATCACGTGGTACCCGGCCGCGGCCAGGACCGGGAGCTGGTGCCGCCAGGAGTACCATAGCTCGGGAAACCCATGGAGCAGGATGACGACCGGCCCGGCTCCTGCCTCGGCGATGTGCATGGTGATGCCGTTGGTCTGGACACGGCGGTGGGTCGTAGCCGCCGCGCCTTCACCCTGGCTGATGGGGCCTCTTGAGGACACGTTGGACGATACACCAGATGAGCGAGGTGCTTCCTGGCCAGCTGCCGCCCGCGCGGTCGATCGCGTACTAGCAGCGCCCAACACGGTGCCCCACGTCAGCTGCGCAAGGAAAGCGCGGCGACTCGGATCGACCGCCTGATTCCTCTCGGTGCGCTCCATCACAGTCTCTCCATCTCGCTCGATCGGTAGTCAGCTCGCCACAAGGGCCGTCTGGTCCCCGTGCTACCGTCCGCCCCACCCGCCCTGTAATGTGCCGAGCCAAGTGCTCGCGCGACGCGAACGCCTACCAGGTCCTTGCTTCGCTCCGCGATGGCGGGGCCGTCTGGCGCCGCCCCCACCACGTCTTGCCCCACGGCTTGTAGATGGAGAGGACCGTGGCGGCGCCCAACATGAGCAGGTGGGCCACGGCCAGGTAGAGGAGCGGCGTCACTGCTGCGGTGAGGTCCACGCGCATGTCGACGCCTGCCGCCAGCCCGGACGGCGCCGCGAGGGCCCGCTGGGCCAGCCGGTCGGTCAGCTGCACCGCCGTTGCGATCACCCCCACGGTCAGCACGAGCTTCGTCGCGACCCAGTAGTGCTGCACCAGGCCCCACTTCGTGCCCAACGACAGCAGGACGCCGCTCACGATGGTGCCGATCGCCAGCGGCGGATAGGCGACGTTTACCGCGTTCATGGAGAGGTACAGGGCGGCGGCCGCGTCGGGCGCGTGGGCCGCCATGGCGCCGAGCCCGAGGACGATCTTGGCGAACACGGCGCCCAGCCAGCCGACGGAGACCATGACGTGCGCGGTTACCAAGACCTTGTACTGCGCCGGCGACACTCGCCGCGCCGCCTGCTTGTTCCGAACGATCGCCGTCGCCATAGGTACCTCCTTACGTCGAGATCCAAGATCGCCAATGCGGGACGTGGCAGTCTGCTCTTTGGGTGCTGCAGCTGGTGACGTCGCTCCGGGGGCGGCCGGAAGGCTGGGCGAGAGTCCCGACCGTCCGCCCCGCCATTTCGAGCGGTTTTCGGAAAGGTTGATCGGGGAGGCGCCGGCCGGGCGGCGGGGGACGAGCCCCCGCCCTACCCTTCTAGCTCAATGCCCGTGAAAAGCGCTGTACGACGGCTCCGCCAGCACGCGGGCTGCTCAGCGGCCGGCGGCACTGCCCGGCCCCCAGTTGCCGAAGTTGCCGGCCCAGACGGCCGTCGCCGTGCTGCTGTTGTTGAGCGTCACCACGACCAGCTTGTCGCCCGGGGCGACGGCCTGGGGGCTGGCCGGGGCGCCGCCCCGCGTGTGCGCACCGCGGATGATCGTCTGGGCGTCCAGCGTGAACGTGCGCGACGCGCCGTCGTTGGCGGCGATCGTGAGGCTCGTCGGGCTGGCGGCCGTCGCCGTGCCCGGCGTCAGCGTGACGACGAGCGGCTGGCCGTCCTTATCGGTCAGGTTGACCTGGACGCCCTTGAAGTGGTCGAAGCGCTCGGCCGCCGGCACGTCGCGCAGCCCCGCGAGCTGCGCCGGGAGCGCGTCCCCGCCCCACGGGCCGCCGGCCCACGGCCCGACGGCTCCCGCGTGGGCCCACGGCCCGAACGCCGCCGGCCCGAACCACGGGCCGCGCGCCAGCACGCTGCTCACCAATAGCCCGCCCGCCACGACGAGTAGCGCGACCAGTCCTAGCGACGTCAGCGCCACCGCGATGGGAAACCGCAACCGTTGCATCTTGCTCCTCCTGCTCGCGTCGAGTTTGTCGAGCGCGGGCGCTGGCCCGTTTCGCTCGCACACTGGCAGTGTCGCCGCCGAACGTCGCCGGCTCGTCCCCGACCTGTCGCAGCTCTGTCGCAGACCGGGCCGGGGCGCCGCCGGCCGTGGTGGCCGACGGCGGCGCCGGAGTAGAACAGGGGTAAGCGGGCGGAGCGAGATAGATGGCGAACATCCTGGTGGTTGAGGACGAGCCGGAGCTGCGGCGGCTGGTGGTGCGCGAGCTGGAAGCCGCGGGCTACCAGGTGCGCTATGTGGCCGACGGCCCAGCCGCCGTGCAGCAGCTCGCCGCGGCCCCGCCGGACCTGGTCGTCCTGGACTGGATGCTGCCGGGGCTGGACGGGCTGGAGGTGCTGCGTCGCCTGCGCCAGACCTCGGCCGTCCCGGTGCTGATGCTCACCGCCCGCGCTGAGGAGGTAGACCGCGTCGTCGGGCTGGAGGTGGGCGCCGACGACTACCTCACCAAGCCGTTTGGCATGCGCGAGCTAGTCGCGCGCGTGCGGGCGCTGCTGCGGCGCCACGCCCGCCTGGCGGAGATGCTCGCGGCCGATCACGGCGAGGCGCGCGACGCGCTGCAGCTCGGGCCGCTCACGCTCGACCCGGCCGCCCGCCGCGCCCAGTTGAGCGGCGTGCCCCTGGATCTCACCCGCACCGAGTTTGGCCTGCTGCACCTGCTGCTGCGCAACCGGGGCCGGGCGTTCAGCCGGGCCTACCTGCACGACGCCGTATGGGGCGAGCCGGCCGTCGAGGGCGACCGCTCAGTCGACAACGCCATCCTGCGGCTGCGCAAGAAGCTGGGGCCACTGGGCGAGGCGATCGAAACGGTATGGGGCGTGGGGTATCGCCTGGCCGGGGCGAGCGGCCCGCCGGCCGCCGACGGCGATGGCTGAGCCGGCAGCAGCGCCGCCGGCGAGGCCGTCGAGCGCCGGGAGTCAGCCGACGGGAGGACCGCTGGGTCGGCTCCGCTGGCAATTGACGCTCTCGCACCTGGTGGCGACGGCGTTCACCCTCGTGTGCCTGATCGCGGCCGCCGTGCTGTTCGGCACGATCATGGCCGGGCTACACGATAGCCCGCGCCGCGCGCCGGCCCAGGACGCGCAGACCGTGGCGCGCGCGATCGAGGGACTGGCCGCGCAGGGCGACCCGGCCACGCTGGACACGGTGCTCCGCGCGCTGGCGGACGGGCGCCTGCGCCTGTCCGCCGCGGGCTGGCCGTATGGGCCGCCAGCGGCCCGCCGCCCTGAGTGGCTGGGGCCGTCGCTGCGGAACCTGTCGTACGTCGTGCTCGTCGGCCCGGACGGGCACGTGCTCGCCAGCTCGGACCCCGCCGGCGCCGCCTTCGCCCCGCCGGAGCGGGATGCCTGGGCTGCCCTGGCCGCCCAGGCCCAGCGCGGCCCGCGCGACCCGGAAGACCTCGTCGTGCTCCGCCCCGGCGAGCGTCCCGCGGCGCTGGCTGCCTATCCGGTCACGGACGAGCGCGGCCGCGGCGTCGGGGCGATCGTCGTAGCCGAGTCGGTGCTGGCTCCCAGCGGCGGCCCCTTCGGTTTCCTAGGCGCCCTGCTGTTCTTCGGCGCGGCGACCGTGGCGGTCCTGGCCGCGGCGTCGCTGTTCGCCTTCGTCTCCGCCAGCGTGCTAGCCTACGTCCTGGCGCGGCGGCTGGTGCGGCGGCTGGAGCGGCTCGGCCAGGCCGCGGAAGCGCTGGCCGCCGGCGACTTGAGCTGCCGCGTCGCCGAGGGGCCGGCCGACGAGGTAGGCCAGCTCGCGCGGCGGTTCAACGACATGGCCGCCGACCTGGAGCGGTCGCTGCGCGAGCTGCAGGCCGAGCGCGACCGCGTGGCGGGCCTCCTCGACGCCCAGCGGCAGCTCGTCGCCGGCGTGTCGCACGAGCTGCGCACGCCGGTGGCGACGCTGCGCGGCTACGTCGAGTCGGCGCTGCGGCGCGAGCCGGACGGCGCGACCGCGCTGCACGCCGACCTGGCGACGATGGAGCAGGAGATCGTGCGCTTGCAGCGGCTGATCGACGACCTGTTCACGCTCTCGCGCGCCGCGGTGGGGCGCCTGGCGCTGCGCGTCGAGCCAGTCGACGCCGGGGCCGTCGTGCGGCGGCTCGTGGAGACGGCGGCGCCCCTGGCCTGGGGGCAGCGGCGCGTGCAGGTGCTCGCCGAGGTGCCGCCCGACCTGCCGCCGGCCCAGGCAGACCCCCAACGGCTGGAGCAGATCCTGAGCAACCTGCTGGGCAACGCCGTGCGACACACCCCGCCGGGCGGGCTGGTGGCGGCCGCCGTCACCGCCGAGCCGGACGCGGTCCGCCTCGAGGTGCGCGATACCGGCGAGGGCATCGCGCCCGAGGACCTGCCCCACATCTTCGAGCGGTTCTACCGGGGGCGGAATGGCGACGGGCGCCCGGGCGCGGGGCTAGGCCTCGCGCTGACGAAGGAGCTGGCCGAGGCGATGGGCGGCTCGGTGGAGGCCGCGAGCGCGCCCGGCGCGGGGAGCTGCTTCACGGTGCGCCTGCCGCGCCGCGAGCAGCCACAGAGGAACTGAGCAGCATGGACGTACTGCGCACGACGGGCTACCACCCGCGGCCGCCGTTCCTGGTGGCCCGCGAGCAGGGCTTCTTCGCCCGCGAGGGGCTTGCGGTCGACTATCACGTGACGACCTACGCGCCCGACCACAACGCCGGCATGGCGGTTGGTAAATGGGACTTCACGCTGAGCAGCGCGGACACGATGATGGCGCGGGTCGACAGCGACGGCACCGACTACGTGCTGTTCATGCAGGGCGAGCGGGGCCTCGACGCGCACCTCGTCGGTGCGCCGGGCATCACGCGCGTGGCCGACCTGCGCGGCAAGCTGCTGGCCGGCGATCCGGGCGACTCCAACCTGGACGTGGTGCGCCTGAAGATCATGCGCGACCACGGCATCGGCGACGACGAGTACCAGGTGCGGATCGTCGGTAGCTCGCCCGTGCGGCTGGCGGCGCTGCTGCGCGGCGAGGTAGCGGCCGCCATGCTGCCGCCGCCGCACGACACGACGGCGGCGGAGGCCGGCTGCCAGCGGCTAGCGGCGGCCAACGACCACGTGCGCGACTATCCCCTCATGTGCGGCTGGACGCTGCGCCGCTGGGCCGAGGCGAACCGCCCGCGCCTGGTGCGGTTCATTCGGGCTTACGCTCAGGCGACCGACTGGCTGCTGGAGCCGGCGCACCGCGAGGCGACGCTGGCGCTGATGCAGCGCGAGCAGGGGCTGTCGCGCGCCCAGGCCGAGCTGCGCTACAGTCACGTGGTCCCCCACGCCGCCATCGACCCCGAGGGCTTGCTGCGCCTGCAAACGCTGCGCATCACGATGGGCTTCGGCCGCCCGCCCTACCCGCCCGTCGAGCGCTACTACGACGCGAGCTACTGGGCCGAGGCCACGGGCCTGCCACCTCCGCCCCCCGCCGGCACCCCGCGGCTCTAAACCGCCCAGCCACATCGCGCCGCGTGTGGCTCTATCGACGCGCCCGCTACGCGGAACACCCAGTTGACGGGACAGCGTGGTGTGGGACAGAGTACTTCACTGAGAGGCCGCGGTGATACGCTACGATCAGGCGGCGAAAGGAGCGGGCCATGAGTAGCCACGATCTGGAAATCGTTCAGCGTCCGCTCTACAGCTATGCCGAGGCGGATTACCTAGCCGGCGTGTCGCGCGGCACCGCCAGGCGGTGGCTGACCGGCTATGCTTACATGGGCTCTGAAGGGCCCCACGTCGTGCAGCCGCCGATCACATCGAGGCGCGACGCTCAGGGAGCGGCTTCCTTCCTTGACCTCGTGGAGATTATCGCTATTGGGCGAATGAGACAAACTGGCCTATCGCTCCCTCGCATCCGCATCGTGGTCCACAACTGTCAGGAAGTTCTCGGCGTGCCACGCCCGCTCACCCGCCTACGCTTCAAGACCGATGGCCGCGATATCTTCGTGGACTGCGGCCCCGTGCTCCTCGAAGTCGGCAAGCGCAAGGGGCAGCAGGCTTGGACTGAAGTGCTCGAACCCTTTCTCCGCGACCTGGATTACGCTCATGATGTCGCGCGGCGCTGGTGGCCGCTGGGCCATGACGGCGGCGTACTGGTCGACCCGGATTATGGCTTCGGGCTGCCCACGGTGGCCGGCTCGGGGGTGCGGACCGAGATCATCCTAGAGCAGTTCCGGGCGGGCGAGCCGGTTGCCGAGATCGCCACGGATTTCAACCTCTCCCCACAACAGGTCGAGCAAGCGGTGCGCTTCGAGTCGCTGCGCGCGGCATGATCTTTGTCGATCGGTCTATCCCCAAGCCGGTAGCCGAGGCGCTAAAGCTGGTTCGCAATGATGTGCGCTGGCTCGAAGACGAGTTCGCCCACGATACGCCGGATGCCGTGTGGTTGGCCGCCGTCGGCGTGCGGGGCTGGCTGGTCGTTTGCCGCGACAAGCACATTCGCACGCGCCCTGGCGAACGCCAGGCCATTGTCGACGGACAGGTAGGCTGTTTCTGTCTGACGCAGAAGCAGTCGCTCACGCGTTGGCAGTACTTGAAGCTCCTAGCGCTCACACGAGATGGAGCGGGTCTTTGCGCGAACCCCTCGCCCGTTCATCTATGGCGTCGGGGGCACAGGGCAATTGCGGCCGCTGGTATTGTAGCGGAGCCATTGACCAAACCTCCGCTGACCAAAGCTCCGCGTTGCCGCGGGCACCCCGCGGCTCTCACCAGGTGGGAGAGCGCCAGGGAGGGCTGGCGCGCTAGCGCGGCGCGGCGGGCGCGTCGAAGCGGACCCGGAGGTGCTTGACGCCGTGCATGGCGGCCGCATCCACCGGCTCGAGCGGGGCGTCGTCGGCCCGGCGCAGGTTGGGGAGCCGCTGGAGGAGCGCCGTGAGCGCCACCCGGGCCTCCAGGCGCGCGAGCGGGGCGCCCAGGCAGAAGTGCGGCCCGTGCCCGAAGGCGAGATGGCGATTCGGCTCGCGCGTGGGATCGAAGCGGTCCGGGTCCGGGAAGGCGGCGGGGTCGCGGTTCGCCGCGGCCAGCCAGACCAGGACGAGCTGCCCCGCCGGGATGGTCTTGCCGCCCAGCGGCGCGTCCACATTGGTCCAGCGGCGCGTCCCCTGCACAGGCGAGCGGAAGCGCAAGACCTCTTCGATATAGGCCGGGACGAGCGCGAGGTTCTGGCGGACGGGCGCGGTCTGCTCGGGGAAGTCCAGGAAGCAGCGCACCGCGTTGCCGATCAGGTTCGTCGTGGTCTCGTTGCCCGCGACCAGCAGCAGGCGGCAGAAGGCGAGTAGCTCGTCGGGCGTGAGCTGCTGTCCGTCAACCTCCGCGGCGACGAGCGCGCTGACGAGATCGTCGCGCGGCTGCTGCCGTCGCGCCGCGATCTCGTCCAGGAAGTAGGCGCGGAACTCGGCGTGGGCTTGCGCCAGCGCCGGCGGCTCGGGCGCGGCGGCCTCCACCAGGTTGCGGTTCAGGTGCGCGACGATCACGTCGGACCAGCGCTTGAAGCGCGCCCGGTCCGCGGGCGGCACGCCCAGCAGCAGCGCGATGACGGACACCGGCAGCGGGTAGGCCAGGTCATCGACCACGTCCATCTGCCCCGTGGGCACCGCGGCGTCGAGCAGCTCGTCGGTGAGGCGAGTGATCGTCGGCTCCAGCTCGGCCACGCGGCGCGGCGTGAAGGCGCGGCTCACCAGCTCGCGGAGCTGCGTGTGGCGGGGCGGATCGAGGCCCAGGATGTTCTGGGCGCCCGCCCCCTGGCCGCCGCCGTAGCGATCGACGTCGGAGGAGAACACCGCCGGCGTGCGGAGCAGCTCCAGCGCCTCCGCATAGCCCACGACGCTCCAGGCGCGCAGGGGCTCCGTGTACGCGACGGCGCCCTGCTGTCGCAGCAGCGCGTAGAACGGGTACGGGTTGGCGCGAAACGTCGCGAGCATGCCTTGCGCGTCGTGCATGGATGGCTCGCCTTCCTTGCGAGTGCGCGGGCGCCTCAGCAGGCGGCCTTCGCCCGGCGGCCACGCGCCGCCGGGCCGCCAGCGCCATCTTACTGCGTCCGCGGCGCGGCCGGCACGGCCGGCGTAGGCGTGGGGGTGAGCGCCACGGACGGCCCGCCGGGCGCCGGGGCGCTCGCGCCCGAAGCGGCGGGGCTGGTGGCACCGCCGGGGGTAGTCGGACCAGCGCCCGTGGTCCGCGGGGCGGTCGTGGCGGGGGTCGCCGCGCCGGCTGCTGCCGGGCGCGCGGGGGTGGGATTCGCCGCCCCGGCGGCGCCCTGGCCCGCGACGAGCACCGTCCGCGTCACCGTGATCCAGCCGCACGAGCTGTGCGCCTGGATGTACAGCGTGTGACGCCCCGGCGAGACGCCGGTAGGGTCCCAGGCCAGCGCCAGCCCGCTGGCCGCGAAGCGCGGCGCGGAGAGCAGGTCGGCCACGTCCGGCCGCTGCCAGCCGTAGAGCGCCGGTACCGCCACGCCGCCTTGGTCGGGATCGGCATCGAGCGCCACGCGCACCTCGCTGATGCCGGTGCCGCTGTCGGCGCTGATGTCGGCCGCCCAGCCGCTGATGATGACCGGCTGGTTGGTCACGACCGCATCCTCGGCGGGCCGCTCCACGGTGCCGCGAACGTCGCAATCGTCGGCGCGCGCGGCGGGGCCGACGGCGAGGGCCAACAGCGGCGCGGCCAGCGCCAGAGGCGCCAGCCAACGGCGGGAGAGGGTGCTACGCTTGGGCTGTACGATCACCGTTAGCGCTCCATCCATCAACGCGAACTGGGCCGGTCCGCCACGGCATTACGTCGATTGTGCGAGCCTGCCCAGCTGGCCTGGAAATGCCCTCCCACGCGCCCGTCGCTCCCATCGGCACGCCTAGTGGGGTGGGCAGGCCCCCCAGTATAGCGGGCGGGTGTGGGAGCCTGCCCAAAATTAGCCGTGGGCGGCGAAGAACTGCCAGATGAGGCGGGTGGCCGAGACGTTCGCGCCGCACAGGTTGCGGCGAATCTCCTGGAGGCCGCCGAAGTAGACGTGCCCGCCGTCGGGCACCGTGTAGAGCACGACGTCACAGCCGTTGGCGCCCGCTCGGTAGGTCCGCTCCTCCACACCCCGCACGCCCAGGTCGCACACGACGGGCATGGGGTCGCAGTCGTTGCGGGTCGTCCAGAGCGCGACCGTGTCGCGCACGGCGACGAAGTCGGAGTCGCCATTGACGTTGACGCCGCCCGCGTAGGGCACGATGTGGTCGCGGCCGCCATGCATGATCAGCACCGGGACGGGCGCCTTCGGGGCGGGGATGTACGTGTACTCGGGCTGGCCCGGCGTGCGGCCGCCCACGG
This sequence comes from Chloroflexota bacterium, assembly GCA_035293805.1. GTDB lineage: Bacteria > Chloroflexota > UBA6077 > UBA6077 > JAJPHF01 > JAJPHF01. The sequence goes on along the minus strand of DATGMD010000018.1, from coordinate 91,256 downwards.
TGGCGTTCACGGCCGCGATGGCCGTCAGGCGCTCGGGTAGCTCGGCGGCCAGGCGATGGGCGAGCATCCCGCCGTTCGACCAGCCGGCCGCGTACACGCGGCGCGGGTCGATCCGGTAGGCCGCGAGCAGCGTGTCGAGCAGGTGACCGATGAACCCCACGTCGTCTACGTTGTGCGCATAAGGGTAGCCGCAGCAAAACCCGGCGTTCCACGAGCGCGCGGGATCGTCGGGACCGGCCAGGCCGTTGGGATAAGCGACCACGAAGCCCGCCTGGTCGGCCTGGTGGCTCATGCCCGAGTAGATCTCGAACTGGCGCGCGTAGTCCCCGCGAGGGTGCAGCATGACGACCAGCGGCAGGCGCGCGCGGCCGTTGTACCGCGGCGGCAGGTGCAGCCGATACGTGCGCTCGCGGCCGCCGAACGTGAGGTGGTGCTCGCGGCTGCGGAGGAGGCTGAGCGGGTGTGTGAGCCGCGCCACGCCGAGGGCGGCCAGCGACGCGCCCGCCAGCCCCCCGGCCAGCGCGGCGCGGACAAGTGACCGCATGGCGGCGTGCCTCGCAGCGGGCGGAGTCTCTATGCTCAGGGTACCAGACGGACTGCCAGCCCGGGCGGCAACCCCTCGCGTCGCGGCACGCCGTCACCCGAGCGCGTTGGCGCGCTGGATGCGGGTGAACGCCGAGCGGAGCAGGAAGACGATCGTCGTCACCAGGACGATGAGGAGCACGCCGAGCGCCGACACCTGTCCCACCGACGACGACGCCCACAGTTTCCAGATGAGCGTCGGCAGCACCTCGGACGCCGGCGAGTAGAGCACGAGCGCCATCGTCACCTCGCGGTACGACAGGAGCGCCAGCCACAGCCAGGCGTTGAACACGGCCCCGGCCACCAGCGGCAGCAGGATGCGGTGAAATACCTGCATGCCGTTCGCGCCCGACAGCTTGCCCGCCTCCTCTAGCTCGCTGTGGACCTGGATCAGCGTGCTGTTCATCGTGCGGGTGCCGTAGGCGAGCTGGGTGATGGTGTGCGCGATGATGATCAGCACGATGGTGCCGTAGAGCGGCAGCCAGGTGCGGTAGGTGAGCGCCAGCCAGGCGAGCGCCACGGCGAAGACGATGGACGGGATCGCGTGGGGCAGGAAGGCGAGCATGTCCACCGGGCCGCGCACGGCCGAGCGCGAGCGCACGACGATCCACGACACGGCGAGCGACAGGATGATCGTCAGCGTGGGCGCGGCGATGACGAGCAGGACCGTGTTCAGGATCGGCGTCAGGCTGACGTAGCTCGGCAGCGTGAAGTAGTTGGTGAGGGACACGTCGTGTAGCGCGCCGACCGACGGCACCTGCAGGTAGGGCAGCAGCGACGCCCAGACGAGCGCCGCGGCTGGCAGGAAGATCTCCAGCGCGAAGTAGCAGACGACGAAGCCAACCGCCGCCCACTTCCAGCTGCCCAGCTCAAGCTGGCGCGGCCGGTAACCCTTGCCCGAGATGACCGCATACTTCTTCCCCTCGCTGACGACGCGGAAGTAGAGGTAGCTAGCCAGCAGGCCGAGCGCCATCATGATGAGGCCGTAAGTGGCGGCCAGACCATATTTCGGCAGGCCGGTCTGGGGCGTGACGGCGAAGTAGATGGCCGAGCTGAGCACGAACGTGCGCGACGGCAGGCCGAGCAGCGCGGGCGTCTCGAACACCGAGACGGCGGTCATGAGCAGATAGATCATGACGCCAAGAATGGCCGGCATGGTGAGCGGCACGTTCACGCGCAGCACCGTCTGCAGCTTGCTGGCGCCGCTGGTGTAGGCGGCCTCTTCGAGGGAGGGGTCGATGGCCCGATACGCCGCGGCCAGCATGAAGAAGGCGGCCGGCACGAACGAGATGCCCTGCGTGATCGCCATGCCGAAGACGTTGTACAGGCTAAGCGGCGCCTCGCTCAGGCCGAACAGGCTCATCAGCGCCTGATTGACGATGCCGATCTGCGGGCTGAATAGGAGGATCCAGCCGATCACCCGTAAGAACACCGGGATGAGGATGCCGACGGTCATCAGCACGTAGATGGTCTCTTTGCCGGGCAAGTCGGTCCGCGTCATCAGCCAGACGAGCGGCACGGCGAACAGCAGCGTCACCGCGATCGTGAAGACGGCGAAGGTGAGCGTGTTGCCCATCACCTGCCCGGTGAATGGGTCGGTGAACACCTCGGTGAAGTTGGCGAACGTGAGCGGCCGCGCCTGGCCGGGCAAGCCCGTGCGCAGGCTCATGACGAGCACGGCGAGCGTCGGGATGCCGATGAGCAGCCCCAGGAGCGCCAGCACGCCGACGCTAAAGATGCCGCCGCTCGTGAACGCCCCCAGGCGGCGCCCGATCGGGATCCCCGCGATGCGGGTATCGGCTGCGATGCTCACGTGTCCCCCGCTTCCTCGGCAGCTAGAGGTCTGGGAAGGACATGATGCTGTGCCACAGCATCATGTCCTTCCCAGGATATTAGCGGAACCCCATCATGCGGCCGTACTTCTCGGTGAGCTGATCGAGCTGCTCGGCGCCAAACTTCGGGTCGAGCGTCACGACGTCCTTGCCCTGCGCGTAGCGATTGGCGGTCGTACCCTCGATGAACATCGAGGTCTGGCCCTGCATCTCCTCCCACAGCGCCTGCGCCTCGGGCGAGAGCAGGAACACCGCCATCAGCTTCGCCTGGTTCGGGTGCTGCACCCCCTTCAGCAGGCCCACGTCGTACTGCTGGGCGAGGATGGGCCGGGCCGTCTCGACCACCGTGAACGGCGCGCCCGTCTTGCGGGCCTCGATCCAGTAGCTGTCCGACACCGCGCTGAAGATGGCCAGCTCGCCCAGCGTCACGCGCGTGTAGGTCTCGGGCAGGTTGCCGAGCGCCGGCTGGTTGGCCGCGATCCCTTCCACCAGGCGGGTCGTGCGATCGTCGCCCCAGGCCTGCGCCAGCCGCGCCCAGAAGTGGGTGGCCGTCGAGACGCCGATCTTGCCCTGCCACTTCGGATCGGCCAGGTCGCCCCAGTCCTTCGGCGCGTCCTCGGCGGACACCAGGTTCGGATTGTAGGCCGGCGCGACGAACGTGGACGCCGTCATGACCGACGTGCCCTCGTTGGTGATCGAGCGCGGGCCGACGCCGAGCGCCGCCCAATCCACCGGCTCCAGCACGCCGTTGCTAAACAGCATGGCGTAGTGGGCGTCGGTCATCATGGCGAGGTCCCAGGTCGGCGCCTGGCCAGCGCCGATCTCGGTGATCAGCCGCGCCACGTCGCGCGTCATCGAGCCCGATTGCGTGTATTGATAGTCGATGTTCAAGCCGTACTTCTGATTGAACGCGTTCATCAGCCGCGCGGCGTCGGGCTTGGAGAGCGCCGATGGGCCGTAGAACTGGAAGACGCCCTCCTTGGCAGCCGCCGCGATGACCGCGTCGAGCCCACCAGGCGCGCTAGTCCCCGCCGGGGCGCCCGCGGCTGGCGCCGCGCCCGAGGGCCTGCTCGCCGGCGCGCTCGCGCTCGACGCGCTGCCGCCTGGCCCGCACGCCGCGCCGAACCCAAGCGCCACGAGCAGGACTGCTGCTGCCAAGCGTCGCATGGCTTCCTCCGCGGTCACGGCTATTGCGCCCCCCGCCCCCCTGATCCTGGGGAGTGAGGAATAGCGGGCGAGTTGGGGGACACCCCCACACCCCCGGCAGGGGCGCTCCCCTGCACCCCCGCGGACCGCCCCCCAGCCCCCAATCCTGGGAGGTGACGACCGAGGAGGGCGATTTGGGAGACATCTCCACGCCTTCGGGGCGCCCTCCTGGCCCCCCCGCTAGGCGGTTAGCCGCGGGTCGCCGCTGGCTGGTGGTGCGGGCTCTGCTCGTAGTGCTGGCGCAGGAGGTCCTTGCCGTAGTCGTTGCCGTTGGGCGTACGGACCACCGTATGGATGTGCTGGCGGTTCGGGAAGTCGTTGTCGAGCGCCAGGCCCAGCTGGTGGTCGAACTCGATCAGGATCACCGGGCTGTGGACGCGGTAGTAGAACACGCTGTCGTCGGCGCAGCCGCCCATCCAGGCGAAGTACGTCTCCGGCAGGTGCCGCTTGACCTCCTCCATGCGGACCGCGGCGTGGCCGGGCCGCATGTGGCCCACGTACGTCTCGATCAGGCGCACGAGCAGCGCCTGCTGGTCGGGCGTCAGCGCGTCGTAGCGAATGCCCGCATAGGGAATCACCGTGTTGTCGCGGAAGGCGGAGGTAAAGGCCTCGTTGTGTGCGTTGTCGCCGATCAGCGCCACGCGCTGCTGCTCGGGCCTGAGCGCCTGCATCAGCGCCAGGCCGTTCGCCTCCTCGGCCGCGAAGACGCGCGTCCCGTCGTACTTGCCGCCCACGGCGAGCACCGGCTCCGAGCCGAGGAAGGTGGGCGTCATGACGACCTGATCGCCGAGCACGAAGCAGTTGACGATCAGGTGGTGGCCGTCGATCTGCCAGCCCCACGGCGCGTCGGCCGACGGCGTGCCGAAGATGCTGAGCCAGTAGGTCCACTCGCCGTAGTCGTCCCAGCGGCCAGTGATCTCCCCGATGACGTAGTTCAGCTTCATCACGTCGCGGGCCAGCTGGTAGCCGGAGGCACTGAGGCTCGCTTGCAGCAGCGCGAGCGCCAGGTCGCGCTGCGCCTCGGTCATCTCCTCGAACATGACGCCGTGGCGCATCAAGAAGGGGTGGATGTTGCTCCAGGCCCGCCACAGGGAGCTGTCCACGGGGAACGTCGCGGCCGCGCGCTGCTCGGGCGTGAGCGCCGCTAGCCAGGCCTCGGCGGCGGCGTGGATCGGTGCGGTGGAGACCCCCGTCGGCCGGAGGGCGAACAGCCCTGGCACGGGCGTGCCATCGGCGGTGATGCCGACGAGCGGCTCTTCGATGGCCACCTTCGCCCGTTCGAGCTGCTCCTGCAGGCGGGGCGGCAGCGGGAACGGCCGGCGCGACGGCGTGGAGTGGCGCTCGCGCGGCTTGAGTAGTCCGGCCCAGTCGGTAGCCATCGGTCCGTCCTCCTCGCTCAGTGTCGCAAGATTACGCCTACGGCCGCCAAACGTCAAGGTATCTGACTCCACCGTGGGGGGTGTAGCCATTGGCTACACCCCCCCGATCGATTGCTAGCCGAGGTGGTAGAACTCGCGGGCGTTGGCCGACATGATGCGCTCTTTGGTCTCGGGCGTCAGGTCGTCGCGCTCCAGGATCTCCCGCGCCGTGTTCGGCCAGCCGGTGTCCCAGTGCGGGTAGTCGCTGGCGTACATCACGCAGCGGTTGCCGAAGCGCTCCAGGAACAGCGGCAGCGCGCTCTCCTCGCCCTCGCAGGTGAAGTAGCAGCGGCCCGCCTTCACGTACTCGCTGGGCCGTAGCTCCGAGCGCGGCGTCTCGGCGGTGCGCTTCTCCCACTTCTCGTCGAAGCGGTCCATCCAGTACGGCACCCAGCCCACCCCCGCCTCCAGGAAGGCTAGCTGCAGCCGCGGGAAGCGGTCGAGGATGCCGCCGGCGATCATGCTGATGATGCTGATCATCTGCTCGAAGGGATGGGAGGTCATGTGGACGCCGATGTACGAATGGAAGCGGGTGTTGCCGACGGCCGCCTGCGCCGTGGCGTGGAAGGCGAGCGGCACGCCCAGCCGCTCGGCCTGAGCGTAGATCGGCCAGAACTGCTCGTGGCCGGTGTCCAGGCCGGGCGAGATGTAAGTGGGCATCATCACGGCAACCATGCCGAGCTTGCTCACCGCGCGCTCCATCTCGGCGACCGCCGCCGACGGGTTCTGCGGTGCGATTACCGCGACGCCCTTCAAGCGGTCGGGCGCGTGCTGGCAGAAGTCGCGCAGCCAGTCGTTGTAGGCGCTGGCCAGCACTGGCGCCCAGTCCAGCTCGCGGATGAAGCCGATCGACAGCGCGTTGCTGGGGAAGAGCACCTGGGTGCGGATGTTCTCGGCGTCCATGTCCTGGAGGTACGTCCCCGGCTCGCTCGGGTCGAGCTTGCCCAGCGTGCCGTTCATCCGCACGTCCCAGGCGGGGCTGGGGAAGAACGAGCCCGTGCGCTGGCGGTACGCCGCGGGCAGGTAGGGACGGTACGTCTCCGCCCCCCGCTCCACCACGTGCGCGTCGGCGTCGACGATCGAATAGCGCGGCTCCATGCGTGTGCCTCCTTGACGACAGGGTCAGCGCTGCGCGAACACGTCCGGGAACAGCTTGTTGGCGTAGGTCGCGTTCACCTCGTCGATCAGCGAGTTGTCGTAGAAGTCGTCGGGGTTCGCGGTCGCGGCGTTCGGCAGCGGCGAGTTCTGCAGCACGATCTCGATGGCCCCGCGCGACACGCGCAGGTCCTTGTTCCACACCTTGCTGCTGATGTCGTAGTCCTGCGCTAGCGCCTGGGGGTCTTGCAAGCCGGTGTACTTGGCGTTGACCGCGGTCGCGTACTCGCGGTCCTCGAAGGTACGCTTCACGCCGTCGAGATAGGATCGCATGTAGGCTTTCAGCGTGTTCGGGTTCTCGCGGGCGAAGGGGCCCATGACGGCCAGGCCCGGCCCGGTGATGCGCAGGCCGCGCTGGTAGTAGTCGAAGATCACCGGGTAGCCCTCGTCGGCCAGCATCAGGCTCTGGGGCGGCGTGATGATGACGCCGGCGGTGGCGCCCGACGTGAACGTCGCGGCGGCGGCGTCGGGCCCCGGATGGTAGCGGACCTCGAAGTCCTGGCCGGGGACCATGCCAAACTCTTTCGCCGTCTGGTGCAGCGCGATCTCGCCGAAGGCGCCGACGGAGGTGGTGGCGACGCCCTTGCCGCGCAGGTCGGGGAACGTGGTGATGCCCTTCTGGCCGAGCAGCAGCAGGGAGCTGCGATCGACGGCCGCGCCCACGTAGATGATGTCGGCGCCGCCCAGGCGGCCGGCGATGGCCGTGGCGCCGCCCTGGTAGAGGTCGATGCTGCCCGAGATGAGCGCCTGCACGGCGACGCTGGCGGCCAGCACGCTCAGGTTGACGGTGAGGCCGCGATTGCGGAAGTAGCCCGCGTCGATGGCAACCTGGAGCGGCAGCGAGGTCGAGCCGACCGCCGCGACGGCCACGTTCAGCGTGTCCTTCTCGGGCACCGGCTCCGCGCTGGCGGAGGCGCTGGCCGCCGCCCCGTCCGCGCTGGCCGCGCCCGTGGACGCCCCACCCGCGCTACCGCTGGGCGCCGCGGCGGTGACCGCCGTGCCCCCCGGCGCGGCCGCGGCCCCGGCGCTGCCCTGCCGCGCCGGCGCGGGCATACACGCCGCTAGCCATAAGCACACGGCTACGAGCGCGAGCAGCGGCGCGCGCACCCCGTGATGGGCTAGCGGCGCACGGAAGCGAGCGTCCATCCCCAGTCCCCCTCGGCGTTTGCGGGAGTATGGCAGCCTGCCCCGGCCGTGTCAACGGCCCGGGCGATCACCTGGCTTGCCTCGCCCGCGAGAGTGCGCAAACAATATGGTCCCTCGCAAGTGCAGGCGCGGGCTGAATTCTTGGCTAGTCTAGCGTGGAGGGCTCGTGTATGGAGTGCCAGACGACTTACCGGTGGATATGTTCGTTGGGGCATGGCTGGGCCAGATTTGCATCGGCCCCTGGGATCTTCAATTTCATTTCAGCTCCCCGGCGGTTCGCGAAATGAAGAGTATCTCTGTTGAGGGTCGATGGGAACTGCGGGACGCAGCCGGCGAGATGATCGACTGCGCCGACCGGTCGAAGAGCAATGCCGAGCATCCAATCTTCCGCTTACAGGTTCTCCTGGGCCACCCCGTCGCGGCAGCACAAGTAGATCCACCGGAGTCCTTCACGGTGATATTCGACGATGGGAATGCGCTCACCGTATATGACGATTCGAAGCAATACGAGTCTTTCTCGATCCAACCTGGGAACTGGTTTATCTGACTGGAGAGTCCTCTCTATGCGGGAATGGCTTCGAGCAGAGTTCCGTTGACAGCACGATGTGAGCTGATGATGAATTTCCTATACCGGCTGGCGATCTGGCTGCAGCAAGTGTTTGGCGGTGGCATGGCCTCATCAGGTGGATACTGCGACCCGTGGTGGCGGGTGCGGCCGCTCGGCGCGGGCTGGCGATATCTGTTGCAGGCTGGCACGCGAGCGGTCGTCCACACGCAGCCGCTGCCACGAGCGCCCCGACGGCGCAGACGTCGGCGGCACACCCGGCAGCGCTAACGCGAGCTGTCGCTGGGTGCAGCATCACTGGCAAGGACGCCGACCGCGGCTCAAGCCATGCCCGAGCGCGGTTGTCAGCCCGCGGTGATGCAGTAGACGCCGACGACGACCAGCGCGGCGCCGCCGATGCGGAGGGGCGTCAGCGGCTCGCCGAGAATGAGGGCGGCGAGGAAGACGGTGAAGACGAGGCTCAGCCGGTCGAGGCCCGCGACGGGCGCGGCCTGGCCGAGCTGTAGCGCGATGAAGTAGCAGAGCCACGACGCCGCGCCGGCCAGCCCGCTGAGCAGGATCATCGTCCAGGCGAGGCCATCGGCGCCCTGGAGCGCGCTCAAGCGCCCACTCGCCAGCGTCGCCACGACGAGCACGGCCATCATCACCACCGAGCGCGCGGCGGTGGCCGCCGTCGCGTCGAGCGACTGGAGCCCCAGCTTGCCGAAGATCGCCACCAGGCTGGCAAACAGCGCCGACAGCAGCCCGAGCACAACCCACGCGGGCACGTTCGCCATGCAGCACCCCCGCTCCCTACAGCAGCCTCTGCCACGATCATACGGGCTGCCCGTGGCCCCGTACTCGTGAGCGGGAGCCGTTACGAATGCCGCGCACGTCCGCGCGTATCGACTCCCTCCGGCGCTGACGGTCCCTCGCTGCCTCTCCCCTGGGGAGGGCCGGGCTGAGGGCCGGTTCTTCCCCCTCTCTCTCCATCCGAGAGGGAGTCGGGGCGAGGGCGCGTCCCGGCAGGCGAACCGCCGAGCCGGCTCGGGTATCGCCGCCAGCCGCCCGACGTCCCGGCGGCCCGCGCGTCCCCGCGCCCTGGTCAGCTACCGGACGGGGCGGGGACCGGCCGGGCCAGGGCGGCGACGACGATGACCGCGAGCGCCACGAGCGGCAGGCTCAGCGACCAGCCTGTCCAGCTTAGCTCTGCCCAGGTGCCCATGATGGCGCCCAGCGCGTAGGCGCACCAGACGCCGGCCAGCAGCCAGACGTGCGCCGCGGCTTCCCGCTGGCGCGCGGCGCGCGCGGTGTCGTGCGGGTGGCCGGGCGCCCGGTCGAGCCAGCAGCCGAGGTAATGCACCAGCTCCTCGGCCAGCGTCGTCAGCGTGCCGGTAATGTAGGTGGTGCGCAGGGAGATCGCGCCCACGCGCCGCAGCGCCGTGTTCTGCAGCCCCATCGCCAGCACCAGCAGGGCGACGTACGGCGAGAGGCCGTTCGCCACGGCGCCCGCCGTGGCGCGACGCGGGCCGGGCACGTCGCCCACGACGATCGCGCCGAGCAGCAGTAGCCCCTCTAGCCCCAGGGCGAGCGGCATGGGGCGCCGCACCCCCAGGCGGCTCGCCACCTCGATGGCGGCGGCGCCTAGCGTCACGCCGAGCACGAACAGCGGCACGACGACCACGCGCGCCAGCGCATCGCGCCACTGGCCCTGCGCGGCGCTAACGGCGGCGTCGACCGTATTGCCTGTCATGTGGGCCGTGAAGATGTGGAACACGGACAGGTAGCCGATCGCGTCCACGCTGCCCGCCACCCCGGCCAGGGCCGCGGCGAACCCCGCCTGCTGCCACGCCGCAGATCCCCGCCCGTCCACCACCCGCTCGCTCGCTATCCCGTCCTCAGGCCCGGCTGCCCTCGAAGCCGTGGCTTCGCGTTCGAAAGCTGCGCTGAGTGCGTGAAGCTTTCGAATGCAGACGCACAGAATGGGGGTGCCCCACGGCCCCGCCGGCCGCGGCGCCCCGGCGACGCGACGGCCGGTGCAAGAAGTGCTCCGGCGGCTGGCGCCGCGCTGATGATCGATTCGCCGCGCGCATTGAGGGCCGTCGGAGCGACGTCTATACTCGCCTCATGGCGAAGTACTGGCTGGCGGCGCTGGTCCTGGTCGGCATGATGGCAGGGCTCGTCTACGGGGTGGCGCAGCAGCTGCTCCGCACCACCGCCAACGATCCCCAGATCGCGCTGTCCGAGGATGCGGCGGCGCGCCTGGCGAGCGGCGCCGCCCCGGCCGCTGTCGTGCCCGCCCAGGCGGTCGACATCGGGGCAAGCCTGGCGCCGTACCTTATCGTCTACGACGACCAGGGCCAGCCGGTCGCCTCGTCGGCCAGTTTGGACGGCCAGACGCCCGCGCTGCCGAGCGGCGTGTTCGGCGCCGTGCAGCGCGCTGGCGAGCGGCGCTTTACCTGGCAGCCGGCCCCCCGCGTGCGGAGCGCGGTCGTCGTCGCCCCGGTGGGCGGGCCGCGACCGGGCTTCGTGCTGGCTGGGCGGTCGCTGCGCGAGGTCGAACGGCGCGAGAACGCGCTGCTGTGGGTGGTGGCGGCGGCCTGGATTGCCATGAGCGCCGTGGTAAGTGCGCCGTTCCTGTGGCACTATCGCGGGCGGCTCCGCCGCAACCGCCGCCTTCAGGCGTAGCATGGCGGGCCCGACGCCCTCGCCCCGACAGGCCACGCCGCAGCCGCGCGGGTCGGCTGACCCGCTGCTGTAACCTGGGCGGATATCTCCCTGTGAAACGCGCACGCGAGGCGCAATGGGTGTATGCTGCGCGTACAGAGGAGGTGTGACATATGACGCGAAGCCTATACGCCAGGGGATCGCGCGCCCTGGTGGCGAGCCTGTTGCTCAGCGGTGCGCTCGTCGCCACGGCCGTCGCCCAGACGCCGTTCACGGCCACGCTCAGCGGCCCCGGCAACGGCAGTGGCACCGCCAGCGTCACCGTCGACCCCAACGCGAGCACGGTCTGCTACGACGTCACGGTCGACCTGCAGCCGCCGGCCACCGCGGCGCACATCCACCGCGGCGAGGCGGGCGCGAACGGCCCCATCGTCGTGCCGTTCGACGCGCCCACCAACGGCAGCACCAGCGGCTGCGTGCAAGGCGTCGATCCGGCGATCATCTCCGACATCCTGGCGAACCCCGCCGGGTTCTACGTGAACGTCCACAACGCCGACTTCCCCGGCGGCGCGATCCGCGGGCAGCTCCAGGCGGAGTAGCGCGGCTCAACGCGACCAAGCGCCCCGGCCCGCGCGGGCCGGGGCGCTTGGTCATTTCTCCGGCGAGAGCGGCCGCTCGCTACGCGCCCAGGCGACCGGCGGGGATGGTGTCCAGGCGGCCGGCGCGGAAGTCGGCGATCGCCTGGACGATCTCCTCCTGCGTGTTCATGACGAACGGGCGGCTGGCGGCCGGCGCACTGGCAGCCTTGCCCTCCGGCAGATTTGACGAACGCGCGGGTTTAGTGTACGCTTAGACACACGCTCAGTCCGTTCAAGGCGGACGAGCCGGGGCGGCCCGGCTGGGCCTGCCTCTTGCGAGAGACGTAGCGAGAGCGACTGGCAACGGCAGCGAGCTGCCGGGGGGTGGCCACCATGTACCTCTGCGTATGCACCGGCGTAACCGAGTCGGACGTTAGGCGTGTGGCGCGCGAGAGCTACCCGACGCCCGAGGGCTTGATCCGCGCGCTGGGGCTGGACAGTGACGCCTGTTGCGGCCGCTGCGCGCTCGAGATCGACCGGTTCGTCGAGGTAGCGCTGGAGGAGCACGATCGCGTCCACGCGACCGGTGCCGCCGAAGCCGTGCCCGTTGGTGCCGCTGCCCGCGCGCCCGCCGCCCGCAGCGCCGACTGGTGGCCCGCCCTCTAAGGCGCTCGGGCCCCGCGGCCGCTATGCGTCGTGGATCTGCTGGGCCAGGTAGTTCTCCAGCCCGACCTGGCTGATCGTCTGCTGCTGCGTCTCCAGCCAGTCCAGCTGCTGCTCCTCGCCGGCGATCATCTCTTCCAGCATGCCCCGCGTGGTGTAGTCGCCCACCTGCGCGCAGTGCCCGATCGCCTCCGCCAGCGCGCTGACGGCGTTACGCTCCAGGTCGGCGTCCAGCCGGATGTCCTCGGGGGCGTTCTCCCCGACGCGCACGGTGCCCAGCCGCTGGAGGTTGGGCAGCCCTTCCAGGTAGAGGATGTGGGCGATGAGCTGCTGAGCGTCCTTCATCTCGTCGATGCTAAAGTCGCGCAGCTTGTGGTACAGCCGCTCGTAGCCCCACTGGCGGCACATCTCGGCGTGCAGGAAGTACTGATTGATCGCCGTCAGCTCGTTGGTCAGGATCGCGTTGAGCCGCTCGACCACGCCCTCTTTCGCCTGCACGATCGTCTCCTTTGCACGCAAGCTTAACAGCTACCGCAGCCCAGCCGTCCGGCGTGCCTGAGGCAGTATAGCCCCTATCGACACGCCCGGCCGCCGTGGTTCGGCTCAGTCGCAGGCCACCTCGGGGGTATACACCTGGTGCAGCACGGTCCCCGAGTCGCCGCCATAGGTCACCGCCCCGCCGGCGATGTGAATGCGGCCGTCGAACACCGCCGCGCCGATCTGCCCGTGCATCGGCGTGGACATGGGCGTCAGCTCGTACCAGGTGTCGCTGCGGGGGTCGAGCGCCTCGGTCTGCGGGAACACGCCGCGCGGGTCGGCGCGGTTGCGCTCGCCGCCGAACACGTACAGGCAATGGCCCACTACCGCAAACGCCATGCCGGAGCGAATCGTCGGCGCGGGCGGCCCGGGCGCCCAGGTGTTCGTCTCGGGATCGTACACCTCGGTCACGTTGGTCAGCTCGCTATCGAAGCCGCCGCCAAACCGCCCGCCCACCACGTAGAGCTTGCCGTCGATCGCGCCGGCGGCCAGGTGGTTGCGCGCCGTGGGCATGTCGGGCAGCACCGTCCAGGCGTCCGTCGCGGGGTCGTACATCTCTAGCTCGTATCCCGCCGGCGGCCGGCCGCCCACCACGTAGATCTTGTCGTTCAGCGCCACCGCGGCGCCCGCGCTGCGCCCGGTGGGCATCGGCGCGCGCGGCTCCCAGTCGCCCACCGCCGGGTCCAGCGCGAACACCGTGTCTACGAATAGCGACGGCCGGCCGGTGCCGGCGCCGTCGAACTCGCCCCCGATCGCGTACAGCGTGCCGTTGACGCTGGCCGCCATGACGTGGTGCAGCGGCATCGGCAGCGGCGGCCCCAGCTCCCAGTGGTCGGTCGCCGCGTCCCACACCTGCACGGCGTCCGACGGGATGCGGCCGGTCGGATAGCCGCCGATCACGTACATCCGCCCGTCCAGCTCGGCGACGGCGCTCTCCGACCGCGGCTGCAGCATGAAGGTGGCGGGCGCCCACGGCTCCTCGGCGCCCTGCGCCGCGCCGGGCCGTGCCCCCGCGGCGGCCCCGGCGAGCGCCGCCACCAGCAGCGCGGCCACCGTGACCCGGGCCGCGAGCCGCCCATGGCGGCCGCACGCGTGGCGCTCGCCGGTACCCATCAGGGACTTGATCAGCATCGCTCGCTCCTCTCCCCGGCGCCTACTGGCCGGTCTCCACCGTCGCGCGCCGCTGGCCCGACGGCGCCGGGGAGAGCGCCAGCCGGGCTTGGGCCGCACGCGGCCCCTGTACATCGACCGTATACCACCAACCCAAGAAACCTGCATCACTTGCGGCTTCCGGGCGTTTGGTCACGCACGCAGCAGCATTTTAGCTTATCAGTGGAATTAGTATGGATTATATATGGGAGATGCGCGCCAATCGTGCCAAATGTGGCAGAATACGGTGGCCCAGCCCCAGGTCACGCCGAGGATTCAGCGCCGTGCCAGCAACACGCACGCCAACCGTCACCGCCCTCGAAGAGATGCTCGTTGACGCGCGGGAAACCCTGCTTGCGCTGGTCGCCGACCTGACCGACGCGCAGCTACTCGGCCCGCGGCTGCGCATCGTTAACCCGCCGCTCTGGGAGATCGGGCACGTCGCCTGGTTTCAGGAGAAGTGGACGCTGCGCCACCTGCGCGGCCTGCCGCCCGGCCGTACCGACGCCGACCGCCTGTACGACTCGGCGGCCGTGGCCCACGACACCCGTTGGGACCTGCCGCTGCCCGACCGGCCGACAACGCTGGCCCTAATGCAAGCGACGCTCGATCGCGTGCTCGGCTACCTCCGCGCCGAGCCGCTCGCCGACGCGGCGCGGTACTTTCACCTGCTCGCTCTTTTCCACGAGGACATGCACGCCGAGGCGCTCGGGTATACGCGGCAGACGCACGGCTACGCCCCGCCGTCGCTGCCCGTCCCGCCGGCCGCCGAGATACCCGGGGGCGGCCCGCTGCCGGGCGACGTGGCGGTGCCCGGCGGGCGCTTCCTGCTCGGCGCGGCGCCGGACGACGGCTTCGTGTTCGACAACGAGAAGTGGGCGCATCCCGTCGCGGTGGCGCCGTTCCGCATCGCGCGGGCCGCCGTGACGAACGCCGAGTTTGCCGCTTTCGTCGACGACGGCGGCTACCAGCAGGCGCGCTGGTGGAGCGCGGCCGGCTGGGACTGGCGCGAGCGGGCGGGCGCCGCGCAGCCGGTGTACTGGCAGCGCGGCCCGGACGGCTGGCGCGTGCGCCGGTTCGACGCCTGGGAGCCGCTCGCGCCGCACCGGCCCGCGCTGCACGTCAACTGGTACGAGGCCGAGGCGTACTGCAACTGGGCCGGGCGGCGGCTGCCCACCGAGGCCGAGTGGGAGATGGCGGCCGCGGCCGAGCCGGCGGCCGGCGGCGCCTGGCGCAAGCGGCGCTTCCCGTGGGGCGACGAGGCCCCGACGCCCGAGCGCGCAAACCTGGACTGGCGGCGCGGCGGCACCGTGGACGTGGGCGCGCTGCCCGCCGGGGACAGCTACTTCGGCTGCCGGCAGATGGTTGGCAACGTTTGGGAGTGGACCGCCAGCGACTTCGGCCCCTACCCGGGCTTCGTGGTCGATCCGTACAAGGAATACTCGGAGCCCTGGTTCGGCGACCACAAAGTCTTGCGTGGCGGCTGCTGGACCACGCGCGGCCGCCTCATTCGCAACACCTGGCGCAACTTCTACCAGCCCGACCGGCGGGACGTCTGGGCTGGCTTCCGGACGTGCGCGCGGGAGGCGCCGGGCCGGTGAAGCTCCAGATCGTCACGCCCCAGCACGAGAGCGCGATCACCGGCAACCTCGTCACGGCCGCGCGCTACCGCGCCCTGCTGCGCCGCCTCGGCCACCGCGTGACCGTGACGGCAGCCTACGACGGCACGCCCTGCGACGCGCTGATCGCGCTCCACGCCCGCCGCAGCTTCCCGTCCGTGCAGCAGTTCGCCGCCGTGCACCCCGAGCGACCGCTGATCGTCGTGCTGACGGGCACCGACCTCTACCGCGACATCCAGAGCGACGCCGACGCCCAGCGCGCGCTCGACCTCGCCACACGCCTGGTCGTCCTCCAGCGCCAGGGGCTCGCGGAGCTGCCGGCGGCGCTGCGCGACAAGACGCGCGTGATCTACCAGGGGGCGCCGTGCCTGCGCGCCGCGGTCCAGCGACCCGCTCGGGAGTTCCGAGTCTGCGTCGTAGGGCACCTGCGGCCCGAGAAGGACCCGCTGCGCACGGCGCTGGCCGCCCGCGAGCTGCCGGCGGCGTCACGCCTCCGCGTGCTGCACGTGGGCGCGGCGCTGAGTCCTGAGTGGGCCGAGGCGGCTCGCGCGGAGATGGCCTGCAACCCCCGCTACCGCTGGCTGGGCGAGCAGCCGCACGCGCGGGCGCGGCGGCTCATTGCCAGCAGCCACCTGCTGGCGCTCACGTCGCTGATGGAGGGCAGCTCGAACGCGCTGGGCGAGGCGCTGGCGCAGCCGACCCCCACGCCGGTCGTCGCCGCGCGCATCGGCGGGCTGGTCGGCACGCTGGGCGACGACTATCCCGGCTACTTCCCCGTCGGGGACACCGCCGCCCTGACCGCGCTGCTCTGGCGGGCCGAAACGGACGCCGCCTTCTACGCCGCGCTCGCGGCCGGCTGTGCCCGCGCCGCCCCGCTCGTCGCGCCCGAGCGCGAGCGCGCCGCCTGGGCCGCGCTGCTCGCCGAGCTGCCCACGCCCGCTCCCCGCCGCCGCGCCCCCGCGCGGGTGGCCGTGGGCGCCGCGCGCTAGCCTCGCAACGATTGGACGAGGCCAAACCCCGATAGGCAGAGCACCTACGGTGGTGGCAGGTTAACCCCCAGGACAGAACGGGGGCTAGTCCTCTACCCGTGGCCCCCCGACTGATGAAGGATGGAGGCGACACGCGACAGTGTGGGGAGGGAACGGTGCAGCCCATATCCTGCTCAGCGGCGATGCGCGGCCTCGTCGCGATCGCGGTGGTCGTCGCGTTGACCTTACTCAGTCCCGCACAGCTCTCCAGCCCCACAGTGCGAGCACAGGAGGCCGACGATGGGCATCTCCTGCGGGAGCTTGCCGAACGCCTGCTCCAGAACGCGTTCGGGTCGCCTGGCCCGTCGCCGCCCGCCGTCGATTTGTTCCCCGGGAACGTCCCGCCTGATCTGCCACTCGTGATACGAGTGCCCCCCGGCGGACGCCTCGTCGGCAGCATGGTGCGAGGGCCGGGCGGCGCTCTGCCGGCCGGCACCTTGGTTCTCCTGGTCGCTCCGGGAGAGCCCCGCGAGATCACCCGCTTCTACGAGCAGGCGTTCGAGGAACAGGGCTGGGTTCTAGAACCCGGGAGTACGCCACCCAGTGGGTTCCAGGCAATTGAGACCAACGCCAGCGCCTTCTGCCAGCCCGCCGGCAGTGGACGGGTTTCCGTCATCGTGACGCCGCAAACCGATGGGCGCGACGACGTGCGAATTGACGTACGCGAGGGGCCCGGGCCGTGCGGGACGCTCCCCCCGCTGCCGCTCCCACCAGGTGCGAGTCTGGTGCCCCGGCTAGAGGGGCGGGAAGGCATGCGGCTGCAGCCTACGGGGGCAACCGTGTCGGGGCCTAACCACTGGGCCTCGGCCTCCATCGCCCTCACCGACGAGAGCCCCGGAAGCCTTGAGGCGTTCTTTGCGCAGCAATTGGCAGCGGCCGGCTGGCAGCGACGAGCGGGCCAGGCCGACGGCCCGCTCGCCTGGAGCCAGTGGCGCATACCGACGGCGAGCGACTGGCGGGGGCTGCTGCTCGTGTACGAGGGGCCGGGCGAGCATCAACGCACGTTCTCGGTGCAGGTCGATCGGCCCCCGCCGTAGGGGACGCCGAACGAGGAGACGCCGAGGGCAGCCGTTTACGGACACGCCCGGCCAGGAGCGCGGCCGACTTACCTAATGCTCGGTTCGGGGCAACGATGCTACCTGTTCAAGCCGGGGTGAACTGGGCCAGGTCGTAGATGCCGAGCTGCTGCTCCAGCGCTTGCACCTGGTCGCGCGCCATGTCGAAGCCGTCGCCGCCGAACATCTGGCGCTCGCGGTCCTCGAACTGGTCGCCCAGCGCGTCGTACTCGTCGGGCGAAAGCAGCTTGTGGAACGCGGGGAAGAGGACCGTGTCCTCGCGGGCCTCGTGCGGACGGTACATGCGGATGAACTGCCGAATGGAGTCGGCGAGCGCCTGGCGGCTCGTCGGGTCCCGGAGCCCGTCGGTCGTCGCGAGCGCCAGGATGCGGTCGGTGACGCGGCGCCCGGCGTCGTGCTGCTGCTGCAACACCGTCACCAGGTCCACGAGCGTGCCCGCCTGCTGGAAGCGCGGGAACAGGTAGTTCTCCTCGGTCCGCTCGTGGTAGTCCTCGACAAAGCGGCGGATGAGGCCCGCGGCGCTGTTGAGCACGGCCGGGTCCACCTCCTGCTGGCCGTCCAGGCGGCGCAAGCCCTCCTCGTAGACGAGCAGCACGCGGTTCAGGATCCCGTGCTCGCGCATCAGGTCCTCGTTGGCGGAGACCTCCTCGCCCTGCCCTTGGTCTTGCGCCCAGACCATGCCCAGGCCCCGCCCGGGCGCGACCAGCGAGCCGCCCGCCCCGGCGAGCAGCAGCGCGGTACCAGTGGCCGCCGTCAGGTGCAGGAACCCGCGTCTGGGCTGCACGCAACCACGTGCCATCATCGCTCTTCCTCCTTGCGCGCCGAGCTGGCAAAAGCAGGGGCGGCGCGCCATGTCGCTGCCTCTGCCATCGCGCTCGCTGGCCTGCGCCCCTCCGCCGCCTCAGCACCCGGCCGAGCTGGTGCAGGTCTTTGATTACGTCAAACATCCGCACCAGCTCGGCGGACCAGCTCAGCGCCAGGCCGGCTTGCCCTGCTCGTAGTCGTCGTAGGCTTTGACCAGCCCACCCAGCACCTCGGCGGTGGTCTCGAACAGCGCCCGCGCCTTGGGCTCGGAGACCTTGCCCTCGTCTTCCCGCACGTGCGCCATGGTGTCCGCGAGCATCTGCTTGATCCGGCCGGTGTGGTGTCGGGGATCGGATTCGGCGTGCTGCATTGGAAGGCTCCCTTGTGCGTCCTGCGCGGGTGGCCGGGCCGCGTGGCGGGCCACCGATGCGGTAGGCGCCGCAAAATCCATGCCTCAGAGCGCGATATCGGCAACCGACAGGGCGAGTGTCGAGAGATGCATGGTGCCGGTTGCGTCAGGGCACGGCCGAGCAGTATCATCGAGCGATATCGCAGGCGGATAGTATGCTGCGAGACTTCTTTCTTGGGTTCGTCAAGATTCACATTCTGCACCATGCCGTGCAGGCGCCGGTCTACGGCGTCGCGCTGATCGAGGAGCTGCGGCATCACGGCTACGAGCTGAGTCCGGGCACGCTCTACCCGGTGCTCCACGCGATGACGGAGGCAGGCTACCTGGCGCGCGAGAGCCGCGTCGTGGGCGGCAAGGTGCGCAAGTACTACACCGTCACCGAGGCGGGCCGCGCGGCGCTGGAGCAGGCGCTGCCCAAGATTCGGGAGCTAGTGGCCGAGGTCGTGGAAGGGCACGACCCGCCAGGCGGGCTGGCGGGCGACGCGCCGCGAAAGGAGCAGTCCGGTGGCTGAGTCCACGCGGGAGACCAGCGGCGAGCTACAGCAGCTCGTGAGCGAGGTAGAGCAGCTACGGCAGCGTGTCCAATCCGTGTACCAGCGCACCCGCTATGAGGACCTGGAGCACGCGGACCTCGGGCTCCAGATTGTCCACCACGCTCTCGAGGAAGTGATCGAGCACACGGGCCAGGGCGGGCACATCCCATCCAGTCCCGATCCCCAGGCCCACCAGCAGGCCGAGGCCTGGCTCGGTCAGGTCCGCCAGCTCCAGAGCGACGCGAAGACGTTCCTGGGCACCCACCCGAGCGAGGACCTGGAGACGGCGATCAAGGCGCTGACCATCGCCGAGGGGTCGCTGCACGAGGTGGCCGAGCGCTATGAGTGAGCGGACGCGCGGCCGGCCATGAGCAGCGTCGAGCAAGAGTACGCGGTTAGCGAGACGCACGGGTCCCCGCTCGAAGTGCTGGGCGTGGCCACGCGCCTGGGGCTGACCTCGTTCGGCGGACCCATCGCGCACCTGGGCTACTTCCGCGAGGAGTACGTGGTCCGCCGCCGCTGGCTCGACGACCAGACGTACGTCGACCTCGTGGCCCTCTGTCAGTTCCTGCCCGGCCCGGCCAGCAGCGAGGTCGGCATCTCGATCGGCATCCTGCGCGCCGGCCTGCTCGGCGGCCTGGCGGCGTGGCTCGGCTTCACGCTGCCGTCCGCGCTGGCGCTGCTCGTCTTCGCGTACGGTGTCAGCGCGCTCGGCGCGACCGACGCGGGCTGGCTGCACGGCCTCAAGATCGTGGCGGTGGCCGTGGTCGCCCAGGCGGTGTGGGGGATGGCGCGGACCCTTTGCCCCGACCGTACACGGGCGACGATGGCGGTGCTGGCGGCGCTGGTGGCGCTGGCCGCGCCGACGGCCGTGGGCCAGGTGCTGATCATCGCCATCGCCGGCCTCGTCGGCTGGCGGCTGCTGGGCGCGACCGCCCCGCCCGCCATGCCGACCCTGCACGTCCCCATCAGCCGCCGGACCAGCCTCGTCGCCTGGGTGCTGTTCTTCGGCCTGCTCGTCGGCCTGCCCCTGCTCCGCCAGCTAGAGCCCAGCCTGCCGCTGGCCGTCTTCGACAGCTTCTACCGCGTCGGCTCGCTCGTGTTCGGCGGCGGCCACGTGGTGCTGCCGCTGCTGCAAACCGAGGTCGTCCCGCCGGGCTGGGTCACGAATGCCCAGTTCATCGCCGGCTACGGGGCGGCGCAGGCCGTGCCGGGGCCGCTGTTCACCTTCTCGGCCTACCTGGGCGCGGTGATGCCCGCGCCGCTGACGGGCGTCCCGGGGGCCGCGCTGGCGCTGGTGGCGATGTTCCTGCCGGCCTTCCTGCTGGTGATCGGCGCGCTCCCCTGGTGGCACACGCTGCGCCGACAAGTCGGCTTTCAGGCGGCGCTTCGCGGCATCAACGCCGCGGTAGTCGGGCTCCTGCTGGCCGCGCTCTACCAGCCCGTGTGGACGAGCGCAATCACCAGCGCCGCCGACTTCGGGCTGGCGCTGGTGGCGGCCGGCCTGCTCATGATCTGGAAAGTGCCCCCGTGGCTGGTGGTCGTCGTCTCGGCGCTCGGCGGTGCGCTGCTTGCGGCGTTCTGACCACCTGGCCCGAGGCCGTTGGCGAGTTAGGCAGAGCCAGCTATCGGCCTGCACCCGGCGGGGCTGCCTTGGCGCGGGGCTGCTGGCCCTGCTCAGCCTGGCCGCGTGCGCGCGGCCTACGGCGTCCCGTCCACCCGCGGCAGCCGTCGGCCCCCAGTACGTAACGGTCGCCAGCAGCATTACGCCGACCGGGTTTCGCTTCGAGCCGGCGCGGCTCACGCTGCACGCCGACGTGCCCGTCCGGCTGACCTTCGACAACCGGCTGCGGCCAGGCGACAGCGGCGGCGCGCTGATGCACGATTTCACGATCGACAAGCTCGGCGGCCACAGCCTGCTGTCGCGGCTCGCGGGCTACCGGGTACACATCGCCGCGGCGCCCGACAGCCAGGCGGCGGGCGAGTTTACGCTGTCCGCCGGCACCTACGAGTTCTACTGCTCGGTGGACCGCCACCGCGAGGACGGCATGGTGGGCACCGTCGTCGTGAGCGAGTCATGAGCGCGCGGCGTGACGGCATCGTGAGCCGGCGGCGGGGAGCGCGCGCGCTATGCTCAGGGCGAGCGCTCGGAGGAGCCGATGATTGCCGACGACCCGCCCCCCGCGACCCCGCGCGATCCCGCGCCGGCCGCCGACGCCGAATCGCCCGCGCTCGCCGACGCGCTCGCGGCGTTCGCGGCGAGCCTGCGCGGCAAGTCGCCGCACACCGCGCACACCTACGCCACGGCGCTCGACCGCTTCACCGAGTACCTGGCCGAACGCGGCGTCACGGAGGGGACGCCGACCGCCGCGCTGCCGGCCGACGCGCTGGAGAGCTATTACGCCTGGCTGGTCAGGCGCTACGGCCGCACGGCGCGCGCGACGCACAGCACCTACCTGGCCGGGGCGCGCGCTTTCCTGCGGTTTCTGGAGCGGCGCCGCTGGGGCTCGCGCGCCGCCACCTACGAACAGCTCCGCGAGGGCTTGCGCGCCGTCGTCGGCCGCGCCAGCTACCGCACGCCGCGCGTCGACCAGGGCCTGCCGCTCGTCGTCACCTACGCCCTGGAGCTGCCACTTCCCGCGCCAACCGGCCACAACGACGCGCGCCGCCTGGAGCTGCTGCGCGACCGGGCGCTGCTGCTGACGCTCTACGGTACCGGCCTACGCCGCGCCGAGGTCGCCGCGCTGAACCGCGCCGACGTCGACGACGGCTGGGCCGACCGCGCGCTGGTCGTGGGCAAGGGCAGCAAGGAGCGCGTCGTGTTCTTCGATCCGGACAGCCTGGCGGCGATCCGCACGTACCTGGCCGCCCGCGCCGACCGCTACGTGCCGCTCTTCCTGCGCCACGACAAGGGGCGCGGCAAAGCGCGCGCCGGCGGCGAGAACTACCGGCTGTCCACGCAGTCGATCTACAACGTCGTGCGCCACTACGCCGACGCCGCCGGCGTGCGCGCCTCGCCCCATGCCTTCCGCCACCAGAAGGCATCGGTGCTGCTGAACGCCGGCGCGCAGCTCGCCGAGGTGCAGGACCTCCTCGGCCACGCCTCGCCCGACACGACCAAGCGCATCTACGCCCACTACGAGACGAGCCACCTGAAGGACGCCTTCGACCGCTACAGCGTGCCCGCCGCCGACCTGGCCCGCGCCGTCCGCCGCCGGCGCGGCGAGGATTAGGATGCGGCGCTCGTAGCGAGCGCGCGAAGGACGGTCTCCCAGACGAGCGCCGGCCGCTCGCTGGCGAGTAGGCTCGCCGTGGCGCCCGCCTTCCACGGCCAGATGCCCACCCGCTCGATTCCCGCGGCAGCCGCCGCCTGGATCATCGCCGCCACCGCCGCTTCCTCGCCCGCGGGCACCTGGAAGGCCCGCACCCAGACGTGCGGCTCGACGCCGTGGCACTGCCCGAGGGCCAGGGCAGTCGCCAGCCGCTCCGCCGCGGGCGACCGGCCGTACAGGTCCATGCCAGCGGTCAGGCAGCGCGCGACCACGGGCTCGGGTAGGATCGCGCACTGCTCCGGGTTCCAGTAAAGGGCGTGGCGGAGCGCCGCGGGGGTCTGGTCCATCAAGTCGAGCAGCAGCGCCGTGACCACCTCCGGTCCGCAGCAGCGCGTGCCATTGGGCTCGTCCCAGAACAGCACGTCCGGCGCCGCGGCGACCGCCGCCTCCAGCCAGGCCGCGAGCACGTCGCGCACCTGGCAAGAGCGCGGGCAGAGGTGGCCGACGGCGCTGATCGCCTCACCGCCGAACAGGCCGGCGACGCCCCAGGGACTGACCCACGTCTCCAGGCCCAGGTCGCGGGCGAGCCGAACGCGCTCGCGGAGGCCCGCGGCGTCCAGGCGTGCCAGCTCCTCGGAGCATGGAAACACCACGGTCCGAAACGCCCGGGCCATCTCCTGGAAGTCCTGCGCGCAATGGCGCGGATCGCCCACGCCGTAATAAGCCACCATGGGCCGCAGCGTCATCCACCAGCCCCGCTAGCCGACGGCGAGCGGCGCGATCTCGCCGCGGCGGATGGCGGCCAGGCGCTCCTCGGAGAGCGGGTTGCCCCAGATCTCGTTGCGCAGGCGCAAGTGCTGGTACATGTACTCCGTCAGCAGCGCCGCCGCGCGGTCGAGCGTCGCCTCGTCGTGGACCCACTGCTGCACGAAGCCGCGCACGCGGCCGGGCCCGTGGCCTAGCTCGTCGCGCACGATGAGCCGCATGGCGGCGGCCAGCCGCTCGCGGAACGGTGTGCCGCTGAGCGATGCCGCCACCTCGAACGCGCCGCCGCCCCCGCCCTCGCTGAGCCGCAGCACGGCGTTGGCGAAGTCGTGGCCCTCCGTCTCGCGCCGCTCGCGGATGAGCAGCATCATTCCCGAGGCCTCCGGAAGCAGCGGGTGGCGCAACGCCTCCGGCGGCGCGTCGGGATCGACCATCGAGTTGATCTCGTACTTCATCGCTTCCTCGGCCGTCAGCTTGCGGCCGATCAGCTCCTCCGCCACGTCCGCGAGCAGCGCGTAGTGCCGCGTCTCGTCGGCGATGTGCTCCAGCATCTCGACGAGGTCGTGGCGGTCCACCGTCCGCTCCAACCCCTCGTTCATCTGCATGGCTCGCCCGAGCCGCTGGCGCGTCTGCAGCTCGCGCCCCATCTGGCGCAGCAGCGCGTCCAGGTACTCCTCGGTCGTGTGCTCCCGCGCGAAGTAGGCCTGCACCACCTCCGCCTCCCCGGCGGTGAAGCGCGCGATCACGTCCAGCAAGCGCGCTTCGGCGCGCTCGGCCAACGACTCCATCGTGTTCCTCCGTTCCTGTCGGCGCTCGTCAGCCTATTGTGCAGTCGGCGACCACCCGCGCGCACGCGGACACCCCGCTCGCGTTGCCCCAGTTGTCGACCCAGGTGTACGACCACCCGCGCGCACGCGGACGCCCCACCCAGGCTCATGCTCGGCGTGCGAGCGCGGCGGGTGGGGCTGCCCGGTCCGCCAGGTTGCGACCTGATCTGGTGAACCAGCCGAGCTAGACGCCCGAGGGGTACGTCTCGGGCGGCTCGCCCTCGGGTTGCGGCTGCAGGTGCAGCGGGTGCAGGGCGTGCGTCTCGTCCAGGTAGAGGAAGGCGTCGTAGCGCAGGGACAGGATGGTGGGCACGTAATTGCCAAAGCGCTCGAAGGCGGGATTGTAGACGACGCCGATGGCGCGATGGCCGCGCGGCGTGAGCAGCGGGTCGGCGGCGGCGTCGAGGCTACCCGGGGCGGGAAGCGCCCCCGCCGCGGTGCCGTCGAACAGGAACAGGGCATTCTCCCCGCCCAGCGCGTCGTGCAGCACGGCCTCGTGGGTGTCGGGCTGCGCGGGCGGTACGGACATGCGCTCCATCGGGGCGCCCCACTCGTCGCCCGCGATGACGCTGCCGCGATGCGAGCCGAAGCCGACGAGCACCACGCCATCCCGCCAGTCGCGCTCGCGCACCAGCTGGCCGACGTTCACCATGCCGGAGCGCGCCATGTCGGTCGCGCGGGCGTCGCCGATGTGCGTGTTGTGCTCCCAGACGATCGCCTTCGCGTCGGGGCCGTGGAGCTGCATCAGACGCTCCAGCGTCTCGACCATGTGCTGGTCGCGTACGTTCCACGAGTCGGGCCCGCCGTGGATCATCGCGCGATAGTAGCGTTCGGCGTTGCGCGTCACGAGCGCGTTCTGGTCCGCGTTGAAGTACGCCTCGCGGCCCTCTGCCTGGTACTGCGGCGCCCTGCGGCGCAGGTCCACCAGCAGGGCCGTGACCTCTTCCTGACAGGATGTCGGGACGAGCGCCGTTGCGCGGGCATACTCCTGCACGTCCTCGCCGTAGGGCTCGAAGCAGCGGAAGGCGCGGTAGGCCGCCTCCAGGGCGCTCGGATCGACGCGCTCCAGGTACTTGGTGACGGCGTCGAGCGACTCCCACAGGCTATACACGTCGAGGCCGTAGAAGCCGACGCGCTGGTCGGTGGGCAGGTCGGCGTTGTGCTGGCGCAGCCACTCGGCTAGCTCGACGATCTCGGTGTTGGCCCACATCCAAGTGGGCCAGCGGGCGAAGGCGTGCAGCACCTCGCGCGCGCTCGCGCCGGCATCGGGGGCGTGCTTCACGTAGCGGTTCACGCGGTAGCAGTCGGGCCAGTCGCCCTCGACGGCGATGAACGCGAAGCCCTTCTCGCAGATCAGGCGCTGGCTGATGCGGCGGCGCCAGTTGTAGTACTCGGCAGTGCCGTGCGAGGCCTCACCCAGGAGCACGTAGCGGGCGTCGCCGATGCGGTCCAGCAGCGGATCGAGGTCGTCGGGGCCGCGCAGGGGATGCGCCAGGGCGCGAAAGCGGTCGGCCAGGCGGGCGGCGCTGGCCGTGCCGCGTCCGGCGACGCGGTCTCGGATGCTCTGCATGGTCTCCATGGTCGTGCTCCACCGAAGGAATCGCAGAATGGCGGGCAATGCGCCGCGAAGAGCGCTTTCGTGCTCCAAACCGGTTCGCAGCAGAAGCTATGCCAGCCAGGCGGACGACCGGCGTATGATTTGAGCTGTATAGGAGCGCAATCGAAGGGCATAACTCCGTTTGTATGGACGCACGATGGCGTATGGAGAATCACCCCGACTATATCGAGGCATGCTCCTTGCAGGAACAGCGAATGGCGATGCTGAAAGGAGTGGATGCATGGCGAAGCCCAAGCGCACGCGCACGCATGAGAGCCACAAGGACTTCGCGGCGAAGCAGACGATGAACCCGCCGGCCGGCGGCCCGCGCGAGGGGCAGACGCGCCAGCCAGAGTCGCAGGACGCGAAGCGGCGGATCGGCCAGTTCACGGGTACCGGCGAGCCGTCGTTGACCAAGAAGTAGCGTCTCCCCGCTGGTGGACCGAGCTGGGGCGGACGTTTGACGCGGTCAAACGTCCGCCCCAGTCTGTGCCAGTCGCCCAAGGCGGGCCGCGCGAATCAATTCATGCACGCGCCGGCGTGCGCCCCGATCACGCGCCGCAACAACATGGCGGGCGCCCTGCGGGGCGCTAGCCGTTGACGATCTCGCCGCCGTTCGGGTGCAGCACCTGGCCAGACATGTACGAGGCGTCGTCGGAGGCGAGAAAGACGTAGCAGTTAGCCACCTCCTCCGGCTGGCCGGCGCGCTTCATCGGCACGTCCGAGCCGAACTTCGCTACTGCCTCGGGCGGGAAAGTCGAGGGGATGAGCGGCGTCCAGATCGGGCCGGGCGCCACGCCGTTGACGCGGATGCCTTTAGCGGCGAGCGCTAGCGCGAGCGAGCGCGTGAAGGCCACGATGGCGCCCTTGCTCGCGGCGTAGTCGAGCAGGTGGGGGCTGCCGGCGTAAGCGGTGACCGAGGTCGTGTTCACGATGGCGCTGCCGGGAGTCAGGTGAGGCAGCGCGGCCTTCGTCATGAAGAACTGGGCAAAGATGTTGGTGCGGAAGGTGCGCTCCAGCTGTTCGGCGCTGATCTGCTCGATGCTGTCCCGCGGGTGCTGCTCGCCCGCGTTGTTCACGAGCACGTCGAGGCGGCCGAGCGAGTCGAGGGTGCGCTGAACGACCTGGCGGCAGAACGCCTCGTCGCCCACGTCGCCGGCGATGGCGATGCAGCGGCGGCCTTTCTGCTCGACCTCGTGCTTGGCCTTGGCGGCATCCTCGTGCTCGTTCAGGTAGGCGATCGCCACGTCGGCGCCCTCCTTCGCGAAGGCGATGGCGACCGCGCGCCCGATACCGCTATCGCCGCCCGTGATGAGCGCGACCTTGCCCGCGAGCTTGCCGCTGCCGTGGTAGGTGGCGTCCTGCTCGCGCGGCTGCGGCGTCATCGGCGCTTCCAGGCCGGGCTGGCGATCCTGGTGCTGGGGCGGTCGAAGCTGGTCCTGCTGCGACATGTCCTGCTCCCTTCGTGGCGCCTGGGCGGGCCGCTGTGCCCCGCGCGAGCGCAACTCGCGTGCCACCCGCGCTCGGTCCAGCTGCGGGCGGCCAGGGAACGCCGGACGTGCGAAGGCCTCGGCGCCGACGGGTGGTGCAGGGTCGCCGGCGCCGAGGCCTCGCGAGCGGAGACGCCTGACGCCTCCGCGGCGGGGATGTCCCGAGGGGGCGGGCTACGTGGCGTTGTTCTGGTCGATCGTGCCGCGCCACGCGCCCGTGGCGACGCCGCGCCCCTCGATGAAGTCCTTGAAGCGGTGCAGGTCGCCGTCCACGCGGCGCTCCATGAAGCCCAGGGCGTTACCGACGTTCTCGGTGAAGCCCTCGGGGTCGTACTCGAGCTGCAGCATCACGCGCGTCTGGTGGTCCCCCAGCCGATGGAACGTGACCGCGCCCGCGTTCTGCGCGCCCGACGTGCTACGCCAGGCGATGCGTTCGTCAGGGATCTGCTCGGTGATGACCGCGTCCCACTCCTCGGTCTTGCCACCGATGCTGGCGCGCCAGTGCAGGTGGGAGTCGTCAAGCTGCCGCACCTCCTCCACGCCCTCCATGAAGCGCGGGAAGGACTCGAACTGCGTCCACTGGTTGTAAGCGGTGCGCACGGGCACGTCGACGTCGATGTGCTTCTCGATCAGCGCCATCTGGTTCACCTCCCCGGGGCCCGCAGGCCCCAGTGTGGCGGGACGCCCGCCCCCACGTCGGGCGCTCCGCCGCGAGCTGGTTCCAGCCGGAAGCGATGCAGATAGCGTGCCGCGCCGTCGGTCGCAACCAACGGCTTGCCCGAGCGTGGGGGCACTCGGGGAAGCCGCGGCCTTGGGGGTAGGCCAAATCAAGAATATACGTTTATTTGGTACTTTGCAAGGCTTGCGCGGGGTCAGGTCTCCGGCGTGCTGTCGGCCGCGAGGGTCAACGCGACGGGCAGGCGGGCGCCGACCCAGCCGCGCTCCGTGTCCAGGTAGAGGTAGATCATGTAGGTGTGGACGGGCTCGCTCTGCGGCGGCACCTCCGTCACCGGCCAGGTTAGCTCGAACCCGCAGCGAGTGAGCCCCGGGTCGTTGAACACCGTGGCCACGTCGGGGCGGGCCAGGCCGACGCGCGCCCAGCCGAGCAGCCGGCCGCGGTCGGAGGGCCCGTCGAGATAGGCGACGATCTGGCGGATGCCGGGCCCGCCGGGGTTGGACAGGTCCGCCGCCCAGCCGCGCAGGCGGTAGCTGGCGCTGCCATCGGGCTCGCCCACCTGGCCGAGCGGCTGCCGGCTGTCTACGGCAAGCTGCACGCTGCTCTGGTCGAGCGGCGTGACCGGGCCGCGGATGAGGTCCTGCGCCGCGACCGGGCACGGCCAACGGCCGAGGACAAGAAGCAGGACCGCCGCGAGCAGGAGTCGGTGCATGGGCTCGCGCCTATCCGCCAGCCAGCGCCGCGTCGAGGTCGGCGAGCACGTCTGCGACGGCCTCGATGCCAATCGACAGCCGCACTAGGCCCGGGCCCACACCCATCGCCGCCAGCGCCTCGGGCGGCAGCCCACGGTGGGAGGTGGCGAGGGGATAGGTGACGGTCGTCGTCACGTCAGCCAGGCTGGGCACGAACTCGATCAGGCGCAGGCCGGCCAGGAAGGCGCGCGCCGCGGCCTCCCCGCCGGTTAGCTCGAAGGACAGCATGCCGCCGTGGCCGTGCGGGTAGAGGCGCTCGGCCAGCGCGTGCTGGGGGTGGCTGGGTAGGCCCGGGTAGTGGACCCGCGCGACGGCGGAGTGCTCCTCTAGGTGGCGCGCGACTGTCAGGGCGCTCGCGCTTGCGCGCTCGACGCGCAGGGCGAGCGTCGCCAGCCCCTGGGCGGCGAGCCAGGTGTCGAAGGCGCCGCCCGCCACGCCGAGGTGGATCACGGTCTCGCGGATGCGCGCTACCAGGTTCTCCGGGCCGGCCACGACGCCGCCGAGCACCTGGCTCTGGCCGCCGAAATATTTGCTGGTCGAGTGCCAGACGAGGTCGGCGCCGTGGGCCAGCGGCTGGATCAGGCAGGGCGTGGTGAACGTGTTGTCCACGCAGACCAGCAGCCCGCGCTCGTGGGCCGCGGCGGCCAGGCGCGGCAGGTCGGTGACGCGCAGCGTCGGGTTGGTGAGTGTCTCCAGCAGCAGCAGGCGGGTGCGCGGCTGCACGGCCGCGGCGAGCGCGTCGGGCGCATCCAGATCGACGAACGCGGCGGCGATGCCCAGGCGCGGTAGCTCCGAGGTGACGAGCGCGTAGGTGCCGCCGTAGCTGTGGCGGTCGACGAGCACATGGTCGCCGGCCGCGAGCAGCGCGAACAGTGTGGCGCTGAGGGCGGCCATGCCGGAGGCGGCGGCGACCGCGGCCGGGGCGCCCTCCAGGTCGGCGACGATACGCTCCAGCAGCGCGTGATTCGGCGTGCCGTAGCGATAGTAGAAGTAGCCGGATTCGTCGCCGGCCAGGATGGCTTCGAGCTGGTCCAGGCTGGCGAAGCGGCCGGCCGTGCTCTGGTAGAGCGGCGGCGCGACCGGCGCGTTGGCGACGGGCGGCATCGAGCGGCCGACGTGCGCCAGGCGGGTGGCGAGGGCGCGCGGGCGCGGCGGGCGGGGCATCGTCGTCCTCCGGGAGCCTTGCTCCAGCATAGCACTTACCTTGACACTCGCGGCGGCGCCGCGCTATAGTCGGGAAACACTGCTCCAGCCGACAATTGAATATTGCCCTTATCAAGAGAGGTGGAGGGAGACGGCCCGATGAAGCCCGGCAACCCCTCCCCGGTGGCACACCGCCCGGCCTGAGCCGGCGGTCAGCGCTCCCCGACGGATCCCCGTCGCGCGGCGTCGTCACCAGGTGAGAAGGTGCCAATTCCGCCAGACTTGATCTGGAAGATAAGGGGACAGACAACGTTGTTCAAACCCCTTATGCTCGTGTGTAAGGGGTTTTTCGTTGTCTTCCTCCGGACGCGACTCTCTCGTCCAGGCTGGGGACAGAGACGTTGACTGCTCTGAGGAGGAGACGCCATGAGCCGACTGCGAGGCTTGCAGTGCCGCGAGTGCGGCCACCTGTACGGCCTACTGCCGATCCACGTCTGTGAGTTGTGTTTCGGCCCGCTCGAGGTCGCCTACGACTACGATGCCATCCGCCCGCTAGTGAGCCGCGAGGCCATCGCCGCCGGCCCGCAGACGATCTGGCGCTACCGGGCGCTGCTGCCCGTCGAGGACGAGCCGATCATCGAGACTTACGCCGGCTGCACGCCGCTGGTCAAGGCCGAGAACCTGGGCCGGCTGCTCGGCCTGAATCATCTTTACGTCAAGAACGATACGGTGAACCCGACGTTCTCGTTCAAGGACCGGCCCGTCGCGATTGCCGGCACGCGGGCGCGGGCGTTTGGCTTCGACACGTTCGCCTGCGCCTCGACAGGCAATCTGGCCGCGGCCGTGGCCGCCTGCGGCGCCCGCGCGGGGATGCGCGCCGTCGTGTTCATCCCGGCCGATCTGGAGCCGAGCAAGATCACGAACATCGGCATCTACGACCCCACGCTGGTGGCCGTCCACGGCAACTACGACGACGTGAACCGCCTGTGCAGCGAGATCGCCGACAAGTACGGCTGGGCCTTCGCCAACATCAACGTGCGGCCCTACTACGCCGAGGGCAGCAAGACGCTGGCCTACGAGGTGGCCGAGCAGCTCGGCTGGCGCACGCCGGACCACGCGATCGTGCCCACGGGCAGCGGCTCCATGTTCACGAAGATCTGGAAGGGCTTCCAGGAGCTGCACAAGGTGGGGCTCGTCGACGCGCCGCCGCGCACCCGCATGACGGTGGCCCAGGCGACCGGCTGCGCGCCGGTGGTGGACGCGTTCGACCGGCGCACGCTGAACGTGGCGCCGGTGAAGCCCGACACGATCGCGAAGTCGCTGGCGATCGGCAACCCCGCCGACGGCTATTACTCGCTCAAGGTGATCAAGGAGACGGGCGGCTGGGCCGTGTCGGTGACCGACGCCGAGGTGGTCGAGGGAATCAAGCTCCTGGCGCAGACCGAGGGCATCTTCGCGGAGACGGCGGGCGGCGTGTCGGTGGCGGTGGCCCGCAAGCTGGCGGAGGGCGGGCACATCGATCCCGACGAGACGGTGGTAGTGTACGTGACGGGCAACGGCCTGAAGACGCCCGAGGCGGTGGCGGAGCGGCTGGCGCCGCCGGTGACGATCGCCGCGACGATGGAGGCGTTCGAGGAGGCGCTGGCGCAGGACCAGCGCGGGGCCGCGGCGGTAGCCTGAGAAGCTGTCAGCCGTCAGCTATCCGCGGTCAGCTATCAGCCGTCAGCCGTCAGCTATCAACCATCAGCAGCCGGTGCCCGTGTGGCGACGGCCCCGTCGTAGCTGACATGCGGTTGACGTTAGATTTTGCCCGCCGACCGGGTACACTGCTGATAGCTGACTGCTGATAGCTGACTGCTGAACGCTGATAGCTCGAAGAGGAGCCACGCGATGGCGAAGCAGCGGGTCAAGTTTACCTTCCCGCCCGACCGGATCACGCAGCCGCTAATCTACAACATGGGCCGCCAATTCGACGTGGTCACCAACATCCGCCGGGCGAACGTGACGCGGGACCGGGGCTGGGTCATTCTGGAGATCTCGGGCGACACGCCGGAGATTGAGCGCGCCGTCGAGTGGGCGCTCAACCAGGGCGTGCGCGTCGATCCGATCGAGGGCGACATCGTCGCCGGCTAGGCGTCTCGTCAAGGATGGTGTGTCGGTTTGGGGCAGCCACACCTACACTCTCCGTGGAAACCAGCCTAGCTACCCGTGCCCCTGCCATTTCCCAGCGGCAATCGAGGAGAAGCGCGATGAGCGTGCGCGTACGCATACCTACCCCTCTGCGAACCCTGACGGGTGGCGCGGCCGAGGTGGACGTCGGCGGCGCCAGCCTGGCCGAGTGCATCGCCCAGCTCGAGGCGCAGTACCCGGGCATGGAGCAGCGGCTCAAGGACGAGAACGGCGAGCTGCGCCGCTTCGTGAACCTGTACGTGAACGGCGAGGACGTGCGCTTCCTGCAAGGGCTGGACACCGGCCTGAAGACGGGGGACGAGGTGTCGATCGTCCCAGCGGTCGCCGGGGGGTGACCTACCCCCCTCACCCCCTCCGGATGCGGGAAGGGGGAACGCACTTCGCCAGTATAACCGGCTCCCCCCTTCCTTGATAGGGAAGGGGGGCCGGAGGGGTTAGGTCGGTGGAGCGCTACTCGCGGCAGGTATTGTTTCCGGGCATCGGCGAGGCCGGGCAGGCCCGCCTGGCGGGCGCCCGCGCGCTGCTCGTGGGCTGCGGTGCGCTCGGCACGGTGGTCGCCAACGTCCTGGTGCGCGCGGGCGTGGGGCGGCTCACGATCGTGGACCGCGACTACGTCGAGCGGAGCAACCTGCAGCGGCAAGTGCTCTTCGACGAGGACGACCTGGCGGCCGACCTGCCGAAGGCCGTGGCGGCTGCCGCGAAGCTCCACCGCATCAACCCGGACGTGACGGTCGAGCCGGTAGTCGCCGACCTGAACGCCACCAACGTCGAGGCGCTACTGGCGGGGGCCGACGTGGCGCTCGACGGCACCGACAATTTCGAGGCGCGCTACCTGCTGAACGACGCTTGCGTGAAGCACGGCGTCCCGTGGGTCTACGCGGCGGCGATTGGCGCCTACGGCACGACCTTCCCCGTGATCCCCGGCGAGACGCCCTGCCTGCGCTGCGTGTTCGCCGAGAGCCCGCCTCCCGGCACGCTGCCGACGTGCGACACGGCCGGCGTGCTGGCGCCGGCCGTAGGCGTGATCGCCAACCTGGCGGCGGCCGAGGGGCTGAAGCTGCTGGTCGGCGCCACGGACAAGCTGAACCGCGCGCTGGTCTGGCTGGACGTCTGGGAGAACACCTACCACCGGCTAGAGCTTGGGGCGCCGAACGCCGACTGCCCCACCTGCCAGCAAGGGCGCTACGAGTACCTGGACGCCCAGGTGGGCAGCTACACGCTTGAGCTGTGCGGCCGCAACACGCTGCAGGTGGTGGTGCCCGGCCGGCCGCGGATCGCCCTGGCCGAGCTAGCGGCCCGGCTCGCCGGCGCCGGCGCGATCAGCTACAACGAGAACCTCCTGCGGCTGCGCCTGCCCGACTACGAGATCACGATCTTCCCCGACGCTCGCGCCCTCATCAAAGGCACCACCGATCCCCTCGTCGCCCGCAGCCTGTACAGCCGCTACGTTGGGCTGTAAGGCCCTGCTGGCTCCCCATCCGCCGCGTGCGTCCCACCGCCTGAGACGACTCGCCCGCCGCCAGCCCCGCCCGTGGCGTTTCCTTGGTTCAGATCGGCAGGCCGCGCCCGAAGAAGTCTTGATCGGCGGTCCAGATGCCGCGGTTGGAGGGTAACGCCGACACCACAGCGTCGCGCTCACCAGGATTTTCAAGGGTTGGCACGAGTCTTGCCTTGCGACCGTCGATGCTGCGAGAGGCGGCATATTGGTTGACGCGAGGAGGCGGCGTGGTGAACGAGAAGTTCCGTTGGTTCGCGCATTGGACGTCGTGTGTCACGGGATCGCCCTGGGCGTTTCTGCTTGCTGCCTTGGTTATTCTGGTTTGGGCAGCGTCGGGGCCGTTCTTCGGCTTTTCGGATACATGGCAGTTGGTCATCAATACGGGTACGACGATCGTGACCTTCTTGATGGTGTTCTTGATCCAAAACACGCAGAACCGCGACGCGAAGGCGCTTCACCTCAAGCTGGACGAGCTATTGCGCGCCGAGCGCCACGCGCACACCTCCCTCGCCGCGCTGGAAGAGCTATCCGACGAGGAGCTGGAGCGCCTGCAGGCGCAGTTCCGCGCGCTGGCCGAGCGCGAGGCGCGCCGCGAGGCGCGCGACCTCCAGAGCGCGGTGGTCGAGGCGGGACAGCGCGTGTAGCGCGTGCCACCGCTGCTGGACGCCTGGCTGGGCGCGGTCTTCTCCTATCCCGATCTCCCGACCGCCCTCAGCAGCGTCGCCAAGACCGCGATCGTCTACGCGTTCGTCATCGTCGGCCTGCGGCTGCTGGGCGCCCGCGAGCTAGGACAGATGACCACGTACGACTTCGTGCTGGTCGTCGTGATGGCGAACATCGCCTGCTCGTCCTGCTCGTCTCCCGGGTGCCGGCCGTGCGCCGCCTGTTGAGTTGATGTGTGCGCCGGCGGTCCTGGTCCACGACGGCCAGGTGATTCCGGCACAGCTCCGCGAGCAGTGCATGACGCGGGACGACCTAATGGAGGCGCTCCGCCGGCGCGGCTACGACCGCCTTCAGGACGTGCGCTACGCCGTCCTAGAGGCTGATGGCTGCATCGCGGTGATCCCACGCGAGATGTCGCCGAGCTAGGGCGCTTTCGGTTGCTCGGCGCGCGGCCCCACGTCCAGCACCACGTCGGGCCCGGCCGCCGAGTCCTCGCCGGGATTCTCGTGGTAGTCCGGGTTCTCGCTCATAGTGAGGAAGTGGCCCAGCCTGTCGTACGTGCGCGTGTACGGGCGCCCGTGGGTGGGCAGCGCGCGCAGGCTAGCGAGGCTCCAGATAAACGTTGCCAGCAAGACGGCGACGAGCGCGCTGATGGCCCAGGCGACGAGATCGGTCACGGCGTCTTCTCCGGCATGGAATCCGCTGTCCGCACGGCCGTGGCCGCCTCCGCGTCGAGGCGCGCGAGCGCCGCGGCGTCTACCCGAAGGCGGATGTCTCGCCCGATCCGCGCTACCAGCTCCCACGGGATCTGGCGCGCGGCCGCCGGATCGAGCTGCGCCACGCGCTTGAAGGAGATGCGGCGCAGCAGGCTGCCAGGCCCGACCAGGAGCGCGGTGACGTAGAGCCGCTCGCCCCGCGCCTCGGCGGCAAGATCGGCCACGCGGCCGATCCGCTCGCCATCGGCGGTGACCACCGGTTTGTCGATGAGTGCCTGATAGTACAGCTCCATGCGAAGGCCCCCGCGCCCGCCTACGAGCCGGGCAGCCGGCAGATAAACCGCCGCGCCACGGCGTCCTGCACGACGAGCAGGCACGCGGCGGCGCGGTCCACGTCCAAGTGTACGACCACGTCAATGGCCGTGACGTGCGACCAGGGCAGCGTGACCGGCCGCGGGTCCGCGACGCCGAGGAGACGATAGGTCTGGCGGGCCAGCCACTCCACCCAGCGCGGCAGGTGGCGGCTGAGCGCGAGCGGCCCCGTGATGATCGCGGCGACCTCGGGCAGCGCGCCCTCGGGGGCGTCGTTGGGCACCACCAGCAGCAGGTCGTCCACCTTGCCCGCGCGCAGTCCGTGGACGTCCAATAGCTCCTTGTCCACGACATGCTTGCCCAGGTCCATGCTAAAGCCTCCTCAGGAGCCGCCGCCCGTGAGCACGAGCAGCGGGATGACGGCCAGCGTCACGGCGCCGAGCACGACGAGCATCACCGTGGCGACGACGTTGGTGGCGAGGGTATTCTTCTGGTCGCCCATGTAGTCGGCGTCGTTGGCCACGATCAGCAGCGGCAGGAACGTGAAGGGCAGCGTGGCCGCGGCCAGCGCCAGGGTCACGATCGTCAGCTGGATTGGGTCGATGCCGCTAGCAGCGAGCGCCACCGCCAGCACGAGCATGACCAGGTAGCCGAGGTGGAAGACCGGCGCCTGGCGCGGCCGGCCCTTCTTGCCCCAGTCCCAGCCGAAGTACTGGCAGACGGCGTAGGCGCCGCTCAGCGCCGTCTCGAGGCCGGCGCCCATCGAGACGGCGAAGGCACCTAGGATGAACAGCGCCCAGCCCCAGCCGCCGAGCGCCTGCTGGATGGGCTGCCCGGCGTCGCCCAGCGTGTTCACGTCGGCGCCCTGCGGATAGAGCACGAGCGCGGCGCCGACGATCAGCGCGAAGGCGATGCCGGCGCCGAAGATCGACCCGAGCACGGACGTTACGCGGTTCACCAGCAGGTCTTCGCCCGTCCACTCGTCCTCTAACGCGCCCGACGAATAGAAGTAGAACTGGTAAGGGGTCATGTAGCCGCCGAGCAGGCTGATCCCCGCGAACAGGTAAGCCGGCAGCGAGTCGACGTCGGCGAGCGTCGGGTGGACGACGGCGCGGCCGATCTCCCCCCACGGCGGCATGAGCTGGACGAGCGCGACCACGCTGACCAGCATGGCGAGCCCGAGCAGCGCGCTGCCGTTCTCCAGCGCGTCGAAGCTGCTCTTCCAGAGGATGAGGGTGAGCAGCAGCGCCGTGACGACGATCCCGACGCGATAGGGCAGCTGCGTCGCGAGCTGGAGGGCGAGCGACATGCCGGCGATCTCGACCACCAGCGTCAGGGTATTGACGATCGCCGTCGCCACGAGCGGGAAGAGCGCCAGGCGAAAGCCGAGCCGGTCGCGGATCACGTCGAACAGCGTGCGGCCGGAGGCGATCACGACGCGCCCGGCCATGTCGGCGTAGACGACGAGGCCGATCACGCCGGGTACCAGCGTCCAGAGCAGCGCGAAGCGGTAGTGGGCGCCCGCCTGGGCCGACGTGATGATACCGCCCATGTCGACGAAGCCGCCGACGGCGGTCAGGATGCCGAGCGCCAGGCTGCTCACGCGCTTCATCGACATGGCTGGGCCCCGGGCAGGACACCGCCAAAGGCGGGGCGCGGGGCCGAGCACCTGGTCGGCGCTCGCGGACCGCGGCTCTCTGGGCGGCTGGCCCATGGGCGCGGAGCGCCGCGAGCCAGGCTGGGCCAGCGCGGCGAGTGGCGGTCTGGGGCCGTGCGGAGAGCGCCGCCGCCCGGACAGGCACCGCTTCGCAAACTGTATCCTAGCGCTTGCATGCGGCAGGAGACGCAATAACAGTGCCATCTGTGCTGGGTTCCAAGGATGGTGTGCAGTTTGAGCGCCGCCCAGCCTACATGCCATCCTGGCCCAGACGCTTAGCGGGCGCGCCGGCCGCGGGGCAGCCTCCTACTCGCCCATGCGGATGCCGCGCAGCAGCAGGTGGCCGGTGAGCGAGCGGGCGTCGTCGCCGACGAGCATCAGCACGAGGCCCACGGCGTCCTCGGCCGAGTGGAGCGGCAGCGTTTGTCGCAGCCGGGCGATCTCCTCGTCGGACTTCGTGCCGCGCCACATGGCGGTGTCGGTCGTGCCGGGGGCGATAGCGTTGACGGTGATGCCGTGGGGCGCCATCTCCAGCGCCACGGACTTGGTGAAGGCGATTACGCCGCCCTTCGACGCGGCGTAGTGCGAGCCGCGCGCCTGCCCCTCGACGCCGCGCGCCGACGCGAAATTGACGACGCGCCCGCGGCGCCGCGGCACCATGTGGCGCAGGACGGCCTGGGTGCAGAGAAACGTGCCGCGTAGGTTGACGGCCAGCACGCGGTCCCAGGCCTCGACGGGCAGGTCGAGGATACTGTCGTAGCGAGTGATGCCCGCGCAGTTCACGAGGATGTCGATGGCGCCGAACGCCGCGACGGCGCGCTCGACGAGCGCCTGCACGCTGGCCGGATCGCTCACGTCGACCGGGACGGCCACCGCGCGCCCGCCCGCCGCCGTAATGGCGGCGACGGTCGCCGCGGCCCCCTCCGGCGCCAGGTCGGCCACCACGACGGCCGCCCCCTCCGCCGCCAGCCCCCGGCACACCGCCGCGCCGATGCCGCTCCCGCCTCCGGTCACGATGGCCGTCTGTCCCGCCAGCCGCTCGCTCGCCGCCGCCATGCCTCTCTCCTTCGCGCGCTGACCCGTGCGCCGTGGCCACGGCGCGTCACTGACCGCCCCCGCCACCCGGCTGGCCCCACTATAGCCCGGCCGCGCGGCGGCGCGCACCGGCCGCGCCCGGCCGTGCGCCTGCGCGAGGGCCTGGCGTATCATCTGTCCGGGGCCGCGTCCGAGCGGCCTGAACGGGAGGACGGGATGGCACCAGCCGGGTGTCCGATGCGAGGAGCGGCGCATGGCGGCCGCTGAGGGCGGGGCCGCCGCGGGGGAAGGAGCGCGCCCCAGCCGCGCGGCCGGCGAGTCGGCGCCAGCCGCCCAGCGGCCGGCGATCGCCGTCCGCCCCGCCACGCCGGCTGACCTGCCGCGCGTGTCGGAGCTCTTCGGCGCGCTGCACGCCTACAACGCGACCTTCGACAAGGCGTTCGAGCTGAGCGACGCGTGGCCCACGTACCTGGCCGAGGCGTTCACGCGCGCGGTCGACCAGCCCGACGCGCTCTGGATACTGGCCTGGGACGGGGACGAGGCGGTGGGGCTGCTGATCGCCGAGACGCACCTCGAGCCGCCGATCTTTCGTCGCGGCCAGTGGCTTGAGCTGTCCGCGCTGTACGTGCGGCCGTCGCACCGGCGTTACGGCGTGGCGCGGCAGCTGGTGGACTACCTGACCGCTTGGGCCGAGGCGCGCGGGCTCGACGCGATCCAGCTCTACGTGAGCGCGGCGAACGTCGGCGCCCGCGACTTCTACGCGCGTCAAGGCTTCACGGTGCTGCAGGAGATCTGGCGCAAGCGGCTGGCGTCGCCCGACGCGGCCCCCGCGGTGGACAAGCCCCTATGACGACGCGAGCACAGTGGCTGTGCGGCTTCCTGCTCGCCGCTCTGCTGGCGGCCTGCGCGCCTGCTGCGGCGCCGCCGAGCGCGCCCGCGGCTCCCAGCGCGACCAGCGCGCCGAGCGCCAGCGCGACGACCCCGCCCGCGCCGCTCGCCGTGCGTGTGGCCTGGGCGGCGCCCGGCGGCTCGCTCACGCCGGTCTGGGTGGCCTACGAGCAGGGGCTGTTCCGTGAGCAGGGCCTCGACGTCGAGCTGGTGTTCCTCAGTGGCACGCGCACCGACCAGGGCGTGGTGACCGGCGACACGCCGATCGGCTTCGGCGCGAACACGATACCCACCCGGCTCGCGGGGGCCGATATCGTGGCGATCGCCGGGGTGGTCAACCGCCTGTCGTACACGCTCTTCGCGAGCGCGAGCAGCGGCATCGCCACGCCGCCGGACCTGCGTGGCAAGACGATGGTCGCGACGCTGCCCGGCTCGTCCAGTACCTCGGCGACGCTCATCACGCTGCGGCACTTCGGCCTGGAGCCGGGCCGCGACGTGCAGATCCAGCACACGCAGGGCACGCCCGAGCAGCTCACGCTGGTGGCGCAGGGCCTGGCCGACGCCTCGTTGTTCTCGCCGCCGGCGAACCTGAAGGCACTCGACCTCGGCCTGACGCAGATCGCGAACATCACCGACCTGAACATCCCGTTCATGCAGACGGCCGTGGGCATCACCCCGGCCTGGGGGCGGGACCACGGCGAGGAAGTGCGCCGCTTCCTGCGCGCCTACGTGAAGGCGGTGGCCGTCGGGCGCCGCGACGCCGACGGCACGAAGGCGATCATCGGCAAGTACACCCAGACCGACGATCCGGCCGTGCTAGACGAGACCTACCGCTACTACCGCGAGCTGTGGGGCCGCCCGGACTTCCGCGTGCCGCCGGAGGCGGTCGCCTCGATCCTCCAGGTGATGGACGTGCCAGGCGCCGCCGCGGCGTCTCCCGACGACTTCATCGACAACCACTTCGTCGACGAGATCGCCCAGTCGGGCTGGATCGAGCAGGTCGGCGCGCTCCAGTAGCCGCCGACCGGGGCGTGCGCACACGAAGGGCCCCGCCCGAGCGCCGCGAGCGCGGCACCCGCTCAGGCGGCTCTGGGGAATTCGCGCCGGCGTCTTCGGCTGGCGGAACCCCGGCGCGCGGGCCACCACGGCGTGCCGAGGCGTGGCCGCACCCTGCGGTCCAGGCCCACCAGCCCGCCACCTTCCACGCCAGGACGAGCCAGGTAGCCAGGATGAACCGGACCGGGTTCGTGCTCACCGTTCCGCCGAGCCGGTAGCTGGCGTTCATCAGGCCGCCGAAGAAGGCGGCGATGCCCGTGAACAGGCCCACGATGAGGCCCAGCCCTATGGCTAGCTCGCCCAGCGGTGATGGCCCAGGCCCAGAGGTGGGCCTTCGGCTGGCGATGCTGGTATGGCGCGCGGCGTGAAGCGCATGCCATGCTCCTCGACTGATCTGTGTGAATGCTGTGGCACAAAGCGCATCCTGGGCGCCGCAGCGGTCCCGATTGCCCTGCCGCGCGCGCTGGTCTGGGTATAATGGCCCAGGGTTGGGGCGCGGAGGACGGCCAGGATGCCGGTCGGGTATGGTGCGCCGCGCCCCGCTGCCCAATCGTTGACCGCGCCGGAGAAAGCATGGTACTGCTGCTGACCCACGACGACGTGCGCGCGGCGGTGACGATGGCCGACGCGGTGACGGCCATGGAACGCGCCTTCCGCGAGCAGGGCGAGGGCCAGGTGACCCAGCCGCAGCGGCTGAACGTGAAGGCCGGCCAGGGCTGGCTGCGCATGGGGCCAGCCGTGCTCGAAGCGGCAGGCTGGATGGGCTTCAAGGCGATGAACCTCTGCCCCGGCCAGGGCGTCCGCTACATGATCGCCCTGTACAGCGTGGCCGACGGCGCGCTGCACGCGATCATGGACGCGCAGCACCTGACCACGCTGCGGACCGGCGGCACCAGCGCCGTGGCCACGCGGCTGCTGGCCCGTGACGAGCCGACGACGGTCGCGGTGCTGGGCTCGGGCGTCGAGGCGCGGGCGCAGCTGGAAGCCATGCACGCGATCGGCCTGGCGCGCGGCGCCCGCGTGTGGAGCCCCACGGCCGCCAACCGCGAGCGCTTCGCGGCCGAGATGAGCGCGCGGCTGGGGATTCCCGTCGAGGCCGTGGCCGACGGACGCGCCGCCGTGCGCGGCCACGGCGACGGCGACGTGGCGGGGCTCGTCGTGGCCGCGGTCCGTTCGCCGCAGACCGTGCTGGCCGCCGAGTGGCTGGCGCCCGGCACGCACGTGAACTCGGTGGGCACGGCCCGCCCAGACCAGCGTGAGATCGACCCGGCCACGTTCCAGCGGGCGGCGGTCGTCGTCGTCGACACGCGCGAGGGCGTGTTCGGCGAGGCCGGGGATGCGCTGGCCGCGCGCGAGACGTTCAGCCCCGACGCCGCGCACGAGCTAGCCGACCTCGTGGTGGGCCGCGCGCCGCGCCGCACCGCCCCCGCCCAGATCACCCTGTTCAAGTCCGTGGGCACGGCGGTGCAGGACGTCGCGCTGGCGGCGGCCGTGTACGAGCAGGCGCGGGCGCGCGGCTTGGGCCAGCCGCTGCCCGCCGACTTCCCTTTCGCCAAGGCGTGACGGCCCCCGCGGCGAGGGAGCGATGGGCCGCCGCGTCGCGCCGCGGTCCGGCCAGTCGAGCTTCACTCGCCCCTTGCCGAGGGGTGGCGCCGGGCGCGTGCTCGCCTTGCTACCGTGCTCGCGGGTCCTGCAGTCCCGGCGTTCGCGCCACCGGAGAGGCAACGTGCAACCACCACGACCCCGCATCCTGATCGTCGAGGACGAGCCTTCCGCCGCTGAGCTAGTGGCGGACGTGCTAACCACGGCGGGCTACGACGTCGAGAGCGCAGAAGACGGCGCGACGGCCCTGGAGCGCCTGGACGCCGACGTCGATCTGATGCTGCTCGACGTGATGCTGCCCGGCGTGGACGGCTTCGAGGTGTGCCGCCGAGTGCGCGCTGCCGAGGACGAGCAACATCTGCCGATCATCATGCTCACGGCGCTGGCGAGCGACGCGCAGCGCCATGCGGGGTTCGCCGCCGGCGCCGACGACTACCTGACGAAGCCATTCAACACCCAGGAGCTGCTCGACCGCGTACAGGTGTGGCTGGCCGCGCGGCAGCGGCAGAAGGACGCGCGGCCGCCGTCCGCAACCCCGCCGCCGGCGCCGCTGCACCCCGCGGCGCCGGCCCCGCAGCCGCCGGCGCCGCCCCCCGCCGCGGGCTCCAACTCGATCGCGGAGGAGGCGCTGCGCTACGAGGGGCTGCTGACCCACCTCGTGGCCGAGGCCACGCGCCGGCCGGGGTTCCTGGCCGCCGTGCTCGTGCCCTACGCCCAGGCGCAGAGCTGGGACGAGAGCGAGCTGGCGGCCGCGCTCGGCTGTCCGCCCGCGATGCTGCCGCGACTGCTGCTGCGCGCTCGGCCGCTGCCCCACACCTGGGATCAGGATGTGGCCACCCTCGCCGACGCCTGCGGCGCGGACGCCGCCGCCGTGAGCGCCGTCGTGCGCGCTGCGGAGGCCTGGGAGCAGGGGCGCTCATAGCCTCCACGCCCACTCCCCGCCGCGTCCAGACGGCTCGCGTCGCTCCCCGGCGGCGCTGCGCCTAGACGCAAAGCCACGACTCAGCAAGGTCACAAGCCTCTTGACGGCTGCCGGCCGGGCGCTACAATAAGAACGTACGTTCTAGTAAGTGGAGACGGAGGCTGCGATGAGTGCGTGGGCCGGGGCGCTGACCATCGGGCCGGAGCGATTGGCGCGGCGCTTCAAGCACGGCGATGCTGCCGCGCTTGCGCCGCTCTACCAGGCGGTCCAGCCCGTGCTGCGGGCCGCGCTGCACCGCGGGGCGCGGCGCGGCCTGCCCGAGGCGCTGCAGGCGGCGGACCTCGACCAGCAGAGCTGGCTCATCCTGGCCGAGCTGACGCTGCGCTGGGAGCCGCGGCCGGGCGTCCCCTTCAGCGCCTATCTCGGCCGGACCTTCCCCTGGGCGCTCGCGCGCTACCTGCGCGCCCAGTCGCCGGCCCGGCGCGGCCGCCACTGCCAGGTGTACGCGCAGCCGCACGACCGCGTGGTGGCGGCGCTGGACGGCGCGCCGGACGCGGACGGGCGCGACTGGGACGACCAGCTCTACTGCGCGGAGCTGCTCCACGCGCTCGACCCCCAGGCGCGGGCCGCGCTCTGGCTGCACGCCGTCGAGCAGCGCTCGTTCACCGACGTCGCGCGCCTGCTCGGCGTGCCCCGCGCGACCGCCTACGATCTCTATCGTCGCGCCCTGACGAGCGCCCGCCGCGCCGCCTAGTTTCCGCCGAT
Source organism: Chloroflexota bacterium (assembly GCA_035293805.1). GTDB lineage: Bacteria > Chloroflexota > UBA6077 > UBA6077 > JAJPHF01 > JAJPHF01. Next base: position 48,484 of record DATGMD010000018.1, on the reverse strand, counting down.
GCCGTACACTGGCCGGTGAGTGTCCGGCCGGGGCGCTCGACGGGGACGCGGCGGAGGGACAGGATGCGAGTCACAATCCTGGGCAGCGGCACGTCGTTCGGAGTGCCGTCGGTCGCGTGCGACTGTCCCGTGTGTACGTCACCCGACCCGCGCAACCGGCGCGACCGCGCCTCGATTTACGTCGAGGCAGACGGCGCCGCGCTGCTGGTCGACACGGCGACCGAGTTCCGCTGGCAGGCGCTGCGCGCCGGCATTCGCCGCGTCGATGCCGTGCTCTACACACACGCGCACGCTGACCACGTGGGCGGGCTGGACGACTTGCGCCGCTTCTGCGAGGCGGGGCCGCTGACCTGCTACGGCAACCTCGCCACGCGCGCCGCGCTCGTGCGCCGCTTCGACTACGCTTTCGATCCGCCGCCGTGGCCGGGCGCCAGCCCCGTGCTGGAGTTCGCGCCGGTGTTCGGCCCGTTCCGCGCCGCGGGGGTCGACGTCGTGCCGGTGCCGCTGCGCCACGGCGCGATGGAGGTGCTGGGCTTCCGGATCGGCAACGTGGCCTACGCGACCGATTGCAACGGCGTGCCCCCCGAGTCGCGGGCGCTCCTGCGCGACCTCGACCTGCTGATCCTCGACGCGCTGCGCTTTACGCCCCACCCCACCCACTTCACGCTGCCGGAGTCGCTGGCGGTCGTCGCGGACCTGCGGCCACGACGCACCCTGCTGACGCACATCTCGCACGAGATCGACCACGCTACCGTCGCGGCGTCGCTGCCGGCGGGCGTCGCGCTCGCCTACGACGGGCTAGTGGTGGAGGCCTGAGCCGCGCTCAGGCCAGGACGAGCGCGGGCCAGGGGAGCAGCAGGAGGGCGAGGGCGGTGGCCGCGAGCAGAGCGGAGCGCTGGCGGATGTGGAGCACGCGGCGCACGACCCACCAGCTCGCGGCCCCGAGGGGCACGAGCGCCAGCGGCGCCCACGGCAACCGCTGCTGCACCACGTAGAGCTGGGCAAGCTGGTCGCCCACGCCTGCCGCCTCGCCCTGCTGGCGCAGCCGCTCCACGTCGGCCAGGCTCACCGCCGGCGCCGTCACGTAGATGAAGGCCAGCCCCACGACCGCGGCGGCGAGCGTGAGCCAGAGCGCCGCGAGCGCCGTCTCGCGCACGTCGAAGCGCATGATGAGGCGCACGGTCAGCTGTACGGCCGTCAGGCTGGCGAACGTCCACAGGTAGGCCAGCAGCAGGCCCGCGGGCGAGAGGAAGAAGCCGACCGCGTCCGCCGGGATCATACGTCGTCGGCACCCGTCGCGCCGCCCGGCGGCCCCTCGTCGGCGACGGCGACGCAGTTGCGGCCCGCCGCCTTGGCGCGGTACAGCGCCTGGTCGGCCGCTCGCAGGAGCGCGGTGGCGCTGGCGGACGCGCCCAGCGCGGCGGCGCCGCCGACGCTCACCGTGATGTGCCCGCCGTGCAGGCCGGCCGGCCGGCGCTGGGCCACCGCGGCGCGCAGCTTCTCAGCCACGCCACGGAGCGCGGACGGATCGCAGCCGGGCAGCAGCGCCACGAACTCGTCGCCGCCGAAGCGCGCCAGCGCGTCGATCTTGCGGAGCGTGCGGCGTAGTGTGCGGCTCACCGCACCCAGCGCCTTGTCGCCCTGCAGGTGCCCGAACGTGTCGTTCACCGCCTTGAACTCATCCACGTCGATCACGAGCACACCCACCGGGTAGCCGAGGCGGCGGGCCTTGTCCAGCTCGCGGTCGAGCAGCAGTTCGAGCGAGCGCCGGTTGTACAGGCCGGTGAGCGGATCGGTCAGCGCCAGCCGCTGGCTCTGCTCGTACAGCGCGGCGTTGGCGAGCGCCGCGGCGCTGGCGGCGGCGCACAGCTCGGCGAGCTGCGTGGCCTCCTCGTCGAACGCGGGCCCCCCTTGTCGCTCGAGGCAGAGGCCGCCGAGGGCCCGTCCCTGGGCGCGCAGCGGCACGACGAGCGTGGCGACGCGCACCCCGCTGGCCGCATCCAGCCTGGCGTCCGCCCGCGCCTGGCCCGTGCTCATGGCGTCGCGGACCAGCTGTTCCGCGGCGGGCGACGGCCGAGAAGCTGGGCGGCCGTCGGCGGCCCAGCTTAGACGCGCCTGCACCTCGAACGCGTCGGCGTCCTGCAGGAAGATGTGGACGGCGTTGGCGGTGACCAGGCGCTGCAGCGCGTCCACCGTCGCCTGCATGACCGCCTCGGCGTCGAGGAGCGCCCCGATCTGTAGGTTCACCTCGTGCAGCACGCGCATCTGGGTGAGGCGGCGGCGAAACTCCAGGTACGTGTGATTGAGGTCGGCGGCGTAGTTGGCCAGCTGCTGCCGGACCTGCTCGAGCGCCCGCACCTGCTCGGCGAGCGCGGCCCGCTGCGCCTCGGCCGCCTCGTACCGGGCACGCCAATCGACCTCGGCCGGGGGCGACGAGGGCGACAGTTCGGCCCGGGCCTTAGTCTGCTTGCTCATGCACGCCTCAGGCGGGGGGCTCCGCAGAATTCTAGGTGCTGCCTACCAGACTAGCAAATCTGGGCGCGCGGCTAGCCTCCGCTCCAGTGTACGCGACGGCGCCGGTCCTGGCGGGCGCGACTGGCCGGGCGTTCGCCGCCGGCACTAAGATGGAGCCACGTTCCTGGGACGCCGGGCCGAGCTACCGCGGGGAGGAGATACATGGCGCGGATCATCGACGCCGACACGCACATCGCCGAGTCGCAGAGCATGTGGAAGCACTTCGAGCCGCGGCTGTACCCGCGCCGCCCGGCGCTGGTCTACGGGCCGAACGACACGCTGTACGGCAAGAAGAACGTGTTCTGGCTGATCGACGGCAACATCTTCCCGAAGCCGGCCGGCAAGGGCGGCTTCAGCCTGATCACGCCGTCGGAGTCGGAGTTCCAGTCCGGGCGGTCCGACATCGAGATCGGCTGCCGCGAGCTGACCAACGTGCCGGCGCGCCTGCGCGACATGGACCGCCTGCTCTGCGATGTCCAGGTCGTCTACCCGACGCTGTTCCTGGTGTACCTGACCGACGACGCCGATCTCGACCTGGCGCTGTGCCGCGCTTACAACCGCTTCCTGGGCGAGGCCTGGGCGCAGTCCGACAACCGCATCCGCTGGGTCGTCATCCCGCCGCTCCACTCGATGGACGAGGCGACGCGCGAGCTGCGCTGGGGCAAGGAGCACGGCGCCGTCGGCGTGTTCCTGCGCGGCATCGAGCGCGACCGCACGCTTGACCACCGCTACTTCTACCCGCTCTACGAGGAGGCCAGCGCGCTCAACCTGCCGATCTGCATCCACACCGGCGCCGGCTGTCCGGCCTGGACGGCGATCTTTGACCTCGACCGCAACAGCAGCTTCCCGCACATCCGCATGCTACCGCTGATCGCCTTCCGCGACCTGCTCCACAACAAGGTGCCGGCGCAGTTCCCGAACCTGCGCTTCGCCTTCATCGAGGCCGGCGCGTCGTGGGTGCCCTACGTGCTGCACGCGCTCAAGCGCCTGTTCCGCACCGATGCGTTGGAGTGGGGGCCGCGCCTGTTCGCGGAGAACCGCCTCTACGTCGCCTGCGAGGCCGACGAGGACGTGAACTACCTGGCCCAGTACATCGGCGAGGACCACCTGGTCATCGGCTCCGACTACGGTCACAATGACCCATCGGAGGAGCGCGAGCTGGTGACCACGCTGCGCGCCCGCGAGGACGTACCGGGCCGATTGATCGACAAGATCCTCTGCGAGAACCCGGCTCGGCTCTACGGGCTGTAGGAGGCTGTCCACATTCCAGAGCCGCCGGCAGACGGCCGCCCAGCGCGCCTGGCCCAGCGTATGCGCGCCCAGGGGGACGTAGTGACGTCGCGTGGCCGAGCGCGTGCGGGCTCAGAGTGACAGACTGACGTAGGGGCGGGTTTCACGCCCGCCCGCGGCCTGTGGCGCGGAATACGGCAAGCGCCACTGGCCGCAGCCCCGGCGCCGGCCGACTGCTCGCCGGCGCGCAGACCACTATAGCGCTTCGGGCCTGGCACGTCCGTGGCCGTTCGCGGGGCGCGACGATCGCTGTTGAGTCGGTAGAACGGGCGAGGGAGCACGTGTGAGCACGCCAGCGAGCGCAGCCGCCGAGCGTTCGCCTGACAATGCCGTCGCGGTCGAGCCGTGGGGGCCGGGGCCGCTGGCGCGGGCGCGGCGCGAGGGGCGGCTGGTCGCGCTGCTCGTGGACGCGGCGTGGAGCCCCGGACGGTCGGCGGCGGGCGACGTGGAGCGCGCGCGGGCGGCCGTGCCGCCCGACCGTGGCGCTGCCGCCTACCTGCTGGTCGACGAGGCGGCGGAGCCGGCGGTCGCCCTGCGCGGCCGCTGGATCGCGCGCCTGTTCGACGTAGACGAGCGGCTGCCCTACGCCGTCGTCTGCGTCGCGCGACCGCGGTCGGCGGCGCTGCTGCCGCTGTACGCGCTGCCCAGCCAGCCGACCGCGGCGCAGCTGGCGGCGCGCGACCGGGCGCTGGCGGCGTGGGCGGCGGATCGCGGTGCGCTGGCGCTACAGGCGCTGCGCCACCGCCGCGTGCTGGCGGCGTCGGCGCGGCGCGGCTGGCGCGGCCGGCCGACGCTCGCGGCCATACTTGCCGACGGTATCGCGGCAACGCAGGCCGACGTCGAGCCGACCGCGGGCGGCTGGCGCTCGGCGCCCGGGCGGCCGCGCCCCACGGCGCTGCGGCTGCTGCTCGTCGCCGCGGCGCGCGGCGACGCCCAGGCGGGCGAGCTAGCGCGCCGGGCGCTCGCCCGCCTGGCGGCGAGTGGCATGTGCGACCCGCTCGACGGCGGCTTCTTCCACGCCGCCCACGATGCCAGCTGGCGCATCCCCGACTTCGCCCGCACGGCGGCGGACAACGCCGCGCTGCTGGCCCTCTATAGCGCGGCGGCCGTGCAGCTCGACGAGCCGTGGTTTGCCGAGGTGGCGCGCGGTATCGCCACCTACCTGCTCGGCACCCTGCGCGACCCGGCCACGCGCGGCTTCTTCGCCAGCCAGGCGGCCGACGAGCGCTACTATACCTGGACGACGCGCCAGGTGACGGCCGCCCTGCCGTTCGACCGCGTGCAGGCGGCCTGCTTGCACTTCGACGTGCAGCCGCGCGGCGGCCCGCTCCGGGATCAGAGCCTGAACGTGCTCTATCCCGCGATGGATGCCACGACTCTGGCTCCATACATCGGCTGCGCGCCCGCCGAGGCGGCAGAACGGATCATCGCGGTGCGCGAGGCGCTGCGTGCCGCGCGGGCCGAGCGCGCGGCGCCGCCGCTCGACCGCACGCGCTACGTCGACGTGAACGCGCAAGTCGTGTCCGCGCTGCTGGCCGGCGCGGCGGCGCTCGCCGAGCCAGCCTGGCGCACGGCCGCGCTGGCGACGCTCGCGGCCCTCGAGGCCGAGTGCTTCAGCGCCGCGCCCGTGGCGGTGCCGCACCGGCTCGGCGGCGACGCGGGGACTGGCGAGCCCTACCTGGGCGATTACGCCGCGCTGGGCCGCGCCCTGCTCGACGCCCACGCGACCACGGGCGAGCCCCGCTATCTGCAGCGCGCCCGCGCGGTGGCCGACGCGCTCTTGGCGCGCTTCCGCGATCCCCGCGCCGGCGCGCTGCTCGACGTGCCGAGAACCAGCCTCGTAAGCCGCGCCTTCTGGCCCGAGCAGCCGTTCGAGGACGGCGCCGGTCCCGCGCCCGCCGCGCTGGCGGCCAGCCTGTTGCTGGACCTCGGGCAACGACCGGGCGGCGCCGCGTACCGCGAGGCGGCGCTGGCAGCGCTGGGGACGGGCGCCGCCGCCGCCGGCGACGACCCCGTGGCCGCCGCCGGCTACTACCTGACGCTCGCCGCGCTGGCCGATTGACGCCGCCCGCCCGCGCGGCTAAGCTACAGCGGCTTTCGCGAACATTGAGCCAATAGGGTAGGGCAGGGGCTCGTCCCCTGCCGCCCGGCCGGCGTCGCCCAGGTCAATCATTCTCGAAACCGCTCTAAGCCACCGAGTTGGGTGATACAGCTGGCGTTGCCAGCCATACCAACCCGGGGCCGGCGAGGAGGTGCCCATGCGAACCGTGGTGCGGGGTCGCGCGAGCTGGCGTGGGGTGCTCCTGGCGCTCTTGGTGGCGATGGCGCTCGGCGCCGGCTGTGCGCCCGCGTCTGGCAGCCCTCCCGCGCCCGCCAAGCCGAGCGGGGCGGCGACCGCGCCGCCGGCCGCGAGCGGTGGCGGTGCGGCCGTGGCGGCGCCGGCCAGCGGGACCGCGGCCTCCGGCCCCGATAGCAGTGCGGCCACTGGGAGCGCTGTGGCCGCCGCCCCGGCGGCGAGCGCGGCGCCTGGCCAGGCCGCGATGCCGTCCCCGCTTAGCCCGCCGCAGACAATCACCTACGGCACCAGTGCCAGCGTCAACTCGGCCGGCGTCTACATCGGCATCGAGCGCGGCTACTTCCGCGAGCTGGGCCTCGACGTCGAGATCGTACCGTTCAACGGCGCCGCCGATATGTTCCAGCCGCTCGCCGCCAGCCAGCTTGACATGGGCTCGGCCGACACCGGCGCCGGCATCTTCAACGCGCTGGCGCGGGGCTTGCCGCTGCGCTTCGTCGCCGACAGCAACCACGTCGAGTCGGGCCACAGCCCGACCGCCTGGATGATCCGCAAGGACGTCATGGACACTGGCGCCTTCCACGACCTGCCGGATTTCCGCGGCAAGCGGCTCAGCGGCAGCGCGCGCGGCTCGTCGATCGACTCGTACGTCCAGCGGACCCTCGCGCTGGCCGGCCTCACGCCCGCCGACGTCGACCTCCAGTACGTCAGCTTCCCCGACGTGATGCCCGCCTTCGCCAACCAGGCGCTCGACGCCGCCATCCTCATCGAGCCCTTCGCCACGGCGGCGGTGGAGCAGGGGCTAGCGGTGCGCTGGAAGACGACGGCCGACCTCTTTGGTCCCTCGCACGCCACGTTCATCGTCTTCGCGCCCAGCTTCGCCACCCAGCGGCAGGAGGCCGGGCGCCGCTTCCTGATCGCCTACCTGCGCGGCGTGCGCGACTATCGCGACGCCTTCGATGAGGGCAAGGACCAGGATGCGGTCATCGCGATCCTGACCAAGTACACGAACATCAAGGACCCAGCGGTCTTCAAGAAGATCGTCGTGCCGGCGATCGATCCCAACGGCGAGATGATCGTGCAGACGGTCAAAGAGCAGCAGCAGTGGTACGTGGACCACGGCTTCGTCCCCACGCCGGTGGACGTGGACGAGTACTTCGATCCGTCGTACGCGGAGTACGCGGTCTCCGTCATCGGCCGGCGCTGAGGGCCGCCGGCGGGGGTGGGGTGGGCCAGGCAGGGATCGAACCTGCGACCTCGCGGTTATGAGCCGCCTGCTCTGCCGCTGAGCTACTGGCCCCGGCACGTGCAGAATTCTACTGCCGCCCTTGCCGGGCCCACAAGGCGCGCGCCCCCGCCGCCTTCACCGGCTCTTTACCGCGCGTTCCCCGGCGTTGTCGCGGTTCCTGAGGTACATTGAGGCGTTGAGGAGGGCCTGCCTCGACCGGACAGTCGCGGGCGTTCCGAAGGGACAGGCGAAGATGGGCGCAACCACACGCTTCTACATGGTACTGGGCGAGCTACCCCCGCGGTGTCGGGACCTCTTGCGGCACCTGGCGGAGCAGCCGGAACCGTTCGCGTTGACCGAGCGCACGCTCCCGCCGGGGGGCCTGGGCGCCTGGGCCGGCGCCTTCCAGATGCTGTGCAACGCCGACGTGCTGGAGCGCGTCGGCTGGGGCCAGATGCCCCGCTTCCAGCTCAAGCCTAGCGCCAGGCGCGCGATCGCCTGGCACGCCCCGGTGGGCAAGTAGCAAAGCGCGGTTGATCCCCAGCCCCCGTCAGCGTTCGAAGAAGCGCTCCTCGCGCGGGTCGGTGACACGCACGTGCCGCGCCAGGGCCGGGTACGCCCGCGCGAACGCCGCGTACATCGCGTAGGCGATCTCGCGATACGAGAAGTGTCCCGTCGGCCGCGTGCGCGTCTCGGCGATGTAGCCCAGCTCGGCCGCGTCCATCTTGAACAGCGCCCGCCGCCGGTAGCCGAGCGGCAGCGCGTACTGCGCTAGCTCGGGAGCGCGCGCCGCGAGCTGCCGCGCCATTGTGCCCGCGCGCTCCATTGCTGCCACGTACTCGGCCTCCTGCCCCGCCTCGGCCAGCGCCGCCGGCGTGTCGTAGCCGTGCTGACCCGAGAAGCGCTGCACGATCTGCACGCAGTTGCGGTGGCGGTGCAGGTCGCGGAAGCCGCCGCAGTCCATGTTCACGTCGAAGATGAGCTGGTAGCCGGTCCGCGTCTCGCGCAGCGGCGGGTCGTGCGGGCCGCGGTGGCGGTACGCCAAGTCGATCAGCTCCGCCCGCTGCGCCGCCGACAGCGCGTCCACCGCCGCCAGCACCTGCAGGTACGAGTAGGGCGTGACGCGGTAGAGCAGCGTCGCCGCCAGCTCGCGCTCCTGGTCGTGCGGCGGCGCCAGCGTCACGCCCCGCGCCGTGTCGGGCGCTTGCGCCGGCAGCAGCGCCGCCGCGGCCTCCGCCAGCTCCGCGTACGTGCGCTCCAGGTAGGCGCTGGGCGCCGTGTACTTCACCAGCGACGGCGCCGCCGGGGCATCGGTCAGCGCGCTCTCCCGTAGCGCGGCTGCCAGCTCCGCCTTGCGGTCCCAGGCGGCATCGCGCTCCAGCCCGGCCACCAAGTCGCGCAGGCGCGCGGCCTGCGGGTTGAACGCCGGCTGGCTGGTGGCAGCCTGCTTCAGCGCCTCGCCGATCTCGCGCACCTCCGCGAGCGGGTGCGACAGCAGGCGGACGATCTGGCGCTCGACCGTGCGCGCGCTGCCAAGATACCCGAGCCCCGTGTAGGTGCTGCTCGGCAACAGGTAGCGCGCCACGTCAAAGGCCCTGGCCCGCACCGTGCGGCGATACTCCGCATCGCTCATCTCCGGCGGGCGCTCGGGTGCGTAGCGCTCCAGAAACCGCTCCGTGACCGCGCGGTGGGTTGCCTGGTAGGCGGCAAACAGCGCGTCGCAGGTGGCCCGGTAAGGCGCCTCCAGCGCCGTGCCCTGCACCTCAGGCGGCGTGTAGTAGCGACGCTTCGTGTAGTCTTGGTAGCGCGTCGAGCTTTCCTGCGCGTCCACGAGCTGCTCGTCGAGCACCTCGATGGCCGCCACGATCGACACGTTCTCGACGATCAGCGTCAGGTGGGCCAGGTCGGCGATCGAGGCGTGGCCGTACTGGAAGTAGAACTGCTCGTAGAAGCGCTCCGCGCCCGCCTGCGTTAGCTCCGCGGCCCACTCCTCGTACGGCTTGGCGGAGCGGCTGAACTTGGCCACGCTGTAGCCGCCCGGCTCGGGCCGCATGCCGAGCACGGCGAACACCCGCCGCTCGGGCGCCTCCGGCCGCCCATCGTCCATCTCCCTGCTCCGCGCTCGCTGCTCCTGCACGATCATCAGTATCGTAACCCCCTCGTGTTGCCGTGGTCGCCGTCGCGTCAGCCTCGCGCTGATAGCCTGCGCCACCGGCCGGGTGGGTGCCGCGGCGCGTCACGCAACCGTGCTCCGACCGGAACACGCCTGTGTCCTGCGCACGTCCGGGACCGTGGCTAGCGTAAGCGCCGCAGAGCGGCGGCCAGCTCATCCGCCGCGAGCGAGCAGGCGCTGACCAGGTTAATCCGAACGCTCGGGAGCGGCGGGAGCGGCGGGCAGGCGCTCCAGCAGGGCACGAAGCTCGCCCGCCAGGGCCTCCTCGTGGCGCGTGTCCCACAAGAGGTTTTCCAGCGCCAGCCGCACGAGCTGCGCCTGCCGTCCGCTGAGTGCGAGCGTGGTGGGCGGGGGCGGCGCGGCGGCGAGCGACGTCACGCGGGGCCGCGCGGGCGCGAGCGGGGCCGTGGCGACGGCGAGCAGCGGACGCAGGAGCAGGAGCGGCACGGGCGCCGACCGCACCAGCTCGTCGGCCACGCTGCCGAGCAGCCAGCGCGCGGCCCCCGAGCGCCCGTGGCCGCTGATGACGATCAGGTCGGCGTGCTCCTGTCGGGCATACTGGACGATGCGCTCGGCGGCCACGCCGAATTCGGCGGCCACGCGGACCTGGTAGCCCGCGGCGCGTAGCGGAGCGGCGACCTTCTCCAGGTAGGCCAGCGCCGCGGCGCGCGTGGCCTCCAGCTGTTCGGTCCACGGCGAGTCGGCGCCAGCATCTGGAACGACCGGCGTGGCGGGCGCGAGCGCCTGGTAGAGCAGCAGCTCGCCGCCCGGGCCGACTAGGGCGCGCGAATGAACCAGCGCGCGCTCGGCCAGCTCCGAGCCGTCGAGCGGCACCAGCACGCGGCGGGGACGCTCGGCGCACGTCGCCTGGCCCGACCGCACGAGCAGCACCGGCTGTGCCGTGCGGTGCAGCACCTGGTCGGCGACGCTGCCCAGCACCCAGCGGCCCGGCCCGGTCCGCCCGTGGGTGGTCATCACGATAACGTCCACGGCCCGCGCCGCCGCCTCGTGGACCACCGCGTCCGCTGGCGGCCCCGCCGCGACCACCGGTTCGGCCACGAGCCCGCGGGCCCGAACGGCCGTGGCGACGCGGGCCAGGTAGGCGGCGGCCAGGGGCTCCTCTTCCGGCGGCGCGGCGCGCACCAGGTAGAGCGTGCTGGGGGCGAGCCGCGCTAGCGCCTCGGCGCACGGCAGCGCCGCCTCGGCCACTTCCGAGCCGTCGAGCGGGACCAGGATCTGAGCGCACATGGCGGCTCCCTTCGCACCGTTGGTTATACGCGGCAATGGGCGCTCCCGGTCTGCCCGGGAGCGCCCATTCGCGGGGCGCGGGGGCGGGCCTGGGTCAGGCCCGCGTGGGCAGCGCCTCCGGGGAGCGGTGTACCACCAGCCGCCCGGGCGCCCACGGCGTGCCGATCAGCGGGAGCACCCAGCGGTCGAGACCATACCAGCCGGCGATCTTCCAGGCCAGGATGATCGGGATGGCGAGGCCAAACAGCGCCATGTTGGTGCTCGCGGTGCCTGCCATCACGAACGACCAGTTCATCACCGAGCCGCCGAACGCCGCGATGCCCGTGAACAAGCCCAAGATCAACGCGACGCCGATCAGCAGCTCCGAGACCGCCACCACCTTCGCGAACCAGGTGTACGCCTCGGCGTTGTACAGCGCCTGGATGAAGTCGCGGTACCAGTCGAAGGCGATGACCGGCTTGCCGCCCGGCGCCGCCAGCGCGCGCTCCCAGAACGCCTTGAGTGCGTCGCCCGACTGCATCCAGGCGGGGTCGCGGAGCTTGTGCTCTGCCGCGTCGATCCACTGGTAGCCGAGCCACAATCGCGCGATGAGCCAGAGCCACGCGATCTTCGTGTTCGAGAAGAAGAACCGCGCGATCGGCGGGTCCTCGATGATCACGTTCCCCCTCCCGTCCAGGCTCTGCACGACCTTCGCCATGATCCGCCTCCTCCGTGTGCCGCCCTGTGGCACGTCCGCTTTGCTTCATCCAAAGGATCGGCTACGAGTGTTTACGCCGCCGTTACGGCAGGTAAACGTCACGTAACCAATAGCGCGCGCGAACCGTTTACGGGGCATTTACGTGGCGCAACCCCCCAGGTAACTGCCCGCGTCGATGCTGTAGGAGACTTCCCACGGCGAAGCAGCAGGCTATCCGCCGGAGGGCGGGCGGCAAGGGGCCGGCCCTTGGTTGATCGGGGTTGGTTTCCGAGCGCAGGTCAGGAGAGGAGAGCGGATGATGAGCATGCCACTTGATCGCGCCGCCGAGCGCGACGTCCTAGCCACGTGGGCCGCCCCCGAGGTCGGGCTGCCGGCGGCTACCGAGCCAGCCGAGACGCCGCTCGACCACCTGCTGGCCGCCTTCGAGCACCACATCGCCTCGGAGGCCGACACGGTAACGGCCTACCGCGAGCTAAGTGAAAGCACCGCCGATCCGGTGGTGGCACTCTTGCTGCGGCAGGTGGTCGACGACGAGGAGCGCCACCACGCGCTGCTCCGCAGCATGGCCTCGCGGCTGCGCGACACGCTGCGGTGGACGCACTCGCCCGATGCGCTGCCGACGCGCGGCACGCCGTCGTATGCGGAGGCCGTAGAGAGGGCGGGCACGCTCCGCGAGCTGGCGCGTCAGGAGCGCGAGGGCGCCCGCCAGGCCCGCGACTTGGCCAAGGCGCAGGCGGGCCTGTACGACGGGCTGTTCGGGCTCCTGCTGGACACGATGGCGGCGGACAGCGAGAAGCACGAGCGGATTCTCAGCTTCGTCGCCCGCCGCATGGAAGCGCGACGCGCCGACGCCTAACCCTCCGGCGTCGGCGCGTCTCCTCCCCCAAGGCCGGGTCCTACGGGGCCTGGCCTTGGCCGGCGAAACCCGAACGGCGGACCGAGGTGTCACATGACCATCGAGCGAATCGCGGTCCTCACCAGCGGCGGGGATGCGCCGGGGATGAATGCCGCCATCCGCGCCGTCGTGCGCCGGGGCATCGACCAAGGGCTCCAGGTCGTCGGCGTGCGCCGCGGCTACCAGGGGCTCATGGACGGGCTCTTCGTGCCCCTCGACAGCCGTGCGGTCGGCGGCATCCTGAACCGCGGCGGCACCCTCCTCGGCACCGCGCGCGCCCCCGACTTCAAGACCGACGCCGGCCAGCAGCGGGCTCTCGACCAGCTGGCCGCCAATGCGATTGGCGGGCTGGCGGTGATCGGCGGCAATGGCTCCCAGAGCGGCGCCCACGCGCTCAGCCAGCGTGGCTTCCCCGTCGTGGGTATCGCCTCCACCATCGACAACGACCTCGCGGGCGTCGACATCACGATCGGCGTCGATACCGCGCTGAACACCGCCGTCGAAGCGATTGATCGCCTCCGCGACACGGCCTCGTCGCACCATCGCGCGTTCGTCGTCGAGACGATGGGACGCCGCTGCGGGTATCTGCCGCTGATGGCCGCCGTGGCCGCGGGAGCGGAGCTGGCGATCGTTCCCGAAGTACCCATCACGGCAGAGGAGGTCGTGGCCGCGGTCCGGGGCGCGTATGCCCGCGGCAAGTCGCACTGCGTGATCGTGCTGGGCGAGGGCACTGTCTGGACGGCCCAAGCCCTGTGCGACGCGATCTGCGCGGCCGGCCCGAGCTTCGAGTCTCGCCCCGTGGTGCTGGGCCACGTGCAACGGGGCGGCGCCCCGAGCGTCTTCGACCGCCTCCTCGCCACCCGCCTCGGCGCCGCCGCGGCCGACGCGCTCGCCGCCGGCGAAGCCGGGTTCGTCGTCGGTCTCGCTCGCGACGCGGTCGTGCGGGTTCCGCTCGCGCAGGCCATTGCGGGCTGCAACAAGATCGATCCGAGCCTCTACCAGTTAGCCACGGTACTGGCCCAGTAGCGCGCCGCGCCCGGGACGGGGGCGTAGCCCCCGCTAGAGACGGTCCCCCCCCGCCGCTCGCGGTGCGCCCAGAGCCAGTCTAGCGCGGGCCGCACGCGTCGCCGCCTCAAGGGCGCGGCAACTGCCCGCCAGGTGTGGTCGCCGCGCTCGCCGTGCTCGCCCCTGGCGCCGCGGCACAGGGGCTTCCCGGGACGACGTTGCCGGGGCGCGTTCCGCCGGGCGGGGGCGTCGGCGCGCCGGGCGGCGGCTGGTCCTCGGGGCCGCCCAGGAAGCCGCTTGGCGGAAAGGTCGTGATAAACGCCTCGACGTCGCGCAGCTCGTCGTCGGAGAGGGCCTGCGGCGTGAAGCACGGCATCCCCTGGGGCCGGCCGTTGCGTACCGCTTGCGCGACGCTGTCGTTCGCCGGGTTGATGCTGAGCGGCCCAGTCGGTACGTGGCACCCGCTGCAGCCGGCGGCGGAAAAGACGGCGGCCCCGCGTTGGGCGTCGCCGCTCGCCGGCGGCTCGACGGCGCCGAGCTGCGCGGTCGTGGGCGTGGGGACTGCCAACGCGGGGGCGTTGCCGCCCTGCAAGCTGCGAATGAAGCTCACCAGCTCCCAGATCTGCTGGTCGGCGTACTGGCTGCCATAGGCCGGCATGGGCGTGAAGCCCAGCCCGTTCTTGATGATGTAGAAGAGCTGGCCATCCCTCAGATCGCGGGCGGCGCCACTGGTGAGGTCGGTGGCGGGTGGGAAGCTGGTCGCGCCGAACACGCCCTTCCCATCGCCAAGCGCCCCGTGGCACTGCGAGCACGAGCCGGTGTACGACTGCCGGCCGGCCTCTAGCGTGCGGGAGGTGGTGGTCACCGGATTGGGACCCACCCCGGCGCCCTTGATCCGTGCCACCAGCCCGACCACCGCGCTGCCGTACGACTTCTCCAATTCGCCTGCATCGTGGTGCGTGAGCGCGATGGGCGCCGCGACCAGCAGCCCGAGCACGACTGCCACCGCGAAGCCGAAGGCTATTCCCAATACGAGATACCAGCGCCGACTGTGCCGGTGCGGCTGGCGCGTTGCGCTGCCGGCCATGCAGTCCTCCCACGGATCGATGCCCTGTCGGGCGTTTTGAGTGTGCCATGCGCTAGCGAGCGCCAACCCGCAGCGGCGTTAGTAGCCGAGCAGTCGAGGCAAGAGCGTTCCCAGCAGGTAGCCCCCCCGCCAGACACGGCGCCCACCAGCACGACCTCGCCCGCGCTCCGGACCAGGTTGAGCTGGGCCAGCTTGCCCTTGATGATCCCGATAACGACCAGGGCCACGAACGTCAGCCCGAGCGAGACCAGAAAGGCTTGCTGGACGGGCAATCGAAACCGCCCTAAACCGCGGCTGCGGAGCGGGGTCTAGCACGTTCTGTTCCCGCTCAGGGACCGCTCGGTCAGCCGGTTGCCGCGTAGCCGCGGCGCTTCACCAGCTCGACCAGCGCTAGGTAGCGGTTGGTCAATGGCGTCTACTGCTTCCGGCTCAAAGGCGATCGCGGCGAGGTCCTGCACCGTCCGCTGCGCGGCTTGGCCGCCGGCTGCGGCCCCCTCCAGACCGCCCCGCGCCCCGTGTTCGCCGAACCGATCAGCTTGAACTTGAGCGACGAGCGGGGGCGGTTCAGCGTGAGGACGCGGCTCACAGCAGCCTCCCGCCCGCAGCCGCAAGCCGCTGCCGGCGGCCGCTCAGCACCTTGAGCGCCTCGAACCACCCAATGCTTGCCACGCCCGCTACTAAACAAATCGCCAGGTCGTCGGGGTGCAGGAGGGCGAATCCGAAGAGGTCGCGGAGGCCGGGCACGCACAACACCAGGCCGAGCAGCGCGAGCGCCCCGCCCACCACCCACCAGAGCACCGCATTGGGCACGCGCAAGCTCGCCAGTATGGTCCGCGACCATGAGCGGTTAGTGAGAATTAGTGCGAGATTGGCGATGATCAGCGTGGTGAAGGTCATGGCCCGCGCCTCAAGCTCCCCATGACCGCGCGCCAGGACGCCGCCGAAGATAGCCAGGATCACGAGCAACACACCGGCTCCCTGGAGCACGCTCAGGCCGATGGTCGCGCGGCTGAACAGCGGCTCGGCCGGGTCGCGGGGCGGGCGGTCCATCGTATTGCCCTCCTCCGGCTCCACCTCGAAGACTAGCGAGCAGGCGGGGTCGATGATCAGCTCCAGGAACACGATGTGCGGCGGCGCCAGCACGAGCGGCCAGCCGAAGAGCACCGGCAGCAGCGAGATGCCCGCGATGGGGACGTGTACGGCGAAAAGGTAGGCCATCGCCTTCTTGAGGCCATCGAAGATGCGCCGCCCCAGTCTCACCGCCTGTACGATGGACGAGAAGTCGTCGTCCAGCAAGACCAGCGCGGCCGCCTCCCGCGCCACGTCGGTGCCGCGTCCGCCCATGGCGATGCCGATGTCGGCTGCGCGCAGCGCTGGCGCGTCGTTCACACCATCCCCGGTCATTGCCACGACCTCGCCGTTGGCCCTGAGCGCCCTCACCAGGCGTAGCTTCTGCTCGGGCACCACCCGGGCGAAGACGTTCACCGTGCGAATGCGCTGCTTAAGCTCATCGTCGTCCATCCGGTCTAGCTCGGGCCCCGTGATGTGCTGGTCGGCTAGCCGGAGCCCGATCTCGTGGGCGATGTGCCGGGCGGTGCCGGGATAGTCCCCCGTAATCATCACGACGCGGACGCCCGCGCGGTAGCACTCGGCAATCGCCGCAGGCACCGTCGGCCGCACGGGATCAGCCAGCCCGATCAGCCCCACGAGCTGGAACGCGAAGTCGTGCTGCTCCGGGGGCAGCGTCGTGGGCGAGACGCACGCCTTGGCGACACCCAGCACGCGCAGCCCATCCTCGGCTAGCATCGTCGCGTGGCGCGTGAGCATCGTCGTCTGCGCTGCGTCCAGATGGCAGAGGTCGGCAATGGCCTCGGGCGCGCCCTTCGCCGCGATGACGTAGTTGTGGCCGTCGGGCGACTGCCACACGTGCGAGAGCGCCAGCAGGCCGGGCGAGAGCGGGTACTCGCGCACCAGGGTCCAGTCGCCGTGGAGGTGTTGGGTGCCCGCCAGCGCCCGCTCGCCTAGCTCTTTGAGCGCCTGCTCCATCGGATCGAAGGGCGCGCTCTGGCTCGCC
This sequence comes from Chloroflexota bacterium, assembly GCA_035293805.1. GTDB lineage: Bacteria > Chloroflexota > UBA6077 > UBA6077 > JAJPHF01 > JAJPHF01. Next base: position 31,980 of record DATGMD010000018.1, on the reverse strand, counting down.
AGGATGCCGAACTCGACTAGCTCGTGGAAGCCCTCGGGCAGCATGCTTGCGGCGTCCGCGCCCAGCGTGTAGTGCCGGCCGTCCACCACCAGCGCGCGCACGGACATCCGGTTGAGCGTTAGCGTGCCGGTCTTGTCCACGCACAGCACGGTCGCGGCGCCCACCGTCTCGATCGCGGGCACGCGGCGGGTAAGCACCTGCTTCTGCGCCAGCCGCCAGGCGCCCAGCGCCAGGAATACCGTGAGCACGACCGGAAACTCTTCCGGCAAGATAGCCATCGCCAGGGTGACGCCGGCCAGTACCCCGCCGATCCAATCGCCGCGGGTCATGCCGTAGACGAGCGCGATCACCAGGCAGAGCGACACCCCAACGATCGCGAGCACGCGGACGATCTGGCCCGTCGCCCGCTGCAGTGGGCTGGCTTCGGGCTCGACGGTCTCAAGCGCCTGGCCGATCCGGCCCAGCTCGGTGTGGGCGCCGGTCGCGCGCACCGCGGCAACGCCCTGCCCCCGTACCACCAGCGTGCCGGAGTACACGAACGGCTGGTCGTCGCCGCCGGGCCGAGCTGTCGTCGCCACGCCGTCGGCAGGGGTCTTGCGCACGGGCACCGACTCTCCCGTCAGTAGCGACTCGTCGGCCTGTAGGCTGATCGACGCTAGCACGACCGCGTCCGCCGGTACGCGGTCGCCCTCCGCCAGCACCAGCACGTCGCCCGGCACCACCTCGCGGCCGGGGATGCGCCGCTGCACGCCGTCGCGGATCACGAGCGCGCGCGGGCTGGAGAGATCGCGCAGCGCATCCAGGGCGCGCTCGGTCCGGTGCGTCTGGTAGAGCGAGATGCCGATGACCACGAACACCGAGGCTAGCAGCAGTAACGCCTCCTGCACGTCGCCGAGTAGCAAGTACAGCACGCCGGCGACGACGAGCAGGAGGATCATCGGCTCGCGCACGACTTCCCAGGCGATGGCGACGACGTTGCGCGGCTTCGCCGCCGGCAGCTCGTTGTAGCCGTAGGTGCTCAGCCGGCCGGCCGCCTCCTGCTCCGTGAGGCCGACGAGGTGACTGAGATCGGGCGGGCTCAGCACACTCGACGTGCCCGCGCGGCGGCCGGTCGCCACGTGCGCTCCGCTCGCTGTCAACGGTCTGCCCTCCAGCCGCTCGCCGCGTAGATCCGGCGCTTCACCACCTCGACCAGCGCCAGGTAGCTGCCGGCGAGCACCGCCAGCGCGCCGAAGAACGCGGGCGGCAATGGCGTGAAGCCTAGGGCGCCAGCTAGCGGCGAGACGGTGATCGCCACGCCGACCGCCACGCTGCCCACGACGCTCAAGAGGAGCGGGCGGCTCGGGCGACTGCGGAAGGGGTTGCCCGCGGTGCGGATCACGAAGATGACGAACGTCTGGGTAGCCAGCGACTCGACGAACCAGCCCGTGCGGAACAGCGCCTCGCCGGCGTGAAAGCCCCACAGCATCAGGCCGAAGGTCAGAAAGTCGTAGATGGAGCTGACCGGCCCGAGCCCGAACATGAACCGCTGCACCATCACGGTGTCCCAGCTGCGCGGCCGCGCCGTATAGCTGGCGTCCACGTTGTCGGTCGGGATGGTGAGCTGGGAGAGGTCGTACAGGAAGTTGTTCAGGAGAATCTGGACGGGCAGCATTGGCAGGAAGGGCAAGAAGGCGGTCGCGGCCGCCATGCTGAGCATGTTCCCAAAGTTCGAGCTGGTGCCCATGAGCACGTACTTGGTGATGTTGCCGAAGCTGCGGCGCCCCTCGACCACCCCCCGGTGGATCGCCGCCAGGCTCTTCTCCAGCAGGATGATGTCGGCCGCCGCCTTCGCCACGTCCACGCCGTTCACTACCGAGATGCCCACGTCGGCAGCGTGCAGCGACGGCGCGTCGTTGATGCCGTCCCCCAGGTAGCCCACAACGTGCCGCTTCCGCCGCAGCGCCTGGATAACTCGGTTCTTCTGCGCGGGCGAGATGCGTGCGAACACTGTTACCTGCTCGACCTTTACGGCGAGCGCGTCGTCCGTCATCCGAGCCAGCTCGTCGCCGGTCACCAGATTGTCGACCCGGATGCCCACCTGGGCGCAGATGGCGCGGGTGACCGCCTCCCCGTCGCCGGTCAGGATCTTCATGGCGACGCCACTCGCGGCCAGACGCTCGATGGTGTCGCGGGCCGTGGGGTCGGGCGGGTCGAGAAACGCGGCGAACCCCGCGAGGATCAGGTCGCGCTCGTCTTCCGGTGTAAGCGCGGTCTGGTCGGCGGGCGCAGGCTTGTAGGCGATGGCGAGCACGCGGTAGCCATCCCGGCTGAGCTGGTCGTAGGTCTGCTGGGCTGCTGTCCGCCGCTCGGCCGTGAAGGGCTCCACGCTGTTGGCCCCCTCGACCCGCGAGCATAGGGGGATGATGCCCTCCGGCGCTCCCTTCGTGACCACCACCAGGGCGCCGGTGGCTATGGCTATTCCCGCGCCGCGGTCTTCTGCAAGCACGCTGACCCGCCGCCGCTCGAAGTCGAACGGTAGCTCCCCCCGCTTCGTGTACGCCGTAACCGACGGGTGATCGTGCGCCAGGATGGCGGCGTCCATCGGGCTGCGCAGCCCGCTCTCCAGCGCGCTGTTGACGCACGCCCAGCGCAGCACCGCCTCGGACTCCCGGCCCTGGTAGTCGACGTGCTGCTCCAGCACGACGGTGCCCAGGGTGAGCGTGCCGGTCTTGTCGCTGCACAGCGTGTCCATGCTGCCCAGGTTCTCGATCGCGGCGAGCCGCTTGACGATCACCTTGCCGCGCGCCATGCGCAGCGCGCCCTGCGACAGCGTGACGGTGATGATCATCGGCAGGAACTCAGGGGTCAGCCCCACGGCGAGCGCGAGCGCAAACAGGAACGACTCCAGCGGGTCGCGGCGCAGCAGCGCGTTGACGAGGAACACGAACAGCACCAGCCCGATGACCGTGCGCATGATGAGAAAGCCGAAGCGGCGCGTACCCAGCTCGAAGGCCGTCGGCGGCGCCTTGTCGGCGAGTCCGCGGGCGATGGCGCCGAACTGCGTGTGTGCGCCGGTGGCGGTCACCAGCGCCTGCCCCACGCCGCTGACGACCGAGGTGCCGGCGAGCACGACGTTCTCGGGCGCCGCCGCGTCCGTCGGGGCGCTGACCGGCCGCTTCTCGACGGGCAGCGACTCGCCGGTCATCGCCGCCTCGTCCAGGCTCAGCGTGGTCGCGGCGAGCAGCGTGGCGTCCGCCGCGATCAGGTCGCCGGCGCGTAGGTCGAGCAGGTCACCCGGCACCACCTCGCGCAGCGGGACCTCCACCGGGCGCCCGTCGCGCCAGACCGTCGTCATGGTGGGAATCAACGCCTGGAGCTTCGCGGCCGCCTGCTCGGAGCGGTAGACCTGGAAGAAGTCGAGCGCCACGCTGAGGACGATCATGAGCGTGATCAGCGTAGCATTCACTGGCTCGCCGAGGACGCCCGAGACGATGCTGGCCGCGAGCAGGATCAGGACGAGCGGGTTGGCCAGAAAGCCGAGGAGCGTCCGCACGGCCCAGAAGTGGTGGCCGCTCGGGACCTCGTTCGGACCGTACCGGGCGAGGCGCGCGGCGGCCTCCGCGGCGGTCAGTCCGGCCGCGGGCGGCGCGGGCGGCGCGGCCCGCGGCGCGGCCGGCGAGGGCTCAGCGGCCAGCATCGGTCACGACACCAGGTTGCCGGGATTCCCGGCCAGGAAGGCGCGCACGTTGGCTACGGTCGTGTCGAGGATGCGTTGCAGGGCTTCCGCGGAGTAGAAGGCGATGTGGGGCGTGAAGATAACGTTCTCGCGCTGCAAGAGCAGGTGGCCGCGCAGGGCGGTCTGGAGCTGCTCCGGGGCCACGCCCTGGCGCAGCAGCTGCCGCTCCTCGCCAATCAGCTCCTCGCCCTCGATCACGTCGAGGCCGGCGCCGGCCAGGATGCCCTCGTCCAGCGCCCACAGCAGCGCCTCGGTGTCCACCAGCCCGCCGCGCGCCGTGTTGATGAGCAGGCTGCCCCGCTTCATGTGCCCCAGGCGCTCGCGATTGATCAGGTGGCGGGTCGCAGGGAAGTAGGGCACGTGCAGTGTCACGACGTCGGCCTGGGCGATCAGGTCGTCGAGGGCCACGTAGCGGAAGCCCAGTACCTCGGCCAGCAAGTGCTGCTCGCGCACGTCATGGGCTAGCACCTCCATACCGAAGCCGCGGCCGATGCGAACGACGTGCAGACCGATGTTGCCGGTGCCCACGACGCCCAGAGTGCGGCCCTTCAGGTCGAACCCGCGCAGGCCCGCGAGCGAGAAGTCGCCGCGCACGGTGCGCACGTAGGCCTGGTGAATCTTCCGCGACAGCGCCAGGATAAGCCCGAACGTGTGCTCGGCGACGGTGTTCTCGCCGTAGGTCGGCACGTTGCTGACCGCGATGTCTCGCGCCTGGCAAGCTGCCAGGTCGATGTGATCGTAGCCCGTCGAGCGCGTGGCGACGAAGCGCAGGCGGGGGAGCTGCGCCAGCAGGTCCGCGCCGACGCGGGAGTGGATGAAGACGCTCAGCAGCTCCGCGTCGCGGGCCAGGTCGAGCGTGTCCGCGGTCAGCGTGGCCGCCGTGGCCCGCACCTCCAGGTCCGCCAAGCGCTCGCGCAGGTAGGCTTCCTCCCAGGGCTCAGTCTCGTAGCACGCGAGGGCTCTCGGCGCCTGCATGGGACGTGCTCTCCTTCGGGCGGACGAAGCGGTAGCCCAGCCCGCGCTCGGTTTGGATGTAGTGCGGAGCGCCCGGCGGCTCGAGCTTCGCCCGCAGGCGGCTGACGTATACCTTGAGGTAGTCGTTGGTCGCGCCGTAGTCGGCGCCCCACACGCGGTCGAGCAGCGCCTCGTGGGGCATCAGCCGGCCCACGTTGCGCACCAGGTGGTACAGCAGCTTGTACTCCACGGGCGTGAGCTTCACCGGCTCGCCGCCGAGCGTGACCTGGTGGTTCTGGAAGTTGATCGCCAGGTCGCCCGCCTGGAAGTCAGGGAGCGCATTGGTCGGCTGCGGCAGCTCCGCGCGGCGCAGCACTGCCTTGATGCGCGCGAGCAGCGCCAGGTGGCTGAAGGGCTTGACCACGTAGTCGTCGGCGCCCATCTCCAGGCCGCGCACCTGATCGGTGTCCTCCCCGCGCGCCGTCAGCATGATCACCGGCACGTCGGAGACGCGGCGAATCTCCTGTAATACCTCGAAGCCGTTCTTCCGTGGCATAGTGACGTCGAGCACGACCACGTCAGGGTCCTGCTCGTAGAACACCTTCAGCCCGTGCTCGCCGTCGGTGGCGGCGAGCACGGTGGCGTCCTGCCACTGGAGCTGCAGGCCGACGGTCACAGCGTCCAGGATTTGCGGGTCGTCGTCCACGACCAGAATCTTCATGCGTCACCTTCCTTCCCCGTGGGAAGCGAGGAGTGCGTAGATAGAGTGGGGGGCACCCACGCGCCCCCGGAAGAGGGAGGCATCGGCAGGTTGGGGGGACACCCCCCAGGCCCCCCAGCCGGGGAGCCCCCCTGCACCCCCGGGGACGAGGACTGAGTGGGAGTGAGCGGAAGCGCGACGTAGAAGGTCGCGCCCGCGCCCGGCACGCTCTCGACCCAGATGCGCCCGCCGTGTAGCTCGACGATCGCGCGGGCGATGGGGAGGCCGAGCCCGCTGCCCTGGTTGCGCTGCGTCGCCTCGCTCTCCGATCGGTAGAAGCGCTCGAACACGTAGGGCTGGTCCGCCAGCGGGATGCCGGGGCCGTCGTCGGCCACGGCCCACAGCGCCTCGTCGCCCCGCCGCTCCAGCCGCAGGCTGATGCGGCCGCCGTCGTGGCCGTACTTCTGCGCGTTGCCGAGCAGGTTGAGCAGCACGCGCTCCAGCCGGTCCGGGTCGGCGCTCGCGTAGAGCGGCGCGGCCGGCAGCGCGAGCGTCAACTGCTGGCCGCGCGCCGCCGCCAGCGGCTCGACGACGCCGGCGACGCGCTCGGCCAGCGCCCGCAGGTCGGTGCGCTGGCGCTGCAGCCCGACGCGTCCCGCCCGGAAGCGCGCCAGCTCCAGCAGGTCGTCCACCAGGCTGCCCATGCGGTCGGCGGCCAGGTCGATGTTGACGAACATGCGGTGCAGGGGCTCGGGCGTGCCCGCCGGCTCGTTGGCCAGCACCACGCCGATCGAGGCCTTGATGCCCGCCAGGGGCGTCCGCAGGTCGTGCGACACGTTGGCCAGAAACTCGTCCTTCTGGCGCTCCAGCGCCCGCTGGGCGGTGACGTCGTGGAGCGTGAGCACCGCCCCCAGCCGCGTGCCATCCTCGGCCACCACTGGCGTCGCGCTGCCGAGCGCGACCACCTCGCTGCCGTCCGCCCGGCGGATGCGTAGCTCGGCGTCGATCACCGTCTCGCCGCGCAGGGCGGCGCGCGCCAGCGGCCGCTCGTCGGGCGGGTAGGGGCGCCCATCGGCGGTCAGCAGCTCGTAGTTACCCACCACGCCGTTCACGAATTCCACGTCGGGCGGGACCCCGTGAAGCCGGCGGGCGGCCTGGTTCACGAACGTGATGCGCCCGGACGGATCGACGATCAGCACCGCGTCGGCGATGTGCCCGAGGATGGCCGCCCGCTCCTTCGCCAGCCGCTCGGCCTCGGCGCGCGCCGCCTGCTCGCGGAGCAGCAGCCGCTCGCGCTCCTCCTCGGCCCGCTTGCGCTCGATGGCGTAGCGCATGGAGCGCACGAGCACCTGGCCGTCCACCTGGCCCTTGGGGAGGTAGTCCTGCGCGCCCTCCTGGACGGCGCGCATGGCCACCGTCTCGTCGTCCAGGCCGGTGAGCACGACGATCGGCATCTCCGGCGCGCGGTCCCGCAGGCGGCGGAACGTTTCGAGCCCCTGGCTGTCCGGCAGCGAGAGGTCGAGCAGCACCACGTCGGCGCCATCCAGCTGTTCAAGGCCGGTCGCCAGGCGGTCGGCCTGGCGCAAGCGCAGGCGGGCCGCCGGCACGTCGTTCAGCATCTCGCGGATGAGCCGCGCGTCGCCCGGATTGTCCTCGACGAGCAGCACGTCCAGGTGCGGCAGGCGCTCGTTCATGGCTTCGGCAGCGCCACGATCGTCAGCCAGAAGTCCTCGATCGACTTCACGACCGTGATGAACTGATCGAGGTCCACCGGCTTGGTAACGTAGCAGTTGGCGTGCAGGTCGTAGCTGCGCACGATGTCCTCGTCGGCCTTCGAGGTGGTCAGGATGACGACGGGAATCGTCTTCAGGTCGTCGTCGGCCTTGATCTCGGCGAGCACCTGCCGGCCGTCCTTGCGTGGCAGGTTCAGGTCGAGCAGGATCAGGTCCGGGCGGGCCGCCTCGGCGTACTTGCCCTCGCGGCGCAGGAAGGCGATCGCCTCCACACCGTCGGTCGCCACGTTGAGGTGGTTGCGCACCTTGCCCTCGCGCAGCGCCTCGATGGTCAGCCGCACGTCGCCCGGATTGTCCTCGACGAGGAGAATCTCCACGGGGCGCCCGTTGAGGCGGCCATGCTGCGTGTTCATCGGGAGCCCCTTTCAATCGCGGGCAGCGTGAAATAGAACGTCGTGCCCTCGCCCGGCGTCGATTCCATCCAGATACGGCCGCCGTGGCGCTCCACGATCTTCTTGCAGATCGCCAGGCCGATGCCGGTGCCCGGGTACTCCGCCCGGCTGTGCAGCCGCTGGAAGATGACGAAGATGCGGTCGGCGTACTCCGGTTCGATGCCGATGCCGTTATCGCGGACCGTGAACAGCCACTCGTCGTCGCGCCGCTCGGCGGCCACCGCGACGCGTGGCGCCCGCTCGCCGTGGAACTTGATGGCGTTGCCGATCAGGTTCTGGAAGAGCTGGCTGAGCTGCCCCGCGTCGCCCAGCACGGTGGGCAGATCGCCGCGCGTGACGACGGCGTGCTCGTCCTCGATGGCGGCGCCGAGATCGGCCAGCACCTGATCGACCACGGCGTTGCAGTCGGTCGGCGCGAACTCCGCGCCCCGCGTGCCGACCCGCGAGTAGGCCAGCAGATCGTTGATCAGCGCTTGCATGCGGCGGGCGCCGTCCACGGCGAAGTCGATGAACTCCAGCGCGTCGGCGTCGAGCTTGTCGCCGTAGCGCCGCGCCAGGAGCTGCGTGTAGCTCGCCACCATGCGCAGCGGCTCCTGCAAGTCGTGCGACGCGACGTAGGCGAACTGCTGCAGCTCGGCGTTCGAGCGCTCCAGCTCCGCCGTCTGCTGCGCCAGGCGCGCGGCCGTGCGGCGCAGCTCGGCCTCAGCCCGGCGGCGCTCGGTCACGTCGCGGATGATGCTCATCACGAGCAGATTATCGCCGGCGCCGAGCGGGCTCAGGCTGATCTCGACGGGAATCTCGCTGCCGTCCTTGCGCCGCGCCGCGAGCGCCAGGCCCGCGCCCATCGGGCGGGTGCGGGGCGCCGCGGTGTAGCGCTCGCGGTCAGCGACGTGCTGTTGATGGAATCGTTCCGGCACCAGGATCTCGACGGGCTGGCCCAGCAGCTCGTCGCGCGTGTAGCCGGTCATCGTCTCCACCTGGGCGTTGACCAGCACGATCGTCCCCGCGCGGTCGACGGCCACGATCCCGTCCGGCGCGGCCTCGACGAGCGCGCGGAAGTACGTGTCAGCCCGCTCCGGGAGTATGGGCGGTGCCGTGGGCGCCGGGCCACCCGGGAGCCCCCCTCCCGCGCCCGCGGGGGCCGCCCCACCCGAGTCCTGCCGTGGCGCGGATGCTCGCTCGTCCATGACCCGCCCATCGTACAGAGATGTCCGCGAAAGTATGCCACGGGCCGGCGACCAGCGCGCGGCCCGTGGCGCTAGCAAGGAGAGTGTGCCAGCCGCGGGTGAACAGGGCGCTCAACCGGCGTAAACGTCGGGTAAACGGCCTGCCGGCCGCGGCGCGGCTCGGCCCGACCCGCGATCAGCCCCCTGCGCCCACCCCCGCCGTTTCCGCCGCGCTCAGGCCCGCGCCGCGCCGCGCCACGACCGCGGGCCGCAGCAGCAACATGGGCACGCTCGCCCGCTGGAGTACCCCGGTCGCCACGCTGCCCATCACCAGCCGGGCCAGCCCGCCGCGCCCGTGCGTCCCCAGCGCGATCAGGTCCGCCCCCTCCCGCGCGGCCGTCTCCGCGATGACCGCGGCCGCCTGGCCCACGACGGATGGCGCGGCCGCCACGGCCAGGGTCCGAACCGACAGCCCCGCGGCGCGCGGCCCGGCCGCGACGCGCTCCAGGTACTCCCGAGCCTCCTTCACCTCCGCCTCGGCGTCCCACTCGGGCATGTAGACCGCCCCGTCGGTCAGCATGGGCACCGCAAACTCCACGACTTGCAGCAGGAGTAGCTCCGCGCCGAGCGCGGCGGCCAGGTCGCCGATCGGGCCGAGCGCGGCTTCGGCCAGCGCCGAGCCATCCAGCGGCACGAGGATGCGCAGCCGTTCCGCGGCAGGGCGCGTGGTCTTGCAGGCGGGCGGCACGAGCAGCACCGGGACCGACGCGCCGCGCAGCACCGCGTCGGCCACGCTCCCGTAGACCCACCGGCCAAGCCCGCTACGGCCGTGCGTCGACATGACGATGAGGTCGGCGTGCGCGCGGCCGGCCGCGTCGAGGATCGCGGTGTCCGCCGCGTCGTAGTAGACGTGGGCCTCGACCTCCAGGCCCTCGCCGCGCACGCGCTCGGCGATCACGCCAAGCTCGGCCTCCGCCCGGGCCACGGCGGCCTGCTGCGCCGCCCCCGCGTCCTGCCCTGGGAGCGGCGTGGCGGCAGCCGCTCGCACCAGCACTACCCGTGCCCCGGTGCCGCGCGCGAGCCGCGTGGCGTAGGGCAGGGCGCGCTCGGCCAGGATCGAGCCGTCTTGCGGCACGAGGATTGTACGCAGCATGATTGCCCTCCTCTCGCGGTGCGCCCATTCGTCGCGCTCCGTCTCCGCTACAGTGTCCCGCGCGGCGGTTGGCGCTGCCGTTGCGCACGGTAAACGGCCGGTAACAGCCGCCGCCGGCGCGGTGACGCGCGTCAGGACGTCGGCAGGAGGGCGCGGTCGGCGCTAAGCACCCGGCCAGAGATCGCGTGTCTGTTTGGCGAAGCCAAACAGGCACACTCCCCTAGGCCAGCCGCTTAGGGGCGGGCCGCGGCCGTCACCACGCCGGCCGCGGCCAAGCCGCTAGCGAGGAGAAAGCCGGTGCTGACCGCCGCCACGACCGCTGCGGGGGAGCCGGTCGTCGTGCCCCCCAGCCCGGTTGCCAGGACCGCGCCGGCCAGGCCGATCCCCAGCATCATCCCGAGGTTGCGCGCCGTGCCGAGCACGCCGGACGCGATGCCGCGATGCGGGGCGGGGACGCTGCTGAGCGCGGCGTTGGTGTTCGGGGAGCTAAAGGCGCCGAGCCCCAGTCCGCAGAGCATCAGGATGCCGACGACCGCGGCGAACGGCGTGTCGAGGCCCAAGCGGCTGAGGAGGAACAGCCCCGTGCTCAGCAGCCCCATGCCGCCGGCCGCGAACAGGCGCGAGCCGAAGCGGTCGGACAGCGCGCCGCAGATCGGCGCCGCGACGACCATCACGACGGGCATCGCGCTGAGCACGAGCCCCGTTTGCGACGGCGTCAGGTCGCGCGCCTGGAGGAGATAGAAGGGCAGCAGGAAGACCACCGTGTAGGCGCCGAGGTAGTTGAGGATCGCGCTGCCGATGGCGGCGGCGAAGCACCGCACGCGGAATAGGTCCAGGTCGAGCATGGGGCTCGGGACGCGCCGCTCGATGGCGACGAACACCGCCATTGCGCCGAAGGCCACCGCGAAACAGCCCAGGATCGCCGGCGACGCCCAGCCCCAGGCGTGTCCCTGGTTCAGCCCGAGCAACAGGGCGACCAGCCCGATAGTGAAGACCACGGCGCCCCACCAGTCGAAGCGCTCGTGCGGACTGGCCGGCGCCGTGTCCGGCAGGACGCGCGCGCTCAGCCCGAACGCGAGCAGCGCGATTGGGACGGTAACATAGAAGATCGCGCGCCAGCCCCACAGGTCGGTCAGGAAGCCGCCCAGTCCTGGCCCGACCACCAGGCCGAGATACACCGCCATCGAGTAGAGCCCGAACGCGCGCCCGCGCCGGTTCGCGCGGATGGCCGCGGTGAGGATCGCCGGCGAGTTCGCGGACAGCATGGCGGCGCCCAGCGCCTGGAAGGCGCGCGCCCCCACCAGGAACCCGATCGAGGGGGCCAGGCCGCTCAGCGCCGAGCCGGCCGCGAAGATCACCAGCCCGGTCAGGTAGAGCGGACGATGGCCCCGCAGGTCGCCGAGCCGCCCCAGGCTCAGCAGCAGGCCGCTGAGCACGAGCAGGTACACCGTGATGATCCACTCGGCGCCCGCGACGTCGCTCCCGAACGCCTGCGTCACGACCGGCAGCACGGTGTTTACGATGCTCGAGTCGAGGCCGCCCAGCAACGCCCCCACGGAGAGCGCGAACAGCAGCGCGTTGGGGTGAGCGCTGCCGGGGGGCCGCGGGCGATCGGGGCGAGCGCGCGCAGCGGCCGGGTCGGCCGTCCGCATAGGGGTGTCTCCTTGAGATGTCCTCTGGACTGTACCACAGCGCGCGCCAGCCGCCGCGACCGGGCCCGGACATCGTAACGCACGGTTTACTTTCCGCTACCGCGCTAGCAACCCGCCCGCGGCACGCTAGGGGCAGCGGTGGTCCTGCCGCCGCCGAGCCGGCCGGCCGGCGCTGGCCGCGGGACCGCGACGGAGCGCACGGCTCCGCCGAAGGGCGCGAGAGGAGGAGTTCGGGCATGGCGTTCACGGACCGCATCGAACGCGACGACTTCGCGAAGATGCCCCAGGAGTACCGCGAGCTGTTGACCCGCGTGCTGACCATTCAGGCCGATTGCGAGATCGGCGGGCCGAACGTGTACGCGCGGCGCTGGATGCTCCAAGCGCCCACCGCGGATGACATGCACCGCGTGGCGCGCATCGTGGCCGAGGAGATCGACCACTACCGCAAGTTCGCCCGCATCCTGGCCGATCTCGGCGTGGACGTGTCGTACCTGCTGCACCGCGACAACTCGGAGCGGCTGGTAGACGCCTTCCACGAGAAGGACCCGCCCACCTGGGGCGACGTGGCGGCGTTCTGCGCGCTCATCGACCGCGTGGGCCGCTTCCAGGGCGAGGAGTTCCACAACTCCAGCTACCGGCCAATCGACGCCATCCTGCCCGGGATCATGCAGGAAGAAGTCGGCCACATCGCCTTCGGCGTGCAGAAGCTCCAGGAGCTGTGCAAGACGGAGGAGGGCGCGGCCGAGGCGCAGGCGGCGGTAGACCGCTGGGTACCGCGCGGGCTAGACATGTTCGGCCGCGCCAGCTCGCGGCGTGCCGAGCGCTACCTGTACTGGGGCCTGAAGCGCCGCACGAACGAGCAGGCGCGCCAGGAGTATCTCGCCGAGATCACGACGCTGATCGACAACCTGGGCCTGAAGATGCCCGACGTCGCGGCCCACCGAGTGTACGTGTAAGGACCATCGCGCGGGGGCGGCCGGGCCATCGGCCGCCCCCGCCGCCGGGCGCCGGGGACGGGCCTCGGGGCGCTCGGGGAAGGAGGGCATCGTGTTTCATCGTATCGTCGTACCGCTCGATGGCTCATCGCTCGCCGAGGCCATCCTACCCGAGGTGCAGCGCCTGGCCGCCGACTCGCCGCTTGAGGTCGTGCTGCTGGCCGTCGGCCCGGTCCCGCAGGGCATCGAGGAGCGGGACGGCCAGGTCGCCTACCTCGACGACTTGCTCGCGGAGCAGGAGCAGGACCTGCGCGATTACCTGCGAGGGCCGGCGCACTGGCTGAACAGCCACCGCATCCCCGTCGAGATGCGCGTGCGCTTTGGCGACCCCGCCGCCGAGATCGTCCGCTGCGCCGAGGACGAGGAGGCCGACGCCATCGCCATGTGTACGCACGGCCGCACCGGCCTGGACCGGCTGATCCACGGCAGCGTGGCCGGAGCGGTGTTGCGTAGCACGCGGCTGCCGATCATCCTCTGCCACCCGACTGACGGCGCCTTCGCCGGCCAGCACGCCGACGAGGCGAAGCGCTTGACCCTCGTCTAGCGCCGTTCTGGCTGCCCCTCTCTCCTCGCGCGGGCGCCCTCCCGGATCCGGGAGGGCGCCCGCGTCTCTACTGTCCGGCGAGCTGCCCTCGGGCGCCGGCTCAGTTGCGGTCGGCCCGACCCGCGCGCGCCAGGCGGGCTCTCCGCTCGCCGCGCCAGCACGCGAGCAGGCGCCGGGCGGCCGCGCCGAGTTCGGGACAGAGCGGCAAATCCGCCAGCAGCTGGAGCTGCAGCTCGAAGACCTCCGCCCGCGCCGGCTCGGCGATGAAGTAGCGCAGCAGCTGCTCTAGCGGCTCGTGCAGGCGTGCGTCGTCGCCATCCGGAGCGGGGAGCCGGAGCACGTCGAGCCCCTGCCGGCAGAACGTCTCTGGCGTCAGCGCGCGTTCCCTACCGCCCTCGCGCCCGCTACACGGCACGCAGCGCCGCTGGCCGTGGAGCCGGCCAGCGACGGCGCAGGAGGTCCGCGGGGCTCAAGCTCAGGCGTACCTGGTGGCCGCCGGCCGCGCGCACCGCCTTGAGCGGGAGGAACAGCTCGCCAGCCTGTTCGAGCCCGCCTCGCACGTGCAAGTACGGCGCGTCGCGGCTGTCGATCACCTCGTCCACCACGCCGACGAACGCGCCGAGGTCCCCTTCGTCCGCCGGGGCGTCTGGGCGCGCGAACACCGGATAGCCCGACTGAATCGCCCCGCGGTCCACGGCCGGCCCGGCGCCCCACGATTCCCACGGGTCGTCCGCGACGCGGTCACCCGCCCCTGCCGCCGCCGAGCCGTCCGGCGCTGCGCGGCCAGCTGGGCCGTCCGCTGTCGCGTACAGCTTCTGCACCAGCGTCTGCACCTCGGCCGTCAGCGGCTCCCCCGTGGAAGAATCGTGGATCAGGCGCTCCAGCACGAGCCGCAGCAGCTCCGCCTGGCGCGCGGTCAGCTCGAGCGTCGCCGGGGGCCGCGGGCGCTCCCCTGGGGTAACGTGCTGCGGCGCGCGGGCCGCCTCGAGGAGCGGGCGCAGCACCAGCAGCGGCGCCGGCGCCAGCCGCAGCAGATCGTCGGCGACGCTGCCCTGCAGCCAGCGCCGGACGCCGGCGCGGCCGTGGCTGCTCAGCACGACGAGGTCGACCCGTGCTCGGTGGCAGTAGTCCGCGATGCCCGCGGCCGGCTCGCCAAGCTCCGCTACCGTGCGCACGCGGCGGCCGGCGGCGCGCTGCCGAGCCGCCACGCCGTCCAAATAGCTTTGCGCCGCGCTCTCGGCATCGCTGAGCAGCGCGGCCCAGACCGGCTCATCGCCCAGCTCGCCCAGCCTGCCGGAGGTCTCGGGCAGCACCGCCTGGTACAGGACCAGTTCGCCGTCCGTGCCGACCAGCCCGCCGGCATGGTCCACCGCGGCCTCCGCCAGCTCCGAGCCATCCAGGGGCACCAGCACGCGGCATGGCCAGGACGACGCGGCCACGTGGCCCAGGCGTACCAGCAGCAGCGGGACGGCGGCGCGGTGGAGGACCGCATCGGCCACGCTGCCCTGCAACGAGCGCTCCAGGCCCGTGCGCCCGTGACTCGCCATCACGATGAGGTCCGCCTGCCACTCAGTCGCGGCAGCTGCCACGGCGTCGGCCGGCGCCCCGTCCAGCACCCGCGCCGCGGCGGCCACGCCGCGCGCTCGCAGGTCGGCCGCGAGCCGGTGTAGGTAGTCGCTCGTGGCGGCCTGCTCGTCCGGCGGGGCGGCCTGCACCAGGCAGAGCGCCCCGCGGCTGCCCCGTGCGAGCGCCTCGGCATAGGACAGCGCGGCCTCGGCCGGCTCGGAGCCGTCGAGCGTCACGAGGATCCGTTGATGCATGGCTGCTCCCTTCCGTCGGCCACCCAATGCCGAGCGCTTCCCGGCGCGCCGGGCACTTGTTGCCTGGGGCGGAGCCCTCCGCCTCTGGCGTCAGCGTGGCACGCGGCGGTAGCAGCCCACGTTGCGGAGCGTAAACGCGGGGTTAAGGCCGCCCTATTTGAATCAGCCCGGCCCGGATGCGTGCGTTAACCTCCCGGCTACCCACGCCAACGCGCGCCGCAACCTCCATGTGTCATTGTGCTTGCAGGAGAGGAGGGATACGATGATGAGCCCCATGACCGCCTCTATTCCGGGTTCACGGCATAATGACCCGCAGCGCCCAGCCGGCGGGCCAGGCGACGACGACGTGCGGGCTCGGCTGACTCACGTCCCGGGCGCCGCGTCGAAGCTCGTCTTGCCGGCCGGGGCGCTGCTGGCAGCCTACGCCCTCGTGATCCGCCCCTGGCACCGTCGCTGGGGCGCGACCGATGCCGAGGTCGAGCGCGCCATGCCGGGCGACGAGCTGGTGCCCAACCCCAACTATTGGACGAACCGCGCCGTCACGATCCACGCCCGGCCCGCCGGCATCTGGCCCTGGCTCGTCCAGATGGGTGAGGCGCCCCGCGCCGGCTTCTACAGCTACACGCTCGTCGAGCGCGCCTTGGGCATGCACGTCGTCAACGCCGACCGGCTCCTGCCCGGCCACGAGCACCTCGCGGTCGGCGACGCGCTCGATCGGACGGGCAACCTGGTCGTGAAGGCGATCGCGCACGACCAGTACCTCGTCCTGGGCCCACCGGCGGACGCCCCCTGGGGTACCAGCACCTGGTCCATTGCGCTCTACCCACTCGACGAGGAGCGGACCCGCCTGGTTTCCCGGGTCCGCGCGCGCATCGACCACTGGACGCCCCAGATGCTGGGCTGGGCGCTGCTGCTCGATCCCGGCCAGTTCGTCATGGAGCGGAAGTGGCTGCTCGGCCTCAAGCAGCGGGCGGAAAATGCCGCCGGCCACGGGCCGCCCTCCGGCGTCGCGCCGCCGCTTCCCTTTCCCGCGTAGCCCGCGCCGCGCCTCCCGGGTCCGCCCTCACGGCAGCCCCGGTGTGGCTGCAGTCCTCAGCGCTGCTCCTCGCGCCCGTCCGGTGGCGGGAAATCGTCGCGCTCGGCCTCTAGCTGCTCCAGCACCGCTTCCATCTCCGTGGCGGTCGAAGGAACGATCTCGGCGGCGTATTCTTTCAAGCCCTCGCTTTGCAGGGGCGATGCGGGCTCCTTCTTGTGCTCGCGCTCGTGCTCTGCCATCGCTGCCTCCCCTACCGGCTCTCCACCGGCACCAAAGCAATATCGATACCCGCGCGCTACCGCCACAGAAAATCGCGCCCACGCTATTATGAGTCCCAGAGACTCGGGCCTGCTCGTCCCTGGAGGTTGCGTGCCCGTGGCATTCCAGCGCGTCTGGCGGCAGTGGCAGAGCCATCCCGTCCTGCCGCAGACCCCCACCGAGGCCTGGGCCCTCGGCGCGGCCGACGGCTACCGGCGGCGCCCGCCGCTCGTCATGTTCACCGAGGCGATCCAGGATGCCTACGCGGCCGGCTACCGCCACGGCCGCCGCCTCGCCCGCCGCGCTGGCCCCTTCTAGCGCCGCGCCAGCCGGTCCGGCGGCGCCTGCCCGCCCAGCTCGCCCGCGAGCGCCCCGAGCGTCCGCAGCGCCCGAGCGATCGGCCGCGACCACCCGGCCGCGCTGAGCCGCACACAGGACCGGTAGCGCGCCTTCGCCGAGAAGAGCGGCCCCGGCGCCACGCTGATCCCCGCCGCCCGCGCCCGCGCGTACAGCACCCGCGCGTCCACCGCCGCCGGCAGCTCGACCCACACCACCATGCCTCCCGCGGGCTCCACCACCCGTGTGCCCGACGGGAAATACTGCCGCACCGCCCCCACGACCGCCGCGACTTGCCGCGCATACGCTCGACGCATCGTCCGCAGGTGATAATCGTAGCTCCCGTTGGCCAGGAACTCGGCGATCGCCAGCTGCGGCAGCGTGGCCGTCGCCAGATTGCGGGCCATCTTGAGCTGCTCGACCCGCGCCTGATACCGCCCGGCGGCGATCCAGCCCACACGGTAACCCGGCGCTAGCGTCTTCGAGAACGACGAGCAGAGCAGCACCAGCCCGCGCGTGTCGTACGCCTTCGCCACGCGCGGCCGTTCCGCCCCGAAGCACAGGTCGCCGTAGATGTCGTCCTCGATCAGCGGCACGTCATGCTCGCTCAGCAGCGCCACCAGCGCCCGCTTCCGTTCGTCGGTCAGGCAGGTGCCCAGCGGATTGCTGAAGTTCGACATCACCACCGCCGCCCGCAGCGGTGTCTCGGCCAGCGCGTAGCGCAGCGCGCTCAGGCTGATGCCTTCCTGCGGGTGCGTCGGGATCTCGACGGCGCGCAGGCCCAGCGTCTCGATCGCCTGCAGCAAGCCGTAGTAGGTGGGCGACTCGACCGCCACCGCGTCGCCCGGCTGGCAAACGGCCTGGAGCGCGAGGTTGAGCGCCTCCTGGCAGCCATTGGTGGTCACGATGTCGTCCGGCGTGAGCGTGCAGCCGGTTGCCAGCGCCCGCCGCGCCACCTGCACCCGCAGCTCCAGGCAGCCCGCTGGCGCGTCATAGGCCACCCCGCGCTCGGGACAGCGACGGCTCAGCGTGGTGAGCAGCCGGTGGAGCTTGGCCGCGGGCAGCAAGGCGGCGTCCGGCACCGCCGCCCCGAGCGGCACCAGCCGGGGATCGCCGATGTCGCGCAGCACCATCAGCATCAGCTCGGCCGCGCTGAGCGCGGTGGGGTCCGGCGTCGCGTCGCGCGCCGGTGCGACCCAGGGCTCGGGCGTCGTCGCTCGCACGTAGTAGCCCGACTGCGGCCGGCCCTCGATCAGCCCGCGGTCCTCCAGCAGCCGGTAGGCTTGCACAACGGTGCTGATGCTCACGCCCTGCTGCTGGCTCAACTGGCGCACGGACGGCACCCGGCCGCCGGCGGGCAGCGTGCCCTGCTCGATCAGCCAGCCCACGTGCGCCGCTACCCGCTCGTAGCGCCGTCCGCCGTCGACCGCCGTGCCCCGCTCCGTCGCCATCCCGTGTCGCCCCCTGCGCGCGGCCCCCCTGCCGGGCCACTCCGGTTCTAGCCCACGACGGTCCGCACCCACAAGACACAGCGCCCCCGGCGCGGCACCAGCACAGTTGGGCGAACAGACCAACTGTACTGGTGCGGTGAGCGGTGCGGTGCGTCTAGGCGGGCGGCTGCCGGCGGGGTATCGTCGATGCAGGACAGCGCAAAGGGAGGCATGGCGATGACGCTCGCGCTCGCGCACCCCGCACGGAGGGTCGTGTCCCTCGCCCCGGGCCAGGTCTGGAGCTTGGACCCCGTTGGCCCCGAGACGGTCCTGCGGTGTGTGGCGGGCCGCTGCTGGGTCACGCAGGCGGACGACCGAGCCGACTACGATCTCCGCGCTGGCGCTACCCTGGAGCTGCGACGGCACGGCCGAGTGGTGGTGCAAGCGCTCGTGCCCACGACGCTCCGGGTGCGCGCCGCCCGCCCCGCCAGCGACCCAGAGCAGCTTGCCGGCTAGGCGAGCAGCAGCGACTCGTAGGGGCGGGTTTCATGCCCGCCCGCGGCCTGTGGCGCGGAATACGGCAAGCGCCACTGCCGCCGCCCCGGCGCCGCTCCGATCACTGCTCCCGCGCGCCTCGCCGGACACCGCGGTCGCGTAGGGGCGGGTTTCATGCCCGCCCGCGGCCCGCAGGCCGCAGCCCCGGCGCCGCTCGGAGCGTGCTTCGGCGCGCCTGCCGGGCGCCGGGGTCGCGTAGGGGCCGGGTCTGGTGCCCGCCCGCGGCCTGTGGCGCGGAATACTGCAAGCGCCACGGCCCCCGTCCCGGGGCCGGAGCCACCGGGCGGGCCGGCGCCGCGGGGGCGTGGGGCGCGGCCTACGGCAAGCGCCACGGCCCCCGTCCCGGCGCCGGCGCGACCGGGCGGGCCGGCGTAGCGGGGGCGTGGGGCGCGGCCTACGGCAAGCGCCCCTGGCCGTAGTCCCCGGTCGGCCGCCTGCTCCGCCTGGCTGCAAACCGCTGTAGGTGGAATCACCGCCGCCGGCTTCACAATTACGCAACTACAGTGCGCCAGGCCCGGGCCAGAAGCCCCAGCGGAGCGCGAGTCACCCGGGCCGCACGACGAGGATGTGGTCCCGGCCCCGCTCGCCGCCCCAGATCCCCGCCGACGTTCCGCTAAGCTGCGCCACGTTCGACGGGCGGGAGATCGTGACGGTCGTGAACGTCTCGGTCGTCGGATCGAAGCGCACCACCGTGTCGGCGTCGGTGTCGGTGAGCCATACCTGGTCGCGCTCGTCCACGTAGACGGCGTATGCTCGCGGGTTGTTGCCCGGCAGGCGCCATTCGGCCCACTCGCCCGTCGCGGGATCGTAGCGGCCGACTTGGCCGGCGTTGTACTCGCTCACCCACAGCCGCCCCGCGGAGTCCGGCCACACGCGGCGCACGCCGGCGCGGGCGGTCGGCGGGTCGATCACCGTCACGGAGCCGTCGTCGCCGTCGATGCGGCCCAGGTAGCTGCCGGCCAGCGAGGCGAAGTAGACCGTGCCGTCCGGCGCCGTCGAGATCCCATACGGCCCCGCGCCCCGCGGCGCCGCGAACTGCTCCACGACCCCGACCGCCGGGTCGAGCCGCCCGATGTAACCGCTCTGCCCAGTGAACCACAATACCCCGCGCCGGTCGAAGGTCGCGGTGTTGAGATTCGCCCGCGGGCCGGGCAGCGGGAAAACTTGCGCCTGCAGGCTGTCCGGATCGATCCGCACGATCGCGTTCAGGCCGCCATCCGTGACCCAGACCGCTTTGTCCGGCCCCATGATCACGCCGTGCGGTGCCGAGCCCTGCCCCAGGTCCACCGTCTTGTAGTCGCCCGTGGCCGGATCGAGCCGGCCCACCGTCCCGTCGCCCTGTCCCGTGTACCAGACGCCGCCCGCCCCGTCGGGCACCGCGTCGTGCGGGTGGCTGCCCGCGGCCACCGCGTACTCCTGCACCGCCAGTCCCGGCGCGCCGAGCCCCTGCGCGCGCGCCGCCGGTCCGCCACTGACGATCAGCACACCTAGCGCCAGGGGAATTACGAGCAACCAAGACACCCAGCCCCGACTCCGAAGGCACCCGGCCATGGTATCCCTCCACGCACCCCCACGCTCACGGCACGCTCGGCCGATAGACACAACTTACCACAGCGCTTGGCCAACCCCCCGCGTTATGGCCCGGTGCCCCAGGCGAGCCTGTCGCTCCCTGGCAGGGCGGCTCACGCGCCGCTTATGGCTTGCCGACGGCGCTCGCGATGCTGGCCAGGAGGAGCAGCGCGCTGACGCCGGCCAGGACGTAGGCAACGGCGTGCAGGCCGTCGCTGCTGGCCGACGTGCCGAAGGCCAGCCCGAGCAGGCTGGTGGAGAGGATCGCTCCCACGTAGCGAAAGGTCTGGAACTGGCCGCCCGCGGCGCCCATCTGGTTGGGCGGGGCATGCTCGTACAGGGCGGCTTGCAGGCCGAGGTTGTTGAAGCCGTTGGGAATCCCCAGCACCACGCCGACGGCGAGGATCACGATCACCGCCGTGGTCGCGCTGAAGAGCAGCAGCAAGAGAGAGCCCGCGGTGAGCACGAAAGCGCCGACGACGAGCGCTGGTCCGGGGCCAGAGCGGCTGATGAGTCGCGCCGCCACGGGGGTGGCCAGCACGCCCACGCCGGAGATCGGTAGCAGCAGGAGCCCCGCCAGGCCGCTCTCGAGGCCGCGCACCTGTTCCAGCCAGACCGGCAGGCTGAAGAACACCGTGTAGAAGACCAGGTTGACGCCCGCGAACTGGGCGTAGACGCCGACCAGCGGGCGGTTCGCGCCCAGCATGCGGACGTTGAGAAACGGCTCGGCTACGCCGCGCTCGCGTAGCACGAGCAGGCCCGCGGCGATCAGCGCGACGGGCAGCAAGGGCCACAGCGGGCCGCTCGACAGCGACAGCAGGAACCCGAGGAGACTGATCAGCATCTCGCTGAACAACCCGATGCCGGGCAAGTCGACGGTCTTCAACACCGCGCGGGCGACGGCACGGCGCGACGACGATGCCGTCATGGCGGCCAGGCCAGGAGCCGGATCGGCCGGCAGCCAACGCAACGCGAGCATCAAGCTCACGGCGGTGATCGGGAGGTTCACTAGGAAGATCGCGGGCCAGCCCGCGATCTCCGCCAGAAACCCGCCGAGCACCGGCCCCAGCGCGACGCTTACCGACGACGTGATGTTGATCGCGCCGAGCGTGCCGGCGGGCGCCTTCCCCTGCGGATCGCCCGCGCGAATGATGGCGAGTCCCGCCGGGTACGCGGCCGAGGTGCCGAGCGCCTGCACCATCCGCAAGGCGACCAGCCACCCGAACGCCGGCACGAGCGGCGCGAGCGCCCCCGACGCGCCTACCAGCAGCAAGCCAGCGCAGAAGACGCGCCGCGGGCCGAACAGGTCGGCGAACCGCCCCATCAAGGGCTGCGCGACCGCCGCCGCCAGCGCGAAGCCAGAGAGCAGCCACGACGCGGTGGCCACGCTGACCCGGAAGTCCGCCTGGATCAGCACGAGCGCCACGGCGATCATCGACGAGTTGAGCGGGTTCAGCAGCGTTCCCGCCAACACCGCGCCGACCAGCCGTCGCCCAGCCGGGCGCGTGCTCTTCGCCGCCGCTGCAGCCGTGTAGAGTTGTGCGCCGTGGGTGGTTCCCACGCGAGGCCCCCCGGACGCGCGATGCTCGCCGCCTGCTCGATCTCTGGGATCGATGCTGGTAGTCTGTTAACGCGGGCCTAGCTGCCGGATTCGGGGCGGTCGATGATTCGCAGCCAGGTTCCGTCCGGCTGGCGGCGCGCAACCTGCGCCCTGGCGCCAGCCCCATCGCCGGGCCGCGTCGCGGTGAGGGCGAGATCGTCGTAGCGCAGGGTGGGCAACGGCCCCTCCAGCTCGAAGTGCGGTTTGGCCGCCAGCATCTGCTCGAACACCGCGCGGATCGCCTCCCGCCCGACCGTCACCTGGCCGGGGGGGTAGCCGAGTACCGCATCGGGCTCATATAGCTCCACGAGCCCCTCGGCGTCGCCCGCGTTCACCCGCTCCACGAAGAGCCGCGCCAGGTCGTCCGGCTGCGCTGCCCGCTCACGTCGACTGGTCATCTCCAGCCTCCCGATCCGAACTGGGGTCGCTCTGTCCCCATTATCTGCCCCGAATATCTAGAATTCCAACAACTAGTTATTCTATCCACTAGAACCAGACGTTATGATATGACGTCAGGCGAAGGGCCCGCAGCGGTGGCAGGGGAGGTGGACCTGAACGGCTATGGAGCTGCATCAGTTGGAATACTTCGTCGCCGTGGCCGAGGAGGCGAGCTTCACGAAGGCGGCCGCGAAGCTGCACGTCGCCCAGCCCGGCGTGAGCGCGCAGATCCGCCGTCTGGAGCGCGAGCTAGGCCAGCCCCTGTTCGATCGCTCGGCGCGCGCGGTGCGCCTGACCGAGGTCGGCGCCGCCGTCCTACCCTACGCCCGCGCCGCGCTCGGAGCCGTCGCCGGCGCGCGGCTCGCCGTCGACGAGCTCACCGGGTTGGTGCGGGGGCGCGTCGCGGTGGGGATGATCAGCTCGTGCTCGTCCCTCGACCTGCCCAACCTGTTGGCCGATTTCCACCAACAGCACCCGGCCGTGGAGATCACCCTCTCCGAGGCCAATTCCGACCGCTTGCTCGAAGCGCTCCAGGCTGGGCACCTGGACATGGCACTAGTGGGCTTGGCCTCCCCGCCGCCGCCGAGCATCCAGACCCTGGTGGTCGCGGACGAGCCCATTGTGGCCGCCGTTAGTCCTGCCGATGCGCTGGCGGGGACCACCAGCATCACCCTGGAAGCCGTCCTGCAGCGACCGCTCATCAGTCTCCCCCGCGGCACCGGCTTGCGCTCCTGCCTCGACGAGGCCTGTGCCAGCGCGGGCTTCGAGCCGCATATCGCCTTTGAAGCCAGCGACCCCAACGTCCTCGCGCAACTCGCCGCGAGGGGGCTGGGCGTGGCCATCTTGCCGCAGTCCGTCGCCAACGCCCACCCGGCAGAGCTCCACGTGATGGACATCACGCGCCCCCGGCTCCGCGGCCGCCTCGAGCTTGCCTGGCGGGCCGATGGACCGATCAGCCCGGCCGCCCGGGCGCTCATCAGCCACGCGCGCCGCGCGCTGGCCGACCGCTCGCCCGCCCGCTGACCGCCCCGGCCTTCCGATGGAGCAAGAGGAAGCGCCCCTGGCGGGCTGACCGCCAGGGGCGCTCGCGGGCTGCGCGTTCGGGCTTACCAGTAGTAGACGGTCGGCCCGGGGGGCCGCTAGACCAGCTCCGGCACCCGCAGCTGGTACAGCTTCAGGCAGTTGTCCTGCACCAGCTTGCGCCGCACGTCGGCCGACAGGTGGCCCAGCGTGCGCCCGATCACCTCGCGCGAGTTCGGCCACGTCGAGTTCGGGTGCGGGAAGTCGTTCGACCACATGCAGTTGTCCTGCCCCCACCACTCCAGGCAGCGGCCCCCCACCGCGTCGTTGAAGAACGTCGCGTAGATCTGGCGGTCGAAGTACTTGCTCGGCACCATGCTCATCGGCGGCGGGTTCACCTTCACGAAGCGGTTGTAATAGTAGTCCCACTGCTGCAGCGTGAACGGCAGCCAGCCGATCTCGTTCTCCACGACGACGAGCTTCAGCCGCGGGTAGCGCTCCAGAATGCCGTAGAAGATGAAGTCGAACAGCGCGTTCGCCGCGTCCGCCGTCTTCAGGTTCACGCTGCCGCGGTACGACTCGATGGTCTTCTGCTCGAGGTTCTTGCTGTAGTTGTGGCCGGTCAGGATGTGCAGGCTGATCGGCGCGTCGAGGTCCTGGCAGGCCGCCCAGAAGCGGTTATAGTGGTCCGAGTAGAACGGCAGGTCGGCGTGCGGCGCCTGCCAGATCAGCGCGCCTTGCAAGCCCGCCTTGCGGCAGCGCTCCAGCTCCTGCACCGCGTGGTCGATGTCGTACACGGAGATGCAGGGAATGCCCACCAGGCGGTCGTTGTCCACCTGGCAGTACTCGATCAGCCAGTCGTTGTACAGGCGGAAGCACGCCTCTTGCAGCCGCGCGTCGTCAAGCCCGAACAGCCGCAGGCCGAACGTCGGGTAGAGCACCTCGGCGCTCACGCCGTCCATCGCCATCTCTTCGAGCCGCGCGTTCGGGTCGTGGCCGCCCGGCCGCCCCTGGAAGCCGCTCACGTCCCCTACGCGCCCGGCGGTGAACTTCGGCGCCTGGTCCTGGAACTGGCTCGGCAGGTTCTTCACCCAGAACTCCGGGTGCTCCATCACGTGCGAGTCGGCCGAGATCAGGATCTCCCCGTTCGACTGCGCGTCCTTCGCGTGCGGCAGGGTGGTCGGCGTGCTCATGGCCCTCTCCTTTCGGCGCTGCGAACCGCGTCGCGGCGCAGCCGCGCCCGGCGACGCATCACGGACCGCGCGGCGGCCGTCCCCGCGCACCGCCCCCGGCCCCTTGACAGCCTGATGGGCAGGAGTCCGCTCCCCCTGATATTCCCACCCGGGCCCCGCCCCTGTCCAGAGGCCCAGGAGCCACTCCTCTCCCCCTTCCCACATTGGGAGGGGGGCCGGGGGGGTAGGTCCGTCCCTCTCCCCCATCCCCTATCCTCTACCCGATGTACAGCCCGCCGTTCACGTCCACCACGGTGCCGCTGATGTAGCTCGCGTCCTCGCTGCACAGGAAGGCGATGGCCGCCGCCGGCTCGTCGCACGCCGCCACCCGCCCGGCCGGAATCAGGCTCTCGATGAACGCGCGCTCCGCCGCCGGCTTCGCCTCCCAGCGCGCCGCCACGCGCTCGCTCAGCGTCACGCCCGGCGCCACGACGTTCACCGTCACCCCAAACGGCGCTAGCTCGGCCGCGCACTGCCGGCTGAACCCGATCACCCCCGCCTTCGACGCGGTGTAGTGCGCGCCGCCGAACAGGCTACGCGTCCGCCCCGCCACCGACGACACGTTCACGATCCGCCCGTAGCGCTGCGCTTTCATGTGCGGCACCACCGCCCGCGTGCAGAGGAACAGCCCGCGCAGGTTGAGGGTCAGCACCGCGTCCCACTCCTCCTCGCTGATCTCCTCCACCGGTCGCTGCGGGGTGCTGCCGCCCACGGCGTTCACCAGGATCTCCAGCCGCCCCAGGGCCTCGTGCGCCGCCGCCACGGCCTCCGTCACCGGGCCGCTCTCGCGCACGTCCACGGGGTAGGTGTGTACGCGGCCCGCCATCATCTCGCGCGCCCGCCCGGCCACGCTCTCCAGGCGCGCGGCGTCGCAGTCGAAGAGCGCCAGGTCATGGCCCGCCGCGGCCAGCCGCGCGACGACCGCCGCGCCGATGCCGTTCGCCGCGCCGGTGATCAGCGCTGCGCGCCGGGTGCTCATGCTTTCACCTCCACCGGGCCCGCCAGGACGAAGATGCGCGGCGGCGTCCGCGCCGCCGCGACGGTGCGTGCTAGCGCGTCTTCCATCGCGCGCAGCTTGTGGGCCGTCTCCGCCAGCTCCGCCTCCGGCACCGAGTCGGGCATGATGCCCGCGCCCGCTTGCAGGAACGTGCGCCGGCCGTAGCGGAAGATGCCGCGGATGGCGAGCGCGAAGCGGGCATCCGCGCGCCCCGTCACCCAGCCGAAGGCGCCCGCGTACAGCCCGCGCGGGTGCCCCTCCAGGCGGCGCAGCAGCGGCAGCGCCGCGCTCTTCGGCAGCCCGCTCACGGTCACGCTGGGGAACAGCGCCCACAGCGCCTCCAGCCCCGCCCGCTCCGGCGCCAACCGTCCCGTGATCAGCGAGCTGAGGTGCTGGACCTTCTGTTGCAGGCAGACGTCGAGTAGCCGGCAGACGACCGGCGACGCGGGCGCGCACACCGGCCCCAGCTCCTCCAGCTGCGTCGTCACCGACAGGACGTGCTCCGCGATCTCCTTTGGATGGTAGCGCAGCTCCTCGCGCAGCCGGGCGTCCTCGTCGGGCGTCGCCCCCCGGGGGCGCGTGCCGGCCAGCGGGTTGGTCTCCAGCGTGCCACCACTCGCCGACAGCAGCATCTCCGGCGACGCGACCACCGCCGTCAGGCCGCCGAAGTCCACCAGGAAGGCGTCCACGAATGCTTGCGTCAGACAGTAGTTGGCGAACAGGTCCGCCGCGTCGTAGGCCACGTCGTACGCCTGGTAGCGCGATAGCACCACCTTGCGCGCCTCGCCGGCGCGCAAGGCCTCCGTTGCCTGGCGCACCGCCTCGACGTACTGCTCGCCCGGCAGGCGCGCGCTGGCGTCGAGCGGCGCGGCCGTAGTGGACGACGGGGCCGCCGGCGCGACTGCCAGGTAGCGCGCGAGGTCCAAGCTCCCTTGCGTCCAGTGGACCGCCGCCGCGCCGTCGAAGGTCACGAGTTCGCCCGGGACGACGAATTCGACCAGCGGCCAGCCACTCTGCGAGCCGTCCGGCAGGGTGCCGGTCGGCTGGTCGACGGCGTCGAAGCCCACGTAGCCGAACGCCTTGCGGCCCAGCGCCGCCGCGCCGTCGGCAAACGCTTGCAGCCGGGCGCGCCAGTCCGGCGCCGGTTGGTGGTCGAGCAGGCGCAGGCGCGCTAGCGGCGCCCAGCCGATCTCGGCCCGGTCGGCGGTGACGTGCAGGTACGAGTACGCGCCGAGCACGCCGGCGTCGCGCAGCCGGCGGTAGGTAGCCAGCGGGTCGTAAGCGCCCGCGTAGAAGCGGGTCTCGCCGCTGCCAGTGGCAGACGGAGAGGCGAGCACGCGCATCGCTATCTCCCTATCAGTTCGTTCGCCCCCGCCCATCCGTGGTGCGGGGGCCTACGGCGCGGGATGGGCCCGCGCCAGCCCTCGCGGCGCCTGGAGCATCGGCGGCTCCTCACCTCCCTCCACGGCGTTCCACCGAACTAACTGTTAGCAGATTGTCACTATACCACCCGCGACCACGGCGTCACGCGAGGCCTGGTCGGTGCTGACGCCACGCCGTCCCGGCCACGGATCTCACGGGCTCCGGTCGTCATCTGCTGCTGCGGATGGCGCCGCGTGAGCCCACGGCTCCTTGGGCTCGGCGAGGCGGACCCGCAGCGCCGCCTCGACCGCCGCGACGTCGAACGGCTTGGGCAGCAGCGTGACCAGCCCGCTGCGCGGGCGCAGCACTTCCTCCGGATACGCCGTCGCGACAACGACCACGGTGTCGGGATATGCCGCGCGCACGGCCGCAATCGTCTCGGGGCCGCCGCCCGGCATGCGCAGGTCGAGGAAGACGTGCCCGAAGGCGCGGCGCCGCAGCGCCGCCCAGGCCTCCTCGCCGCTCGTCGCCTCCTCGACCGCGTACCCCGCCGCCTGAATGATGGCCGCCAGCACGCTCCGCACCTCCGGGTCGTCGTCCACCACCAGCACCGCCGGCCGCGCCCACTCCCGCACGAACGTGCCGCGCCCGGGCTGCCGCATCACATACCCGTCGGCTTCGAGCTGCGCCAGCACCCGGCGCACGGTCATTGGCGCCACGCCGAGCTCGGCCGCGAGCCGCGGATAGCCCGGGATCGCGTCGCCGGGCGCGTACTCGCCCCGCACGATGCGGTCCCGCAGCGTCACGTAGATCTGCCGCGCGCGCGCGCCAACCATGCCGCCGTCCACCGTGATTAGCTAGCTACAAGCTGGCTAATCGTAGCGTGCCGACGCACGCCTGTCAACTCAATCCGTTTCTCTCTGCGAGCCCGCCGCCGGCTCAGCCGCCGGCGCGGCAGGCGCGGGCCGCCTCGATCAGGGCGAGCACGCGCTCCGGCGTGAGGGGGGTGGCGGTGATCTCCACGTCCAACGGCCGCAGGGCGTCCTCGACGGCGTTGGCGATCGCCGCCGGCGGCGAGATGGCGCCGCCCTCGCCCAGGCCCTTCAGCCCCAGCGGGTTGCGCGGCGACAGGCTCTCCTGGTGGCCCAGCGGCATGGGCGGCACGTCACACGCGGTAGGCACCAGGTAGTCCGCGAGGCTGCCGCTGAGCAGCTGGCCGCTCTCGTCGTAGACCAGCTCCTCCATCAGCGCGTTGCCGATGCCCTGGGCCACCCCGCCGTGGATCTGGCCGTCCACCAATACCGGGTTGACGACCCGCCCGCAGTCGTGGACGACCGCGTAGCGCAGCAGCCGCACCGCCCCGGTCGCCGCGTCCACCTCCACCAGCGCCGCATGCACCGCATTCGCGTACGTCACCGTGGGCGGCTCATAGTAGCGCTCCACGCGCAGCGGTAGGGCGGTCGGACCTACCCCCCCGGCCCCCCTCCCGATGCGGGAACGGGGAGCGGACGGGGCTGGGGCGGCTCCCCCCTTCCTTGGTAGGGAAGGGGGGCCGGGGGGGTTAGGTCCCTCCACCCGCGCCACGAGCTGCGCGAAGCTGGCGGCCCGCTCGGGGACGCCGACGACGCGGACCGTGCCCGCGTGAAGCTCCAGGTCGGCCGGGCTCGCTTCGAGCAGCTCCGCGGCGAGCGCGCGAAGCTGCTCCCGCACTGTCTGCGCCGCCTCGACGATCGCCATGCCGGCCGCGACCGTGCTCCGGCTGGCGTTGGTGCCCCGCCCGCGCGCCACGCCGGCCGTGTCGCCGGGCACGACCGTCACCTGGTCCACGGTCAGGCCAAGCTGCGCCGCGCAGAGCTGGGCGAACGCCGTCTCATGGCCCTGTCCCTGCGAGCAGGCGCCGCTGTACACCCACACGTGCCCGGCGGCGTCGACCCCGACCGACGCGCCCTCGAACGGCCCGATGCCCGTGCCCTCGACGTAGGCGGACAGCCCCACGCCGCGGTAGACGCCGCGCGCCCACAGCGCCGGCTGCTCGCGCCGCACGGCGTCGTAGCCCACCAGTTGGAGCGCCTGGTCCAGCGTGGCGGGGTAGTCGCCGCTGTCGTAGACGAGCGGTCGCGCGTCGCGGTACACCAGGCCGACGTCGTAGGGGATCTCGGCCGGCGTGATCAGGTTGCGGCGGCGCAGCTCGGCCGGGTCCAGCCCCAGCTCGCGGGCGGCCACGTCGAGCGCGCGGTCCATGGCGAGCACCGCCTCGGGGCGGCCCGCGCCGCGGTAAGGCCCTAGCGGCGCCTTGTTCGTGTAGTAGACCTCGCCCGTGATCGCCGCGGCCGGCACGCGGTAGGGGCCGAGCAAGTGGGCGGCGCTGTTGTACGGCTGCACGAGCCCGGCGGGGTTGTAGGCGCCCACGTCGATCGTGAAGTGGTCGCGCAGGCCGAGAATCGTGCCATCGGCGCGCAGTGCCAGCTCGATCGCGTGCTCCTGGTCGCGCGAGGCGGGGGCGCAGCGCAGGTGCTCGTAGCGGTCCTCGATCCACTTCACCGGCCGGCCGTGCGTCACGGCGAGCCACGCCGCCACGACTAGCTCCGGGTACACGCCCACCTTGATCCCGTAGCCGCCGCCCACGTCCTGGGCCAGCACGCGGACCCGCGCGGCGTCGAGGCCCAGGTGGTGGACGATCGCGTCGCGCACGAGGTGCGGCGACTGGGTGGCCGCCCAGACCGTCACGCCGCCCCCCGGCTCCGGCCGCGCCACGACGCCGCGCGTCTCGATGGGGATGCCGGTCAGCCGCTGCATGCGGAAGCGCCGCCGCACGACGTGGTCGGCCGTCGCGAACGCCCCGTCCACGTCGCCCGTGGCGAGCCGCACGCGCGCCGCCAGGTTGTCGGGCAGGTCGGGGTGGAGCCGTGCCGCGTCGGGACGGCTGGCCGCCTGGGCGTCGAGCACGGGCGGCAGCGGCTCGTAGTCGACGACGATGCGCTCGGCGGCATCCTCGGCGGTGTAGCGGCTGTCGGCCAGCACCACTGCCACCGCCTGGCCGGCGTACCGCGCCGTGTCCACGGCGATCAGGTGCTGCGTCTCCATGCGGATCAGCACGTCCACCGCGGCTTCCAGCGCCGGATCGACGCGGCGCCAGACAGCCGTGGGCAGCGGGCCGAGGCGGTCACGCACGGCCGCGCCGTCCACGGCGGCGACCACCCCCGGCCAGGCGCGGGCGGGCGCGAGATCGACGTGGCGCAGGCGAGCGTGGGCGTGGGGACTGCGCAGCACGGCGAGGTGCAGCAGGTCGGGCAGGACCACATCGTCCACGAAGCGCCCCGCGCCGGTGAGCAGCCGCGGGTCCTCCTTCCGCCGGATGCCGGCGCCGATCAAGCTGCGCGTCTCGTCGATCACGAGCCCCTCCCATAGTGGCCGGGCGCGCGGCCGAGCCGTCGCCCGTGCGATGATACCGCCCGCTGGCCCGGCCACGCCGAGCAGGGGCGCCCCGACTGGGCGAGGCGGCCCCCACGCGTTATACTCGCCGCGCGCCGTGGGCCACGCGGCCGCGGTAGCCCGTGCGCGCCGGGGACGGCCGGCGGCAGGTGGGAGGGGCCGAGATGCGAGCAGGCGGCAAGATCAGTCGGCGGGGGCTGCTGGGCGCGGCGGCCGCGGTGGGCGCGGCGGGCGCCATGAGTGGGGCGCTACCGGCCCGCGCCGCCCGGTCGCGGCTGAGTGCCGCGCGCCCGGCGGGCCAGTTGCCGCCGCGCGGCGAGTTCGTGATCCGCAACGCCTACGTGCTGACGATGGACCCGGCGCTCGGCGACTTGGAGCGCGGCGACGTACACGTTCGCGATGGCGCGATCGTGGCGGTGGGCGCCGATCTGGCCGCGCCGGGCGCCGAGACCATTGACGGGCGCGCGATGATCGCCCTGCCGGGCCTGATCGAGACGCACTGGCACATGTGGGGCGCGGTCGCGCGCAACATGGCCGGCGAGGAGCCCGACACCGGCTACTTCCCCTGGAGCCGCGTGCTGGGCGCGACCTTCACGCCCGAGGACAACTACCGCGGCGTGCGCCTCGCGCTGGCCGAGGCGCTGTACTCCGGGATCACCACCGTCCACAACTGGTCGCACAACCTGCTCAGTCCCGCGTACGCGGACATCGAGCTGCGCGCCCACCGGGAGATCGGTGGGCGGGCGCGGTTCGCGTACGGCTACTCGCGCAACACCGGGCCGAACGAGGCGCTGCCCTTGGACGACGTGGCGCGCGTCCACCGCGAGTACTTCAGCGGCCCGAGCGACGGCCTCCTCACGCTCGGCATCGCCACGCGCGGGCCTGAGAACAACACCATCGACATCTGCCGTCAGGAGTGGGAC
Source organism: Chloroflexota bacterium (assembly GCA_035293805.1). GTDB lineage: Bacteria > Chloroflexota > UBA6077 > UBA6077 > JAJPHF01 > JAJPHF01. The sequence goes on along the minus strand of DATGMD010000018.1, from coordinate 905 downwards.
GCGGCGCGGGCGCTGGGCATCCCGATCACCACCCACGTCGGCATCACGCCCGACCGTACCTATGGAGTGCAGGCGCTGGGCGCCGCCGGCCTGCTCGGCCCCGACGTGCAGCTCGTCCACGCCACCAACAACGATTACGCCGACTTCGAGCTGATCGCCGCCACGGGCACGCACGTCAGTCTCAGCCCCTACACCGAGCTACGCACCGGCTTCGGCATCACCCCGATCGAGGACATGCTGCGCGCCGGCGTGCCGGTGAGCCTGTCGATCGACACGACGCTGCTCTGCGGCAACGCCGACATGTTCGCCGTGATGAAGGCGATGCAGAACATCGCCGACGGCTCGGCGCAGAGCGAGTTCGCCATCACCCCGCGCCGCGTGCTGGAGATGGCGACGATCGACGGCGCGCGCGACCTGGGCATCGCCGACCGCGTGGGCACCCTGACCCCCGGCAAGCGCGCCGACGTGCTGCTGGTCCGCACGACGGACGTGAACATGGCGCCGCTCACCGAGCCGGTGCGGATGATCGTCCAGGCGGCGCAGCCCCACAACGTGGACACGGTGATCGTGGACGGCCGCATCCTCAAGCGTGGCGGCCAGCTCACCGCCCTCGACGTCGAGCAGGTCGTGCGCGAGGCGCAGGAGACGATCGACCGCGTGCGCGCCCAGGTCGGCGCATAGGGGATGGGGGATAGGGGGTAGGGAATAGAGGGGTAGGGAATACGAAGCCTGATACCCCCTACTCCCTATCCCCTATCCCCTATGCGGCTTGGCAGAAGTAATGATCTAGAGGTAGGGTGAGAAAAAGGGTAGGAGGCTGCCAGGAACGCCGAGCGGCAAGCTCAGGCAGCGAAGCTACGGCAGTTGCTGACCCGAGCGCCCCCGCCGCGCGTCCGCCGGCGCGC
>DATGMD010000017.1:0-10946 GCA_035293805.1 Chloroflexota bacterium | reverse complement strand
GAGATGGTGATGCCCGGGGACAACGTGCAGATGCAGATCGAGCTGATCACGCCGGTGGCGGTGGAGGAAGGGCTGCGGTTTGCCATCCGCGAGGGCGGCCGCACCGTCGGCGCCGGCGTCGTCACTTCCATCCAGCAGTAGGCAAGCGATCAGCCGTCAGCCATCAGCGAAGGTCATGGCCCTTAGCCAACCGCTGACGGCTGATCGCTGAGGACTGGAGCGTAGCAACCATGGCTAAGAAGGCTGACCGCATCCTGATCACGCTCGCGTGCCAGGATTGCCACGAGCGGACCTATCATACCGAGAAGAACAAGCGGAACGATCCGGATCGCATGACGCTCAACAAGTTCTGCCCGCGCTGTCGGAAGCACACCCCCCACCGCGAGGCCAAGTAGCGACGCGGCCGAACCTCTAATGGCCGCATCTGCCGCCGGGCACCAGCGCGACCTGAGCGAGCCGCCGGCGGACGAGCTTCCGCCGAGCGGTGACCCTACGGCGGCGCCGGCCTCCCCGGTTGCTGTGCCCCCTTGGCGCCGAATCGCGCCCGCCACCTGGGCGGTCGTGCTGGCGCTCAGCGCGGTAGGGGCTGCCTGGATCGTCTGGGCGCGGCTCACGGCCGGTCCCGCGGAGACCGGCTGGGGATCGCTCGACAGCGTATTGCGGGCGAGCGCCGCGGCCCAGATCGGCAAGCCCGCCCCCTCCTTCACGCTAAGCGACCCGAACGGCGTGACCTACAGCCTCGACGACCTGCGTGGCCAGGTCGTACTGGTGAACTTCTGGGCCACCTGGTGCGAGCCGTGCCGCGCGGAGATGCCCGAGCTGGACCAGCTTGCCCGCGACTATCGCGACGCCGGCTTCCGGGTGCTCGCGGTGAACGTGCTCGAAGACGCGCCGAGCATTCGCGCCTTTGGCGAGGAGCTGGATCTCGATCTACCGCTACTGGCCGACCGCCGCGGCGAGACCTACAAGGCGTATAACGTGCAGGCACTCCCCAGCAGCTACCTCATCGACGCCACGGGCGTCATCCGCGACGTGCGGCTTGGCGTCGTCACGCGCCGCTACCTCGAAAGCCGTCTGCCGGGACTGCTACCCCGGGGGTAGGTTATTGTCCCCGTGCGGCGTCGATCTGGTGCAGCAGGCGCTCGGTGCTAGCGGCCGTGGTGGCCAGGCGCGCAAGGTGCTCTTCGAGGATGGCCAGGAGGTTGGGGTCCTGGGTCGCGTCGCGGGCACGCTCCAGCAGCCGCCGCGCCGAGACGAGGTGCTCGAGCGCGCGCATCAGGAACTCGCGGCGCTGGGCTGTCGGCTGGGGCCCGGCGGCCGGGTCGCGCGTCCGCCGTAGCCACATCAGGGCGCGGGTCTGATGGGAGCCGGCCTGCTCCATCCATCGCGCGATACGCGTCTCTTCCGCGCCCCCGGCGATGGGCCGCAAGGGTGTCCCCGCGGTTGGTAGCCGCCGAGGCGGCTCGTTACGCCGTATGATGTCCCCCACCGCTAAGTCTTGCTCACGCGGAGCCCTCCAGCAGGTGGCGGTGATCCGATGCTGGGCGCGGCCCGCGGATGCAGGGCTGCGGGCGGCGTATGTCCACTTGATTCTAGCGCATCAGCGCTCGCGGCGTCCCGCGTCTTGTGCGCTGGGTACAAAAGCGTGACGCCTGGCCCGCCGCCCGGGCACCGGTGCCCTGGAGCGTGGCTACATCTGCTCCGGCGCTTCCACGCCGATGAGCCGGAGGGTATTGGCGAGGACGATCTGGCACGCCGCGACGAGCTTCAGCCGCGCGCGGCTCAGTGCCGGGTCGATCTGCTCGCCCAGCACGCGGCACTCGTCGGTGTCGTAGAAGGCGTTCAAGAGCGTGGCCAGCTCCATAGCATAGTAGGGCAGCGAGTGCGGCGCGAGGCCCACCGCCGCCGCCTCGACGACTTCCGGCAAGCGCGTCATCTTGCGGATCAGCGCCAGCTCGGCGTCGTGCGTCAGCAGGCGGACATCGCCGCCGGCGGGGTCGAGCGGCTCCGCGCGCTCTCGCGCCCGCGCCAGAATGCCGGCGCAGCGCGCGTGGGCGTACTGCACGTAGTAGACAGGGTTCTTATTGCTCTGCTCCTTGGCCAGATCGAGGTCGAAGTCCATCATCGCGTCGGCCGAGCGCATCACCAGGAAGAAGCGCACGGCGTCGGACCCGACCTCGCGCAGCACCTCGCGCAGCGTCACGAACGTGCCCGTGCGCTTGCCCATGCGCACGGGCTTGCCCTCGCGCACCAGGTTCACGAGCTGGTAGACGACGACGCGCAGCCGATCGGGGTCGAGGCCGAGGGCCGTGAGGACGGCCCGCATCCGCGGCACGTGGCCCTGGTGGTCGGCGCCCCAGATGTCGATGGCCGTGTCGAAGCCGCGGCGCACCAGTTTGTCGTAGTGGTAGGCGATGTCGGAGGCGAAGTAGGTGGGCACGCCGTTCGAGCGGATGAGCACGTTGTCCTTGTCCTCGCCCAGGTCGGACGACGTGAACCAGACGGCGCCCTCACGCTCGGCCACGTAGCCCTGGGCGCGCAGCCGGTCCAGCGCCTCGGCCACCAGGCCGCGGTCGAACAGGCTCTGCTCAGAGTACCAGTCGTCGAAGCGGACCCCCATCTCGGCCAGGTCGGCGCGAATGCCGTCGAGCAGCCGGGCCATACCGAGCCGTCCCAGCTCCGCCTGCGCCTCGGCGCGCGGCAGCTCCAGGAAGCGCCGGCCGTACTCGCGTGCCAGCCCTTGCGCCAGCTCGACCATGTACTCGCCGGGGTAGCCGTCGGCCGGTACCTCCTCTGGGAGGCCGAACTGCTGCGCGTAGAGCGCGTAGACGCTGCCATAGAAGGCGTCCATCCGCGCGCCGGCGTCGTTGATGTAGTATTCGCGCTGAACGGCGTAGCCTGCGTGGGCGAGCACGTTCGCCAGCGTGTCGCCGAGGGCCGCGCCGCGCCCCGCCCCCACGTGCAGCGGCCCGGTGGGGTTGGCGCTCACGTACTCGACCTGCACCGCGCGACCGTCGCCGAGCGGCACCTCGCCGTAGCGCGCGCCCGCCGCGACGATGGCGTCGACCTGCTGACGCAGCCAGTCGGGGCTCAGGTGAATGTTCAGGAACCCCGGGGGCGCTACTTCGACCGCGGCGACCGCCGCCGGCAGGTGCTCGCCGCCCAACTGGTTCGCGATAGCCGTGGCGACGTCCATGGGCTTCATGTTCGCGCCGCGCGCCATCTTGAGCGCGACCGAGCAGGCGTAGTCGCCCCACTCCTCGCGCCGCGGCGGCTCGAGGGTAATCTCGGGCACCGCCGTCTTGGGCAGCGCCCCGGCCGCCTGCGCGCGGGCAATCGCGTCGGCGATGAGCGCGCACAACTCGCGCTTGATCATGTTGTTTCAATCCTCACCCAGAGTTTCAACTGGGTGCAAGCGCTGAGGTTATAACACGAGCAAGCAGGGCGGACGAAACACGCGGGAGCGGCCGTGACGGATAGGGCGGGGGTCGGGGTGGGTGCGCCAGAGCGGGTGCTGGCGCTCGACGTGGGCGGCACAAAGCTAGCGGCGGCCGTGGTGGAGGACAGCGGCACGGTCGCGGGCCACGTCGAGGTGCCGACGCCGCCCGCCGACGCCGAGACGATTTTCCGCGCGCTGCGCGCGGCGGTCGATCGCTGCCTGGAGCGCGCCGCCACGCCTACCACGGGGCTGGTCGGCATCGGCGTGGGTTGCGGCGGGCCGATGCACTACCCCGAGGGCATCGTCTCGCCGTTGAACATGCCGGGCTGGCGCGACTTCCCGCTGCGCGATCGCTTGATCGCGACCTATGGCTTGCCGACGGTCGTGGACAACGACGCGAAGGCAATGGCGCTCGGCGAGCACTGGCGAGGCGCCGGCCAGGGCGCGCGCTGCCTGCTGGGCATGGTCGTCTCGACCGGGGTGGGCGGAGGCCTCGTCGTGGACGGGCGGCTGCTGCCCGGCGCGCACGGCAACGCGGGGCATATCGGGCACGTCATCGGGGCGGCGAGCGGGCCGCGCTGCGCCTGCGGGGCGCGCGGCTGCGTCGAGGCGCTCGCGGCTGGCCCCGCGATCGCGCGGGCAGCCGCGGCCGCGGTGCGGCACGGCACGCCCTCGGCGCTCGCGGCTGTCACGCCGCTCACGGCAGAGGCAGTGGCGGCGGCAGCGCGGGCCGGTGACCCGCTAGCCCGGTCGCTCTTCCGTCGCGCCGGGCACGCGCTCGGGCGGGGTATCGCCAGCGCGGCGGCGCTTGTGGACCTGGACCGTGTCGTGATCGGTGGCGGCGTGAGCCAGGCGGGCACGCTGCTGTTCGACCCGCTGCGCGCCGAACTGGCTCGCCGCGCCTGCCTCGCGTTCACGCGCGATCTCTCCGTGCTCCCCGCGGCCCTCGGCCGCCAGGCCGGCGTCGTCGGGGCCGCGGCGCTCGTATTCCGCGCCGCCAGCCGCTGAACCGCGCGCTGAACCGTATGTCCGGGCGACCATTGCTCACAATCGTGGGGCGCGGGGTAGTCATCGATTAGAATTCTCTAACTCCCGGCCCCAATCGAGTCTGGTGCCGGCGCTTGCCGTTTGGAGCAACAGTGTTTTCCTGGCGATTGCTGGCGCGCTGGAGCGCGCCCTGGCGACTGTCGATTAAGGTGTTGCTCGTCACGCCACTCGCGCTCGCGCTCGGCCTGACCGCGTGCGTGGCGCCGACGCTCGACGTCGCACCGCCGCCCAAGCCGCTCGTCTACGTGGCGCTGGGCGCCTCTGATGCCGTAGGCATCGGCGCTACCGATCCCAGCCACGAGAGCTGGGTTGCCGTGCTGGCGGGCGACATGCCCCCGGGCACGCGACTCGTCAACCTCGGGATTAGCGGCAGTCTGCTGCGCGATGCGCTCGCCCAGCAGCTCCCTGTCGCGCTCGACGCCGCGCCCGATATCGTCACCGTCTGGCTAGCGGTCAACGACTTCAATGCCCGTGTACCGCTCGACCAGTACACGGCGCAGCTCGACACGCTGCTGGACGCGCTGACGACGCAGACGACGGCGCACGTGCTGGTCGCCAACCTGCCGAACCTCATGGCGGTGCCGCTGTACGACCAGATCCCGCGCGACCTGCTGAGCGCCGAGCTAACGCGCTGGAACGCGGCGATCGCCGGCAGCGTCGAGCGCCATGGCGCGACGCTCGTGGACCTGTACGAGCTAGGGCCGGAGCTGGCGCGGCGCCCCGATCTGGTGGGCGCCGATGGCTTCCACCCGAGCACGGAGGGCCACCGTCGGCTGGCGGAGGTGATGTGGGCGACCATTCAAGCGAATCGGCTGCTGCCGTGAACGACCTAACCCCCCCGGCCCCCCTTCCCTTCGAAGGAAGGGGGGAGCCGGTGGCGCCGGCGCTGGGTCCTACCCTGTCTCGCCGCGAGAGCACCGGGGGAGTCGGCAGAGCTGACGCCGATTCTCCCCCTTCCCGCATCGGGAGGGGGGCAGGGGGGATAGGTTCCCCGTGGATCGTGGAGGCGCGGGGGCTGCGGAAGAGCTACCAGCGCGGTGCGCTGCGCGTGCCGGCGCTGCGCGGCGTGGACTTCGCCGTGCGGCGCGGCGAGATGGTCGCCATCATGGGGCCGAGCGGTTGCGGCAAGACCACGCTGCTGAACTGCCTGGCGGGCCTCGACACGATCGACGGCGGCGACGTGCGGGTCGAGGGACGGTCGCTGCGCGCGCTGAGCGACGACGCGCGCGCCACCTACCGTGCCCGCCGCATGGGCTTCGTTTTCCAAGCGTACAACCTGCTGCCGGTCTTGAGCGCCGTCGAGAACGTCGAGCTGCCGCTCTTGCTGGCGGGCGAGCGCGAGCGCGCGGCGCGGCGCCGGGCGCAGGCGGCGCTCGCGGAGGTGGGGCTGACGCACCGCGCCGCGCACCGCCCGGCCGAGCTATCGGGCGGCCAGCAGCAACGCGTGGCGATCGCGCGCGCGCTGGTCACGCGGCCGGCCATCGTGTGGGCCGACGAGCCGACCGGCAACCTCGACAGCGAGGCCGCCGCCGAGATTCTCGACCTGATGGAACGCTTGAACCGCGAGCTGGAGCAGACGCTGGTCATCGTGACGCACGCGCCCGAGGTGGCCCGCCGCGCCCACCGGCGCATCACTATGCGCGATGGACAGATCGTGGACGCGGGCGAGGCGGACCTGGCGGCCTCGGCCGGCGGAGCGCGGACCGACTAGCGTCCTGGCCGAGGCTGAGGGGTATCCCCGCATGGAGTCCCTGTTCGGCGTTCCCATCGAGCGGCTCGCGCTCAGCGCGGGCCTGGCGAGCGCCGCCATTGTCGCGGCGCTGCTGGCCGTCGTGTGGCGGCGACCGGTGCTGTGGCGCCTCGGCCTGCGCAACGTGCCGCGCCGACCCGGCTCATCGCTGCTGGTGGTGGCCGGCCTGGCGCTCGGCACGGCCGTCGTGACCAGCGCCCTGTTCACCGGCGACACGATGACCTTTACGGTGCGCTCGCTGGTGGCCGACAGCCTAGGCCGGGTGGACGAGGTGGTCGTCCAGTCCTGGCTGGGCCCGCGCGGCCAGAACCGCCGCTGGTTCGAGGCGGTGGCGAAGGGGGCGCCACTCACGGCCGGCAGCGGCTACTTCGACGCCGCGGTGCGCGACCAACTGGCCGCGGGACTGGGCGACGGGCCGATAGCGGCGCTCGTGCCGGCCATCGTCGAGCAGGCCACGCTCGTCGACCTGACGACTCAGCAGCTGCTGCCCGACACGAACGTCCTCGGCCTACCCGCCGATTTCCCGCCCGCTATGGGCACGCTAGCCGATCTCGACGGTGCGGCGCTGAGCCTGGCCGACCTGGCCCCGGATGACCTGCTGGTCAACCAGGAAGCCGCCACGCAGCTGGGCGCCAGCGTGGGCGACCGCTTGCAGGCGCGCATTGGCGACCATACCATCGAGCTGCGCCTGGCGGCGATCTACGCTGCCAGCGACCTGGGCGGCGCGCGCCCCACGATCATCGCGCCGCTGCCGGCCCTGCAAGCCCAGCTGGACCACGCTGGGCAGGTGAACCAGATTCTCGTCGTGAACCGCGGCGACCGCGCCAATTCCGTCGAGCGCAGCGCCGAGGCGGCGGGGCTGCTGCGGACGCGGCTGATCGACGACGCGGCGGCCGAGCGCGCGCTGGCGGCGCTGCGGCACGAGCCAGTGCGGCGCGGCATCGCGGCGCTGGCGGCGGACCTACGCGGGCCTGATGGCGAGCGGCTAGCGCGCGTGCGCGACGCGCTGGCCGCGCCCGAGCCGGAAGCGCGCGCCCTGATCGCCGATGCTATCGCCGATCCCGAGACGGCCGCGCGGCTGGGCGTCGTGGCGCTGCGGCTGCCCCAGGGCGCCGAGCGCCGGGAGCTGTTCGGGGCGCTGAATGCCGCCGGCGGGGTGCGGGTGCTGGAGTTGAAGCGCGTAGCCCAGGAGCGCGCCGACCAGTACGCCAGCATCCTGACCAGCATCTTTGTCGTGCTGGGCGCGTTCTCCATCGCCACCGGGCTGATGCTGGTGTTTCTCGTCTTCGTGCTAATGGCGGCGGGGCGGCGCACCGAAATGGGCGTGGCGCGCGCGCTCGGCGCGCGCCAGCGCGACCTGACGGCGATGCTGCTGGTCGAAGGACTGGTGTACGCACTCGGCGCGGCACTGGCCGGCGTGGCGGCGGGCCTGGGCATCGGCCAGGCGCTAGTCGCCGTGCTGCAGACGGCGCTCACGCCACTGGGGCTCAGCGTCCGCCCGCACGTCGAGCCGCACAGCCTCGCCTTCGCCTTTACGCTTGGGCTGCTACTATCCCTGCTGACGATCGGGCTTTCGGCTTGGTGGACGAGCCGCTTGAACATCGCCGCGGCCATGCGCAACCTGGCCGAGCCCGCCGGGCGCACGGCCGTCTGGCTCCAACCGTTGCTCGCCGTCGCGCTGGTTGCGCTCGGGGCGGGCCTCCTCAACCTGGGCCAGCACGCTCAGCTTTTGCTGCCGCTGTCCCTCGGGCTGAGCGCGTTGGTGCTCGCGGCCGAGCGGGCGCTGGCGTGGGGGGTGGGTATTGGGGGGAGGAGGATCGGGGCCGGAGCGCGGCGTGGTCGGGCCTCTTATCGCCGATCCCCGGATCTCCATCCGCTGCTCGCCACTCTGGCAAGCCTGGGGCTGCTCGCCCTGTGGTGGGAGCCGAGCCGCGCCGTGCAGGCGCTCGGCCTCGGCCGAGCGCCACTCACGCCCGAGATGTTTCCGGTGGCGGGGATCGCAATGGCGCTGGCGGCCGTCTGGGGCCTGAGCGCCAACCTGAGCTTGGTGCTGGCCGCGGCCACCTGGCTCGTGCGGCCGCTACGGGCACTGCGCCTGACCGGGCGCCTGGCGGCCGCGCACCTCGGCCAGCAGCGCTTCCGCACTGGCATGGCGATGGCTATGTTCGCGCTCGTGCTCTGCTCGCTCACCGTGTCGTCGGTGTTGCTGGCAGGGGCACACCAGGCTTACGGCCACCCGGACGGCGACAACGCCGGCTACGACCTGCGCGCCCAGACCGACGGCGTGCCGCCCCCAGCCAGCCAGACCACGCCAGTCGTCTTCGATCTCCGCGCGGCCCTCGCGGACGCGCCCGCCGCGCGCCCTGACGACTTCCCGGCGATCGGCGGCGTGGCCACGCAGGGCGGTGAGCTGATTCGCCTGGCTGGCCCGCGCGCGACCTGGCAGCCCGCAACCGTGGGCGTGTTGGACGACGCCTTCCTGCGCAGCACCGAGGCGCACCTCACGACGCTGGCGGCCGGCTACGGCGATCCCCACGCGGTCTGGAACGCCCTGGCCGACGAGCCAGGGCTGGCGGTCGTCGGCACTACCGTGGCCGCGAGCCTCGGCTTCGGACCGGCGGGCAACGCGCTGGCGCCGGATGCGACGGTCTGGGTGCGAGCGCGCGACGGCGGCCGCGCGCTGCGGCTGGAAGTGATCGGCGTGCTCGCGCCCCGCAGCCCGCTCGGCGACGGCGTGTTCCTCTCGGCGGCGATGGCCGCGCAGGCGGGGCTGCCCACCGCCCGCCAGGTGACCTACTACCTGCGGACCCGCGACGGCCTGACGCCCGAGCGCGCGGCCTCGGCGCTCAACGTGTCGTTTGGCGACCGCGGGTTGCACGCGAGCGTGGTCGACCCCGAGTTGCGGCTCAGCCAGGCGGTGCAGGCGCCGCTCAGCTTCCTGTTGCAGGGCTTTATGGGGCTGGGACTGGTGAGCGGCGTGCTGGCCGTGGGCCTGCTCAGCGCACGGGCCGTGCTGGAGCGGCGCTCGCAGATCGGGATGCTGCGGGCGGTAGGCATGCGTGCGGGCGCCGTGCAGTTCAGCTTGCTGCTGGAGGGCTCGGTGGTGGCGCTGGCCGGGGCGGGCATCGGGCTCGCCGTGGGCGTCGGGCTGGCGGGCCAGGTCGTGCGGTACCTTCAGCGCAGCCACCCCGAGTTTCCGCTCGTCGTGCCCGCCGACCAGCTCGCGGCCATCGCCGTGCTGGCCTGGGGCGCCTCGTTGCTGGCAGCGGCTTTGCCGGCCTGGCGGGCCGGCCGCATCGCGCCGGTGGAGGCGCTGCGCTACGAGTGACTCGGCCTCTTGCCGCGCCGGTCGCCGTGGGGCATACTGCGCGCGAGAGCCGGGGCGCCCGGCGCGAGGGAGGGGCTATGGGCGGGTCGAAGCTCGGCATCGTGCTCGCCGACTACCTGCTTGCCGACGCCAGCTCTACAGGCCGGCGCGCACGATGCGGGCGCTTTCGACCAGCAGCGCCGCCTTCGCCCGCGCTAGCTCGCGGCTGATGGTCATGAGGCCGCAGTCGGGGGCGAGGAGCAGCCGGGCCGGGTCCACGTAGGGCAGCGCGGCCCGCACGCGCGCGACCACCGCCTCCACGGGCTCGGGCGGCGCCTCACCGGGATCGACGCAGCCGTACATCACCAGCCGGTCGCCACAGCCGCGGAGCAGCGCCGGGTCGTAGCCGCTACGGGCGAACTCCACCGAGAACCCGCCAATGCGCGTTTCCATGAGCATCGCCAGCAGCGCCGGGTACTCGTACTGGTGCTGCTGCCCGCCCGCGTTGGGGTAGCCGTAGCAGAGGTGCACGATGCTGGGGATGGTGATCCCCTCCAGGCAGCGGTCGAGCGCCTCGGCGCCGTAGGCGGCGACCTTCTCGTGGTAGCGGGTCATCGCCGGCTCGTCGATCTGGACCACGTCACAGCCGGCGGCTTGCAGGTCGCGTAGCTCCGCGTTCAGCGCGGCGGCCACGTCCATCGCCAGCCGCACCTCATCGCCGTACACCTCGTCGTACGTCGAGTCCACCACTGTCATTGGCCCCGGCACCGCGAGCTTAAGGGGGCGCGCGGTGTGGGCGCGGGCGAAGCGCAGATCGTCGGCGGTGGCCGAGACGCGGCGCCGCACGGGGCCGGTGACGCGGGGCACCTGGCGCTCGGTGCGCCGCCGAATGACTTTCGCCCGGCGGTCGGCAAGGTCGATGCCGTCGAGACTGCCGAGGAAGTGGTTGATGAACGTCGGCCGGCGCTGCTCGCCGTCGGTGAGCAGGTCGAGCCCCGCTTGCTCCTGGTCGTGGAGCGTCACGATCGTCGCATCGTCCTGCGCTTCGCGGAGCGGAGCGCCCTCCAGGCGGAACGTCCAGTCCAGGGCATCGATGTCGGCGAGCCAGGACGGCCGCGGAAAGCTGCCGACGGTCGTCGTCGCCACGGGCGGTAGCTGCATCGGGCTCTCCTCGAATCGGCAAGCGCGGGACCGGCGCCTGGCGCCGATCCCGCGCGACGCTCCCCCGCGCGGCGAGCTACTCGCGGATGCGAGGGCTCTGCTCCTTGGGGAAGCTGAGGTTGCAGAACGGACAGTGGAACTCGATGCGCCCCGGCTCGGTGGCCGGCCCGACTATCAGGCGGGGGGCCGCATGGAGCATCGAGGGGCTCACCACGAACTCTTGGTGGCACTCGGGGCATTCG
>DATGMD010000016.1:0-2169 GCA_035293805.1 Chloroflexota bacterium | reverse complement strand
GTACTCGTATCCCTATGTGCTGGATGTGGCCGTGGCGGCAGCCCGTGACGCCGGGGACCTGCTGCGCCGCGATTTCCTCAAGCCGGGCGGGCCGTCCGGCCAGCGAAGCCATGCCGAGGCCGACGAGACGGCCGAGCGGCTCATCCGGCGCCACCTGATGGCGGCAACGCCCGATTGGGGCTACCGCGGCGAGGAGACGGCGCCCGGCGGCCGCCTCGGGCCAGAAGGGCACCATCTCTGGCTCGTCGATCCCAATGATGGGACCGCCACCTACCTGCGCGGCGTCCGGGGCAGCGCCGTCTCCATCGCGCTGCTGCGCGACGGCCTGCCGGTGCTCGGCGTGGTGTACGCCTTCGCCGCTCCCGACAACCGCGGCGACCTCTTCGCCTGGGCGGAGGGCCGCGGCCCGCCGCGGCGCAACGGCCTTCCCGTGCACCGCCGGGCCTGGGCCACGGCCCTCGCTCCCGAGACCGTCATCCTGGTCAGCCAGGGCGCCGACCATAGCTCGCGCGAGAACGCCCTGTGCGTGGCCCCCGGACGCTATCGGGCGGCGGCCAGCATCGCCTATCGCCTGGCGCTCGCCGCCGCCGGCGATGGCGAGGTCGCCGTCAGCCTCCATGGGCCAGGGGGCTGGGATTACGCCGCGGGACACGCCCTGCTCCTCGGCGCGGGCGGCGTCCTGCTCGACCAGGACGGCCGGCCCGTCACCTACAGCCCGGATGGAAGCAGCCAGACGCGCTGGTGCTTCGGCGGGGCGCCGGAACTGGCCGGCGTCCTGGCGACGCGCCCCTGGCAGCGCGTGCTCAGCCACGCGGCGCAGGCCGGCGAGCCGTACGATCTCTGCCGGCCGGTACGGGGCGAGAGCGTCGCGGACGGCGGCTTGCTGGAGCGGGCACAGGGCTGTCTGCTGGGCCAACTGGCGGGCGACGCGCTGGGCAGCATGGTGGAGTTCGCCTCGGCCCGCGAGATCGCGGCACGCCATCCGGGCGGGCTGCGCCTCGTCGGGCCCAGCCCGGTCTGGCACACCCTGGCCGGCCAGCCCACCGACGACTCCGAGCTGGCCCTCGTGCTGGCCCGCACCCTGCTCCGCGACCGTGCCTTCGACGATGAACACGTGGCCGCGGCCTACGCCTACTGGAGGGACTCCGGTCCCTTCGACGTCGGCGGCACCATCGGCACGGCCACCGGCGCCATGGTCAGGGCGCAGTCGCGCGGAGAGGCGCTCGCGACGGCGGCCAGGCTCGCGGCGAACGCGGCCAGTCAATCGAACGGGGCGCTGATGCGCCAGAGCCCGCTGGCCATCTGGGGCCACGCGCTCGACGCCGCTGCCCTCGACGGCATCGTGCGCGCGGATACGACCCTGACGCATCCGAACCGCGCCTGCCAGGATGCCTCCGCGGCCTTCATCGTGGCCCTCGCCGCCGTCATCCGCGACGGGCTGGACGCCCGCGCCGCCCATGCGCTCGCACGGCAGTGGGATCGCGAACACGGTGCCAGCCCTGAGGTGACGGCCGCGCTGGAAGCCGCCGCCACGACGGCGCCCGACTACGAGCATCAGCAGGGCTACGTGGTCATAGCCCTGCAAAACGCCTTCTATCAGGCGCTGCACGCGCCGTCGTTCGAGGAGGGCGTGGTCGCCACGGTGATGGGCGGCGGCGACACCGACACCAACGGCGCGATCGCGGGCGCCCTGCTCGGCGCTCTCCACGGCGCGCGATCCATCCCACCGCGGTGGCGCGAGGCGCTGTTGACCTGCCGTCCCCTGCACGGCCTATCAGGCGTGGCTCGTCCGCGACCGCGCGCCTTCTGGCCGGTCGATGCCCTGTGCCTGGCGGAGCGGCTTGCCGCCGGCAACGTTCCAGTCTAAGTAGGCGCCGGTATGTTCGTGCTGGGCGATGTAGCGCAAATAGCCTTGGAATCTACGCTGGACGAGCTGCAAGAACTTACCAACTTCTACTTAGATCGCAATATCCTTGCGCATGAAGCGCAGCGACGCCACTACCAGCCCCAGGCCGCTGGCGGCTGCCGCTAAGTAGCTCGGTGGTCGAAGCTCGTGGAATTCGGTAAGCTTGAGGCTATGTACCGCATTACCTTATCTGAGGCGCAGCGCCAGGAGCTGCGGGAGCGCACCCGCGCGAAAGGGCTGGCCCCCAGCACGCGCGATCGGCT
>DATGMD010000015.1:0-12301 GCA_035293805.1 Chloroflexota bacterium | reverse complement strand
ATCATGGCTGGAAGTACGACGCCTCCGGCCAGTGCGTCGAGATGCCGGCTGAGGATGCGAGCTTTCCGCCGAAAGTGCGGATCGCGAGCTATCCGACCGAGGAGTACCTGGGGCTGGTCTTCGCCTATCTCGGCGAGGGCGCGGCGCCGCCCCTGCCGCGCTACCCGGACTTCGAGGCCGACGGCGTCCGCGAGAACAGCACCTACCTGCGCGCGTGCAGCTACTTCCAGAACATCGAGAACGCCCTCGACCCGGTGCACACGGCGTTCGTCCACCGCGAATCGGGGACGAACTTCGAGGGGCTGGTGGGCGTGCCGCGGATGGACGGCGAGGAGAGCCCTTGGGGCATCGAGATGCGCGGCACGCGGCCGAACGGCAAGGTGCGGGTCAACCAGTTCGGCATGCCGAACGTGCTGCACCTAGCGCTGCGCTTCGGCGGCGTGTGGGGCGACACGCTCGCCTGGCGCGTGCCGATCGACGACGAGCAGCACCGCAGCTTCAGCGTCCACTTCGCGCCACTTACCGGCCAGGCCGCCGACGACTACCGGGCGCGGCGGGCCGCGACGCCGCGGTCGGACGACGCCGCGATCGCCGCGATCGGCGAGGCCATCCTGCGGGGCGAGCGCCGCGTGCAGGACCTCGCCCCGGACGATCCCGACCTGATCAACGTGCAGGACTACGTGGCCCAGGTCGGGCAGGGGCGACTCGTGGACCGCGCGCAGGACCGGCTCGGCCGCTCGGACGTGCTGGTGATCATCCTGCGGCGCATCTGGGCGCGCGAGCTACAGGCGCTCGCCGAGGGGCGGCCGCTAACGGCCTGGACGCGCCCGCCGGGGCTCATCGCCACGAGCGGCGCGTAGGCGAGAGCGAACGAGCGCGGGCGAGGAGGCTATTGCAGCAGCAGTCACGGCACTACGACGACGCGGCGCCGGCCCCGGTCCCGCTGCCAGCGCGCGCCGCGTCGATCATTGCCCGCACGCGCTCGGGCGACAGCGGCGTGGCCGTGACCTCCACGCCGAAGGGGCGCAGGGCGTCCTCGACGGCGTTGCTGATGGACGCCGGGGGCGCGATCGCGCCCCCCTCGCCCAGGCCCTTGAAGCCCAGCGGGTTGTGGGGCGACAGGCTCTCGAAGTGGCCGAGGGCGATGGGCGGCACGTCGCAGGCGGTCGGCACGATGTAGTCCATGAGGCTGCCCGTGAGGAGCTGGCCGTTCTCGTCATAGACCACCTCCTCCATCAGGGCGTTGCCGATGCCCTGGGCCACGCCGCCGCACACCTGGCCATCGGCCAGCAGCGGGTTGATCACCCGGCCACTGTCGTGCACCACCACCTGCTTCAACAGCGCCACGCGGCCCGTCTCCACGTCCACCTCGACCAGCGACGCCTGCACGGCGTTCGCGTAGGTGAACGCGGGCGGCTCGTAGTAGTGCTCGACGCGAATGGGGAGGGGCCGACCTACCCCCCCTGCCCCCCCTTCGGATGCGGGAAGGGGGGTGGAGGACGACGGGGCGGCGTCGGCGCCGTCCCTCTCCCCCCTTCGTTCGGCGGGAAGGGGGGGTGGGGGGGTTAGGTCACCGACCCGCGCCACGACCTGCGCCAGCGGCACTGCCCGGTCCGGCACGCCGCGCACTTGCACGACCGCGCCCCGCACCTCCAGATCGGCGGGGCTGGCCTCCAGCAGCTCGGCCGCCAGCTCGCGCAGGCGCTCGGCCACCGTCCGCGAGGCGTGCGTGATCGCCGCGCCGGCCGTGACGGTGCTGCGGCTGGCGCGCGTGCCCTGGCCGCGCGCGATGCCGGCCGTGTCGCCCGGCACGACCGTCACCTGGTCCACGCCGACGCCAAGCTGCTCGGCGCAAACCTGCGCGAACACCGTCTCCATGCCCTGCCCCTGGGAGCAGGCACCCGTGTACACCCAGACGTGGCCGTCGGCGTCGAGCCCCACCACGGCGCCCTCGTACGGCCCGCTGCCGGTGCTCTCGACGTAAGCCGATAGGCCGACGCCGCGGTAGACGCCGCGCGCCCACAGCGCCGGCTGCTCGCGGCGCACGGCGTCGTAGCCCACCAGCTCCAGCGCCTTCTCGAAGCAGGCCGGGTAGTCGCCGCTGTCGTACACCTGGTGCTGGCCGTCGCGCGCCATGATGCCGGTGTCGTAGGGCATTTCGGCGGCGGTGACGAGGTTGCGCCGCCGCAGCTCGGCGGGGTCGAGGCCCAACTCGCGCGCCGCCGCGTCGAGCAAGCGGTCCATGGCGAACACCGCCTCGGGGCGCCCGGCGCCGCGGTAGGGCGCGAAGTGGGACTTGTTCGTGAAGTAGACGGTTCCCTCGACGTCCACGGCCGGCACGCGGTAGGGGCCGACGAGGTGGCTGGCGCTGTTGTAGGGCTGCCCGAGCCCCAGCGGGTTGTAGGCGCCGCCGTCGACCGTAAAGCGGTCGCGCAGGCCGAGAATCGTGCCGTCGGCCCGCAGGGCCAGCTCGATGTCGTGGACCTGGTCGCGCGTCTGCGTGGCGCTCTGCAGATGCTCGGTGCGATCCTCGATCCACTTCACGGGCCGGCCAAGCTCGCGCGCCAGCCAGGCCACCAGGACCACCTCCGCGTACACGCCCGACTTGATGCCGAAGCCGCCGCCCACGTCGCGCGCGATAACGCGGACCCGCGCGGGGTCCATCTGGAGGCTCTGGGCAATCGCGTCGCGCGACGCGTGGACGGACTGGCTGGCCGCCCAGACGGTGAGGCTCCCGTCCGGCTCCGGCCGCGCGACCACGCCGCGCGTCTCGATGGGGATGCCCGTGATGCGCTGCATGCGGAAGCGCCGCCGCACCACACGGTCCGCCCCGGCGAAGGCCGCGGCGGCGTCGCCCGCACGCAGGTGGAGGCGCAGGGACACGTTGTCGTCGAACTCGTCGTGGACGCGCGGCGCGTCGGGCTGGCTCGCCGCGGCGGCGTCGGTCACCGGGGCCAGCGGCTCGTAGTCCACGACGACCTGCTCGGCGGCGTCCTCGGCGGCGTACCGACTGTCGGCGAGCACGACCGCCACGCCCTCGCCGACGAAGCGCGTCTTGTCCACGGCGAGCAGCGGCTGCGTCTCCATGCGCAGCAGGGGCGCGAGCGTCGGGTCGATGGCGGCGACGCGGGCTAGCTCGCTCTGCTTGCGCTGGCCGGAGGGCAACGGCCCCAGCCGCTCGCGCACCGTGGCGCCGTCGAACGCGGCGACGACGCCCGGCCGCGCGCGGGCCGGCGTCACGTCGACATGCCGCAGCCGGGCGTGGGCGTGGGGGCTACGCACGACGGCCAGGTGCAGCATGTCCGGTAGCTGCACGTCGTCGACGTAACACCCGCGGCCAGTCAGCAGCCGACCGTCCTCCTTGCGCCGGATGCTGGAGCCGATCCACCCCTGCGCCTTGCCGTAGCTCTCCACGTGCGCCCCCTCGGCGAGATTCGCCGGAGCATAGCACGGAAGGGGCGGGCGCGGCTCGGCGCGGGTAGCCTACGCCTCGACGCGCGCGGCGATCTGCTCCTTGGTCTCCGGCTCGACGGCCCAGCCGGCCTCGGCCAGGTCGATGCCGGTGCCGACGGGGTCGTGGATGCGGAACTCGGCGTAGCGGCCGTCGCGCGGGCGGGGCGCGATACCCGTCTGCGCGCCCGCCGCCTTGCCGCGCCGCGCGATCTCCTCGACGTCGTCTACCTGGAAGCCGAAGTGGTAGATGCCTTCCTTGCCGCCATTGGCCTCGGCGGGCAGGAGCGCCAGGTTGATGTAGCCGTCGGTCACGAAGACGGCCTTCTCCAGCCGCGCGACCTCCTGCATGCCGAAGGTGCTCTTGTAGAACTCCGCCAGCTTCGCCGTGTCCTGCGCGCAGATAGCGATGTGCCGGATCTTCGCCATGACGCCCTTCCTTTCCGCGCTCCCCCCAGGCGCTCCGCGACATGATAGCGTGTCCTGAGCGTCCGCGGGAACGCGGCGGGCGCGGCGCCCGCCGCGCAGGCAGTATACTGTACCGTCCGGCGGGTGCCCGGCGACGACGTTCCCATGAGGTAAGCACGGTGGTCGAAGAGCGCCTGTGCGAGCTGGGGCTGAGCCTGCCGCCCATCTTCCAGCTACCGAGCGGCATGCGGATCAATCTGGCGTTCGCCAAGCGCTGCGGCAATCTGCTCTACGTCTCGGGGCAGGGGCCGTCCGACGGCCAGCGGATGGTCTACCAGGGCAAGGTGGGCCGCGAGCTGAGCGTCGAGGAAGGGTACGCGGCCGCGCGCCTGACCGCCCTGAACATCCTCCGGATCGTGCAGGAAGAGCTGGGATCGCTGGACGCGGTTCAGAGCTGGGTGAAGGTGCTGGGCTTCATCAATTCCGCGCCGGGGTTCAACCAGCAGCCCGCCGTGCTCAATGGCTTCTCAGACCTGATTGTGGACCTGTACGGGGAGCAGCGCGGCCGCCACGCGCGCTCGGCGGTCGGCATCGCCGAGCTGCCGTTCGACGTCCCGGTCGAGATCGAGGCGATCCTGGAGATCGGCGCCTGACGCGCGGGAGGCACGAGGGGAGATCATGGCAGTCGAATCGAGCCCGAAGAGCATCCTGGACTACGAGGAGCGCCGGTTTCCGCTCAATTTGCGCCCCGAGCTGCCCGACATTCGCGAGCTGTGGCGCCAGTCCAATCAGCTCGCCTGGGACCCCGACCGATCAATCCCCTGGGACACGTTCGATCCCAGTCCGTACACTCCCGCGCAGCTCGACGCCGCCCGCCTCTACTGGAGCCGCCGCGCTTGGACCGAGTACAGCGGTACGGCCGAGAGCCCGGCGATCCTCCTGCGGCTCTGTCTAGAGCCGAACCGGGAGATCGACGCCCGGCTGTTCTGGGCAGTGCAAACGCTGGAGGAGACCCGCCACTGCATCGCGTCCTACAACTTCGCGGAGAAGCTCGGGGGCTACATCGCCGAGCCGCCGATCCCGCAGCCCCGCAACACGCAGCACCGGGGCATCCGCGACCGGGTGCTGAACCCTCGCATCTCGTTCGAGGCGTTCGTCGTCGCCCACATCTGCATCGGCGAGACGGTGGCCGCGCGACTGTTCGAGGAGCGGTTCCGCCAGGCGCGGGACCCGATCGCGCGCGAGCTGGTGCGGCTGATCCTCCGCGACGAGACGCGCCACATCAAGTTCGGCTGGCTCTACATGGCCCACCGCGTCAAGCACTTCACGCCCGAGCAGGTCGCGGAGATCGAGCGCGTCGCCTGCGACGTGGTGGAGAATTCCGAGCTGAAGGGCTACCACTGCATCTGGCTCTCGACCGATCCCGCCACGCGCCCGTTCGCCGAGGCCAACGAGATCGCCGCGGGGGCCGGCCTGGGCGCCTGCACGGCCGAGCAGGAGGCGGCGGTGCTGCGCAAGTGCATCGCCGATATCCGCCGCGACATGGCGGCCTGGGGCGTCACGATCCCCGTGTTCCAGCACGAGGTTTTGGGGACCGTCTAGCGCCCGCTGGCCCGTCAAGCCCGCACCACCGAGGCGCCGCCCGCTAGCGGACGTGGACCGTCAGGTCGATCAAGACGGGGCAATTGCGCGGCAGCTCGTTGGCGCCGGCCACCGAGCGGGCGTGGCGCCCGGCCTCGCCTAGCACCGCGACCAGCAGCTCCGAGGCGCCGTCGAGCACCTCGGGCTGCTGGCCGAACCCCGGCGCGCTGGCAACGTAGCCGACCAGGCGCGCGACGCGCACGACGCGGTCGAGCGTGCCTAGCTCGGCTTGGAGGATGCTGAGCTGGTTGAGCGCGGCGATCCGTGCCGCGTCCTGCCCTTGCGCCACCGTGAGGTCCGTCCCCAGCTTGCCGCTATAGGCAAGCTGGCCGTCGCGCATGCAGGTGACGCCGGCCGTGTACAGCACGTCCGCCACCCGTGCGACGGTCACGTAGGCCGCCAGCGGCCGCGGCGCTGCCGGTAACGTGAGCCCGAGTTGGGCCAGCCGCTCCTCTGCCGTCAACGGTGCTCCTCCCTTTACCTGAAACCAGCCGTCCCGCGCGCCTATTGGTCGCGGTCGAACGGCCCGAGCTGCTCGACGGCGCGGCGGGCGGGGCCATCGTCGATAAGCTGGGAGATCGGGATGGGCTCCTTGTATTGGAGATAGCCGCGCTCCAGCAGGTACTGTTGCAAGCGCTCGATGCTGCCGACGTTGAACTTGCCGTCCGGATCCGTATAGCTGTCGGGCGACCGCATAATCGTGTCGACGGGCACGTCGGTGTACTTGTGCATGATGGCGACGTTCGCGGGGTCCTTCCAGCCCGGGCCCCAGAGGTCCCGGGCGCCCTTCAGGTAGCCCACCATGAAGTTCGCCGCCGCATCGGGGTGCGCCCGCATCCACTGCGTGTTCATGACGAGCGCGCTCTGCTCCTCGCCCAGGTCGTGCGTCGTCGCGATCTTGCGCCCGATGTCGCGCTGCTCGATGAGCGTGCCGAACGGCTCGGGCGTCCAGGCCGCGTCGAGATTTTGATTGGCCAGCGCCGTGGGCATGTCCGGCAGCGGCAGCGTGACGAGATCGACGTCGTCGATCGTCAAGCCCCCCATGCGAAGCGCCAGCATCAGCGAGTATTCGGCATACCCCCCCGTGGCGAGCACCCCGACCTTGCGCCCGCGTAGGTCGCCGGGGCCCCGCACGGCGCCGCTGTCTACCAGATCGCGCCGCGCCACGACGGGCGCCGGGGAATCGCCGCGCGTCGGGGTGGTGACGATCGGCGCGACCATGATCAGGTCGACGCCGCGCGCGTAGGCGTTGAAGAACGACGCGCCATAGCCCGCGCCGGTCGCCTGCACCTGCCCCGCCGAGACGAGCGGGACCGCCTCGGCGCTGCTCTGCGTCCGCTCGAAGTCGACGCTAATCCCGCGCTCCTGGAAATAGCCCTTCTCGGCGGCGACGTAGACGGCCGCGTAGGGGGTTGCGCCCACGTGCCCGAACTTGATCGCGGCTGGCTCCAGCGGCAGGGAGGGGCCTGCGGCGGCCGAGCCGGCGGGGGCCTGGGCGGTGGCGGGCGGTGGCGCGCTGGGCGCTGGGGCAACCTCGCTCACGGCTGGCGCCCCGGCCGAGCGGTCCGCGGTCGGCATCCCGCACGCCAAGGTGGCGATCGCCAGGGCGAGGACGGCCGAGCGCCGCGCCAGCCCGCCAGGGCACGCGAAGGCAACCATATCCATACTCTCCCGGTTGCGGCGGACGTGCCCGAGCCGCCGTCCAGTCTGCTGCAGCGCGACGCGCACGCCGGTGTCGGCCGCCAGCGCCAGCGGCGGCGGCCGGAGGACCGCCGCGCTTCGGTCATCTGCTTCCGCGCCGTCGGGTCGGGGCGGCTTGCGTCGCGCGGGCGCGCTGGCGGGCTACGGGAGTCGCCAGGGCGGAGCGGCAAGCGTGGCGCGACGAGGAGCATCCCGTGCGGCAAGAGTGGCTGGCCGGCCCGAGCGGAACGCTCCGGCCAGGCGCGAGCCGATCGCCGGGGCACCGTAACAATCGACGAAGTATACAGAGGCCCATCCATCGCGGGCCAGAGGCCCAGCATGGCGCGGACCGCCACTACCTTACTCGGGACCGCGGGCCCTGCCGTGACGCGCTCCGCGCCCGGGAGCCGCCGGCGTCAGGGCATGTAGCCGCCGAACAGGGTGCGCTGGAACTCCTTGGAGAAGCAGTCGACCTCGGCGAAGCCGGCCTCGCGCAGCCAGGCCAGGTTCGTCGGCAGGTCGGCGGGGTAGCGCTGCCAGCGGGGCACCGCCGGCGCCGCCGCCTCGGCCTCGTCCATTGCTTGCGGGCGCGCCAGCCGGCGCATGGCGCCCTGGCGCCCCGTGCCGCGGATGACGGCATACTGCTCCTCGATGCGCGGGCCGCCGGGGTTGACGTGGTCGAGGTTCAAGAAGGCGCCGCCGGGCGCGAGCACCTTGGCGATCTCGCCGTAGAGCGCGCGGACGCGCGCGCCGTCGCGCAGGTTGTGCAGCACGGCCGCCGACACCACCGCATCGAACGGCCCCTGTAGCTCGCGCTCCCAGCCGGGGGCACTGAGGTCGCCGAGCGCCCAGCGGAGCTGTCCCGCGTGGGCGGCCAGGCGCGCGCGCGCGTGGTCGAGCATGGCCGCCGAGTAGTCCATCAGCGTGATCTGCGCGGCGGGGAAGACGTTGAGCACGGCAGCCGACACGATGCCGTAGCCGGCGCCCATGTCGAGCACGCGGATCGCCGCGTCGCGCGGTTGGGGGATGAGCTGAGCCAGCAGCGCGAGCTGGGCTTCCCGCTCGGGGTCGCGAGCCGTCGCGTCCGCCACCCAGCGCTCCGCGTAGTCGGCGGACTTCCAGTCATGGTGATCTTGTGCGCGCGCTTGCATCGGGGCCTCCTCTCGTCTGGTGGTGGGCGCGGGCCTGCCGGGCCGCCGCCACCATGTTATCCTAGTCCTCGGCCACCTGGACAACGAAACGCGGGGGCCGCGGACGCCGAGCTACGCCAATTCACCGCCTTGGCGTGGTTGTTTGGCGCACTCTAACGTGGACGGCCAAAGGTTTAGCACCCGAGGAGCAGGGCGATGCGACTGATCACCTATCAACGCAACGGCGAGGCGCGGCTGGGCGCCGTGGTCGGCGACCGCGCCGTCGATCTCGCGGCGCTGGCGCAGGCGAGCGGCGAGAGCCTTCCCAGCGACATGCTGGCCCTGATCGACGCCGGCCCCAGCGCTCTGGACCGCGCGCGCAACCTGCTGCAGCGCCACCAGGACCGCTGGCCGGACGGCACCGCGTTTCCGCTCAGCGAGGTGAAGCTGTTAGCGCCCATCCCGCGGCCGCGCAAGAACATCCTCTGCCTGGGCCTGAACTATGCCGAGCACGTGGCCGAGGGCAGCCGCGCCATGAACCTCCAGCGCGACCTGCCGAAGGAGCCGGTCTACTTCAGCAAGCCGCCGACCGTCGTCGTCGGTCCCGAGGAGCCGGTGATCTTCGACGAGGCGGTCTCACCGAAGATGGACTGGGAGGCCGAGCTGGGCGTGGTGATGGCGCGCGGCGGGCGCAAGATCCCGAAGGAGCGCGCGCTGGAGTACGTGTTCGGCTACACCTGCTTCAACGACGTGAGCGCACGCGACCTCCAGCGGGCGCGCGGCGGCCAGTGGCACATGGGCAAGAGCTTGGACACGTATGGCCCGATGGGGCCTTGGATCGTGACGGCCGACGAGATTCCGGACCCGCAGGTGCTGAACATCGCCTGCCGCGTGAACGGCGAGACGAAGCAAAGCTCGAACACCCGCCACATGATCTTCGACGTGGCGACGTGCATCGCCGACTGGTCGCAGGCCGTCTCCTTCGAGCCGGGCGACGTGATCGCCACGGGCACGCCGGACGGCGTGGGCTTCGCCCGCAACCCCCCGGAGTTCATGAAGCCGGGCGACACTGTCGAGGTGGACATCGAGAAGGTGGGCGTGCTGCGCAACCCCATCGTCGCCGCGCGGTAGGAACCTACCCCTCGCCCGGCTCCCGATGCAGGAGGGGGGAGGACCGGCCGACTAACCCCCGGCCCCCCTCCCTGAAGGGAAGGGGGATGAGGACGAGGCCGGGGTGGCTCCCCCCTTCCTTGGTAGGGAAGGGGGGCCGGGGGGTTAGGTCACTCCGACCGGGTGCCCGCGGGCGCGCCCCCCTACGCAGGAGGGAACGACGATGCCGCCGACTGTGGAGCGACTGGACCACTGGACCGTCGTCACGCGGGACACCGAGCGCGCCAAGCGCTTCTACACGGAGGTGCTGGGCGCCACACCGGTGGCCCGCGAGTGGCCGCCGAGCGTCGTGTTCGGCGGCGTGACGATCGACTTCTTCAGCCCCACGGGCCAGCAGCCCGAGCCGGGCACGCTGGGCCAGCACCACGCCTACGTCATCCGGCCCGAGGACTACGACGCCTGGGTTGCGCACTTGCAGGCGCACGACGTGCCGTACCTGCGCGCCTGCCACGGCGACCGGCGCATGTCGATCTACGTGGACGACCCCGATGGCTACCACATCGAGCTGACGGCGCTGTTTGACGACGACGAGCGCGGGCGCGCGGAGATTGCGCGGCGCGGCATCAAGCGCTACCGCGACCCCGACGACCGCACCGTGGCCGGCGCCGCGAGCCGCCTCTACGGCTAATCGCGCAGGTCCCGCCCGCGGGTGCTGTAGGGCTGCGTCCGCACCCTAGCGCGCAGCGGCAGGCAGGAGGTCGGGCGGGAGGTCGAGGGCGCGCAGGGTGGCGGCGGTGGGCACGCCCGTCTCGGGGTCCCAGCCTTGGGCCACGTAGTAGTCGTGGACGATGCCGGCAACCTCTTCCCGCGTGATGACGCGCTCCGCGAGCGGCCCGCCCTGGATCGGCTCGTGCAGCCGCGGCGGCAGCACGTCATCGTGGCGGCCGTGGCCCTCGCGGAGGTTCACCAGCCGCGCCAGGGTCGTGGCCCGCCGCGCCACGACGCCTAGCTCGTCGGCGGCGAAGTCGTCCCAGCCGGTGATCGCCCGCGTCAGCGCGACGACCTGCTCCTGGCTGTAGTTCAGGAAGTGGCAGAGGCCGATCACGTTGCGGAAGGCGCGCTCCTCGTAGGCGGTGCCGGTGTGATCGCCGCCGGTGGGGGAGACCGGGTAGTTCTTCAGCATGTTCGCCATGTGGCGGGGGTCGTGCATGGCGACTTCGAGGCCCTTCACGTGGACGGCGAAGGCCTCGCTGCCGCGGCCGAGCCGCCGCGCCGCCCGCGCCGAGCCCTCGGCCAGGAGGTCGCCCAGGCCCTCGCGGCGGGCGATACGTTCGGTGAGCGCCACGACCGTCTCGGCGGTGCCGAAGCGCAGGTCCAGGCCGTCGGCCTCGGCCGGGCTCAGCAGGCCGCGCTCGTAGGCCTCCATCGCCCAGGCGATCGTCGTGCCCGTGGAGATGGTGTCCAGGCCGAGGGCGTTGCACAGCTCGTTCGCCTTGCAGATGGCGATCAGGTCGTCCACGGCGCAGGTGTTGCCGAGCGCGGCCAGCGACTCGTACTCGGGGCCGCCATACTTGCGGTCCACGCGGTACGGCCCCTCGGTCACCTCGACCACCTTCTTGCAGCGCACCGAGCAGGCGTAGCAGCTCTCCATCCCGACGCGCACCGTGTTGGCGACGGCCTCGGCGTTGATGTGCTCGACGCCCGCGAACTGGCCCTGCCGGTAGTTGCGGGTGGGGAGGCCGCCGGCCAGGTGCTTGCCGGTCATGCCGGCGCCGGTGCCGTACTCGTGGAAGACGCGGTGGTTCTCCATGAGCGTGCCCGACACCCAGCGGGCGATCTGCTGCACACCGGCGGCGTCGGCGATGGGCACCTTGCCGCGCCCGCGCACGGCGATCGCCTTGAGCTGCTTGGCGCCCATCACGGCGCCCATGCCGGTGCGGCCGGCCACGTCTTTCAGGTCGTTCACGACGCAGGCGTAGCGCACGCGGTGCTCGCCGGCCGGGCCGATCTGGGCCACGCGCACCATCTGGTCGCCCAGCTCGGCGCGGATGCGCTCCTGGGCCTCGCCGGTGGTGAGGCCCCAGAGCGGGCGGGCGTCGCGGAACGCGACGCCGTCGGCGGTGACGGAGAGCCAGATGGGCGCGTCGGCCTGGCCCTCGACGAGCAGCGCGTCGTAGCCGGCCTTCTTCAGCTCGGCGCCCCAGTAGCCGCCCGCCTCGGCCTCGCCGTAGCCGTCGTTCAGCGGCGACTTGGCGCCGACGCTGTGGCGGCCGGCGCCGGGCAGCGGGGCGGCGGTGACGACGCCGGGGGCGAAGACGAGCAGGTTCTCCGGGCCGTAGGGATCGACGCCGGCGGGGGTCTCGGTGAGCAGGTAGTAGCCGATGAAGCCGCGGCCGCCGACGTAGCGCCGGTAGAAGGCGTCGTCG
This sequence comes from Chloroflexota bacterium, assembly GCA_035293805.1. Classification (GTDB taxonomy): domain Bacteria; phylum Chloroflexota; class UBA6077; order UBA6077; family JAJPHF01; genus JAJPHF01. The sequence goes on along the minus strand of DATGMD010000015.1, from coordinate 456 downwards.
CGCTCCTCGACGCGGCTCGTGCGGTCGGTCAGGTTCACCCGCAGGATGCGGTTCCAGTACGCGTACGCCATCATCGACTCCAGTGCTGAGTGCTGAGTACTGAGTGCTGAGTGGGCTGGACTACTCAGCACTCAGCACTCGGCACTGAGCACTCGTTCATCCCCCGCCCATCGGGTGATAGAGGCTCAGCTCGTCGCCGTCGTGGAGGGGCGTGGTGTCCTGGGCGAGGACGCCGCCCAGGCCGACGATACGCTCGTCGGCCTCCCGGACGCCCACGCGGGCGAGGGCGTCGCGCACCAGCGCGCCGTCGGCCAGCTCCAACTCGACGTCCTCGCGGCCGGGCGGCAGATGGCGCCGCATCTCGCCAAAGAACAGCACGCGCACCCGCACACGACCCTCCCCGCAACGCATTCTAGCAGACGGACGGACCTACCCCCCCCCCCCGGCCCCCCCCCC
>DATGMD010000014.1:0-3984 GCA_035293805.1 Chloroflexota bacterium | reverse complement strand
GGCGCAGCTCAGCGGGCTGCTGCACGACAAGCTGGCGCCGCTGGGGGTGCTGGAGCCGGATGCGCGCGGCGAGGGCGGGGAGGACGAGTCGGGCATGACCGACATCCTCATCCGCTGTTACCAGCCGGGCGACAAGCTGCGGGCGCTGCTCGACAACCTCACCCGTGTCACCCGCAGCCCCTACAACGTCATCCTGGTCGTCGGGCGGCGTCACGCGGCGGCCAACCAGAACCTGGCGCTCGACCGCGCCCGCACGCGCTACGCCGTGTTCCTCGACGACGACATCCTGCTCACCGAGGGCTGGCTGGAGCGCCTGCGCGAGACGATGGACCGCACCGGCGCGGGCGCCGTGTCGGGCCGCCAGCTCGGGATGGACGGCCGAGCGCTGTACACGTCGGCGGGCTGCCCGGAGGGCGCGATCGTCGAGGCGCCGATCGGCGGCACGTGCTTCATGTTCCGCAACGACCTCGGGTTGCGCTTCGACGAGGCCTACGTCCGCAGCCAGTGGGACGACGTGGACTTCATGTACCAGCTGTACGAGCGCGGCCTGCGGACCTACGTGGACGGCCGCGTAACCTTCTACCACCACGCCGAGGGCAAGATCTGGCGCAACCAGAACCTGATGTACTTCCAGCAGAAGTGGCAGGAGCGCAAGCTGCTCCAGGGCTGGGTGGCGCACCGCTACGACAACGGCCACCTCGTCACGCTGCTGCCCAGCCGGACCCGGGAGTAACGAGTGCTGCGTGCTGGGTAGCACACGTTTCCGCTCACTCAGCACTCAGCGCTCAGCACTGGAGAACACATGGCGGAGCCAACAATCATCATCGGCGGGGGGCCCACGGGACTGGGCGCCGCGCTCCATCTCGACGGCGACTGGCTGCTGTTCGAGCGCGACGGCCGCATTGGCGGCACCTGCCAGACGGATGTCATCGACGGCTTCGCCTTCGACCACGCCGGGCACATCGTCTTCACGACCGATCCCTACGTGCAGGCGCTGATTCCCGACCTGCTCGGCGACAACATCCACTGGCAGACCCGCGAGTCGTGGGTCTACTCGAAGGGTGTGTTCACGCGCTACCCCTTCCAGGCCAACACCTATGGCCTGCCCGTCGAGGTCGTCAAGGAGTGCCTGCTCGGCCTGATCGACGCCACCTACGCATCGCAGGACGGGCCGCCGCCGGCGAACTTCGAGGAGTGGATCGTCCGCACGTTCGGGCAGGGCATCGCTGACCACTTCATGCTGCCCTATAACCGCAAGGTCTGGGCGGTGCCGCTCACGCTGATGAGCTACGACTGGATGAGCGACCGTGTGATGCAGCCGCGCATCGACCAGGTGCTGGAGGGCGCGCTGCGGCCCGGCGTGAAGGACTGGGGCCCGAACGCGCGCTTCGGCTATCCGCTGCGCGGCGGCTTCCAGGCGTACATGGACGCCTTGATGAGCCGCCTCGACGCCAGCCGCGTACACACCGGACGCGCGGTGACCGCAATCGCGCCGCGCCGTCGCACGGTGACACTGGCGGACGGCGAGGAGGTCGGCTACGACCAGCTCATCTCGACCATGCCGCTGCCGGTGCTGGCGCGTCTAATAGACGACGCGCCGGCCGCCGTGCGCGACGCCGCGGCCGGACTGCTCAGCACCACGGTCGTCTGCGTGAACCTGGGCATCGACCGCGCCGACATCACCGAGAAGCACTGGATCTACTATCCCGAGGACACGGTGTTCCACCGCATCTTCGTGCAGAGCAACGCCTCGCCGTACAACGCGCCGCCGGGCACGAGCGCCTACATCTGCGAGATCACCACGTCGCCGTACAAGCCGCTGGAGCGCGAGGGGCTGGTGGACCGCGTGGTCGCCGACTGCCAGCGCGTGGGCATGCTGGCGCCCGACGACGAGATCGTGGTGAGCCAGGTCGTGGAGATTCCCTACGGCTACGTGATCTACACGCCCGACCGCGCGCGGCAAGTGGGGCTGATCCAAGAATACCTGCGCGGCCAGGGGATCCACTCGGTGGGCCGCTTCGGGGAGTGGTGCTACTACAACAGCGACCACGCCATCCTGGCGGGCAAGCGCGCGGCCGAGGCCGTGCGCGCCGCCCAGGCCGGGGAGGGCCGGGCCGCGGGCGAGACGGTGGGCACGCCGGCTGGTTAGCCAGCGTGCGCGCTATCGGGGGGACGATGGATCTGCGGGAGGAGCGCTTCTTCTTCGAGAGCGAGGGAGCGCACTGTTATGCCGTGCTGCACCATCCGGCGGCCGTGAGCGGTGAGCAGGCCGCGCGGCCGGGCGTGGTGCTGTGCCATCCGCTGCTCGACTTCGACCTCTACGAGGTGCCGTGGACGATCCGCATGGTGGCGGGTTACGCGCGCGAGCTGGCGCGCGCGGGCTACCCGGCGCTGCGCTTCGACTTCCGCGGCTCCGGGCAGAGCGACGGCGAGTTCGAGAACGTGACGCTCGGCGGCTGCGTGAGCGACGCCCAGCGGGCCGTCGAGGTGCTGGTGGAGAAGACCGGCGTCGAGGAGGTCGTGTTGGTCGGCGTGCGGCTGGCGGCCACGGCGGCGATGCGGGTGGCGGCGCGCGACGGGCGCGTGCGGCGGCTCGTGCTGTGGGACCCCGTGCCCGATCCGAACGCCAACCTGCGCGCGGTGCGCCGCCGCGCCCGCGCCAGCCTGCTGGCGATGGGCCGCGGCAGCGACACGCCTCCCGCCACGGGCGGCGAGGCGCCGACGAGCCTGTGGTCCGGCGGCGACGGCAACGAGGGCCGCATGGACGCGGGCGGCTACGTGATCGGCCCCGCGTTCCTGGCCGAGCTGAAGACCTGGAACAGCAAGCCGGACGTGCAGGCCTTCCAGGGGCGAGTGCTCATCCTGCAGCTCATCCGCGACTGGATGGGCGCGCCGGGCCTGCGGCGCGAGCTGGTCAAGCTGGACGAGGCCTATCGCGCGGCCGGCGCCGACACCCACATCGCCGAGGCGATGGACGTCCACCCGGCTGAATGGTATCGCCAGCCCAACTACTATCCCGTCTGGGAGGAGACGTCCGCCTGGCTCGGCCACGCGCCGGTGGCGGTGCGGTAGACGCCAATGCTGCAAGACACCCGCGAGATCGCCGGCCCCGTCGAGGAGCGGCCGCTGAGCCTGGAGCAGGGCAACGCGCGCCTGCCCGCCACCTACCTGCCAGCGGTCGGTGCGCCGCCCCCCGGCCCACGCCTGGGCGTGCTGCTGCTGCGGCGCCCGGACGCGGCCCGGCTGCACGGCCACGTCGCACGTACGCTGGCCACGGCCGGCTACGGGGTCCTGGCGCTCGACGCGCCCGCCGCCGAGAACACCGGCGCGCGGGCGGGGCTGGCGGCGCTGCGCGCGCAGGCCGCCCCGGAGCGCGTGATCGTGTGCGGCGCGCTGGACGACGCGGCGGCGGTCGCCGCCTGCGCCACGTCGGACGCGGACGGGGTCGCGCTCGTCGGCTCGCGGCTGCCGCCTGAAGGGCAGGCCGAGGACCTGCTGGTGTTCGACCAGCTTGGCGCCTACGACGGCGCGGCGCTCCTGCTGGGCGTGGGTGACGTGACGCTGGAGCGCACCCCCGACGACGCGCTGGCCGCCGCGGCACACGCCTGGGAGTCGGCCAGCCCGACGCGCTCGCTCGAGATGGGCATCTTCGACGGCCCCCGGACGATGCTGCCGCTCGGCGCCGACCACGTCCTTCAGCCGGGCGCCTACGCCGGCCTGGTTGGCGATTTCCTGGTGGCCTGGCTAGAGCGCAAGTTCGGCCCCGGCTACCCGCGGGCCTGGCAGGGCCCGCCGCCGAGCCAGGCCTTGCCCGCGCGGCCTGAGCGCGACGCCAGCCCGGCCGCCCAGGTGCCGCTGCTCACTACCGGCGCGCTCCTCCACCCCCCGGACCCGCTCGGCGAGCCGGAGCACAGCGGCTGGCGGCTCGAGCTGCCGGATGGGCGGGCGTTCGCGCTCACCGAGCCGCTCCGCCGCCTGGTGGCC
>DATGMD010000013.1:0-82809 GCA_035293805.1 Chloroflexota bacterium | reverse complement strand
CCCCCGGCCCCCCTCCCGATGCGGGAAGGGGGAGAGGATGGGGAGACCCCTATCCCCCCGACCCCCTTCTCCCCGCGGAGGGGAAGGGGGAGAGGACGGGTGCCCTGGCCCCCAATCCTGGGGGGAGCGGGGCGAGGCGCCGCTCGCTCTCCGATGCCGTAAGGGGGCTGGCCCCGCCTCCATTGGGGTGGGGTAGGCGCGCGGCGGGGCGCCCGGGCGTAGGCCCGGGCGCCCCGGTGGGGAATGGGGGCGCGGGAGGCGAGTTAGGCGTGCGGCGGGCGCCGGCGGAGCGCGGCGCGGGCGGTGAGGCCGGCGAGGCCGACGGCGAGGAGGACGAGGGTGTCCGCCTCGGGGATGACGGGCACGTCGGGGTAGACGGGGGCGGCGCCGGGGGCCATGCCAGGCGCGGCGCCGACCGGGCGCGCGGGGGGCGGCGGGAGCAGCGCGGGCGGGGCGAGGGGCGGCGGGGCCAGGGGCAGCGCGGCGGCGGGGAGCGGCGCGGGGCCGACCGGGGCGGGCGGCACGGGCGGCAGCAGCGGCGGCACCGTGCTGGGCGCGCCCACCTGGCCGGGTACGGCGGCCGTAATGTTCCCGACCGCGGTGAGGCCCGGGCCGAAGACGACGGTGACCGTCGAGCCTTGCAGCGCGTTGCCGGCGGTGACGCCGGTGCAGCTTACCGTCGTGCCGCCAGCGACGACCGGCGCGCAGGCGAAGCCCTCCTGGCCCACGGTGGTCGAGAAGACGGCGAACGGCAGGGTGCCGGCCGCCACGCCGGCGGGCACGGTGGCGGTGAGCGTCCAGCGCATGCTGGCGGCGACGACGCCGCTGCCGCTGGTCTGGCCGCTGGCGGTGCAGGCGGTGCCGGGGAGGACGGCGCACGGCGGCCCGCCCTGGCCGCTGGCGGGGGTCTGGGCGATCGCTTGCTGGAGGGTCAGGCTGCCGTTGGGCGGGGCGGTGGCCCCTGTGATGGTCGCCTGGACGGTGGCGCAGCTCGTGTAGCTCGCAGCGCCGTACCCGGTGCCATAGGGGGACGTGCCGCCGAAGCAGGCGACGTTGGCCATGGTGTCGGCGCCGGCCGGGGCGTCGGACTTGAGGTGGGCGACGAGGCCGATGGTGGCGGTGCCGGCGCTCACGGTTGGCGTGCAGTCGAGGGTGGTGGCGTCGGCGGCGACGCCGGCGGGCCGGTTGGCGGGTGTGGCGACGATGACGCAGGAGGCGCCGGAGACGTCGCTGAGATTCACCGTGAAGTTGGGGCTGAGGAAGTCGGTGATGGTGGCCGGGTAGGTGGTGGGAGGGGTGCCGTAAGGGTAGACGCCGTAGCCGGCGGGCGGCGGCACGTTGGCGGTGACCTGGAAGGCGACCGTGCTGCCGGCGGGGACGGTGGCGTTGGTGTTGCTGGGCGACGGCGGACTGCCGTTCACAGCGGTGATGACGTTGCGAAGGCTGGGCGTGGGCGTGGGGGTCGGCGCCCGCGTGACGTTCAGGCTCGCGGTGGCGCAGGGTGTGCCGGCCAGCGGATAGCCTCCGTAGGGGGCGCCCTGCAAGATACAGGCGGTGTTCGCGTTCGCGTCCGTGCCGAACGGCGTGCTGGCGTTCACCGTGGCGTCGAAGGTGAACGAGGGGGAGCCGTAGCCCGGGTAGCCGTAGGTCACGGGGAGAGTGCAGTTGAAGGCGGTCGCGCTGGCGGGCACGCCACTGGGCGGCGTGACCGGCGTCGTGGCCTGGGCACAGATGGATGGCGACGCGCTAACGAACGTGTAGTTCGGCCCCAGGAAGTCGGTTACCGTGATGGTGCCCGAGCCACCGGAGACGAGCACGCTGAAGGTTACGCGATCGCCGGGACTGACGTTGGTGGTGGTCCCGAGGCCGTAGCCGTAGCCCGCCGTGGGGACGCCGTTCACGGCGCTGACGTACTTCTGGATACTGACGGGGGGCACAGTCGACACGGTGAAGAGAATGTTGGTCGCGTTGCTGAACGCCACGCCGTTCGAGAGAGTCCCGGCTACCGTGATAGGGTCCGTCACGGTCTGCGGCGCGGAGGCGGTGGGGATCAGGACGATGGTGACGGTCGCGGTCACGTAAGGGGCGAGCGTGCCGATCGTGCAGGTGACCGTGCCGGTAGCACCGACGGTGGGAGTGGCGCAGGAGCCCTGTGTGGACGTCGCCGAGACGAAGGTCGTGCCGAACGGCAGGACGTCGGTAATGGTCACGTTGGTTTCAGTGCCGCCGGAAATGTTGGTGATCGGGATGGTCTTCGTGACCTGCGAGCCGACCTGGACGTTCGCGTTGGGGCTGGCGCCCAGCCCGCCGCCGAACGAGATGCCCTGGGACGTGGCCTGGGCCAGTAGGCTGGCCCGGCTGAAGCCGAAGTGGTGGCTGGGGACGGCGGCGGGCGCGTCGGCGGCGGGCGCCGGGGCGGGCGCGGCCGGGACGGCGGCGTAGGCTTCGCCGCCGGCCAGCAGCCCGCTCAAGGGGGTCAGGAGCGCCAGGGCGAGGAGCGCGAGGAGCGCCGATTGCCAGGGGGTCTGCCGGTACATCGAGTTGCCTCCCTCCACTGCGAAATGGGATTGATGCGCAGCGTCCGCTGGGGCCGCGTGGGCGCGCGTGAGCGAGTCCGACGAATGCGTGCGGGGCGGGGCGGCGAGCGCCCGCGCGGGGGACTGGGCCCGGCGTGCGCCGGGCCGGACGGGCGCCGCGCGTCGGTGGGCGCGGGTGGGGCCGGTGGCGGCGCGCGGGACGCGGCGCGCGCGGCACCGCCCGGCGAGTTTGGCATGCGCCACGCGTGGCGTGACGAACGCGGGCCGGGCGCGCGCGCCGTGGGTAGGGCCGGGGCCACGGCGGCCTGCTTTCTCGTCCGGCAAGAGGGGGGGGCCGCCGGACGGGGCGCCGATTACGCTGCGCGTTACGTTACAGGAACGAAGCGGGCGGCGCAAGCGCGGAAGGCGGCCGAGCGGCCGGGCGGCGACGGGTTGGGGGCACGCGGCGGGCTGGCGGGCCGGGACGGTGAAATGTTTTGATGGCTCGGCCGATGATCCTTGCAAGGCGGCTCGCGCCTGCTGGGCGCGCACTTGCGAGGAGACTGCCATGTGGCGGGACACTGGCACGGAGCGGGGGCACGGCGCACTGGAGGCGGTGGGAAGCAGCGGGGGGGCCACGCGGGAGTGGACGCCTGGCAGCGGCCGCGCTGGCCGGACGACCGCGCCGGGCGTCGTCTGGGGGCTGCGGGCCCGCCTGATCGCGGTGGTGGTGCTGGCGGCGCTGCTCGCCGGCGGGCTGGTGAGCACGCTCGCGGTGGGAGCGAGCCGCGCAGGGTTGCAGGCGGAGATCCGCGGCAGCACGCTGGCGGAGGCGGAGGCGATCGCGCAGCTCGCCTACCGGTACATGGACGCCGCCGAGAGCGCGTTGCGGGACCTGGCCGCTAGCCCCAGCCTGGAGGCGGCGGTCCTCGCGGGCGCGCCGGAGCAGGCGGCGCCCCAGCTCGAAGCGTTCTTGCGGCGCCACCCGGCCTTCGACAACGTCGTCATCTACGACGCGCAAGGCGTTGGGCGCGTGGGGGGCAACCCCGACTGGCAGCGGGCGGGCGAGTCGAATGCCGACCGCGACTGGTTCCAGCAGGTGACCGCCACGGGCGAGCCGTACCTGGGCATCCCCCTGCTGACGCGTGGCACCCGGCAGCAGATCGTGACGTATGCCGTCCCGATCCGCGACGCGGGTGGCAGCGTGCGCGGGGTGCTGGTGGGCGGGGTGAAGCTGGGCGACCTGGCCAAGGCGATGTTCGACATCGAGGCGGGGATCGGCACGCGCACGAGCCTGCACGACCGGCGGGAGGGCGGGATCATTATTGCTCACGTCGACCCCGCGCGGATCCTCACGCCGATCTCGGGCCGCAACGAGGCGGTGCGGCGCGAGCTGGCGGGCGAGCGGGGCACCCTGGAGACGGCCAACAGCACGGGGCAGATGACGCTGTCGGCGTTCGCGCCGGTGCCGAACCTGCCGTGGGCGGTGCTCATTCAGTATCCGACCGAGGTGGCGTTCGCGTCGGTGGACGGGCTGGTGCGGCACGTGCTGATCGCGTTGCTGCTGGCGGTGGTGCTGGCGACGGCGGTCGGCGCGGCCCTGGCCGTGCAGATCACGCGCCCGGTGCGTCGCCTCCACGACGCGGCGATCCAGATCGCGGCGGGCGACCTGACGCGCCGGGTCAACGTCACGGGGCGCGACGAGATCGGCGCGCTGGGCCGGGCGTTCGACCAGATGGCCGAGGCGCTGCTGCTGCAGACGCGGCAGATCCAGGCGGGCGCGCAGCAGCTAGAGACGCTGAACCAGCTGGGCGAGTGGCTGCAAGCGTGTACGACAGTGGACGAGGCGCACGCGGTGATCGCGCGTCTGGTAGGCGAGCTGTTCCCGGGCATGGCGGGCAGCGTGGGCGTGATCAGCGCCTCGCGCAACCTGGTCGAGGTGGTCGCCACGTGGGGCCCGGTCCCCGCGGGCGAGGAGGGGATCTTCGCGCCGGACGAGTGCTGGGCGCTGCGCCGCGGCCAGCCGCACGTCGTCGAGGACGCGCATCACGACCTCGTCTGCCCACACTTGCAGCGGGCCGCGCCGGCCGCCTCCGTGTGCATTCCGCTGGTGGCCCACGGCGAGACGACCGGCCTGCTGCACCTCGCGCGGGCGGCGGGCCGCGACGCCGCGCCGTCGACGGCTAGCATGCAGCGCCTCGCCACGCAGGTGGCCGAGCAGCTCGCGCTGGCGCTGTCGAACCTGGCGCTGCGCGAGCGGCTGCGCAACCAGTCGATCCGCGACCCGCTGACGGGCTTGTTCAACCGCCGCTACCTGGAGGAGACGCTGGAGCGGGAGCTGGCGCGGGCGGAGCGCTCGCACCATCCGATGGGCGTCATCATGATCGACGTGGACCACTTCAAGCAGTTCAACGACAGCTTCGGCCACAACGCGGGCGACGCGCTGCTGCGGGAGTTCGGCGGGCTGCTGCGCAAGCACGTGCGAGGCAGCGACATCGCCTGCCGCTACGGCGGCGAGGAGTTCGCGGTGATCCTGCCGGACGCGACGCTGGAGGACACCGTGCGGCGGGCCGAGGAGCTGCGCGCGGCGATGGCCCACCTGCAGGTGGCCGACCAGGACCAGGCGCTGGGGCAGATCACGATCTCGGCGGGGGTGGCGGCGCTGCCGCAGCACGGCGCGGACGGTCCGCGGCTGCTGCGCGCCGCCGACCGCGCGCTGTACGCGGCGAAGAGCGCCGGCCGCAACCGCGTGCAGGTGGCGGACGGCTCGCAGGCGGAGACGCAGGAGCTGCCGGAAGCGGCGGGCGCGGGGCTGGGGGCGCGGCTCGGGCACAATGGCCACCGGGGCGAGCCGGGCCACCCCGCGTAGGCGGCCGGCCCTCGGCCGCGGGGCCGGGGCTATAATGCGGGGCACGCGCAGCGCGGTGGGCCGAGGTGGGCGATGCCCCAGGTGGACGCGATCACGCTCCAGGTCGTCGCGGCGACGCTGTCGGGCATCGTCCGCGAGATGCAGAACAGCCTCTACCGGACCGGCTACTCGACGATCATCCGCGAGTCGCACGACGCGAGCTGCGCCATCCTGGACGCGGCGGGGCGGCTGGTGGGCCAGCACGTCGTGCTGCCGCTGCACATGGGCGCGTTCCCGGCCTGCGCCGAGGCGCTGCTCGCCCGCATCCCCGCGGCCGAGATGGCGCCGGGCGACGCCTACATCATGAACCACCCCTACTACGGCGGCAGCCCCCACGCCTCGGACATGGCGGTGCTGAGCCCCGTGTTCTACGAGGGGCGGCTGGTGGCGTTCTGCTGCAGCATGGCGCACAAGCCGGACATCGGGGGGACGGTGCCGGGCAGCGGGGCGGGCGACGCGCGGGAGCTGTTCCACGAGGGGCTGCAGGTGCCGCCCGTGCGGTATGTCGACGGCAGAGGGGGGACGCCCCCCCGGCCCCCCGGTCCTGGGGAGAGAGGAAAGGGAGGAGATGTGGGGGGACACCCCCCAATCCCCCCGGCAGGGGAGCGCCCCTGCACCCCCGAAGAGAGGAGAGAGCAGCCCTCGGCAGGGGCGCGCCCCTGGACCCCCGGAGATGAGAGGAGAGGGCAGCCCTCGGCAGGGGAGCGCCCCCGCGCCCCCGGGGAGAGGATGGGGAGCGGCGCCCCGGCGGGGGAGCGCCCCCGCGCCCCCGGGGAGGGGGTGGCCCCCGTGCCGTCGCGGGCGGTGGAGGCGATCCTGCGGGCGAACAGCCGCACGCCGGAGCTGGTGGTGGGCGACCTGCGGGGGCAGGTGGGGTGCAACCGGGTGGGCGAGCGGCGGCTGCTGGAGCTGTTCGCGAAGTACGGCGCGGCGACGCTGGAGGCGGCCTGGGCGACGCTGTTCGCCAAGACCGAGGAGCGGGTGCGGGCGGCGATCGCCACCTGGCCGGATGGGGAGTACCGCGCCGAGGCGACGACCGACAACGACGGGGTCGACCTGGACCGGCCGCTGACCGTGCGCGTGCGGGTCGAGAAGCGCGGCGACCGCATCTGCTTCGACTTTCGGGAGAGCGACGACCAGGCGCGCGGGCCGGCGAACATCCGGCCGCCGCTGGTGCGGGCGTGCTGCTACTACGCGCTGATCGGGCTGATCGACCCGCGGCTGCCGCCGAACTACGGGCTGGTGCGGGCGGTCGAGACGCGGTTCCGGGAAGGCTCGTTCCTGGACCCGCGCTGGCCGGCCGCGGTGAACAGCTACATGCCGACAGCGCAGGTGGTGACGGAGGCGATCCTGGCGGCGCTGGGGCAGATGCTGCCGGCGTGGCAGGTGGCGTCGAGCGGCGGGACCGGCGCGCTGGTCATCGGCGGGCCGCGCGCGGACGGGGCGGGCGCGTACGTCCACTACGAGATCTACGGCTCGGCGAGCGGCGCGCGGCCGGACCGCGACGGCACCTCGGGCCTGTCGGTGCATCTGGGGAACAGCCAGATCACACCGATCGAGATCCTGGAGAGCGAGTTTCCGGTGCGGCTGCGCGAGTTCGCGCTGCGGCCGGACTCGGGCGGCGCGGGGCGCTTCCGGGGCGGGCTGGGGTACCGACGGGTGTACGAGGTGCTGGGCGAGAGCGCGCGGCTGTCGCTGCGCCTGGACCGGCACGTGGTGCCGGCGCGCGGGGTGGCGGGCGGGCTAGACGGGGCGCCGGGCGGCGTCGTACTGGAGCGCGCGGGCGAGGCGCCGCGGGCGCTGCCGTCGCGGCTCGGGGGGCTAGCGCTCCAGCGGGGCGACGTGCTGCGGGTGGACCGTCCGGGCGGCGGTGGCTACGGCGACCCGCGCACGCGCGACCCGGCGCGGGTGCAGGCCGACCTGGCCGACGGCTACGTGAGCCCGGGCGCGGCGGCCGAGGTGTACGGGGCGACGGGCGGCTAGACGGCCGGGTACCCGGCGTGATTGATGGCCCACGGCCGGCTACAATGCAGGCGACGTGGGGGAGCAAAGGGGAGTCAGCGCATGAAAGCCGCCGTGTTCAGCCCCTCGCCGTACCGCGGGCCGGCGCCGCGGGGCACGTGGCCGGTGCCCACGACGACGTTCCAGCCCGAGCTGGCCCAGCAGTCGTTCGAGGCGAGTCTCAGCAACTTCCAGCTCGCGGACGAGCTGGGCTACGACTGGGTGACGGTGGCCGAGCACCACTTCGCGCCGATGTCGCTCACGCCGAACCCGATGATCATGGCCGGGGCCATCACGCAGCGGGTGAAGCGCGCGAAGGTGGCGGTGCTCGGGCCGACGGTGCCGATTCTGAACCCGGTGCGCGTGGCCGAAGAGTTCGCCATGCTGGACAACATGACGGGCGGCCGCGTGGTGGCGGGGATGCTGCGCGGCACGTCGAACGAGTACGTGACGTACAACGTGAACCCGGCGGAGTCGCGGGACCGGTTCGAGGAAGCGATCCGGCTGATCATCAAGACCTGGACGGAGCCGGAGGTGTTTGGCTGGGCGGGGCGGTACTACGAGTACCGCGCGGTCTCGATCTGGCCGAAGCCGGCGCAGTCGCCGCACCCCCCGATCTACATCTCCGGCTCCAGCCCGGAGTCGGGGGACCTGGCCGCCAAGTACCGCCTGCACATCGGGTTCGCGTTCACGACGGTGCCGTTCGCCAGCCAGGCGGCGCGGTACTACCGCGAGCAGTGCCAGAAGCAGGGGTGGGAGCCGACGCCGGACCACGTGATGTACCGGCTGGGCGTCCACGTGGCCGAGACGGACGAGCAGGCGTACCAGGACCTGTACGAGGCCGGCGCGGCGCAGCGGCGGATCGCGTTCAGCACGAGCAACAAGGCAGTGGACGAGGCGGCGGCGAGCGCGGGCTACTACGGCCGCGACGTCGAGACACAGCGGGCGCGGCACGAGGGCCACGAGCTGCAGAAGCGCGTCGAGGTCGGGCAGATCATGGTCGGCAGTCCGGAGACGGTGTTCGAGCGAGTGCGCTGGATCCACGACGAGCTGGGCGCGGGGATTCTGGAGCTGAACTTCCAGGGCCTGCCGGGCGGCAAGACGCACCGCTCGATGGAGCTGTTCGCGACGAAGGTGCTGCCGCGCATGCGGGAACTCTGAGATGAACGAGGACAGGGGCACAGTGGAACAGCAACCGCAGGGCGCGGCAGCCGTGATGGACGCCGCCTTCGAAGAGCGTTACGTCGAGGCGGACGGATTCCGCATTCGGTACCTGGAAGCGGGGCGCGGCGAGCCACTGGTCTGGCTGCACGGCGCGGGCGGGCTGCGGCGGTCGCCGGCGCAGGACCTGCTGGCCCGGCAGTACCGGGTCATCCTGTTCGAGGTGCCCGGATTTGGCCAGTCGCCGGTGAACGAGCGGTCGCAGTCGATCCCGGACATCGCGCGCACGATGGCGCGGGCGGCCGACGCGCTGGACCTGGGGCGGTACAACCTGCTGGGGCACTCGTTCGGCGGGCGCGTCGCCATCTGGTGGGCGGTGCAGGAGCCGGAGCGCTTGCAGGCCCTGGTGCTGGCGGCGCCGGCGGCGATCGTGCCGGCGAACCACGTGCGACAGGCGGCGCCCGAGAGCCGGGCGAACCTGCTGTACCACCACCCCGAGCGCGTGCCGCCGCTGCCCCGCCCTGACCCGGCGATCCTGGCGAAGCAGGAGGCGCTGCTACAGCGCGTCTCGGGGCCGCGGCCCGACGTGGAACTGGAGCGGCGGATGGGCGACATGCCGGTGCCGACGCTCGTCCTGTTCGGCACCGAGGACCTCATGATCCCGGCCGAGATGGGCCGCGCCTACCGCGAGAAGCTGCCGAACTGCCACTACGTGCTGGTGTACGACGCGGGTCACGGCCTGGACGCCGACCGGCCGGAGGCGTTCGCCAGCGTGGTGAGCGACTTCCTGGAGCGGCGCGAGGCGTTCGTCGTCAACCGGACGAACGCGCTCATCAACCCGTAGCCGCTCGGGCCGGGCGCGTCGGGGCGCTACAATTCCCTCGGACACGGGCAGGCGGTGGGTCCGCAAGGCAGGAGCACAGGCATGGCAGTCGAGCCCAAGCTGATGACGGCCGCGGAGCTGGAGCGGTTGCCGCGCGACGGCCGGCGCTACGAGCTGGTCCGCGGAGAGTTGCGCACGATGCCCCCAGCAGGCTTCGAGCACAGCGATCTGACGCTGGTGTTTGCGTGGTCGCTGGCTTCCCACGTGAGGGCTCAAGGGCTTGGCAAGGTACTTACGGGCGATCCTGGCTTTCGGCTGACGACGGACCCCGACACGGTGCGTGCGCCGGACGTAGCGTTCGTGCGGCGTGAGCGGGTGGAGGCCGCGGGCCGGGTGACGGGCTACTGGCCCGGCGCGCCCGATCTGGTGGTCGAGGTCATCTCCCCGAACGACCTGTACACCGAGGTGGACGAGAAGATCGCCGAGTGGCTGGAGCACGGCGCGCGGCTCGTGTTCGTCGTGAACCCACGGCGGCAGACGGTGGCGGTCCACCGGCCGGGTCAGCCGACGCGGACGCTGGCCGGGGAGGACTTGCTGGCCGGCGAGGACGTGGTGCCGGGCTGGACGCTCCGCGTGCGGGAGCTGTTCAGCTAGCGGCAGCGCGCAGCCCGGCTCAGCCGGCGGCCGATGCCGGGGCGGCGGTGGGCGAGGCCGCGAGCGGGCGCGAGATCTGCCCCTACTAGACCCCCTACCGCTGCCACCGGCTGGTCCTGCCCGGTGGCGCTGCTCACCGCGCAGGCGGCGGTGAGGGCTGGGGGAACCGCCAGCGCGTCATGCTGGTCGGGAAGGTGTTCCAGGCGAAGGCGACGCGCGGCCGGAGCACCCAGAGGCCGCCATTGTCCCACTGCTCGGGCGGCGGCCGGTAGTCGTGGGAGGCAGCGTACTTCGCCGTGAAGGCCGCGGCTAGCCGCTCGGCGAGCGCCCGCTCGGGAGGGCTCGCCGCCTGGCTCTCGCCCTCCAGGATGACCACGTCGTCGCCGCTCTCCAGGTGGACCGTCAGGGCCGGGTTCGTGGCGAGGTTGCGGGCGCGGCGGGTGGCCGGGCTGCCCTCGAAATAGAGCGCGCCGTCGAGCCAGACGGCCCAGGCGGGCATCGCGTGCGGCCGCCCGTCGGGGCGCGTGGTGCTGAACCAGTAGTTGCGCGCGGCTTCCAGCCGCTCGACGGCCCAGCTCCAGGGCAACATGCCCTCCTCGGTTTCGGGCACGCCGTAATCCTTGGGCAGTAGCGGGCGGTCGCGCAGCGGCTCGACAGGCCGCGGGGCAGCGGGCGAGTCTGGCACGGATCCTCCAGAGAGTCGAGCGCGCTCGGGGTGGTGCTGGTGCCAACATGATACAGGGTGCGTGGCCTATCGGCGCTACACCGGGACCGGCCGATCACCGGACGGCTTGGACGCGCGGCTAGCGATGACGCGCAGGTAGACGAGGCCGAGGGCGATGCCGAGGAGGCAGCAGGCGCCGTCGACGGCGAGGGCGGCGCGCACGTCCCAGCGGGCGGCCACGGCGCCGGTGAGGGTGGCGCCGAGGGGCGTGGTACCGGTGAAGAGCAGGCCGTAGAGCGCGAGGACTCGGCCGCGCAGCGGGTCGGGCGCGAGCAGCTGGACGTGGGTGTTGGCGCCCGCGGAGAAGGCGACGCTGGCCATGCCCTGGAGGAAGAGCAGCGCGAGCATCAGCGCGTAGGTGGGCGCGACGGCCAGCAGGCCCATGCCGAGGGCGAAGAGGGTGCCCGCGCCGACGACCCAGCGGCGGGAGGTGCCGGCCTGGGCGGCGACGACCACGGCGCCCAGCACGGAGCCCAGCCCGAGCGCCGAGTTGAGGCCGCCGAAGCCGGTGGCGCCGGAGTCGAGCGTGTAGCGGGCGAGGAGCGGCAGGATCACGTTGAAGTTGTAGCCGAAGGTGCCCAGCGCGCAGACGAGCAGCAGCGTGAAAGCGATCTCGGGGGTGCGCCAGGAGTAGCGCAAGCCCTCGCCGACTTGCTGCGCGACGCTGCCGTGCAGCGGACCGCTGGCCGTAAAGAATTCCTCGGGGCGCATCAGCCAGAGGGCGACGAGCACGGCGACGTAGCTAATGGCGTTCAGCAGGAAGCAATCGGAGACGCCGACGGCCGCGATGGCCACGCCGCCGAGCGCGGGGCCGATCACGCGCGCGCCGTTGTTCAGCGCCGAGTTCATGGCGATGGCGCTGCCTACCTGGTCGCGGGGCACTAGCTCGGAGGGGAACGCGCGCCGGGCCGGCTGCTCCAGCGCCACGGCGACGCCGTAGACGAGGGTGAGCGCGTAGACGTGCCACAGCTCGATGCGCCCGAGGGCGACCAGGCCCCACAGGGCGAGCGCCTGGAGCATGCGCACGGCCTGGCTGACGAGCAGGAAGTCGCGCTTGGGCATGCGGTCGGCGATCACGCCGCCGACGAGCGTGAGCGCGAGGATGGGGACGAACTGCAGGGCGGTGACGGTGCCGAGCGCGAGCGGCGAGCCGGTGAGGTCGAGCACCAGCCAGGCCTGGGCCATGCGCTGCATCCAGGTGCCGCTCTGCGAGATGAGCTGGCCGACGAAGAAGAGGCGGTAGTTGCGGGTATGCAGCGCCGCGAACGAGCGGTCGAGCGCCCGCCCCCGCCGCCCCGCCGTGTCCTTCGCCACGCCGCCTCCCGCCGCGCCCGCCCGCCCGAGTCTACCGCCGCCAGGGCCGGACGGCCAAGGCATCGAGCGGCTCGCGGTCCCGGAGGGTATGATGCCGGCGGTTCGGCGGGAGGCGGCGGGCTTACAGGCCGTAGAGGGCGCGGGCGTTGTCGTCGAGGATCTTGTCGATGACGGCGGGGCTGATCGGGGCGCTTTCCTTCAGGCGGCGCAGCGCCTCGATCTCCGTCGCGGTGTCGGCGTGGCCGTAGTCCGAGCCGATGACCAGATTGTCCTCGCCGGCGTACTGGAGCACGTAGGGCAGGTCGTCGTCGGTCTGGCAGGCGACCCAGATGCGGTTCTCGCGCAGCGGGTTGGGCGGCAGCGGATCGCCGCGGCGCTCCAGGCGGCGGCCGAGGTCGTGGAGGGCGTAGGGCACCCACTGGGCCGCGATTTCGATGAAGCCGAAGCGCAGCTTGGGGAAGCGGCTGGGGATGCCGTGGAAGAGCAGCGCGTGGAAGGCGGCCACGTTCGGCAGCTTGAAGCGCGCGAAGCCGCTATCGCCCTCGTAGAGGTCGAACTGGGCGAAGTTGCCGGTGGCGGAGTGGACGCAGACGGGCACGTCGAGGTCGCTGGCGCGCTCGTAGAGGGGGAAGAAGTAGGGGTCGGTGAGCCGCCGCTCGCCCTCCAGGCCGCGGATGAACACCGCGCAGGCGCCCTGCTCGCGCGCCCGGTCCAGCTCGGCGAGCGCCGCGTCCATCGTCATGAGCGGCAGGACGGCGGCCCAGCGCAGCCGCCCCTTGCCGTGCGCCCAGATGTCGGCCATCCAGCGGTTGTAGCTGCGGCACAGGGCCAGCTCGACCTCGGGCCGGCTGGTGAGCGGGCTGAGGAAGATGCTGGGGTAGAGCACCTGGACATCGACGCCGAGGGCGTCCATGTGCTGGAGGCGGAGGGCGACGTTGCGCATCTCCCGGGAGGCCTCGGGCGTGTCGAGGCCGATGTTGGTCTGCTTGCCGCGCCGGCGGCCGTCCACGACCCACCACTCGATGTCGGCGCCGCTCGGCCCGGGCGCGACGGTTACTTGGGGGCGGAACTCGCGCTCGGCCGCGGTCATGTAGTCCCAGGTGGCCTCGTTCTCGATCACGTGGGCATCGGCGTCGATGACTGGCATGGCCTTGCTCCTTTGCCAAATGGCAAGTGGGGGGCACCCCCATACCCCCGGGGATAGAGAGATCAGGGAAGCTGGGGGGACACCCCCCACGCCCCCTGCCAGGGGGCACCCCTGGACCCCCGGGGAGAGGGAGTGGTCGGAACCCGCCCCCCGCCAGCGGATACCCCTGGACCCCGGGGAGACGGCCGGGGGGAAATGCGCCCAAGCTCCCTGCCAGGGGACACCCCTGGACCCCGCAGAGGGGGCGTCCGTTGACCCCGGGACCGGATCACTCTCCATATAAGCGCTTGATGTAGCCGCTATCGTCCAGCTCGCGGACGAAGCGGTCGTCCACGAAGTCGGCCGGGTTGGCGGTGGCGGCGCGCGGCTCGACGTCGCGGATGGCGTCCAGAATGGTGACGACGCTGGCAACCGTGGCGTGCGGCGCGCGGGGGTAGCGCGGCACGTACTCGTCGTAGGTATCGCTCAGCGTCTGCTGGTCGTCGGTCTGGGTGAAGCGGCTGAGCACTTCGATGGACTCGGCGCGGTGGCCGCGAATCCAGGCGATCGCGTCGGTGAGGCCGCCGACGAAGGCGGCCAGGGCGGCCGGGTGCGCGTCCACGAGGGGGCGCAGGACGCCGATGGAGGTCACCGGGTACTCCACGCCCAGCGTGCTGAGGTCGAGGAGCTGCGGGTAGCCCTGGCGGACCGCGAGGATCGCGTAGGGCTCGCTCATGAGCCCGGCGTCGAGCCCGCCGGCGACGATCGCGTCGAGCATCTCCGGGGTGCCGCCGGCCTGGATGAGCGCCACGTCGGCGTCGGGCGCGAGCCCGACCTGGCGCAGCATGTAGCGGGCGGCGAAGTCGGTCGTGGTGCCGGCGCGGGTGATGCCCAGCTTGAGGCCCTTCAAATCCTCGACGCGGTGCAGGGAGGGCTTGGCGATGAGCTTGAAGGGGAAAGTGTTGGTGGTGGAGCCGAGGATCACGGTGTCGCCGCCCGCGAGGCCGGCGCGGACGACGGCCGCGCCGTCGGTGTAGGCCACGTCGACCTCGCCGGCGAGCAGCGCCTGCACGGCCTGGGCGCCGCTGGTGAAGGTTAGCTCGGCGTCGAGGCCGCGCTGGCGGAAGATGCCCTCGTCCTGGGCGACCCAGAGGGGCAGGTAGCCGCCGGAGGGCGACACCCAGGCCACGCGTAGCCGCTCGGCGGCTGGGGCGGCGGTGGCCGGGGCGCTGCCGGCGGGCTGGGCGGCGCTCGCGGCGGCCGCCTGGCTGCTGCCCGGCGCGACGGCCGGGCCGGCGTCGCCCGCGCCGGTGGACGGCCCGCAGGCGAGGGCCAGCGCGAGCGCCAGGAGCGCCAGCCCGCAAGCCACCCGCCGCGCGCCGCCAGCCATGAGCGCCTCCCGCGCTGTCCGCTCCGCGTTCGGTCCGTCCGGCTGCTACGGTACGCGTCGCGGCGGCGGCTGTCAAGAGTAGCGGCCAGGTGGTCAGGTGCCGGCGTTGTAGGGGCCGAGGACGCGCACGGCGTTGTCGACGTAGCTGTTGTCCACGATGGCGTCCACGTCGACCTTCTCGGTCTGCTGGCCGGCGGCGTAGTACCAGTCCTGGTCGGCCTTGATGGTCTCGACGTTCACGCGGCCGTCGGGCCGCAGGCCGGCGGGGACCATCGCGTCGTACTGGGCGCGGTTCTTGACGGGGGTGTGCTTGATGAGGATGTCGATGACCGCGTCGCGGCCCTGGTTCTTGACGAAGGCGTCGTTGTAGTCGCGCACGCCCTTGAGGTAGCCGATCATGAAGCGCTCGGCGGCCGAGCGCTGGGCCGGCGCGGCGAAGTGAGGGGCGTAGAGCAGCATGGCGATCTGGTAATTCGGATAGGTCTCGTCGGTGCCCTTCCAGCGCACGCCGACGCCGTTGCCGACGGCCGCGGCGACGAACGGCTCGATGAGCGAGCCCACGTCGATGCTGCGGTTGCCGAGCGCGGCCATGATGTCGGGGAAGGGCATCTCGACGGTGTTCACCTCGCTATCGGGCACGCCGGCCTGGACGAGGCCGTGGTGCAGCGAGGCGTGGGCCGACTGGTAGAGGCCCACCACGGCGACGGTCTTGCCGCGCAGGTCGGGGAAGTCGCGGATGGCGCCGCTGTCGGCGAGGTCCTTGCGGAGAACGAGCGCGCTGAAGCCGAAGCCCGGGGCGGCGTTGCCCTTGTCGGCGACGATCTTGAGGGGGACGTCGCGGCGGACGGCGTTGAACAGCCCCGGCGCGGTCGAGCCGGCGCCCACCTCGACCTGGCCGGTGCCCATCGCCGGGACCATCAGGCCGATGTTGTCGAACGGGACCAGCTCGACGTTCAGGCCCTGCTCCTGCCAGTAGCCGCGCTCGAGCGCGATGAACAGGCCGGAGTCGGAGAGCGAGCCGATCGTGGCCACGCGCACGTGGGCGGCCGCGCCGGCGGGCTGGGCCGGCGCGGCGGCGGCCGGCTGAGTAGCGTTGCCCGGGGCCGGGGCGGCCGCCGGCGCGGCGGGCGCCGCCGGCTGGGCGGGCGCGGCCGGCGCGGCGCAGGCGGCGGCCAGCAGGCTCGCGATCAGCCCGAGCGCGAGCCCGCGGCTGCGCCAGGGCAGGGGGATGCTCCGCATGTCAGGTCTCCTGTCTTCTCGGGAATCCGGACGGGATGCCGCCAGGCCCAAGCTGCGGGGGGCTAGCGGCCGCGCGGCTTGAGGTCCCAGGCGTACACGTCCTCGCCGGGGTTGGGCGTGTAGTCGAAGCGGTTGCTCACGCCCTCGATGCCCTGGTACTGGAACAGCCAGACGGCCGGGGCCTCGTCCATGAGCAGGGACATCGCCTTGCGCAGCAGGGCCACTCGCTGGTTGGGGTCGAATGCCGCGCGCTCGGCTTCGAGCGCGGCGTCGACCTCGGGGTTCGAGTATTCTAGCCGCTTGGTGACGCCGGTGTGGAAGTATTGGTCGAGGTACTCGTCGGGGTCGATGACGCTGCCGCGCCCGAAGATGTAGAGGGGCGCCTTGCCCTGCTGGATGGCGGCGAAGCCGGTGTTCTGGTCCTGCGTCTGGATGTGGGCGCGGATGCCGACGTTGCCGAGCATGCTGGCGATGGCCTCGGCCAGCTCCTTGAGCTTGTTGTACTGGCCGACGGGCACGACGAAATCGACGTCGAAGCCGTCGGGATAGCCGGCCTGGGCGAGGAGCTGCTTGGCCTTCGCCGGGTCATAGGTATACTTGGGCTGCAAGTCGGGGCTGTAGCCGTACTGGTCGGGGCCGATGGGCGCGTCCATCGGGTCGGCCATGCCCTTGAGCACGCCCTTGGTCAGCGCCTCCTTGTCGATGGCGTAGGTGACGGCCTGGCGCACCAGCTTGTTGCGGAACTGGGGGACCGCGGCGTGCATGCCGAGGAACATGATGTTCACGGTGCGGACGGTCTCGCGGTGGGCGTTGCCGGTGATGCGGTCCACGCTCTCGGGCGGGATGTTGACGATCTGGTCGACCTCGCCGTTGAGCAGGGCCGTGATCGCCGCCTCGGCCTCGGGGATGTTGCGGAACACGACCTCGTCGACGGCGGTCTGGCGGGGGCCCTGGTAGGTGGGGCTCTTCTCCAGCACGAAGCGCTGGCCGGGCACCCACTCCTTGAACTGGTACGGCCCGGTGCCGATGGCGAGCTTGTCGGCCTCGGCGGCGCCCAGGCGGTCGTAGACGGCCTTGCTGGTGATGAAGCGCTGCGACAGGCGGAAGGGGAGCGCCGCGTCGGGGGTCTTGGTGTGGATGCGCACGGTGTAGGGATCGACGGCCTCGACGGCGTCGATGCCGGCGATGCTGCTGCCCTGCTTGCTGTCGGGGTCGGTCTGGATGCGGTTGAGGGAATGGACCACGTCGGCGGAGGTGAAGTCGCCGCCGTCGTGGAACTTCACGCCCTGGCGCAGCTTGAACAGCCAGGTGTTCGGGTCGGGCGTCGTCCACGACTCGGCGAGCACGCCGACGATCTCTTTCTTGTTCCAGTCCCACTCGACCAGCGGCTCGATGACGTGCTTCCAGGTGGGGTAGATCTGCGTGGTGGAGTGGGCGTAGGGGTTCATCGACTCGACCATGACGCCGGGGAGGACGATAGTGGCGACGACGCGCCCGCTGGATTGGGGGCGCGGGCCAGACGGCTGGCAGGCGCTGGCGAGCGCCAGACACGCCGCGAGCAGGGCGATGAGCGTGGCGGACCCGAAGCGAGCGCGCATGGGCGGCCTCCTAGCTGCTCCTGGCGGCCACGGCGCGCGGCGCCGGTCCGGCCGAGCGGTGGGGGCGCCTGGCGGTGCTGCCGGCCGGACGCCCAGCCCCGAGCGTACCCCAGCGCCCGGCCGCTGTCAACGTCGTATAGGCTTCCCAAATCCGTGGATCCTGGTTTGAAAGATTCACCCGAAGGGTGAATCTTTCAAGCGCAGAGTCACGGAACGGGGGGCTTCAGGCACGCCGCCGGGCCAGGTATCATCGGGGTGAGGCCGGCCACGTGGCCGAGCGACGGAGCGACGGCATGGCGCGGATGGCCCCGCGGGCGCGGCCGACGGACTGGCTGCTGCCCCCACTGCTGCAGCTTTGGCGGGTGTTGCCACTGCCGGGCTGGCTGCGGGCGGCGATCCTGTGGCGGAGCAACACGCACTATCTGGTGGCGGTGGCGGCGCTGATCTGGGATGACGAGGGGCGGCTGCTGCTCGGGCGGCACACGTACCTGCCGCCGCCCGGCTGGAGCCTGCTGGGCGGCTGCCTGCACGGCGTCGAGTCGCCGGCGGCCGGCCTGGCGCGCGAGCTGGCCGAGGAGCTGGGCGCCACGGTCGAGATCGGGGCGCCGGTCGCCTGGACCACGCTGGGGGCGCCGCGCCGGGTGGTGGTAGGCTTCACTTGCTACTGGCAGAGCGGCGCCTTCCGGCCGAACGCGGAGATCGCGGAGGTCGCCTACTTCCCCGTGGCGGACGCGCTGCGGCTGGTGCGGCGCGACGCGCGCGCGCTGATCCGCATCGCCGCCCGCCAGCGTGCCGCGTTGCTCGCGTCGTCGCCGGGCGGGCTGCCGTGAGGCGGTGGCACTCGGCGTGCAGGGAGGCGATAACCGGCCCGCGGGCCGGCTCGAAAGATGGGGCAGGGAAGTGATGGTGCCGCGGGACTATTTTGCGATCCTAGAGATCGGTCCGGACGCGAGCGAGGCGGAGATCCGCGGGGCCTACCGCCGCCTGGCGCGTCGCTACCACCCGGACCTGCACCCCGAGCGGGACGACGCCGAGCAGCGCCTGAAGGAGCTGAACGCGGCGTACGAGGTGCTGAGCGATCCCTCGCGCCGGGCGCGGTACCTGCGCGAGCGGCGCGTGCGGGTCCCCGTGGACGCGCCAGGTGGCGGGTGGCGTGCGTCGCGCCCGCCGGCGGCGGGCGCTGTCGTTCGCGGCGCGCACGTGGACCTGAGCGGCGGCCGCACAGGCTGGCGGGCGTACGGCCGGGGGAGCTGGAGCGGCGCCGCCTCGCACCGGCCGCGCGACGAGGAGGAGCTAGCGCTGCTGTACGCGCGGCGGTTGTTGCGGGCCCTGTTTGGGTGGTAGGGAGCGCGGGCGGCCGCCGGCGACGACCGCGCGGGCGTCCAACGTGGCGGCGGGCGGCGTTGGGGCGGCGGCCAGTGGCGCTGGCAGTATGCCGCGCCCCAAGCCCCCGCGGCGCCGGCCCTCCCGGTGGCTCCAGCGCCGGGACGGGGGCAGTGGCGCTGGCAGTATTCCGCGCCACACGCCGCGGGCGGCGTCGGGGAGACGGAGCGGGGGCTAGGAGGCGGGAGTGGGCTGCTCGGCGTCGCGGGGGAACTGCGAGTCCCAGCCGATCCACTCCTCGCCGTCGGCCCAGACCTCTTTCTTCCAGATGGGGACGATCTGCTTGAGGCGCACGATGGCGTGCTCGCAGGCCTCGAAGGCGGCGTGGCGATGGGGCGCGGCGACCGCGATGGCCACCGAGACCTCGCCGACCGCGAGCCGGCCGACGCGATGGCGGATGGCGACGCGGGTGAGGCCCCAGCGCTCGGCGATCTCGGCCGCGATCTCGCGGAGCTTGGGGATCGCCATCTCGGGGTAGGCCTCGTACTCGAGGTAGCGGACCTCGCGGCCGCGCGAGGGGCTGCGCACGGTGCCCAGGAAGACGACGACGCCGCCGCAGTCGGGCGTGCGCACGGCGTCGGCGACGCTATCGGCCGTCAGGACCGCGTCGGTGATCTCGAACATGCTTCGTCCTCGCGGCGCCGGGCGCCAGCCGCGCCGCCGCTGACCGGCGGGATGAAGGCGACCTCGTCGCCATCGCTCAGTCGGTAGTCGGGCGTGCGGTACTCCAGGTTCACGCTGACCATCATGTCGGGCGGCAGCGCGGCGAAGGCGGGATGCTCGGCGCGCAGGCGCGCGCGCAGGTCGCCCACGGTGCTGCCATCGGGGAGGTCCAGGGTGGTGGCCGTCTGCCCCATCGCCTCGCGCGCCGCCGCGAAGAAGCGCAGCCGCACCTGCATTGCTTGCCTCCGTCCACGCTCAAGGTAGGGATAGCATAGCCCGCGCGGCCGCCACAACGGGGCGGCGTGGTATTGGCCGAGGGGGCGGCCGAGCGCGTATCATTCGGGCGAGCGCGGGCAGCAGCGACACGAGCCGGTGGGCATGGGCAGGGCAGGCATCCGAGCAGGCGGGTATCTTCTCGGTATCCTGCTGCTCGTCGCGGCGCTGGCTGGCTGCGGTCTCCACGCCGAGCCCGACGGCGACGCACTCGATCCGGCCGCCGAGGCCGCGGCCGGGGCAGCGCCCGAGGCGGACTCGGTGCCCGAGGCGGACTCGGTGCTGGACGTGGCGTTCTACAGCCCGGCGCTGGGCCAGGACCTCTCCTATCTGGTCTGGCTGCCCCCCGACTACGATGCCGACAGCGCCCACCGCTATCCGGTCCTGTACCTGCTGCACGGTATCGGCGGCGACAACCGCGAGTGGCTGGGCTACGGCGTGGACACGACAGCCGCCTGCCTGCTGGGCGCGGGCCGGATTCAGGCGCTCATCATTGTGCTGCCACAGGGCGACGAGGGGTACTGGCTGAACCACGCGGATGGACCGCGCTGGGGTGACGCAATCGCCGAGGACCTGGTCCACTACGTGGACGCGACATACCGTACCTTGCCCGACCGGGCCAGCCGGGCGGTGGGCGGGCTGTCGATGGGCGGGCACGGGGCGCTGCAGCTGGCGTTCAACCACCCGGACGTGTTCGGCGTAGCGGGGGCGCACAGCCCGACGCTGCGCCCGCGCGCGGAGGCGCCCTACTACTTCGCCGACCGGGAGACCTTCGCCAAGGTGGACCCGATCACGCTCGCGCGCCGCGACGACGGACTGGACGCGATCGACATCTGGCTCGACGCGGGCGGCGCCGACCCCTGGCTGCCGCGGATCGAGCTGCTACACGACACGCTGGACAAGCGGGGTGTATCGCACACCTGGCAGGTCTGGGAGGGCGACCACGAGAGCGAGTACTGGACGGCCCACGTGGCCGACTACCTGGCGTTCTACAGCCAGGCGCTGACGGGCGAGAAGGGGCGGGCGCGGACGACGACCGACGCGGCGACGCTCGCCGCCTGCGCGCCGCCCGTCGAGCCGCGGTAGCCCGCGAGAGGGCGCGCTCTTGAGGCCGGGGCTGGCCCCCGGACGCGGCCGCCGGCGCAGCCCCCGCGGCTGGACCGCCCCCACCGACCGCGCCCGGCGGGCGACTCGCGCCTAAGCTGCCGGCCCAGGTTAGTGTATCTGTTCGGCGAAGCGAACCATATGTATCATCCCTGGCCGGGCGCTTAGCGGCGCACGGTCGGACGCATAGCCTGCCAGGCGGCAATGCCCGCCTCAGCGGCCATGTCGTCCTCGCCCGGCCCCAGGCCGGCGACGCCGACGGCGCCGACGATGTGCCCGTCCACCACGAGCGGCTGGCCACCGTTCACCATGTAGACCTCGCGGCCCAACGTCGCCAGGGTGCCGAAGTAGCGGTCGGGCCGATCGTTCATGAGCTGGGGGAAGTCGCGGGTGGGGCGACGGCTGCTGAGCGCACCCATCGCCTTGCCGATGGCGAACGTGTCCCAGGTGGGACCGCGACCGTCCATGCGGTCCAGCGAAACGAGGTTGCCGCCGGCGTCGAGGACGACCACGGTCATCGTGCCGTGCAGCTCCTGCGCCTTCGGGATCGCCGCGTCGATGATCGCCCGGGCCTCCGCCCGGGTGATGGTCGGCACGAAGTCGGGCGGCGGGGCCTCCTGCGCCGCGACACTGGCCGGGCGGTCGGCGGGCGCCGGCGCGGGGCTTGGGGCGGCGGCTCCGCCGCGCGCCGTGACGAACGCCAGGCCCAGCGCCAACAAGGTGGTCTGGCTCAGCGTGATGAGCGCCCAGGTCCGCTTGCTCACGTGCTCCTCCCTACTCGCCGAGGCGGTTGTCGCCTCGGCGGCATCAGGGCGGGCGCCGGCGGGCCGCGGCGCCGCCGGCGGTGCCCGCCGTCGTAGGGGAGAACGCGCCCGGGCGAGGAACGTTACAGCAGGATCCCGTTCGTCCCGCGTGGCACGGCAACAGTGCGCGTGGTAGAGTGCGGCGGCGGGCGACGCGGGGCGGCTGGCCCGCTACCGTGAGGAGCAAGACAGCGTGGACGAGCGCGTGGAGCTGGTGGCGGTCGTCGATCTGCTGGCGCTGGCGCAGGGTAGTGAGGAGCGCGGCCCCCTCTGGACCCGGCAGAGCGCCGATCTGAACGTGAACCTGATGGCGCTCGACGCGGGGCAGCAGCTCGGCGAGAGCGTGAACGCCGAGGTGGACGTGCTGCTGGTGGGGGTGGCGGGCGCGGGCGCGGTGCGGGTGGATGGCCAGTCGCTGGAGATTGCGGCCGGCCGGGCGGTCGTGATCCCGAAGGGCGCGCGCCGAGCGATCGCGGCCGGGGGCGAGCGCTTCGCCTACCTGACCTGCCACCGCCGCCGGGCGGGCCTGTGGCCGACGAACGTGCCTCGCCCCGCGCCCGAGCCGGGGAGCCCGAGCGCGGACGCGGCAACGTAGCGTAGGTGGGAGGACGGACGGCGATGGATTTCAGCGGGAAGGTGGCCCTCGTCACCGGCGGGGGGCAGCACATCGGCTTGACGACCGCGCGGCTGCTGGCCAGCCTGGGCGCCGCGGTCGCGATCAACGACGTGCGGGCGGAGCGCGCGCAGGCGGCCGCGGACGGACTCGCCGCCGAGGGCAAGCGCGCGATCGCGGTGCCGGCCGACGTGCGGGACCGGGCGGCGGTGACGGCGATGGTCGAGCGGACGGTGGGCACGCTGGGTCGCCTGGACGTGGTGGTGAACAGCGCGGGCGAGGGCAGCTTCGCGCCCGTGCTGGAGATGGACGAGGCGGCCTGGGACCTGGAACTGGACACGAACCTAAAGGGCACGTTCCTGGTGTGCCAGGCGGCCGCGCGGGCGATGGTGGCGCAGGGCCACGGGGGCGCGATCGTCTGCCTGGCCTCGACGGCCGCCGAGTCGGCGCGCATGAACGGGGTGTCGCACTGCGCGTCGAAGGCGGGCGTAGTGATGGTGGTGAAGGTGATGGCGCTGGAGCTGGGCCAGTACGGCATCCGCGTGAACGCCGTGGCGCCCGGCCTGGTGCCCGGCCCCGAGCAGGGCTCGACGGCGGAGTACCAGAACGCGTTCCTGCAGATGATCCCGCTCGACCGGCTGGGGCGCGCGGACGACATCGCGCGAGCGATCGCCTACCTAGCCTCGGACGACGCCGCGTGGGTGACGGGCGAGGTGTTGCACGTGGACGGCGGCTTTCTGGCCGGCCGCCCGCTGCCGCGGAACATGCCCGCCGCGTCGTCGACGCGCTAGACCGCCCAAGGCTCTCGCGCGGCGCGGGCGGCGCCGCCGGAGCGGCCTGCTAGCGCATCTCCGCCAGCCCACGCGTGATCCGGGGCGCTCGGAGCAGAAGGATAGACCCGATCCGGCCCGTGGTTGGCCGGGCGGCGTGTGCCCTCCCCCCGGTCCTCTCCGAGAGCGGGGGAGGGACCGGCCCTCCCGCCGCCCCTCTCCGAGGGGCAGAGGAAGTAAGCAAACCCCAGCGCCGGATTCGGTATCAGTCGTCACCGGGTCTTTACCGACAGCCGTTCGGCAAGGGCGATGGTATCTGCTAGTCTGCTAATGGCATTGTCTCGGTGGGCGAGACGCCAGCGGCTTGGTGGACACATCCTTGTCGGGAGGCTCGCCGCGTGGACGAGGCGACGCGCGGTGCCCGTGGCAGGTCCGGGACCGGTTCTTCCTCAGCACGCCCATTGTCTCTCGCGGTGGTCACCGGGCTGGCGCTCGCGTGGCTGCTCGGCTCTCTGACCATCCCGCCCGCTGCCCGCGCGCTGGCGCCGGGCAATCGAATCCCGTGGCAAGGCAGCGCCTGGTATCTTCACGGCGCGAACGTGCCCTGGTACAACTGGAGCTGTGATTTTGGCTGCGGGACGGGCAGCGGCGTGAGCGCGAGCGCCGTGCAGGCGGCGCTCGCGCCGGCGTTCGCGCAGGCCCAGGCGGCCAACATGCACGTGATCCGGTGGTGGGTGTTCGAGGGGAGTCCCTGGCAGGTCACGCGCGACGGCAGCGGGGCGCCCACCGGGGTGAGCCCGGCGGTCTACGCGGATTTCGATGCCGCGCTGGCGCTCGCTCAGACCTATGACCTGTACTATGATTTCGTGCTCTTTTCGGCGCCGACGGCCGTGCCCTCCACCTGGCTCACCGACGCGACCCAGCGCGCCGCCCTAGCGAGCGCGCTCAGCCCGCTCTTTGCCCGCTACGGCAGCAACCCCCGCGTGCTGTCGTGGGAAGTGTTCAACGAGCCGGAGTGGGACATCTGGAACGGCAAGATCGACCAGGCGTCGGTGCAGGCGACCGTGCGGGCGGTGGCTGGGGCTGTCCACACGAATTCGAGCGCCTACGTCACGGTAGGCTCAGCCATGCTGGACGGGCTGCCCATGTGGCTGGGCCAGGGGCTCGACTATTACCAGGCGCACTGGTACGACTACATGTCCAGCGGGAACTACTGCGCGATCTGCTGGACGTATGCCCAGGTCCAGGGTCGCTACAACCTCGACGCGCCCCTGGTCATCGGCGAGTTCTACGCCGGCGCCGACGTCGACGCGCTGGGGCGCTTCAACTACTGGTACCAGAATGGCTACGCCGGCGGCTGGGCGTGGTCGATGTTCCCCAACCAGACCAGCGATCACATGGCGATTGACTGGACGGCCGCGACGACCTTCGGGGGACAGCACACGGATCTCGGCCCCCGCGCCGGGCTCTCGGCCGCGACCGCGACCCCCGCCGCGACCAACACGCGATCTCCCACGCCGACCGGGACCCCCACCCCCTCCCCCACGCCCCTGCCCACCAGCAGCGGCACCCCCAGCGCCACGCCGACGAGCACGGCAACTCGTACCCCGCCCGCGACCAGCACGCCGACGCGCACGGCCACCGCGACGCCGACCGCACATGGGAGCGGACGGCGGCTGCGCCAGACGGCCACGCCCGCCGGCGATGGGAGCTTGCAGGTGACGGTGGCGGTCGAGGGGAGCGACTGCGGGCCGAGCAACCAGCTCGCGGCCCTGCAGTTCGGGACTAACGGCTCGGGGAGCAACGCGCTGGTCGACCTGCGGCAGCTCGCCGGCACATCGGTAGCGCCCGCACTGCCGGGCGCGGCGAACCTCGTGGGGCGACAGGGCGTGTTCGCCGTGAACCTGCCGGCGGGGACACAGGAGATCACGTTCGCCGTGCGCCGCGCGACAGCGGGCCAGGCGGTGATCCTGCCCTTCACGGTGATCGACAACTGCGGGGCGTGGCCGACGCTCGTGGGTGGGGGGCCTGGCGCGTTCTAGCGGAAGGCCGGGAGCACTTCTTCGCCGAACAGGCGGATCGAGGCGTGGACCTGGTCCGAGCGCATGTTGTGGAGCTGGTGCTGGGTGGCAAGCACGTCATAGCCCACGCGCGCCTGCTGGGCCTGGATCCGGCGGATCACGGTCTCCGGGCTGCCCACTAGCGCCAGACCGTTGTCGATCCAGAAGTCGTAGGACTTCACGATTTCCTGGAAGACGCGGCCGCGCTCCACGATGTCGGGGTTGCGCTCGCCGCCCGTGCCACGCTGGTCGCTGCCCCAGCCGATACGCGTGCGGGCGATGGCCTCGGCGCCGGCGCCGAAGAAGCCCTTGAGCAGGTACGGCTCGGCCTCCGCGCGCGCCTGCTCGTCCGTCGGCGCGACGTGGACGTGGCGCGCAAGGAGGGTCTTGGGCATGGGGCCGGCGTGGCCCGCGCGCTGCCAGGCGTCGCGGAAGTAGGCGAACTTTTCGGCCACCACGGAGTCGACGTCGATGTTCTGGGCGACGTGCAGGTTGTGCTGGGCAGCGTAGTCCAGCGACGTGGTGCTGTGCGCCCCTAGCCAGAGCGGCGGGTGGGGCTGCTGGTAGGGCTTGGGGCGGGGCAGCGCCTCGTCGAAGCGCCAGTACTTGCCCTCGTAGGTGACGCTGTCCTCGGTCCACGCCTTCAGGATGATCTCCAGCATCTCGACGCCCATCTGGCGGCGCTCGGCGAAGGGGATGTTCCAGCGGATGAACTCG
The DNA here is from genome assembly GCA_035293805.1 of Chloroflexota bacterium. Classification (GTDB taxonomy): domain Bacteria; phylum Chloroflexota; class UBA6077; order UBA6077; family JAJPHF01; genus JAJPHF01. The sequence goes on along the minus strand of DATGMD010000013.1, from coordinate 56,969 downwards.
TGCTCGTGGATGCCGTAACCGATGCCGAACTCCAGGCGGCCATGCGAGAGCTGATCGACCATCGCCGCGTCCTGGGCGAGGCGGATGGGATGGTGCATGGGCATCTGGTAGACCAGGGGGCCGAAGCGCAGGCGGGTAGTCTCGCGGGCGAGCGCGGCCAGGTAGACGTTGGGCGCCGAGATGTCGGCGAAGGGCGCGTTCTGGTGCTCGATGAAGAAGTAGTAGCCGAAGCCGACGCGCTCGGCGAGCTGCGCCCGCGCGATGTGGCGGTCGTAGAGCTCGGCGGCGGTCTCCTGCTCGCTCTCCTTGGGGAACGCGTCGAAGATGCCAAATTCCAGGTTTGCCACCGCCCTCACCCCCGCCGGTCGTCATCGGCGCGTGTCCGTTGCGCCTGGTGTCTGGATGGTACTCACCGGGCCCGCCGGCCGCAACCCCGCGGTGCCAAAGACGTGCGCCTCGGCCTGCGCGAAGCGGCGACCCGTCGCCCGCCAGAAGGCGCGGGGCGGCTCGCCGACGGTGGCCAGGAAGGCGCGCTGGTCGAGCAGCACGACCAGGCAGGCGCCGCGGAACAGCAGCCGCCAGCCGCAGCGCACGGCCTGGCGTGCCGGCGCCGGCAGGGCGGCCGGGCCGCGGCGCAGCGCGTCGCAGTGGAAGGCGATGTGGGCCGCCTCGTCGGCCAGGATGCGGGCCATGGCCGCGCGCACCGCCGCGTCGGGGACGGTGGCGTGGACGAGGCGGTAGACGTGCTCGCCGATGATCTCGGCGACCATGAGCACGAGCAGGGCGCCGTGCAGCCCGGCGCGGTGACGCAGCCAGATGAAACAGCCATCGCTCCAGTGGCGCGTGAGCACCGGCGCGCCGAGCGCCCCGAGCAGGGCGGCCAGCGTCTTGGCGTGCGCCTGCTCCTCGGCCAGGAACAGGTCGACGGCGGCGGCGTAGCGCGCGTCGCCGCTGGCCCGCGCGGCGCGGCGCAGGTGGCGTCCGGCGCCCTGCTCGCCCACCTGGAAGCGCTGGAGCGAGCGCACGAGGGGATCGCGCAGCGGGGGGGCGAGCGCGACGGTGCGGTGCCAGGCGGTGGGCCGCGGCCGCGCGCGGTTCGCGGTGAAGTAGTCCAGCCAGTCGGTCACGAGCCTGCCTCCGGGGTTGATGGTGGTGCGTCCATCATGCCCCCGGCGACCGGCGGTGCCAATTCGCCCGGCGAATGCCGCTCGCCGTGCGCCAGGCTTACGACGGGGTAGCGCGGCTGGTTGCAGGTAAGAGCCCCACCCTGCGATCAGCAAGCGCTCGGCGGGACGATCCCGGGGATCAGCCCCTCATCCCGCACGGCGGTAAGGAATTGATGGGGGTCGGCAGGGAGTCGTTCCAAGAATAGTACGGCTACCCAGCGTTCCAGGTCGTCTAGCAGGCCGACCGACGGTACAAGCAGGCCCTGAGCAGGTGTGGCCGTGCGAAGGTAGCGGGCAGTAGCACGACAGATGGGACGTTCGAGGAAGCAGTGGGACGCGTTGCGCAGACCGAGGTCCGCCCACACGTTGGGGTCACGGAGGTCGAGCATCTGGTCGACTTGCACGTGCAAGGAGTACAGGTGCCTAGCCCTCGCGCCGCTGCCGACCTTGGGAGCGCGGTCGTACTCGAAATGCCGTGCAAACTCTGCCATCACCACGCGCGGATCGCCGGCGAGGTAGAGGGTCGGCTCGCCGGCCTCGTTCCAACGATTGTCGAGCCCTCTTCCCGCCCAGCGAAGATCGAGGACGTGGTAGCGCGCGCCGTCCGTGACATGACGGTAGGCGCGGCTGGCCCAGGGGTGGAGCCAGTCGGCGAGGGGCACCTAGAAGCCGAGGCCCTCGTAGTCGGCGGCGAGCGCGGCCAGCACTACGTCGGCCTTGCCGGCCCCGATGAGCTGAATCGCGGTCTGTCCCCCGAACACCGGCATCGGGGTGACCAGAAAGGTCTGCCAACCAGCGGGAGTATAGACTTCCTGACCCAGATCGGCGATCTCCTGCAGCTTGGCCACCCGCTCGCGTACCTTGGAATCGAGGGGAAGCCCTCGGTGCTCCCACCGCTCGACGGTCCGGACACTGACGTCGAGCATCCGCGCGAGGCGTTCCTGTGAGACGCCCAGCGTGTGTCGGATGGCGCGCAGATCCGGCGTCGGCGCAGGGACCGCGATAGCCATGCGAGCCGGACCTCCACTGACGGCTAGGGCCAGCGTCATGTGTGGACACGTGTCCACTCAGGATACTTATAGCCTATCGCAAGCTACGGGCCGAGGCAAGGCGGGGCGCTTATTCGCCGTAGAGCTGCTTGAAGAAGCCGCTCTGGTCTAGCTCGCGGATGAAGCGGTCGTCGATGAAGTCGGCGGCCTTGACGTTGGCCGCGCGTGGGTTGTCCTGAGCGAGCGTGTCGATCACCGCCTGGACGCCCTCGGGCTGGGGGTAGGGGATGCGGGCGACGTAGGCGCTGAACAGGTCGTAGGCCTCGCGGAGGCGCTCGTCGTCGTCGGCTTTGATGAACCGCTTCATGATCGGCAGGGCGACGTCGGGGTTTGTGGCGGCGGTGGCCAGGCCGCGCACCCAGCCGCGCACGAAGCGGCGGACGAAGTCGGGGCGCTCGTTGATGAGCTTGCGCGAGGTGACGAGGCCGGTGAGCGAGTAGGGCGCGCCCGACTTGCTGATGTCGACAAGCTCGTGGAAGCCGCGATGGCGTGCCTCGACGGTGCCGAACTCGCTGACCACGGCGGCGTCGGCGGCGCCGTTCTCGACGGCGGCGATGGCTTCGGGCTCGCCGCCCATCTGGATGATCGGCACGTCGCGGTCGGCCACGAGCCTCACCTTCTGCAGCGCGTAGCGGGCCGCGAAGTCGCTGGCCGCGCCACGCCGCGTGACCCCGAGCTTGCCGCCGCGCAGCTGCTCCAGGCGCTCGAGGCGCTGCGACTGAATGGTGAAGGGGTAGGTGGGCACGCTCACGGCGATGACGACGAGATCGGCGCCTTCGAGCGACGCCGGGACGGCCGTGGCGCCCGCGCCGGCGACGAACTGCACGTCGCCGGCCACCAGCGCCTGGGCAGGCTGGGCCGCCCCGGCGATGTAGGGTAGCTCGGGCTCGATGCCCTCCTCGCGCCAGTAGCCCAGCTCGTCGGCGACGGCGGCCGGGCTGATGCTCAGCGCCAGCGCGGTGATGGCGAGCTTGCCTGGCTCGCGCGCGGCCGGGGCGGGCGCCGCCGGCGTCGCGGCGGCGGCCCCGGCGGTGCTGCTGGGGGGCGGCGCGGCGGACGGCGCGGGGGCCATGCCGCCGGCCGGTGCGCTACAGTTCAGGAGCGCGAGCGCGACGATGGCGATGGCCCAGTGGCGGCGGATCGACATGGCAACACCTCGGACGGCCTGGACGGTCGTAACCACCGGCGTGGTATCCCATGCTAGCAGAGGCGGCACGCGGCACGCGAGCGCCGCGGAGACAGGCGATCGCTGGCGTGGGGCTGGGGCGCGGGATAGGCCCGAGGCGTGGTGGGGCGAGGCGCGCCCGCAGGCGCGCGGACACCGCGAGTAGCGCCAGCAGCGAGCGACGGAGGGCCGGACGGGCCGGGCGGCTGGGCACGCCGGGGCCGCGGGCGGTGCGCGCGGCGCGGCGCAGCGGGACGCCCCGCCCGCCGGGCGACAAGCGGCCGGGCGGGCGGGGCGTCGGTATTGCTGCCGCGAGGTCGCCGGGCACCGCGCGCCAATGTCAATTGCGCGCGACGGCCGCAACGCCGCGGCAGGGCGCGGCAAAAGGCGCCCTTCCGAGTAGCCGCGCGGCCGGCGGGCCGCGCAGGCTGGCGGTCGCGTGGACGCGCGGGGCTGCAGACCGGTGATCAGACGCGCCCGCCGGCCGGTCGAGCGGCGGTCGTTCCGGTCAAGCGCTAGGATAATGGCCGCCGCTCACAGAATCGATCACGGTCTGGTACGCAGCGCTCACAAATCGCTCACAAAAAGTCGCGCGATTGGTTACAAGGCAGCCGGCAGATGGGCAGGCGGGGGCTGGCCGACATGCTATAATTAAGAACCTCATTATTTTGGAGGGAACAGGCGATCGCGGGCCACGTGCGGGCGTATACTGAGAAGGGGCAGCGCGGCGCCCGGGCCGCGCAGAAAAGGGCGGCCAGGACGATGCTAGACGACTTGCTGTTCGTGCTCGTCGTGCTAGAGGGTGCCGTGTGCCTCGCCGCGGCCTACATGGTCATGCTGCTCGCCGCGTCTGGCTTCCACGACCGCTTGCCGCTGCACCTGATGGTCTTTGCCGGGTCGGCCGGGGCACTGGTCGTCACGGCGGCGGTGGCAGACGGCTGCCGGGGCTACCGACAGCGCCACCACTCCCGGCACTAAGGTCCGTTACAGATCCCGGACGTGCGGCAGTACCTCGGCCGCGAACAGGCGCATGCTTGCCACAACCTCGTCGTGAGGCATGGTGCCGACCTGAAAGCGGAAGTTCAGGACGCCGTGGCCGACGTACTGGACCCAGTGGCGGATCTGCTGGATCACGGTGTCGGGGCTGCCGCACAGCACCCGCCCGTGCTCGATCTCGCTCTCTAACGTGACTGCCTCGCGCTGGCGCACGCGCTGGAGGCGGCGCTCGCGATCGGCCGGGTCGTGGTAGTAGCCGCCCTGGATCACCAGCTCGTTCGCGCGCCGCGTGGGCACCAGCAGGTAGCGGTAGAAGTAGTCGGTCGGCCCGCGAAAGGCCGCGCGGGCGGCCGCGTCGGTCTTCGCCACGTGGACCGCCTGGTCCCAGAAGAACAGGTCGCGGGGCGGCTCCCAGCCGTCGGCGCGGGCGAGGGCGCGGTAGCTCTCGAACTGCGCGCGGGCGATCTCGGCGCTGGCGAGCGCCACGCCGATGCCCACGCGCCGCTGCACGGCCATGCGCACGGAGTCGCTGCTGCCACCCGAGATGAAGATCGGCGGGTGGGGCTGCTGGAGCGGGCGCGGCCAGATGGAGACGGTGCGGAACTGGTAATGCTTGCCCTCCCAGCCGAACGGCTCCGGCTCCTGCCAGGCGCGCAGGATGAGGTCCCATGCCTCCGCGAGCCGCGCGTAGGACTCGTCGGGATCGATGCCGTAGGCGATGTACTCTTGCGGCAGCCCCCGGATGAAGCCGGCCACCAGGCGGCCGCCGCTCATGACGTCGAGCATGGCGTACTCTTCGGCCACGCGCACCGGGTTGTTCAGCGGCACCAGGCTGCCGAGCATGGCGATCTTCGCGCGCGTGGTGCGCTGCGTCAGCGCGCCGCCGATCACCGTGGGGCTCGCCATCAGCCCATAGGACGTGTAGTGGTGCTCGTTGCAGCCGACCCAGTCGAAGCCTAGCTCGTCGGCCAGAGCCAGCTGGTCGAGGTACTCGCGGTAGAGCCGCGGCCCGCGTGTGGGATCGAACAGCCGGTGGGCCACCGGCCAGGCGGCCGGCGGCTGATCGAGGTACGGCCAGGCCATCAAGTGGAACAGGCTGAAGACGAGGGGCGGCGCGCTCATCCGGCGGCCTTGGCGCGGGGGACGACAAAGGCCTCGCCGCGCTCCAGGAAGTCGCTCACCAGGTCGGCGAAGCTGTCGGGGCGGTCCCACTGGATGGCGTGGGCCGCCTGGTAGACGTAGGTGAGGAACGCCTGCGGGATGCGCTCCTTGTAGAGGCGGCCCATCTCGGGCGGGATGAGGCCGTCGAGGGTGCCAAACAGCACGAGCGTCGGCGCCTCGATGTCGCCCAGCCGCGCCTCCAGGTCGCTGTCCCAGGCCACGCCCTTGGTGAGCCGCGCCATCGTCTGGAACTGCTGCTGGCGCACCGCGGGATCGTCCGTGGGCGGCGCCTGCTCGGGGTTGCCGTACAGGCGGCGGCGGAGCTCGTCGGGGGGGAAGGCGCTGAGCGGCGGCGCGTCGGGCGGGCGGAAGGCGGCCGGGCTCTCCAGCACCAGCCGGTCGACTCGCTGGGGGTGGCGCACGGCCAGCCACGCCGCCGTGCGGCCGCCCAGCGACGTGCCGAGCAGGTGCATGCGCTCGCCGTCCGCTACCTGCTCCATCGCGGCGGCCAAGGCGTCGGCGGCGTCGGGGATGCTCTGCACGCTGTCCCCCAGCGTCGAGCCGCCGAAGCCGGGGATGTCGAAGGCGACCACGCGGAAACGCTCGGCGAAGCGGTCGAGCGCACGGCCCCAGCGCAGGCCTCCTGCGCCGTGCAGGTAGGCCAGCAGGGGGCCATCGCCCGCCGCGTGCCACGCGATCTCGCAGTCGCCGGCCCTGACCCGGCCCTCTTCTTGCTGCGCCATGTGGCTTCTCCTCCTACAGGTCGCGGACGTGCGGCAGGACCTCGCGGCTGAAGAGCCGCATGCTCTCCACCACCTTGTCGTTGGGGATCGAGCCGATCTTGAAGCCGCTCTGGATGATGCCGATGCCCAGCTCCTTCACGACGTGCTGGATCTGGCGTACGACCGTGTCGGGCGAGCCGCAGAGGATCGTGCCCTGCTCGATGCGGTCGTCGATGCTGAGGTGCTTCTGGGCGGCGCGACGGGTGATGCGGCGCTCGCGCGCCTCGGCAGTCCGGTAGTAGTTGGAGCCGTGGACCACTAGCTCGTTCGCGTGCTGGGTGGCGCTGGAGAGCACGCGGTAGAAGTAGTCCTCGCCGCGGCCGAGCGTCTCGCGCGCCTCGGCGTCGGTGCGGGCGACGTGCGCGTGCATGCCGATCAGCAGGTTCTCGCGCGGCGGCTCCCAGCCCAGCTCGCGGGCGGTCTTGCGATAGACGTCGAGGTTTTCGCGGGCGTGCTCGAGCGAGATGAGCTGGACGACGCCGATCTTCGCCCGCTTGCGGGCGGCGAAGGCCGCCGACTCGACGCTGCCGCCCGAGAAGAGCAGCGGCGGATGCGGCTGCTGCAGCGGGCGCGGCCAGATCGAGACGGCGCGGAACTGGTAGTGCTTGCCCTCCCAGCCGAACGGCTCCGGCTCGGTCCAGGCGCGGATGACGAGGTCGATGGCCTCCTCGAAGCGCTCCCACGACTCGCTGGGATCGACGCCGTAGGCGATGTACTCGTTCGGAATGCCGCGGATGAGGCCGGCGATGAGGCGGCCGCCGCTCATCACGTCGAGCATGGCGTACTCTTCCGCCACGCGCACCGGGTTGTTCAGCGGCAAGAGCGCGCCGAGCATGGCGATGCGGATGCGCCGCGTGCGCTGCGTGAGCGCCGCGCCGATGAGCGATGGGTTACTCATCAGGCCGTAGGGCGTGTAGTGGTGCTCGTTGCAGCCGACCCAGTCGAAGCCCAGCTCCTCGGCCAGCGCCATCTGATCGACGTACTGCTGGTAGTCCGCGCTCGCGCGCTCGGGATCGAACAGGCGATGCGGCACCGGCCACTCCGGCGCCTGCTCGATGTACGGATGCGGCATCAGGTGAAAGTAGCTGAACTGCACCATCGCGCCCTCCCCGCTGCAGGGGCTAGGGGGTAGGGGGTAGGGGTTGGGGACGCGGGTCTCGCCGCTCGCCCTAACCCCGATCCCCTACCCGCTACCCCCTAACGAATCCCTAGGATGTCCGCGTACTTCGCGCGCAAGCGCGCCTCGTCGCGCTCCAGCCAGTCGAGCGTGGGCTGGACGAGCTGCTTGCCCTGCGCCACGCGCCAGGCCGACGTGTCGGGCGAGGAGGCGAGCGAGTTGGCCCAGGTCTGGTCGATCGCCCGCTGTCCCTCCGGCTGGGTCAGGAAGTAGGCCAGGAGCGTGGCGGCGGCCGGGTGCTCGGCGTCGGTCATGAGGCTGACCGCCCAGGGCACGACGATCGCCACGTCCAGCGGCGCGTCGGCAAGCGGGGCGCCGCGGCGCGCCTCGCGCTCGGCGTTCTGGCCCATGCCGAGCAGGTACTCGCCGGAGGCGACGCGGCCGGTCGCGTCGGGGTAGGTCGGCACGAAGGCGATGCGCTGGCGCACGAGCCCCTGCGCCAGCTCGGTGACGGCGTCCTCGCCGTAGAGGAACGTCAGGAAGACCATCTGCGAGGGCGTGCGGGGCGCGACGATGGCGCCCTGCCAGCGCGGCTGCAGGAGGTCCTGGTAGCGGTGGGGCGCGTCGGTGGCGGACACCTGCTGCGTGTTGTACAGGACGTTGACGAGGAAGCTGTCGTGGACGCGCGCGCCCTTGCCGTGCATCATGAGGTTCTCGGACGACAGGCCCAGCGGCTCTAGCCACGTGCCGTCTTGCAGCAGGCCGCCGTGGTCGAGGTCGTTCAGGATCAGCTCGCTCGACCAGAAGAGGTCGATGCCGGAGCGCACGCCCGAGCGAGCGGCGGCCAGCAGCTCGGCGACCTTCTGAGGGTGCAGGCCGCTCTCGAAGCTCAGCTCCAGGTCGAAGCCGTAGAAGTCGCGGAAGGCGCGCCGCATGGCGTCTTCGTCGGCGGGCGTCGAGGTGACGCCGTAGGTGACCACGCGGCCCTCGCGCCGCGCCGCGTCCACGAGCGCGCTGATGCCGTCTGGCAGCGCCCGCGCTGCCGCGGTGGTGGCGCTGGCCCCGGCGGCCTGGGCGTTTGGGGCTGCCTGGCGCCCGCTGCCTGGTCCCTGACTCCCGCTCGGCGCCGCTGGCGCCCCGCAGGCTGCGAGCAGGAGCGCGGTCAAGAGCGACGCCAGCGAGCGCATCACGCTATCGGTCCCCCGTGTCGTCGTGGCTCGGGCGCCGCGCGGCGGCCCTGACTGGGGGGTATCGTAGGCCCCGGGCGGCGGCGCTGTCAACGTCGTCTCCCCGGATGGTGGCGGGTCGTACCAGATCCAGGCGGGCGGTTGGGCTACCGGGGCGCGCCCTCACCCCAACCCTCTCCCAGGGGGAGAGGGAGTACCGCACGCCCTCACCCCAGCCCTCTCCCAGGGGGAGAGGGAGTAAGGGAACGCCAGCGCCGGCTTCGGTATCAGCCCAGGCAGAAGGCGCGCAGCGCGCGCACGAAGGCGTCGGGCTGCTCGCGCATGACGTAGTGGCCCGTCTGGTTGACGAGGACGGCGACGGTGCGGGGCGTCTTCGCGGCGATGAGGTCGATGAGGGGCAGGCCGTGGATGCGCAGCGGCGCGGACACGTCGTTGAGGCCCCAGATGACGAGCGTGGGGACGGGCATGCCGTGGGCCTCGATCTGCCGCAGCGCCTCGGCCTTCGCCCGGCCCATCGACGGGAGCCACGTCGTCGTGGCCAGCGCCTTCATGCGCTCGTCGGACTCCTGGCGCACGGGCAGCAGCGCATTCTCCAGCAGGCGGTCGGTGAAGTCGTCGGTGATGTGGGCGGGCGAGAACGCCTGCGCCTCGGGCTCCAGCCGGACGGTGGCGCGCGTCGCGGGGCCGGGCGGCGTGCGTCGGGCGATCTCGGCGTAGAACTCGCCCGCGGGGAACGCGGGGTCGTCGGGCGCGAGGGTGTTGCTGTCCACGATGACGAGCGACTTCGCCACCGCGGGGTGCTCCTGCGCCAGGCGCGTGATGAGCAGGCCGCCGCGCGAGTGGCCGACGAGGTGGGCGCCGCGGATGCCGAGCGCTTGCAGCCAGCCGTAGGTGTGGGCCAGCAGGGCGTCGAAGGTGTAGTCGTCGCCCTTGGGGTTGCCGGTCTGGCCCTGGCCCAGCTTGTCGAGCGCGTAGACGTGGAAGTCGCGCGCCAGTGCGGGCAGCACGAGGCTCCAGGCGTCGAGCGAGTAGCCCGAGCCGAACTGGCCGCCGTGCAGCAGCACCAGCGGCTCGCCGGCGCCGTCCTCGTAGTAGCGCGTGCGAATGCCGTCGACGTCGAGGAACTTCAGCTTGCCCTTGTCCAGGCCGTCCGGTGGCGGCGCCGTCGTCGCTTCGGTCATGCCCCTCAGCTCCTTCCGTGATCGCGGTGTCCTGCGCGGGCTATCGCGCGGGCTGCCAGCCGCGCTGCTGCAGCTCGGCATAGGCGTCCTTCACGAAGCGGTAGTCGTACATCTCGCTCGTGGGGCGGTCGGCGGGTACGCCGATCAGCTCCGCGCGGACGCGCGCGTCGGCCGCTTGCACGTCGGGCGCCAGCGTGCCGTCCTCGGTCATCGTGGTCAGCGTGCTGTCGTAGTCCGGCTCGTTCACGTCGCGCGGCAAGCCGTTGTACTTGCCCAGGATCTCCAGCGTCTCATCCTTGTAGCGTTTGGCGTACTCGCGGCCCTTGACGGTGGCGCGCAGAAAGGCCCGGACGAGCGGCGCGTCGTCGGCGATGAGCTTGTCGCCGGTGGCGACGCCGGTGTAGAGCATCTTCACTTCGCGGGCGGCGTCGGCCAGGCGCACGCCCTTCGGCCCGTCCTGTCGGAGGCGCTCCACGTCGGCGATGCCGAGGATCGCCGCGGCGACCGCGCCCGACTCCACGGCGGCCAGCCGCCCGCTGCCAAAGCCCAGCGCGGCGAAGGTCACGCCGTCCGGGTCGAGCCCGTGCTGGGCCAGCAGCAGGCGGGTGGAAATCTCCATCGTGTCGCCGCGGCCGGCGATGCCCACCGACTTGCCGCTCACGTCGGGCAGCGCCCGAATCTCCGGCCCGCTCGACCACAGCTCGTAGCCCGGCCGATCGGCGTTCGTGTAGATGATCTTCATTGGCGAGCCGCTGAGGATGGCGCTCAGCGACGACGAGGCCGAGGTGGTGAACTGCGTCTCGCCGGCGAGCACGGCGGCGATGCCCGTGGTGCCGGGCGCCTCGACCATCTCCATCTCCAGCCCCTCCTCCGCGTAGTAGCCTTTGTCGGCGGCGATGAAGTGGGGCGCGTAGACGGCGCTGTAGGAGGCGTAGTCCACCCTGATCTTCCGGAGCGACGGCGGCGCGGTGGGCTGGGCCGCCGCTGGGACTGCCCGCTCGGCCGGCGGCTGGGCCTCGGCCACGGCCGGCGCGGCTGCCGGGGCGGGCGGCGCCGGGGTGCAGGCGGCGAGCGCCAGCGTGACCACCATCACGCTGCTTGCGACGCGAAATGCGCTAAGCATAAGGCGGCCTCCTCGCGCGCGGCCGGCGACCGAGCCCGCGGTGACGCGTGGGCCTACTCGATGCCCGTTCGACTTAGCCAGTCGAGGAGCACGTCCGCCACCTGGAGGTTGCCGTGCTCGATCATCATCTGGTGCCCGTGGCCGGGTAGCCCACGATCGGGCAGCCAGACGTGCTCCTTGCCGAACCAGTGCGCCGTGGCGGCATCGGCTTCCCGCGAGTGGCGCGGGTCCATGTCGCCCGTCACGACGATGGCGGGGATGTTGGCCAGGATCTCCGGCCCGGAGACGTGCGGGCCCGTGCCCTGGTAGTTCTGCCGCTGATTGACCATCCGCGCGCTAGTGGAGACGGAGCTTTTCTCCCACTCTCCGAAGGCTTCTTTGGGGAACAGGTCGGAGACGGCGTAGAAGTCCCACAGGCAGGCGCCCGAGCAGCGTTGCGGGCCGTCCTCGGGTTGCGCGAGCGTGGACGATTCGGGCTGCATATTCGCGGGAGGCCCGGGCGCGATGGCGATGAGCGCCGCGAGCTTGTCGCCGGCCCGCTCGGCGACCGGCCAGCCGGCGGTGCCGGACATGCTGTGGGTGATCATCACGGCCGGCCCCACGCGCTGGAGCAGCTCGACCAGGTTGTCGATGAGCACGTCGTAGGGCATCGTGGCGAAGTCCGGCGGCGTGGGCGAGCGGCCCTGGCCGGGCCAGTCCACCGTGTAGACCTCCCAACCCTTGTCGAGGAAATAGGGCGCCCAGCCCAGGCGGCCGTCCGGCGTCATCCAGTACTCGGCGCCGGTCTGGTTCGACCCGTGGACCATGATGACGGGCACGGTATGCGTCGGGCGCGCCGGCTTCTCGTACTCGACGTACATCGAGTAGGGCCACTCGCCGGTGAAGAAGAAGCCGTGCGACGGCGCGGAGGGCAGCTGCCCGCCCGGGGCGCCGCTCGCGGGTAGCGCCGGCCCGCGCCACAACGTCAGGAGCAGGACTACCAGGGTCGCGGTCGCCGCGGTCCTCGCCCAGGTTGCCAACATCGCCCACCTCCCCGGCTCTCGCTGGCTCGCAACACTACGATCTGGAAGCGCCTCGCGGCGCTATCGCTCGTGATTAGCGCCGCCGGCCCGGGATGCAGCAGACCCAAACGCTAGGCTTTCCAGGCGGCCGCCTGGAGGACGCGCTCGCGCGACTCGAAGGTGCTCTGGTGGGCGTGTTGGGTGGGGTCGACCATGAGCTTCCAGGGCTGGCGGCTGTACAGGACCAGGCGCAGGAAGCCCTCGCCGCCGATCACGCGATGGGCGATGCCGGGCGGCACGTGGTTCATCTCGCCGGGGCCCAGGTGCTCGACGCCGAACTCGGACTCGTTCGCCGAGTCGCCGCGAAACTGCAGCCACAGCTCGTCGTCGTCCAGCCCGCGGTGGAAGCCGCGCTGCTCGCCCTCGGTGTTGTAGACCTCGACGTGGAAGACCGGCGACTGGTAGAGCTTCGGGCCGGCGCCGCCCTTGCCGGTGATGCCCTGGAAGAAGTCAAAGGCGCGCAGCTTGGCGATGCCGCGCCCCTCCGTCGCCACGCCGACCAGCGAGGCGTAGTTGCGCTCGATCAGGTCGCCCTCGCCGGTCGCGTCGTCCCAGAGCAACAGGCGCTCGCGCACGGCATCATGTGTGTCGGGAGCGCTGCCGTTCCCCGGCCAGCGCGGCCCGCCCGTGCGGATTACGTCAAACTCCGTGTGGCTCACCTGCTGGTCGACGCCGAGGAGCGTCTCGACGGGGTAGCGCAGCCGCGCGAACAGCCGCAGGCTGTCGCCGTCGCCGCTGCTGCGGTGGGCGATGCCGCCGGGAACCAGCAGCAGCTCGGCCGGCCCCATCTCGAAGACGCCGTACTCGGTCTCGAGCGTCGTGTGGCCGGCGAACTGGAAGAACAGCTCGTCGTAGTCGCAGTTGCGGCGGAACTCGGGCGCCGCGCCGACGACGCTCTCCACGCCGATGCGCATGTCGTCGTTCTGCCAGAGCACCAGCGCCTGGCGCGGCTCGCGCAGCATGTCGAACGGGCGAAACTTCGGCGTGCCGCGCGCGCTGCCCCGCATGGCGCCGACGATCGCCTCGCGGTCGCGCTCGACCCAGGTGCGGTCGGCCGGGCGGTCCCACCGGGTGATGAACTCGCGCACCTTCGTCATCGTCCTGGCCCTCCTCTCGTCGCGGCCGCCGTTGCGGCGGTGTGCAGTGTGGCCACGCGGTTAACCGGCGCCGGGGCTGCGGCCAGTGGCGCTTGCAGTATTCCGCGCCACAGGCCGCGGGCGGGCATGAAACCCGCCCCTACGACACAGCCACTGCTGGTCCGCCGTGAAATCTACCCATCCCCGACGCCTGCCGCTCACATTGCGGGCGCGGCCGCTGGTCGCATTGCGCCCTATGGGGTCGGCTGCCAGCCGCTGGCCTGTAGCTCGCGGTAGATCTCCTTGATGAGGCTGTAGTCGTACATCTGCTCGACGGGCGGGTACTGGTCCACGTCGTTCACCTCGGCGCGGACCTGGGCATCGCGGCGCTGCGCCTCGACGGGCATCGTCCCGTCCTCGGTCATCGACGCCAGCACGTCGTCGTAGTCCGCCTCGTTCGCCTCGCGGGGGTCGCCGTTGTACTTGCTCATGATCTGCAGGGTCTCTTCGCGGTAGCGCTTGTAGTACTCGCGGCCCTTCACGGTAGCCCGCAGGAAGCGCATGGCTCGGTCGCGGTGCTGCTGCAGCTCCTGGTCGCTCGTCGCCAGGCCGGTGTAGAGCATCTGGACCTCGCGGCGCATGTCCGAGAGAAGGTGGCCGTTGGACAAGACATCGCGGAGCTGGACCACATCGGACGTGCTGAGGACGACCGCCGCCACGGCGCGCGACTCGAAGGCGACCAGCCGCGCGCTGCCGCCGCCCAGCGGCGTATACGTTACGGCGTTGGGATCGACGCCCTGCTGCTGGAGGACGATCCGCGCCGCGACCTCGTTGCTGTCGCCCCGCGAGTGGACGCCGATCGACTTGCCGACGAGATCGGCCAGCGTCCGCACGTCGGGCGACGTGGAGCGCAGCTCGTAGCCCGGGCGATCGGCGTTGGTGTAGATGACCTTGAGGGGCGCGCCCTTGAGCATGGCGCTGAGCGAGGAGGCGGCCGAGGTGCTGTACTGCACGTCGCCGGAGATGAGCGCGGGCGTGCCGGCGCCGCCGCCCGCGCTGATCATCTCCATCTCGATGCCCTCTTCCTGGTAGTAGCCCTTCTCGATGGCGATGAAGTGGGGCGCGTAGACTGCCGAGTCCGAGGCGAAGGTGACGCGAATCGTCTCGGCCGGCGGCGGGGACGCGGGCGCGGCGGCGGCCGGGGCGGCCGCCGCGGGCGCTGCGGGCGGGGCGGCCTCGGGCCGCGTCGCAGCGGTGCAGGCGGCGACCCAGAGGACGCTCAGGCAGGCCACCACGCGACATCGCTGGGTGCGCATCGCCACCTCCTCGGCGCGGCCGGGCCGGCGCGCTAGTCGACGGCCTCCGCGAGCGGGAACGACGTGCGGTGGTAGCGGACGAGCGGCCGCAGCTCCGGGTGACGCTCCAGGCGCAGGATGGTGCCGACGATCAGGGCGTGGTCGGCTGCCACGTCGACGATGCGGTCGACGCGGCACTCGAAGCTCGCCGCGCAGTCCTCGACGAGCGGCGCGCGGATGATGCCGGCCGGCCGCGGCCGCACGCCGAGCGCCGCGAACTTGTCCACCGCGTCGCCGTGGACGCGCGCCTTGGCGAGATCGCGGGCGCGGTCCACGACGTGCGCGAGCCGCGTGGACGGGATGTTGACGCCGAACTCGCCCGACTCGGCGATCAGCGTGTAGGTGAAGTTCTTCGGCCCGACGCCGATCACCAGCGACGGCGGGCCGTGCTCGTTGAGCTGCATGCCGCGGATGGCGACCTGCACGTTCTGCTGCTCGCCGAGCGCGGCCGTGACCAGCAGCAGCGGGGCCGGCAGCCACTCCAGGGCGTTCTGGAGGTCCAGCGGGTCGGGGACGACGCGCGACTCGCTTACCATAGCGTGTTCGACCCGTGGGCGGCGTGCGACACCGGCGCCAGCACCTCGTAGGGGTCGCCGTAGCGCGACGCGACCTCCAGCACCTCGGGGTCGTGCAGCAGCGAGCGGTCGAGCATGCCGCCCTCGTGGACAATGATCCGGCCGTCGATGTACAGGCGCCCGTTCAGGATGGAGCCGTCGACGTGGCGGAAGTCCGGGTGCTTGCGGTCGGTGCCGAGGCCCGCCCAGGGCATCTTGCTGATCAGCTCCCAGTGCATCGGGTCGGCCATGCCGTGGGCGATGGACGCCTTCGGGTGGTAGCCGAACATGATCTCGATCAGGCGGTTGGAGCCGGGTACCTCCTGGAACAGCCGGCGGCACTCCTCGGCCGCCTCGCCGCCCTCCACCTCGGTGACGATGCTGTCTTCCACCTTCCAGCGCATGGGGGTCGGCAACTGGCCGGGGATGCCCTGGATGGCGCTGAGATACACGACGCCGTTGGCCTGGCCGTCGCCGTTGTACACGCCGCAGCGGCCCCACGGGAAGTGGCAGCGGCCCGGTGGGTCGCCGGCGCGGAACTGCATGCCGTACAGGCGGTTGCCGTCGTAGGTAGCCGTCAGGTTGGTGCCCAGGTCGTCCTCGACGTGGACCTCGCGGCCCGCGCCGACGACCGCGCGCACCTTCTCGGCCAGCTTCCACAGGACCGGGTTCGGGAACTTCGCGTAGTCGCGCGCCAGCAGCCCTGGCGTGCCCTCGAAGTAGACGAAGTAGGGCTTCATGCGCTCCTCGTGGAGCTGCGTGCCGCTCTCCTCGCGCTTGCGGCCCATCGCCCGGTGGGCGGGCGTGAAGGTGAGGAACACGGGCCACACCCAGATGGCTACGTCGGAGGCGTGCATGGCGGGGAACACTTGGGGCGGCACCTCGCCGTAGCGGGCGATCGGCTCGGTGATGAGCGTCGAGATGTGGGCGCCCATCGCCGTCAGCCCCGCCGCCAGCGCCTCGATCGTCTGGGGGTCGCTGCGACGGTCGCCCAGGAGCAGCACCTGGTCGCCGGGGCGGATGTCGGCCGCCTCGACCATGTTCTGCACGCCCTGCATCATGTCCGCGATCTCGTGGTGGATCATTGGGCCCTCCTCTGCCTTACCGCTGCCTTAGCGTGTGGGCTGCCAGCCGCTCGCTTTCAGCTCCTGATAGATCTCCTGGACGAGGCTGTAGTCGTACATCGCCTCCACGGGCGGGGCCTGCTCCGCCTCGTTCACCTGCGCGCGGATCGCGGCATCGCGCCGCTGCACCTCGACCGGCATGGACGCCTCCGGGGTCATGCCGCGCAGCGCGTCGTCGTAGTCGGCCTCGTTCGCCGCGCGCGGCAGGCCGTTGTGCGCGGCCATGATGGCGAGGGTGTCCTCCTTGAACGCCTTGAAGTACTCGCGGCCCTTGATGCTGGCGCGCAGGAAGCGCTTGGCGCGGTCGCGGTGCTCCTGCAGCTCTCGGTCGCTGGTGACGACGCCCATGTAGAGCATCTGCACCTCGGCGCGGAGGTTGGCGAGCTGCTGGCCGCGCGTGCCCAGCTCCTGCAAGCGCACCACGTCCGCCACGCCCAGCACCACGGCGTCGGTGCTGGCCGCCTGCATCGCCGCGAGCCGCTGGGCGCCGCCGCCGATCGCGACGTAGTTGACGCTGGCCGGGTCGATGCCGCGCTGCTGGAAGACCATGCGCGCGGCCAGGTCGGTCGTGTCGCCGCGCGACTGGATGCCCAGCGTCTTGCCGGGCAGATCGGCGAGGGAGGTCAGCTCGGGGCTGGTGGACCAGATGTCGAAGCCCGGGCGGTCGGCGTTGGTGTAGACGACTTTGATCGGCGCCCCCTTGAGCATCGCGCTGGCCGCCGAGCCGGCGGAAGTGCCGTAGTCGATCTCGCCGGCCAGGAGCGCCGTCGTGCCCGGCCCGCCGGGCAGCGTGACGGTCACCAGCTCGAGGCCCTCGTCGGCGAAGTAGCCCTTGTCCATGGCGATGAAGAACGGCGCGTACATGGCGCTGTCCGCGGCCAGGGCCACCCTGACCTTCTCCAGCGGCGGGGGCTGGCCCGGCGCGGCGGCCGGCGCGGCGCCCCCGGCAGTGCGGCCGCCGCTGGCGTCGCCGGCGGCCGCGCTCGGCCCGCACGCCGCGCCGAGCAGCACCGCGAGCGCGAGCAGCGCCGCCGGGAGCGCGCGCGGGCCTGGTCCTGAACGTCCCATCTGCCTGCTTCCTACCGCGTGGGCTTCCAGCCGCTCGCTTGTAGCTCGCGGTAAACGTCTTTGATGAGGCTGTAGTCGTACATCTGCTCGACGGGGGGGACCTGGTCCACGTCGTTGACCTGGGCCCGCACGATGGCGTCCTGGCGCTGCACGTCGGCTGGCATCGTGCCGTCCTCGGTCAGCGCGGGCAGCGTTGCGTCGTAGTCGGCCTCGTTGGCGTCGCGCGGGAGGTCGTTGTACTTGCCCATGATGGTGAGGGTCTCGTCCTTGAACTGCTTGAAATACTCGCGGCCCTTCACGGTGCCGCGCAGGAAGCGCATGGCCCGGTCGCGGTGCTGTTGCAGCTCCTGGTCGCTCGTGGCGAGGCCGGTGTAGAGCATCTGGATGTCGGTGCTGAAGTCGGCCACGCGGTAGGCGTGCGCCGCGGCGCTGGTGTTCTTCAGCAGGACCGCGTCGGGGATGGAGAGCACGGCCGAGGCGATGACGCCCGACTCCAGGGCCGCCAGGCGCTGGTTGCCGACGCCCATCGCGTTGTAGCTCACGCTGTTCGGGTCGATGCCGTGCTTCATGAACATCAGGCGCGACTCGATCTCCATCGTGTCGCCGTGGGTCTGGACGCCTACCGCCTTGCCGACGAGGTCTTGCAGCGTGCGGATGCTGTCGGTGGTGGTCCACAGCTCATCGAACGAGCGGTCCGAGTTCGTGTAGATCACCTTGAGCGGGGCGCCCTTGAGCATGGCGCTGAGCGAGGTCGCGGCCGACGTGCTGTACTGGATCTCGCCGGAGATGAGGGCGGGGGTGGCGACGCCGCCGCCCGCGCGGATCATCTCCATGTCGATGCCTTCTTCCTGGTAGTAGCCCTTCTCGAGGGCGATGAAGTGGGGCGCGTAGATGGCGCTGTCGGCCGCGAACGAGACCTTGATGTGCTCGGTGGGCGGGGGCGCGGCGGGCGCGCTGGGCGCCGGCTGCGCCGCGGCCGGCGCCTGGCTGGGCGCGGGCTGCGCCGCGCTCGGCGGGCTGGCCGGCGTCGCGCCCGAGGCGCAGGCCGCCGTGCCAAGCACGAATGCAAGCAGACTCGCCGCGCGTATGGCGGTTCTCATGCGTTCCGCTCCTGCCGCGCCGCCCGGGCGGGTGCCAGGCCACCCGCCGCCCGCCTGGGCGCGGCAAGCAGCGCCCCTACGTCTTCTCGCCGTGCCGGCGTTGCTTGCCGCGCTCCCCGCCTTACGGCACTCCGTCTACCCGTGCGGCCGGTTCTCGCTGACCTGGAAGCGGTTGCCGAACGGGTCGTAGAAGTAGACCGTCAGCGGGTCGGGCTCGTGCCAGGGAATCTCGTGGCCGTTCGGGCCCCAGTAACGCTCGACGTTCGTCAGCCGCGGCACGAACGCCTCGTACGCCCCGACCGGCACCTTCACGTCGACGTGCGGGCCGCGGGCGTAGTGGCTGCGCCGCGTCATGGCGGGGACTTCATGAACGATGAACAACTGCCCCGTCTCGCCGATGGCGAAGGTCAGCTGGCGGTCGCCGGGCACGGCCTCGTACGGTTCTAGCTCCAGCGTCTCGGTGTACCACTGGCGGGCCAGCTCCAGGTCCGTGACCTCCAGCCGCACGTGGCTGATGCGGCGCAGGCCGAGGTGACCCTGGGGCGGGTCGCTGCTGCGCCGGTCGTCGCGGCGCTCCGACAGCTCGAAGGTGTTCTGCTGGGGGTCCTGCACGAACACCGACGCGGCGATGGGGCTGGGCGCCGGGTACTCGACCGGGCCCTCGAACGGCACGCCCTTCTCGCGCAGCACCTGCACGACGCCGTCGATGCCGCGCTCGTCGATCTCGAAGCCGCAGACCGGCCCTTCGAGGGGCCGGATGGGCGCCGGGATCGCCTCGTCCTGGAGGGCGATGCCCATGCCGGCGTGGTTGGCCACCGTCACGAACACCATCTCGGGCACGACGCGGTTCAGCCCGCGCAGGTTACAGTTCACCAGCCGGTTGAACCGCGCGCCGAGCACGTCGGTGTAGAACGCCAGCGACGTGCCCAGGTCGTTGGTGGGCACGGCGATGTGGTCGAGCCGCACTACCGCCGTCTTGGTCGCTACCGCCATCGTGGCCTCCTTACTCTCTTCGCCGTCCTACTTCGCCGCTCTTCGTTCCGGTGTTGCGAGGACCGACCTACCCCCCCGGCCCCCCCTCCCGATGCGGGAAGGGGGAGCGGGACGGACCCCCTCCCCCAACCCCCTCCCCCCATAGGGGGCGGGGGCTTTCCGGTGGGGGCAGCGCCGGCGTCTTCCCCCCCTTTCCCCTATGGGGGAGAGGGGGCCGGGGGGGTTAGGTCACCCCGCCACGATCGGCGCCATCGAGCGCTGGCTGAGGCGGCGGGCGCCGGTGGCGGTGACGCAGACCGTGTCGCCGACCGTCATGTGGCCGCCCGTCGCCGGGTCGCCGGTACGGGGCTTGAGCACGAATACCATACCCTCCTCCAGGGGCGTGCTCCGGTAGCGCTCCAAGTCGGCGTCGCCGAGCAGCACCGGCGTGTCGTCGCCCAGGCCGCGGGCGTGGAGCAGCGGGTGGCCCCACTCGAACCGCGTCTCGGCTACGACCGCCTGGTAGGTGTCCATGACGTGGCCCATCGTCACGCCCGGCGCCATCTCGGCCAGCACGCGGTCGAAGGCCCGCAGGGCCGTATCGTACATCGCGCGCTGGCGCGGCGTCGGCTCGCCGATGAACATCGGCTGGTTGCCCTGTGCCGCGTAGCCCCCGTACTTCACCTCGATCTCGTTCAGGATCACGTCGCCCTTCTCCAGCGGGCGGGTGGTGGGCACGAAGGCGCTGCCGCCGAGGTTCGGGCCGGCAGTCAGGAAGAACAGCGCCGGCCCCTCGCCGCCGTTGCCGATCATCGTGTGCCAGACGGCGGCGTAGACCTCGCACTCAGCCACGCCCGGCCGCGCCACCTCGGCCATCGTCTGGATGCCGAGCGCCACGAGCCCCGCCGAGCGCTCGAGAAAGGTGATCTCCTCGGCGCTCTTGCGCGTGCGGACGGCAAGCATCAGGTCGGTGGCGTTCTCGAACTGGGCGTGGGGGAAGCGCTCCTGGAGGCCAGTCATCGTGCCGTAGGCGACAATGCCGTCGGGGCTGCGCGACAGGCCGGCCAGGCCGGCCACGCCGATGCGGGCGCGCTCGTAGCCGCGCTCGGCGAGCCAGTCGCCGACGTACTTGGCCCAGGCGTTGCGGCAGTCGCGCACGTCGGCGATCCAGTCCTGGGCCCGGCGCCACCAGCCGGCGCGGTTCATCACGAACGCCGTCGGCTCGCCCTGCGCCGGGAAGACGACGAAGGGCTCGGTGGCGTTGCCGCCGATCTGGCTGAGGTAGCGGGCGTCGGCCTGCTGCTGCTCCCAGCGGCCGGTATTCGCGGGGGCGAGCAGCACATCCAGGCCGCGCTCGGCCATGCGCGCGCGCACGGCGCCGTAGCGGCGATCGCGCTCGGCGAGCGAGAGCTGCGGGCGGTAGTCCTTGGGCGACGCCATGCGGTTGTTCCTTTCTCGTCTGAGCGCGGCGGACCCCTCTCCCCCCTGCCCCCCTCTCCCCCACAGGGGAAAGGGGGGGGGCACGCCCGGGAGGACCTACTCCCGGCCGCCCTCCCTGAAAGGAAGGGGGAGAACGCCGGGGCCACCCACTCCGGGTAGCCCCCGCTCCCTGTGGGGGGAGGGGGTCCCTGCCCTCCCCCTCTAGCGCCCCGCGGGCACCGGCTCGTCGCGCCAGGCGGCGCGCTGGATCTCGCGCGTCTTGGCCTCGAAGCGGCTCTCGTGCAGGTGCATCGAGGCGTTCACCATAACCTGCCAGGGCCGCTTGCTGTACAGCACGTAGCGCAGGAAGCCCTCGCCGCCGACCACGCGGTGCGGCACGCCGACCGGCGCGTAGTTCATCTCGCCGGGCAGCAGGTGGACGCTGCCGTACTCGGACTCGTTGATCGAGTCGCCGCGGAACTGCAGCCAGGCCTCCACGCTGTCGAGCGCGCGGTGGAAGGCGAACTGCTCGCCCTCGGTGTTGTAGACCTCGCAGAAGAACACCGACGACTTCATTAGCATGGGGCCCGGGCCGCGCTTGCCGGTCATCTCGTGGAACACGTCGAACGGGCGGTAGTGCGTCACGCCGCGCCCCTCGGCCGCCTTCCCGATCAGGTAGCTCGTCGTGCGCTTCACCGTCGTGGGCTCCGGCTCGTCCCACAGGTACATGCGCTCGACGACGGCGCCCTCGGGCGGCGTGGCGAGCGCG
This sequence comes from Chloroflexota bacterium, assembly GCA_035293805.1. Classification (GTDB taxonomy): domain Bacteria; phylum Chloroflexota; class UBA6077; order UBA6077; family JAJPHF01; genus JAJPHF01. Next base: position 35,544 of record DATGMD010000013.1, on the reverse strand, counting down.
CTCGGCGCGGCCCAGGCGGGGCCGCCGGTGCGCACCATCTCGAACTCGGTGTGGCTCTGATGCTTCTCGGCGGTGTACAGCGGCTCGACGGGCTCGCGCAGGAAGGCGAAGAGCCGCAGGCTGTCGCCCGTGCCCGTGCTGCGCTGGGCGATGCCCTCGGGCACCAGCATCAGCTCGCCCGGCTTCTGCTCGAACACGCCGTACTCCGTCTCGACGAGCGTCGTGCCCGCGAACTGGAAGTACACGGTGTCGAAGTTCGAGTTGCGGCGGAAGTAGGGCTGCGTGCCCGTCACGTTCTCCACGCCGATGCGCATGTCGTCGTTCTGGAGGACGATCAGCGCCTGGTTGGGCTCGCTCAGCATGTCGAACGGCCGGAAGTTGGGGATGTCCTCGGGCGCGCCGGCCGCGGAGCCGATCAGCGCCTCCTTGTCGCGCTCGAACCAGATGCGCGGCGCGGGCGATCCCCAGGTGGTGGCGAACTCCCGAATCTTCGTCATGGCCTTTCCTCCTCTGCCTACCGCGTGGGCTGCCAACCGCTGGCGCGTAGCTCCTGATAGACCTCCTTCATCGGGCGATAGTCGTAGATCTGCTCGACCGGCGGCACGGGCGCCACGCCGTTCACCTCGGCGCGCAGCGCCGCGTCGCGCTGCTGCACGTCCACGGGCATGGTGGCGTCGGCGGGCATCGCCGGCAGCACGTCGTCGTAGTCGGCCTCGTTCGCCTCGCGCGGCCGCTCGTTGTACTTCGTCAGGATGTCGATCGACTCGTTGCGGTACGCCTTGTAGTACTCGCGGCCTTTCGCCGTGGCCCGCAGGAAGCGCTTCACGCGCTCGGGCCGCTCGCGCAGCTCCTGGTCGCTGGTGACCGCGCCGGTGTACAGCATCTGCACCTCCTTGCGGAGGTCGGCCAGAATGCGGCCGCTGACGCCGGCCTCGCGCACCTCGACCGTGTCGGAGGTGCCGAGAATCGCGGCGGGGACGCTGCCGTTCTCGATTGCTACCATCCGCTGGCTGCCCACGCCCATCGCGATGTAGCTCACCGCGTTGTGGTCGATGCCGTGCTGCTGGAGGACCATGCGCGCGGCGATCTCCATGGTGTCGCCGCGCGACTGGATGCCGATGGCCTTGCCCACGAGATCGGCGAGCGTGGTCACGTCGGGGGCGCTGGTCCAGAGGTCGTAGCCGGCGCGGTCGGCGTTCGTGTAGATGACTTTGAGCGGTGCGCCCTTCAGGATCGCGCTAACCGACGTGGCCGCCGAGGTGCTGTACTGCAGCTCGCCGGAGATGAGCGCCGGCGTGCCAACGCCGCCGCCCACCCGCACCATCTCGATCTCTAGCCCCTCCTCGGCGTAGTAGCCTTTGTCCATGGCGATCAGGTGCGGCGTGTAGACGGCCGACACCGACGCGAACGACACCTGGAGCTTCTCCAGCGGCGGCGGTGCGGCCGCGGGCGCACCGCTGCCCGGGGCGGGCACGGCGCCGGCAGGGGCGGCCGGCGCCGTGCCGCGCTCAGCTGTCGGGGTGGCCGCGGACGGCCCGCAGGCGGCCGCCAGGAGCGCGACCGCGAGCCACGCGAGCGCTGGTATCGTTCGCCGCACTACTCTTCTCCCGTTACGCGTGCTGGCCTGCCCGGCCGCCCGCAGCGCGCCGTGCGCCGTGCCCTATCGTGCGCCTCGCGGGCGGGCGCCGCAAGGGATGCTCGCGGCCGCGCCCCGCTACGGCGCCGGCTGCCAGCCGCTCGCCTTTAGCTCCTGGTACGCCTCGCGCACCAGGCGGAAGTCGTACATCTGCTCGGCCGGCGGCACCTGCTCGATGCCGTTCGTCTGCGCGCGCAGCAGCGCGTCGGCGCGCGCGTCGTCGAGCGGCACCGTGCCGTCCTCGGTCAGTGTGGGCAGCGTGTCGTCGTAGTCGGCCTCATTGGCGTCGCGCGGCACCGTGTTGTACTTCAGCAGCACGTCCACCGTGCCGTCGCGGTAGGTCTTGAAATACTCGCGACCCTTCAGCGTCGCCCGCAGGAAGCGCTTCGCGCGGTCGCGGTGCTGCGCCAGCTCGGCGTCGGTGGTGGCGGCGCCCTGGTAAGGCATCCGCACCTCCTGCTCGAAGTCGGCCAGCAAGTTGCCAGGGAAGCCGGCCGCCTTGAGCTGCACGATGATGCCAGTGTCCAGCGGCATCGCTGCCACCGAGCCGGTCTGCATGGCGACGAGCCGCTGGTTGCCCGTGCCGATCGCCGTGTAGACGACCCCGTTCGGGTCGAGCCCGTGCTTGTGCAGGAGGAGCCGCGTGGCGATCTCGAACGTGTCGCCGCGGGCCTGCACGCCGACTGTCTTGCCCGCCAGTTCGGCCAGCGTGTGAATCTCGGGCGTGCTCGACCACATCTGGTAGGGCACGCGGTCGGCGCTGGTGAGGATGACCTTCAGGGGTGCGCCCTGGATGGCGGCGCTCACCGCCGAGGTGGCGGAGGTGCTGTATTGCAGATCGCCGGAGATGAGCGCGGGCGTGGCGGCGCCGCCGCCCGCTTTCACCATGTCGATCGCCAGGCCCTCCTCGGCGTAGTAGCCCTTGTCCATCGCAATGAAGTAGGGGGCGTAGATGGCGGCGTCGGCGGCGAAGGCGACTTTGATGGTGTCCAGGGGCGGCGGGGACGGCGCGGCCGGGGCGGATGCGGACCCGGCGGCCGCGGGCGCACTCGTCGCGGCGGGCGCCGGCCGCGCGGGCGCGGCGGCGGGGCCGCAGGCGGCGAGCGCCAATGCCAGCAGGACGCCGAGCGTCAGGGGCCGCGCGACGGGGGTCATGGCCAGCCTCCCTGGACGGCAGCCACCGCGCTGGACCGTGCCGCCGCCACGGCCGCTCGGTTAGCTGCTGCCCTACTCTACCCCCGTAGACACTTTCAATCAATTGGCAATGAGGCACTATATTCATGCATTGGGAGCATGAATCCGCGCCAGGCTCAGCGGGGCGCGGCCGCCTCGGCGCGCAGGTGGCTCAGCAGGAACTCGCGCAGCGCCCGCGCCACCGGCGTGACTGGCACGCTGTCGCGCCGCGCCAGACAGAAGCCCTGCGCCAGGACCGGCTCGGCGACGCGGAGCGCGCGGAGGCGCCCCTCGGCCAGCTCGCGCTTGAGCGCCGAGCCGAAGAGGACGCCCACGCCGCCGCCGACCTCGACGAGGCGCTTCACGCCTTCCGCCGCGCGGAGGTCCATCTGGCGCGGGATGCTGAACCCCCGTCGCGACAGCTCCTGAAAGATGCGCGCCCAGGACGCCTGGGCGAACGGCCCGATCACCGTCTCGCCGCGCAGGTCGTCGAGCGACACCTGCTCCCGCCCGGCGAGCGGCGAGCCGGGCGCGGCGAAGAAGACGATCGGGTCGTCGTACAGCCACTCCAGCCGCACGCCCGGCGGCGGCGCCGTCTGGCCGACGACGGCCAGGTCGTAGCGCTCGCCCATGAAGGTCGGCCAGACCTGGTCGGCGTTCACGACCTCCAGGTTGATCCGGGCCGCCGGAAAGGCCTGGATGAACTCGCCGATCACGGCGGGCAGCACGTAGCTGGCGGGCGTGACCGTGGCCAGCAGCCGCACCGGCCCGCCCGTCCCGGCGCGCATCGCCGCCAGTAGCGTGTCCAGCTCGCGCATCTGGGCCACGATGGTCTGGGCGGCGCGCGCGACCTCGGCGCCGGCGGGCGTGAGCGCGAGCCGCCGGCCCTCGCGCGCGACCAGCGGCAGGCCGGCCTTCTGCTCGGCGGCGTGCAGCGTGCGGCTGACCGTCGGCTGCCCGAGGTACAGTGCGGCCCCGATGCTGGCGAGCGTCTCGCCCTCCGCCAGGCCCGCGAGCACGCGCAGCTCGGTGAGCGAGAAGGGCGCCACGCCGCTAGCCCAGCCCGGCGCCCGGCCGCGCCCAGGCGATGGCCCCGCCGACGACGGTCAGCTCGACGGGGACATCCTTGATCTCCAGCGGGTCGACGGCCGTCGGATCGGCGCCGAGGACCGTGAGGTCGGCCAGCTTGCCGGGCGCCAGGGTGCCCTTCTCGCGCTCCTCGAACGCCAGGTAGGCGGCGTCGGCCGTGTAGGCGCGCAGCGCCTGCTCGACGCCGATGCGCTGCTCGGGGCCGAGCAGGTCACCCTCGCGCGTCAGGCGATTCACGGCCGCCCAGATGCCGAACAGCGGGTCGAGGGGCGTCACGGGGCAATCGCTGTGCAGGGCGAAGCGGATGCCGCGCTGCTGGGCCGAGCGCAGCGGGCTGATGCGGGGCGCGCGCTCGGGGCCGAGGAACAGCCGGCGGTGGCGGTCGCCCCAGTAGTAGACGTGCTTTACGAAGAACGACGGGTAGACGCCCAGCCGGGCGATGCGGTCGAGCTGCGCCTCGGTCGCCATCTGGCAGTGCTCCAGGCGGTGGCGGGCGTCGGGGCGGGGGAAGGCCGCCTGGGCGCGCTCGAAGGCGTCGAGCGCGGAGTCGATGCTGCGGTCGCCGTTGGTGTGGATGGCGACCTGGAAGCCGGCGCGGTGGGCGGCGAGCACCAGGGCGTCGAGCCGCTCCTGCTCCATCGTCAGCATCCCCGTGCGCGTTGGGTCGCAGTGATACGGGTCGTGCAGCGCGCCGGTGAGCGCCTGGATGGAGCCGTCCTGCGTGATCTTGATGCTGCGCGTGCCGAAGCGGCGCGTCTGGTAGTCGCCGACGAACGCCCAGTCGGTATCGGCGCGGCCTTCCAGGTAGTCCTGCACCAGCTCGACGCGCAGCAGGCCGCGCACGCGCAGCTGGAAGCTGGGCGCGACGGTGGCCTCCTGGTAGGCGGCGACCTCCGTCTGGCCCGCGCGGCCACCCACGCCCGCGTCGTGGGTGCTGGTGATGCCGGCGGCCAGGTAGTCGTCGTGGACGTCGCGCAGGCCGGCGACGATCTGGGCGACGGTGAGCGGCGGCTGCACCTCGTTCACGCGGAAGCGCGCGCCGCGCTCCATCAGCACGCCGGTCGGCTCGCCGTCGGCGTCGCGCACGATGCGGCCGTCGAGGCCCTTGTACTGGTCGGGGGTGTCGCGCGTGATGTGGGCGAGGGCCAGGGCGCGGCTGTTCACGGCGCAGACGTGGTGCGAGACGTGCCAGAGCAGGACCGGATGGTCGGGCGCGACGGCGTCGAGGTCGTGGCGGTTCGGGTGACGCTGGTCGGCGAGCAGCGTATCGTCGTAGCCCTCACCCTCGATCCAGGCGCCGGGCGGGGTGGTGCGCGCGCGCTCGGCGACGCGCGCGACGAGGTCGGCGATCGTCTGGTTCGGCGGGGTGCGGCAGTCCACGAACTGCTGGCGCACGCCGAGCAGGCCCAGGTGGGTGTGCGTCTCGATGAAGCCGGGCAGGACGGTGCGACCCGGGAGCCGGAGCACGGCCGTGCCCGGCCCGATCCAGGGCCGCACGTCGTCGGCGTCGCCCACGGCGACCAGCCGCCCGTCGCGCGCGGCGAGCGCGGTGGCCCGCGGCCGCGCGCCCTCCATCGTGATGACGTTCGCCTCGACGATCGCCAGGTCGGCGTGTGGGTTACTCATGTGCCTCTCCCGAAAGCGGGGACCATCAGGGCGGCGTGAGCGGAGGGGCGTGCCACACCGGGTTGTTGTCCATCTGGCCATAGGGTGGCCTAGCGTCTCATGGTAGGCGCGGCGGCCGGGAAGTGGCAAGGGCCGGGCGAGGGGCGATGCCGTGCGGCTGGGGCGCCGCGGTGCGCGGGAGGGGCGCGAGGCAGGTGGGGGGCGGGCAGGCGCCGGCGACCGACCTTCATCCCTTCCGGCCCGCAAGGGCGCGCGGGTCATCCGTGGCGGGGTTCGGATCGGTCGGTTCCGCTCGCGACCACGTTAATGTCGACCTCGGGGAGAGCGCGCAGGAGCTTGGCGACGACTGAGCCGTGGAGCAGCTCGTACCAGCGGCTGCGCTCGGAGTGGCCGATGACGATCCGCGTCACGTTCCGCTCGCGGGCGACACGCACCAGCTCCGACGCCACGTCACCCTGGAGCTGGAGCACTTCGGCGCCGAGGTCTTCGGCTACCCGCAGGTTGGCGGCGAGGCCCTTGCGCTCGGCCTCCGCGGCGCGCTCCCAGCCCCGTGGCGCCACGAACACCGCCAGCAGCTCGGCCTGCAGCCGATCGGCCGTGCGCCACGCGCGCCGAATGAGGTGGGCCGACTGCGGGCGGTGGTCGATGCACACCATGACCCGCTCCCCCGCCGGCCAGGTCTTCTCGATCTGGTGGTCGTGCATGTAGTCCTGGAGCCGCTCGTCCACTTCCTGGGCGATGCGCCGTAGCGCTAGCTCGCGCAGCGCCGTCAGGTTGCCCTCGCGGAAGAACTCGTTGAGCGCGCGGGCGGCGCGGTCCGGCGGGTACACGTTGCCGTGCTTGATACGCGAGCGCAGCGCCTGCGGCGACATGTCGACCAGCTCGACCTCGTCCGCGTCATCGATCACCTTGTCGGGGATCCGCTCGCGCACCTTCACGCCGGTGATCGTCTCCACGATGTCGGCCAGGCTCTCCAGGTGCTGGACGTTGACCGTGCCGACGACGTGGATGCCGGCGTCGAGCAGGTCGTACACGTCCTGCCAGCGCTTCTCGTGCTTCGAGCCAGGCGCGTTGGTGTGGGCCAGCTCGTCCACCAGCGCCACCTGGGGCTTGCGCGCGATGACGGCGTCGGTGTCCATCTCCGCGAGCGTCACGCCGCGGTACTCGATCTGCTTGCGGGGGACTACCTCCAGGTCGCCGAGCTGGGCGACGGTATTGGGACGGTTGTAGGTCTCGACGAAGCCGACGACCACGTCGGTGCCGCGGCTCTTGCGCCGCCGCCCCTCGTTCAGCATCGCGTACGTCTTGCCGACGCCGGGGGCCATACCGAGGTAAATCCGGAGTCGGCCGCGCTTCGGCGGCTCGGTCGCCTGCAGCTTGCGGAGCGCCCTGGCTGCTTCCGGGCGCAAGGGCTCCGCCTCGGCGAGCGCGTCGGCGGCGCCGGGCGGCTCCTGCGGCAGCTTGCCGTCGACCATGTCGACCTCCCTGCCCTAAGCACTCGACCGGGGATAGTTGGTATGTTGGGCGAAGCCAAACGTCCGTACTATCCTGGGACGGCGGCTTAGCGGGCTGCGGCGGTACTCGCAATCGGCGCGAAGGAACGGCGTGACGGCCCCGCCACGACAGACCCATGCAAGGAGTTGCCTGTCCGCAAGTCCACCCCGTACACTCTGCACGTCACGCCAGTAGAATAGACTCCCGCGACGGCCGACGGAGCGCACGGGCCCCGATACCCCCCGTGCAAGGAGGAGACAGGCATTTGCCTGTCTCCTTTTCCTTTTTTGCACGGCTTGCTCAGCGCCGGGGCTCACGGCGAGGGCGGGAGCCCCGGCGACTGGGCGCTGTGAGATGATGGAACGCTCCCCATGAATCAGCTCGACGCGGGCACCGGCCTGGCTCACCTGGTCCTGCAGCTGGGCGCGATTCTCATCGCCGCCAAAGTGGGCGGCGAGCTGGCCGAGCGCCTCGCCCAGCCGACGGTGCTCGGCGAGCTGTTGGCAGGAGTCGCTATCGGGCCATTCGCGCTGGGCGGCCTCACGCTGCCACTCCTGGGCGAGCCGCTGTTCGGTCCGGTGGCGAGCCGCAGCGGGCCGCTCTCGCCCGAGCTGTATGCCTTCGCGCAGGTCGCGGCCGTGGTACTCCTGTTCCTCATCGGCCTGAACACGGACCTGCTGCAGTTCTTGCGGTATAGCCACGCCGCGGCGCTGGTCGCGGTCGGCGGCAACCTCCTGTCGTTCGCGCTGGGAGTCGTCGTCGCGCTGGTCTTCGGGCTGGCACCCAGCGCGAGCGACCCGCGGGCGCTGTTTCTTGGCGGGATCATCGCCACCACGTCGGTAGGGGTGAGCGCCCGCGTCCTGGCTGACCTCGGGCGGCTCGACACGCCGGAGGGGGTGACCATTCTTGGCGGCGCGGTGGTCGACGACGTGCTCGGCATCATCGGCCTCGGCCTGGCGATCAGCGTCGCCGCGGGCCAGAGCATTACGCCCGCGGGCGTGGCGCTGAGCGCGGCGCGCGCCGTGGGCGCCCTCGTGGCGGTGACGGCGGGCGCCCTGCTGGCCGTGCGCCTGCTCACCCGGCTGCCGCTGCGGCTCCGCGGCGAGGGGGCGGTCGTGGGGATCGCGCTCGGGAGCGCGTTCGTGGCCGGCTACCTGATCGAGCAAGCTGGCCTCGCGGCGATCCTGGGGGCGTACGCGGTGGGCCTCGCGCTGTCGCAGACCCCCATGGGCCGCGGGATCGAGCGGGCGCTGCTCGGCCTGCGCCAGGTGCTGGTGCCCGTGTTCTTCGTGGTGATGGGCGCGCTGGTCGACTTGCCGGCGATGGCCGCCGCCCTGTCGCTGGGCGCTGCGCTGTGCGTGGCGGCCGTGCTGGGCAAGACGCTGGGCTGCGGGCTCCCCGCGCTCGGCGTGGGCTTTCGCGGGCGGCGCGTGCTGGCCGTGGTCGGCGGCATGCTCCCACGCGGGGAGGTCGCGCTGATCGTCGCGGGGATTGGCCTGAGCAGCGGGACGATCGGCAGCGAGCTGTTCGGCGTGGCGATCCTGCTGGTGGCCGTGACGACCGTGCTGGGCTCGGGCCTGCTCGTGCTCAGTTTTCGCCCCGCCGGGACGCCAAGGCCCGCGCTCGGCGCCGAGGCGGAGCGGCGCACCCTGCGCCTGAGCCCGGCCACCGCCGACCTGTTCCTGCAGGGGCTGGAGGCGACGCTGCGCGGCGCCGGCCTGACCGAGATCGTCCGCTACCACGACTTCGATGGGCGGGAGGTCGCCGAGTTCGGCAAGCCCGGCAGCGAGAACTATGTCAGTGTGGCGCTGGAGCCGGTCGAGCGGGGGCTGCGGCTGATGCACGTCGAGTACGGTCCGGGCGAGTGGCCCACGCTGGTAGCGGCGGCCATCGACGAGGCCGTGCGCCAGGTGGCTTACGAAGTGCTGGAGCCGCTGCTGGGCAGCGCCGACGACGCGCGGCTGCGCGCGCGCCGCTATCTCATCGGCCTGCTCCAGAGCGAGGACGAGATGGGCGCGTAGCAGTACCGCAGTCATTAGCGAGCCACCCCGCTGAGCAGCGCCTCGATGCCCGGGCCCAGCGTGAGCGCCGGCAGGTACGTCAGGCCGACGACGAGTACGGCCGTGCCGGTCAGGATCGTCCCAAAGAGCACCGAGTCCGTGGGCAGCGTGCCGAGCGTCACGCGCCGGCGGGGCTGCCGCACCAGGAGGCCCGCCAGCGCCAGCGCGGTGATGCCCAGCCCGAGGCGTCCCCCCATCATCGCCACTGCCGTGCTGAGGTTGTAGAACGGTGTGTTCGCGCTCAGCCCCGCAAAGTTCTGGCCGTTGTTCGCCGCGCTGCTCGCGTAGGCGAAGAGGATCTCGGTGAAGCCGTGCGGGCCGCTGTTGGTGGTCAGCCCCGCCAGCCCCCAGTCGGTCACCACCGCCACCGCGGTCGGCACTAGCACGACGAGCGGCCCGAGCAGGGTATACAGGACGATCAGCTTGACCTCGGGTGGCCCGAGCCGCTTGCCCACGTACTCGGGCGTGCGGCCCACCATTAGCCCGGTGATGAACAGGCCCAGCAGGGCGACCAGGATCAGGCTGTACAGCCCCGTCCCCAGGCCGCCGAAGAGGATCTCGCCGAACAGCATGTTCACCAGGGGCACCAGGCCCCCGAGCGCCGTGTAGCTGTCGTGCATCGAGTTGTACGAGCCGGTCGCGCCGTTCGAGGTGGTCACCGCGGTGAGCGCCGAGCCGCCGATGCCGAAGCGCGTCTCCTTGCCCTCCATGTTGCCACCGGCCTGGGTGGCCGTCGAGGCGGTCAGCGCCGCGGCAGTCGCGGGACTGCCCGCTTGCTCCGCCGCGCCGCAGACCAGCAACCCGATCGTGAACAGGACCGTCATGACGGCGAACAGCAGCCAGCCGTCGCGCGGGCGCCCCACGAGCCGCCCGAAGGTGTTCGTGAGCGCGGCAGGTACGACGGCAATCGCCAGCATCTCCAGCAAGTTCGTGAGCGGCGTCGGGTTCTCATAAGGATGGGCGCCGTTCACGTTGAAGAAGCCGCCGCCGTTGGTGCCGAGGTTCTTGATCCATTCCAGCCCCGCTACCGGCCCTTGCGCGATCAGCTGGGGCGCGCCCTCCAGGCCGGTCGCGGCCGTGTAGGGATGGAAGTTCATCGGCACGCCCTGCCAGACGAGGAGCAGACTGCCCACGAGCGAGGCGGGGAGCAGCACCCACCAGATGCCCCGCACCACGTCCACCCAGAAATTGCCCACCGTGGCCCCCTCTTCGCGCGCGAACCCGCGAATGAAGGCCAGGCCCACCGCGAGGCCGGCGGCGCCGGCCAGGAAGTTCTGGGCGGCCAGTCCGACCATCTGGCCGACGTAGTGCATGGTCGTCTCGCCCGCATACGCCTGCCAGGTGGTCGTGGTGGCGAAGCTGATGGCCGTGTTCATCGCCAGATCGGGCGTCATCTCGGTCGACAGCGCGTCGGCGTTGAACCCGGGGAGGAGCGCCTGCAGGCGGAGGATGGTGTAAAGGAGGAGGGTGCCGGTCAGGCCGAAGAGGACGAACGCCGTGGCGTACTCTCGCCAGGTCATCTCGTGGGTGGGGTCGACGCCCGTGAGGCGGTAGGTGGCCCGCTCCACGGGCCGGAGCAACGGGTCCAGCCAGGTCCGGCGCCCCGTGAAGACCGCGGCCAGGTAGCCGCCGAGAGGGCGGACCAGCACGACCACGACCAGCAGGAAGAGCGCGTACTGGAGCAAGCTCATGATGCTCATATCGGGCACCTCACGGGCGCGGGCTGGCGGCGGGGACGCACACGCGCCGCGCGTCCCGCTCCGGGCCCGGGCGCCCGGGCCGGCCCCGGACGCTTACGTCGACCGCCGGAGCAGCGTCACGCCGGGGCAGCCACCATGGTAATCGACCTGGGCGCGTAGCCCGAACTCCGCCGCGATCGCCTCGGCACGATCGACGAAGTGCAGCATGCGCGTCCCATACGGAATGTCGCGGCCCGCGAAGCCCTCCAGGCGCACCGAGCGCAGCTCGCGCGGCGCCTGCACGAGCGCCTGGCACCCCAGGCGGATCGCGCTCTCCCAGGGGCCGGGGGAAGCGTCGTTGCCGCTGCCCAGCCATTCCCGAATGCGCTTCCATGAGTCCGCGCGACTGAGATCGTCGAGCGACATCCAAGTGACTCCTCGGAGCTTCCCCGCGCGAGAACCGCCCCGGGCAAGCGGTTCGGCGAGGACCGAGCGCTGCATGCGATAGGCACGCCGCTTGCGGCTAATCCCGCCGCGGCTCCGCGCGGTCGTTCCCGGGCCGCGGGTACTGCCGCTCGAGCGCCTCGATCGCCGCCCGCGCCCGCTCGCCCTGCTGGCGGCGCAGCAAGGCTTTCTGGCGCCGAAGGTAGATCCGCACGCTGCGGGGACGGTCTCCAGCCATTCGCTCCCTCCCTATGCCGACCGGGCGGCGCCTGCACCAGGCGCCAGCCCGCCGCTAGCAGACCCGCTCGTAGTAGAGCCGACGCTCCTTTGCGCTGACCGGGACGACCTTGGTCAGCCGCCAGCCGCTCAGAATCGCTATCTGGGTGAAGGTCGCCTCCTCGTACACCGTCTTGGTGGCGGGCACCCCGAACATGTCGTGCCAGTGCAGTCCAGCGGGGTTCACGAGCCAGCGTTCGTTCCCACCGTTGCCGCCCGCCTTGCGTGACGTGATGGCGAACGCCGCGCAGTGAAAGGTGTGTGGGTGTGGGCTGATAGCCATGTCATCCTCCGGCCAGGCCTCCGGCGGCCGCCGCGGGCAGCCGATTGCTGCGGTAGCGCGCTACCGGGGCAGCGGCCGCAGGTCGTCCAGCGCCAGGTTCAGCCGCAGCACGTTCACCCGCGGCTCACCGAGCACGAAGAGCACGCGGCCCTCGGTGTACTGGTCGACTAGCTGCTGCACCTGCTGCGCGGGCAGGCCACGCGCCGCGGTCACGCGCGCTACCTGGATGGCCGCGTTGGCCGGCGTGATGTGCGGGTCAAGCCCGCTCGCCGACGCCGTCACCGCGTCCACCGGCACCTGAGCGTCCGGCGCCAGGCCGTTCTCCTCGCGGTAGGCCTTCGCCCGCTCGGCCACCGTGTCGATCAGCTTCTGGTTCGTCGGCCCGAGGTTCGAGCCGCCCGAGTTCGCGGCGTTGTACGGCTGGTCCACCGTGGAGTCGTCGGCGTTCACCGTCGCCGACGGCCGCGGATGGAAGTACCCCGGCGCCGTGAAGCCCTGCGCGATCAGCTCCGAGCCGACCACCTGGCCGTTGCGCTCGATCAGGCTGCCGTTCGCCTGGTAGGGGAACGCCACCTGCGCCACCGCCGTGATCGCCAGCGGGTATAGAAGGCCCGTGAGCACCGTCAGCACCACGGTCATGACCACCGCGATGCGGATCTGCTGTCCCAGTCCGCTCATCACATCCTCCCGCGTAGGGATGTAGGGGGCTGCCGCCCCTTACGCCAGGTGCAGCACGGCGAGGAGCACGTCGATCGCCTTGATGCCGATGAACGGGGCGATGATGCCGCCCACGCCGTAGATCAGCAGGTTGCGGGTGAGCAGCTGCGCCGCCGGCACCGCGCGGTACTGGACGCCCCGCAGCGCCAGCGGGATGAGCGCGATGATGATCAGCGCGTTGAAGATCACCGCCGACAGGATCGCGCTCTCGGGCGTGGCCAGCCGCATCACGTTCAGCGCGTTCAGCTCGGGATAGGCCACGGCGAACATCGCCGGGATGATGGCGAAGTACTTCGCCACGTCGTTGGCGACCGAGAACGTTGTGATCGCGCCGCGCGTAATGAGGAGCTGCTTGCCGATCATCACCACCTCGATGAGCTTCGTCGGGTTGGAATCGAGGTCGACCATGTTGCCGGCCTCTTTCGCCGCCTGCGTGCCCGAGTTCATCGCCATGCCCACGTCGGCCTGCGCCAGCGCCGGCGCGTCGTTCGTGCCGTCGCCGGTCATGGCCACCAGGTGGCCCTTGGCCTGCTCGGCGCGGATCAGGTCGATCTTCTGCTCCGGCTTCGCCTCGGCCACGAAGTCGTCGACGCCCGCCTCCTTGGCAATGGTGGCGGCGGTCAGCCTGTTGTCGCCGGTGACCATGATCGTGCGGATGCCCATACGCCGCAGCTCGTCGAAGCGCTCGCGCAGGCCGGGCTTCACCGTGTCCTTGAGGTACACCAGGCCGAGGATCTCGCCATCGCGGCTGACCGCCAACGGCGTGCCCCCCTCGCTGGCGATGCGGGTCGCGTGCGGCTCCAGGTCGGCGGGCACGCCGGTCGCCTGCTTGGACACGGCGTCCACGGCCCCCTTCATGATGGCTGTGCCATTGAACCGGACACCGCTCATGCGCGTCTCGGCCGAGAAGGGCACCAGCTCCGCGTCGGGGGGCAGGACGGTCGTGGCACTGCCATCGGCGCCGCCCGCCATGACGACGTGCCCCTGCTGGCGCGCGAGCACCACGATGCTCTTGCCCTCGGGCGTCTCGTCCGCCACGGACGCCAGGTACGCCGCCTGGGCGACCTCGGCCGCGGTGTGGCCGCGGATCGGGATGAACTCGCTCGCCAGACGGTTGCCGAAGGTGATCGTGCCGGTCTTGTCCAGCAACAGGACGTCCACGTCGCCCGCGGCCTCCACGGCGCGGCCCGAGGTGGCCAGCACGTTGAAGCGGGTCACGCGGTCCATGCCCGCGATGCCGATGGCCGAGAGCAACGCGCCGATGGTGGTCGGGATCAGACAGACGAGCAGGGCGATCAGGATCACCGTCGAGACGGCCGTGCCCGAGTAGATCGCGAACGGCTCCAGCGTGACCACGGCCAGCAGGAAGACGATCGTCAGGCCCGCCAGCAGGATCGACAGCGCGATCTCGTTCGGCGTGCGCTGGCGCTTCGCGCCCTCCACGAGCGCGATCATGCGGTCGAGGAACGTCTCGCCCGGATTCGAGGTGATTTCCACCTTGATCCAGTCGGATGTCACCTGCGTGCCGCCCGTCACCGAGCTGGAGATGTCGGTGCCGGGCTCCTTGAGCACGGGCGCCGACTCGCCGGTGATAGCGGCCTCGTTGACGTAGGCCACGCCCTCGATCACCGCGCCATCGCCGGGCACCAGGTCGCCCGCCTCGACCAGGACGACGTGGCCTTTCCGCAGCTCGGTCGAGCTCACGATCTTCACCGCGCCATCGGGCTGGAGCAGCTTGGCCGGCGTGTCGCTGCGCATGCTCCGCAGCGTGTCGGCCTGCGCCTTGCCCCGCGCCTCGGCGATGGCCTCCGCGAAGTTGGCGAACAGCACCGTGAACCACAGCCAGAGCGTCACCTGGAGCACGAAGCCAACGTTGACGCCGAGGATCCCGAGGAGGCCCTCGACGAGCACCACCGTGGTGATGACGCTGCCGATCTCGACGACGAACATCACCGGGTTCTTGGCCATCAGCCGCGGGTCGAGCTTCGGGAACGACTCACGGGCCGCGCGCCGCACGAGGACCGGGTCCCAGATGCTCGACCCTTGGCGGCGCGCTCGCGCGACTTCTTTCAGGGCCATGGCCTCCGCCTCCGTTACGAGAACGTCTTGCCGACGTTCAGCAAGAGCTGCTCGATGATCGGGCCGAGCGACAGCGCCGGGAAGTAGGTCAGGGCGCCGACGATCAGGACCGTGCCCGTCAGCAGCCCCACCCAGACGGGGCCGGTCGTGGGGAAGGTGCCCAGGCTGGGGGGCACGCGGCGCTTGCGGGCCATCGAGCCGGCCACGGCGAGGATCGGCACGATCATCAAGAACCGCCCGATCAGCATCGCCAGCCCAAGCGTGGTGTTGTAGTACAGGGTGTTGCCGGAGAGCCCGCCGAACGCCGAGCCGTTGTTGCCGGTAGTCGAGGCGAAGGCGTACAGGATCTCCGAGAGCCCGTGGGGCCCCGGGTTGCCGAGCGGTGCCGTGCCCCAGTCGCCGCTCGCCGACAGCGCGCTGAAGCCGAGCACGCTGAGCGCGAGCACGAAGGTGACCAGCATGGCCATCTTGATCTCGAAAGACTCGATCTTCTTGCCGAGGTACTCCGGCGTGCGCCCCACCATCAGGCCGGCGATGAACACGGCCAGGATGGCGTAGATCAACAGACCGTAGAGCCCCGCACCCACGCCCCCGAACACGATCTCGCCGAGCTTGAGATTGATGAGCGGGATCATGCCCGCGACCGGCAGGAAGCTATCGTGCCAGGCGTTGATCGCGCCACAGGAGGTGGCCGTGGTAGTCACCGCCCAGAGCACTGAGGCGGCGATGCCGTTGCGGACCTCCTTGCCCTCGAAGTTGCCGCCCGCCTGGAGCGCCGAGGGCACCTGGTCGACGCCAAGCTGTGTGAGGAGCGGGTTGCCCGCCTGCTCGACCGGCAGCGCGACCGCGAGGCCCAGCACCAGGATGACGGCCGACACGGCCCAGAGCACCCAGCCCTGGCGCGTGCTGCCCACCATCCGGCCAAAGGTGTAGAGCAGCCCCGCGGGGATCAGGATGAGCGCGAGGTTCGTGATGAAGTTGGTGAGCGGCGTGGGATTCTCGAACGGATGCGCCGAGTTGGCGTTGAAGAAGCCGCCCCCGTTGGTCCCCAGCTCCTTGATGATCTCCTGGCTCGCCACCGGCCCCTGGGCGATGGTCTGGCTCAGCCCCTCCAGGGTCGTGGCGTCGGTATAGCCATTTAGGTTCTGGGGAATGCCCAGCGCCACGAGCACCACGGCGCCGACGATCGAGATCGGCAACAGGATGTAGAGCGTGCTACGGACGAGGTCGACCCAGAAGTTGCCGATCGACTGCGCGCTGCGGCGGGCCAGCCCGCGGATCAGCGCGACGGCGATAGCCATGCCCGTCGCCGCGGACACGAAGTTGTGGACGGTGAGGCCGGCCATCTGGACGAGGTACGATAGCGTGGTCTCGCCCGCGTAGTTCTGCCAGTTGGTGTTCGTGGTAAAGCTGACCGCCGTGTTCCAGGCCAGATCGGGTGGCACGTTTGGCTGCCCCTGGGGGTTGAACGGCAGGAACGCCTGCGTCCGCTGTAGCAGGAACAGCAGCAGCAGGGCGGCCAGGTTGAACAGCAGCATGGCGGCGGTGTAGCTCTTCCAGCCTTGCTCGGCCGCCGCGTTCACGCCGCAGACGCGGTAGCACAGCCGCTCGACCGGCCCGAGCAGGGGAGCAAGGAAGGTCCGCTCGCCCTGGTAGACCCGGGCCATGTACGCGCCCAGCGGTTTGGTCAGCGCGAGCAGCACGCCCAGGAAGAGGACGATCTCCAGAATGCCGGTAGTCGTCATGTCGTTCTCCGCCCTAGCAGGCAGGTGACGCGCTGGCCGCTGGCCCACAGCCGCGTCCAGGCGCGCTGCCACGCGCCCGCCACGGCCGCGGGCGCCGCGGCTGCCGCGGCCGTGGCGGGCGCGGTCAGGGTGACGCTCACCCGTCCGGCCGCGCCCCGCGCGGTCTGCGCCTGCAAGCCGTCGTAGCGCGCGTCGATGACGAGCTGCACCGCCTGGCGCTCCGGCAGCCCGACGTACGAGATGCGCGTGACGCCCGCCTCCGGCTGCGTGAGCAGCTCGCGCGCTACCTCCGCCGCCAGCGCCGCCTCGTCGGGGGTGAGCGGCGCGGCCGCGCGCTGCGATACCGTCGTCTTGAGATTCTTCATCGTTGCACCGTCATCGCCGGCGCTCGACCCGAGCGCCGGGCGCTTCCGTCCAGTGGCCCCGCGGCGGCATCAGAACCGCTCCGGGTACAGGAGGGCGTAAGTGAGGTAGACGAGCACCGCCAGGCTCACCAGCCCCCCGACCACATACTCCAGCTCCATGGCTATCCCCCGTTGTCGAACCGTCAGGCCCCAGCACGCGGCATCAACTGGTCGCAGTAGGCCGCGTACGCCAACGAGACCACGAAGAAGGCGAGCGTGATCGCCAGGAACACCACGTCGCCCATGAGCGCCTCCTTTCCCAATGCCGACGGTGCACCATCACACTTGCACCGCAGGGTTGCTATGGGGGTCTTGCCGGGTAACCGTCCGGTGAATGACCGGCTAGCCCGCGACCTCAGTCCGGAGCGCTCTCGACCGCCGCCGCCGTGCCGTTGTCCAGCAGGCGAATCAATGCCTCGATGGGGAACGGCTTGGGTAAGTAGGCGAGCGGCCGGAACTCGGCGAGCCGTTCCGGGCTCACCCGCACGGCTGACAGCACCACGGTCGGCACCTGCCGCCCGGTGGCGGCCAGGTCACGGAGCACGTCCCATCCCGTGCGATCCGGCAGGTTGATGTCGAGCAGCAGCAGATCGGGCGCCTCGTCGGCCAGCGCCGCCAGCGCGGCCGCCGCGTTCTCCGCCTGACGGACCGCGTAGCCGCGCGACGCGAGATTGCGGGCGATGACGCTCCGAAAGATAGGCGCGTCGTCGACGACCAACACGCGCTGGTACTTGCGCGGCGTCCCAACCGCTGGCCGATCCGCTACGTCGCCCGCCGGCTCATGAATACCTGTCCTCATGCTCGCCTCCAGCGGCCCCGGCGCGGTTCCCACAGCGCTCCCTTGATTCTCGGGCACGACCGCTAAACACCGGGTCAACGGCCCAGCCGGGCGAATCAACGTTTGCTCAACATTGGGGGGCAGGGCAGGAAGTGACCGTCATCTTGAGCGGGCCGGCTAGAGCTCCCGCGACGGCGGAGCGCAGCCTGTCCCGCGGGGACGCGATGGGAGGAGAAGGCGGTGCGGCCTGGGGGCCTGCGTCAGCTTCTGGAGGGCACGCGCCCCAGGCTCGGGGCCAGGCGAGGAGTCGTCGGGTTGCGCGCTAGTCGCGCTCGCGGGCTGGGTCTCGGGGGGGCGTTGGCGCGACCGGCTCAGGCGCCGCAGCAGCGCCGGCTGGTGTGGGCGTGCCGCCGTTCTCGCTGGCCACGCCGGCTGGCCGCAGCAGGTAGGGCACGCTCGTCACCGTCACGCCGGGCCGGAAGAGCAGCGCCGCCTTCAGGCGGAACGCGGTCTGGTTGTGGAGGAAGTGCTCCCACCAGTGAGAGGGCACGAACTCCGGCAGGATGACCATGAGCGTGTCCTTCGGATGCGCCTGACGCACGGCATCGATGTACGCGAGGATCGGCCCGACCAACGAGCGGTAGGGGGACTCGATGATCGCCAGTGGCACCGGCACCTGCTCCGCGTGCCACTCCCGGCGCAGCTTGTCGCCGTCCTCGGTCGTCTGCGCGACGTAGAGCGCGGCCGGGTGCTCGCAGATGGCGCGCGCCAGGGCGAGCGCCTGCCGCGCCGGCACGTTCAGGCCCGAGACGGGCACGATCACCCGCAAGTGGACCGCCTCGGGCCGGATCGGCGTCTCGGCCTGGAGCTGCTCCTGAGCCCGCTGGTAGTGGCGGTGAATCGCGAGGAAGAGCGCGATGAGGATGGGGATCAGGATGATGACCATCCAGGCCCCGTGTTCGAACTTCGTCACCGCGATCACGAGCGTCACGATCCCCGTGGCGACCGCCCCGACGCCGTTGATCACCATGCTGCGCTGGGCACCCGGGCCGCCCAGGCGCCGCCAGTGCATCACCATCCCCGCCTGGGACAGGGTAAAGGAGCTGAACACACCCACCGCGTAGAGGGGGATCAGCGCGTTCACGCTCCCCCGGAACCCGACGAGCAGGGCGATCGCGAGTAGGGCGAGGGCCACGATGCCGGTGGTGAAGGCCAGCCGATCCCCGCGGAAGGCGAACTGGCTGGGCATGAACCGGTCGCGCGCCAGGATCGAGGCGAGCCGGGGAAAGTCGGCGAAGCTCGTGTTTGCCGCCAAGACGAGAATCAGCGCCGTGGCAAACTGCAGCACGTAGTAGAACAGCCCGTCGCCGATGGTGGCGCGGGCAATTTGGCTCACCACCGTCTCCGCCTCGGTGGGATCGGGCACGATCGCCAGATGGCTGGCCAGGAAGCCGACGCCGAGCACCATCGTCCCGAGCAGCGTGCCCATCCAGATCAGGGTGATCCGGGCATTGCGGGACTCGGGTGGTTTGAAGGCGGGCACGCCGTTGGACACCGCCTCGACTCCCGTCATGGCAGAACAGCCCTGGGCGAACGCCGACAGCAGCAGGAAGAGCGTGAGCGGCTGAGCGGCCACGACGGGCTGGGTCGGCGGCACCGGTATCAACTGCCCGGTGACGGCGCGGAACGCCCCGACGGCGACGAGCCCGAGGATGCTGGCGATGAACACGTAGGTGGGCAGCGCGAAGATCGTGCCGGACTCGCGGATCCCGCGCAGATTGGCGAGCATGATCAACAGGACGGCGGCGATGGTCAGCACCAGCTTGAACGGCAGGAGCGCGTCGAAGGCCGAGACCAGGGCATCGGCCCCGGAGGCGATCGACACCGATACCGTCAGCACATAGTCGATCAACAGCGAGGCGGCGGCGACGAGACCCGGGATGCGGCCGAGATTGTCGTTGGCGACGATGTAGGAGCCACCGCCCGAGGGATAGGCCCGAATCGTCTGTTGATAGGAGATGACGACAATCGCCAGCAGGACCACGATCGCGATGGAGATGGGCATCGTCAGCGCGAGCGCGCCGCCTCCCGCCAGGACCAGCACCCGCATCGTTTCCTCGGGACCGTAGGCCACGGAGGAGAGCGCGTCGGAGGAGAACACCGCGAGCGCCCTGATCTTGTTGAGGCGCTCTTGCATCTCCTGGGCGGTCGCGATCGGGGCGCCGACGAGCGCGCGCCGCAGCAGGTGCCACAGCCGTCCCAGGCCGCCCTGCGGCTCCAGCGCCTCCGGCCGGGGGGCCAGGAAGCCGCCGGGCTGCCGACGGAACGCCCGGTGGGTGCCGATCCGCACGTGTACGTCGCCTGGACGGGGGCCGCGCACGATCTCGCGCCACTCCAGCTCCGGCGTCGAGGGCGTGAGCGCCGGACCGCGGCGCTGCGAGGTCTGGTCCTGGTCCTCAGCCATCCGCTGCCTCGCCGATGTCCAGATTGGGCCGAAACGCCTGAAAGTACGGCCAGTTTAGAATTATCCGCTGGCCACGCGGGGCCTGCGACCGTGACCGCTCAACATTTGCTCAACATTTTCGTGCTCCCGCTGTTCCGCCGCCGCGCCGCTGCGACCGTGGACCCGCGGCAAGCTGGCCGGTCACGATGGCGCTCAGCAGGGACAGCAACGTGCTGACTTCGCCGGTTCGGCCCGACCGTCGGCTGCACCGTAATGTACCTAGATTGAGCGCCGGGGGCGGTTCGTTGAGCTGCGGGGAAATGTGCCGCCGGGTACGGCCCAGCGCGCGGCGCGACGGGCGTTACCCCAGGAGCGTCAGCTCGCCGCGGCGGATCGCCGTCTCCAGGGCCCTGGCGGCCAGGACTCGGTAGACCAACAGGCTGGCCAGGCCGCCGTCAAGCTCGTAAGTCAGGCAGTTGGTGTCCACTCGGGCGAGCATCTCGCCCATGAGCGCGTGGTGGGCCGCGTCGTAGGCGAGCGGCTCCCCGAGCGGCAGGACTGCCAGGACCGCTTCGTGGGTGTTGGCCGCGTGCGACAGACCAGACAGCAGCCGTCGCGTTGTCCGGTTGTCGATCGGCCCGTTCGCCACGAGGCGCCGGGGTGCGCCCGCGGGCGCCCGCGCAGCGCGGCCCGGAGACGGCCTAGCCAGGCCGCGACGTGCGCCGAGTCACGCGGGGATCTCATACATGTCGCCCTCCTGCCACCTGCGGGCGCCGGGCGCCCGGATCGCGCCCTGGCGAGCGCTGGGGTCGGGCGCCCGGGACGGCCCGGACCTAGCTTGCCCGGTGGTAGCACGCCCGGTGATAGCCCTGGGTGCGACCTCGCCTGCCGCCGGTGTACCGCAGCACGACCACGCGCTGGTTCTCGGGCACGCGCTCCTGACAGGCAGGGCAGACGTGTGGCGTGAGTAGCGATCCGATCGTCGCTAGCCTCGGCCGCACCGAGCTACCCCTCCGCGCCGCCATCCGATCACTGTGCTAGGCTGCTGATAGGACATGCCTTGGCCGTCGGCAGCCGAGCATCGGACACCCGGCTGCGCTGGGGCGCTCTGTGGCGGTGACGGGGGAAAGGCGATGGCGGATGAGAAGACGCCGCTTCTCGTGGGACGCGTGCTCGCGCAGCTCCCGCCGGACACACGGCGGCAGTTCGTGCACCACGTCACCACGGGCGCGGTCCACGCCGAGCTGGCAGAACGCTGCCTTACGCCGCGGGGCCGCGGCACCGAGACGCTGGGCGAACTGCGCGACTACCTCCGCGTGGCAGCGCGCGAGCTGGAGGCCGCACTAGCCTTGCTGCCCGCATCCGAGAAGACGTGAGTCTGCCGCGAAAGGGACGTCAGCGCGCGTTGACCGTGTTGGGGGGCGGTGCTATCATCGCGCCACGAGGCCGGGGGGCCTGGCGGGCGCCGGGGGGCGCGGCCTCCGAAGGGAGGTCGCATCATGTACGCGTTGCGCGCGGCGCGTTTCGCCAGGCCGGCCTGGCTCGCAGTCCTGACCGCGGTCGGGCTGCTGGTTGCCTGCGCGGGCGGTGGGAACGGCGGCTCCATCGCGGCGGGCTCGCGGGCGGGAGCCGGGAGCGGCACGGCGGGGCAGGTGGCGGCCGGGAGCAGCGCGGCCGCACCCACAGCGCGTGAGGCGGCCGCAGGCCCCGCGAGCGGGTCGGCGGCCGGGAGCGGGGCAGCGGCTCCGAGCGCGCCGGCGGATGCCGTGGCGGGGGCGGCGGCCGCGCCTGCCGGTGTGGCGGGGACGCCGCCGGAGCCGACGAAGGTGGTGGTGGGCGGGCTTGGCGGGCTGATCGACCGCATCCTCTACGTCGCGCAGGACAAGGGGTTCTTCCGGGAGCAGGGCATCGAGATCGACTACAACGGCGTCACCAGCATGGTGCAGGCGGCGCCGCACCTCGCCGCCGGCCAGATGGACGTCATCTCGTCGAGCACGAGCGCCGGCCTGTGGAACGCCATCAGCCGCGACGTGTCGGTGAAGGCCGTGACCGACGTGACGGTCGTGCGCCCGAACCAGCGCAACTCGCTGGCCGTGATGGTGCGGAAGGACCTGGCCGACCAAATCCACGACTACCCCGACCTGCGGGGCCACACGATCGCCATCCACCAGAAGGCGCAGATCAACCACGTCGAGCTAGCGCGACTGCTGGACCTGGGCGGGCTGACCGAGCAGGACGTGAACGTGGTCGAGGTGCCGTTCCCGGACCAGGTAGCGGCGCTGCGGAACGGCGCGATCGACGCGTCGATCGAGGTCGAGCCGATGGTCACGGTGCTGGAGGACCAGGGCATCGCGACGCGCTGGCGCGACATGGGCGAGATCTACCCGGGCCAGGTGGTGCAGTTCCTGTTCTACAGCGCGCCGTTCATCCGCGAGCGGCGCGACGTGGGCGAGCGCTACCTGATCGCCCACCTGAAGGCGGCGCGCTACTTCGAGGACGCGTTCGTGCGGGGGCGCAACCGCGACGAGGTGGTACAGATCCTGTTGGACAACGGGCCGATCAAGGATCCGGCGATGTACGAGAAGATCGGCCGCGCGTTCACGGGGGCCGAGGTCAACGGCCACGTGAGCCTCGACAGCCTCGCCGACGAGCAGGAGTTCTACCTGCGCAACGGCTTCATCAGCACCCGCATCGACCCGGCCCAGCTCGTGGACACCAGCTTCAGCGAGCAGGCGCTGCGCGTGCTCGGTCCCGCCGAGCAGTAAACCCCGCGCCGGCCGGGGGGCGCCTGCCGGGCCGGACCCACCCCCTAGCCCGCTCTCAGGGGGCGAGGGGGTGGAAGTGGCTCTCCCCCAGCCCGCTCTGATATCCGATCCGGCCCTGGGGTTCGCCTAGAGGCGGGCCCTCACCCCGACCCTCTCCCAGAGGGAGAGGGAGTAGGGGAACGCCACCCCCGGATGCGGTATGAGAGGGAGGACGGGAGCTCCGGCGCCGGGTTCGGTACACGGCCGGCCGGGACGCGGCTTGCCGCTTGGGTCGGCAGGCCCGAGTCGCGGCGGCGAAGACTCAGCGCTCCCGCCCGGGGGCCTGCGCCACCGAACGGGCGCGGAAGCGCAACGGCAGGTGCTTGACCCCGTGCAGGATGAAGCCCTTCGTGGGCTCGAGTGGGCCCGAGTCGGCGCGCTGCACGTCCTGCAGCCGATCGAGCAGGATCGCCAGCGCGATCCGCCCCTCCAGCCGCGCCAGCGGGGCGCCCAGGCAGAAGTGGATGCCGTGGCCGAAGGCGAGGTGCGGATTGGGCGTTCGGGCCACGTCGAAGCGATCGGGATCGGGGAAGATCGCCGGATCGCGGTTGGCCGAGCCGATCCAGGCCAACACCAGATCGCCCCGCGGGACAGTCTGGCCGCCTAGCTCGACGTCGCGCGCCGCCACGCGCCCGACCGCCTGGACGGGCGATTCGTAGCGCAGCACCTCCTCGACCAGCGTGGGAACGAGCGTTGGATCGGCGCGGACGCGGGCCTGTTGCTCCGGGTGGTCCAGCAGGCAGAGGATCGCGTTCCCGATCAGGTTGGTGGTGGTGATGTTCCCGGCGACGAGGAGGAGTGCGCAGAACGCGAGGATGTCGTCGTCGGACAGGCGCTCGCCCTCGACCTCGGCGAAGACCAGCCCGGTGATCAAGTCGTCGCGCGGCTCGGCCCGTCGGCGCGCGATGACGTCGCAGAAGTAGGTGTCCATCTCCTCGCGCAGCCGGCGCGAGGCCGCGGCGAGGACGGCCGCGTCCTCCATATAGAGGTCGTCCGCCGCGCCGACCAGCTGGTCGGACCAGCGCTTGAACCGCGGGCGGTCCTCGCTCGGCACACCGAGCATCTCGGCGATGACCGTGACGGGCAGCGGGTAGGCGAGGTCGTCGATCAGGTCCATCCGGCCGGTTGGGACGACCGCGTCGAGCATCTGGTTCGTGAGCGCCGTGATGCGCGCCTCGAGGTTGGCGATCGCCCGCGGCGTGAAGGCGCGCGAGACGAGATCTCGCAGCTGCCGGTGGCGGGGCGGGTCCACCGTGATGAGGCTCTGCCGCCGGCGCAGGTCTTCCATCCCCGGGCGGCGGGCGAGCCCGAGGATGTCACGCCGCGACGAGAACGCCTGCCAATCCGTGAGGACGCGCCGTGCGTCCTCGTACCGATAGACGCTCCACAGATGGTAGCGGTCGTCGTGGGCCACGGGACGGTCGCGCCGCATGGCGGTGTAGTAGGCGTAGGGGGCGAAGCGCATGGTCGCCGGCGGGATCACCGGGCTCGTCGCCGTGGCGCCGGCGGTGAGCGTCGGCGGCAGCTGGTCTTGTTTGGCAGGTTGGGCCATGGTCGCCTGTCTCCCTGGTGATTACGGCTGTGTGCCAGAGCACAGGCGCAGAGAGCGTGCCGGATACGGCGCCGGCAACGAAGGCCGTTCGTGTGGAAAGTTAAGCGAATGTTGAGGACATAGCGCAATTGTCTTGGAATTTGCCTAGACCGGTTGGAATCGTGGCGAGGAGCGGGCGCACATGGTACGGCTCGTGCATCGAACTGCAAACGTGTTGCCGCGCGAGTGACACGGGGCAGGCTACAAGGAGGATGGACAGCGAGATTCCAGCAGATGTATGTGATAGCCGCTAACGCGGCCCCAAAGTGGGGCATGTTGCACGGGTGGAGGCAGAGAACGTGACGTTAGACGAGAAGTGGCTCAAGTACGCGGCGCTCGGCTGCATTGTGGCCGTCTCGCTCGCCGGGTCAGCCTGCGCGCAGGGCGCGACGGGTGCGGCCCCGGCCAGCACGCCGGCTACGACGACCCAGAACCAGCCGTCGGGCGCTACCAGTAGCGGCAGCAGCGCCGCCGGCAGCCAGAGCACGACCGCGGGCAACAACCTGAGCCGCTCCGATTGCTACGGGCCCGGAGCCCCTGGCAGCGGCGGGGTGGCGAGCACAGGCGGCGCGGGCAGCGGCACGACTGGCAGCGCGGCGACGGGGGCCAGCGGCTCGACGAGCGCGGCGCCTGGCACGGCGGGCGGCACCGGCGCCAGCGGTGTGACCGGCGGCGCCGGCTCGTCCCCGGCAACGGGCGGCGCTAGCGCGAACGGCGGCAGCGGCGGACCCGGCTCGCCAGGTGTCGGCATGACCGGGAGCGGCGGGGCGCAGGGCGGCTCGCCGGGCGCGGGCACGTACCGCGAGGTGCCGGGCAGCAGCGAGATGGGTAGCCGCACCGAGGGCGGCAACGCCACCTCGGGCACCAACACGGGCACCACGAGTCCCGGCGCGTTCGGCGCGGCGAACTGTCAGCCGATGGGCACTGGCAGCGGCGCGACTGGTGGCGCTGGCAGCGGCACGGGCAACGGCATGAGCAGCGGTGCGGGCAACGGCACGAGCGGGACGGGCGCCGGCACCGCGGCCAACTCGCCGGGCAACGCCGGCACGACCGGTGGCGTGGGCACGACGGGAGGTCCCAGCAGTGGCGCCGGCGCGGCGAACGGCGGTGGCACGACGGGCAGCGGCACGGGCAGTTAGCTCGCGCCCGGCCGCGCGGCCGGGGGGCCGGCCGTCGAGCGCGAGAGGAAAGCCACGCGGGCCACACGCGCCGACCAATCGCCAATTCGGAGGGCCGCACCAGCCAAAGGGCTGGCGCGGCCCTCATCCTGTCTTGAGCGCTCCACGATGCGGCGGCGAGGGCCGGCCATGCGGGGGCGCGGCAGGGGGCTCCTTGTATCTCGGTTCGGGAAGCGGACCGGTTTGCTGCGGGAGCGCTGCCGGTGGTAGCATCCGGCCGCCAGGAAGGCGGGCTGCGCGGGGAGCTGCGGGCAGCCGTGGGCGTCTGGCCTTCCCAGGCGCCGCCGCACCGCGGCTGCGCGTAGGCCCGGGGCGCCGGACATCCGCGACCGAGCTAAGGAGCCCAGTGGCCACACCCGATACGGCGCTCCCCGACGAGTCCGCATCGGCGCGGGCCAGGCCCGCCGAGCGGCGCCCGCGACGGCAGGTGCGCTGGGCCGCCTACGCGTGGGGCGTGGTCGTGCTGGTGTCGCTGATCGTGGCCGCCCCTCTGGCGCTAGGCAGCATCGGCCGCCAGCTTATCGCCCCGCCGGCGAATCGGGTGTACACGTTCTCGCCCGGGGCCCCAGCAAGCGGCACCAGCACCACGCCGGCGGACGCGAGCTACTTCAACGTGGCGGTCGCCGGGCTCGACGAAGCGAAGAAGGCGGCCACGCTGCGCATCTCCGGCCACCGCGCCTGCGCGGCCGACTGCCCCGCCTTCAAACTGCTCCTCTTCTCCCTCGCGGATGGCCCCGACGAGCGGGCGGGACTGCCCCCCTCGGCCACGGTGACGGTGGCGGAGGGCGCGCAGGTCTTGTCCGAATCGGTCGAGCTGCCCGTGAGCGGGCTGCCGAGCCTCTACCCGTTCGACCACTACACGCTGAACCTCGCCGGCCTCACGGTGCCGGCGGACTCGACATCGGCTGCCGGGGCGCCAGACCCCCTGTACACGGGTAGCCTGACCATCACGCTCGATTCCGAGCTGTC
Organism: Chloroflexota bacterium; assembly: GCA_035293805.1. Lineage (GTDB taxonomy): Bacteria > Chloroflexota > UBA6077 > UBA6077 > JAJPHF01 > JAJPHF01. Next base: position 9,076 of record DATGMD010000013.1, on the reverse strand, counting down.
ACGGCTCATCATGCTGCCACCGAACTCTATCCACCCCCCGGCACGGCTGGAGACGGACTCCCAGCCTGCCTTCCAGCGGGTCGTGGCGCTGCGTTTCGTTCGCCCGCTGCACCTCCAGGTCCTGACGTGCCTGCTGGTGTCGCTGATCGCGGCCGCCGCCCTGCTCTCCGTCAGCACCGAGCCGCTGCGACGCCTCCTGGTGGGCGTGGGCAGCATCGTGCTGAGCGTCTGGGGCGTACGCCAGATTCTGATCGCCGACGCGCCCCCGGCCATCACCGCGGTCGACTTGCTGCTCTCCGGAGTAATTCTCATTTTGCTCTACGGCATCGCCATCCGGGTGCTGCTAGAGCTGCGGCGGGGTGGTTGGGACAGCGTGCTGCGTCTCATCCGGGACGAGTGACCGCGGGGCCGCAGAAATGGCGGCACTAAGCCGATGGCCATGATCGTCGTTAACATCGCCGCCGTGAACGGCGGCGACCGGAAATGCACGGGAACCAGGGCCGCCTGCTTAGCGGGCGCCGGCGGGCACCTGGGTGCGGATCTTGTCGAGCCAGGCGACGACCGTATCGACCAGCTTCTGCTCGTAGCCCTTGTAGAAGTGGCCCGAGCCCTCGATGTTCACGAAGTCCACGAACGGCGCGGCCGTGGCGCCCGCGCGCAGCTTCTCCGCCATCTCTGGACTGGCGAAGGTGTCCACGACGCTGTGCGTCACGATGTACAGCGGCACGCGGATCTGCCCCATCCACTTGCAGGCGCGGTCGTTGCTGTCCGGCCCGTAGTAGCTGAGGAAGGTCTTGGCGGCGACGGGCCGGTAGTGGTCGGGGTTCCAGTGCTCGGGATCGGGCATCCACCAGGGCACGATGATCAGCTCGTCGCCGCGGCCCTTGGCCACCAGCTCCTGGCAGCGCGCGATCATCTCGTCGTAGCCGGCGTGGGGGTCGTCGGGCCGAATCTTCAGCCAGGCCTGCCACTTGTCGCCGGCCAGGTCCCAGTGGCCGCCGGACATGATGGCGCCGACCACCGCCGGGTCGGGGTTGCGCGCGAGGTAGTAGGCGATCTGGGTGACGGAGAGGCTGTGGCCGAACAGGACGATGCGCTCGATGCCGCGGCCCTTCAGGAAGCTCACGGCAGCGGCGATGTCCAGCTCGCACGGCTCGAACGTCGAGCGGTCGTGGTAGCGGCCGTGGTCGCGCAGGTTCATGCTGAGGCCCACGTAGCCGCGCGAGGCCACGCCGGGCGCGAGGAAGCCGCAGGGGCCCGCGTAGAAGGTGCCACCCGAGCCGTGGTAGGCGAGCAGCGCGAGGTCGTGGGGCTTCGTGGTTTCGGAGACGTAGTAGGCGCCGTGCAGCGGCACGCCGTCGCTCGCCTCGGTCGCCACGAACTCCGCGCGCACCGAGGGGTCGAGCCACTTGCTGGTGACGGGATAGCTCATGGTACGTTCCTTTCTAGCGGTGGGCCACGCGGATGCTCGTGACCTGGTTCAGGCCTTCGACGATGCAGCGGAACGACTCCCCGCCGTCCTCGCTGAGCCAGGCGGTGCCGTCCGTCATGCCGACGAACACGGCGTCGGGGTCTTCCGGATCGCCCACGACGCAGCGCGGCGCGGCCTTGAAGTAGTCGGGCAGGCCGCCGGTGAGCCGCTGCCAGGAGCGGCCCTGGTCCTCGCTGCGGAAGAAGGCCGCGTTGGCGCCGGCCGGCTGGACCCAAGTGGGCGGCGGGGAGCCGGCGGCGGCCGTGAACAGCACGCGCGGGCGCGCCGGGTGGACCAGCAGGTGGGACATGTAGGTCCAGCGCTCCAGCCCGTCGCTCGACAGCGCCCAGGTGTCGCCGCCGTCCTCGCTGCGGTACACGCCCTTGCCGGTGGTGGCGACGAGCGTCCGGTGGTCGTCGGGCATCACGCTGACGGTGTGCACGTCGTCGTAGATGCCGTTCGACTCGTCGATCTGGTCCCAGGTATGGCCGCCGTCGCGGCTGCGGACGACGCCGCCCTCCTCGATGGAGCCGAACACCAGGGAGGGGTCGTCGGCGCAGAGGCCGATATCCTTGATGTGGCTGACGAACGGTGGGCCGGGGAACGTCCAGTGCTTCGTGGTCGGCAGGGTGCGAAGCTGGGCCGCCTCCACCCAGGACTCGCCGCGGTCGGTGCTGGCAAAGAAGGCCGAGGGGCCGGTGCCGACCATCAGCTCGCCCGTTCGCGGGTGCTGGGCGAGCGACCAGACCTCCTTGTACACGAGACCGCGGTTGATCTCGCGCCACGTCTCGCCGCCGTCCTCGCTGAGCCACATGCCCTCGCGGTTGGTGGGCGCGTACAGGCGGCGGGGGTCGTCCTTGTCGACGACGACGGGACAGCGGATGGCGCCGTAGCCCTCGCTCCGCCCGCCGCGGTGGTCGTTCCAGCGCGCGTTCGGCGTGTTCGGCGACTCGAGCCCCAACAGTCGCGTCTTATAGCCGTGGCCGTTCGGCTCCGCCTGGTACAGCCCGTCCCAGGTGCCGAGATACAGGATGCGATCCGCTTGCCCAGCCATGCTCACCTCCGTTGCGAGCGCCTATCCGGTCTAGCCAACACGCAAGGACTCTTGGGCTGGTATGCTCTCGCCGCGATCCTCAGCGCAACGCGGGAATCGCGGGGCTGCCGTGCCCGCGCGCCGGGCGGCAGGGGACGAGCCCCTGCCCTACGATCCCTGAGCTTGAATAGCTGGCCCGGTCTCTCTGCGAGGGGTCAACTTGCCGGCGGCGCGAGCTGCACGGGCAGCGCAAAGGGCTGGCTGTTTACCAGGAAAAGCGGCCGCATGTCGTGCCGCGCGTGCATCGCCACGACGTCGCCGATCACCGCGGCGTAGGCGTCGTCCACGTCGAGGTAGTGGCGGAGCGTACACTCGACGTTCAGCGCGCAGCCGTCGATGAGCGGCGCCCGCACGCGGCTGGCGGGCAGGGTCTGCAGCCCGTAGCCGGCGAACTTGTCCACGTCGCGGCTGGACGCCTTCACCATCTCGCGGGCGGCGGCGAGCACCGGCTGCTGCCCGTCCGTGAGGATGCCGACGGTGAACTCGCCCGACTCGCGTAGCAGCTCGCCCGTCACCGAATGCTTCGCCACGCCGACGAGGATCGACGACCGGGGCGGGTCGTCCCAGCGCATGAGCCGCACGGCGACCATCACGTTGCGTTGCTCGCCGGCTGCCGCCGCCACGAGGATCACCGGCGCGGGCACCCAGACCGACGCCCGGTCCGCCTCGACGCGCTCGTAGTCCGCCGCCGCCATTGCTCGCTCTCCTGCCGCGTCGCGCTCGCTCGCGGCGCACTGGAGTGTAGGCGTTGTGGGGGCACGCGTCAAGGCGAGCCGCGCGGGCGATCGGCGCGGCGGCTGGCCGGCCCTTGACCCGGCTCAGACGCGCGCACCGGGCTGAGGCAATAGGGCCGGCGGGCGCCCGCCGGCCATCGGGTCGTCAGCGCTGCAGCTCGCGGAGCAGCGTCTGGCGCACCCGGCTCACTTCCTGGTCGTCCTGGCGTTGGATGAACTGCACGTCGATCTCGGCAAACTGCACGCCCTTCGCCTGCAGGGCGGTGACCTCCCCGGCGGTCTTCGAGCCGGGCAGGAGGTGATGGTCCACGGTCTCGGCCTCGTACTCCATGTCCTGTGCCTCGCGGGTGAGCATGAAGTTGATCCAGAGCTTGGCCGCGTTCGGGTGGACGGCGTTGCGCGGCACGCCCATGTACAGGTAGTTGATCATCGCGGCGTCGCTGGGGATGACGTGGCCCACGGGCGCCCCCTTCTGCTGCCAGGCGTGCGCCTCGTAGCTACCGCAGTCGAGGGCGAAAAAGTCGAACTCCCCGGCGATGACGCGCTCCACCGCGCCGCAAGGGATCAGGCCGCTCACCTGGTCGGCCAGGCGGCCGACGTAGTCCGTTACGCGCTGCTCGCCCCACAGCTCCGGGCTGGCGAGCAAGTCGAAGTTCGCCCCGTAGGGCGTGGAGGCGATGCGGCCCTTGTACTGCGGCTTCAACAGGTCCTGCATGGTGGCCGGCACCTCGTCGGGCCGCACGCGGTTCGTGTTGTAGGTGATGCCGGGCATGCGCGACGCGATCTGGACCGCTACGCCGTCGGGCGCCAGCAGCCGCGGGTCCTGCACGTTCGGCGCCCAGGCCAGCCAGTCGACGGGCTGGAGCGCGTCCGCCCGGACCAGCGAGGCCATGTTGGCCACGGCGCCGAGCGCCACGTCCACCGAGGCGGGACGCCCGGCCGCCACCTCCTGCGCCACCTTGCTCGCCATCTCGGGCATCGACGGGCCGACGGTGAACTGCACGTTCAGGTTGAGGCCGTAGAGCCGGTTGAAGGCGGCGGCTAGCCGCGCCACGCCGTCCGGCCCGCCGAAGGAGTGCGCGGACCACATGAGCTGCAGCTGGCCCTCCTGGCGCGCGCCCTCGACGATCGCTTGCAGCGCGGCCGAGGGCTCCGCGCTCGGCGCCGCGGCTGCCGGGGAGGAGGCGACAGGCGGGGCCGCCGGGGCGGGCGCCGCGCCGCGCGGCGGGGCCGCCGGCGCGGGGGCCGCGGCCGGCCCGCAGGCGACCAGTGTCAGCAGGACCATTCCCAGGGCCATCGTCCTCATGGACGCGCTCCTCTCGGCGCTCGCCGGTCCAGTTGCGGGCGAGGCTACCAGATGGCCCGGCCGTTGTCGAGGTAGATGCTGGTGCCGACGGCCAGACGCGACTCTTGCTCGGCGGCCAGGAAGACGACGGCGCCCGCCACGTCCTCGGGCTCGCCGAGGGCGCGCACGGCGAGGCGGCTGTACTGCGCCTCGACCCACTCGGGTCGGCCGGCGTCGGCGCGGTTCAGGTCGGTGACGATCGTGCCGGGGCAGACGGCGTTCACGCGCACGCCGAGGGGCGCCAGCTCGAGCGCCATCGCCTTCGTGAGCATGCCGACGCCGGCCTTGGACACGCAGTAGTGCGCCACGCCGCGGCCCGCGAGCTTCTGCCCGACCGACGACACGTTGACGATGGCGCCGCCGCCCTGGGCCACCATGCGCCGCGCCACCGTCTGGCCGACAAGGAAGCAGCCGCGCAGGTTGACGTCGAGCATCCAGTCCCACTCGGCGTCGTCAATCGCTAGGAAGGGCGTGCGCTTGAGCACGCCGGCGTTGTTCACGAGCACGTCGAGGCGGCCCCAGGCGGCGTACACCTGCTCGACCATCGCCTCGACCGCGGGGCGCCGCGCCACGTCCGCCCGCACGACGAGGCTGCGCCGCCCGAGCGCGCGGATGGCCACGGCCACCTCCTCGGCGGCGGCGGCGTGCTCCACGTAGTGCACGGCCACGTCGGCGCCCTCGCGGGCGAGCGCGAGCGCGATCGCGCGGCCGTTGCCACGCCCGCCGCCGGTCACGAGCGCCGTCTTGCCCGCGAGCCGCCCGGTCGCCATCGTCACGCCCCGCCCGCGCGCCGGCTGGCCAGCCAGCGGTCGAAGTCGGCGCGGAGGACCACCGGGTCCTCGAGGAAGAACGCGGTGGGCGGCGCCTCGGTGCCCACGGGCACGTGCAAGAGCCACGGCCCTTCCTCGGCGCGCGCCTGCCCGAGCGCCCCTTCCAGCGCGGCCCCGTCCGCCGTGTGTTCGGCCCGTATGCCGCAGGCTCGGGCCGCGGCCACGAAGTCGACGGCCGGGGCGGCGGTCGGCTGGCCGCCGGTCGCCAGATAGACGCCGTTGTCGAGCACGACGACGACCAGCTTCTTGGGGCGCAGGAGGCCGATGGTGGTGAGCACCGAGAAGCCCATAAGGAGGCTGCCGTCGCCCTCGACGACGACCACGCGCTCGACGGCCGGCTCGGCGGCCAGGCCGACCGCAAGGCCGAGGCCGATGGGGACGGGCAGGCCCATCGAGTCGAGGATGTAGAGGTGGTTCGGGCGCCGGCCGACGACGGCGAGCATCTCGCGGATGGTGCCGCCGAGAGTCAGCACCATGGGCTGGTCGGGGAACGTGCGGTCGATCCGGCGCAGGGCGTCGGGGCGCTGGAGCAGCCCGTTCGGGGGCGCGTTCTGGCTCATGTTAGCCGCCCATCAGGTTGACGGGCCGGAAGATGGGGCGGTGGATGGTCTGCGCGTACTCTGGCGTGCTGCCGGGCAGGATGAGCACGTGTTGCGGCTGCATCGCCTCGATCCCCACAATGATCGCCGCGCTCCGCTCGTCCACCGCCGCGCTCGTCACCTGCTGGCCCTCCGTTAGTTAGTCGCGTGCCCGCAGCGCCGCGAAGATCTCGGCCACGGTGAGGCGCAGCCCGGGAATGACGTCGCCCAGGTCGAGTACGTCGGCGCCGCGCAGGGCGCTGGTTCGCCCCTCGGGGCGGAAGGCGATGATCGACCGGTCCGTCGGGTCAACCAGCAGCGCGAGATGCACTCCGTGGGCGACGTACCACAGACAGCGCCGAATGAGCCCGTTCACGCCCTGCTTCGGGGACACGATCTCGACGGCGATGTCGGGCGGCTCGAACACGTCGTCGACGAGATTGCCCTCCGCGTCGGCGGGGATGCGGTCCCAGGCGAACACGCTCACGTCGGGCACGCGGGAGACGCCCGCGAAGGTCGTCCGTAGCTCCGGGAATGCGCGAGCAAGGTGGCGTGGCCGGGCATAGCCGTTGATCCACTCCAAAAAGCCGCCCTGCAGGGCGCTGTGTCGGGACTTCGGCGCCACCTTCTGCGTTACCACCCCGTCTTCGTATTCGAGCGCCGGCTTGCGTTCGGGGCGCTTCAAGAACTCCTCGAGCGTTAGCCGCTGTTGGGTGATCGCCATGACCGGGCTCCTCGTTCCCTGTCCTGCTAAGCAGCGCCGACGTGCCGCCGTGGTCTGCCTGTCCGCCGCCCACCGGCGGGTGCGTCGTCAGTCGAAGTACTCCTTGCGGTGGAAGAGCTTGACTGCCTTGCGGGCGGTGCGGCGGCGCTCGTCGGTGGCGCGTGCGTCGAGGGCGAGCGTTTCGGGGTCGAGCACCACGCCGTAGTCCTCGTAGGCGCTGCCGAGGCTGACGAAGCCGTCGCGCACGTCGCGCTCGACGAGGGAAGCGGGCCGGTCGAAGGGATGGCCCCAGCCCCCGCCGCCCGAGGTGGCGAAGCGCAGGAGATCGCCCTTGCGCATCACCGTGCCGTCGGAGGTCGGCTCGATGACGCGCTCGTCGGGCTGGCCGGGGTTGATCGTCACGCCGCCGCCCCGCCCCGACATGCCGCCATTCACGCCGTAGGGCGGGAAGTGGACGTTGTCGAGGCGCGAGCCGAGCACCGCCTCGTCCGCCAGCAGGCGCACCTCGCGGATGACGCCGCAGCCGCCGCGGAACCGGCCGGGACCGCCGGAGTCGGTGTTGATGGCGTAGCGCTCGATGCGCAGGGGGAAGCGGTCGGCGATGTACTCGGCGGGGTAGTTCTTCTGGCCGGGGCCGTAGATCGCGTCGTGGCCGTCGGCGTCGGGGCGGGCGCCGTGGCCCACGGCCACGCCGTCGGTGCAGAGGAAGTACTGCCCCGTGGCGCGGTCGAGGCCGCGCAGGAGGTAGAGCGAGTAGGCCGCGGACGCGGCCGGGCTCTGGCCGCCCGACGCTTGGGCGAACATGCCCATGAGCGCCATCTGGAAGCGCACGTTGGTCTGGCCGCGGCTGCCGAGCGGGGCGGGCCAGCGGGGCCACAGCACGCTGCCCTCGCGCTGCAGCACCTCGTCGAGGGCGACGATGCTGCCGGCGTTGTGCATTAGGCTAGGCTCGCGCGCCAGCAGGTAGAGCGCGAGGGAGAACTTGGGGACGCTGTGGTGCATCAGGAAGTTCGCGGGGCCGCGCGTTTGGTCATCGCTGTCGCGGGTGTCGAGGACCAGGCGGCCGTCCCGGTGAGTGAGAGTGAGGCGAATCCAGACGGGCTTGCCGCTCACGCCGTCGTTGTCCAGCGCCTCTTCGAAGTGGTAGGTGCCCTCGGGCACCAGCGCCTCGACGGCGCGGCGCACGTAGCGCGCGGTCTGTTCGCGCATCGCCAGGAAGGCGTCCATGACCGTTCGCGCGCCGAAGCGGCCGCACAGCTCCACCATGCGGCGCTCGCCGAGCTGGGCGGCCGCCATGATGGCACGGATGTCGTTGCGCATGATGTCGGGGAAGCGGGTGTTGGCGAGGAAGATGCGCAGCGCCTCGTCGTTCCAGACGCCCTCTTTGATGATGCGGATGGGCGGGACGATGGTGCCCTCGTGGAAGATCTCGGTGGCGTCGGCGGACATGCTGCCGGCGCGCGAGCCGCCGATGTCCCAGAAGTGGCCCTTCGACTGCGAGAAGGCGACCAGCTCGCCGTCCACGAAGATGGGCACGATGAACAGCATGTCGGGCGAGTGGGTGACGCCGCCGTTCGAGCCGTAGCAGTCGTTGTACCAGTAGAGGTCGCCGGGCCTCATGGTCTCGGGCGGGTAGTAGTGGAAGACGGCGTCCATGACGTTGCCGTAGTTGGGGTGGTCGTTGCCGACGACGTTGCCGCCGTCGCGGGCGTAGATGCCGACGAAGTAGTCCTTCTTCTCGTGGATGAAGGGCGACATGGTGGTGCGCTCGATGAGGTTCTCCATCTCGGCCTGCATCGCGCGCGTGGCGCCTTTCACCAGCTCCAGCGTGATCGGGTCGACGGGATCGTGGGGCACGACCGGCTGGCTCACCCACGGCGCGTCTTGGATCTCTACGGCCATCTCGCCCTCGCTTTAAGCTGCCGTCCCAGGTTAGTGTGCCTGGTTGGCGAAGCCAAACGGACACATCATCCCTGGCCGGGTGCTTAGGTATTGGTCGCTATCTCTGATGTTGGAGGGGCGCTAGGGACTGTCGAATCGCGCCGCTCTCGCGCGATTCGACGCGATCTGATCCGCGCGATGGCGACGAGGGCCGAGGGCGGGCCAGCGGCCCGCCCTCGGCCCTGCTGATCGCTGGCGGCAGCACGCCCGCTGTCAGTTTAGCCCCAGGGGCCGAGGAAGGGCTCGCCCTGGTAGGTGTCGGACTGGGCCTCGAGCGCCTCGGGCCACACGCCCGGCTCGACCCGGCGCCGCTCGCTGGGCGGGCGCGGCCGGCCGTCCCAGCCGATCTGCTCCATCTGG
>DATGMD010000012.1:0-63919 GCA_035293805.1 Chloroflexota bacterium | reverse complement strand
GGAAGACCTGGTGCTGTTCCGCGACCAGCAGGGCCGCGTGGGCTTGCTCGCCGATCACTGCGCCCACCGCGGCGCCTCCCTCTGCTACGGCCGCGTCGAGGAGCGGGGGATTAGCTGCGCCTACCACGGCTGGCTCTACGATACCGGCGGGAACGTCCTCGAAACGCCACCCGAGCGCAACGACGCCATCATCAAGCACGTGAAGCAGCCCGCCTACCCCGTCCAGAAGTTCGTCGGGCTCTACTGGGCGTACCTCGGCCCCTTGCCCGCGCCCGCGATTCCCCGCTATGACGTGTGGGTGCGACCGGACGGCACGCGGTGGATCGAGGACCGCGGGCGGCTCGACTGCAACTGGTTCCAGGCGATGGAGAACTCGGTGGACTCCGCCCACCTGCAGATCCTCCACCAGGAGTTCATCGGCCGCGGCAAGCGCCCGGTCAACACCACCCGCGGCTTCATCGACGACATCGCCAGCTACGACTTCCTGCTGGTACCCTACGGTATCGTGAAGCGCCGCACCTACGTGAATGGCCAGGTGGACGAGCACCCGCTGATCTTCCCCACGGTCCTGCGCCAGGGCAACGCCACCCAGATCCGCGTGCCCATCGACGACACCCACACCTGGCACGTGCTCGTCCACTTCGAGGCCACGCCAGACGGCAGCGAGGTGCCCCCGCACGAGCCGCCCGTCGAGCGCGCCCGGCCGCACAAAGAGCCACCGGATAGCCTCTACCCGTTCACACGCTACACGATGCACTCGGTATCGGCGCAGGACCACATGGCCTGGGAGACACAGGGGCCCATCGCGAACCGCGCGAATGAGCACCTCAGCTACTCCGACCGCGGCGTGGTGATGCTGCGTCGCCTGCTACTGGAGCAGATCGAGCGCGTCGAGCAGGGCCTGGACCCGATGGGCGTGATCCGCGACCCCGAGCACGCTATGATCGACACGAACTTGATGGGCGAGGCGCAGGGTGTGCGCGGCCCCCGCCATCCCGCGGGGATCGCCGCGCAGCCGACGCGCGCCGCCCGCTAACGGAGCGACGGCGCCGCGTCGGGGCGCCACGGAGACGAAGCATGGCCGAGACGCACCTGGCTGACGTGACCCAGACACCCACGCGCACGCTGAAGGTGGCGATTGCCGGGCTGGGCGTGGCGAGCACCCAGATCCTGCCGGCGATGGAGCAGATGCCCGGCATCGCGCTCATCGCCGGCGCCGACCCGCGCCCCGACGCCCGCGCCGCCTTCGAGGCCCGCTATGGCGGCCGCACCTTCGAGACCGTCGACGCGCTCTGCGCCGACCCCGAGGTCGAGGCCGTGTGGGTCTCCACGCCCAATCAGTTTCACTGCGAGCACGTCATCACCGCCGCTCGCGCCGGCAAGCACGTCGTCGTCGAGAAGCCGATGGCGCTCTCCATTGAGGAGTGCGAGCGCATGGTCGAGGCGGTCGAGCGGCACGGCGTGCAGCTTCTCTGCGGCCACACCCAGAGCTTCAACCCGGCCATCCGCGCCATGCGCCAGGTCATCAAGTCGGGCCAGATCGGCGCCCTCCGCGCGCTCAACACCTGGATGTATACGGACTGGATGCTGCGCCCGCGCATGCCGCAGGAGCTAGACCTGAGCCTCGGCGGCGGCGTGGTCTACCGCCAGGGCCCTCACCAGATCGACACGCTGCGCCTGCTGGGCGGGGGCCTGGTGCGCAGCGTGCGAGCGCAGACCGGCCAGTGGATGCCCGAGCGCCCCGCGCCGGGCTACTACTCGGCGTTCCTGGAGTTCGAGGACGGCACGCCGGCCACCGTCGTCTACAACGGCTACGGCTACTTCGACACGTCCGAGCTGACCTGGAACCACGGCGAGCGCCACTTCACGCCCGACGAGCGTGTGCGCGTGCGCCAGGGCCTGCGCAGCGGCGCACTGGACGAGGCGCAGGCGAAGGAGGCGATGCGCTTCGGGGGCCGCCGCGAGGGCGGCTGGGCGCACGACGAGCGCGCCGACCGCCGGCAGTTGCTGCCGGGCGGCGGCTCGATGTTCGGCATTACGGTCGCCACCTGTGAGCGCGGCGACGTGCGCCAGTCCGCGACCGGCCTGCTCATCTACGGCGACGACGGTCAGACGGAGATGCCCGTCGTCGGGCGCACCGCCTCCCGCAACTCGGAGCTGCAAGAGCTATATGATGCGGTAGTGCAGGACCGGCCGGTTTATCACGACGGCCGCTGGGGCATGGCGACGCTCGAAGTGTGCCTGGCGATCATGCAGTCGGCGCGCGAGCGCCGCGAGATCATGCTCTCGCACCAGAGCCCCATCCCCGAAGAGTAAAAGGGTCGCTTAGGGACTGAGCATCGCCCTCGTCTCCGGAGGTGCAGGGGCGCTCCCCTGCCGGGGGGTGTGGGGGTGTCCCCCCAACCGCCTCCTTCCTTACATACCTCTCGGGGCCTGAGGATATACCGAATACTTCCGCTAGCGGGTAGAACGTAGCTAATCAGCGGCATAGGGAGGGCTGCATGGCACTCACTCAGGCCGAGAACGACTTCCTGACCCGCGTGGGCCCCGGCACGCCCGCCGGCACGCTCCTGCGCCGCTACTGGTACCCCGTCGCCATGGCGCAGGAGCTAACGGACGCGCAGCCCACGAAGTTCGTGCGCCTGCTCGGGGAAGACCTAGTACTGTTCCGCGACAAGCAGGGCCGCGTGGGGCTACTTGCGGACCACTGCGCCCACCGCGGCGCCTCCCTCTGCTACGGCCGGGTCGAGGAGCGAGGCATTAGCTGCGCCTACCACGGCTGGCTCTACGACACTGGCGGCAACGTCCTCGAAACCCCGCCCGAGCGCAACGACGCTATCATCAAGCACGTCAAGCAGCCCGCCTACCCGGTGCAGCGGTTCCTCGGCATGTACTGGGCCTACCTCGGCCCGCTGCCCGCGCCCGTGATCCCGCCCTACGACGTGTGGGTGCGGAAGGACGGCCACCGCCGCATCGTCGTGCATCCGGAGCTCGCGTGCAACTGGTTCCAGGCGATGGAGAACTCGGTGGACCCGGCCCACCTGCAGATTCTCCACCAGGAGTTCATCGGCCGCGGCAAGCGCCCGGTGAACACCACGCGGGGCTTCACCGACGACGTGAAGGAGTTCGACTTCTACGTCAACGCCATCGGCATTGTGAAGCGGCGCACCTACGTGAACGGCAAGACGGACGAGCACCCGCTGATCTTCCCGAACATCCTGCGTCAGGGCAACGCGACCCAGATCCGCGTGCCCATCGACGACACTCACACGGCCCACATCCACGTGCAGTTCCATCGGAACGAGGATGGCAGCCTGACCGAGGGCGACGAGGACCCGCCGGTGGAGTACCTGCCGTCGTACAAGGACATTCCCGACGGCGTCCACCCGTACGCTCGCTTCAACCTGACCACCGTGCTGTCCCAGGACCATATGGCGTGGGAGACGCAGGGCCCAATCGCCGACCGCACGGCGGAGCACCTGAGCTACTCCGACCGGGGCGTGGTGCTGCTGCGCCGCCTGCTGAAGCAGCAGATCGAGCGCGCGCTGGCGGGCGAGGACCCGCTCGGCGTCATCCGCGACCCCGACCATCCGATGATCGACACGAACCTGGCCGGCGAGGCGCAGGGCGTCTTCACCGCCCCGCACCCCACCGGCCTCAACACCGCCACCGTGCCCGGCTAACAGTTTGTCACCGGTGAACCGGTGTATGTTGTGAGCTCACGACACCGAGCAGACCATAGGTGACGAGGGGCTAGTCGCTCGCGGGCCGGGGCAGGGCACCACCGGTGTCGTCGCCAAGCACCGGGTCGTGATCGGCAGGGCACCTGGTGACGACTCGTTGGGGGCGGCACTCGTGGCCGCCCCCGGCCCGTAGACTCATAGGGGCGGCACTCGTGGCCGCCCGCGGCCGTCGAGGCCGCAGCCCCGGCGCCGCTGAGTTGGCCGTGTCGGGATCGTGCAGCACGTATACGGCATAACTGCTACGGCCGGCCGCTCGGCCAACGCGGCCAGGGAGGACAACATGGCAGAGATCGTTCTGGGCCTGGCGACGTCGCACAGCCCACAGATGAGCGTGCCCGCGGAGCACTGGGAGGTCCTGCGCGTGAAGGACGAGACGGACACGCGCATCGACTACCAGGGCCTCCTCCAACGGGCGAAGCCCGGCCTGGCCGACGAGATCACGCCCGAGAAGTGGCAGCAGCGCTACGACGCCTGCCAGCGCGGCATCGCCACGCTGGGCGACGTGCTGCGGCGGGCCGAGCCGGACGTCGTGGTCGTGCTGGGCGACGACCAGCACGAGCAGTTCCTGGACGACAACCTGCCCGTGCTCTCCATCTACCACGGCGAGACCGTGCCGGTCGTGCGCCACCGCAGCGACCGCGTCGAGCCCGAGTGGAAGCGGGCCGAGGAGACGCGCTGGGCCGAGACCGCCCCCGAGTACCCTGCCGCAGCCGCCCTCGCGCTGCACCTCATCCGCGCGCTCGTGGACGACGAGTTCGACGTGGCGCGCACCAACCAGCTTCGTCCGAGCGTCGGCATCGGCCACGCCTTCAGCTTCCTTTACCGTCGCATCTGGCCGGGCACGCGCGTGCCGATCGTGCCGGTGATGATCAACACCTACTTCCCGCCGAACCAGCCGACGCCCCGCCGCTGCTACGCGCTCGGCCAGGCGCTGCGCCGCGCCGTCGAGGCGTGGGACGGCAGCGCCCGCGTCGCGCTGATGGCCTCGGGCGGCCTCAGCCACGTCATCATGGACGAGGAGATCGACGCGATGACGCTGGATGCGCTGGAGCGCAAGGACCGCGAGCAACTCTACCGCCTGCCGCGCGAGCGGCTGTTCGGCGGCACGTCGGAGATCCTGAACTGGGTCGCCCTTGCCGGCGCGATGGAAGATCGGCCGATCACCCTCGTGGACTACGTGCCCTGCTACCGCTCGCTCGCGGCCACCGGCTGCGGCGCCGGCTTCGCCTACTGGGCCTAGCGCCCATCCTAGGCACCAGGGGGTGTGGGGGTATCCCCCACGCCCCTCCTCTAACTCATGCCCGTGAGCTGCCGCAGGCGGTCCACCGCCTCGGGCTTGCGGCCGTTGAGGGTGAACTCCCAGTCGTACGTGTCGAAGTAGTTCACGCCCTGCTTGGGGACGATGTATGGCGGCGCCCAGGCGTTGTCCACGTCAGCGCGGGTGCTTACCAGCACTTGCGCGCGGTTGAACACCTCGGCGCCCTCCTTCATCGCGAGCCAGTTTAGGAACAGCTTGGCCGCGTTCGGGTGGGGTGCGCGATTGACCAACACCGCAAGCCCGAAGCCGGCCGTCACGTAGCCGGCGGCGTCCGCGAGGTCCGTGAGCGCCGCGATCGGGAACCCATCCTTCTTCAGCCGCTCGATCTCGTCGGGTCCGAGCCCGAGCGAGATCGGGTACCGGCCACGCGCCATCCAGTCCGAGAGCTGGCGCCCATCGGCGCTCACGCCCACGTCCTGCCCGCGATACAGCGACTGGATATAGTCTTCACCTAGCTCGTACAGCAAGTAGTTCGCGGTATTCCAGCCGCTCCCCGGGCGGATGGGGTCCCAGACGGAGATCTTGCCGCGGTAGCGGGGGGCCAGCAGGTCGGCGTACGCCTTCAGCTCGCCCGGCTTCACGTAGTCGGTATTGATGGCAATCGCCGAAGAGACGTAGTTCGCCAGCCGCAGGATGTACTGGCCCTCCGGGTCCATGAACCACGGATGGCCGAGCAGCCACTTGCTCGGGTCGGTCGCCTCCGGGTTGACGAGGATGGGCGGAATTGGGTCGAGCATGTGGTCCGGGTAGATGTCGGTATAGAGGCTCTGCGCCCCGGCGATCATTGCGTCGAGCGTATACTGGCTGGCCAGCCGCTCGGCCTTCAGCTTCGGCACCAGCTCGGTGGTCCGCCCGCCGACATACTCCACCTCGATGCCAAAGCGCTGTTTGAACGCCGCCGGCACGGCAGTTCGCACGTCGGGCGTCGGCGGCCCAGAGATCACCAGGCTGCCCTCGCCCTTCGCCGCGTCGACAAGCGCATTCCACTGCGCCTGCCAGCCCGGGGACCCGGCGCTACCACCCGTGGCCGGGCTCCCCGCCGGCGCCTCGCCAGCGGTAGTCGCCGTACCCTGCGCGCTGGGCTGGCAGCCGAGCGCCAGCGCTGCGCCGCCCCCCAGGGCCGCCGTCCGCAAGAACGCCCGGCGGCTCACCCGCCCACCCGGCGCCCCCGCTTCCTTCCGATTGCCCATCCGCCACCTCTAGTCGCTCGTCGCCGGCCTCTGTCGTCCGCCCGCATCACCCTCCCACAGACTGGCCCGCTTGATCGCGCACAGCCGCGGGCATTCTATGCGGATGCGACGTAGCTCTCGGGTCGCGCGATCAGCGCGTCGCGAGCGCCCTCGTAGAACGGCACGCCCTTGGGGAGGACCAGCGATGCCGAGCGCACGCGCTGACTCGCCGCGTCGAGCCCGGGCGGCTCCTCACCGCGCGCCAGGCCCCGTACCGCATGCAGCAGCCGCCGCCGCGCCGCGATGATCGCCGCATCGCTAGTGCCCAAGTGCTCCGTCGTGCGGTCGTAGATCGGCCCCATGCTCTCCTGCACCGCGCAGTCCTGCGCACTGATCCCCGCGATGCCCGTCATCGAGCGCGTGCGCTGCGCCTCACGGTCGATCAGGTAGTCGTTGTCCTGATTCGCCACCGGCCGAAACGTGCCGGGAATCAGCGCCGAGTGGATGCCCAGCCCCTGCCGATAGTTCGTCAGCTCCGTCTCGCTCAGCGGGCGTGCCGGGTGCCAGTCCACGCTCCAGGCCCAGCAGTGCTGGTCGTCGTACGGCACCCAGGCGTGGCCGCCGATCGGGTTGTCGCCGAACGGGGGGATCATCGTGTACCAGGGCATCAGCCACGGCGTGATGCGCCAGTAGCAGTGCTCGTCGTCCACCGTGCGGCGCGCGGCGATGAGCAGGCCGTAATCCACGTCGTGCACCTCGAAGCGTGGGTGGCGGTCGCGACGCACGTACTCCTGGCCCTGGCTGTTCGGCAGACGATTGTCGTCGAGGTTGAAGTTCCGGTGCAGGAAGGAGATGTGGCTGGAGTCGATGCCGCCCTCCATCGCCTGCAGCCAATTGCACTCTTGCAGGCGCTTCGAGGCGTAGCGCTGCGGCTCGGGGAGCAGCGCCCACTCCAGCTCCGGCAGGGGCGGCTGCAGCGCCGGCGGCCCCATGTAGGTCCAGACCACGCCGCCGCGCTCCACACACGGGTAGGCGGTGGCCCGCACGCGCTCCTTGAAGGTGCTCTCCTCGGGCTCCGAGGGCATGTCCACGCAGCGACCTGCCACGTCGAACTTCCAGCCGTGGTATACGCAGCGCAGCCCGCACTCCTCATTGCGCCCGAAGTACAGCGAGGCGCCGCGGTGCGGACAGTGCTCGGCGACGAGACCCAGCCGGCCCGTCGTGTCGCGGAAGGCGACCAGCGGCTCGCCGAGCAGCCGCACCCGCACCGGCGGGCCGTCCGGCTCCGCCACCTCCCAGGCGAGCAGCGCCGGAATCCAGTAGCGGCGCATGAGCTGGCCCATCGGCGTGCCCGGGCCCGTACGGGTCAGCAGCTCGTTCTCCTCGCGGCTCAGCATTGCCGCCCCCTTCCTCGCGGATGTAGACGCCGGCCCTACGGGGGTGCAGGGGCAGCGGCGCTCGCAGTATTCCGCGCCACACCCTGCCGGGGGTGTGGGGGTGTCCCCCACGCCCTCCTTACTTCCTCCCTAGCTGCTGCACGGCGTACTCGGCCAGGCGGGGGTCCACGATCTGGTCCAGCGGCAGCGGCTGAGTATAGCTGATGGCGCCAGCGGCCATGTGCACGCGCTGCTGGTCCAGCAGGCTCTCCCCATCCACGGTGTAGTTCGGATCGAAGCGCGGCAGGTGCCGCATCTGGCGCAGCACGTCCGGCTGCAGCCCTGTCCAGCGCGCCATGATGGCCACCGTATCGTCGCTCATGATCTGGTCGCGCGACTGCATGTCGCGGATGCCCTTCAGCAGCGCCGTCGCCCAGCGGCCGCCCAGGTCCGTCCGCTCGCGCAGCAGCCGGGCGCCGGCCATTGCCGTGATGGTGAGCACCTCGTTCGGGAGCGGGTGGTCGTCGAGGACGACGGCAATGCCCTGCGTCAGCACGCGAGTGTGCCAGGGCTCGGGAAAGAAGGCCGCGTCGATCGCGCCGTTGGTCATCGCCAGCGGCGCGTCGGGAAGCGCCACGCTGACGTGCTCGACCTCGTCGTCGCTCAGCCCGGCGAGCTGCAAAGTCTTGATCCGCAGGTAGGCCACGCCCGATCCGGGGGCGACGGTGTAGACCTGCCGTCCGCGCAAGTCGGGAATGGTCCGCACGGCGCCGCTGTCCCAGAGCGCCTTGCGCACCAGCAGCTCCGGGTTGTCGTACGCGATCGGCGCGGCGACCCGCACGTTCAGCCCCTGGTTGATGGCATTGTACAGGGCGACCGCCACGGCGCCGAAGCTCGCGTCGAGCTGGCCGGTGGCGAGGAAGGCGATAGCATCGGCCGCCGACTGCACCTGCTCCAGCTTGAGGTCGATCCCCTGCTCCTCGAAGTAGCCGCGGTCGGCCGCCACGAAGAACGGCGCGATAGTGAGCGAGTTCACCCAGCTCACCGTCACGGCCTCCGGCGCCGGGCGGGCTGTCGCCCCTGCGGCCGCAGGAGAGCCGGGAGCCGCGGCGGCGCTCCCCGCCGGATTGGCGGGCTGCGCGGGTGCGCTCCCCGCCGTGTTGGGAGCCTGGGCGGGCGCGATCCCCGAATTGGGGGGCTGTGCAGGCGTGCTCCCCCCAGAATTGGGGGGCTGCCCGGGGGCCTGGCTCGCCGCCGGCCCGCAGGCTGCCAGCGCGACGCCGAGCGCCACCAGCCCCGCCGCCCAACCGCGCCGCCGCCCGTTGCCCAGTCGCATTCGCCGTCTCCGATCATGGCCCCGCACGCCACCCGGGGCCTTACGTTTGTCCGACCGGCGCCGCGCGTCCCGGCCTCGCCAGAGCCCGCGGGCCGCGACAGCCGGTCGCCCTACTGCGCGAAGTAGCCTTGCCCCTCCAGCGCCTGCAGCACACTGTTGTCGAACGCACGCTCCAGCTGCACTTTCTGGACCTCGGGGTTCTCTACCGCCAGCTCGGTCAACGATGCCTCCATGCGGGCGAAGTCGATGAACGGCCGGTCGGTGAAGTTGCCGCCCTGATAGCCCGCGTACGCCGCGTTGATGGCCTCGGGGTCGCTGATGCCGGTCCGGCGGCCCAGCACCTCCTTCGCGAGCTGCGGGTCGCGCTCGAACACCCGCACACCGTCCATCACGCCTTTCAGATAAGCCTCTGCCTGCGGGCGCCGCTCGCTCAGCGTGCGGCGCATGACGTAGGTCGGCAGCCCCGGGCTGGGTAGCGGCAGGTCGCTCAGCTTCGCCAGCGAGCGCGCGCCGTTCTTCAGCGCGGGCAGGTCGTTCGGCGGCAGCAGCATGGCGGCGTCGATGGAGTCCGCGGCCAGGCCGGCGATGAAGGCGCCTTGGTTGCCGCCGCCGACGGAGATCCAGGTAACCTCGTGGTCGGGATCGACGCCCCAGTACAGGAGCGCCTTGCGCCACTGGGCGTACACGCCGTCGCCAATCGTGAACGCGCCGATGCGCTTGCCGCGCAGGTCTTCCGGCCGCGTGATGTTCGGCCGCGTGACGAACTGCTGAGCCGCTTTCACGCTGTAGTTCGCGATGCCGACGACGTCGGGCTCCTGCGCCTGCACACCAAACGCCGACTCCCCCGCGATGTGGACGAACTGCACCTCGCCCGCGATCAGCGCCGCCGCGGACGCCGGCGTGCCCGAGATGAGCATCAGCTCCACGTCGAGCCCGTGCTGCTTCCACAGCCCCAGCTCGTCCGCCAGCCAGAGCGGCGTCATGCCCACGGAGGCGATGGCGTACGCGGCGCGGACCGAGCCGAGGCTCGGCGGCGCGGCGGAGGCCGCCGGGGCACCGCCGGGCGCTGCATCTCCGCCCTGGCTCGGCCCACTAGGGGCGGGATTGGCCGGCGCAGCGCCCGCTCCGGCATTGGCGGTCGGGGCGGGCTGCGCTGGCGCACCGGCGCAGCCGGTAACTAGGCTCAGCGCGACGAGCAAGGCAGCGACCAGCCGAGCGCTCAGGTTCATCGTCCGCGCTCCCTCAGCTCGTGGCGGCCACGGGGCCGGGGGCGGTCGTGCCGCTCGTGGCGTAGTCAACGATATAGCGGAGGCGCTGCTGCAACGCCACGTCGTCGTCGGCCACGTACTGCTCCAGAATGAGGATGCCCTCGTTGCCGTGGCGCATCTCGATCTCGCCGGCATGTACCTGGAACCAGGCAAGGTCGTGATCACTCAGCCCATAGTGCTCCCTCAGGCCGTGCCAGACCGGCTTGAGCGCATAGGGCACGATGGCCTCGATGGCTACTTGCACGGCGGCGATGCCCTCGATCCAGGGGCGGTGGTACGCATGGTAGGTGATCCAGTCGCGCCGCGCCTGCATCTCCGTGCTCGGCCGGTATGCCTCGGGATCGCCGCGCAGGACGGGATCAGGATCGCCCCCCAGCGCCCGCACCGCGCGCGCCAGCAGGAACGGGTGCTCCGTCTCCTCGTAGGCGTTCTGCAGCAGGCTGGTCTTGCGCTCCCAGTCGAAGGTTGGGCAGCGCGACGCGAGCGCCGCGATCAGCTCCGGGAAGCGCGTGATGCGCCAAAGCGTCGGGATCAGCAACCCGGCGAGAATCTGCTGCCGGTTGGCGGTGCCGTGGCGAATGGCCTGCGTGAGCGGGCGCTGCGCGGCCTGGGCGCGGCGCGGCAGGATGATCTCGTCGCGGATACGCCGCACCCACTCGGTGCGTGGCTCGACCAGGTATTCGTCCATTACCGTCGCCATGTTTTCCTCCCGGAGCCGCTTGCGCTACGTGGGCAGCGGCTGAGCGATCATCTGCTTGATCCGCTCCACGACGCGGCTGCGATCGTACATCAAGTACAGGTTCGTGCGGTTGCGCAGCAGGTCGCCGCGGTGTAGCCGCTCGTATAGCTCCTGGCGCATGCCGAAGCTATCGCAGCACAGCTCCCAGCCCAGCCGGAACAGCCGCGACTTCTCGGCCACGCCAAGGTCCTTGCCGTGCATGTACTTGTCGAGATACGGGCGCAGCTCGGGGTTCGCCAGCGCGGCCTCGCTCGGCTGCATCAGCAGCCCCGACGTACCTAGCTCGCGCAAAATGTCGGCTAGCCGCTGCGAGATCTGAGCGACGAAGTTGCCGAAGGCGGGGCTGCCGCTGGGCCGCAGCAACCCACCCGGGCTCGGCGCCGCGTCGGCCTCAATACCGCGCAGCGCCAGGCGACACATCTCCAAATAGCTGATCATCTCGCCCAGCTTGTCGCGCACATGCGGCTGGCCGTCGATGCCGATGGCCTCGGCGATCAGGGTTGCCACGCCCACCGTCGTGAGCGCCCGGTGGTAGAAGCGCATATGGCTGGCGTAGCCGGCCCAGGGCATGATGCGGCCCAGGCCGCGCCGCGCCAGCGGGCCATCGTAGAGCAGGAACACCCGCTCCCACGGCACCAGCACGTCGTCGAAGATCAGGAGCGCGTCCTGCTCGTCGAAGCGGCTGGCGAAGGGGTGGCTATAGCCGGTGCCGCGCGGCGCCAGCGGCTCGCGGCAGACGATCTTCAGGCCCGGCGCGTTCATCGGGAGGGCGAACCACTGGACGAACGAGCGCTCCTCGCGCAGGGCGAACGACGCCGACAGGTAGACCAGCACCTCCTGGGCGATCGGCGCCAGCGTGGCGAGCTGCTTGGCGCCGCGGACCACGATGCCGTCGGCCGTCTCCCGCACTACCTGGAGCGCCATGTCGGGATCGTGCATGGGGCTCTTGGTGCGGTCGATCTGCGGGTCGCCGAGCGCGTGCGTCAGGCAAACGTCGTGCTCGCGAGCGTAGCGATGGTAGTTGACGGCGTTCTCGCCGAAGCGCGGATCGTTCTGCGCCAGCTCATCGCGGAAGTCATAGATGCCGACGGTGATGGCCGAGCAGAAGTCGGGCGCCCGGCCCATCTGGCCCCAGGTCTCCTCCGACCAGATCTCGCTGTTGCGGCGCCGCGCTAGCAGGTCGTCCAGCGTATAGGGCAGCAGGTACGACCAGCTCACCCGGTTGCCCGTTTCCGGCGAGACGAACGTCATCTGGTCGCGATACTCGTCGGTGTGCTGCAAGTCGTAGATGCGCGCCAGCTCCCGCAGCACGCCCGCGAAGGCCGGGTGCGTGGTCACGTCCACGCGCTCGCCGTCCAGCCACACCTCGCGACCGTCGCTCAGGCTGGCGACGTAGCGCGCGCCGGTGAGCGCGCCCTGAGCACTCGTCGTCTCTAGCAGCATGTCGGAACCGCCATCTACGCCAGGACCGACTCGCGGTAGCCGCCGTGCCCCACCTGCTCCGGCGGGAAGAGCTGAAGGTTCTCCATCCAGCGGTGGGTCTGCTCGAACATCTCCAGCGTATACGGCTCGAACACGAGGCGCTCGCCCGGACCGAAAGCGCGCACGTCGACCAACGGGTGGAAGCGCTCCGGCAGCTCGCGCAGCAGGTAGTGCTTGTAGCGCTCCGGCTCCAGGTCGATGTCGCGCTGCGCCCGCTGCAACGCCCGGAAGTAGCGCTCCACGTCCTCCTGGTCGGCAGCGCCCTCCACGATGAAACCGATCATGAACGTCGTGTCGACCACCTTCCGGAAGCCCTGCTGCTCCACCACGTACAGCGGCACCCCAAACACCGCCCCCGCCGGGACGGTGCGGTCGAGCAGCGCCGTCAGACGGTCGAGCGGCAGGCCGGTAAAGCGCAGCTTGATCTGGTCGGGCGGTAGGATCTTCTCCAGCGCCTGCAGCGTCGAGAAGTGGCTGCCCGAGTGGTAGCCGACGGCGATCTCGACGCCGGCCAGGTCCTCGGGCTTGCGGACCGGCGACTCCGGCGGCACGTAGATGCCCGAGGGCGTCACCGAGTAGGCTTTCCCGTACATCCGCCCGTGGCTGCCCGACGCGGCCATGTTCGTCGCCCAGTGGCAGGCCGAGCTGATCTCGCACGCGCGCCCCGCCTCGAAGGACTCGAACGCGCCGCGCACGACCTGAGGCGGGGCGCTGTCCGCGTCTTGCACGCTCGCCGACCAGCCCTCGGCTCGCCGCACCAGGAAGTCGTAGTCCAGCCCCTCGTCCTTGAAATAGCCTTTCTCCTCGGCCACCCACTCCTGCAAGCGTCCATGCGACTGGACCCGGAACTTCGCCATCGCGTCTCTCCTCACCCCTCGGCGCAGCCGTACCGCGACTTTGCCGCGCGCCGAGCCTCAGGCGGGCCGCTGGCCGGCGCCCGCTCTTGTGATCAGACTAGCAGCCGCGGCTACAATGTGCCACGGGATCGTTCGCTATATTCGAACAGTTGCCGTAAGGCCGTGGGGCCTTCGAGCAGGGGCGCCCACGCCGCGGGGATCGCGACCATGTCGTCTATCACGAGCGCCGTGCGGGTGCTGCGCTGCTTCAGCCGCGAGGAGCCCGAGCTCCGGTTGACGGACATCAGCCGCCGGCTGGGGCTGAGTAAGAGCAACACGCACCGCATTGCGTCGCTGCTGGTCGACGCGCGGCTGCTGCGCCGCGACCCGCGCTCGGCCCGTTACCGGCTGGGGCTGGGCCTGTTCGAGCTGGGCGCGCTCGCGCTCAGCCAGGTCGGGCTCGGCCCCCTCCCGATCGCGGTCATGACCGAGCTAGGCCGCCAGACCGGCGAAACCGTCCTGCTGGGCATCCTCGACGACTACGAGGTCGTCTACATCCACCGTGTCGAAAGCGCGTACCTGCTCCGCGTGAGTCACGCCGGCCACCCGCGCGCCCCGGCGCACGCTACCGCGACCGGCAAGGTGCTCCTCGCCTGGCGGCCCGACGCCGACGTGGAGCGCGTGATCCGCCACGGCCTGCCGCGCTATTCTGACCGCACGATCACCGACCCGGCGGCGTTTCGCGCACAGCTGGGCGAGGTGCGGCGGCAGGGCCACGCGCTCAGCGAGCACGAGCGAGAAACCTGGACCCGCGCCGTGGCCGCCCCGGTCCGCGACGCGGGCGGCGGCGTGGTGGCAGCGCTCACCGTGGCGGGGCCGAGCCAGCGGCTGCCGCGCGCCCAGCTTCCGGCGCTCGTCGCGCACGTAGTCGCCGCCGCCGATCGCCTCTCTCACCAGCTCGCCACGCGGCCGGAAACCGCGCCCCCCGGCCTGACCCGCGGCCGGGGCCCGCGGCGGCACGCTAGATAGCGAGCCACCTACGGCGGCGGCAGGTAACCCTTGCGGTCGAGGTCGTCCAGCACGCTGTTGTCGATCGCCCTGTCGAGCTGTACCTGGCGCAGCACCGGCTCGCTCTCGACCAGCGAGTCGAGTACGGACTGCATCCCCGCCACGTTCACGAACGGCCGGTCGGCCATCGGCTTGCCGCGGTAGACCTCGTAGGTCCAATCCACCGTCTCGGGATCGGTCATGCCGCCGCGGCGGCGCAGCGCCTCTTTCGCCTGCTCGGGGTCCGACTTGAACAGGCGGATGCCGTCCACAATGCCGGCGAGATATGCCTCGACCACGGGACGCTGCTGCTCGATGGTGCGGCGCAGCGTGTAGTTGGGCAAGCCCGCGTACGGCAGGTCCATGTCCGCGAGGTTGAACAGCACGTGGCCGCCGGCCTTGATCGCGGGCAAGTCGTTCGGCGGCGGGAACAGCGTACCGTCGATCGCGCCCGCCGACAGCGCGCTGACTAGGCCGCTGAAGTTCCCGCCGCCCACGCTTGCCCAGACCACGTCGCGCTCGGGGTTCATGCC
This sequence comes from Chloroflexota bacterium, assembly GCA_035293805.1. Taxonomy (GTDB): domain Bacteria; phylum Chloroflexota; class UBA6077; order UBA6077; family JAJPHF01; genus JAJPHF01. Next base: position 49,072 of record DATGMD010000012.1, on the reverse strand, counting down.
GAACTTGGCGAGCACCTTGCTCAGCAGCACGTAGTTGCCGTCGCCCACCTGGAAGACGCCCATGCGCTTCCCGCGCAGGTCCTCGATCCGCTGAATCTCCGGCGTGACGACCATGCGGTGCGTCGGGGCGGCGCTGCTATTCAGGATGGCGACCACGTCGGGGTTTTGCGCCTGGACGGCCAGCACGGCCTCCGCCGCGCCGGTCGAGTAGTCGATCTCGCCGGCCATCAGAGCGGCCATCGCCGTCGGCGTCCCCGAGATGAGCGTCAGGTCCACGTCCAGTCCGTGCTTCTGCCACAGGCCACTGTCCATCGCGAGCCAGATGGGCACGACGCTGCCGGTCACTACCGTGTAGGCCGCCCGCACCCGCGTCGGCGGCACCTGGATCGTGGCGCGCGGGCCGCCGCTCGCCGCATCGCTGGGTGGCGCCGGGGCGGCGGACGGCGCGCTCGGCGCCGCGGCCGGCGCGCTGGCCGGCTGGGCGCTCGGCGCGGTCTCGCCGGCCCGGCCACACGCCGCCGCGCACAGCAGCAAGGCCACGAGCCGCGCTATCGTCAATCGCACGCGCTACCTCCGTCGCGGGCCAGCCACGCTCGGCCCGCCCTACTGGGCGAAGTATCCCTGGCGCTCCAGGTCGTCGAGGATGCTGTTGTCGAAAGTCTTGTCGAGCTGGATCTGGCGCAGCTCCGGCTGGGCGACGGCCAGATCGTCCACCACCGTCTGCAATCTCGCGGCGTCGATGAACGGCCGGTCCGTCGAGTTGCGGCCGCTGTACACCTGGTATGTCCAGTCGAGCACCTCGGGATCGGTGGTCCCGGTCTTCTGCGCCAGCACCTCGCGGGCGAAGGCGGGGTCGGCCTTGAAGCGCCGCACGCCGTCCACCACGCCCGCCGCAAATGCCTCGACCACCGGCCGTTGCTCCTGAATCGTGTGACGCATGGTAAACGCCGGCAGGCCGGCCGTGGCCAGATCCAGATCCGCGAGCGCAAGCAGCGAGTGCGCGCCCTGGCGCTCGGCGAGGAGGTCGTTCGGCGGGGTAAGCGGCGCGGCGTCCAGCGAGCCGACAGCCAGCCCCGTGACGTAGGAGGCGGCGTTGCCGCCACCCATCGCGGTCCAGATCACGTCGTGCGTCGGGTCGAGGCCGAGATGGCGAAACGCCTTGCTGAGCAGCGTATACGACCCGTCGCCGATCGAGTTGACCCCGACGCGCCGACCGCGCAGGTCGGCCGGCGTGTGAATGTCCGGCACGACCATCAGCTGGTGGGTGCTTCCCACGCTCGTGTTCAGGATCGCCACCACGTCCGGGTTCTGCGCCTGGACGCCCAGCACCGAGTCGCCCGCGGCAATGGCGAAGCGCGTATCACCGGCCATCAAGGCGGCCATCGAGGTCGGCGCGCCCGAGATGAGCGACAGGTCCACGTCCAGCCCGTGCTGCTGCCATAGCCCCGCCTCCTGCGCGACCCAGAAGGGCCCCAGCGCGCCGCTCATGATGGAGAAGCTCGCGCGCACGGCAGTCGCGGGGGCCACAACCGCCACCGGCGCGCTCCCCCCGGCGGATGGCACCGTCGCGGCTGGGGCGGCCACCGCCGAAGTCGCGGCTGGCGCGGCACGCGGTACGTCCGCACCTCGGCCCGTACACGCAGCCCCGAGCGCCAATCCCAGCAGTACGGCCGCGACACCAGCGCGCATCGGCCTTCCCTCTCGCGACGTATCTGCTATGGTACAACAGCCCGGTGCCCTGGACCTAGCGAGCGCCGCGGCATGCCGCGCCCTGACCCGCCGCTTCGACGACACACTCCACCCAGCGGGACAGGGGAGCGGTTAGCATGCCCTACTCAGCGCCCGGGCGTACCCGCGCCGCCAAGGAGCAATGCAATGAGCGCGAATGACTGGCGCGAGCGCCTGCTCGCCCTCGACACTGGCCTAGTCTCCGATGCCCTCGACCGCCTGACGCTCAAGGGCGCCACGTTCGGCATCCGGCCGGTGTTCCCCAGCCGCAAGATCGCCGGCCGCGTGCAGACCGTCCATACCACGCCGGCCGGGCGCACCGCCTCGCAGCACCACCTCGGCATGCGCGCGATCGCCGCGGCCGAGGCGGGGGACGTGATCGTGGTGGACAGCGGTGGTCGCAGCGACGTGTCGAGCTGGGGCGACATCCTGTCCACGGCGTCGAAGCTAAAGGGCCTGAGCGGCGTGGTCGTGGACGGCGCCTGCCGCGACGTGGACGGCTGCCAGGCGGTCGGCTTCCCCGTCTACGCACGCGGCGTGGTGCCCATGACCGCTCGCAACCGCATCGTCGAGGACGCCTTCAACGTGCCCGTCCAGTGCGGCGGCGTGGCCGTGCATCCCGGCGACTGGCTCATCGCCGACGGCTCGGGCGTCGTCTTCATCCCGCAAGACCGCGTCGAGGAAGTGCTCGGCGTGGCCGAGGAGCTGGCCGCCGCCGAGCAGAAGATGCTCGCCTCCCTGCAAGAGGGCGTGGGCGTCCTGCAAGTCGACCAACAGTCGGGCTACGAGCAGATGCTCAAGCGCGACTAGGGATCTTGGCTTACGCATGGGCCGCGACGCGCTGGAGCAGGCCGACGCGCTCCAGGTCGGCGCGCAGCTCGTCGCGCTCCGCGTCGGTGATCGGCACGAGCGGTGCGCGCACTGGTCCGCCCGCCATGCTCAGCAGCTCGCACCACGCCTTGATGTAAGCGTTGGGCATCGTCCGGTCCCGCTGCCACTTCTGCGTCAGCCACTTGTCGTACACCGCGCGGGCCGGATCGAGCGACGCCGCGATCGCCTGCGCCTTCGCGTACTCGCCGCCCAGCCCCAGCGCCGTGTACTGGTGGATCGGCAGGTAGCCCGGCGTCTGCAGCAGATACGGCGCCGGCGACGACATGTGGACCTGCTGGCCGTGGTCGCGCATCAGCGTGAGCCAGTCCGCCTCCGATGGGTGGCTTAGCACGATGCGGTCGCCGCACAGCCGCTGCACCGCCAGGTAGTGCTCCATCGACCGGCCCAGCTTGATGCCGCAGACGTTCTCCAGCCCCGCGATGCGCGCGGTGAGCTCCGGCGAGAAGCTGTACGCCGAGTACCCCGTGTCGAACATCCAGATGCCGATGTCCACCCGGGCGGCGACGTAGGCGAACCAGTCGTAGATGCCCGCCTCGCTGGCGACCGGGAAGTACGGGTTGATGAACACCACGAAGTCGGCGCCCACCGCCTCGGCGTGGCGCGTCAGATCGATCGTCTCGCGGGCCGAGTGGTGCGCCGTGTGCGCGATCACGCGGCACCTGCCGTGCGCCTCCTCGCAGACGATCTCTACCACGCGCCGGCGCTCCGCGCCGGTCAGCGCCCAGAACTCGCCCATCGTGCCCGTGCAGAACACGCCCTCGACGCGCAGCCCGTCCGTGACGTGGCGCATGTTGTGCCGCAGGCCCGCCTCGTCCAGGTCGCCGTCGGGCGTGAACGGCGTCGTGATCGCCGTCCACACGCCGTGAAACTGCGCTCGCGCAGCATCCTTGGCCTCCGCCTTCCGGTAGTCCATCGCCCGCTCCCTTCCGCGCCGCCGTACCGGCGTCCGCTAGCCCAGCCGCCGCGGACGCCTACTGGGCCTGCCCTACACCGTCGCCTCGCGGGGCTCGCCCACGATCACGCCCTGCCGCGGCTTGCCGCGCACCAGCACGTCGACCAGCCAGTCGCCGATGTAGTCGTGGGCTAGCTGGCGGTTGTCGTTCTGGCAATGGGCCGCGCCGCCCTCCGCGGCCGTGAAGACTTTCAGCTCTTTCTGGGCGGAGCCCGCTGCCTCGTACATGCGGTGCGCGTCGTCCACCGAGATCTGCGCGTCGTCCTGGCCGTGCAGCACGAGCAGCGGGCAGCGGATCTGGTGCGCCACCTCGTCCAGGTGCCAGGGGTCGAGCTTCGCGGCCACGTCGTCGAAGTCCCGCGCGCCCATCACGAACAGCGCGTGCGCCTGCGGCGTGGGCACTGGCCCGTGCGCGCTGCTGCGTCGCACCGACCACACCTTGCGGTAGTCCCACACGGCGCCCCAGGCCACGGCGCCCGCCAGCCGGTGCTCGAACGCCGCCACGCGCCCCGCCCGGTAGCCGCCCAGGCTCGCGCCCACCACGGCGATGCGGCGCGCGTCCATGTCGGGTCGGCCGGCCAGGTAGTCGAACGCCGCCGTCCCCGGCACCTCGTAGTCGTAGCGGTTTACCATGCCGCGGAACAGCACCGCCTCGCCGATGCCCGGCCCGTCGCAGAGGAGGGTGTGAAAGCCGCGCGGCGCGAGCGCCTGGGCCAGCTCGATGCCCTGCTCCTTCGTGCTGTCCCAGCCCGGCAGATAGAATGCAGCGGGTTTCGGCCCCAACCCGCCCGTCGCCGCGGGCACGAACCAGGCTGGGAAGGTCGTCCCCTCGTAGGGCACCTCGACGCGCTCGACTGGCGGCTCGCACAGCGCGGCGTAGCGCCCGAAGGCGTCCAGCGAGCGCGTGTGGGTCTCGCGGCGGCGCGGGTCGGCGTGCTCCATGAAGGGGATCGCCCACTGGAGGTAGCAGGACGCGCGCAAGAAGGTCTCCCGCGCGCTCAGCGGGTGGGCGTCGGCCGCCTGCCGCTCGGCGCGCGTGTAAAGCTGGTCGCCCAGGTGACGCCACGCGCCGTACCAGGCCTCGGCGTCGTAGCTGGCCGCGGCCTCCTGGAGCGCTTCCACGACCTGCAACACCTCGCCCGGGTTCGCACCCGTGAACAGCGCCCGCAGCACCGCCTGCGACCACATGTAGTTGTCGGCAAAGAAGTAGTACATAGACGGTATCTCCCCTTCCGGTGGCCGGAGTGTAGCCCCGCGCTCGTCGGCGGGGCAACCGCCCCGCCGCCCAAGGCGACCGGACACCGCTGCAGCGCGCGGTAGCGGCGCACTCGATCGCGCCGGCGGACCCGCCGGCGGGCGCGCAAGTTAAGCCGAGGAACGGTCAAACGATGCTCCTTTACCGGGTGGTTAACTGCTAGGCCGGGCGCGGGTCTGCGCGCGCTGGTCGGGCGCGGAAGGTCGCATCGTTTACCCCGTACGATACTCCCCCGGCCGCTCCGCCGCGGGCCGGGCCGGCGGGGCGAGGCCCCGGGCATGGGCGCAGGTGGCGGGCGCGGGGGAGGCGTGTACGGCGTAAGATTGGCGACCACGTCGCGCGAGCTAGCGGGCGCTCTCCGGCGCGCCTCGCGGCCTCTCTACTATGAACGCATTGGCGAGGGGCGGTCGTCCGGCGAGGAGGGATGCCCAGTTCGGTCCGGCGGTTGGGTTAGCGAGGCGCGCCCTCACTCCGACCCTCTCCCAGGGGGAGAGGGGGAGGGACGAGGGGCGGGCTCTCGCCCCCCTGCCTCCCTCTCCCCTAGGAGAGGGGGTGGACGAGGGGACGCGCGCGCTCTCCCGCCCTCTCCCCCTACGAGAGCGCGTACGGGAACGCCCGCGCCGGATTCGATATGACGCCGGGCCAGGTAGCGACCGGGCGGGGGGCAGCAAGCAGCGCCCCTACCGAGTACCAGGTTGGCCGGGGGAGTCGTCCGGCACGGCGGGCGGGGACGGGAGCGATTTTCATGATGTGTGAGCAACCGCGGCTACCGGGCGGCAGGGGACGAGCCCTGGCCCTACGTTGGTCGCCGGACGCCGAGATAGGCGACAGCTGCCTCCCGGCCGGGCGGCAGGAGACGAGCCCCGGCCCTACGACGGGTACGCTAGAGCGGTCGGTATCAGCAGACCCGGCCGGGCGGCAGGGGACGAGCCCCGGCCCTACGACGCGGGCGCCATTTGGTGGCCCCATCCGGCCCGTGGGCTGTATGGCGACGCGGGGCAACCCTGCCCTGCGAGGCGGCCACCGCACCGCGAGCGGCCTAGTGGCCGCGAGAACCGCTCTCGCTGGTCGATCCTCACAGGGATTGGGGATGGGATGGTCGGCCTCCCCCGGCACAGGCCTTGCCAGTCGGGAGCAGAACCAGGTCGCGGAGCAGCACTGTGCGAGACGAGACGTATTTCCGGCAGTTCGTGGTGCCCCGGGCCAGCGGCCAGGCGTACGAGGCGCTCGGCCGGGCGACGATCGGCGAGGAAGGCCCGGCCGGGCTGCGCCTGCACGTCGGCGCGGCGACCGTCGAGGTGACGGCGCTCGCGGCCGATCTGCTCCGCGTGGGCCTGTTCGCCGACGGGCGGCCGGTCGAGTACCGCTCGGAAGCCGTCGTCAAGAGCGACTGGCCGGCGAGCGGCGGCACCGTCGTGACGCGGGACGGCGCGGTCCACATCGCGACGAGCGCGGCGCGCGCCGTCGTGCGTCTGGACCCGCTGCGCATCCACTTCGAGGACGCCGCCGGCCGCCGCTTTGCCGAGGACGATCCCGAGCTGGGCATGGGCACCCTGCCGCTCCTGCCCAGCGGCAGCCGCCTGGTGGACCCGCTCGGGCCGCCGACCCGCGTCTACAAGCGGCGCCCCCCCACCGAGCACTACTTCGGCTGCGGCGAGCGCACGGGCGGGCTCGACAAGACCGACTCGCACCAGGTCTTCTGGAACAGCGACCCGCCGAACGAGCACACGGCGTCGCTGAACAACCTGTACATCTCCATCCCCTTCGTGCTGGCGCTGGACCGCGGCGCCGCCTGGGGCCTGTTCCTCGACAATCCGGGCCGCGTCGAGTTCGACCTGGCGCGCGAGCGCGCCGACCGCTCGTGGTTCGGCGCCGACTGCGGCGCCCTGGTGTACTACGTCTTCGCCGGCCCCACGCCGGCCGCCGTGCTGGACCGCTACACCGAGCTGACAGGGCGCACGCCGCTGCCGCCGCTCTGGGCGCTCGGCAACCACCAGAGCCGCTGGGGCTACAAGACCGCCGATCAGGTGCGCGCCATCGCCCGCGAGTTCCGCAGCCGCGACATCCCGTGCGACGCGCTGTACCTCGACATCGACTACATGGACGGCTACCGCGTGTTCACCTGGGACCGCGAGCGCTTCCCCGATCCGGCGGGCCTGATCGCGGACCTGCGCGAGCAGGGCTTCCGCGTGGTGACGATAGTCGATCCGGGCGTGAAGGTGGACGAGGGCTACGCCGTGTACCGCGCGGGCCGCGAGGCCGACCTGTACTGCAAGACCAGTCTTGGCGCCGAGTACCACAACGTCGTCTGGCCGGGCACCTGCGCCTTCCCCGACTTCACGAACCCGCGGGCGCGGGCGTGGTGGGGCGAGCAGCACCGCGCGCTGCTGGACGCCGGCGTCGCCGGCATCTGGTGCGACATGGACGAGCCGACGATGTTCATCCCCACGCCGGCCACCATGCCGCCCGACGTGGTGCAGCCGGGCGACGACACGCCGCGCCTGCACGCGCAGGTCCACAACCTCTACGGCTCGCAGATGGCACGCGCCACCCGCGAGGGCCTGGCGCGGCTGCGGCCCGAGCGGCGGCCGTTCGTCATCACCCGGGCGGGCTACGCGGGAGTGCAGCGCGATGCCCTCCACTGGACCGGCGACAACTCGTCGTGGTGGGAGCAGGTGGCGATGAGCATGCCCCAGCTACAGAACCTGGGGCTGTCGGGGCTCGCCTGGGTGGGCACCGACATCGGTGGCTACGCGGGCGACGCGAACGGCGAGCTGCTGACCCGCTGGGTCGAGCTGGGCATCTTCCAGCCGTTCTGCCGCAACCACTCGGCGTGGAACGCCAGGCCGCAGGAGCCGTGGGCCTTTGGAGAGCCCTACGAGACGCACATCCGGAGGTTGTTGCAGCTGCGCCAGCGCCTGCTGCCGTACCTGTATAGCCTGTTCGAGGAGTGCCACCGCAGCGGGGCGCCGATACTGCGCCCGCTGCTCTTCGCCTACCCCGACGACGAGACCACCTACCACGCGGACGACGAGTTCCTGGTGGGCGACGCGCTGCTGGTGGCGCCCATCGCCCGGCCAGGCATCGCGCACCGCGCCGCCTACCTGCCGCGCGGCACGTGGTTCCACTACTGGAGCGGCGAGCGCATCGACGGCCCCGCCCACGTCCTCGCCCACGCCCCGCTCGGCCAGCCGGCGATCTACGTGCGGGCGAATCATCCGGTGCCGCTCTGGCCGACGATGCGCTACTGCGGCGAGCGCCCGCCCGACCCGCTCACGCTGCTGCTGTTCCCCGCCGAGGGTGAGAGCGCCTGGACGCTGTACGAGGACGCCGGCGAAGGCTATGAGCACGAGCGCGGCGCCTACGCCCGCACCCGCATCACATGTGCGGAGCGCGACGCCACGATCACCGTGGACCTGGCCGAGCGCGAGGGCGGGTACGCCCCGCCGCGCGAGCACGTCGAGCTAGCGGTCCGCGGCCTGGGCGGCGCCCCGCGCGCCGTTCGCGTGAACGGCGCCCCGACCGCGGGCTGGCGCTGGGCCGACGACACCGCCTGGATCACGCTACCCGCCACGGTCGCGGCCCAGCGGGTCGAGCTCGACCGCGCCGCCGGGCGCTCGGCGTGAGCGATGAGGCAGCCACGGGCGCAGACCGGCGTCTCCGTGCGTCGGCCCGCTGCCGCTGGCGCGGATGGCCAGAGTGGCCTCAGCCGGCGAGGAAGCTGAGGCGTACCTGGCGGGTGGGGTTGTCGCGGTTGAGGTCGACCAGCACGACGTGCTGCCAGATCCCGAGCGCGGGCCGGCCGCCGAGCACGGGGATGCTCACCGAAGGGCAGAGCAGCGCGGGCAGCAGGTGGTCGGCGCCGTGGCCGGGGCTGCCGTGGCGGTGGACGTAGCGGTCGTCGCGCGGCAGCAGTCGCTCCAGCGCCGCCTCCAGGTCGGGCTCCGAGCCGGCGCCCACCTCGATGAGCGCCAGCCCCACCGTGGCGTGGGGCGCGAACACGTTCACCAGCCCGTCGCCGAACGGCCGGCAGAACGCCGCCACCGCATCCGTCAGATCGACGATGCGCCGCCGCGACGTGTCGATCGTCAACTCTTTGCTCTGCATAGCCTCATTGTAGACCACGCCGCGCGGCCGGGACCGCGTTGACGGGTGCCGTGGGCGCGCGTATCATCCGAGTACCGGGTCGAGAATGCGCGTAGCGGCAGGCGAGGAGGCGCGAGAGCATGGACTACGATCTGCTCATCAAGGGGGGCCGCGTCGTCGACGGCTCCGGGCTGCCGGGCTACCAGGCCGACGTGGGCGTGCGCGACGGCAAGATCGCCGAGATCGGCCGCCTGCGCGGCACCGCGGCGCGCACCATCGACGCCGACGGGCTGGTGGTCGCGCCCGGCTTCATCGACCACCACACCCACCTCGACGCGCAGGTGCTCTGGGACCCGTACGGCACCGCCGAGCCGTGGCACGGCGTGACCACGGTCGTGATGGGCAACTGCGGCCTCACCCTCGCCCCGGCGAAGGAGTCCGACCGCGACAACATCGTGAAGAGCTTCGTGCGCGTCGAGGCCATCCCGCGCATCGCGCTGGAGGTCGGCGTGCCCTGGCGCTGGCACACCTATGGCGAGTACCTGGACGCGCTGGAGGGCCGGGTCGGCATCAACGTCGCCGGGCTGGTCGGCCACATCGCCGTGCGCCAGTACGTGCTGGGCGAGGAGTCGGTCGAGCGCACCGCCACAGCCGACGAAGTGGCGCAGATGCAGCGGCTGGTGCGCGAGGCGCTGGAGGGCGGGGCCTTCGGCCTCTCCACCAACCGCAACGAACGGCACATGCGCGAGGACGGCAAGCCGGTCGCCAGCCGCCTGGCCGACGATGCCGAGTTGTACGCGCTCTGCGACGTCCTCGCGGAGCTGAACACGGGCGTGGTCGAGACGGTCGTCGGGCTGACCAAGCTGGAGCACCTCGCCTGGTACGACCAGCTCGCGCGACGCAGCGGCCGCCCGGTCTTGTGGCAGAGCGTGCAGCACCGCTGGGCCGCGCCGAACCTGTGGCGCGACCAGCTCGACGGCATCGCCCCCACCTTCCGCGACGGCTACCGCGCCTTCGGCCTCGCCAGCACCGTGCCGCTGCTGCGCCGCTTCAGCCTGCAAAACGCGCAGGCGTTCGACGAGTTCCCGACCTGGAAGACGATGATGTTTCTCCCGGAGGTGGTCCGCAAGCAGGCGTTCGCGGACCCCGAGACGCGGGAGAAGCTGCGCGCCGAGATGAACGGCACGCCGAAGGCCAGCTTCCACCGCCGCTGGGACCTGGTGAAGATCGTCGAGGTGGCGAAGCCGGAGAACCAGGTCTACGTGGGCAAGAGCCTGGCCGAGATGGCGGCGATGCGCGGTCAGGACCCGATCGACGCGTTCCTGCTGCTCTCGGTCGAGGAGGACCTCAAGACCGTCTTCGCTAGCGCCAACACGGGCGGCGATCCCGAGGTCGTCGGCCAGATTCTCCAGAGCCCCTACGTGCTGCCCGGCGTGTCCGACGCGGGCGCGCACGTGCAGTTCGGCGTCGAGTTCGGCTACAGCACGACGTTCCTCGGCTACTGGGTGCGCGAGCGCCAGATTATGCCGCTGGAGCAGGCGGTACACAAGCTGACCTTCCAGGTGGCGGCGATCTACGGCATCGAGGACCGCGGGCTGGTGCGGCCCGGCTACGCCGCCGACTTCGCCATCTTCGATCCCGAGACGGTGCGGCCGCACGAGGCCGAGTGGGTGCAGGACTACCCGGCCGACACCCGCCGCCTCATCCAGCGCGCGGACGGCATGCACTACACCATCGTGAACGGCCAGGTCGTATCCGAGGACGGCAAGCTGAGCGGCGCGCTGCCCGGCCAGGTGTTGCGCGGCTCGGCGTACAAGCCGGTCGCGGCGGCGGTGTAGACGATGGGTGTAGCGTACATCCCGGTGGCGCGCGTGGGCGAGATCGCGCCCGGCGAGCGCAAGCGGGCCGACCTGGGCGGCCGTTCCGTGCTGATCGCCAACATAGACGGCGAGTACTTCGCCTTCAGCAGCCTCTGCCCCCACGAGGGCGCCGAGCTAGAGCTAGCCGACATCAACGGCACCGAGCTGCGCTGCGACGGCCACAACTACTGCTTCGACCTGCGCACGGGGCGGTGCGTGGCGCCCGAGCACGGCCCGGCGCTCGCCGTGCTGCCCGTCGAGCAGCGCGACGGCGACCTCTGCGTCAAGCTGGAGTGGTGAGCCGCGGCGGCCGAGCGCGGCCGCGCTCGGCCGCCGGCGCCAGGGGCAAGGGGGCGGCGATGATTGCCATGGGGTCCCGGGGGCACGGGCTTGCGGTGGGCGTCGGTATCCTGGTGGCGCTCGCGGTCGGCTGCGCGGCGCCAGTACCGCGCGCCACCGCCCCGGCCGCGCCCGATGCTCCTGCCGCGCGCGCGGACACGGCGGCGCCCGCTCCGCCGGCCAGCCCGCCGCGCACGCTGCAGCTTGGGCTGGCAAACAAGACGTTCACCCAGGTGCCCCAGTGGGCCGCGGAGACGCAGGGCTACTTCGCGGCCGAGGGCTTGAACGTCGAGGCGACGTACACGAGCGCGAGCACGACGATCATCGCCGCCCTGGTGAGCGGCAACATGGACATCGCTACCACGTCGCCCGGCAACGCCATCCTCACCCGCCAGAAGGGCGCGAACCTCGTGGTCGTCGGCGGCTTCGTGAACCGGGCGATGTACAACATGATCGGCCTGAAGGGCTTGCACACGCTCGACGACCTGCGGGGCCGGAAGATCGGCGTGGCGGGCACCAGCACCGGCGACAGCCTGCTCATCCGCGAGGTGATGGCGGCCAAGGGCATGCGCGAGAACGACGACTACCAGTTCGTGCGCATCGGCGGCACGCCGGAGCGCTACAACGCCCTCTTCTCCGGTGCCATCGACGCGGTGACGCTGCTCGATCCCTTCAACTACGCCGCGCTCGACGCGGGGTTCCCGAATCTCGCCAACGTGTACGACTACGTGCCGGAGTACGTCCACGCGGCCACGAGCGTGAACGCCGACTGGGCGCGGCAGAACGAGGCGGCGCTGGTCGGCTACCTGAAGGCGATCATCCGCGGCATTCGCTGGACGTACGATCCGGCGAACCGCGAGGCGGCCATCCAGCTCGCCATCGACAACACGGGGGTCGAGCGCCGGTTCGCCGAGATGGCGCTGGACGAGCACACGCGGGTGACGGCCTGGCCCAAAGATGGCCTGGTCAACGAGAAGGGCCTGGAGTGGGTCATCAACCAGGCGGCCGCGGTGGGCGACCTGGACCCGCCCTACCCCACCGTGCAGGACGTGACCGACCAGAGCTACACGCGCAAGGCGCTGGCGCAGCTCGACCAGTAGGGGAGATAGCATGTACGGATGGCGCGGGCGCGTTGGGATGGTGAACCCGTCGCGCGGGGACACGCTGATCTACGAGTTCTACAAGGCCGCGCCGGAGGGGCTGGTCGTCGTGCCGGCGGCGCTCGGCGTGCAGCGCGTGGTCGCGGACCAGCTGACCGCGATCCTCGATCGCTACGAGGCGGCGGTAAACGAGATGGTCTACGAGGAGTGCGACGTCGTCGTGCTGGGCGGCAGCCCGCCGATCCTCTCCGGGCCGCCGGGCACCGAGGAGCGGCTGCTGGCGGCGGCGCAGCGCGTCGCCACCATGCCGGTGTTCCTGCACATCCGCGCCGAGGTCGAGGCGGTGCAGGCGGTGGGCGCGCGGCGTATCGCACTCGGCGCCCCGTACCCGTGCGCGATCACGGATAAGTGGGCGGCCTACTTCGAGGCGCAGGGCATCGAGGTGGTGGCCAGCCACACGCTCGACGTCGAGCGCAACATCGAGCTGGCGAAGCTGCCGCCGCACGCCGCCTACCGCGTGGCGCGCGAGGTATTCGAGCGCGCGGGCGGCGCCGTGGACGCCGTCCACCTGACCTGTCCGCGCTGGCCGACGCTGGTGGTGCTAGAGCGGCTGGAGCAGGACCTGGGCGTGCCCGTCACGTCGAGCAGCCAGTCGGTCATCTACGGGGCGCTGCGCCGCCTGCGCATCCGCGACCGTATCACCGGGTACGGATCGTTGCTCGCCAGCCTGGCGCACGACGCGCAGCCCGCGCCCGCGCTCGCGTCCGTCTGATCCGGGCGCGCCTCGGTCTGCCTTCTCGCGGGCCGGGCGCAGCCGCGCGCCGTCCGGCGCCTGGCACAGCCCCTGCGACACCGCCGATCCGGCGCGCGTTGCGACACGGCCGAAGGCATAGTGGAGGTGTCCTGATGGCCCAGCAGAACTGTGTTAGCTGCGGCATGCCGCGGAACCAGTGGAAGGGCAACGGCGGGCAAGGCGTGACCCAGAACGGGCAGACGTATTGCTGCCAGGGCTGCGCGAGCGGCGGCGCCTGCACCTGCAAGTAGCGTGGTCAAGCCCGCAGGGCCGCGGTGAGATCGCTTCCTCACCGCGGCCCGTGACGAACGCGGCGGCTGCCGACGAGCGAGCGGCGCTCCCGCACTGCAGTCGGTTACAGGTAGCGGGGGTCGGGGCGGTAGTCGTCGCGGAGGAGGCTGCCGCAGTCGGGCACCGGGTTGGCGATGGCGAGCTTGTGGTAGGTGAGCCACATCTCGGCCGCCAGCGCCCAGACGACCTTCACGTTCAGGTCGCGCTCCAGCAGGTCCACCGCCGGCGCGGCGTCCCAGCCGCCGCCGTTGATGTAGATGGCGTCCACCGAGCGCCCGAGCCGCTGTAATCCTTGCTTGCAGTGGCGGTACACGTCGGTCCAGGCGACCTCGTCGAGCGCGAGCAGCGGCGTGGCGTAGAGCGCCTCGTCCTGGCCGGTGGCGCTGAAGCCCGGCAGCAGCGCCGACTCGATGCCGAAGCGCGCGAAGTAGTCGACGATCGCGTGGTTCAGCTCGTCCTTGTAGTAGGTGGCGAGCGCCACGCGGCGCAGGCCCATCGCCTCCAGCGCGATCGCGTGCGGCTCCATCGGCGTGACCACCGGCAGGCCGACCTTGGCCGACAGGTCGCGCGCCCACTGGCGCTCGAAATCGAGGCCCTTCAGCAGGAATGGCGGCGTGCCGCTGACGGAGATAATCGTGCAGCCGACGGCCTGGAGGTCGGCGGCTAGCGCCTCGGCGCGCTGGAAGCCGCTCGTAAAGCTCTGCCGCTCGCCGCTGCGGAAGCCGATGAACGTCGGCACGATCTCCACGCCGTCCGGCGCGTGCTTGTACCAGAAGGCGAATGACTTGCCGCGATGCGTCGGCTTGATGAGCCCGATTCGCGCCCGCCAAGCAGCGTACATGGCTGACCTCCTCGTGGGCTACGCGCGGCTAGCTCTTGGCCTCGGCCACGAAGCTGGGATCGACGTAGCGCAGCGGATCGGCCGTCGGCCCGGGCAGGTCGCCCAGCTCGATCATCGCCTGGAGGAACGTCTGTAGGCCCGGCAGGGACGCCTCGGCGTGGCGCGGCAGCACCTTGCCCTCCTCGACGAAGACGGTATACGTCTTCGCCACGGCGTCGCGGTCCGCCTTGGTGCGCTCCATCAGGACGTCGATGGCGGCGTCCTTGTTGGCCGGGTCGTAGAGCCAATCGATCGCGTTGCCCAGCCCGCGCAGGTAGCGCACCAGCTCCGACCGATGGTCGCGCGCCCAGTCGCGGTTGGCCGAGACGTTCATGTACATGAAGTCGTGGAGCACGTCGGTCGAGCGGCCGAGCAGCCGGAAGCCCTCGCTCATGGCCACAAAGTCGATGGGCTGGGTCATGATCGCGGCGTCGGCCTGACGGCTCTTGAGCGCCGCGTAGCGGTTGGGCGTCGTGCCCACCGAAGCGAAGTCGTAGTCGCCGTCGCCCAGGCCCTTCGTGCGCAGCATGAGCCGCAGCACGACCGCCGCGCCGTCCTTGGGCGCGCTCACCGCGATCGCCTTGCCGCGCAGGGCGGCGTAGTCGGCGATCTCCGGCTGCGTGATGAGACTGAACGCCGGGTTGCTGACCTCCGAGCCGACCACGACCAGGTTGCCGCCGCCCTCGATGGCGCGCACCGCGGCGTCGACCGAGTAGTGGGCCACGGGGACGGAGCCCGAGACCACGGCGCGGGCGGCCTCGTTGGGACTGCCGATCTGGACGACGTCGGGCGTGATGCCCTGGGCCGCGTAGAAGCCCTTGTCCTGCGCGACGTAGGTGGCCCACTGGAAGGCCGACCCGGGCAAGAGCCCGACGGTGATGGTGGCCGGCAGCGCGGCCGCGGCGGAGGCGGCAGGCGGTGCGGCCGGGGCGCTGGCCGGGGCCGCGCCTCCGGCTGGCTTGGGCGCTCCACCTGTCGGGGCGCTGGCGGGCGCGCAGGCCGCCGCGATCAGCAGGGCGAGGACGACGAGCGGCCCCGCCGCGGAGGCCACGGCCTTTCGCTTATGGAGCGTTGCCGCCGGGCCACAGCGCGGCGCTGGCTGGGGCACGACGCGGAGCATGACGACCTCCTCGCGCGGGCGCTGGGGCGCGTGTCTCGGCTGACCGCGGCGCTCTTACTGGCGCCGGCCGACCAGAGATGACCTTACGCGCGCCGGGGGGTGCTGTCAAGCGCCGGGCCGGCTGCACGGATGCGATAGAGCCCAGCGGTCCTGACGCGAAGCGGCGCCGCCCCAGCGCCCGGGAGCGACCCGGACGCCGGGACGGCGCCGCCGGCTCGGGGGGATTAGACTAAGCATCTGGCCGAGGATAGTGTCTCGATATGGTTACGCCACAGGTACACACCATCCCCGGAAACCAGCTTAGGCGCCGCTGGACTCGCCCTGCCCCTTGCGGGCCGCCTTGACGCGCTCGAAGAAGGCGACGTCGGCGCGCTGGGGAGCCTGCATGTGGCCCTCGAAGCGCCCCTGGCGGTAATTCTCCCCGATAGCCTTCAACAGCTCCGGCGCGAACTGCTGGTAGGGGCGCATCGTGCGCTCCCGCAGTGCGTCCCAGCGCGCGCCCAGCTCCTGGGCTTGCGGGCTGGCCGGGTCGAGGTCGGGGTTCGCCCGCACCTCGCTGAGCAGCGCGGCCCAGTCGCGCTCGATCGCCTCGCGCTCCTCGACCGGTACGCGCTTGCCCAGCTCTTCGAACTGCTTCATCTGCTCGGGGGTGTAGTAGCTTGCCATCTGTTGTTCTCCCTTCTGCGCCAGGCCGTCCCGCACGGTCTGCGACGCCTTGACGACAAGCTCCCAGTCCCACCGGCCCGTCGCCTGCCGGCGGTCGAGGAGCTTGCCCAGGGCAGCCTGGACGCGCTCTAGCTCGGCGATGCGGTCCCGCAGCACGCCGCGCTGGATGTTCATGGAGGCGACCAGGTCGAAGTCGGGCCGCCGCAGCAGCTTGCCGATCTGCTGCAGCGGGAACCCCAGGTACCGCAACGTCAGGATCTGCTGCAAGCAGAGCAGGTCCGCCTCCGAGTAGTAGCGGTAGCCCGCCTCGGAGTGCGCGGACGGGCGCAGCAAGCCGATCTGGTCGTAGTGGTGCAGCGTCCGGATCGACACGCCGGTCAGGGCGGCGAACTCCCCCACGCGGTACAGCCGGTCCATGGTCACCTCCACGGACCAGGATAGAGCCTGCCGTTACGTGAGGGTCAAGGGGTAGCGCGGCCCGAGTTGGCCGGCGGGAACTGGCTCGCGGCGCGGCGGCGCAGGACGGGCTCGACGAGGGGCAGCACGCGCGGCGAGATGACGCGCCGCACCTCGTCGGGCGGGAAGTAGGCGATCTCCACGACCTCGGCGTTCGGGCAGAAGGCGCCGCCCCGTACCGTGCAGTCGAAGGCGAAAGTGTAGTGGCGTGGCGGCCACAGCTCGGCCCAGGCGGTGAGCGGGCCGACCGCGACCTCGAAGCTCAGCTCCTCGCGCAGCTCGCGCCGCACGCCGTCCTCCAGCCGCTCGCCGGCGCGCAGCCAGCCGCCGGGGAGGTTCCAGCCCGGCGGCGGGAGGTAGCTGTGGCGCGCCAGCAGCAGGCGGCCCCCGTCGTCCCAGACGAGGCCTACCACGCCGATGAGGTAGCGCGGGTTGATCCACCAGAGGATGGCGCCCTCCAGCCACGCGGGCGGCTGAAGCACGCGCCAGAGGTTGAGCAGCGAGCCGTAGATGGTGCGGCGGGGTCGCGCGCGGCGTCGTGTGGGCAAGAGGACCCCCCGCCCGCTAAAGTAGTGGGCAGCCACAGGACCGGTGAGCCGCGCCGGCCGCGCGAGCGCCGCGCGCCGCGCTCGGTCGGCACGAATCGGGCGAGGCCATTATGGGGCATCCGGCGGCTGCCGGACAGCCAATGGCCGAGGGGCAGGGGATGGACGCCAAGCCGCCGAGCGCCTCGCAGGTCACGATCAGCCAGGTGATGCTCATTAGCGACGCGAACCCGCAGGGCAACGTCCACGGCGGGACGATCATGAAGCTGGTCGACACGGCGGGCGCGCTTGCCGCGCTGCGTCACGGCCGCCGGCGCGTCGTCACGGTCGAGATGGACTCGATGCGGTTCCACCAGCCCGTCCACGTGGGCAACCTGGTCACGCTCACCGCGCGGGTCACCGCCGTCTGGCGCACGTCGCTGGAGACGTACGTGGACGTGGAGGCCGAGGACGTGATCACGGGCGAGCGGCGACACACGTCGTCGGCCTTCTTGGTGTTCGTGGCGCTGGACGACGCGGGGCGACCGGCCGAGCTGCCGCCGCTGCGCCTGGAGACCGAGGCGGACCGCGCCATGGCCGCGGCGGCCGAGGCGCGGCGCCAGCGCCGCCTGGGCGAGCGCGCTGCGCGTCCCGAGCGCTGAAGCGCTGCCGATCGACGGCCGCGCTCCGGGATGGCCCTGCACGCATGGGCGCTAGCGGGGCGAAGGCGCGCTGCACCATCCAGGGCTCGAAGCCGGTGGGGACGGTGCCCTGCGCGGCGTAGAGGTAGACGGCCGCGCGGAAGATCTGGCTGAGCGCCGACGCTACGACGGCCAGGATCGCGCAGTAGATGACGGCCCAGCGCCACGCCCGCCACCGCGAGCGGCGCGCTGCCAGACACCACGCCGAGCGCCAGCGGCAGCGCGCCCGGCAGCCCGAGCAGGAAGAACACGCCGCTCATCCCGAACTGGCCGCTAATATCCGATCCGGCCCTGGGGTTCGCCTAGGGAGGCGGGCCCTCACCCCAACCCTCTCCCAGAGGGAGAGGGAGTAAGGGAACGCCACCCCGGATTCGGTATAAGCTGCTCGCCCGACGTCTGCTTCAGCAGAGCGGCGCTGCGCTGGATCGCCGCGAACGGCCCTTGCCCCTCGACGACCATGACGGGCACGACCAGGAAGGTGACGACGGCCCAGGCCGCGCCGAACAGGCCGGCGACGATCTGCCCCACGAAGCCCGCGCGCCGCTCGACGCTCCGCAGCACCAGGCCCACCGTGGCGGTGATCAGCGCATAGATGAAGATGGCGGGCAGGTGCTGCGCGGCGATCTGCAGGCCGGTGCCCAGGGTCGGGTTCGATGGAGGCCGACGCACGCCGAAGGGGCGCATCTGCCCCGAGAGGGGGGCCGTCTCGGCCGCGGTGACGCTAGGCGGGGCGGAAAGCGCCGGCCTCGCCGACGAGGCCGAGGGTGGGCAGCTCGATGCGGCGGCGGCCGTCGGCGCGGGCGTGGCCCAGCTCCCAGGCCAGCTGGCCGTGCTCGGCAGCCAGGTTGAGGACGCCGGGCACGCCCTCGGGCGCGACGACGACGCAGAAGCCGACGCCCATGTTGAACGTGCGGTACATCTCGGCCGGCGCCACGCGGCCACGCGCCGCGATGAGGCGGAAGATGGGCGGCGGCTCGGGCAGCCGCGCCAGGTGGAAGCTGACGGGCGCGGCGACGCGGGTGAGGTTGAACAGCCCGTCGCCGGTGATGTGAGCCAGCGCCTTGATCGGCAGCCCGGCCGCGAGCATGGCGAGGACGGGCTGGACGTAGATGCGCGTCGGCCCCAGCAGCTCGTCGCCTAGCGTGCGGCCCAGCTCTGGCACGTGCGCGGCCAGGCGCCGTGGGTCGTCGCCCACGAGCACGCGGCGCGCGAGCGTCAGACCGTTGCTGTGAATGCCGCTGCTGGCGAGGCCGACCACGGCGTCGCCGTCCATGACGTCCTGGCCGACGAGCACGCGGTCGAGCGGCACCGTGCCGATGGCCGTGCCGACCAGGTCGAAGCTCTTCCCGCCGGCCGGGTGCAGCAGCTCCGGCACCTGGGCCAGCTCACCGCCGGGGATGGTGACGCGCGCCTGGCGGGCGCCCTCGTGCAGCCCGCGGCCGAGGGCCTCCAGCAGGGCCGGGTCGGCGCGCTCGACGGCCACGTAGTCCACCAGCGCCACCGGCTCGGCGCCGACGCAGAGCACGTCGTTGACGTTCATCGCCACACAGTCGATGCCAATTGTGTCGTACTGGCCCAGCTGCTGGGCGACGAGCAGCTTGGTGCCCACGCCATCCGTGGAGATGGCGATGCCGAGGTTCGCGCCGACGGCCACCACGTTCGCGAAGTAGCCGTTCGGCAGGCGCACCTCGCCAGGGCGCAGGGCGGTGGTGGCGTTTACCCAGCGCAGCAGCCCGGCGAGCGCACCGCTGGCCGCGGCGGTGTCCACGCCGGCGGCGGCATAGGTGCGCGGGTCGGGCGGCTGCGAGGCGCTAGCCATGCGGCTAATTCAGCCGCGGACAGGGGTGCTTCGCGCGGTCCAGGGGGGCGCCGCAGAGGGGGCAGCGCGGCCGCCCGGCGGCGCAGATCACGGTGATCTGCTGGGACAGGGCGCGGAGCTGCTTGCGCGACACCTCGCAGCGCAGCGTGGCCGGACCGTCCGGGTCCGCGTCCTGGTCGTGGGCCAGCAGCACGAAGAGGTCGTCTTGCGCCTCATAGCCCATCGCCAGGCGCCCCACCTTGAACTCCAGCGAGGGGCGCTCGCTCGGATCGGCGGCGACCTGGGCCTTCTCGCTGGGCGCTCGCGCGGCGGCCAGCGCGGGATCGAGCGGCCAATGGCTCATCGCCTGGCCGCCGAGCAGCTGCTCGACGGTCATGCCGAGCACCTGCAGCTCCTCGCGCTCCAGCCAGAGCCAGACCGTGCGGTTGCGGTTGGCCGCGACCAAGCGGAAGGTGCGCCGGCCCGGCGCGCCGAGCGCCAGCGCGTCCAGGCGCTGCACCGGCCCCAGGTCTACGGATTCGGTAGCCATCGTCACCTCGTTCCGCTAAGTAGAATAGCACAGCGGGTAATCGCTCGCAGCGCGCCGGGTATACTGGGCAAGCGCGCCGCGATCCGGGGCGCGGCCGCCGGCGGATCGGGGCGTGGCCGGGGCGTGGGCGCGGCCCGAGAATCGGCGGACCACAGGAGGGCGGCGGATGGAAGAGACGTTCGTGGAGGTGCGCGGGACCCGCGTGCAGCTACAGACCGAGGGGGAGGGGCCGCCGCTGGTGTTCCTGCACGGCGCGGGCGGCGGCGCCTGGCTGCCGGGGCTGACGCAGCTGGCCGAGCGGTTCCGCGTCTACGCGCCCGTCCATCCGGGCTTCGGCCAGTCCGACGACCGCCCCGATTGGGACCAGCTCGACGACTACGTGTTCCACTACCTGGACTTCCTGGACACGCTGGGGCTCGACCGCGTCCACCTGGCCGGCGCGTCGCTGGGCGGCTGGCTGGCCGCCACGTTTGCCGTCAGCCACGCGCACCGCCTGCGCACGCTGACGCTGCTCGACGCGGCCGGCCTGTGGCTCGACGAGGCGCCGATGGCCGACCTGTTCCTGCTGCCGCCCGAGGAGCTAGCGAAGCTGATGTGGCACGACCCGAGCCGCGCGCCGACGCCGCCGCCACCCACCCCGGAGACCATGCTGATGCAGGCGAAGGCCAGCACGACCGTCGCGCGCCTCGCCTGGAAGCCGTTCTTCCACAACCCGAAGCTGCCGGGGCGCCTGGGGCGCATCAACGTGCCGACGCTGATCCTGTGGGGCGCGAGCGACCGGCTGATCCCCATCGAGCACGGCCGGCGCTATCAGGAGCTGATCCCGGGCGCGGAGCTAATAGTGATCCCCGAGGCCGGCCACTCGATCTTACGCGAGCAGCCGGAGCGCGGGGCCCAGGCGATCATCGACTTCATCGGCCGCCACAGCGACTAGCCGGCGTGAGGGTTCTCCGCTGCTCACTCGCCCACGGGCAGACCTCGTTCTTCGCGAAAGGCGCGGCGTTATGACCTTACAACGCCGCGCCTTTCGTGGAGAATCGCGGTTAGTAGTGGATGTTGACGGGCGTACCGACGGGGGTCCAGTCGTAGACGAACTTGGCGTTCGCCGTGGGCATACTCACGCAGCCGTTGCTCAGCGGCACCCCCCAGGCCTGACGCCACGGCGCCCCGTGGAAGGTGTAATCGCCGAGGAAGGGCATTACCCACGGCACGTCGGGGATGTCGTAGCTGTGCCCGTCGGGGTTGGTGCCCCGCATGCGGGTCGACGGCATCTTGTACTGGATCGTGTAGTGCCCGGTGGGCGTGTCGGCACGCTTCACGCCCGTGGAGGCGAGGGTCGTGTAGACGACCTTGCCGTCTTCGAGCAGCGTCACCGTCTGGCGCGTCAGGTTGACGTCGATCTCCTTGCGGACGCGCGTGTGGTAGGCGAGGGTGGCGTCGTCCGACAGGAAGCCGCCCGCCTCCGAGCGCAGGCCGTCGGGGCCGGCCTTCACCAACAGCTTGACGTCGTGCGAGTACGGGAAACCCTTCGCGGTGACGAACTGCACGCGGTTGGGTGCCAGCCAGCGGAACGTGCCGTCGGTCGGCGGATCGACGACGATAGCTTGCTCGGCGTCGTCGGGATTCGCGATAGGGGCGCTAAAGCTGATGATCGGGTCGAAGCCTGGCGCCACGTCGCGCTCGCCGTTCTCGGGCGAGAAGCTGGTTACGCGCAGCGCCTGCGCTGTGGTGAAGGGGCTCGCGGCAGGCGCCTGCAGCGGCGCGCCCTGCGGGGTACGGGCGTCGGTAACCTGGACCTCGTAGCTCGCGCCCTGCTCGAACTCGTCCAGGCTGATGTAAGCGGTCAGGCCGTCGTCGCTGATCCAGGAGTGGGAGGGCACCTCGGGCGTGATCGTGTAGCTGAAATCCGCGATTGGCTCGTTCCAGCCGATGGTCAACGGCTCGCCGTAGCGCAGCCCGTCATTGGAGTCGAAGTGGGGCGCCGGCGTGCGCGGCGTGGCGAAGGTGCGCGACACCTCCAGCGGCACGGGGCGCACCCCACTCAGGGTCAGCTCTCGGCCCTCGCCGGCGACCGTCAGCTCGTAGCGGGCGTCGAGGGTGAGCAGCGGCCGGCCGTCGGTGCGCACGATGCGCCCGCGCGACTCGCCCGGCAGCGGGCCCTCGGTGATCGACTGGTACTCGACGGCCACGTCCCGCTGGCCCACCACGTTGCCGTCCTCGTCGAGCGGGAGCTCGACCAGGCGCACGTTCTCGACGCTGGTGCCCCAGCCGAGCGTCTGCACGACGAGGGGGCTGTCGACGGGCCACGTGTCCTGGCCCTCGGGCAGCGCCAGCTCGAGCGTCGGCGCCGGGAGGGCGCGGACGAAGCTGATGCCCAGGCCGAGGTAGACCGCGAACAACACCGCGACCCCGGCAGCGAGGCCCAGCCAGACCGGGCGCCCGAGCACGGGCAGCGCGCCAAACGAGGACGATGGCCCAAGCGGTAATCGTTGCTCCATGGTCGATCCCCTCGACAGCCGCGGCGGTCAGGCAGCTGCAACGCGCCGCCTGCCCGCAATGGCAACAGTTCCCTCTGTAAAGTTAAACGAACGAGCGGCGAATCTGTTTCAACTCCGGCGCGTCACGATTGGGCGGGGCGCGGACCCGCCTTATACTAGCGCAATGGCCGCTCGCTGGCACAAGTTTGTGACCAGGGCGGGAGCCGGAGGCGGGAGGGCGCCATCCCACGGTTCTACTACGGCTGGATGATCGTCGCGGTAGGCGCCATCGCGTCGGGCGTGGGCGGCTTCATGGCGACGACGCCGTTCTCCGCCTTCCTCACGCCGATGACCCGCGACCTGGGCTGGAGCCACGCGACGCTGAACGGCGCGCAAGGCGTCGGCAGCCTCGTCGGCGGCCTGGTGGCCCCGTTCGCCGGGCGGCTGGTCGACCGCTACGGCACGCGGGCGCTGCTCAGCGCTGCCGGGGTGGGGCTGGGCGTCGCCATGCTCATCTGCGCCAGCGTGCGCGAGCCCTGGCAGTTCTTCGTGGGCTACGGGCTGGGGCGGGTAATCTTCCAGGGCATCATCATCGTCGGGGCCTCGACCGCGGTCGCCAACTGGTTCGTGCGCCAGCGGGGCCGCGCGACCGGGCTGGCGCTGATGGGCAACGCGGCCAGCGTCGCGCTGTCCGTGCCCCTCATCCAGTACCTGTCGGACACGGCGAGCTGGCGCACGGCCTGGCTGGTACTCGCGGGCCTCGCGGTCGTGCTGCTGACGCCGGCGGCAGCGCTCTTCCTCCGCCGGCGGCCCGAGGACGTCGGGCTGCTCCCGGACGGCGCGGCGCGGCCCCCGCCCGGGCGCGCGGGCGGCGTGAGGGCCATCGCCGGGGCCGGCGCGGGGACGCGGGGCGCGCCGGCGGGCGAGGCGCGGGCGGCCCCGAGCGCCGCGCGTCTCGCGGCCAGCGCGGGGCCGCCCGCGGCCGGCCCGGCGCGCGAGCCCGTCTGGGGCTTGAGCGACGCGCTCCGCACGCGGACGTTCTGGCTGCTGCTGGGGAGTGGCAGCCTGACCGGCTTCACGGTCGCCGGCGTAACGACATACCAGATCCCCCTCTTGCTGCACAACGGGGTCGCGCCCGGCACTGCCGCGGGGATGGTGAGCATCTACGCGGTGTGCTGGACGCTCGGGATCGCCGGCTGGGGCTTCGTGGTGGAGCGCATCCCCGCGCGCTATGGGCTCGCGGTCATCTACCTGGCCAGCGCGGTGGCCACGGTCGTGCTGCTCGGCGCCGACTCGGCCGGCCCGGCGGTGCTGTTCGCGCTGCTGTACGGCGTCGTGGTGGGCGGCAACAACACGCTCGACGCGGTGATCTGGGCCGACTACTACGGCCGCGCCTCGCTGGGGACGATCCGCGGGTTCAGCCGCCCCGTGACGCTGACGGCCAACGCGCTCGGCCCCCTCGCCACCGGCTTCGCCATCGACGCGGTCGGCAGCTACCAGCCACCGTTCCTCGGCTACGCGGCGGCCAGCCTCCTCGCGGCGCTGCTCGTGCTCCTCGCCCGGCCGCCACGGCGCGGCTGACCTACCCCCCCAGCCCCCTCCCATTGTGGGAAGGGGGAGGACGGACCTAACCCCCCCGGCCCCCCTTGCCTATGAAGGAAGGGGGGGAGAGGACGCGGCGCGGGGCGCCCCCCTATCACGGCTGCCCCTCTCCCACTGCGGGTAAGGGAAGAGGACGCTGCGGAGGGATCCCCCTTCCCCGTGAAGCAAGGGGGGCCGGGGGGTTAGGTCTGGTGGCGGGCGAGGACGGCGCGGTCGATCTCCAGGCCGAGGCCGGGGCCGCTGGGCACCGGGACAACGTCCTCTTTGCGCGCTGGCGGGTTCGCGGCTAGCTCCTCGCGCAGCGCGTTGGGGGTGCGGTCCAGCTCCAGCAGCGGGCCGGCGGGCCAGTGAGCCGGGGTGCCGGACGGCAGCGCGGCGAGGAGCTGGAGCGTGGCGAACAGGTTGACGGCGGTGCCGAACATGTGGGGGTAGAGGGCGACGCCCGCCGCCGCGGCCGCGCTGGCGAGGTGTAGCGCGTCCAGGAAGCCGCCGCAGCCGCGGATGTCGGGCTGCAGCACGTCGACGGCGCGGCGCGCGAGCAGGTCGTGGTAGCCCTGGCGAGAGCGCTCGCTCTCGCCCGCCGCGACCGGCATCGGGACGGCCGTGCGCACCTCGCGGTAGCCCGCGTGGTCGTCGTGCGGGATCGGCTCCTCGAACCAGGCGACGTCGTGGGCGGCAAGCTGGCGGGCGAGGCGCACGGCGCTGCCCACGTCGTAGGCCTCGTTGGCGTCGATGGCCAGCAGGCGGTCGGGGCCGATGGCCGCGCGCACCGCTGCCACGTTGCGCACGTCGTCGGCGAGGCCGAAGCCGACCTTCAGCTTCATCGCGCGGAAGCCCTCGGCGGCGTAGCCCGCGGCCTCGTCGGCCAGCGCCCGCGCCTGGTCGGCGACGCGGCGGTGGAAGAGGCCCGTAGCGTACGCGCGCACCTCCGTGCGGAATGGCCCGCCGAGCAGCGCGTAGATGGGCAGGCCGAGCGCCTTGCCCTTGAGGTCCCAGAGCGCAACGTCGATCGCCGAGAGCGAGGCGATGGCCCAGTCCGTATGCGCACCGTGGCCCAGCTCGTGGCAGAGGGCGGCGTGCGCCAGCGGGTCGCGGCCGACGAGCCGCGGCGCATACAGCTCGTCGATCACGGCGCGGCATACTGGCACGGGGCCGTAGGCCTCTCCCCAGCCCGAAAGCCCGTCGTCGGTCACGATCTCGACGAGCAGCGCCTGGCGGGCGGTGTGCCAGCCTTTGGCGCCCGCGAACGCCTCGTCGGGCGTCAGCTCATGGCGGAGCGCATAGGTACGGACCTCGCGTATCTTCACGGTGCCCTCCTGGTCCGCCGCGCGAGAGCAAGCCTGAGATCACGACACGGGGACGAGCCCCCGCCCTACCCCTTGCCCCCAGCCGCCTCCGGGCGGCCGCGCATGCGCCGTGGCTTACCTGACGCCGCCGCTTTGCCCGAGGTAGGCGTCGAGGATCTCAGAGCCGGTGGCGAGCCAGACCTGGCGGTGGCCGGTGATGTAGCCGAGCGCCTGGTCGAGGTACTTGGCGCGGTGCGGCTGGCCGGTGATCATCGGGTGCAGGGCGATGGCCATGACCCGCCCGGTCGTCTCGCCATCCTGGTAGAGCACGTCGAACTGGTCGCGGATCGTCTCGTAGAACTGCTGGCCCGTGTGGTGCAGCTGGAGGAAGTTCGGGATGTCGTTCAGCTCCAGGGTGTAAGGCATGGCGATGAGCCGGCCGCCCTCGACCCGCAGCGGGAATGGCTGGTCGTCGGCGCACCAGTCGCCGACGTACTCGATGCCCGCCTCGACCAGCAGCTCGGGCGTGCGGGCCGTCTCAGCCAGGCCGGGGCCGAGCCAGCCGCGCGGGCGCTGGCCCGTTGCCCGCGCGATGCGGTCGACCGTACCCTGGATGACCGCCCGCTCCTCGTCCTCGGGGAGGCCGTACATGCCCTGCGAGTTGGTCAGCCCGTGGCCCATGTACTCCCAGCCGCGCTTGAGGCCCTCCTCGACGACGACCGGGTAGTGGTCGCAGACCTCGGCGTTCAACGCGACGGTGGCGCGGATGCCGTATTTGTCGAGAATCGCCATCTGCCGCCAGATGCCGACGCGCAGGCCGTAGTCGCGCCAGGCCATGTTGTAGACGTCTGGCACCTGGTTAGTGCTGCCCGGCCGCAGCGCCGTGCCCGGCCGGTCGGCATGAAAGTGCTCGATGTTGGGGATCACCCAGACGGCGACGCGCGCGTCGTTGGGCCAGCGCAGCGGCGCGCGGCGGACGATCGGGCTGTACTCGTAGCGCGTGTTGTTCATCCCCACCTCCCGGCAGCCTGGGCCGCCCCGTATGTCCGACTCCGCCCCCGGTCGGAGCGCCAGAGTATACCCCCGGCGGGCGGGCGACAGGTAAGCGCGGCAGCGTTGCTCACGGCCCGGCGATGGAGTACATTTCGCGCCATACCGGAGGCGAGCTGGCGACGACGGCTGGACGCTGCGTGCCTAGCCCGGGTGGGGGGGAGAGCCGGTCCCCCCAGCCCGGTGAACCAGTCCAGGCGAAGGGGGTGGCCCATGCAGCGACGAGGGTGGCTAGCGGGATTACTGGTGGTGCTGGGCCTGGCCGCCTGCCAGCCCGCCCCGGCAGCGCCGGCGGCTGGCGGCGCTGCCGGGGCCGCGGGCGCCGCAGCGCCGACGCCCGAGCCGACACCGGCCGCGCCGCTGACCGCCATGGTGGCGCACGCGGGGGTGACGCCGAACGTGGCGACGGTGTGGGTGGCCGCCGACCTGGGCCTGGACCAGCAGTACGGCCTGGCGATCGACGTGCAGCGGACGCGGGCTGCAGCGGTGTCCCAAGCGGCGCTGGTGGCGGGCGAGATCGACTACGCCTGGACGGGGCTGCCGCCGTTTCTCGCCGCCCGCGCGGGGGGATCCGACGTGGTCTTCATCGGCGCGACCACCACCCGGACCGCCGCCGACCTGGTGGTCCGGCCGCCGCTCAGCACCGGCGACGACCTGCGCGGCAAGACGTTCGGCGTGCAGTCGTTCGGCGGCCCGCCCCACATCCGGACCCTGGCGGCGCTGAAACGGCTGGGGGTCGATCCCGCGCGCGACGGCGTCTCGATCATCACCACCGGCGACGAGCCGACCACGACCGCCGCCCTGCTGGAGGGCGCGATCGACGGAGCGGCGATCAGCTACACGGCCTCGGCGGAGCCGAAGGCGCGCGGCTACCACGCCTGGGACCTGGGCCAGCTCGGCATTCCGGAGATTACCGGCGTCGTCACGCGCCGCGACCAGCTCCGCGAGCAGCCCGAGGTGACGCGTCGCCTACTGCGCGCGCTCGCCGCCGCGAACACGTACATCCGCGCCATCGGCAGCGACGCCGACGCGCGCCAGCGGGTGGGCGCGGCCATCGCCAAGCGCCTACAGACCGACCCGGACAAGGTGCTGCTGCAGCTCGACCAGATCCGTGAGACGCTACCGCTGGACCTGCGCGTGCCCGTCGAGGAGGCCCGTGAGCAGCAGGCGCTGACGGCCCTCGTGCAGCCCGACGTGCAGGGGCTGCAGGTGGAGGACTGGCTGGACCAGTCGTTTCTGGACCAGCTCCAGCAAGAAGGCTTCTTCGCGCGCCTGACAGCGCAATAAGAGTGGGGGACGCCGTGCGCCCTCCGACCCGCCGGTCCTGGGGAGTAAGCGGGGCGGCTAGATGATGGGCGCACCGCCGGGCCGGCGCGGCTCGGGCGCGGCGGGCGCGGGCGAGGCGCGCGTGGGGTCGGGCAACGGCGTCTCGGGGCGGGCGGGCTGATCGAAGCCGGTCATGCCGGTGTTCGTGTGGTACGGCGTACCGACCACGCCCGGATCGTCGCCGATGTGCGACCGCGGGTCGGGAAAACCGACGGCGCCGGGGTCGGTGCCGGTCGTCTGGCGTTCCGTGGTGCCGCCCGCCACCGCCGCGCCGGCCGTGTCGCGCAGGTCGCCGCCATGGCGGTGCAGGACCTCGCGCGCCAGGGGCACGTTGAGATCCTCGGTGCTGACCGTTAGCAGCACGCCGCCCTCCCGTACCAGCTCGTCGTAGTAGCGCGCCGCGTCCTCGTCGACCCCGGCGTCCACCAGCGCGCTGACGATTCCGCCTGTGACAGCGCCCGTCACGCCGCCCGTCACGGCGCCAGCCAGCGCGGCGGCAAGCGGCCCGACGGCCAGGATCGGCCCAACGCCTGGAATCAGCATGACCCCAACGCCGATGAGGACCCCGGCGATCCCGCCCACCGCGACGCCCTGGCCGGGGGTGACTAGCTCGCCAGTGTCGTGCGCCTGCCCCGCCTCCGGGCCGCGCTCGACGATGCTGATGGCGTCGCGGGGGAAGCCACGCTGCTGCAGCTCGTCGTAGGCGGCGCCGGCCGACGCGCGATCGCGGAAGTGTGCTACTACGGTACGCATGGTCTCTACCGCTCCCAGAGGGCGCCCGACGGATCGACCCGCCGCTCGGTCACGTGAACGTCGCCCTCGGCGTCCACGTGCAGCTCCTCGCGGCGCACGGTGTCGGCGAGGTGGGCGGTCTCGCTGACCTGGGCGGTGTGGACGACGACCTGCTCGACCACGACCGGCCGCTTCCCCACCCGCACGTACTCCGCGCGCACGGGCAGGCGGATGGTGCAGCCCTGCGCCGTCGTCTCGACGTGCGCCTCGAGCGGCAGCAGCCCGCCGCGCCTCACCGCGCGCCGTCCGCCCGCATCCGCCGGGGGATAATGCGTCGTTAGCTCGTCCCGACGATACGGCTCGCCTGAAAACATGCCACACCTCTCGTATTGGCCTGGGTCGGTGCGCGCCGAGGCGAGACGCCCCCGCGCTACGCGCGAGGCCTGCTACCTTCGGTCGCCGTCGGCCCGGCACGGCGTGATTGCTGCCCGGCCCCTGGATGCGTGTTGCGCGCGCCTAGCCAGCCGCGCCCACACGGCGCGCGCGGCGCTAGCCGAGGGCCTTGCGCACCAGGTGGCCGAGCAGGCCGCCGTCGTCGTGCTCTTCGCGCTCGCGGCCGCCCGCCGGCACGGCGCGGTCGCCGGGCTTGTCGCCCACATTGCCATATTGCTCGTGGACGAAATGGGTGTTGTTCGGGTCCTCGATCACCAGCCGGTCGCGGCGCAGCTTGTCCTCGAAGACCTGGTGCTCGGTGCTGGCCACGCGGCGCACGCGCAGGTGCTCCTTGAGCACCAAACGCTTCACCACGACGAGCTGCTCCTCGTAGACCGGCACGACGAGCACGCCGTTCTCCTCGTAAGGGCCGACCCGCTCGTTGACGATCTGGCCGACCGGGCAGTGCTCGATCTCGACTTCCTCGCGCTGCGCCTCGACCTCTAGCCGGCCAGGCACCTCTTCCACCACGGTGCGCACGGTGATCTCGCCGGCCTGGCGCAGGTCCTTGTGGGCGACCAGCTGCTCCTCGCGCAGCTCCAGCGTGCGCTCGCCGGGCGCGTCGGTCCGGTACGCGGCCTGGCTGCCGAGCCTCGCCCGGGCGTCCGGCGGCCCGACGTTGGCGCCTGTCGTCGGAGGGACGCTCGACGTCCTGGCGTTCGCGTCCGTCGTCGGAGCGGTAGCGGCCGGCTGGGGATACGTACCGCCCGTCCGGTAGCCCGTTGCCGACTCGGCCACGGGAACGTCCTCGGGTCTGGCCGCGGCGACCGGGCGCTCGGCGGCGAGCGGGTCGGAGGCATCCGGCGGCCGGACCGGCGGGTGCCTCTGCTGGCGATCATCATTCGGGTACATTCGCTGCTCCTATCTCTCCCGGGCTTCATCCGGCGATGAGCGCTGTCCGCTGTCTTAAGACCTCTTCAATGCAAACGGTGTACCAGCGCCTGGAGATGACACGAGAGGGGCCGGATCGGCCCCTCTCGTGATGCTTCCGCGCGGCGATCGAGTTCGGCAGCTGAGCACCCGGCTAGGGATGATGTGTAGGTTTGGCGAAGCCAAACCTACACACTAACCGGGCCGGCAGCTAGACCTTGCGCGCGCCGCACTCGCAGCGGCCTTCCACGAACGTGTGTTGGTGGGTTAGCCCTGGCGTGCTCACGGCGCCGGGCGTGCCGACCTCGCCCGGGCGAGTCGTGCCCTTGTCGTCCCGCACGTCCACGTCGCCCGTCGGCACGGCCCGCGCCTCCTCGCGGCGGACAGTGCCCGTGACGTGCTCCGTCTCCGTGACGGGCCGCTTCTCCACGCGCACCTCCTCGGTAACGACCGGCTGCTTCTCCAGGCGCACCTTCTCTTCCTGTACCGGCACGCGGACCTCTTCGCCCTCGCGGACGTCGCCCGTCGCCGGTCGGCGGCCTTCGACCGGCCGGCGCTCGACGACGACCTCCTCGTGCGTCACGGGCACGTCGACGCTCTTCTGCTCGGTCACGACGTCCTTGCGCAGGGCGACCTCGCCGGCCTTGACGCTCTCCTTCTCCGGCCGCAGCCGCTCCTCCTTGAGCTGCACGCTCTGGTCGTGGTCGGTCTTCTCGTCCCAGGTGTCCCGGATGAAGTTGGCGACACGGTCCCACGGGCGGTCGTGATGGCGGGACTCCCAGTCGCGGCGCAGCTCCGGCTCGGCCTCCGTCCATGTGCGCCCGCGATAGGCGGGGTTGTTGCGCATCTCGTAACCGTAGCGATACGCCGGCTCGACGTCTTCCCAGCGCCCGCCGCTCGTGCCGTAGCGCTCCTGCCAGCGGTTGCGATAGCCGGGCATCGCGGTGTCCCAGCCGGCCGTCGTGGCACTGGCCGGCATCGTGGCCGGCCGGGCGGTGTCGGTGGTCCCGGCGGCCATGGCCGGGTTCGGCGTGGTCGCCGTCGAGCCACGCACGTCGCCGTCGTGGCGCTGGAGAATCATGCGCGCCTTGTCGTACTCCATGTCGTTGGTGCGCACGGTGAGCAGGTAGCCGCCCTGCTTGAAGCGCTCGTCATAGTACTGGGCGGTGTCGCGGTCGACGCCCGCGTCCTCGAGCGCGCCCACGATGCCGCCGACGATCACGCCAGTGACGCCGCCGGTGATGGCGCCCGCGAGCCCCGCCGCCAGAGGGCCGACGGCCACGACCGGGCCGATGCCCGGGATGAGCATGGCGGCCGCCCCGATCAGAATCCCCTCGATGACGCCCACGGCCGCGCCCTGCCCGACGCCTACCTCGTCGTGGTCGTGATCGGCCAGGCCCTTACCGCCCTCGCGACCCCGGCCCATGATGCTGATGTCGTCACGGTTGAAGCCGTTCTTCAGGAGATCGTCGTAGGCGGCATCCGCCGTGCTTCGGTCACGAAAATAGCCCACTGCCGTGCGTGTCATGTCTCTCTCTCCTCCAGCGAGTATGGGGACCAGACAGCCGAGGGAGCCGTCGCTAGCGCTTGACGCAGGAAGGACGCTCGGGTCTATCATCACCCCGCGAAGCCGCCCACGCATCGGGCGGGGCCATCCCCCGGCGGTAACCTCCAAGTCGGCTGTACTTCGCACCTCTACTTCAACTGGTGCCAAAGCCAGCCGTGAACCCTATCGTTCACCCTCCTTTCGCGGCATTTCCTCGCCGTCTTGCCAACGCTGTTCACTGCTACTACAGGACGATGCAAGCTACATGCCACACGCGGCTCGTTGCCCCTGCCGCGATCTGGACGCCCGCGTGCAACGCGCCATCAGCAGCAAAGCGCGCTGGTAGTGGCTGGCCCACGTCCTGGCGACGGTTGCTAGCTTCTTCCGCAGCCCGTGTGCCAGGAGCGATACCGCGCAGTTTGGGCGGAGCTGCAGGGCAGAGCCGAGAACTCGATAAACAGGGCTCGCGCGACCGCTACATACCGTGCAAAGCACGCCGGCGCGATACGCGGCTGCCCGCTTTGCGGCGGAGACGGCGCGTATTCACTCACAACCGTGCGCAATGAGCGAGAATAAGAGATACGGCCATTCAGGAATACGAACGCGGCGTGGAGAGGAGAGAGCGATGCGGCCGGCATGGCGCTGGCTTCTGGCGCTCGGGCTCGCCTGGCTGGCGTGGGCGCCGGGGTGGCTGCCCGCGCTGGCGCAGGCCGGCAGTGTGGCGGCAGAGCGCTACGACGTGGACCTGACTGTCGAGGACGGCGGCGCGCTCGCGGTGGTCGAGCGGCTCACCCTCGACTTCAATGGCGGGCCGTTCCGCCACGGCTACCAGACGATCGACCTGACGCGCGTCGAGGGGCTGCACGACGTGCAGGTAGGCGAGCCGGGCCAGCCATACCAGCCCGGCAGCGATCGCCCGGGCACGTTCCAGACGAGCCGGAACAGCAACACCCTCCGCGTCGACTGGTGGTTCGCCCCCACCGCGAATGCGTCGCGCACCTTCGAGCTGAGCTACCGAGCCGAGGGGGCGCTGCGCGTCTATCCGGACGGCGACCAGGTGTACTGGCAGGCGATCCCCGCGGACCTCAGCTACCCCGTGCGGCAGGCGCGCGTCCTGGTCCACCTGCCCGCCGACGTGAGCGCCGACCAGCTCAAGCTGGCGGCCTATCCCGAGCGGCTGCACGGCACGGGCCGCCAGGTGGATCCCCGCACGGTGGCGTTCGAGACGCGCGATCTCGGCGCGGGCACCGGGCTCACCGTGCGGGTGCAGTTCCCGCACGGGCTGGTGACCGCCCAGCCACCAAGCTGGCAGGCCGCGGCCGACCGCGCCGACGTGCTGGCGCAGACGGTGCGGCCGGCGCTGAACTTCGTCTTCCTCGTGCTGGGCCTGCTGATCCCCGCCGTCGGCCTGGCGGGCCTGGTGCTGCTGTGGCGCACCCGCGGGCGGGACCCCGACGTGGCGCCCGGCGCCGGCGTCGTGAGCGCGCCGCCCAGCGACCTGCCGGCGCCGCTGGCGGGCACGCTGCTGGACGAGCGGGCCGACGTGCAGGACGCCGTGGCGACGCTCGTCGACCTCGGCAACCGCGGGGTGCTGCGCATGACGCAGATCGAGGAGCCGACGCCAATCGGCCCGGTGCGCGACTACGAGCTGGAGCGGCTCGGCACGAACGAGGCGGGGCTGCGGGAGCACGAGCGGTTACTGCTCTTAACTCTGTTCGGCGAGGCGAACAAGGTGCGGTTGTCGCGCGTACGAGGAACGTTCGCGGCGGCGATCCCCGCGATCGAGGCGGCGCTGTACCGCGAGGTGGTACAGGAGGGGCTGTTCACCGACAACCCCGGCGTAGTGCGGTCGCGCTACCGCCAGCTCGGCGTGGTGCTGGCCGTCGTGGGTGTCGTGGGCGCCATCTTCGTCGGCGGCTGGCTCGAAACCTACTCGGACCTCGGCTGGCTGCCGTTCGTCGGGCTCCTGGCGCTCGGCGGCGTGCTGCTGGCGCTGGCGCCGCACATGCCGCAGCGCACTCGCGCCGGGGCGCTGGCCGCCCAGCGCTGGCGCGCCTTCCGGCGCTACCTCACGGGGCTCGCCAGCGGGCGCGACACGGCCCAGCACGACGAGTTCCAGCGCTACCTGCCCTACGCGGTGGCCTTCGGCCTGGACCGCGCCTGGATCGAGCGCTTTGCGGCCAGCGGGGCGCCCGCGCCCGCCTGGTACCAGGGCGGCGGCCCCGTCATCATCGGCACCCCGGGCTGGTATCCGTGGGGCTACGGCGGCTACGGCGGCGGCTGGGGACACGCGGGCGGTGGCGCGGGCCACGCGGGCGCCGGGCCAGGCGGGCCGCCCGGGTTCGGCGGGCCGCAGCAGGCCAGCGACAGCCTGGCCGAGATGCTGGGCCGCGCGTCGGACGTGTTCTCGCATGGCGGGGACAGCGGCTGGAGCGGCGGCGGCTTCGGCGATTTCGGCGGCAGCAGCGGCGGCGGCGGGGGCGGCGGCGGCGGCTTCAGCTAGACGACGGGAGGGGACGATGGCGCGACGAGCCGGCGACTCCGCGGGCGGCACGCGCGATCGGGGCGCCGCAGTGGCGGCGATGGGGACGGGCCGAGCCTGGGCGCTGGGCCTGATGGGGCTGGGTATCGTAATCGGCGGCCTGTTGGTGCTGTGGACGATTACCAACGCGGCGACGGGGCAGCTGCGGGCGGGCGGCGTAGTGTTCGCGCTGATCCTGGTCGCCGTGCTGGCGCTGCCGCCGCTCGCCGCGGGCTACTACCTGCTGCGGCGCAGCGCCGTCGAGGAGCGCGAGGGCGGCCGGTTCGAGGCCCGCCGCAAGCTGCTGGAGGGCGACCGGCTGTTTCGCCAGCAGGCGGCCGCCGACCTGCGCGGTCTGGCCGCGCGCCTGAGCGGGCAGGCCGCCCTCGCCGCGCGCCTCGGCGCGCTGGCGGCGATGGTGGAGGGCACGCGCCGCGACGAGACAGCCTGGTACGAGGCCGACCCGCTGGCCGACGCGGACCTCCCCACGCTGCGGCGCTACGAGGACACGCTCCAGGCCGAGACCGACCGCATCTCCGACCTGGCGGTGCGGGCGCTCCGGGGCGAGGCCGGCGCGGCGGAGGCGCTGCAGGCGTCGGCGGACCGCTGGGAACGCACGTACCGCCAGCGCGAGGCGTTGCTGCTGCGCGGCCGCCGCGGCCCCGCCGTAGCGCCCGAGGCCCTGTTGCGGGCGGGGACGCCCACGCGTGGCACGGCGGCGCTGAACGCGCTCGCGCTGGGCGACGCGGTGACGGTGGACTTCGAGGATTACCTCGTGCAGGGCGTCCTTAGCTATTTTGCCGAGGGCCGCACCTGGCACCTCTACCTACTGCGGAGTGGGAGCGCCGAACGCTGGCTCTGGGGCTCGCCGGGCGGGCTCACCTGGGCGGTGCTCGACCCGCTGGCGACGCCGCCGCCGGCGGGCGCGCCGAGCGTCGAGAGCGACGGCGCGACGCTGGCCCTGGCGGAGAGCGGCAGCGCGACCGTCGACCTCACGACGGCGGCGGGCGCCGAGCAGGGCGTGAGCGTCGACTACTGGCGCTACAGCGGCCCTGACCGGCGCATGGTCTGGGTGGAGCGCTGGCCGCGCGAGGTGCGGGCGGGCGCCGGCCGCGAGACGCTGCCCGACACCATCGACGTGTGGCCGCGGGCGGGCGCCGATCAGGCGCCCTGAGCCCCGGCCGAACCTGAACGTATCCGGACAACTATCCGCCCCCCGCCCGCGGCGATCGCACCCGGTACACGGACTGCGGTGCCGTTCGTGGTGGGCAGCACTGGCCGGCGAAGGCCGCCCACCGGCGATCAGCTTCGAGGAGCAGGGCTATGGCGGACTATTACAATCGGTACGGTCGGGCAGGCTACTACGACGAGCCGTACTACGACCGCTACGGCGCCTACGGCGACCGCTACGGCAGCCAGGGCGAGCCCGCGGGGGACCGCTACGGGTACTACGGCGAGCCGCCGCGCTACGGCGCGGACTACTACCGCGAGCCGTATGGGCGGCGCGAGCAGCGGCCGGGCGCCAGCCAGCGCGAGCCGTGGTGGATTCGGAACGGCTGGTACGACCGCTTTGGGAACTACCACACGTATAGCTTCACCGAGCCGTACGGGTACTATGACTCCGGCTCCACGGGCGAGAACTACCGGGGCGTTGGGCCGCGGAACTACCGCCGCTCGGACGAGCGCATCCACGAGGACGTATCGGACCGGCTGTGCGACGACCCGCACATCGACGCCTCCGACATCACGGTGGCCGTTCACGACGGCGTGGTCACGTTGAGCGGCAGCATCCCGACCCGGCGCCAGAAGCGGCTAGCCGAGGATACCGCCGAATCCGTCAGCGGGGTGTGGGACGTCAACAACCAGCTCCGGGTGACGCAGCAGCAGGGCGACCGGTCGACCGGCGGTCGCTCGCGGCAAGCCGTCCATCCGGACATGCAGGTTGTCGGCTCCGGCATGAACCACGTGGGGCAGGTCAAGGAGGTCCACGACAACGACTTCGTGGCGGCCCGCTCGATGGCCCGCGACCTCTGCGTGCCGTTCAGCGCCGTCCGCGAGGTCCGCGGCGACCAGGTGATCTTGAACGTCCCGGCCGACCACGTCGACGACCAGAACTGGCCGAGCCCGTCGCTGACCGGGGCCGGCAGCTCCTGATCGGAGTGTGGGGCAGGTTCCCAACCGACGACTCGCCCCCGGCCAGGCGAGTATCCGGCACACGCGAAGGCGCCCCGGGTCGGGGCGCCTTCGCGTGTGCCCGCCGGCGCCGCTTCAGTTACCGTTACCGCGGCGGCTGCTGGGCGATCCACTGCGCGTCGTGGGCGGCCACCATCTCCGGGTTGATCTCCGCGACCACGTGGTCGCCCTGCACCCCGAGCACTTGCGTGAGCGGCACGTGCAGCTCCTCCAGGCGATCCGGCCGCTCCGCCTGGATCACCAGGTAGCCGATGCCCGGCGCCATCGACCCCGCGGGCGGCTCGCGGTGTACCTCGGAAACCGTGCCGACCGCGTTCCCCAGGCGATCGCACACGCACATGCCTTCTCGGATCTGGCTCGCTGACTGGGACTCCATGCTAACTCTCCTCCGCGCTGATCGAGGCGCGCCTCTTCGCAGAGCGTGCAAATGGAGTGCCACTACAGCGGTTTGCAGCGAGACTGAGCGGTCGGCTGACATCGGGGCGGCGGCAGTGGCGCTTGCAGTATTCCGCGCCACAGGCCGCGGGCGGCCACGAGAGCCGCCCCTACGACACGCTGGCCGCTCACCTGGCGCGCAAACGGCTCTAGCGAGCGGCGCGGGGGGCAAGCAGCCTAGCGCGGCCGCTGCTTGCGCGGGGTCGCGCGGACGGGCGCGGGGCTTTTGGCAACGGCCAGCACCCGGTCGAACTCTTGGATGAAGGCCTGGGCGAAGCCGGGGTCGTCGACGATCAGCAAGTTCTCGTCGTTGTCGCGGTTGGCACCGTCGCTGAAATTGAACGAGCCGAAGAGCGTCGTGGCGTCGTCTAGAATGAACACCTTGTGGTGCATCGTGTAGGGGTTGCCGTCCTGGTAGACGTCGAGGCCCGCCTGCTTCATCTTGCCGTACTCGCTGAAGCGCGTCTGGGAGCCGGTGCGCTCGAACACGCCGCTCACCGCCGCGCCGGCCTGCTGGCGCTGGATGACGGCCTGACCGATGTCGTCTTGCGTGAACGAGAAGGCCAGGAAGCGGATGCTGTGCTGCGCCTCGCGGACGCGGGCGGCGACGTGAGAGGCCACGTTGTCCTGCGCCGAGAAGTAGGTCTCGATGCGAGCGCCGCCGATCGTGATGACCGGGTGGGGCACGCCCTTCGGCTTGTTCGGACCGAACTGCTTGGCCTCGAACATCTTGCGGAACTCGGCCGCGTAGTTGTCGGCCAGCTCGCGTGAGCGGA
Organism: Chloroflexota bacterium; assembly: GCA_035293805.1. Lineage (GTDB taxonomy): Bacteria > Chloroflexota > UBA6077 > UBA6077 > JAJPHF01 > JAJPHF01. The sequence goes on along the minus strand of DATGMD010000012.1, from coordinate 11,777 downwards.
TGCGGACCGCATTGTTGTTCAGGCGGTATGTGTCGCCAGTCGTGAAGTTCCAGGAGCCGGTCCAGACCTCCTCGCCGTCGCGGACGACGAACTTGTGGTGCATGATCGGCTGGCGGTTGTCACCGACGATGGGAATGCCCGCCTGCTGGACCGTGCCCACGGCGCGCTGGACGGCCGCATCCTTGGTGTTGTTCAGGGTGTCGCTGTCCATGACCATGCGGACCGTCACGCCGCGGTCCTTGGCGCGGACCAGGGCGTCGGCGGCGTTCTCCAAGTCGAAGTCGTAGATCGCCACGTCGAGGCTGCGCTGGGCCGTGTCGAGGAAGGCGACGAACTTCTCGTCGATGCCGCCGTGGCGATTTTGCGGCCGGTCGGGATACTTTGGGTCGGTAAAGTAGACGTCGTACCAGTCCGCGGTGGTGCTGGTGGCCGAGGGCGCGGCGGCCCGCTCACGGAAGTAGAGCAGCGCGCCGACGGCGATGACCAGGACCGCGACCAGCGCGCCAAGGAGCAGCAGGCGCCGCGCCATCAGCTAGGCCCGACCACGCCGTCGCGGTCGGGGCCGCCCGCGCCGCCCGGGCCGCTGAGCACGGCCACGAGCTGCTCCACGAGCGCGGGGCCGTCCAGGTCGTCCTTCTGCGCCGCCAGCCGTGGGATCGCCGCCTGGACGTTCTGGCGGACCTCGCTCGCCGGCCCCTCGGCGCCGAACAGGGGCGGCGCCACTGCCTCCACGAGGGGCGCCAGCCCCGCGGCGAAGGCCTCGGCGTCCAGGTCGGCACGGCGGCCCACGGTCGCGTCCACCGCGCGCAGCACCTGCCGCAGCGACGCCAGCAGGCTCGCCATCGCCGTCTCGGCCTCTGGGGCGCCGGGATCAGCCAGCGCGACGACCCGCTCGTGCAGGCGGTCGAGCGCCCAATCCTGCAGGGGCTGGTACTCGTCGTCCGTGAGATCGGCGCGGAGCCCCTCGTCGTCCAGCAATTGCTCGGCGAAGCGCTGCTCCAGCGCATCGCGCGCGGCGTCGTCGGCCACGGGCTCACCTCCTCTCGGGCGCGCTGCCGCGCCGGTCCCTCAGGCCTCCGCGGGAGCCGCCGTGGCGACGGATCGCGGCCGGCCCCGCCAGACCCGCAGCGTGTCGGCCACGAGCCAGGCCGTCCAGCCGGAGAGGACCAGCGTGTTCACCAGCGAGTTCAGCCACTGCGCGTCCTCCAGCGAGATGGGCAGCAGCGGCGCCACCACGGGCTCGGCCAGGTCGAAGTCGTGGAGCAGCATGTTGGCGCACCAGGTGAGCGCCAGCACCACGTACACCGGCCACAGGCGGCGATCGACCGCGGCGGCCAGGGCCAGCAGGGGAAACACCACGTACATGTGATTCTCGTGGACCTGCGTCATGGCCATGAAGAAGCCGAAGCCGGTGAAGGCGCCCGCGGCGAACACCGCTCCGAACGATGGCGTTCGCAACGCGCGTGCCAGCGCGAGCGCGGCAAAGAGGGCGACGAGCGCCATGGCCACCAGACGGTAGCTGAGCGGCCCGAGGAAGGGCTCGCCGTCGAGCGGCCAGCGGTCGGCGCCGCCGCTAATGAGCCACCAGAGGTCATGGGCGTTCGCCGTCACCACGGGCATAGCGTCGCTGATGGCGCGCGGCAGGCCCAGGAGCGCCCGGAGCGTGCCGTGGCGGATGTAGGGGAAGGCCACGGCGAGCGCGCCGACCAGGCCCGCCGCGCCGGCGGCCGCCACGCCGCGCAGCCCGCCGCGCCGCCACACCAGTCCGCCCGCCAGCGGCAGGAACACCCACGCCTGGGGCTTGGCGCAGGCGGCCAGGACGATGCACAGCCCGGCCAGCGCGGCCGCCCGCGGGGACAGCCGCTCGTCGGGCGGCGCCTGGCGCGCGGGGTCGGCCGCGCCCCACGCCGCCGCGGCCAGCGCCAACAGCACGAACAGGCCGAAGACCGGGTCCGGCTGCCCCCACTGCGCCACGTCGAAGACCACGCCGGGGTTGAAGAGATAGGCAAGCATCGCGGCGAAGGCCGCGCGGAACGAGACGACGCGCCGCGCCACCGCCAGCACGGCGAGGCCGACGAGCAGGTGGAACAGGAGCGCCTGGAGGCGCAGGAACACGCTTAGCTCGTGGCTGGCCAGCGCGCGGTCGAGGTCGAAGGTGGGATCGACCCACCGCGCGTACATCGCGCCCGCGGCGCGAAACGTGAGCAGCGTGACGGGGGGATAGATAGCGTAGGTCTCGGGGTACTCGCCGCTGTAGGCGGCGTGCATGCCGTCGACCGTGACAAGCCGCGCCCAGTACTTGTAGTGGGTGAGGTCGGCAAGCGGTCCAGCCGGGCTGGCGACCGCGATCCAGCCGTTGAGCGCCGCGGCGGCCAGCAGCGCGAGCAGCGCCGCGGCCACGTGGCCGCGGCGGGGCCGCCAGGCGCGGTGCGGGAGCGCGGCGGCCAGGACCGCCGTGAGTTGGCGCGGCACGACTACGGCGCCCCCTCCGGGTCGAGGTCGCGGAAGGCGCCCAAGGGTGCCGCGGCGGCGCCCGGGGCGTCGTCGGCCGCGATGGTCGCCTCGTCGTCCTCCGTCTGCTCGTCGTCCCCGGCGACGCCGACCGCGGCAGCCGCCACGCCGTCTGGCGGCTCGGCGGCGGGGGTGGCGTAGGCGACGGCCGCCAGCGAGCGACGCAGGAAGACCAGATAGTCGCCGGCCTCGGCCACGGGCTCGTAGTCCCGCGCCAGCCGGTCGGTGAAGACCTGACGCACCCCCGGGTCACGCACCCAGGCAGCCACCAGCGGCACGTCGTAGCCGAGGAGGCGGCCGTCGAAGGGCCGCGACTCGTCCTCTAAGAGGCTATAGACGGTGTCCTCGTCCAGGTAGAAGTGGTGGCGCGTGTAGAACACGACCTCCTTCGCCCCGACGTAGGGACCGCTGAGGCCCACCCGGTCCATCAAATCGTCTACCACCCTGGCGATCTCCTGTTGCCCCTGGGTGCCGTACCAGTAGTTGGTCGAGTAGGTCGCCCGAGTATGATACCAGTCCGCGCTCATCGCCCAGCCGCTATAGAGCACCAGCGCCAGGCTGGCGGCGACCGCGCCGAGTCCCGTGGGACGCAGCAGGGCGACGGGCAGGAGCAGCGCCGCCAGCGCCGTCACCAGGCCCAGCGCTTCCGGCGCGACCAGCAGCGGCGGCGTCAGCATCCAGTTGTCGCCGACGTAGACTAGCGCGTAGCCCAAGACGAGGCCGCACGCCGCCGCCAGGAGCAGCAGCATGACTGCCGCGACCGGGCGTCGCAGCCGCACCCATCCCACGCTGAGCCAGTAGGCGCAGACCACCGCCCAGAACGGCAGCATGGCGACGTGGTACTTGGGGAAGCCGGCCGCCAGCTTGACGAAGTAGACGGCGCCGATGACCAGTCCCGCGCCCAGCAGGAAATCGACCGGCTCGAGACGGCGGCGGCGCACGAAGGCGGCCACGCGGGACATGGTCGCGGCCGCGAACAGCGCGGCCAGGTAGGGCGAGACCCAGGCGAGGATCGGCAGCGCCTGCGCGGCGAAGCGCTCGCTGAGATCGCCGTCGCTCCCGACCGCGTCGTGGAGCTCCGCCCAGGTGACGCCGAACGGCATGTCGAAGGGCATGCCGAGCCGGTCGCAGGCGAGGCCCCAGGTGAGCAGGAACAACACGCCGCCGACGACGCCGATCCCGAGCAGGTGCGCGATCCCGCGCAGGGGCCGGCCGCGTCCGACCTGGTAGACCAGCAGGACGCCGAGGAGAAAGAACGGCGTCGTCAGCTTCGCCCATAACGTGACGGCAAACGCCACGGCCAAAGCGACGACGACGAGCGGCTGCCAGCGCCGCGGCGCATCTTCCCAGCGCAGGTAGAGGAGGCTCCAGGCGGTGAGGAGGAGGGTGAGCACCGTGCCGTCGATGTCGAGCACCAGGGCGCTCTGGATGGCCAGGGGGCTGACGAGCAGGATGCCGACGGCCAGCAGGGCGCCCCAGTTCCGGGCTGGGCGCGGGATGGTAAGACGGCCCAGCCCGTAGACCAGCAGCGCAGTGAGTGTCATCAGCGCCACGCCGGTGCCGCGGGCCACCGTCTCGCTGGCGCCGAACAGCCAGAACGCCAGGCCCAGGGTGTAGAGGTAGAGCGGCGGGTGCCAGAGCCCGTACTGGTACTGCCCGCCGATCGCGCCGCGGTCGCCGAGGAAGCCGGCGTTGGCGTAGGGCACGCCGCTCGTGGCGATCGCCTGGCCGTTCCAGTAGAAGTTGACCTCGTCCCAGAAGAGCGGCGTGTGCAGCTGTGGCGCCGTGACCCACAGGAAGCCGGCGAGGAGGACGGGGAGCAGCACGACCGCGGCGAACTCGAGCGGAGCCTTGCCCTTCACGGCCGCGAGTATACGGCCTGCGGGCGCCCGTCACAAGCGTTCCGCGAAGCGCCTGGAACCGATGGTGTTGCCGGCTTGGCGAAGCCAAACCGGCAACCCGACCCCGGCCACCTGGTCAGTTGCGGTGGGACTCGCCGGTCACGTCGGGGTCCAGGCCGTGGCCGCGCAGCCAGCGCTGGCTGTCGGGGTGGAGGGGCTGGAGGTCGGGGCGGGCGACGATCATCTGGTGCATGATAAGCAGCATCTCGGATGGCTCGCGCGTCTCGATCTCGGCCGCCTCGCGCTCGTTGCCGAAGCGGCGGGCGCTGGCCGCCAGAAAGGCGCGCAGCGCCAGCGGGTCGCGCTGCCGCAGCACGGCGCCCAGCTCCTGCACGTAGCCGCGGTCGCCGGAGGCGGCCCGCCCGCGGCCGCCGCCCGCCCCGCCGCGGCCCGCCCCGCCCGCGGCCCCGCTCCCGCCGGCCTTCCCCGCGGCCGGCCCGCCGCTGACTCGGCGCGCGCCGCTCCCCCCGCCGCCCGGCCCGGGCCGGCCCGGTCCGCCCGGTCGCCCGCGCTCCGCTTGGCCGGGCTCGTCCGCGCGCCCGGCGCCGGCGGGCCGACCGCGCGGCGCCGAGCGCGGACGCGGTGGTTGTTCGGGATCACGCGGGGCGTTGGCCATTGGTCCTCCAGGGTCACACGGCCGTGTAGCCCGCGTCGAGCCAGGCGCTCATGCCGCCCGTCACGTTGCGCAGGTCGCGGAAGCCAGCGCGCGCCAGCAGGCTCGCGCCCAGCGAGCTGCGCAGGCCGCCCGCACAGATCACGGCCACGGGACGGTCGCGGGGCAGCTCCGCGGCGCGCTCGGCGATGGCCCAGAACGGCATATGCACCGCGTCGCGCAGGTGGCGGCCCGCGTACTCGTCGCTCTCGCGCACGTCCACCACCAGCAGCGACGGGTCGTCGCGCAGCTGCTCGCGCAGCTCGTGGACGGAGATCTGCGGCAGCGTCTCGACGGGCAGGCCGGCCGCCTGCCAGGCCGCGACGCCGCCCGCGAGGTAGCCGGCCACGTTGCCGTACCCAATCGAGGCGAGCGTGCCGAGCGCGTCGGCCAGATCGGCCTCGCTCTCCAGTACGAGCAGGATCGGCGTGGTGCTGGGGATCACCCAGCCGACGCGCACGCCGAAACCGCCCGCGCGCAACGGCACGTTTACGGCGCCGGGCAGGTGGCCGGCGCCGAACGCCCGCACGTCGCGCGCGTCGAGCGGCACCGCGCCAGCCGCGAGGCACGCCTGGGCGGCGGCCGGGGCCAGGGGTGCGGCCGTCGGCTCCGCGAGGGGCAGCGCGCCGCGGTTCTTCGCGACGATCACCTCGAAGTTGCCCGGCTGCGGGGGTAGGTCGGCGGTCACCAGGTCCACGAACTGCTCGCGGCTGCGCGGCTGCGCGGCCCAGTTGTAGCGGCGCTCGAAGCCGATGGTCGAGCTGGTGGCGCCGCTCAGGCCCGCGCCGCAGGACGAGCCGCCCACGTGGGCCGGGTACACCTCGACGAAGTCGGGCAGCTTGAGCAGCTTGTCGAACAGGCTCTCGTAGAGCGCGCCCGCGTAGGTGCGCGCGGCGCCGCCCAGGTCGGGCCGGCCGACGCCGCCGACGAACAGCGAGTCGCCGGTCAGCACGGCGCAGGGCTCGGACGCGCGGTCGTGGTCGGCGATCAGGAAGGAGAGCACTTCGGGGCGATGGCCGGGGGTGTGGAGCGCACGCAGCTCGACCTCGCCCAGGCGGATGACGTCGCCGTCGACGAGCGCGCGGTGCGGGAACAGCGCCTCGGCGGCCGCGTGGATGCCGATCTCGGCGCCGGTGCGCTCGGCCAGCCGCCGCCCGCCCGAGATGTGGTCGGCGTGCAGGTGCGTCTCCAGCACGTGGGTGATGCGCAGCCCTTTCGCCGCCGCGGCCTGAAGGTAGGGCTCGATGGCCCACTGCGGGTCCACCACGGCGCAGGCGCCCGCCGAGAGCGAGCCGACGAGGTAGGAGGCGCAGCCGGACTCGTCGCGAATGAACTGCTTGAGGTACATGGATCACCCCCGTTCCGCCGATGGTGGTGCCGTTCCCTCGGTTCCCCCCACTGTACCACCGGCAGGTATGCCGGCGACACCATGTCGGCCGGCGACTGCGTTACACTATAAGCACGTCTCGGGCGTCACCAACACGCCGCGACAGCTTCTGGCGCGAGGAACACGGTGCCGAATCGCTCCGCCGACATCCTGGTCGTCGACGACGACCGCCGCATCACCAGCATGCTGAGCCGCGCCCTGCGTGCCGAGGGCTACGACGTGCGGACCGCGAACGACGGCAGCGAGGGGCTGACCCGCGTGCGCGAGCGTCAGCCCGATCTGGTCGTGCTCGACCTGCTGATGCCCGCCGTCGACGGCATTGAGGTCTGCCGGCGGCTGCGCGAGGAGAGCGACCTGCCGATCCTCATCCTGACCGCGAAGGACGAGACGGAGGACCGCGTTCACGGGCTGGATAGCGGCGCCGACGACTACCTGGTCAAGCCGTTCGCCCTGGACGAGCTGCTGGCCCGCGTGCGCGCGCTCTTGCGGCGCCGGGAGACGCGCGAGCAGCGGGTGCTGCGCTTCGCGGACCTGGCGCTCGACCTGACGAGCCGCATCGCCACCCGCGGCGAGCAGAGCATCGAGCTGACCACCCGCGAGTTCGAGCTGCTGGCCTACTTCATGCGCCACCCGCGGGAGGTGCTGGCCCAGGACCAGATCCTGGACCGCGTGTGGGATGGCCAGTACGACGCCGAGTCGAACGTGCTGCACGTGTACGTGGGCTACCTGCGCAACAAGCTGGAGGCGGGCGGCCAGCCCCGCTTGATCCACACGGTGCGCGGAGTGGGCTACGTGCTGCGGGAGCCGAGCTAGCATGTCCCGGATGTCGCTGCGGCTGCGCCTGACGCTGTTCTTCACGGTCGTGCTGGCGGCGAGCCTGCTCGGGTTCAGCGCGCTGCTGTACGTGCTGCTGGAGCACGCGCTGGACATCGACATGGACCACACGATCGCCAGCAAGGCGGAGGACGTGGCGCGCACCAGCCGGATCCGCGGGGAGTTCCCGGTGCGCCCGCGGCGGATTCGCCTGCCGCACATCGACGCGTTCGCCGCGCCCGAGATTTACATTCAGCTGCTCGACCCGGACGGTCAGGTGCTGGACCGCTCGGCCAATCTCGGGGAGCACCAGCTGCCGCTGACGCCCGAGGGCCTGGAGAACGGCCGCGCGGGCGACCCGACGTGGGACACCGTCCGCCTGGCCGGGCAGCGGCTGCGGATGTACACCGCGCCGCTGCTGATCGACGACGAGGTGACGGGCTATATCCAGGTCGCGCGGTCGGTGGCCGACAACGAGCAGACCCTGGCGACGATGCAGCGGTTGATGCTCTTTTGCGACGTGCTCGTGGTGCTGGGGGCGGGCGTCGCCGGCTGGTTCCTGGCCCGCGCCTCGCTGCGGCCGCTGGACCGCCTGAGCCACACGGCGCGCGCCATCGGCCTCAGCGGCCGGCTCGACCAGCGGCTGCCGCCGGCGCGGCGGCAAGACGAGGTCGGCACCCTGGTGACGACGTTCAACGAGATGCTGGACCGCCTGGAGGCGGTATTCACCGCCCAGCGCCGGTTTATCGCCGATGCATCGCACGAGCTGCGCACGCCGCTCACGACGATCCGCGGCAACGTCGAGCTGCTGCGCCGCAACGGCGCCCTGCCGCCCGAGGAGGTGCAGGAGGCGCTCGCGGACATCGCCAGCGAGACGCAGCGCATGTCGCGGCTGGTGACCGAGCTGCTGCAGCTCGCGCGCGCCGACGCGGGCCACAGCTTCCCGCGCGAGGCGGTGCGGCTGGACGAGCTGCTGCGCGCGGTACACCGGCAGACGCAGCTCCACAAGCCGGAGACGCGCATCGAGCTGGCTGGCGTGACGCCGGCGACGGTGCTGGGCAGCGCCGACGCGCTCCAGGAGCTGTTCTTGATCCTGGTAGACAATGGGCTGAAATACACGCCCGCGGGCGGCCGGGTGCGGATCAGCCTGGCGCGCGCCGACGACTGGTACACCGTGCAGGTAGAAGACACCGGGGTGGGCATCGATCCCGAGGACCTGCCCCACGTCTTCGAGCGCTTCTACCGCGCGACGAAGGTCCGGCAGGAGGGCGGCACGGGGCTGGGCCTGGCGATCGCGCAGTGGATCGCCGAGCGCCACGGCGGCCGCATCACCGTCCAGAGCGCGCCCGGCCAGGGCAGCACCTTCACGGTCTGGCTGCCCATCGGGGAGCCGACCGCGCTCGGCGCGCGGCCCACGGCCGATGGCGGGCCGCCCGCGGACGGCGAGGCGGCCCGCGCATCGGCGCCATCCCTGGGCGAGCCGTCGCCGGCGCGCTGAGGCGCTGGCTACCCCCACGACATCCCGCGCGCCGTTCGCACCCGGCTCGTACCTGCTCGCGTGAAGGAGAGCGCCGTGACTTACGACCGCTTCAGCCCGCCGGTGGAGACCGAGGGCCAGTACGAGGGCTCCGATGCCGATCCGCCGGTCCACCGCACGCCCGACCAGGTCGAGGGGTGGGACACCTCCCTGCCACTGACCTGCAATCGCTGCAAGCAGTCGCAGCAGACGGCCCGGCTGTTCCTGATCGACGGCAACCTACTGACCGAGCTGAGCCTCTGCGCCGACTGCCTGGAGGACGGCCTCGACGCCCTCGAGGACGACCACGAGGACGGACGGTAGCCCCCACCGCCCTGACGTACGCCTCGGGGCGACGGCTTAGCCCACGGAGCGGCGCAAGTCGATCGTCGGCCGCACGTTGGGGCCCCAGTCGACCTCGGTGAGGTGGCGCACGCGGGCGAGGGCGTCCAGGACCTCGACGGCGCCCGCGACGCCCTCCAGCGCCTCCTGGGCGGCGTCCCGCAGCCGCGCAGGAACCGTCTCGCTGAGACTGATCATCTCGACGTAGCCCATCATCAGCGCGAGCCGGTTGTACACCTCGTGCTGAGCCGTGTTCGCCGCCAGCAGCGCCCCGTCGAGCCGCGCCCGCTCGGCGCCGACCAGCGCTGCCGCGGCCGCCGCCCCCAGCAGCTCCAGCTGCTCGACGTCGGCGGGACTGAACCGCCGCGCGGGGTCGCGGCTGAACACGGCGAGCGCCCCGAGCAGCCGGCGCTGGTGCAGCAGCGGGACGGCCAGCGCCGCGCGCACGCCCGCCTGCCGGGCAGCCGCCACGCCGTTGGCGTAGGCCGGGTAGTCGTCGACGACTACGGGCGCCCGGCGCTCGGCCGCCTCGCCAATGGCCCCCTGCCCCAAGGGCATGGTCGCGGCCGCCTGGTCGGCGAGCAGCGTGTTGTGGACGACGACGAGGCGGCCCTGCTCCTCGCGCCAGCGGCGAACACTGCCGGCGTCGGCGCCCAGGTGGTCCTCCGCCTCCTCGACCAACGCGGTAAGCAGCGCCCGCGCGTCGGCCTCGCTCGCCAGCCGCCGGCTGACCCGCAGCAGCGACGCCAGGCGCGTCAGCGCGTCCTCGCGCTCGGCCTCGGCCGCCTTCCGCGCGGTGATGTCCGTGCAGGCGCCGACGTAGCCGAGAAAGGCGCCGGTGGGCGCGAAGTGCGGCGTGCCGCGGTCCAGCACCCAGCGGTACCCGCCGTCGAAGCCGCGCAGCCGATACTCGCACTCATAGGGCTGACGCGCCGCGAAGGCGGCCTGGAACGTCTCTGCGCAACGGGGTCGGTCGTCGGGATGCACGGTCGCGAGCCACCCGACGCCGCGCTCCAGCGGCCGACCGTGGCCCGCGCAGTCGAGCCATACCTGGTTCAGGAAATCGCGCTCCTGGTCCGCACCGGCCGTCCAGAGGAGCACGGGCGCGGCGTCGGCCAGGCGCCGGCAGCGGGGGGGATGTGCGCGGCGCACGGGCGCCGCCCGCGATGGCACGGTTGCCAGACGATCGCCGTGCAGCATGCACTCTCCTCGGGGCCGCGGTCCCCGGCTCGCGCCGCCACGGGCCGGTCCGCTCGCCTGAGCTTACTTAGCACAGCGGCCGGCGACCGAGCACGCGGGCATCACGAGATCGCAACGGCATCGTGAGGCGCTGGGGAGTCCCGCTATCAGCCGTCAGCTGTTAGCTAACAGGCGACGATGGCCAACCGCTTATGACGGCGAGTCGGCGGGGGCGCCGCGGACACGGCGGACATGGTCGGCCATCGCCGCGTAGGCCGCGGCGCGATCGTGGCGGCGCACGGCGGCGAGCACGCGGCGGTGCCCCGCCAGCGATTGGGCGGGACGGTCGGGCGACTGGAACCAGCGCGCCCGCGACTCCTCCAGCAGGTCGGCCATCAGGTTCAGCAGCCGCAACAGCACGCCGTTGCCGGTGCTGATGGCCAGCGCGTTGTGGAAGGCGGTGTCTTCCTCGATGGGAATCTCGCCTTGGGCGACCCGCGCCGCCTGGCGTTCGAGCAGCCCGTCCATCTCGGCCAGCGCCTCGGGCGTCGCCCGGATGGCCGCCAGCTCGGCGATGTGCGGCTCCAGCATCTCCCGCACTTCCATGAGCTGATCCATCTCCGCGCCCGCCAGCAGCGCCGAGGCCATCGGCGGGATCAGGTCGTCGCTGGAGAGCGTGCGCACGAAAGTGCCGCCGCCCTGGCGCCCCTCGATCAGCCCGCGCAGCTCGAGCGCCCGCAGCGCCTCGCGCACCGACGCGCGGCTCACCTGGAACGTCTCGGCCAGCACGCGCTCGGGGGGAAGCTGGTCGCCGGGCGCGAGGTCGCCCTCCTGGATGAGGCGCTGGATCTGGTCCACGATGTGCTCGTAGATGCGGCTGCGCCGGATCGGCTCGAGCGCGGGCACGGGCACCTCCGAACGCGGGCCTAAACTGCCGGTCCAGGGTAGTGTGTGTGGTTTGGCTTCGCCAAACAGACACACAATCTTTGGCCGAGTGCTTAAGGAGTGGTCAGGCCATCGGCACGGATTGGCCTGACCACTGGCAGTGTACCAGCCCGTCGCCCCCGGGGCAACGCCGAGCCGCCGTTCCCACAGCGTGCGGCGGGCTGCAGGGCGCGGCCGGGGGCCCTCGCCGGCTCAGCGGCTTTGAACTGGAGCGCTGAGTCCGTATACTGGCTAAGGTGTCCGGCGCGCGGCCGCCTAATGGGCCGTCGATCGGAGGCGGCGAGCGGCCGCGCCCAGCGCGACGGGCTAGCGCCGGCCCCAGCTTCGGCGCATCGTCGACCCGCGGCAGCGCGGCACCACGCGAGGATCCGCTGAGGGGAAGCTACAGCATGTGGGAAGGGCGGCAGGTCTCGATCGTCTTCCCCGCGTACAACGAGGAGGCGGGCATCGCCGCCGCCGTGCGCGACTTCCGGGCCTGCCCGGCCGTCGACGAGGTCGTCGTCGTCGACAACAACTCGCGCGACCGCACCG
>DATGMD010000011.1:0-5415 GCA_035293805.1 Chloroflexota bacterium | reverse complement strand
CAGCGCGAATTCGCGCAGCGCCAGCGAGCGCTTCGCCCCCAGACCGCGCGACCGCAAGCGCTCCAGGTTCTCCGGCAGCGTGTACTCCGGCCCGTAGATGACGCGCAGGTAGTCGCGCCCGCGGCACGTCACCGCCGGCTGTGCCGGGCCGCGCCGGCCCGGCGCGATGAAGTCGCGTGACTTGCCCAGCATGTCCTACTGGAAGCCGCCGAGCGGACGTTGAGCGACAATGAATAGGTAGCGCACCGCCGGCAAGTTGGCCAGAAAACTCCGGGCCATAGCCGGATAGTGGGCGCCCATGTCCTGGGTCACCTCAGCTTCATTGGCAACGATGCCCTCCGCCAGGGCCTGCTGCTGGCGTCGCCAATCCGACGGCTCCTCGCACGTTTCGACCACCAGGCCGGCTTCCTCGAGGAGGCGGTGATGTTCGAGCGGATGGTAGGCGGCGTTGTCCGAGGACTTCAGGAGAGGGTGTGGCCGCAGGGCTGCGGGCTCGATTTGCTCCCAGGTCGTGAAGGCGAAGCGCCCGCCTGGACGGAGGATGCGCGCCACTTCGCGGAGCGCGGCCGCCTTGTCGGGCAGGGCCCAGAGCACGTCCAGGCTCATCGCCGCATCGCAGGACGCGTCCGGTAGACCGGTCTCGGTCACGTCGCCGCCCTCAAAGCGCGCCTGATCGCTCAAGCCTATCTCCGCCGCACGGCGTCGCGCCAGGTCGATCCCCACGGGGGAGAGGTCGATCCCAATCATGGTGGCCCCAGTCTGCCGGGCGACCCACAGGGCGGGGCCACCATGACCGCAGCCAAGGTCTACCACCGTTTGTCCGGGTCCAACGTGCAACGCCCGCGCCAGGCGCTCCAGGGTGGTGCGCGAGTAGAAGGCGTTCGGCTGAGCGGTCTCAGGGTAGTCATCGCCGAAGGCGGCCCGATAGATTCGGTCCACTGTAGCACTTCGCATCCGCCCTCCGTGGGAGCGATCGAATGCCGCGGCGATGCGCGATTGGTTGTTCTTCGCAGCCATAGCCATGGGTTCCTCCTAATCGTTCCTGACCTCTCCTGGTACGGCGCTGGCAAGGAAGCGGTCGAGCAGCCTGTGGCCGCGTTTTCATCATGATTGCTGGCTCCATCGCGCGCATGCGGGCTCAGATCATCCGCGGGATGTTGCGAGCTCCAAGTATCGATCCAGCATGGCATTCACCTGGTCAGGCACCGCCAACGTCAGCCAATGCCCCGAGCCAACGACCCTGCCTATCAATGCCTCCGGCTGCAGGCTCCGCAGGCGTTCGATGTCCACCGGTGACGGGGCGGCGCTCACCAGCAGGAGTGGGCAGCGCACCCGCGCCAGGGATTCCGATCCATCGGTTGCCATGCCCTCCTGCATGATCGGAGCAGCGAGGTCCGGTACAACCTGTCCCAATTCCCTCAACACTTGAGACTTCAACTCGGGCGGGTCGTACGGGCTGAAGAGACGTGAGAAGTACCGCTCAAGCGCCATCAGCCAGTTCTCCGTCGCCAGGGCAGGCACCAGCCCGGTCACCGCTTGCTGCCGCACCGGCTCGGGGAACAGGATGACCGGGTCTAACAGCGCGATACCGGCGATGCGGGGTGGATAGGCGGCTGCAACTTCTACCGCCAGTCGACCACCGAAGCTATGGCCACACACGATGGCTTGATCAACGCCAGCCGCGTCCAGCGCGGCGACAATGGCCGCGGCGCAGTCCTCGAAGCCGAATCCGGGAGGTGGTCGGTCGCTCCGGCCGTGACCAGGAAGGTCCAGCTTGAGCACCCGGCGGTGCGGAGCCAGATGCTCAAACTGCGGGACCAAGGCCGAGGGGTTGCCGAAGCCCCACCCGTGGACGAGCACCACGGCAGGCTCGCCCGTACCGGCGTCATCGTAGGCCAGATGCATGTCAACCTCCTGAGGGGACCTCCGGTGGCACCGGCCGTTTGGAAACGGTCACCGTCGTGCGCCACTCCCATCATCGGCGTGGCGGCGCGCGGATACATCCGGAGAAACCCGTACGCGACGGTACGTAGGGCACTCGGGCGGTACGTGGGGCGCGCAGGGGTGCGCGTCGCGCGGTTCGCGCCCAAGGGAGGCGATGGCGCTCAGGAGTGCTGATCGCCCTCGGCCGCAGCCTCTGCGGCCACCCAGGCCGCGATCTGCGCCCGGCTGGCGAAGTCGAGCTTGGTGAGGATGTGGTCGACGTGCGTCTCGGCGGTGCGCTCTGCAATGCCGAGCCGCACAGCCACCTGGCGGTTGGTCAACCCGGCGGCGACGAGCCGGGCAACTTCAAGCTCCCGTGGCGTCAGGCGTGCGGTTCTGATGCGGCGGCGCGGCAGCTCGCGCAGGAGCGTCCCGGCGCGCTGTGCGGCGGGTCGCATCCCGTAGCGCTCGGAGTCGTGCAGCACCGCGGAGGCGAGGCGCCGGGCACGGTCGAGGTCGCCGCCGCTGGCACGGCGCGCGAGCACCTCGGCCAGCTCCTGGCGGGCCACGATCGCCTGGGCGACGACGCCACAGCGCTCGTTGTCGTCGATCGCTCTCTCGAGCTGTGCGACCGCGGAGTCGAGATCGCCCAGAAAGGCCGCCGCCTGGCCGGTGTAGAGGAACCCGGAGCCAAAGGTCACGACCAACCCCGCCCCGGGGACCACGTGCCAGTGCGCCAGGGGTTGGAAGCGCGCCAGCAGGTGTGCCACCTCGCTGCGCAGGCCGAGCGCGATGGCAGCCTGCAGGCGCGTTCTGAGGTGCATCGAGAGCATGTAGCGCGGGGGCTCCCAGCGGTCGGGCGGGGCAAGCCGCGCGTAGAGTGCACGGGCCGCCTCGCGCTCGCCCTCGCGCAGCAGGCTGGCCAGCGGCCGCATGGCGTAGGACGGTTCCCGCGCGAACCAGTCCAGCATGTAGCGGCGGCGCTCCTGCCAGCCGGGCACGGCGCCGACCAGATCGGACTGGCTTTCCACGAAGGAGGCGTGGGTCCCGACGGCGCGCGCCAGCCCGGTGCCCGACAGCACGGCCAGCGCCTCATCTGCCGTCTGCAGCGCCTCGGCGAACCGGGCGCGGGCCTGCAAAATCGCGGCGCGCGAGCGCAGCAGATGCCAGCGGGCTACCGGCCAGCGCAGACGAGCGACCACCGGCTCCAGATCATCTAGCTGCGCCTCGGCCTCGGTGAGGCGGCCGAGTTGCATCAAGGCGTCCACTGCCCACGATCGACCCCATAGCGCCGGCCACGGGTCGCCACTCTCCGCTCCGATCTCGATCATGCGTGTAGCGATGGCCAGACGTCGGTCGACCCCCTCGGGGCCGCTCAGCACTTTCTGCTGGGCCTGGAGGGCGGCTTGCAGCGCGTGGCGATCGCCGCTCTGCTCGGCCAGCGCCACCGCGCGCGCGGTTTCGGCTTCCGCGCGCTGCATCCGATCGGGCATTTCGGTGAGATCGAGCAACTGGCCGATCTGCGCGTGGAGCCGCGCTTGAGTCGCGCGGTCGTCGTCATTCAGCCTGGCCAGCGCGCCTTCCGCCAGCGTGATCAATGTCTTCGCCCATCGGATCTCACCGATCCCCTCGACCACGAGGGCGGCGGCGGCGTACAGATCGGGCCGCTCCGCGGCTTCGGCGGCCCGCGCGGCCGCCAGGCACGCATCTACGCTGCCGGCCACGTCCCCGGCCAGGAACAGCGCGCGGGCCAGCCCGAGCAGCAACTCCGCGCGCTCGCCGGCAGGGACTCGGGCCCGCTCAGCGGCATCGAGCGCGGTGCGCCATAGCGGCAGTGCATCGCCGTGGGCCAGGCGCCGTTCCGCTTGCTCGGCTGCGCGCCGCGCCACCGCAACCGTGCGGCGCGCGGCGCCCTCGCTCGGCACCGCCGCGGACCAGTGCAACGCCAGCGCGGCCAGCCAGTTGTCGAGAGTCGTGGCACGGCTCGTCTCGATCGCAATGGCGATCTGCTCGTGCAACTGTGCCGCGCGTCCAACCGGCATGGCCTCGGCGATGGTCTCCACCACGAGCCCGTGCGCGAACTGCACGTGTGCCGCGGAGCGGCCCCGCTGCAGCACCCCCGCGCGGAATGCCGGCTGGAGGGCATCAAGGACCGCGGCCACCGGTTGGTCGCACGCGGCGGCCAGTACGTCGATGGGAACGTCTGCTCCGATCAACGCAGCCACGTCGAGGACGTTACGCGTGTCCGCCGGCAATCGGCTCAGCCGCCAGGTGGTGACGTCGCGGACCCGCAGCGGCACCGCCGCGGCGAGACCGGCGCCCGCGGCACCGCTCTCAGCGTCGTGCAGAAGCAGCCGGCCCACCTCGCCGACGAAGAACGGGTTTCCGGCCGTCCTGGCGCGCACCCGCTCGGAGAGATCGGCACTCACCTGGCGTCCCGTCACCTGCGTTAGTTGCGCATGGACGGCGGCGGCATCCAGCCCCGCGAGCTCGATGTGCAGCGTGTCCTTTTCGCGGGCAACCGCCGCCAGGGTCCCGTGCAGGGCCGGCGTCATGTCCTCGTCCGACGTGCGGTGCGTCCCAATGATCAGCAGGGCGCCCGCACCGAGTCTGCTCGCCAGGTGGACGAGCACCTCGAGCGAGGCGGGATCAGCCGCGTGCAGATCGTCCAGGATCACGACCTGGCCGCGATCGGCGGCACACCCCAGCAGAAACGACGCGATCTCGTCACACAGACGGAAACGTGCGACCTCGCTCTCAGCGGCGGCGGTGGGCGGCGGATCACCCAGGAAGGCCGCCAGTTCCGGCAGGAGCCGCGCCAGCTCCGGGGCTCCCGACTCGGGTATGCGCCCCAACATGGACGGATCAGCCCTTGCCGGCTGATTCCGCAAGGTCTGGGTCCACAGCCAATAGGGCGGCGCGCCGGCCGTGTCCGGCGCACGCGCCCACGACACGCGGGCACCGCGCGCACGTGCCTCCGCACTCAGCGCCTCGGCCAGCGTGCTCTTGCCGATGCCGGGCTCTCCCGAGATCAGCGTGAGCCGGCCGTGTCCCCCGAGCGCGTCGTCGAGGGCCGCGCGTAGCAGGGCCATCTCGCGATCGCGGCCGACGAGCACCGGCGCGGGGCGCGACGCTGGAGTCAGCGGCGGCGTCCTCAATCCCGTTGGGGAGGAGGGCGAATGTGGACCGTCCATCGGGCGTACGTCGGACCTCCGGTCGCAGCGTACATCCATGCGCGCTGAAGTGCAAGGGGTCGACTCTCCACAGGTGCGCACTTGACCCCGACAGCGTGCGGGCGTATGCGCTTGACACACAGTGCGAGGTCTTGTTGCACAAGGTAGCGGCGCCTACCCTATAACCGTGGGTCGACCGGCTCGCTCTCCAGGGCCAGGACGCCGAAGACGCACTCGTGGACCCGCCTCAGCGGCTCGCGGCGCACGAAGCGCTCCAGGCCCTCCACGCCCAGCGCGAATTCGCGCAGCGCCAGCGAGC
>DATGMD010000010.1:0-140744 GCA_035293805.1 Chloroflexota bacterium | reverse complement strand
CTAGGGCTATTCACTGCTCTAACGAGCGAGTGAGCAGCGGCAAGCCGCCATCGACTTGAGCGGCCAGCCAGCGGCGCGCGTCGGGCAGGAACACGAAGCCGCGCCGACGTAGCACGTTGAGCGCAGTGTTGCGGAGGGTGGCCAGCCCGACGCCGACCGCGCGGCCATGGCCGCGATCTTCCTGCCAACTTACGTCCCGCACCCAGTGCACCGGATTTTCGATGGTCCAGTGGCCGCGCAGCAGGCGGGCCAGCTCGGCAGGTCCGACGCGGCTACTGGGGAGATTGGTGATCCACACCCGCGTTTCGTCCCCCCGCCACCGCGCCTCGTTCAGCCGCCGCCAGCGGCGGCGCACCCAGCCGACTTGCTGCACGTCGGGCCACCCGAATTCGCGCGCCAGATAGGGGCCCAGCTCTCCGGCGGCCAGCACCCACACCGCCCGGTGTTCCAGCCGCCCATGCGCTTTGGTCCAGCTTTCATACGCCGGGACCGGCGCCTGCTCCAGGGGGGGAAAGCTCCTCCTGGAGCCAGGTGGTCACCGCCTCCGCGACGCCCGGCTGATTCGCTTTGAGCACGCCCAGGTAGGCGCCGCCATGCGCCACAATGACCTCCAGCACCGACCGCTGTAGCAAGCCCGCGTCCATCGTGACCACGCGATCCCGGAGCGGCACTTCCCGCAGCAGGGCGAGCGCCGCCGCCAGTTCATCGCCGCGGGGCGCTTCGCGTTGCCCCAGCACGACCGCGCGCTCGTGACTGACGAGTTCGACCACCTTCCGCGCCGGCTGGCCGGCCCGGCGGGTGCCGCGCAGCCATTTGCCATCGACACTGAGCGCGATGTCTGTCTCCCCCACCCCGCCGCTCGACCAGGCGCTGAGCAGCCGATCCAGGCTCACGGCATCGAGCCGGGCGAGCAGCCCCCACACTGTCGTCAGCGTCGGGGGGCGCTGCGGCGTCCAGAACCCCAGCGGCTCCCAGAGAGCGTCCCAGCGCACGCACCCCCACAGCCACATCCCGCGCACCGACGTTTCCCCATGCATCGCCGCTAGGAGCAGCATCCCGACGATGGCGGCGAGCGGATACCGTCGTCCCTGCCGCCGCCGCGGATCCGGCAGCGTCCGTAGCCGCGCTAACACACTCTGCGGATGGACCGGCTCGCCCCACTCCATCGCGCGCCACCTCCCTTCGGTGACGCTTGTTCTACCATCTCACTAGAGCAGTGAAAAGCCCTAGACACCTGCCCGGGGTCATCCGGTAAACAGGTTGCTGGCGGCGAGGTGCGTCGGCGCCAGCGGATTCAGCGGTTGCGCCGCGCGGAGGGTCCTGCCGGGCAGTCTCCGCCCCTGGCCGGGACGTTCTGGCAGGGTGCTCGAAAATCCGGGAATCCTTACAATCGGAGGTATGAAGCAAGCTGCCGTCGCGGTAGTCGCGGCCAGCCCCGTGATTGGCTAGTCGATGAGCGGTCAGGCCCCCAGTTCGGCGCGTCGGCCTGACGGCCACCCGGACCGCCCGCTCGGGCCGGTGCGGCGGGCCATAGCGTCGGTGGCCGGGAAGATCCTGCTTCTGTTCTTCGTCGCCACTGTTGCCCCGTTGGTCGCGTCGGTGCAATACGCGCGCGATCAGGAGACCGCGGCCGAGGGGCGCGCCATCGAGAGCGCGGCCTCGGCGGCGCGGATCGCCGCGAACGAAGTCGCCACCGCGCTGGACAGCGCGCAGCAGCTCTCGCGCACGCTAGCCCGCTACCCCCTGTTCTGGGACGGCACGGACGCCGACCGCGACGCGATCCTGCGCGCTCTCACCTACCCGCCGCTGAACGCGCTGACGTACTTCACGCCGGACTCTCAGAGCCACGGAGGATCGAACTACCAGCCTGGGAGCGCGCGGCCCGTGCTGCCCGACGCGCCGTTCGTGCGGGAGGTGATGGCGGGAGCCCCCCTGACGGTGTCGAACCAGCCCCAAGCGAGCCCCGACAACAATCCCGTCTTGCCGATCCTGCTCCCCGTGAAGGCCGAGGGCGCCGCCGAGACACAGGGCTACCTGCTGGCGGAGTTGAAGCTAGGCCCGCTGCCCGTGGTCTGGACCGACGGGCCACTCCCGGTTGGGAGCACCGTCGTGCTCCTGGACAGCCGCGATGGCCGAGTGCTCCAGGGACGTGACGTCGGCGGGGTCAACGACAGCGTGCTGAGCGCCGACCAGCTTGCCCGGATCGGGCAGCGACGCCCGACGCTCTACGACGAAAGCGCCGCGGCGCCCGGCGGCGCGAAACCGGTGCGCGGCGGCTTCACCCGCGGGGCCGGCCAAGAGTTCCTGCGCGGCTGGGACGACGTCAATCGCACGCCCTGGGTCGTCTTGGTGGACCTGCCGAGCGCGCCCGTGCTCGGGCCAATCCAGGCGGAGCGCAACTGGCGTATCGTCCTGAGCGCGGCGATCGCCGCCGCCAGCTTCATCCTGGTGTACCTGTTGTGGCGCGCGCTCGCGGCGCGCCGTCAGGCGCTGATGGCCGCTGCGGGGCGCTGGGCGCGCGGCGACTGGGCGCACCGGGCGGGCATCCGCGGCTCGGACGAGCTGGGTGAGCTGGGCATCGCGTTTGACGCGATGGCCGAGCAGCTCCAGGCGACAGTGCAGCTGAACGAGTCCATTCTGAACTCGGCGGGCGAGGGTATCTTCGGAGTGGACCGGGAGGGCCGCACGACGTTCATCAACCCGGCGGCGGCCACGCTGCTCGGCTACGGCGTGGACGAGCTGATGGGCCGGCGGCTGCACGACGTGGTGCGGCCCGCCACGGTGCGGGGCGCCGCCTACGCCTGGGAGGAGTCGCCGATCACCGCCACGCTACGGGACGGCGGCGTCCACTACGTGACGGACGACCTCTACCACCGCAAGGACGGCAGCGCTTTCCCGGTCGAGTACGTGAGCACGCCGCTGCGGAACGACGGAGCTATCGGCGGCGCGGTCGTGGCGTTTAGGGACATCACGGAACGCCGCGCGCTGGAGAAGATGAAGGACGAGTTCGTCTCAATGGTCAGCCACGAGTTGCGCACTCCGATGAACGGCGTGATCGGCATGGCCGGCCTGCTGCTGGATACCCGGCTGGGGCCGGAGCAGCGCGAGTATGCCGAGACGGTACGCCGCTCCGGCGAGGCACTGCTGGCCATCATCAACGACATCCTCGACTTCTCGAAGATCGAGGCGGGTCGCCTGGACCTGGAGATCATCGACCTCGACGTGCGCGAGGTCGTCGAGGACGTGGTGGGCCTGCTCGCGCCGCAGGCACATGCGAAGGGGCTGGAGCTGGCGGCGCAGGTCCACGCGGACGTGCCGCGGGCGCTGCGCGGCGATCCGGGCCGCCTGCGGCAGATACTGTTCAACCTCGTGGGTAATGCCGTGAAGTTTACCCACGAGGGCGAGGTCGTCGTGGACGCGCGGGTAGTGGAGACGACGCCGCACGGCGCTGTAGCGCGGTTCACGGTGCGCGATACCGGCATCGGCATCTCGTCGGAGGTGCAGGCGCGGCTATTCCAGGCCTTTACCCAGGCGGACAGCTCGACTACCCGCAAGTATGGCGGGACGGGGCTGGGTCTCGTCATCTGCAAGCGGCTCGTCGAGCTGATGCACGGCGAGATCGGCATGGACAGCGCGCCGGGCCAGGGCAGCACCTTCTGGTTCACGGCGCGTTTCGAGCTGGCGGCCGCGAGCGGGGGCTCGCCCGGCGGGCACCCAGACCTCAGCGGCGTACGCGCGCTAGTGGTGGACGACAACGCAACGAATCGCCGCATCCTGGCGGAGCAGCTCGCGAGCTGCGGGGTGGTGAGCGAGGGCGCCGAGGACGGCCCGCGCGGGCTGGCCCTGATCGGGGCGGCCGCGCAGGACGGCGCGCCGTACGCCCTGGCGATCCTAGACATGCAGATGCCGGGGATGGACGGGCTGGAGCTAGCACGTCGGATCAAGGCCGATCCGGCCACGGCCGCGACGCGGCTGGTGCTGCTCACGTCGCTGGGCCGGGGCAACCGTCAGGAGGAGACGGCGGCGGGCATCGCGGCGGCGCTGACCAAGCCCGTGCGGCAGGCGCAGCTCTTCGCCGTACTGAGCGAGGTGCTGCGTGGGGACGTGGCAGCCAGCTCGGGTGCGCCGAGGGGCACGGACAGGCTCCCGAGCCAGCCGGTCCCGCTGCCGGCGGCCGACCTGCCGCCAGCCCCGGCGGCGGCTGCGGCCACCCGGATTCTGGTCGTCGAGGACTCGGCGATCAATCAGCAGGTGGCGCTCGGCATGCTGCGGCGGCTTGGATATCGAGCGGACGCAGTGGCGAACGGCCTGGAGGCGATCGACTCGCTGGCGCGGATTCCCTACGCGGCCGTGCTCATGGACTGCCAAATGCCGGACATGGACGGCTTCGAGGCAAGCGTCGAGATCCGGCGGCGCGAAGGCGGGGCGCGCCATATACCGATCATCGCGATGACCGGCAACGCGATGGAGGGCGACCGCGAGCGTTGCCTGGCCGCGGGCATGGATGGGTACATCTCGAAGCCGGTCCGGGTGGAGGAGCTACAACAGGCCCTGGAGCGTTGGCTGCGGAGCCCCGATCCGCCGCTCGCTGCAGGAAGCGCTGCGCTCACGCCGAGCGGCGGCGCTCCCGTGACGCTGGACGAGACGGTTCTGACCGAGCTGGCGTCGGGCGAGCCGGACGTCGTGGCCGAGCTGATCGACCAGTTCGCGGGGGAAGCCGCGGCGCGGGGGCAGGCGGTGCGCACGGCGCTCATGGCGCGGGACGCGGCGGCGCTGCGCCAGGCGGCGCATCTGCTCAAGGGCGAGGCGGGAAGCATCGGCGCGCGGGAGCTGGAGGCCGCCTGCGGGCGCCTGGAGGCGCTGGCGCGCGGGGGCACGCTGGGGGACGACCGGCACCTGCTGGCGGCATTCGACGCGGCGTTTGAGACGACGCTCGCGGCGCTGCGGGCCTTCCGTGCGCGCTGCACGGTCTAAACGCGGGGCGCGCGGCGGGGAGGGCGAGAGGCGCCAGGCGGCGCGGCGCGCGATTGGCGGCTCAGTCGACGTCTCGGCTCCACTGGATGACCGGCTCAGGCGGGTTGGTGGCGAGTTCCTCGACGTCAAGCTGCCGGTCCAGCAGGATCTCGCACCAGCGGATGCCGTAGGCGATCTCGGCAGGGCTGGCCTCGCGCAGGATGCGCGCGTTCTCCTCGCCGTACTGCTCGGTTAGCCATGGGTCCCAGTCCTCCGAGAGCGTATCCCGCTCGAGGAGGTCGGCCTGGGTGGCTTCGAGCCGCAAGCGCTCCAGGATGTGCTCGACCGTCGCGATCAGCGCCGGGCGGTGAGCCGCGAGGTTGGCGTGACGCCACTCGTCCACCGTGAAGCCGCGCGAGTCGAGCATACGCCCAAGCGCGCGCTTCCAGCGGTCTGTGGCTGGGCTAGGCGGCAGAGGCTCTTGCTGCTCCACGCTGCGTTCGCTCCTCGCTCTTTGGCGGAGTATAGCAGAGCCGCGGGCAACCGTCGGACAAAATTTCGCGCCCATCCCGCCCGTCGGGTGCCCGCGCGATACCGCGTTCGGACGGGCAGCTCCCACCAGCGCCGGGAGCACGGAAGCCGCCGGCGCTCGCTGGCGTGCGGCCGGCCGTGCGGGTACATTGGGACTGGGCGGCTCGCGCGGAGGCTGCCTGGGACGTGGGAGCCAGCGGCGAGCGCGCGACGACTGCCGAGGACGGAGGAGCACATGACGGACGGCACCCCGGCGGACGCCTGCCGGCCAACCCGCCGCGCGTTCCTGCGCGGCGCCGGCCGCCTAGGGGCCGCGAGCCTGGCGCTGGCCGCGCTTGGCCCGCGAGCGGCCGCGGCGGGTGCCGCCGCGGCGGTGCGGACGGTGCTGGTCGACCGGGTCGTTCACGCGGCGACGCACGAGCTTGGCAGCGGTCGCCTGGGCGGGGTCAGGCTGCTGGCGCGTGCGGGAGGAGGCGCCTTGCTGGGCGCGGCGCCGGCCGCGGTGTACGAGTCGGCGCCGCTGCGGCTGCGCTTCGCGGCCACGCACCTGGGGCTGCGCTGGGTAGCCGACGGGCCGGGCAGCAGCGAGCTGGCCTTCGCGGTGCGCACGAGCGAGGACGGGCGGGAGTGGTCTGCCTGGCTGGCCGTCCCAGCGGCGGGCGTGCGGCCGGGCGCGGCGGGCGCCGAAGGCCACAGCGCGCTGGCGCGCGTGCCGCGCGGCGGCTATGCACAGTACCGCGTGCAGTTTCCCGAGGAGCCGGGCGCGCGGCTCGTGCAGCTGACGCTGAGCTACCTCAACCCGTACGACGGGCCCGAGCGGGCGCTTGCGGTCGCCGCGCTCGACCGTCCCGCCGGCTTCCCGTTCCCGTTTCGCTCGCGCGAGGAATGGGGCGCTGACGAGTCGCTGCGGTTCGATGCGGGCGGGGCGGAAACCTGGCCGCGCATGTACGTCCCGGTGAAGAAGCTGGTCGTCCACCATACGGCGTCGGGGAACGATTACCGGGACGCCGCGGCCGAAGTCCGCGCCATCTACCATTACCATGCGGTCGAGCTGGAGTGGGGTGACATCGGCTACAACGCCCTGATCGGGCGGGACGGCGTCGTGTACGAGGGGCGGCGGGGGCGGGGGCCTGCGCGCGAGTCGGATGGCCGCCAGCTCCTGTCGCCGGGCGTGGTCGCGGGGCACGCGTTCTTCCACAACTACGGGACGGTCGGTTACGCGCTCATCGGCGACTTCAGCGCGTCGCCCCTGCCGCGCGTGATGCGCGAGCGGCTGGTCGATCTGTTGGCGTATACCGCGCGCCGCGACGGCGTGGACCCGAGCACGCTGGGCGACTTCCTGCGGAGCGATGGCATCTGGCACCGCGACGTGGCGAAC
This sequence comes from Chloroflexota bacterium, assembly GCA_035293805.1. Taxonomy (GTDB): domain Bacteria; phylum Chloroflexota; class UBA6077; order UBA6077; family JAJPHF01; genus JAJPHF01. Next base: position 133,882 of record DATGMD010000010.1, on the reverse strand, counting down.
GTAGCGGGCCACCGCGACCTCACGGTCACCGAGTGCCCGGGCGACGAGGTGTACCGGCTGCTCCCGGATATGCGCGCGGCCATCGCCGAGCGGCTGGGCGGCGAGCGCGCGAGCCAGACGGCGCGCGTCTTCGTGACGGGCGCGCTGCCTGGGGACACCAGCCTGCGACGCCTGGGCGCCACCGCCGGCGGGCTGGGGCTGCCGGCGCCCGGCTGGATGTACTCGACGTACCTGGAGTACTGGCGCCGCGATGGCGCTTACGACATCGTGCCCCCCGACAACGGCCCCGGCTGGGGCGCGTATCGGCCGATCTCGGCCCGCGCGCTCGTCGGGCTGGAGCCGGGCCACTACACCCTGCACGTCCGCGGCCGCGACCCACTGGGCCAGCAGGCCGTATACGAGACCAACGTCACGTTCCACGTCACGGACGAGCTGATGGCGGACAACGAGGACCTGGGCCAGACTGATCGCGTGGGCGACTGGCTGCGACGCACGGACGGCAAGGGGATCAACGGCGAGTCCTGGGAGGCGGCCACAGCCGGGCAAGGCGAGCGCGTCTTCCGCTGGCGGCCGTTCGTCAGCGAGACGGGCGTGTACGAGGTGTGGGTGCGCTGGCCGGACGTGAGCGGGCTTGCCGGTGACGCGCCGTATACCGTCGTCCACGCCGAGGGCACGTACCAGGAGCGGCAGAACCAGCGCACGGGCGGCGGCGACTGGGTCCGGCTGGGAGGCGAGCGGCTGTTCGGCTTCCCGGGCGGGCGCGCGGCCGAGATCAGCCTCAGCAACGACGCGCGGGGCACCGTTGCCGCGGACGCCGTGAAGCTCGTCCTGCGCGCCCGGCGTTAGCCGGCATGACCCGAGCACGGCCGATGTTGCGGGGCGAGGCGCTGCTGGCGGCCGCCGGCGAGGTGCTGCACCAGCCGGGAGCCGCGCTGCTAGTGGACCTCGACGGCACGCTCAGCCGCATCGCCCCGCGGCCGGAGCTGGCGACGATCCGTCCCGCGGCGCGCGAGGCGGTCCGCACGCTGCTCGGGCGGCTCACGCTGGTGGCGGCGATCAGCGGCCGCGGCGCCGCTGACGCGCGCCGTCTGCTGGACGTGCCAGGCGTCGTCTACGTCGGCAACCACGGGATGGAGGCGCTGGTGGGTCGGCGCCACTGGACGCACCCCGAGGCGGCGGCCTGCCGGGAGCCCATCGCCATTACGCTCCGCGAGGCGGCGCGGTGTGTGCAGCGTGCGGACGTGCGCTACGAGCCGAAGGGACTCACGGCGTCGATCCACTATCGCGGCGCCGCCGACCCGGAGGCGGCACGCGAGGCGATCCTGGCCGCGCTGGCGTCGATCCCGGCGGCGGCCCCGCTCCGCATTACCGAAGGGCGGCAAGTCGTCGAGCTGCGCCCGCCGGTCGCGGTGTCGAAGGGCACGGCGGTGGGCTGTCTGCTGCGTCGCTACGGGCTGCGCGCCGCGCTGTACCTGGGCGACGATCGGACGGACCTGGACGCCATGCGCACGCTGCACACAGCGGGTGCCGAGGGGCAGGCGCGCGTGCTAACAGTGGCCGTGAACAGCACCGAGGCGCCCGCGGAGCTGCTCGCCGAAGCGGACGGCGCGGTGAACGGCGTGGCCGGGGTGGAGGCGCTGCTGGACGCGCTCGCGGCGGGCGGCTAACTGGCAGCGCAAGCGCAACGGCGGGAGTATCGAGCGCCGGGCGGGTGGGGACGAGCTTCCACCGGCGTTGCCTCTAGCGGGCGAGCGTCCTGAGCAGCGCTGGAGGCGCGTTGCCGGCTCGCGACCGACGAGGAACCCTGGAGGGCCGCGCGGCGTCGCGCGCATTGTGCAACGCCATGGGCCGGTGTGGCGCGGGCGCAGCCCGGCGCGTTTCGCCTTCGGCGCGGAGGGGCTCGACTGTGGCCGGCGAGGGCGACACCGTCCCGACCTTGGGCATCGGTGCGCCGGAGGGGCTGGCGGAGGACGGCCGTCGGCCGTGTGCTATAATCGTCTCCAGTAAGAACGGGGTAGAGAAGGATTCGCGCCGCGAGACGTGGCGAACCCTCGGGAGGTTGGCGAGTTGCCTCGGTCGTCCGACAGCCAGCGAGCAAGCCGCCAACAGCACCTCCCCGCGCAGTGCGGGATGCGTAAGTAGCGCAAGCGGCCCTCAACTCAGGACGTTCGTCCTGAGTTTTTCTTCGGCCACAGCGCCCACTGGCGCCTCGTCGGCGTTGCGGATGGACCCCCTGGATCACGTCTCCGGCCGAGCGAGGAGTACATATGGTCGTGGAACGCACAGCCCAGATCGGCGGGCGGGAGGTTTCGTTCGAGACCGGGCGGGTGGCCGGACTCGCCGACGGGGCAGTCCTGACTCGCTACGGGGACACGATGGTGCTCGCCACCGCCGTGAGCAATCGCTCGCCGCGGGAGGGCGTCGACTTTCTGCCGCTAACCGTAGACTACGAAGAGAAGATGTACGCCGCCGGCAAGATCCCAGGCGGCTTCATCAAGCGCGAGGGGCGCCCGAGCGAGGCCGCGACGCTGGCCTCCCGGCTCACCGATCGGCCGCTGCGCCCGCTGTTCCCCAAGGAGTACCGCAACGACATCCAGGTCGTGGTGACGGTGCTCTCCACCGACCAGGTGAACGATCCGGCGATTTTGGGCATCAACGCCGCCTCCGCGGCGCTGCACATCTCCGATATCCCGTTCTTTGGCCCGGTGGGCGCTGTCAAGGTGGGATACATCGAGGGCGAGTTCGTCGCGAACCCGACGCTGCCGGAGATGGCCTACAGCAAGCTCGACCTGACCGTGGCCGGCACGGCCGACGCCGTGCTGATGGTCGAGGCGGGAATCAGCGAGCTGCCCGAGGATACCGTCGTGGCGGCCATCGAGTTCGGCCACCAGGCGCTCCAGGAGAGCATCCGCCTGCAGCAGGAGCTGCGCGATGCGGTGGGCAAGCCGAAGCGCGACTACCCGAAGCCGCAGGTGAACGAGGAGCTGAAGAAGCAGATCGAGGAGTACCTGGCCGACAAGCTCGAGGACGCGATCTACAACCCGGACAAGGCGGGCCGGGAGGATGCGACGTACGAGCTGCGCAAGCAGACGCAGGAAGAGTTCGCCGCACGCGGCGCGGACCCACGCGAAGTGGGCAACCTGTTCCAGAGTATCGAGAAGGCGCTGGTGCGGCGCAACATCCTCGACAAGCAGCTCCGCCCCGACCGGCGCAGCCTGGCCGAGATTCGCCCGGTGAGCTGCGAGGTCGGCGTCCTGCCGCGGACGCACGGCTCGGGCCTGTTCACGCGCGGCCAGACGCAAGTCCTGTCGATCTGCACGCTGGGCACGCTGTCCGAGCGCCAGGTCATCGACAGCATCGCGCCCGACCAGTACAAGCGGTACATCCACCACTACAATTTCCCGCCCTTCAGCGTCGGCGAGGCGCGGCCGCTGCGCGCGCCCTCGCGCCGCGACATCGGCCACGGCGCGCTGGCCGAGCGGGCGCTCCTGCCGGTGATTCCCGACGAGCAGGAGTTCCCGTACACGCTGCGGGTGGTGTCGGAAGTGCTGTCGTCGAACGGCTCGACCTCGATGGGCAGCACCTGCGGCAGCACGCTGGCCCTGATGGACGCGGGCGTGCCGATCAAGGCGCCGGTGGCGGGTGTGGCGATGGGGCTCGTCACGGATGAGAGCGGCCGCTTCGCCATCCTGACCGACATCCAGGGCGTCGAGGACGCGCTGGGCGACATGGACTTCAAGGTGGCGGGCACGGCGAACGGCATTACCGCGCTGCAGATGGACATCAAAGTGCGCGGCATCACCGCCGAGATCCTGCGCCAGGCGCTGGCCCAGGCCCACGAGGGGCGGCAGTTCATTCTCGGCAAGATGCTGGAGGCGATCGGCGCGAGCCGGGCGGAGCTATCGCCCTACGCGCCGCGCATCACGAAGATCCAGATCCCGCCCGATCGCATCCGCGACATCATCGGCCCCGGCGGCAAGATGATCCGCAAGATCGTCGAAGACACGAAGTGTACGATCGACGTCGAGGACAACGGCACCGTGCTGATCGGCTCGACGAGTGCCGAGCGGGCGCAGAAGGCGATCGACATCATCCGCGGGCTGACCCGCGAGGTGGAGCCGGGCGGCATCTACACGGGCAAAGTCACGCGCACGATGGCATTCGGCGCCTTCGTGGAGATCCTGCCCGGCAAGGAGGGGCTCGTCCATATCTCCGAGCTGTCCAACCACCGGGTGAACCGCGTCGAGGACGCGGTCAACATCGGCGACGAGCTAACCGTGCTGGTCACTGAGATCGACCGCCAGGGACGCATCAACCTGTCGCGGCGGGCGCTGATGGAGCCGGCTGAGGGCGAGGAAGCGCCGGTCGGCGTCAGCGCCGGTGGGGAAGGCGAGGAGGGCGGTCCGCGAGGTGGCCCCAGCCGCGGGCCCAGCGGCCCGCGCGGCGGCTTCGGCGGGCCGAGCCGCGGCTTCAACGGCGGCGGGCGCGGCGGCTACGGCGGCGGCGAGCGCGGCCCGCGGCCCAGCGGCCCTGGCCGTGGGCCCGGCGGCCCGCGCGGCGGCGGCTTCGGCGGTCCCGACCGCGGGCCGCGGGGCGGCGGTCCCGGTGGGTCGCGGGGCGGCTACGGCGGCGGGCGCGACGGCGAGCGTCGCGGCCCCGAGCCGGGCAGCCGCATCTAAATCTAAGCATCTGACCTGAGTGGGTGTGGATGTTTGACTCGATCAACCCTTCACACCCACTCGGTCCACCAGCTGAGGACTAGCGATCGCCTATCGGCAAGCAGCCACCAGCTCGTTGGCGTCCAGCGGCTGGTGGCTGCTTGCTGTTGCGCGCGGGCGGAGCGGCGGTGAGCGAGGCGGAAATTCGGGTCGCGGTGGCCGGAGCGCGGGGGCGTGTGGGCCGTGAGGTCGTGCGCGCCATCGACGACGCGCCCGACCTGCGGCTGGTCGGAGGGCTGAGCCAGGTGGCCGGCGCGACCGTGGAGCGGCCCGGCGGCGCCAGCTTGGCCCTTCACACCGCGGTCGACGCGCTGCTGCACGACGCGCGGCCCGACGTGCTGGTGGACTTCACGCTTCCCGACGCCGCACTGCCGATCGCGCGCGCGGCCCTGCGGGCCGGCGTCGCCACGGTGATCGGAACGTCGGGGCTGGGCGCGTCGGAGTGCGCCGAGCTGGGGGCGCTTGCCGAGGCCGCCGGGGTGGGCGTGGCGGTCGTGCCGAACTTTGCGGTGGGCGCCGTCCTGTTGATTCACTTCGCGCGGCTGGCCAGCCGCTACTTCGGCGCGGCGGAGATCGTGGAGCTGCACCACGACGGGAAGGCGGACGCGCCCTCGGGCACGGCGCTGGCCACGGCGGAGGCGATGGCGCGAGCGCGCGGCGAGCCGTTCGCGGCCGACCGCACGACCAAGCGCACGCTCGCCGGGGCGCGGGGTGGTGAGGTGGAGGGCGTGCGGGTCCACAGCGTGCGGCTGCCCGGGCTCGTCGGGCACCAGGAGGTGCTGTTCGGCGGGCCGGGGCAGGTGCTGACGCTGCGGCACGACGCGACCTCGCGCGAGGCCTACGTGCCCGGCGTCCTATTGGCGGTGCGGGCCATCGGCGCGCATCGCGGCCTGGTGTATGGGCTGGACCCGTTACTGGGCCTCGGCTAAACTGTTGGCTGCCCCGAGCGGCTGTTTGCAGAAGGCAGGTGGGGCGTGCCTGGGTGTGGGAGCTGAGAGATCATGAGCGCTTTTCGGGTCGCGATTCTGGGCGCGACCGGGCTGGTGGGCCACGAGTTCCTGCGAATTCTGGAGGAGCGCCGCTTCCCGATCGCGGAGCTGCGCTTGCTGGCGTCCGACCGCTCGGCGGGCACGCGCCTGCCCTTCGCAGGCGAGGAGCTGCCCGTCGAGTCGGCCAGGTCGTCCTCCTTCCGCGGTATTGACTTCGCGCTGTTCTCGGCCGGCGGCGACGTGAGCAAGGCGCTCGCCCCGGCCGCCGCCGCCGCGGGAGCGATCGTGATCGACAACAGTGCTGCCTGGCGCATGGACCCGGCCGTGCCGCTGGTCGTGCCCGAGGTGAACCCCGCTGACGCTTACTCGCACACCGGAATCATCGCCAACCCGAACTGCTCGACGATCCAGATGGTCGTCGCGCTCAACCCGCTGCACCAGGTGAACTCGCTGCGGCGCGTGGTGGTGGACACGTATCAGAGTGTGTCAGGTACGGGGCGCGAGGCGGTGGAGGAGCTGGAGCTGCAGACGCGCCAGCTGCTGGCCGGCGAGGCGATCGAGCCGCGCGTCTATCCGCATCAGATCGCCTTCAACGTCCTGCCGCACATCGACATCTTCCTCGACAACGGCTACACGAAGGAAGAGTGGAAGATGGTCCAGGAGACGCGCAAGATCATGCACGTCCCGGACCTGCCCGTCTCGGCGACGACAGTGCGCGTGCCGGTGCCCGTGGGGCACTCCGAGGCGGTCCACGCGGAATTCACGCGGCCGATGACGCCGGCGGAGGCGCGTCAGGTCCTGGAGCATGCGCCGGGCGTGTACGTGATCGACGACCCGGTCGCGGCGCACTACCCACTCGCCAGCTACGCCGCGGGCCGGGATCAAGTCTTCGTCGGCCGCCTTCGGGCCGACGCCTCGCACCCGAACGGCCTGGCGATGTGGGTCGTGGCGGACAACCTGCGCAAGGGGGCGGCGCTCAACGCCGTGCAGATCGCGGAGTTGCTCGCGCGCCGGCATCTCGCCGGCGCCAGCAGTCCGGTGGTGGCGGGCCGAGGCGCGGCGGGCTGACCGCGCCCGGGGAAGCAGACCGTGGGAAGGGGACGGAGATGCCGGAGATCGGGCGGCTGCTGACGGCGATGGCGACGCCTTTCGACGCGGCCGGGCGCGTGGACTACGCGCGGGCGCGGCAGCTTGCGGAGGCCCTGGTGGCGTCGGGGTCGGAAGGCCTGGTGGTGGCCGGCACCACGGGCGAATCGCCGACGCTCACGCGCGACGAGAAGCTGCGGTTGTTCGGGGAGGTCCGCGAGGCGGTCGGGGATCGGGCGGCCGTGATCGCGGGCACCTGCAACTACTGCACGGCCGAGAGCATCGAGCTGAGCCGCGAGGCCGCCGAGATCGGCGTCACCGGCATCCTGGGCCCCGTGCCCTACTACAACAAGCCGCCGCAGGAAGGGCTGTACGCCCACTTCAAGGCGATCGCGGAGGCGGTGCCGTTGCCGCTCATCCTGTACAACATTCCCAGCCGGTCGGCCACGAACATGGTGCCGGCGACGACGATTCGCCTGAGCGTGATCGACAACATCGTCGGCGTGAAGGAAGCGAGCGGTGACCTGGAGGCCATTGGTCAGATCATCGACGGGACGCGCCCCGACTTCCGCGTCTGGAGCGGCAACGACGCCGACACGCTGCCGCTGCTCGCTATCGGCGGGTACGGCGTGATCAGCGTGACCAGCCACCTAGTGGGCCGGCAAATCCGGCAGATGATCGACCGCTTCCTGGCCGGCGACGTGGCGACCGCGGCCGCGATCCACCGCCGGCTACTCCCGCTCACGCGCGCCTGCTTCGTGACGACCAGTCCCAGCCCGCTCAAGTACGCCCTCGGCCGCGTCGGGTTCCCCGTGGGCGGCCTGCGCTTGCCGCTCGTCGAGGTGGACGAGCGGAGCGCCGCTGTCATGGACTCCGCGCTTGCCCCCCTCACGATCGATCTGCCCGTGGGTGCGGCGGTCTAGAACGTCGTCAACGGTCAAACGCGAGATGGTGGGGGAGCTGACCATCTCGCGTTTGACCGTTGCCCGTATTCGCCCCGATGCGCGCCCGGCATTGCCCCCGCTAGAAGGCGTAAACGAACATGAGGTCGTTGACGTTCGTCAGCGTGGGGCCGGTGCGGAGCAAGTCGTCCAGCGCGGCGAAGAAATGGTAGGCGTCGTTGCGGGCGAGGTAGTCGAGGGGGTCCAGCCCGAGCGCGGTGGCGCGCGCGAGCGACGTGCCGTCGGCCCACGCCCCGGCGGCGTCGGTTGGGCCGTCGCCGCCGTCGGTGGCCGCGCTCAGCACCAGCACGTCGGCGAGGCCGGCCAGGTCGGGCAGCGCCCCGAGCGCGACCTCCTGGTTACGTCCGCCGAGCCCGGCGCCGCGCACGGTCACCGTGGTTTCCCCGCCCAGCACGAGGCAGGCGGGGCGTGGCAGCGGTCGGCCGTGGTGGGCTAGCTCGCGGGCGAGCGCGCCCAGCACGCGGCCGACCTCGCGCGCCTCGCCCTCGACGTAAGTAGAGAGGAGCAGCGTGTGCAGTCCGAGGGCGCACGCGCGCGCGGCAGCGGCCTCGGCGGCCAGCCCGTTGCTGCCGATCACCGCGTGGCGCACGCGTGCGAAGGCCGGATCGCCAGGCTTGGGCGTCTCCGCGGCTTCGCCTGCCAGGCCGGCCCGCAGGTGGGCGGCGACGGAAGCCGGGACGCGGTCCCACAGGTCGTGGCGCGTGAGTACCGCCGCAGCGTCGGCGAAGGTCGTCGGGTCGGGCGCGAACGGCCCGGAGGCGATCACGTCGAGCGGGTCGCCCAGCACGTCGGACAGGACGAGGACGAGCACGGTGGCCGGGGCCGCGAGCCGCGCCAGGCCGCCGCCTTTCACCAGCGACAGGTGCTTGCGGACGGTGTTCACCTCGCGGATGGCCGCGCCCGCCCGCAGCAGCAGGTCTGTCGTCGCCTGCAGCGCGGCAAGGTCGACGCCGGGGACCGGCTGCGCCAGCAGGGCCGAGCCGCCGCCGGAGAGGAGGACGAGCAGCAGGTCGTCCGCGCCTAGGTCGCGGACCAGCGCGAGCGCCTCGGCCGTCGCGGCCAGCCCGCGCGCGTCGGGGACCGGGTGGCCGGCCTCGCGTAGGGTGATGCGGGCGGTCGGCACGGCGTAGCCGTCCTTGACGACGACCAGGCCCTGGTCGAGCCGATCGCCGAGGAGCGGTTCGACGGCGGCGGCCATGGCGCCGCTGGCCTTGCCGGCGCCGATCACGCGCAGGCGGCGGTAGCTGGCGAGGTCGTAGGGGGCGTCGTCCACGAGGAGGCGGGCGCCCTCGCGGCGCAGGTGGCGGCTGATGGCCGCGTCGGGCGCGACGGCCGCGAGCGCGGCGGCAAACACATCGCGGGCGATCTGGCGCTGCTCGTCGGTCATGGCCCGTTGCTCGCCCTGGGGTGGTGGGCACCCCGCCAGAGTAGCTGATAGACTTCCATAGCGCCCCGCACACTGGAGGTGACATGACCCGTCTGCTCGATCGGATCGAGAGCCCGGCCGATTTGCGCCCGCTGACGCCCGCGCAGCTGCAGCAGGTCGCCGCCGAGATCCGCGCGGAGCTGCTGACGACCGTTCCCCGCACGGGCGGTCATCTTGCCTCCAATCTAGGCACCGTCGAATTGACTATAGCGCTCCACCGCGTGTTCGACAGTCCTACCGACAAATTGGTCTGGGACGTCGGCCACCAGGCCTATCCGCACAAGCTGCTGACCGGCCGCGCGCGGCGGTTCCATACGCTGCGTCAGCAGCACGGGCTGGCGGGCTTCCTTTCGCGCGACGAGAGCCCCCACGATCAGTTCGGCGCAGGCCACGCCGGCACCTCGATCTCGGCGGCGCTCGGCATGGCGGTCGCGCGGGACCTCGCCGGGGAGCGCCACCACGTCGTGGCCATTATCGGCGACGGGGGGCTCACGGCCGGGATGGCGCTCGAGGCGCTGAACCACGTCGGGCATTCCGGCACGCGGCTGATCTTGATACTGAACGACAATCAGATGTCCATCGCGCCGAACGTCGGGGCGCTCGCGCGCATGTTCAACCGCCTGCGGCCCGGCTACCACTGGGCTAAAGAGGAGGCCGAGCACGTCGTGACCCGCCTGCCGCTCGGCCCGCTCGCCTGGGAGGTCGGCAAGCGCGTGAAGCGGGGCGTGAAGAGCGCCGTGCTGCCGACGGTGCTTTGGGAGGAGCTAGGCTTTACCTACGTCGGTCCGGTGGACGGCCACGACGAGGCCGACGTCGAGTCGGTGCTGCGCTTCGTGCGCGACAACTGCGAGGGGCCAACCCTGGTCCACCTGCTCACGGTGAAGGGCAAGGGCTACGAGCCGGCGGAGGCGGACCCGGTGAAGCTGCACGGCGTCTCGCCGCCGACCAGCGCGCCGGCGACGGCGCCGACGTACACGCAGGTCTTTGGCCAGGCGCTTGGGCAGGCGATGCGCGCGGACGAGCGCGTGGTGGCGATCACGGCCGCGATGCCCGACGGGACCGGCCTCTCGCCGCTCATGCGGGAGTTCCCGCGCCGCGTGTTCGACGTGGGGATCTGCGAGCAGCACGCCGTGACCTTTGCCGCGGGCCTGGCGACGCAGGGCCGGTTGCCGGTAGTGGCGATCTACTCGACGTTCTTGCAGCGCGCCTACGACCAAGTGATTCACGACGTCTGCGTGCAGAACCTGCCGGTGGTGCTTGCCCTGGACCGCGCGGGCATCGTGGGCGACGACGGCAAGACCCACCAGGGCGTGTTCGACTTGGCCTACCTGCGCGCGCTGCCGAACATGGTGGTCGCGGCGCCGCGCGACGAGAACGATCTGCAGCACCTCGTTCACACGGCGGTCGACCACGTGGCCAACGGACGGGGGCCGATCGCGCTGCGGTACCCGCGCGGTGCCGGCACGGGCGTGGCGCTCGACCCGGAGCCGCGCGTGCTTCCTCTCGGGCAGGGGGAGCTGCTGCGCGACGGGCGCGACCTAGCGATCGTCGCGCTGGGCAACACCGTGGCAGCGGCGCTCGAAGCGAGCGAGCTGCTGGCCCGCCAGGGCGTCTCATGTGCCGTGGCGGACGCGCGGTTCGTGAAGCCGCTGGACGAGGCCCTGATCCTCGACCTCGCCGGACGGGTGGGCGGGATCGTGACCGTCGAGGAGCACGCGGCGAGTGGCGGCTTCGGCAGCGCCGTGCTGGAGCTGCTTGCCGCGCACAAGAGCCGGGTGCCGGTCGAGGTGATCGCCGTGCCGGATGAGTTCGTCGAGCACGGCAAGCAGAGCGAGCTACGGGCGACCTACGAGCTGGACGCGCCGGGCATCGCGCGGCGAGCGCTGGCCGCCTTCCCGCGGCTGGCGGTGGCGCCGGTCGGCCGCGCCGCCGCCAGCTAGCGGCCGCCAAGCACTGGCACGACGCGAAGGGGCGGGCCACCTGGCCCGCCCCTGGCGATTGCTCGCCGCCAGCACCTCAGTCCGCGCTGGCGGAACCCGCGGCCGCCGGGACCTTTTCTTCCTCGCTCGCCTCCGCTTCAGGCTCGGGCGGGGGCGCCTTGCGCGCGCTGGCCGGCATCAGGCCGGCCTCGATGGCGGCCTCCGGCCAGGCGCTCGGCGGCGTCTTGCCCATTTTCTCGACGCCGCTCATGATCCAGTGCATGTTGGCATCGTTCTCGGGCGTGCCGGGCACGAGCAGCCGCGCCATCGGCCAGAGCAGGTCGGCGCGGTTGTACGACGCCATCTCGAAGCCGGCCGTCATGGTGAGCGCGTCGAACGGGCAGGCTTCGACACACATGCCACAGTAGATGCAGCCGCCCGCCTCGATGTCGAAGCGATCCAGCAGCTTGCGGCCGTCGGCGCCCCGGTGGGAATCGATGTGGATCACGCCCACGGGGCAGGCCGAGGCGCAGATTGCGCAGGCCACGCAGCGCGCGTCGCCGCTGTCGATGTCGTAGACCAGGCGGGGCAAGCCGCGGAAGCCGACCGACAGCGGCAGCCGCTGCTCGGGGTACTGGACCGTGACCGGGTCGCTCAAGGCACGGAAGAAGTGCTTGAGCGTGGTCCACATGCCATTGGCGATTCCCGACATGGCTTACCTTCCCTATCCAGTGTGCGGCCAACCTATCCGGTTAGCGCAACCCGCGTGCCGGCGTTTGGCCGCTGTCGCGCGCTAACGGTCGACCTCGCCCATCACGATGTCGATGCTGCCGAGGATCACGACGACGTCGGCTACCTTGTGCCCGATCAGCAGCGGCGCGAGCGCCGTTAGGTTGATGAAGCTGGGTGGCCGAATGTGGACGCGGTACGGCTCGACTTTGCCGTCGGCCTGCACGTAAAAGCCCAGCTCCCCCTTCGGGCTCTCGGTGCGGGCGTAGGCGGAGCCGCGTGCCGGGCGGAACAGCCGTGGCAGCTTCGCCTTGATCTCGCCCGCCGGCAGGTCGCGGATGGCCTGCTCCAGAATGCGGACGCTCTGCCGCATCTCGGCGATGCGCACCATGTAGCGGTCGTAGCAGTCGCCGTTATAGCGCACGGGAATGTCGAACTCGAAGCGGTCGTAGATACCGTACGGCTCGGCGCGGCGCACGTCGTACTGCACGCCGCTGGCGCGCAGCACCGGCCCCGTGACGCTGTAGGCCACCGCCAGCTCAGGCGGCAGGATGCCCACGTTGCGGGTGCGCGCCAGGAAGATCTCGTTGTTCGTCAGCAGGCGCTCGTACTCGTCGATGCGCTCGGGCATGATCTGGACGAACTCGCGGATCGCCTCCACGCCGTCCTCGGGGATGTCGCGGCTCACGCCGCCGTAGCGGATGTAGCTGACGGTGAGACGCGCGCCGCAACACATCTCATAGATGTCCATGATGCGCTCGCGCTCCCGAAACGTGTACAGGAGCGGCGTGAAGAACGTGCCTACGTCGGCGGCGAAGGTGCCGATTGCCACCAGGTGCGCGGCGATCCGCTGCAGCTCGCACATGAGGACGCGGACGTACTGCGCGCGCTCGGGCACCTCGATGCCGGCGAGCCTCTCGAGGGCCAGGGCATAGGGCAGGTTGGTGGACATCGGCGCCAGGTAGTCGAGGCGATCGGTGAAGACGACATCCTGCAGGTACGTCCGCGTCTCGCACAGCTTCTCGACCGAGCGGTGCAGGTAGCCCATGACCGGCCGCGCGGCCACCACCGTCTCGCCGTCGATGGTGAGGATCAGGCGGAAGACGCCGTGCGTGCTGGGGTGCTGCGGCCCCATGTTGATCGTCAGGAGGTCGCCCTCGCGGGTGCGCTCCTCGGCGGAGGCGAAGGGAATCGCGACGGCCATGAGCTTACTCCCTGATACCTGCTCGTCTAATTATCCCACAGCGCCAGGGGTCGGTCAAAACGCCTGCGGGGCGGTGGCGGCTGCACGTCTGACGGGGCGCCGGTTGACAACGGCCCGGCGCCCCGCTACGCTGAATTGACGATATATCGCGATGGGGGAGGGGCGGTGGGCAGGCAGTGGTTCGCGTCCGACCCACCCCGGCAACGCCGCTTCGAGAAGGGGGATCTCAAGTACGTGATTCTGGGCCTCATCGCCGAGCGCCCCCGGCACGGCTACGACGTCATGCGCGCGCTGGAAGAGCGTTTCGGCGGCCTCTACACGCCGAGCCCGGGCGCCGTCTACCCCACGCTGCAACTGCTCGAAGACCAGGGCTACGTGCGCGCGCAGGCGCAGGACGGCAAGCGGGTCTACGCCATCACCGACGAAGGCCGTCGCTTCCTGGCCGAGCGCGAGCACGTGGTCGCGGACATCCGCGGGCGGGTGGGCGCGTGGTTCGATCCCAACTTCCGCGCCGAGGTGCAGGCGACGATGCACGAGCTGCGGGACCTGGCGCGGCTGCTGGGGCGCGGCGCCCGCGCGCGGCGGCTCGACGCCGACCGCCTGCGCCGCGTGCGCGCGGTGCTCGCGCGGGCGCGGGCCGACCTCACGGCCATTCTGGACGAGGGCGGCGGGCGGTAAGGGGCCGGCCACCTGGGCGAGAGGACGGCCCTACCCCCAGGCCCCCCTCGCGCTGCGGGAACGGGAAAGGAACGACCCCGGTCCACCGAGCCTGAAGCCCGCGGTGCGAATAGGCGACGACCCCGGAGAGCGCGAGCGGCGCTGCCAGGTCACGGATGGGGCTCGGCGTCGGCCAGGAAGTCGAGGACGGCGCGGGCGAGGGCCGCGGGGTGGCTGGCGTGGACGGCGTGCGCCGCACCCTACCTGCACGGGCTCAACCATCCTGAAGACCCGTGGAGATACGCCGATAGCAGACCCGTTGCCATTATAGAACGCTTGTACTACGATGATGCCATGAGTCGCGTCGAATGCGTGGAGGTCGACTGCAAGAGCGCGCTGAACCGCGTGCAGGGGATGCCGTTCAAGTGGTCGGTGAACCCGTATAGCGGCTGCTCGCACAGCTGCCACTACTGCTACGCGCGCGCTTACTATGCGCGCGCCGAGCACGGCAACGCGGACCGCGACTTCGAGACGCGCATCTACGTGAAGCGCAACATGCCACGCCTGCTGGCCGCGGAGCTGGCGCGGCCGGCGTGGCGCGGCGAGTCGGTCGCACTGGGCACCGCGACCGATTGCTACCAGCCCATCGAGGGGCGCTACCGCCTGACCCGCGCCTTGCTGGAAGTGCTGCTCGCGTACCGGAACGCGGCCAGCCTGGTGACCAAGGCGCCGCTCGTGCTGCGCGACCTGGACCTATGGGCGGCGCTCGCGCGGGCGGCGAAGGTCCGCATTTACTTCACTATCACGACGCTCGATCCCGTCGTCTGGCGAGAGATCGAGCCCGGGACTCCCAACCCGCGGCGGCGTCTAGAAGCGGTCCGGCGTTTGAACGCCGCGGGCGTCCCCACTGGTGTCTTGCTCGCCCCGATCTTGCCGGGCATCACGGACTCGGAGGCGTCGCTCGAGGCCGTGGTGGCGGGTGCGGCCGAGCACGGCGCGGCGTATCTCGGGGCGGCGCCGCTGCGGCTGGCGCCGGGCGTGCGCGAGCATTACCTGCGCTTCGTCGGCGCGGCACGGCCGGCGCTGCTGCCGCGCTACGAGCGCGCCTACAGCGGCACCTACGCGCCGCCGGACTACGCGGCCCGGCTGACCGAGCGCGTGGACCGACTGCGCGCCCGCTATGGCTTCGGCGTGGACGCGATGCGGGAGCGGTCGACGCGGCCCGCGCCGGCGCCGGCCGCCCCGCCCCGTGCACGCCGAGCCAGCCCACAGCTTGCGCTGCCGCTGGGCTAGGCGGCACACCCCTTGCACTGGCGGCGCGCAGCACTGCCCCTGCCCTGCCACGTCAAGCTCGCGCTGAGGAGCAGTTGATGCCCCCAACGGTCTCCGCCGGCCGTCCGCACCCGCTCGGCGCCACTTGGGATGCCCAGCGCAACGGCACGAACTTCGCCGTATTCTCGGAGCACGCGAGCCGCGTCGAGGTGTGCCTGTTCGACGAGCCGTGGGGGCCGGAGCTGGCCCGCGTGCCGCTCGCCAAACGGACGTACCACGTGTGGCACGGGTTCCTGCCAGGCGTCGGCCCCGGCCAGCTGTACGGCTATCGCATCCACGGCCCGTACGCGCCGCGCCTCGGCCACCGCTTCAACCCCGCCAAGCTGCTCATCGACCCCTACGCCAAGGCGATCGCCGGCCGGGTCGATTGGAGCAAGCCAGTGTTCGGCTATCGCTTCGGCCGTCGCAGCGAGGACCTGACCCGCGACGTCCGCGACTCCGCGGCTGGCGTGCCGAAGAGCGTGGTCGTGGACCCGGTATTCGACTGGGGCGAGGACCGCCGGCCGAACGTGCCGTGGAACGACACGATTATCTACGAGACGCATGTGAAGGGCCTCACCGCGCGCCATCCCGACGTGCCCGTGGAGCTGCGCGGCACTTACGCGGGCTTGGCCAGTCCGCCCGTGGTGGACTACCTGCGCGCGCTCGGGGTGACGGCAGTCGAGTTGTTGCCCGTTCATCACTTCGTCAACGACAAGTTTCTGGTCGATCGGGGCCTGACGAACTACTGGGGCTACAACTCGATCGGCTATTTCGCGCCCGAATCGCGCTACTCCTCCGCCGGCGAGGGCGGCGGGCAGGTCAACGAGTTCAAGGCGATGGTCAAGGCCCTCCACGCGGCGGGGCTGGAGGTGATTCTCGACGTGGTCTACAACCACACGGCCGAGGGCAATCACCTGGGGCCCACGCTCTGCTTCCGCGGCGCCGACAATTGGGTGTATTACAATCTCGTGCCCGGCAACCCCCGCTACTATATGGACTCTACCGGCACGGGCAACACGCTGAACGTCCACGTCGCCCAGACGCTCAAGCTGATCGCGGACAGCCTGCGCTACTGGGTGCAGGAGATGCACGTGGACGGCTTCCGCTTCGACCTCGCGGTCACGCTGGCCCGCGAGCCGCAGGGCTACGACAAGGGGGCTGGCTTCTTTGACATCCTCCACCAGGACCCCGTGCTCTCACAAGTAAAGCTCATCGCCGAGCCGTGGGACGTGGGCGACGGCGGCTATCAAGTCGGCAACTTCCCCATCCTGTGGAGCGAGTGGAACGGCCGCTACCGGGACAACGTGCGGCGGTTCTGGAAGGGCGACGAGGGGCAGATGCCCCAGCTCGCGTCGGGGCTGACCGGCAGCAGCGATCTCTATCAAGCGGGAGGTCGGGGACCAACGGCCAGCATCAACTTCGTCACCGCCCACGACGGGTTCACGCTGCGCGACCTCGTCTCGTACAACGAGAAGCACAACGAGGCGAACGGCGAGAACAACCAGGACGGCGCGAACGACAACGAGTCGTGGAACTGTGGCGCCGAGGGGCCGACGGACGACGTGAAGGTGAACGCGCTGCGCGCGCAGCAGCGGCGGAACTTCCTGGCGACGCTCTTCCTGTCGCAGGGGGTGCCGATGCTGCTCGGCGGCGACGAGATCGGTCGCACGCAGCAGGGCAACAACAACGCCTACTGCCAGGACAACGAGCTGAGCTGGTACGACTGGGACCTGGACGACGAGCGGCGCGCGCTGCTGGAATTCACGCGGCGGCTGATCGCGCTCCGCAAGGAGTACCCGGCCCTGCGGCGTCCCGATTTCCTGCGCGGCGTCTTCCTGCCGGATGCCGACGTGAAAGACCTGACCTGGGTGAAGCTCGACGGCACGGAGATGACCGACGCCGAATGGGGCGACCCCGCGGCGCGCTCGCTGGGGATGCGCATCGTGGGCGGGGCCGCCGACGGCGCCGCCGCGGACGACCCGGCGGCAGGCACGTTGCTGGTGCTGGTGAACGCCTACCACGACGAGCTACCGTTCGTGCTGCCCGAGGCCGGCGCCGAGAGCACGCAATGGCAGGTGCTGCTCGACACGCGGAGCACCGCCCCGCCCAACGACGACGATGGCCCGACGATCTACGACGTGGGTGACGAGTACCCGCTCGGGGCGCGCTCGCTCGCCCTCCTGTGCCGCGTTCCTCCCGAAGAGACGACCGAGTGGGCGCCTCCCCCCGCGCCGCGCCCGCGCGAGTGGCCGGTGCGTCCGGCTCTACCGCGGAAACCATAGCGCGCTCGACGCGCCAGGCGCATAAGTTGGAGCTACTGTAACGCACTTTAGAAAGCTATTGGCTTTATCGGCAGGACTCGCATACCATCGAGAGGAATCGGCGGCCCGACGAAGCCGGGTGCGGCCACGATGGACGGTAACGAGTCGATGGCGACAGCCACGCGATCGAGCGCGATAGCACTGGCGGAGACGCTACAGGGGCGGCTGGTGTTCCTCGACGGCGCGATGGGCACGATGCTCCAGCGCGAGCGCCTCGGCGAGGACGAGTTCCGGGGCGCGCGGCTGCGCGATCATGTCGCGCCACTGCAGGGCAACTTCGAGGTGCTCTGCCTGACGCAGCCCGCGGTCGTCGAGCGCGTGCACCGGCAGTACCTCGAAGCGGGCGGCGACATCCTGCGCACCAACACCTTCAATGCCAACGGCATCTCGCAGGCCGAGTACGGGCTGCAGGACCGCGTGCGCGAGCTGAACCTGGCGGCGGCGGCGCTGGCGCGCGGCGTGGCGACCGAGTTTCAGGCCCGGCACCCGGAGCGCCCCGTGTGGGTCGCGGGGGCCATTGGGCCGACGCCGCGCACCGCGTCGATCTCGCCCGACGTGGCGAACCCTGCCTATCGGGCCGTGACGTTCGACCAGCTCGTGGCGGTCTACCGCGAGCAGGCGGAGGCGCTGGTCGACGGCGGCGTGGACCTGCTGCTGCTCGAAACGAGCTTCGACACCCTGAACATGAAGGCGGGCATCTACGCCATCCGCCGCTACTTCGCGGAGGCCGGCATCGAGCTGCCGGTGGTGCTGTCGGCCACGATCGCCGACGCCTCGGGGCGCACCCTATCGGGCCAGACGGCCGAGGCGTTCTACAACTCGGTGCGCCATGCCCGGCCGCTCGCGGTCGGCCTGAACTGCGCGCTGGGGGCTGCGGAGATGCGTCCCTACGTGCAGGAGTTGGCCGACAGGGCAGAGTTTTACCTGGGCTGCTACCCCAACGCCGGCCTGCCGAACGCGATGGGCGAGTACGATCAGTCGCCCGACGAGTTCGCCACGGTCATGGCCGAGTTCGCCGCCGCCGGCTGGACCAACCTGCTGGGCGGCTGCTGCGGCACAACGCCCGAGCACATTCGCCAGCTGGTGGCGGCCGTGCGTGACCTCGCGCCGCGCGTGCCGCCGCGACCGCTGCCGGCGCCGCGCTACGCGGGCCTGGAGCCGCTGAACGCGACGCCCGACCAGGGCTTCCTGGTGATCGGCGAGCGCACGAACGTCACCGGCTCGCCGAAGTTCAAGCAGCTCGTGCTGGCGGGCGACTACGAGGGCGCGCTCGGCGTGGCGCTGCAGCAGGTGCGGGCCGGCGCGAACGTGCTCGACGTGAACTTCGACGAGGCGCTGCTGGACGGGGAGGCGGCGATGACCCGCTTCCTGAACCTCGTCGCGGCCGAGCCGGAGATCGCGCGCATCCCGATCATGGTCGACAGCTCGCGCTGGTCGGTGCTGGTGGCCGGGCTGAAGTGCTTGCAGGGCAAGGGGATCGCCAACTCGATCAGCCTCAAGGAGGGCGAGGCGGTCTTTCTGGAGCAGGCGCGCGAGCTGCAGCGGCTCGGCGCCGCCGTCGTGGTCATGGCCTTCGACGAGGAGGGGCAGGCCGCGACGCGCGAGCGGAAGGTGGCGGTCTGCCAGCGGGCCTACCGGCTGCTGGTCGAGGAGGCCGGCTATGAGCCGTGCGACATCATCTTCGACCCGAACATCCTGACCGTCGGCACGGGCATCGAGGAGCACAACAACTACGCCGTCGACTTCATCGAGGCGGTGCGCGACATCAAGCGGCTGTGCCCTGGGGCGCGGGTGAGCGGCGGCGTCAGCAACATCTCGTTCTCGTTCCGTGGCAACAACTCCGTGCGCGAGGCGATGCACTCGGCATTCCTGTACCACGCGATCCGCGCCGGGCTGGACATGGCGATCGTGAACGCGGGCATGCTGACGGTGTACGAGGACATCCCGCTGGACCTGCGCGAGCGGGTCGAGGACGTGCTGCTGAACCGGCGGCCCGACGCGACCGAGCGCCTGCTGGCTTTCGCGGAGGGCTACCGCTCGGCCGAGAAGACGAAGACGCGCGACCTGGCCTGGCGGGACGGCAGCGTTGGCGAGCGCATCACCCACGCGCTGGTGCAGGGGCTGACGGAGTTCATCGAGGCGGACGTCGAGGAGGCGCGACAGCAGTACGCGTCGCCGCTGGAGGTCATCGAGGGGCCGCTGATGGACGGCATGCGCGTCGTCGGCGACCTGTTCGGCGCGGGGAAGATGTTCCTGCCGCAGGTCGTGAAGAGCGCGCGGGTGATGAAACAGGCGGTAGCGTACCTGGAGCCGTACATGGAGGCGGAGAAGCAGCGGCGGCAGGACACGTCGACGCGCGCCCGCATCGTGCTGGCCACCGTGAAGGGCGACGTCCACGACATCGGCAAGAACATCGTCGGCGTGGTGCTGGCGTGCAACGGCTACGAGGTGATCGACCTTGGCGTGATGGTGCCAGCCGAGCGCGTGCTGGCGGTGGCACGCGAGCAGCGCGCGGCGGCGATCGGGCTGTCGGGGCTCATCACGCCGTCGCTCGACCAGATGGCCCACGCGGCGAGCGAGCTGCAGCGCGAGGGCTTCGACGTGCCGCTGCTGATCGGCGGGGCGACGACGAGCGCGGCGCACACGGCCGTGAAGATCGCGCCGCAGTACGAGCAGCCGGTCGTCCACGTGCAGGATGCGTCGCGGGTGGTCGGCGTGGTGGCAAAGCTGCTGAACCCGCAGACGCGCGAGGCGTTGGCCCGCGAGGTGGCGGCCGAGCAGGAGCAGCGCCGCGCGGCCTTCGCGCGCAAGAACGCGCGGCCGCTCGTCAGCCTGCGCCAGGCGCGGGCCAACCGACTGGCCGTCGACTGGGCGGCCGCGCCGATCGAGCGGCCCGCGTTCCTGGGCACGCGCGCGCTCGCGCCGCTGCCGCTCGACCGGCTGGTGCCGTATATCGACTGGACGCCGTTCTTCCACGTCTGGGAGCTGCGCGGGCGCTACCCGGAGATCCTGGACGACGCGACGCTGGGAGCCGAGGCGCGGCGGCTGTTCGCCGATGCACAGCACCTGCTGGCGGACATCGTGCACTATCAGCGCTTCCAGGCGCGAGCGGTCTACGGCTTCTTCCCGGCCAACAGCGACGGCGACGACATCCGCATCTACACGGACGACTCGCGCGGCGAGGTGCGCGCGGTGCTGCACACCCTGCGGCAGCAGATCCGCAAGGAGAACGGCGGCCCCAACCTGGCGCTGGCCGACTACGTGGCGCCGCTGGACTCGGGGCGGCTGGACTACGTGGGCGGCTTCGTGGTTACGGCGGGGCTGGGCGCCGACGAGCTAGTGCGGCACTTCAAGGCGCGCGGCGACGACTACACGGCGATCATGGCCGAGGCGCTGGCCGACCGGCTAGCCGAGGCCGGCGCGGAGTACCTGCACGCGGAAGCGCGGTGCGCGTGGGGCTACGGCCGCGACGAGCGGCTCAGCCACGACGACCTGCTGCGCGAGCGCTATCGCGGCATCCGGCCGGCGCCCGGCTATCCGGCGCAGCCGGACCACACGGAGAAGCGCGTGCTGTTTGACCTGCTGGACGCCGAGGCGCGGACGGGCGTGGCGCTCACGGAGAGCTACGCCATGTGGCCGGCCGCGTCCGTGAGCGGCCTGTACTTCGCGCATCCCGACGCGCGCTACTTCGCCGTCGTCTACCTCGGCCGCGACCAGATCGAGGACTACGCGCGGCGCAAGGGCCAATCGGTCGCGGAGACCGAGCGATGGCTCGCGCCGTATCTCGCCTACGAGCCGTCCGCGTCGTAGGCTTCGGGCGGCTCGTCGCGGAGCCAGGCGGCGAGGTCGGGAGGCAGCGGCACCAGCGTGACGTCGCGGGGACGCTCGCGGTCGATGCGCTGCCAGCCGCGCACCTCGTGGCCCTCGGCCACGCGCTCCTCCCCTCGCCAGACGGTGTGCTCTAGGCGGAAGGCGCGGGTGCGGACCTCCCCCACGGCCGTCTCGATCGTCAGCTCGTCGTCGTAGAGGACGGGCGCCAGGAAGCGCCCGTGGGCCTCGATCACCGGCAGCCCCACGCTCTCGCGGCGAAACAGCTCGCCGAACGGCATGCCCCAGCCCCGCAACAGCTCCAGCGTGCCGACGGCGAACCAATCGAAGAAATTGGGGTAGTAAACGATCCCCGCAGGGTCCGCCTCGCCCCAGCGCACGCGCACGGTGGTCCGAGAGCGACGCACGACTCCTCCTTCTTCCCGCGACCAGCTCAGGTTGCTCGCAGGCCGCGCACCACCTGCCGGCCGAACGCCACGACGGCCACGCTCCACGCGGCACAGGCGAGCGCGGCGAACCCGACGGCGAGCGCGTGGAGGAACCACAGGCCCGTCGCCTCCGCGAGCAGCAGCGTGCCGGCCGCGTACATGCCGATGGGGAACACCATGCCCCAGTACTGTGGGTCGTAGGCGAGCGGCAGGCGCTTGTAGGCGTGGCGCCAGACGCCGACGACGACCAGCAGCGGGATCCACCAGGTGCCGAAGACCCAGAACAGCAGGGCGAGCCCGGCCACGAACGGCACGAGCAGTCGCAGGAAGTCCCACTGCCCCGCCAGCACGACCAGCCGCGAGCCGGCCAGGGCGGTGATGGCCAGCGCGCCCATGTTGATCCAGTACGGGGGCGCCAGGCCCGTGGGCGTCATCGGCAAGAACGTCCAGCGGTAGAAGATCAGCGCGATGATGAGGACGTACAGCATGCACCCGAGCAGGAAGGTGCAGAGGGCCGCGAACAGGACGGTCCGCGGCTCGGGCGGGAAGTAGGTCGCGATGACCGAGCCGAGCACCGACAGCGACTCGGTCGAGACGACCAGGAGCAGCCAGGTGCCGTTGATGCCCGCCGCGAGCGACGGCTTGTTCTGGCGCAGCGTCACGGCGGCCATGAACGTGTACATGAGGCCGGCCCAGAGGATCCAGGCGAGGCCCCAGAGGGCGATCGCCAGGGGGTAAGCGGGCGTGAGGACGGCGATCTGGCTGCCGACCAGGCACGTGGCCGCTACACTCGTGAAGTAGGCGCCGCCGGTCGTGTGGCTCGTCAGCTCGCGGCGCACGCGCCCGGGGAACCAGCAGGCGCGCGCCAGGGTCAGCGCCCAGAGGGCGGGGTAGGCCACGAGGTTGATAGCGAACAGGGCATTCGCGACGAGGTCGACGCCCAGCACGCCGGTCGCGGTGGATATAATCCCGGTGGCCATGACAAAGGCGAAGTAGCCCGGGTACAGTTCCTCGGCTACCGCCCGCAACCGCGACCTCGCGCTCCCCACGATTCCTCCGATGCGCCCCCGCTGCCCCGGCACACGGCGCGGCGCCGCGCACGACGTGCCAGCGCGGATTCTGCACGATGCGGGCGGCTCACACAAGCGCCAGCGCGGCGGGTCGCGCAGCCGGCCGCCGGGGGCGGTCCGCCACGCGCGCTGGGCGGCAAGGCGGGCGTCGTGGCCCGGCGTCTGCACTATTTCACAACGCGAAGGAACGCCCGCGGCGCCTCGTGGCGAGGGGGGTGAGCGTGCGCCGGCGCGGGGCGAGCGAGCGGAAAGGCACACTATGGGCTTAGCGAGACAACTCGGCCACCGGACGTTTTCGTCGCTGAAGATTCGCAACTACCGACTGTACTTCACGGGCCAGGCGATCTCCTTGTCAGGGACCTGGATGCAGAGCATCGGGCAGGCCTGGCTCGTGCTCCAGCTGACCGGCTCGGGCACGGCGCTCGGGACGGTCACGGCGATGCAATTTCTGCCGATCCTATTGTTCGGCCCCTGGGGGGGCGTGATCGCGGACCGCTACCCCAAGCAGAAAATCCTGTACGTGACCCAGTCCGCGGCCGGCGTCCTGGCCTTGGCGCTCGGCGTGCTCGTGGCGACCGGCCGGGTTCAGCTGTGGATGGTGTACGGGCTCGCGCTCGGCCTTGGGCTAGTCAACACGATCGACAACCCAACGCGGCAGACGTTCGTCGTGGAGATGGTGGGGCAAGACGCGCTCCCCAACGCGGTAGCCCTGAACTCCGCGGAGATCAACCTGGCGCGAGTGGTGGGCCCGGCGATCGGGGGCGCCATCATCGCCGCGCTGGGGCTGGCGTCCTGCTTCATCCTCAACGGGCTGTCATACGCGGCCGTGCTGGTGGTGCTGTGCATGATGCGGCCGAGCGAGCTGCGGCCGGCGCCGCTGGTGCGGCGGGCGCGGGGGCAGGTGCTGGAGGGGCTGCGCTACGTCCGGTCGTCACGCGTCCTGCTGACGACGCTGGTGATGATGACGATCATCGGCATGCTGGCCTACGAGTTCTCGGTGAGCCTGCCGCTGCTCGCGGAGTTCACGTTCGGCGGCAACGCGAGCAGCTATGCGGCACTGACCGCGTCGATGGGCCTCGGCTCGGTTATCGGCGGGGTATTCATCGCCAGTCGGCGACACGTGGGGCCGCAGATGCTGGCGGGGGCGGCGCTGCTGTTCGGTTTAGTGATTCTAGGGGCGGCGGTGGCGCCCAACCTGCCGCTGGCGATGGCAGCGCTCGTGCTGGTCGGTATCTTCTCGATCAACTTCACCTCGCTGGGCAACGTCACCATGCAGCTGACCAGCCCGCCGGCCATGCGCGGGCGCGTGATGGCGCTATGGACGGTGGCCGTAATGGGCTCGACGCCGATCGGCGGGCCGATCATTGGCTGGGTCGGCGAGCACGTCGGGCCGCGCTGGGCGCTAGGGGTAGGCGGTGTGGCGGCGATCGTGGCGGCGGGCCTGGGAGCCTGGATGCTGCGGGAGCTGACGCGCGCGCCGGCTGAGGAGGCTACCACCAGGCCGGTGGGCGAGCCACTGGCCGATCGGGAGCCGGCGGAGCACGCCGCCTGAGCGGGCGCCGCGCCGGCCACGCGGCGGGCAGCGATGCGCTGGCGCCCACCGCCCAACGATTGACACCGCCTGCGTCCGGTGCCATGATGAGCCCACTCGGGGTGGGAGCGGATTTCTGCGGCGCCGGGTCGCGACGATCGTCGCCGCGGGACCGCTCCACGGTACGCCGTCGATCGGGCCGGACGTGGAGGAGCCAGCCATGGCAGCGCAGCAGACGATCCTTGTGGCGACGATCGGCCAGGGTGTCATGCGGAGCGAAGACTCGGGCGCGTCGTGGGCGCGGGTGCGCGGCGGGCTGCACGCCGAAGCGATGGTCAGAGAGCTGCTGCGGGACCCGGGGGCGCCCGGCCGCGTCTACGCGGCCACGGACCGTGGGCTGTACCGCAGCGACGACGCCGGGGCGCACTGGTCGCTGGTCGATTCGCCGCTGTGCGAGCACGCTGTGTGGGCGGTTGCGCAGAACCCCACGGACCCCAACGTACTGTATGCCGGCACGGGCACCCACTCCCGCGCGACGGTCTTCCGGTCCGCGGACGGGGGGCGGCGGTGGGAAGAGCGGCCCGTCGCCATCGCGCCCACCTGCCCCAACACGGGGACGCCCCGCGTCCTGAGCATCACGGTCGATCCGCTGGACGGTCGGAACGTCTGGATGGCGATCGAGGTGGACGGCATCCGCTACTCCGGGGACGGCGGCGATTCCTGGCAGACGCTCGATCACGTGACGAAGAACCCGGACGGCCACTGCGTGGTCGTCACGCCCGGTCCACCCAAGACGGTGTTCTACGCCGTCAACAACGAGATTTACCGCAGCGCCGACGACGGCGCCACGTGGTCGCCGCTCGGCGTGCGCGAGAACTTCCCCTGGGGGCATGTACGGAACGTCGCCGTGCACCCGACCGACCCGCGCACGCTGTTCGCGGCGATCGGCGACGCCACGCCGGGCCAGACGGGGGCGGTCATGCGGTCGCGGGACACCGGGGAGACGTGGGAGACGCTGCCGCTCGACGTGGAGCCGAACTCGACGATGTGGCGCGTCAGGGTCCAGGCCGACGACCCCAGCCTGGTCTTTGCCGGGAGCCGCTTCGGCTACCTGTACCGCAGCGACGACGGCGGCGACTCGTGGCAGAAGCTGCGGCGCGAGTTCAGCGAGATCGCGGACGTCGCCTGGTTCCCGAACTGAGCTGGGTGTCAAGTTCGAAGTGCCCGACCCCCAGGAGATCTACGCCCGCTTGCGCGAAGCCTACCCTGCCATCGGCATCCTGAAGCGGCCGTCGTCGCGTCCGTTCGCGGGCGTGACGTTGCACGATCCCGTGGGCAATTTCTTCCACCTGTCGTACGAGCGGCTCGATCGCCGCATGGACGTCTACGCGGACGCCGCGCTCCAAGGCGCGTCGCACCGGCGGCGCATCCACCACTTTCAGCTGCGCGTCATGGACGCTCCCGCCATCGCCCGGTTCTACCGCGATGTGTTCGAGCTGACCGAGTTGCCGCAAGACGCGGGCGACCCGAGTCACTACCTGACCGACGGGGTCGTGACGATGATCATCACGCCGTGGCGCATCGAGGACTTCGGCGTCTCGAACGCCGAGGCGCCGGCCATGGATCATCTCGGCTTTGCGGTCGAGAGCATCGATCAGTTCGCGGCGGACTTGGAGCGTCTGGCAAACCGCAACTATGCGCTGGCACCGAAACGGCCGCGCGCCGGGGAGAGCGAGTGCCGGATGGAGCTGCTCGCCACCTGCCGCTACGGCGGGTTTCAGTTCGGCGACCCAGACGGTATCCTGCTCGAGGTCGTCCAAGACTAGCGGCCGGCGGCCCCGCCAGCTGGCCGAGCGCTCCCTAGGCGAGCCGCCGCCCTCAGCGCGGTCTGACGCCGCAGGGAGCCCGCGGCGCCACGAGGCGGCCGGGGTGTCGGGCTTCGGAGGATGGGTATCGCAAAATTGACAGCGGGGTTGTCAGGCGCTGGACAGCCGCCCGCCTCTACGCGCGCTATCGTCTAATCAGAGACCGCGTACGGTAGCGCGGGAGGAGGCGAAATAAGATGTACGGCTACAACGGAGCATATTGGACCGAAGGGAGCGAGGTACCCCTGCCGTTCGGCGGCACGCACGACTTCTACAACATCGTGCCGCTCGGGGGCTACGCGAGCATTCTGCCGAACGGGCTCACGTCACTTCCGTGGCAGATGCCGGGTAGCACGGGAGGGTGACAGAAGGCGTCGCCGCTTGGCGCCCGAGCGGGGGGCCGGCCGCGACCGAGGCACGACAGCACTTAGCCCAGGGCCGGCGGCCCAATGCGACGATCATCGGAGCAGGCAGGCGCTAGAAAGACGAACGCCCCGGTGCGGCCCCGAAGCTTGCAGGGTCGCCGACCGGGGCGTTTGCAGAGGCGGGCTCGAGGGGATTCGAACCCCGACGGTCAACAGTTCCGCTCCCAATTCGAGCGCCGCGTGATCCCTCTTCTGCCAGGCTCTCGTGCTCCACCGTCCGGCCCCCACGGCGCCGATCCCCCGCCTTTGACACGGCCTGGCGCCCTCGCTATAGTTCCAGCGCCTGTGCGCCCCGGCCACTGCCCGTGACCTGCCTCCAAGTGATTCCGCCGAGATAGGCGCGATGGCCGAGAACATCAGTCGACGCACGCTCCTCCGATCGGCGGCCGCGGCCGGCGCCAGCGTGGCGCTCGGCGCCTGCCGCGCGGCGCCGGCCCAGCCGGTCGCGCCGGCCATCCCCGCTGCAGCGCCCGTCACCACCGCGCCGACCACGATGGTCCCCACTACAGCCCCGAGCCCGGCCAGAGTCACTATCGGCTGGGCGCCCACGACGGCGATCGCGCCGCTCTACGTCGCCATCGAGCGAGGATACTTCGCTGCGCAGGCCATCGAGCCCGAGACGATCGTCGTCCAGAACTCGAGCCAGATGGTCGCCTCGCTGGGCACCGATGAGATGAACGTCTCATTCGGGGCCATCTCGGCCGGCCTACTGAACGCCCTGGGGCGCGGCATCGCGGTCAAGGTGATCGCGCCAGTGGGCATCCAGCCGCGGCAGGGACCCGCCGCCAACCAGCTGCTGATCCGCAAGGCCCTGTGGGACGCCGGGGAGGTGACCGGCGTCCGCGATCTCCGCGGCCGGCGGGTGGCGATCGCGGGCCGGGGCTCGCTCATCGACTACATACTGTTCAAGCTGCTCCAACGACACGGCATGACGGAGCAAGACGTCGATGTCGCCGAGATGGGCTTTCCCGACATGCTCGTCGCTCTGGCCAATGCGTCGGTCGACGCGGCGTTGCCAACCGAGCCGTTCGTCACCGGCGCGATCTCGCGCGGGCTCGCGGTGGCGCTGCCTGACCCCATGGACGCCAATATCGTCGCGGGCCAGCCGACCACCTACGTCATGGCCAGCGAGCGGTTCAGCGAGAGCGAGAAGCCCGTGGCGGTCCGGCTTCTGACGGCGCTCGTCCACGCCATGCGCGCGCTGGACGACGGCCGGGCCAAGACGCCGGAGAATCTCGCGATCATCGCCAAGTACACGAAGATCGAGCCCGCGGTGCTGGAAACGAACGTCTTGACCGAATGGGACTCCTCCCTTCGCTTCGACCCGGCGTTCATTGCGGACCAGCAGAGCTTTTTTCTCGCGTCGGGTGAGTTGGACAAGGCCGTCGACCTCGACAAGTTGATTGATACGCGACTCGCCGCCGAGGCGGTTCGCCGCGCCTGACCGCTGCCGCGCCGGCCGCCTCCAGTCGCCTACGTCTCGGTCGTCTCGACGGCTGGGGCATGACGGGACGCGCGGCCGACGAGTGCCAGGACGCGCTCGGGCGTGAGCGGCAGCGCCAGCTCGGTGAGGTCGGCGAGGCCCAGCGCGGCGAGTACGGCGTTGGCGACCGCGGCCGGCACCCCGACCGTGCCCGACTCGCCCACGCCCTTGAACCCGCCCGGCGTGAGCGGCGACGGCGTCTCGAGGTGCTCCAGGTGGAGCGGCGGCAGATCGCACGCGGTCGGCACCAGGTAGTCGAGCAGCGATCCGGTCAGGAGCTGGCCGTTCGCGTCGTAGCGCAGCTCTTCGAGCAGGGTACCGCCGAAGCCCTGCGCGAGCCCGCCCTGCACCTGGCCGTCCACGATTGCCGGGTTCACCACCGTCCCGCAGTCGTCCACCACCACGTAGCGCAGCACCGCGATCGCGCCGGTCTCGCGGTCGATCTCGACCTCACAGGCGTTCACGCCGTAGGCGTAGGGGCTCTGCGCCAGGTCGAACGTCACCCGCGCCTGGAGCTCCGGCTCCATGCCGGGCGGCAGGTTCGCGGCGAGGAACGCCTGGCGCGCGACTTCGGCCAGCGTCAGGCGCCGCTCCGGGCTGCCCCGCACGACGATCTCCCCCTCCACGAGGTCCAGGTCGGCCGGGGCCGCCTCGAGGAGGTGGCCGCCGAGGCGCAAGACCTTCTCGCGCACCTGGCGTGCCGCGAGTAGCGCCGCCGATCCGCCCGTGCTCATCCCGCGGCTCGCCGCGGTGCCGAATCCCGAGTAGGGCGTGTGCGCGGTGTCGCCCACGATCACCCGCACGTCGGCCGGGCTCACGCCGAGCTGCGCGGCGCAGACCTGCGCGAGGGCGGTCTCGTGGCCCTGGCCGCTGGGCAGGAGCCCGGAGGCGAGTGTGACGCCGCCCGAGGGGTCGATGCTGACGACCGCCGTCTCGTAGGCGCTGTACAGGCGGGTCGGGCGCCCGGGCTGCGCCGAGGGCATGCCGGTCGCCTCGACGAAGCAGGCCAGCCCCAGCCCGCGCAGCTTCCCCTGCCGCCGCAGGTCGGCGTGGGCCGCGCGGTGGCCCTCCCAGTCGATCGCCTGGAGCGCGCGGCGCAGCGCCGCAGGGTAGTCGCCGCTGTCGAGCTGCCCGTGCCCGGCCGGGTTCGGGAACGGCATCTCGTCGGGGCGCACCAGGTTGCGCTCGCGCACCGCGGCCGGGTCGAGCCCCAGCCGCGCCGCGAGCGCGTCGACCGCCCGCTCCATGGCGAACACCGCCTGGGGCTTGCCGAAGCCGCGGTACGCGCCAAACGGTACCTTGTTCGTGACCACGCCGCGCAGCTCGACCTGGTACGCGCCGATCCGATACGGGCCGGGGATGGCGGCGGTCGTGATGAACGACGCGCCCACGCCCCGCGAGTGGGGGTGCGCGCCCACGTCCGCCAGCACGCGCGCCCGGACCGCGAGAAGCGTGCCGTCGTGCCGCGCGGCCAGCTCGAGGTCAATCCGCTGCTCGCGCGCGTGGACCGTCGCCAGGAAGTGCTCGCGACGATCCTCGATCCAGCGGATCGGCCGGCCGGTCTTGAGCGCGAACAGGCAGGCCAGCGCCTCTTCCGGGTAGATCTGGAGCTTGGTGCCGAACGCGCCGCCGACGTCGGGCACGACGACCCGCAGCCGCTCCTCGGGGAAGCGCAGCGCCTCCGCGAGCACCGTACGGACGCGATGCCCGGTCTGCGTGGCGAGCCAGACCGTCAGCTCGCCCGTGGCTACGTCGTAGCGCGCCAGCACGCCGCGTGTCTCGATGGGCAGGCCGGTATGGCGAGGGTAGCAGGCACGGTGCCGCACCACCACGTCGGCGTGACGGAAGGCTGCGGCCACGTCGCCGTGGGCGCTGCTCCACTGATAGGCGACGTTGTCGCCCCACTCAGGATAGAGGAGCGGCGCCTCGGCGCGCAGTGCCTCCTCCACGTCGACGATGGCTGGCAGGGGCTCGTAGTCGACCACCACGCGCTCGGCGAGGTCTTCCCCAACGTAGCGATCGGTGGCGACGAGTGCGGCGACCGGCTGGCCCACGTAGCGCACGCGCTCGGCGGCCAGGATGGGGAACGAGGCGCACTTCATGCCGGGCAGCAGCCAGTGCATCGGGATCTCGCCCACCCGGCCGTCGAGTGCGGCGGCCGTCAGCACCATCGCCGCGTCGCCCACGTCGCCGGCGTCGACGCGCCGCAAGCGGGCGTGGCCGTGCGGGCTGCGCACGACCACCATCTCGAGCGTCCCAGGCAGCTGTAGGTCGGCCACGAAGCGCCCTCGGCCCGTGAGCAGCCGCGGGTCCTCCTTGCGCGCGAGCGGGCGCCCGATCCAACTTCCAGTTGCCACCCCAACTCCCCTAAGGTGCGTGATGTGAGTTGAAGGAGAGATGCCCCGGTAGGCCAGAGGAAAGCTCCAACCCCGGCCCCGCTCGGCTCGTGGGTATGGAGGTCGCCCGTGTTTTAAGGTGCTCCGTGTGCGGTTACCGCTGCGTCTTGCCAACAAGCGATGATCTCGTCCGCCGTGGCCACCACACCAAATCGCCGACGGAGGATGTGCAGACTAGCCTCGTGCTCGGCCTGGCTGCGTGTTGCGGTGCAGTCACTGACGACTATCGTGTAGTAGTCGCGCTGGAAGGCGTCGCGCGCCAGTGACTCGACGCACACGTTGGTGGCGATGCCGGTGCAGATCAGCGCCCGCACACCGAGCGTACGCAGGATCGTCTCGAAGTTGGTGCCGATGAAGCCGCTGTAGCGCGGCTTCGTGATGACGATATCCCCAGGTGCAGGCTGAAAATCGGGGTGGAACTCGGCGCCGGGAGTACCTGGCACACAGATCTGGTGCTGGATCGGCCCCTCGCCGAGATGGCTGGTCCAGACAGCTGAGCTGGTCTGCGGAGTGTTCAGCATGCGGAAGCGGATGATGGGCAAGCCGGCGGCGCGGGCCGCAGCGGTGAAGCGCACCAGGCGCGGCAGCATTGGCTCGGCCATGGGGAAGTGACGGGAGTCGCAGAAGTCGTTCTGCATGTCGACGACGACCAGCGCGGTCAGGGGAGGGTACACGAGGTCACGCAGAGTGGTGAGCGCCTCGGTCATAAGCCAGTCTTCTCCTCTACACTGCAGGCGAAGCGCTATTGAGCCGGGCTGAAGGCGGCACAGCCGACAGAGTGCCGGTGGGTCCCTGCCCCCTCACCGCGATCGGGCTCTGGCTACGGATTAAGCGTGCCAAGCTGCGTCCGGGCAGCGTCGATGTATTGCTGGTCGACCACCTGATCCAGATCGATCGCGGTCTGCTGCTGACCCCGCGCGATGAACCAGTCCTGCTTCGCCTTCAGACTCGCGACGTTGACTCGCCCGTTCGGGTCGACGCCCATCGGCGCCATCTGTCGCCACAGGTTCGCATCCTTGATCGTGGTGTAGCGGACGAGCACCGCGATGACCTCATCCTGGTGCTGGCGGCTGCCGAAGAAGGCATCATAGTAGTCGCGCAGCCCGTGCAAGTAGGCTACCATGAAGCGCTGCGCCAGCGCGGGCTTCTCCTCCGCGAACCCGGGGGCGTATATCAACACGGCCAGCTCCTGGCCCAGGGCGAAGTCGGGGCCAGTGCGCCAGCGGGTGAGCACCCCGCGTTGCTCGCCCAGGGTGAGAAACGGCTCGACGAGCAGCGCGCCGTCGATGGCGCCGTTGCTGAGCGCCGGGAGCATGTCGGGGAACGCCATGTCGATCGCGACCACGTCGTCGATCGTCAGGCCCCCTTGGCGCAGCGCGAGGTCGAGGTTCGCCTCGTTACCGCTGGCCTCACCAGTGTAAGCCAGGGTGTGGCCCTTGAGGTCGGCGTAGCTGTTGATCACGTCAGCGAGTCCGGCACGAAGGGCCACGGCATAATCGGCGCTCCCGGGAATGACGCGCGCGTGGTCCGCGACGATCTTCAATGGGACACCACGTGCGATGGCATTGAATAGCCCAGCGCTGGGCGTGCCCCGGCCCACGTCGAGCTGGCCGGCACTCATCGGCGCCACCATGCGCGCCGCCGTGTCGAAATGCTCGAGAGTCACCTCCAGGCCCTGCTCTTGGAAGTAGCCCTTCTCGATCGCGAGGTACGTGTAGCTGTCGGTGGCCAGGCCGAGGTCCGCTACCCGCACGCCCTCAGGCTCTGCAGGACTGGCGCCGGTAGATGCCGCGGTACGCTCAGCGGGCGCTGCTCCCGCAGGGTGAGAGGCCGTAGCGTTAGTTGCCGTTGTCGGGGCGGCAGCCTGGGGAGCGGCGCCGCCGGCAGCAGGGGAGGGCGCAGACGAGCGACCACTGGATGCGCCCCCCCCGCAACCGACGAGGAACACCAGCGCACAGAGCGCAGCGGTCAAGCAGCGCATACCGGCAACTTCCCCTGCAGGTTGGGGCGGCGCTCCACGCCGTAAGGACGACGGGGGCTTTGAGGGCGGCGGGGGAGTGTGACCACCCGCACACCCAACGGCCATCAAGCCCAACAACGGTCCGACGAACGCTGATCGCAGCAGACGATGACAGGCCCCGCACGGTCGAGCGCTAGCTGCTCTAGGGAGCGGTACCATCGCCTGTTGTCTCTCCGGCTGCACGCGTCTCGCGCTGACGAGGAGGCGGTCGTGGCCGATGCGTTAGCACAGCGGTCTGGCAACGTCAGACCGCTGTGCTAACCTGGTGAGTCAGCTTAGACCCCGCTGCCGACGACCGAGGGCAGGCGCAGCAAACGACCGGCATTCTCGCGCAGGATCAGGCGGTTCACGCTGTCAGGCAGCGTGCTGTGCTCTAGAAACTCGGCGACCGGATCGGCCACGCCATCCCAGTGGGCGTAGTCGGTGGCGAACACGAAGCACTCGGCACCCACGTACTCGACCGTGGTGGCGATGTTCGGCTCGTCGGGGTCGCAGGAGATGGCGCACTGGCGGCGGAAGTAGTCCGAGGGCTTCTGCCGCAGCCATGGTACCTCCCGGCCGCGCTTCTCGTAGTGCTCATCCATGCGCCAGAGCCAGTAGTGCAGCCACGAGCAGCCCGACTCGAGGAACACCGGGCGCAAGTTCGGGTGCCGCTCCAGCGCGCCGCCGCCGATCAGCGACA
The DNA here is from genome assembly GCA_035293805.1 of Chloroflexota bacterium. GTDB lineage: Bacteria > Chloroflexota > UBA6077 > UBA6077 > JAJPHF01 > JAJPHF01. The sequence goes on along the minus strand of DATGMD010000010.1, from coordinate 100,829 downwards.
GCGAGGCGAGCATCTGCTCGAACGGATGGGCCACCATGTGTGTGAAGAAGAAGACGTCGAAGCGGTCGGCGCCGGCCGTCGGCATGTTGACGCCCGTCCCCTCGTGGATCATCAGCGGCACGCCGAGGTCCGCCACGGCCGCGTAGAAGGGGTCGAGCGCGGGGTTGTCGAGAGTGCGCGTGCCCTCGCGCACCCAGTACGGGTTGGGCCGGACCGACACGGCCTTGAAGCCGTACTCCTTGACGGCGCGCTCCAGTTCGCGGATGCTGGCGTCCACGTCCTGCAGCGGCACGACGGCCACGCCGATCAGGCGATCGGGCGCGATGCTGCAATACTCGGCCGCCCAGGTGTTGTAGGCTTTGCAGAGCGCCGCCGCGAGCTTCGGGTCGCGCACCCCGCCGATCCCAAGCCCCTGAGTGGGGAGCAGCACGGCCGCCTCGATGCCGAGCGCGTCGAGATCCTGGAGGCGCCGCTTCGGATCGAAAGCGCCCGCCGGCCGCGCCGTGTAGCCCTGGGTCGGGCTCAGGTTGAGGCCATCGGTCTTGCCCCGCGCGCGGCCCGACGCCTTCGGCATCAGCCGTCCCTCAACCAGGAGCCACTCGATGCCCGCGCCGTCCTGAATGATCTTCGGGGCCTGCGGCTTGTACTCCGTGTCGATGTACCGCTCCCACATGCCCGGCGGCTCCAGCACGTGGCCGTCGCAGTCGATCGCGCGATACTCCCGGCGCTCCATCGGCTAGCCTCCTCACTGCTTCGGGATGGCGGTTATGCGCCCTCATTCCGTCAGTCGCCGCTTGCACGATTCACCCGTAGGGTGAATCGTGCAAGCGGGCATCCACGGCTTAGGGCGAGCCACCCTGGTAACGCCCGAGCCGCTCCAGCGCAGCGTCCAGAAAGCTGGTGTCGATCGCCCGTGCGAGGTCGATGCGCTGCGGCTGGCAGCCTTTGGCCAGGTAGTACTCTTGGTCCTCGGCCATGCTCGCACGGTTGAGGTCGCCGTTCGGGTCCACGCGCGGCAGCACGATCTGGTCGTAGAGCGCGCGCTGCTTCACGGGGGTGGTGTCGATCATGATCTGGATCACTTCGTCGCGGTCGCGCCGGTCGCCGAACAGCGCGTTGTAGTAGTCGCGCTTGCCCCGCAGGACCGCCTCCATGAAGCCGGTGGCCAGCTCCTTCCTGCTGGAGAAGGCGGGCGAGTAGAGCATGACCGCGAGCTGGCGGTTGGTCTCGTAACGGTGCAGGATCACACCGGTGCCGTTGCCCTCCATCAGGATCGGGAGGGGCTCCGGGGGGTTGGCCACGTCGAGGCTGCCGTTGGCGATGGCCGCCGGCACGTCGCCAAACGCCATGTAGACCGTTTCCACGTCGTTCATCGTCAGCCCGCCCGTCGCCAGGTACTGAGCCGCCGACACCTCCGGCTCTATGCACTCGGCCGCGAGCTGGAGCTTCAGCCCCTTGAAGTCGGCGACGCTCTTCACCCGCCCGCTGTCGACCAGGTCTTTGCGCAGTACGGAGGCGATCGAGCCGTCCTCGCCATAGTGCCCCGAGACGATGTGGAGGTTGATGTTCCGCCCCACGGCGTTGTACAGGCCGGCGGAGAGCGCGCCGCCGCCGACCACGTCGAGCTGGTCGGCGCTCAGTGGCGCGATCATCAGCGCGCCGCTCTGGAAGACCTGCATCTCGGGCTGGATGCCCGCCTCGCGGAAGTAGCCCCGCTTGTCCGCAAGGTAGAAGGGCGCGTCGGCGATCGTGTTGATCACGCCGATAGTGACCGTCTGGAGCGCGGCGCTCGGCGCCGGCGCCGCGTCCTGAGCGGCCAAGCTGCTCGCCGCGGGCACCGCGGCCGGCGGCGCGCTGGTGGCCGCCGACGCCGGTCCAGCAGCCGACGGCTGGGCGGCTGGCGCGCATGCCAGGAGCGTCATGAGGATGAGCGCGCCGGCGAGGCTCGCGACAAGCGACCGGGCGAGCGCGCGCCGGCGGGTGGGCCGCGCGGGCATCCTACGGCTCCCCGAAGAAGCGAGCCGCGTTGTCCCACAAGATCTTCCGCTTCTGTATGTCTGTCAGGTCGTTGCGCTCCAGGATCTCCGCGGCGGCGTTCTCTCGCATCTCGGGATGGGGGATGTCGGAGGCGAACAGGATCTGGTCCTCGCCGATGCACTCGATCTCCTGGGGCAGGACGCGGTCCTCGGCCTCACAGGCGACGTAGATGTTACCCGACCGCGCGTAGTCCTCGATCATCCTCACGGGTACGTCGGTGGCGTACGGCAGCCCGTTCGTCTTGGCCTGCGTCAGGTAGTTGTCCATCCGCGGTACCGCGTAGAGGACCCATTCTGAGCCGAATTCAAGGAACGCGACCTTCAGGTCGGGGTAGCGGTCCAGCAGCCCGCCGGCCGTGATGGCGAAGAAGGCCATGAATACGGGCACCGACATGCTCAGGATGTTGCCCATGTACATGGTGCGCGCGAGGTTCCAGAGCGGCGGATAGCTGGCGCCGAAGTGGATGCACAGCGGCAGGCGGGCGCGGGTCAGCTCGTCGAACACGGGGCTGAACGCCGGGTCGGAGAGCAGTCGCTCGCCCGCGGTGCTGAAGGTGATGGCCGCGACGGCGCCCAGCTCCCGCATCTCGCGAATCGCCCGGCAGGCCTCGTCGGGGTGCCGCAGCGGCAACAGCCCGCTAAACTTGAGCCGCTTCGCGTTGTACTGACACGCTTTCCCAACATAGCGGTTGTACGAGCGGTAGAGCGCCGCCTCCAGCTCCGGATCGGTCGTCCAGATGGCGTAGAAGGTCGACGGATAGACCACCGACGTGTCGATGCCCATCTGGTCCATGATCTTGAGGCGCTCGTCGGGATCGGAGAGGTCTTGTCCCCCGAACTGCATCAGGCTCACGCGGCTGTCGGTCATCGTGGCGACGCCCGGGAACGTCTCGAGGTCGAGGGAGCCGCGCGGGGTGTTGCCCGGCTGGGCGCGCTCGCCCCAGGGGTGGGGGATCACCACCCCGTCGCAGAACCACGACGTCTTGTAGCCGCTCATCTCCTCGGCGTCCTCGACGTGGACGGGGCGCGGCCGGCGCGCGCGCAGGCGCTCGGGCAGGTCGGCCCACGCGCGCTGGCTGACGACCACGTGGGCGTCGGCGTCGAAGACACGGTGCCCGTGAAGCATGCTGTTTCCCCCTTCGGCTGGGCGCGCCGCGCCGCTTACGGGACGACGGCCACCAGGTCGACCTCGACCATCATCCCGTCGATGGCCAGCCGCGAGACCTCGACCATCGTCGAGACGGGCGGGTTCTCGGTGTTGATGAATTCGGCCCGCACGTTGCGGAACGGCCACTGCTGGCTCTTGATGTCGGTCACGTAGACGTTCATCTTGACCACGTCGTTGAACGACGCGCCGGCCAGCTCCAGACACCGCTGGATGTTCTGGAACGTGGCGCGCACCTGCGCCTCGAAATCGTTCCCGCCGACGAGCCCGAGGTTCGCGTCAAGCGGGCCCTGCCCGGCGACGTAGACGACGGCGCCCGGCTGGTCGACGCGGACCACGTGGGAATACCCGCGCGGCAGCGAGTTGAGCGCTCCCGAGGGGTTGAGGAACCTCCGCTCCATCTGACTACCTCCACGCGGCGCGGGATTCGGGTGCCTGGCGAACGGGCAGCCCCTCGCCCCGCCCGGCGCAGTCCAACCGAACGCGACACGGGCGTGCCAGCCGGGGCCAGCGCGCACGGCCGGCGCGCTACACCCGGGTCAGGGGCTCGAAGACCGACGTGATCTCTTGGTGCCCGTCGTTCGCCGTCAGCGCTTCCTCGCGGTAGTGGCCGAAGGCGTCGAGGACCGGCCGGTCGGTGACCGAGAACAGCAGGCTGTCGCCCACTGCCTGGTTCGCGTGCTCATGCCAGGTCCACGGTGGCACCACGAAGACGTCCCCCTTGGCCCAGTCGAAACGCTGCCCGGCGATAACGCTATACCCCTGGCCGCGCGTTACCAGGTACACCGTGCTGGTCGTCGCGCGGTGGCTGCGCGTGTGCTCGCCCGGCCGCAGCATCTGTATGTGGCAGCCGAGCGTCGGCAGCGTAGGGCCGGAGGTGAACGGGTTGACGTAGTCGAGCAGGATGCCGTCGTACGGGCTGCCCTCGGAGTCCCGCAGCGATTCGAGGATCGGAGCGGTATCGGCCCAGGCGTAGCGGACGATAGGCACGTCCTCGGGGTATTGCTCGGCGGGCCGGGCCAGGCCAACCCGCTGCGCCGTGAAGTGGACTGGCTTGGTGAGTAGCTGGCGCTCTGTCGGATACGGCTCGAAGAAGCTCGTACGGAGGAGATTCACGAGGGGGTAATCCAGCGCATCCAGCCAGATGATGTCGCGGCCGGTCTGGTTGGCGTGGTCGTGCCAGGTCCAGCGGGGCGTGAGGATGAGGTCGCTCTCCTCCATGAGGAGCTTCTCCCCCTGCACCGCGGTGTACACCTCCCCACCGCCGCCCTGTACGACGAAGCGGATCGCGGCCGCCGTGTGGCGGTGGGCGGGCGCGACCTCGCCGGGCCGCACGAGCTGGAAGGCGGTGCCGATCGTGTGGCTCGTGCTGTACACAGAGGCCAGGTCGGGGTTGAGGTGCTCCATCGAGCGGCGCTCGCCGCCGCGCTCCGGCGTGACCAGCTCGCCGGCCCGCATCAGGAAGCCGTGGAACAGATCCCATTTCCAGAGGTAGGGGCGATAGCCGGCCACCGGCTCGCGCGTGACGAACTTCGACACGTATACCCAGGTGGGCAGGGCATGGCCCTTCGCCATGTCGGCGTGAAGCTGCTCCAGCGCAGCGTCGTGCGCTTGCGCGGCCTGTGCGCTTGGGACTTCGGTCGTCTGCATGGTCGTCTCCCGAACGCGACTGCAATGTCCCACCACCTGACGCTGCCCGCCCCGGTGCGGACGATAGTGCACTCACTGCCTGAACCCGCGCTCGCGGCCACTGTACTGCGGACTTGCTTTCATGTCAATAAACGCTATGATTGACCTGATTTCACGCAAACGTGAATCTGGAGTCGGTGAATGAACCTCCACCGCCTGGCCGTGTTCCGCGCGGTAGTGGAAACGGGGGGCATCGTCGCCGCCGCGCGGCAGCTGGTGATGAGCCCGGCCGGCGTGAGTATGCGGCTCCGCGCGCTCGAGGAAGAGGTCGGAGTGCGGCTATTGCAGCGGCGCGCCCGTCGTGTCGTCCCGACCGAAGCCGGCGAAGTACTCTACGCTTATGCCGTGCAAACGCTCAGCGGCGCTCAGGATGTCTACCGAGCGTTTGCCGAGATCCAAGAGGGCAACCGTGGGCGGATTGCAGTGGGGGCGAGCATCGGAACTGCTGCCCTGCTCATGACCCAGCTCCTCGGCGCGTTCGTGCGGCAGTACCCATCCGTTCACTGCACGATTACAGTCGATGCGCTCGAGCGCGTGCGCGAGCTGGTTCTGCAGGGACAATGTGATTTCGGGTGCGTTCTGAGCGCCGGGCCAGTACCGGGGCTGGTGCACGAGCCGCTGCTGCGGGCGGAGGTCATCCTGGCCGTGCCACCCGCGCATCCACTGGCCCGTGTGCCACGCGTGACGCCCGCGGACATACTCCAGCACCGCTTCGTGACCGGCTTGCCGGGCACGGTGCACCGCACCATCATCGATGCGCTGCTCGCGTCGAGCGGGGTGGCCGGCTACGCCGTGGCGATGGAGCTGACCGATGCCGATTCCATCCGCCAGGCCACGCGCGACGGGGTAGGCATCGGGATCGTGATCCGCAGCACCGTCGTGACGGATCTCGCGCAGGGAGCCCTCCGCGAGCTGCACTGGGACCACGCGCCGCTTCTGGTGCAGTACGAGCTGGTATATCGACGGGGACACCACTGGTCGCCGCTGCTCCAACAGGCGCTAAGCCGCCTGCGCGAGGCGTGCGCGCCGCACCTCGCTGGTGGGCTAGTGTGACTCTACTCGGCGCAGCAGGCGAGCCCGTCCGCTTCCCCCTCGCCGAGCAAGGCCGCGAGCCGTGGGAACCGACCGCGGAAGCAGTCCACGCCTCGCCGCCACTCGCCCGGGCGGCCGCGGCGGCCGGCTGGACGAACACCGTGCGGATGGTGGCGGCCTCCATCTGCGCGGACGACGTGCCCGCGGCATGCGCGGATGCCATGCCCAAGCAGCGGAACCAGCGGGCCGCGACGCTGTTCGAGGAGATCGTGATCGACGACGGCCACGCGGTCCGCACGATCCTGCGGCCGGAATAGCCTGCCCTTGTTCGCGCTTGACGCGCGCCTGCGGGCGCCCAGCACGACAACGCCCCCGCAGGTTTCTGCGGAGGCGTCAACCCAGCGTTGCACGGGCGGGCTCGAGGGGATTCGAACCCCCGATCTCGGCCTTGACAGGGCCGCATGTTAGGCCGCTACACCACGAGCCCTCGCACCCATGATCCTACCATATCGGCGCCGAGCCGGCAAACTCGTCCGCCCGCCGGGCAGCGGCCGGCCTGGCATTGGAGCCACGGAGCGAGCACGGCAGCCGACGAGCGCCATGCGGGTCATGCTAGGCCGAGCGCCTGCCGCTGGGCGGCTAGTAGCTCGCCGATACCCTTCGCGGCGAGGTCGAGCAGTGTGGTGAAGGCCGCGCGCGGGCAGGGCCGGCCCTCGGCGGTCGCCTGTACTTCGACTAGCTCGCCGCCGTCGGTCATCACGACGTTCATATCCATGTCGGCGCGAGCGTCCTCCTGGTAGGGCAGGTCGAGCACGGGCACGTCAGCGACCACCCCAACGCTCACGGCCGCTACCGCCCACCGCAGCGCCCGCGTGTCGGCCAGACCCGCGGCGGCCAGGTGCCGGATCGCTAGCGCCAGTGCCACGTAGCCGCCCGTGACCGCAGCGGTGCGGGTGCCGCCATCGGCCTGGAGCACGTCGCAGTCGACGGTAATAGTGCGCGGCCCGAGCAGCGCGGCGTCGACGGCGGCGCGCAGGCTGCGGCCGACCAGGCGGCTGATCTCCTGGCTGCGGCCGCTGGCCTGGCGCTCGCGCGGCACGCGGTCAGGTGTCGAGGGCGGCAGCATGCTGTACTCGGCGGTCACCCAGCCGCGGTTGCGGCCCTCGAGAAACGGCGGTACTTGCTCGCGCACGGTCGCGGCGCACAGCACCCAGGTGTTGCCCATCGTCACCAGGCAGTTCGCCGGATGCTGGGACAGGAAGCCCGGCTGCAGCCGGACTGGGCGAAGCTGATCGGGCTCGCGGCCGTCGGCGCGTGGCATGGGCGGCGCTCCCTTCGTCGGCGTGGTGAGTTGCGGGCAGCAAGCACGCGACGTTGCTTGGTATCAGCGGTCGAGCGCCGTGCGGGCGGTCCGCGCCGCCTCGGCCTGCGTCGGCGTCAGGTAGCCAGCGCGCACCATCGCCGCGATGACGACCGCCTGGCGCGCTTTCACGCGGGGCAGGGCGTGGATCGGATCGTATAAGGACGGGGCCTGTGGCAGCCCGGCCAGCATGGTGCTCTCGGCCAGCGTCAGGTCCGCCGCCGGCTTGTGGAAGTACACGCGCGCGGCGCTGCCGACGCCGTAGGCGTACGGGCCAAAGTAGATGCTGTTCAGGTACATCTCCAGGATGTCCGCCTTGCTGTAGCGTAGCTCGAGCTTGGCGGTCATCGCCAGCACGAGCAGCTTGCGCTCGGCCGTTGGGTCGCTGCGCTCCAAGTAGCGCTTGGCAAGCTGCTGGCTGATCGTGCTGCCGCCCTGGACCGGATGGCCGGCGCGCACGTTAGCCAGCATCGCGCGGATGGTGCCCAGCACGTCGAGGCCACGGTGCTCGTAGAAGCGGGCGTCCTCGGTGGCCACGATTGCCTGCTGCAGCGAGGCCGGCACCTGATCGAGCGGCACCCACTCGGCGTGATGGGCGCTGGCCTGCGCCATCAGGTCGTCCTTCGCGGGGCCGGCCGGCGGCACCTCGCGGAGCAGGTAGAGCGCGCCGGCCAGCGCGCCGAACAGCGCGGCCAGCATTAGAACGACGGCGAGCGTTCGAAAGGCGGCGGCTACGCCCGAGCGGCGCCGCGCCGGCCGGCGGCGGCCGGGTCGCTGGGCGGCGAGTGGCACCGGCTGGCCGCCGGTCAGGGCGCGGTTGGCGGGCCGCGCCATTACAGACGGTCCTTCAGGACTTGCGCGGTGCTGCGCGTCATGCCGGGCACGGCGGCTAGCTCGTCGACGCTGGCCGAGCGGATGCCGTTCAGCGAGCCGAAGGCGCGCAGCAGCGCCCGCTTGCGCTTGGGACCCACGCCCGGCAGGTCGTCGAGCGCGGAGCGCAGGCCTTTCTTGCCGCGCAGCTTGCGGTGGTAGGTGATCGCAAACCGGTGGGCCTCGTCGCGGATGCGCTGCACCAGGAACAGGCTCTGCGAGCCGCGCGGCAGCAGGACCGGCTCGGCGCGGCCCGGCAGGAAGATCTCCTCGCGCTCCTTGGCGAGGCCGACCACCGGGATGGCGACGAGCGCCAGGTCCTCCATCACCTTCAGCGCGGCGCCGAGCTGCCCCTTGCCGCCGTCCACGATCACCAGGTCGGGCACCTTATCCCAGGAAGACGCGGCCGGCTGGTCGCCGTCCTCTGGCGCCGCCCCCTCGGCGTGAGCCTCGCGCAGGCGCTTGAAGCGCCGCGCCAGCACCTCGGCCATCGACGCGAAGTCGTTCGCGCCCTCGACTGTCTTGATCTGGAAGCGCTTGTAGTCCGAGCGCTTCGGCTTGCCGCGCTCGAAGACGACCAGGCTAGCGACCGAGTTGGTGCCCTGGGTGTTCGAGATGTCGTAGCACTCGATGCGCTCGGGGGCCGAGTCCAGCTCCAGGTGCTCCTGCAGCTCCAGTAGCGCGCCGGTGGTGCGCGCGGCGTCGCTCAGCCACTCGACCTTCTGGCGCTCCAGCGCCTCGCGCGCGTTCTCGGCCGCTAGCTCGACCAGCCGCCGGCCGCTGCCGCGGCGGGGCACGCGCAGCGCCACACGGTGCCCTGCCTGGTCCAGCAGCCACGCCTCCAGACTCGCCGGGTCCTCCACGGGCGCGGGCAGGATGATCTCGCGCGGCAGCTGCGTGGCCGCGCCGTAGTGCTGCAGCAGGAACGAGGTCACGACGCTGCTGTCGCTCTCGTCGGCGGCGCCCTCCAGCAGAAAGTAGTCGCGCCCGCGCAGCTTGCCGTCGCGAATGTAGAACACCTGCACGCACACATTGCCGTTCTCGCGGGCCAGCCCCAGCGCGTCCTGCTCGACGCGGCTATCGGCCACCACGCGCTGCTGCACGATGATGCGCTCGGCGGCGCGGATGCGGTCGCGCAGCCCGGCGGCGCGCTCGAACTGCAGCGCTTCGGCCGCCTCCTCCATCTCTCGCCGCAGCGTGTCCAGCGCGTCGTCCTGCTTGCCCTCTAGGAACCCGGCGGCGCTCTCAATGAGCTGACGATATTCCGCGTTGCTCACGGCGCCAATGCACGGTGCCACGCAGCGCTTGATGTCGTAGTAGATACAGGCGCGGCGATCGGTGCCGGTGATGGGCTTGCGGCAGCGGATGTAGGGGAACAGCCGGTTGAGCGTGTCCAGCGTGTTGCGGACGGCGTCGGCGTCGGTGAACGGGCCGAAGTAGCGAGCGCCGTCGGCCGCGGTGCGCCGCACGATGCCCACGTGCGGCCACGGCTCCTGCACCGCGATGCGAATGTACGGGTAGGCCTTGTCGTCGCGCAGGCGCACGTTGTACCGCGGCCGCTCGCGCTTGATGAGGTCGGCCTCCCAGCGCAGCGCCTGCACCGGCGAGTCGGTCAGGATGTAGTCGACGTCGACGGCCTCGCCGACGATGCTCTGCTTCTTCCGGTCGTGTTCGATGCCCTGGAAGTACGAGCGCACGCGGTGCTGGAGCGAGGTGGCCTTGCCGATGTAGATGATGCCGCCGGCCGCGTCCTTGAACAGGTAGACGCCGGGCCGGTCCGGCAGCGCGCGCAGCCGCTCCGCGAGCAGCCCTTGAGCTTGCATGTGTTCGCTCCTTGCCCGCGTCAACACCCGCGAGCAGAGGAGATTCTACCACTCCGCCGGGCTCAGGCCTCGGCGGGCTCGACGGCGAGGGCGTGGAGCACGGGTGCGGTCGAGCCGAGAAAGCTGAACATGCCCAGGACGCGCAGGCGCTCGCCGGGTGCGGGTAGCGGTAGGTCGCGGTAGGCCACGTTGACCCAGGTGGCCCGGCCCGCGAACGAGAACACGCGGTTCTCGGCGTGGACCTGCTCGACGGTGCCGGTCTGCACCGTGTAGTAGCCGAGGCGCGTCCAGAGAAGCCGGTAGGCGGTCTTGAAGGCGTCCGGCAGCGGCTCCCAGCCGGGCACCCGCCATCCGAGGCGGCGGTCGAGGATCAGGACGCCGCGCCGGGGCGCCGCGGCCGCATCGTAGACCAGGAACTTGCACGCTAGCAAGGCCCGCAGTGCCTCGACGCCCACGTCGGGCGGCGTGAGCACTTCGGTGTGCCCGACGGGCGCCAGCCGCTCCGCGAGCGCGAGCAGCGCTGATGGATCGTCGCTGCCCGGCGCGAGCAGCACCGACCGCGCTAGCGGTAGCAGCCGCTCGGCCACCTGCCGCTCCTCCTCCGGGTCGGTGGCCACCGGCGAGCGCTCGGGACGGCGAAAGAGGCGGGTGGGCCACGCGAGCATGCATCGCTCCCCGCCGCGCCGCTGACGCGGGCCGCGGCCATCTGGTACACCGGGAGTGTACCAGACGCCCCGGCGCCCCACGCCACGTGCGCGGTGGGCGCCAGCACGGAGGAGCGGTGCCGAAGACGCTGGGCGAGCTAGTAGCCGCGACGCCGGGCGCGCAGCTGGTCGCGGGCGACCCCCGCACCGTCGTCGGCGCCATCACTCATGACTCCCGGGCCGTCGAGCCAGGCGCGCTGTTCGTTGCGCTGGCCGGTCAGCGTTTTGACGGCACGGCGTTCGTCGGCGAGGCGGTGCGGCGCGGCGCAGTGGCGGTCGTGAGCGAGCGCGCCACGCCCACCGCCGACGGGGTGGCCTGGGTGACGGTCCCGGCCGGGCGCCGCGCGCTGGCCGATCTCGCGGCCGCCTGGCGGGATCACCCGGCGGAACGGCTGCGCTTGATCGGGGTCACGGGCACGGACGGCAAGACGACGACCACGCGGCTGATCGGCAGCCTGCTCGCGGCCGGGGGACGGCGCTGCGGTTGGTACACGACGGCCGACCTGAAGATCGGCGAGGCGGTGCGGCCGAACGCGGAGCACCACACGACGCCCGAGGCGGACCGCGTGCAGGAGGTGCTCGCGGCGATCGCCGACGGCGGGGCCGACAGCGCAGTGCTCGAGGCTAGCTCGCACGCGCTGGCGCAGGAGCGGCTGCGGGGCTGCACCTTCGACGTGGGCGTGTTCACGAACCTCAGCCCCGAGCACCTGGACTACCACGGCTCGCTCGACGCCTATCTGGAGGCGAAGGCTCGCCTGTTCACGATGCTGGGCGAGCCGACCGCCAAGCGCGGCCGGCGGTATGCCGTGCTGAACGCCGACCAGCCGGCCAGCGCGCGGTTGCGGGCCGTCTGCTCGGTCCCTGTCGTCAGCTACGCGTTGGACGCCGATGCCGACGTGCGCGCCGAGGACGTGCGGGAGAGCCTGGACGGCTTCGAGATGGTCGTCCGCACGCCCGAGGGGCGGTGGCCGCTGGCGACCCGCTTCGTGGGCCGGCACAACGTGGCGAACTGGCTGGCCGCGGTGGCGGTGGCGCTGGGGGAAGGCGTGTCCGCGGCGGCGATTCAGGCCGCCGGGCGCACGATCGAGCCACCGCCGGGTCGCTTGCAGCCGGTGCGGCGCGGGCAGCCGTTCGGTGTCTACGTGGACTTCGCACACACGCCGCAGGCGCTGCGGGCGGCCCTCACTGCCGTGCGCGCGGGTACCCGAGGCCGCGTGCTGCTCGCGTTTGGGCACGCCGGGAACCGGACGCGCGAGAATCGGCCGGTGCTGGGCGCGATCGCCGCTGAGCTGGCGGACTACTTCGTCATCACGAACGACGACGCCTACCCGGAGGACCCGGAAGCCATCGCCACGGCCATCGAGGCGGGCGCGCGGGGGGTGGGCGCAGTCGAGGGCGAGCAATATTGCCGCTTGCTGGACCGGCGCGCGGCCATTCGCCACCTGCTGGGTCGGGCGGCGCCGGGCGACGTCGTGCTGTTGGCGGGCAAGGGGCACGAGGCATTCCTGCACGTCGAGGCCGTGGCCGAGCCGTGGAGCGACGTGGCGGTGGCCGAGGAGCTGCTGGCCGAGCTGGGATTTTGCCGCCAGTAGCGGAGGCCTCTTCAGCGCCGAGGCGTGTGGGTTTCCGCGGTGAGCGCGCGCGTCAGAAGGTCGGCGATAGCCGCGCGAGGCGGCTGGCCCTCGTAGAGCACGCGGTAGACGGCCTGGCAGATCGGTAGGTCGACGCCGGCCGCCTGCCCGAGGGCGACGACGCCGCGCGTGGCTGGCACCCCCTCGACGACCATCGGCGTTGATGCGAGAATCTCGGCCAGGGCCCGGCCGTGGCCGAGCTGCTCGCCCGCCCAGCGGTTGCGGCTGTGGTGGCTGGTGCAGGTGGCGATCAGGTCGCCCACGCCGGCTAGGCCCGCGACTGTCGCCGCCTGGCCGCCATAGGCGGCCACGAGCCGGCCTAGCTCGGCGAGACTGCGGGTGATGAGCGCGGCTTTCCCGTTGTCGCCGCAGCCCAGTCCGTCGGCCACGCCCGCCGCGATCGCGATGACGTTCTTCGCGGCGGCGCACAGCTCGACGCCCACCACGTCCGCGCTGGTGTACAGCCGAAAGGCCGGCGTGGCGACGGCGTCTTGCAGCGCCCGAGCCGCGGCCTCGTCCGCGCAGGCGACCACCGCCGCGGTCGGCAGCGCGCGGGCGACCTCTTCGGCGTGGTTGGGGCCGGCCAGTGCGGCGAGGCGGGCGGCGACCGAGTCGCCCAGCTCGGCGGCCAGCACCTCGGTGGGCCGCCGCCACGTCTCCGGCTCTAGCCCCTTCGTACCGACGAGGAGCAAGGCGTCGGGGCGCAGGCACGGCGCGAGGCGACGGCTCAGCTCGCGCAGGGCGCGCATGGGCGCCGCGACGAGCACGATGGGAGCGGACGCCACGGCGGCGGCCAGGTCCGTCGTCGGCTCGACGCCGGGGGGCAGGCCGACACCAGGCAGGTAGGCGGCGTTCTCGCGCTCGCGCGCCAGCGCGGCCGCTAGCTCCGGCCGCCGCGCCCAGAGCGCGACGCGGTGGCCCCGCTCCGCGAGCACGCGAGCCAGCGCCGTGCCCCAGCCCCCCGCGTTCAGGACGGCGACGTCGGCCACGCTATTGCTCCTGCTGTGTCTGGCGGGCGCCAGTCCGAGGCGGTCTCGTGGCTATAATAGCCCCGCGCGGGCGCAAGGGGGATAGCGATGCTGCTTCGCTGGGTCGGATTGCTGGCCGGCGCGTACCTACTCGGCGCGTTCCCCACTGGCGCGTTGGTGGCGCGCGCGCGTGGCGTCGATCTGACCCAGCACGGCAGCCGCCGGACGGGCGCGACCAACGCGCTGCGTGTATTGGGCAAGCGGGCCGCGGCCGGCATCCTGCTGGGCGATGCGCTGAAGGGCGTGCTGGCGGTGCTGCTCGCGCGACGCTGCTTGCGGAGCGACTGGGCGCCCCCGGTCGCCGCGCTCCTGGCCATGACGGGGCACACCTACTCGGTGTTCCTCGGCGGCAAGGGGGGCCGGGGCGTCGCCACGGGGCTGGGCGCGCTCCTGGCGCTGTCCCCGGGCGCGCTGCTCGTGGCGGCGGTCGCCGGCGTCGGCACCATCGCGGGCACGCGTATCGTCTCGCTCGGCTCGCTGGCGGGCGCGCTGGCGGGCGGCGCCGCGCTGGCCGCTCAGGTGACGCGCGGGCGCGCGCCGCGCGCCTACCTCATCTTCGCGGCCGGCGGCGCGGGCTTTCTGCTGTACTCCCACCGCGACAACGTGGCGCGGCTGCTCGCGGGCACCGAGCGCCGGCTGGGGCAGCCAGCGCAGATGGACGAGGCGCCCGCGGCGCGGTCAGAGCGGAGCAGCCAGCCGGCCTGAGCAGGGGCCGAGAGCGGCGCGAGGGGATCTCGTCGAGCGACCGCGAGACGCGGGGAACGTCTCGCGGGCTACGAGCGGGCGCGGCGGGGCAGCGCCTGGGGGGTGACCTCGGCGCTCGCGTCGATCTGGCGCAGCAGCGTGGCCATCTCGATGGCGCCCACCGCGGCGTCGTAGCCCTTGTTGCCGGCCTTGGTGCCCGCGCGCTCGACCGCTTCCTCGATGCTGTTCGTCGTCAGCACGCCGAAGATGCACGGCACGCCGGTCTGCAGCGCCACGTTGGCGACGCCTTTGGCGGTCTCGCTGCAGACGTAATCGAAGTGCGGCGTGGCGCCGCGGATCACCGCGCCCAGACAGATGACCGCGGCGTAGCGACCGCTCTGGGCGAACCGCTGGGCCGTGATGGCGATCTCGAGCGCGCCGGGCACCCAGGCGAGGTCCACGTCGGCGTCGGCGGCGCCGTGACGGCGCAGCCCGTCGCGCGCGCCCGCGAGCAACTGCTCGGTGATGAAGCCGTTGAAGCGCGCGACGACGATCGCGAATCGCAGCCCAGATGCGACCAGCGGCCCCTCGTACACCGTTGCCATCACTGCCTCTCCTCGGAGCGCTCGCGCGGACCGCACCGGCGGCCCGGCGTCAGATGCCTTCCGCGGGCCCCAGCCCGAGCAAGTGCCCCATCTTTTGCTGCTTCGTCAGCAGGTAGCGCTGGTTCTCGGGGCGCACCGGCGTCTGGATCTTCTCCATGTCCACGATCTCCAGCCCGAACGCCTCGAGCCCCACGCGCTTCGTGGGGTTGTTGGTCATGAGCCGCATGCGCCGCACGCCGAGGTCGACCAGGATCTGCGCGCCGATGCCGTAGTCGCGGGGGTCGGGCGGGAAGCCCAGGTGGACGTTGGCCTCGACGGTGTCCATGCCCCCGTCCTGCAGCTCGTAGGCGCGGATCTTGTTGACCAGACCGATGCCGCGCCCCTCCTGCCGCATGTACAGGATGACGCCCCGCCCCTCGCTTGCGATGCGCGCCATGGCCGCGTGCAGCTGCTCGCCGCAATCGCAGCGGCGCGAGCCGAACACGTCGCCCGTCAGGCACTCCGAGTGTACGCGCACCAGCGGCGGCTCGCCGTCCGACACGTCGCCCATCACGAGCGCGAGGTGGTGCTGGTTGTCGACCGACGACTCGTAGACGTGGAGCATGAACTCGCCGTATTCCGTGGGAATCGGCGCCTGGGCGCGCTGCGTGATGAGCTTCTCGGTGCGGCGCCGGTGCTCGATCAGGTGGGCGACGGTGAGCATCCTGATGCCGTGGCGCTCCGCGAAGGCGCACAGCTCGGGCAGCCGGGCCATGGTCCCATCGGGGTTCATGATCTCGCAAATGACGGCTGCCGGATAGAGCCCGGCGAGCTTGCAGAGGTCTACCGAGGCCTCGGTCTGACCCGTGCGCCGGAGCACGCCGCCCTCGGCGTAGCGGAGCGGGAGCACGTGGCCGGGGCGCGATAGGTCTTGGGGCTTCGTATTCGGGTCGATTAGAACCTGGATGGTGCGCGCACGGTCAGCCGCCGAGATGCCGGTGGTCACCCCATACTTCGCCGCGGCGTCGACGGTCACGGTAAAGGCCGTGCCGAAGCCTGATGTATTCTCGCGCACCATCATCGGCAGCCGCAGCTCTTCCAGGCGGGATTGCAGCATCGGCACACAGATCAGGCCGCACGCCTCGCGGGCCATAAAGGTGATTGCCTCGGGCGTGACGAATTGGGCGGCCATGCACAGGTCGCCCTCGTTTTCGCGGTCCTCGTCGTCGACGATGATGACTAGCTTTCCCTGCTTGTAGTCCTCGATCGCCTCCTCGACGGTCGCAAATCGCTGCGTGTCGCGGCGATTGACTTCTGCCATTGGGGCACCCCTTTCCGGCGGCCGGCACAGTAGCGCGGCACGTTACGCGCGCCGCAGCAGGCTCTCCACATATTTCGCGATCACGTCGACCTCCAGGTTGACGCGATCGCCCGGCCGCTTGGACGCGAGCGTGACGACGCTCTGCGTGTAGGCTACGAGCGCCACGCTAAACGTGTCCGCGCGGCGCTCGGTAATAGTCAGGCTGATCCCGTCGATGGCGACGAAGCCCTTGACGACCAGATAGGGCAGCAGCTCGGCGGGCGCGCGGAACGTCATCCAGAGCGAGTCGCCCTCGGGGCGCACACTCACGATCTCGCCCGTGCCGTCCACGTGTCCCTGCACGTAGTGGCCGCCCATGCGGCCGCCCGCCGCGAGCGCGCGCTCCAGGTTGACGCGGGCGCCGGGGCGCAGATCGCCCAGATCGGTGCGGCGCAGCGTCTCCGGCGCCAGCCCGACGGTGAAGCTGTTGGCATCGTGCGCCGTGACCGTCAGGCAGACGCCGTTCACGGCGATGCTGTCGCCCAGCCGCAGATCGTCGCAGACGGTCCGCGCCTCTACCTGCAGGGCGATGCTGCCGTCGCGCTCGTCGAGCGCGCGGACGGTCCCGGTTTCCTCGACGATGCCGGTGAACACTCCACTCCCCCTATCCGCTCGCGGCCTGGGGCGCCGCCTGCGAGGCAATGGCCAAGCCCTCGCGCTCCTCGTCGGGCACGGGCGGCACGTAGCCGGCGATGAGCACGTCGTCGCCGAGCTGCTCGACCTGCAGGTCCCGCAGCGTCACGGCCTGTCCCATCTCGGGACAGCCGGTGCCCTCGACGGGCGTGGGCGCGGCGACCCCGCCGACGACCTTCGGCGCCAGGAACGCGTAGACCTTGTCCACGAGCCGCGCTTCGAGCAAGGCTGCCACTAGTGTCCCGCCCGCCTCGACGAGCACCGAGGTAATGCCGCGGCGCTCCGCTAGCAGCCGCATCGCCACGGCCGGGTGCACCCGGCCGTCCAACTCGGGCACGACCACTACCTCGGCGGCGGTAGCCTCCAACGCCGTCCGCCGCTCGTCGGGAGCGCGCTCGGTGACGAGGATGAGCGTCTCGCCGGGCAGCTCGCCCGTCACCAGCCGGGCCGTCGGCGGCGTGCGCGCCTGGCTGTCCAGGACGACCCGCAGCGGCTGACGCCTCGCCAGATGGTCGAGGGGAGCGCGCAGCGCGGCGGGGAAGGCCTCCGGGCGCACGGTGAGCCGTGGATCGTCGGCGAGCACCGTGCCGACGCCCACCAGCACCGCGTCGCTCAGCGCGCGGAGGCGGGCCACCCGCGCCCGTGCCGCCGCGCCGGTCACCCAGAACGACGAGCCGGTACGGGTAGCGATCTTGCCATCCAGCGTCATCGCCCACTTCACCGCCACGAACGGCAGGCCGCGAGTGATGAACTTGAAGTAGCCCTCGTTCAGGCGGCGCGCCTCGCGCTCGTACTCGCCCAACACCGTCTCGATGCCGGCCTTGTCAAGGTCGCGTCGGCCGCCCCCGGCGACCAAGGGGTTGGGATCGATGGTCGCCATGTGGACGGCTCGCACCCGCGCGCGGATCAGCGCGTCGGTGCAGGGCGGCGTCCGCCCAAAGTGGCAGCAGGGCTCCAGCGTCACGTACATCGTGGCGCCCCCCGCGGCGTCGCCGGCTTGCTCAAGGGCCACGACTTCCGCGTGCGCCTGGCCGGGGGGCTGCGTCCAGCCCTCCCCCACGATCCGCCCGTCCTTGACGATCACCGCGCCGACGGCCGGGTTGGGGCTGCTGACACCCAGTGCGCGCTCCGCCAGCTCGAGCGCGCGTGCCATGAAGTCCACCTGGCCGCTCCCGTCGCCGAATTCCGCGCGGAACAAAAATAGCCTGAAGGCATGGTGCCTTCAGGCCGCTGTCGCCACAGCTTCGCCTTCTCCCATCCGGACTGTACCGTCGGCTCTGGCGTCTCACCAGATCTGCCCGCCCGCGATGCGCCGGGCGGCGCAGGCCGGTCGCCTCGCCCACCCGAGGGTGCCGCCAGCACCCGGTGCCGCGGGGGGCTCGCGGGCTCTGCCGTGTGGCATTACCGCCGGTCAGGAATTGGGACGGCGGCGGTGCCGTCGCCCCTCACCTTGCCCTGAAGGCCCCACTCGCTATTTTGTTGTCGTGAGTATAGCACCAACGGGCGGCCGCGGCCTATGTCGGCCCGGGCCGTCACGCCGCGAGCAGGCGCCGGTAGACGAGATACGTCTGCTCGGCGATGCGCGCGTGGGTGAAGCGTGACTCGGCCTGCGCCCGGCCGCGCGCCGCCAGCTCCTGCCGCAGCGCCGCGTCGTCCTGGAGGCGGGCAAGCGCCGCGCGCAGGGCCGTCGCCTCGCCCTCGGGCACCACGAGCCCGGCGTCGCCCAGGACGTGCGGGATCTCGCCGCTCGTGGAGCCGACGCAGGGCACGCCGCTGGCCATCGCCTCCACCAGGATGCGCCCGAACTGCTCCTTCCAGTTAGGGCGGGTCCGCGACGGCAGCGCCAGCGCATCCCAGGCCGCCACGATCGCGGGCATGGCCGTCGACGGGGCCTGCGCCACGAACTCGACCCGCTCGGCGATGCCCAGGCGAGCCGCCTGGCGCGCGAGCGCCGGCTGTGCGGGGCCGCTGCCGACCAGCTGGAGCCGCCACGGGCCCGCCAGCCCCTGCACGGCCTCCAACAGCACGTCCAGCCCCTTCTCCTCGACCAGGCGGCCAGCGTAGCCGATCACGAACTCGCGGCGGACCGGGCGGGGGCGCGGCCGGAACACCTCGGGATCGATACCGAACTGCGGCACCACGGTCACCGGGCCACGGTAGCCTTTCTGGTGCAGCACGTCCACCGCCTCACGGTTGCCCGCGAGGGCGTGCTGCGCGGTGTGGAAGCTGTAGCGCTCCCAGAGGCTGAACGGCGGCGGATAGCGGCGCAAGAGGTTCTGCCAGGTAAAGAACAGCCGGCGCGCGCCCGCGCGCGCGGCCAGCCGCAGCGCCAGGGCCGTCGCCAGGTTGTATGGCTCCTCGTCGACGTGGACGACGTCCGGCTGGGTGGCGGCCAGCCAGGCGCGCAGGCGGGTGAAATGGAAGACGTGGAAGTGGCCGTTGAAGCGCACGGGCGTGACGGCCAGCCGATAGCCGCGGACGTGCGCGCGCTCCAGCCGGATCGGCGTCCCATCTTGCAGCCAGTACGGCGGCACCAGGCAGGTCAGCGCGATGGCGTCGTGGCGCGCCAGCTCTTCGAGCTTGCGCTGGTAGGCGCCGACCAGGCACGCCTTGGAGAGCATGAGGACTTTCACGCGGCAACCTGGGCGTACACCTTCATCGTCTGCTCGGCGACGGCGCCCCACGAGAAGTGCGCGGCCCGGGCGCGCGCGGCCTCGCCCAGCGCCTCGCGGCGGACGGGATCGCGCAGGAGGTCGAGGATCGCCGCGCCGATCGCGTCGGTGCAGTTGGGGTCCACGAGCACGGCCGTGTCGCCCGCGACCTCGGGCAGCGCCGAGCTGTTCGAGGTGACGACCGCGGCGCCGCAGGCCATGGCCTCCAGCACCGGCATGCCGAAGCCCTCGTAGAGCGAGGGGAAGACGAACACCTCGGCCGCGCTGTACAGCGGCGCCTTGTCCTGTTCGCGAATCTGGCCCGTGAAGATCACGTCCGATTCCAGCCCCAGCTCTCGTACCAGCACGCGCGGATCCGGATACAGCGGGTGGCCGAC
This sequence comes from Chloroflexota bacterium, assembly GCA_035293805.1. GTDB lineage: Bacteria > Chloroflexota > UBA6077 > UBA6077 > JAJPHF01 > JAJPHF01. The sequence goes on along the minus strand of DATGMD010000010.1, from coordinate 81,181 downwards.
GTAGCGCAGGCGCCCGGCGAGCACGAGCTGGTACGGCTCGTCGAACGCCTCGCGGATGCGAGCGTAGGCTTGCACCACACGCAGCACGTTCTTGCGCACGTCGAAACCGCCAAAGTAGAGGATAAACCGCTCCGTCAGCCCGTACCGCTCGCGCACGGCCGTGAGGAGGCGAGGGTCGCGGATCGGCTGGTAGCTGGCGTCTACCGCGTTGCCGATGACGTGGATGCGCTCGGGCGGCAGCCCCAGCGTCCGCTCGATGTCGCGCTTGGAGTGCTCGGAGACGGCGATCACGGCGCGGGCGCGCCGCGCGGCGAGCGCCGAGAGCGCGCTGTAGGCGCGGCCGGCCAGGCGGGCGCGATACTCCGGCAGCAGGAGCGGGATCACGTCGTGGATCGTCACGACCGTCGGGATGGAGGACACGAGCGGCGACGCGAAGTACGGGCAGTGGAGGAGGTCGAGCGATTCGCGGCGGCTCGCGCGCAGCAGGCCCACTTGCTCCCACCAGAGCTTTTCGAAGTTGCCGCCGAGCCGGGCGAGCGCCGTCACCCGCTGGACGCTGCGGAAGCGCGGCGAGAGGTCGGGCACGCGGGGGACGGCCGCGCGCCGGAAGCGCGGGCTGAGCAGGACGTAGGTGTTCTCGCGATCGTGCTGGTCGAGGGCTTGCAGCAGGTTGAAGCAATGCTGGCCGATGCCCGTCGAGGGCTGCTGCAAGAACAGGGCGTTGAAGCCGATGCGCACGACGCCTCCCGCGAGAAGAGAGTCTAAGCGGCTGGAGACGTCCGCGCCCAGGGGAGCCCGCGACTGCCTCTACGCCGCCATTGTAAAGCATCCCGGCGCGCTCGCGGCGCGAGGCGCACCGCGGGGGCGTCAGGCGGCGACGACGTGATGGTAGACCGTCAACAGGGCCGCGGCGGCCGCGCCCCAGGTGAACTTGGCCGCCCGCGCCAGGCCGTCCGCCCGCAGGCGCGCGCGCAGCGCCTCGTCCAGCAGCCCGCGCTCCAGGGCGTCGGCGAGCGCCTCCGTGTCCTCGGCGGGGACCGTGAGCCCCGCGTCGCCCACGACCTCGGGCAGCGACGCGGCGTCCGACACGACGACCGGCGTGCCGCAGGCCATCGCCTCCAGCGGCGGCAGGCCGAAGCCCTCGTAGTACGATGGGAACGCGAACAGGTCGGCGGCGCTGTAGAGCGTCGGCAGGTCGTCGTCCGCGATGAAGCCGGGGAAGATCACGTCGTTGCGGAACGGCGAGCGGTCGCGCTCCTCGAAGATGACGTCCGACAGCCAGCCGCGCGGCCCGGCCAGCACCAGACGGTGGGGCAGACGGTGGCGGGCCCGCACCGTGTTGTAGGCGCGGATAAGGCCCTGCCAGTTCTTGCGCGGCTCGATCATGCCGATCGACAGGATAAAGGGCTCGACGAGGCCGAGACGAGCGCGCAGGCTGGCCACCGCCTCGGGCGCGGCGGGCCGGAAGCGGGGCTCGACCCCGCCGGGCACGACGGCCGTCCGCGCCGGATCGGCGCCGAGCAGGCAGATGACGTCGTTCTGCGTGTTCGCCGAGTCGGCCACGACGAAGTCGGCTGCCCGCACCGAGCGCGGCACGGCGCTCATCAGGTACTCGCGCAGCCGCGCGTCCGCGCACTCCGGGTAGAGCAAGAAGGCCAGGTCGTGGACCGTGAGCACGCGGCGCGCGCGGCGCACGGGCGGCAGCACGAAGTCCGGCGCGTGGAAGATGTCGACTGGCCCGGTGGCCCACTCCACGGGCAGCGGCACGCGCAGGCGGTGCCAGAGAATGGTCATCCAGCGCTCGGGAAAACGGAACTCCGAGGTCGAGACGTTCGGCGCGGCGGGGACGGACACCTCGGCGCCCGGATTGGGGGTGGTGTGCAAGAGGACGAACTGGTCGTCACGGTCGAGGGCGACCAGGCTGGCGACCAGGTTGCGGACGAAGCGGCCGATGCCGGCACGCTGGTTCACGGCAGCGGTGTAGTCGATCCCGATGCGCACGGCGGAGCGATCGGCCGCGCTAATTGTCGACGGCGGAGGCGCGCCGGCCGGGCTCGGAGGGCGGCACCGCCGCTGACCGGTCGCGCAGCGCCGTCACGGTGCGGTGAAGCTCGCCGTTCAGGCGCATGGTGGCGTCAAGCAGGCGCCCGGCGACCTCCGCCGGCAGGTAGTCGAGCGCACGCGCGAGGTGCAGGTAGTGCCGCGTCTCCATGAGGGCGCCGCGCGCCTGGTGGAGGGCGCGTAGGTACTCGGCGCGGGAGTAGCGGCCGAAGCCGTCGGCGATGTGGCCGCCCACGGCGCCCGCCGCGCGCCGCAGCTGCGCCTGCAGCTCCGGCTCGACGACAGGCACGCTGGCCGTCTCCTCGTACACCTGCAGCGCCAGCTCGTAGGCCCGCCGCCAGATGCCGAGGTTCTCCAGCTCCTTCACGCCCTGTCCGCTCGCCATGGCCTCCCTCTGCCGTCCGCCTGGGCTGACCGCGTGTGGCCGGCCGCCCGTTGTCACTTCCGTGGGCACGTAGGCGGGGGGCTGGCGAGCGGCCGTCGCGGCCCGGACTTTACCGCTTTCCAGGCCAGAGGTGCAAGACGGCGCCGAACGCGACGAGGCTGAGGTAGGTGATGGAGCGATCGAGCAGCGCGATGGACAGCGCCACCGCGGTGCTCATCCCGCCGATGAGGTCCAGGCCGCCAGCCAGCAGGAGGAGGCTCACCAGGCCCGACTCGACAAAGCCGAGCCCGGCGGGCGTGATGGGCACGGTGGTGAGCAGCGCGCCGGCGAGGCCGATGAACAGCGGCACCGCCGCGTTGGCGCGCCACACGCCGAGCGACAGCATCACCAGATACAGGCGCACCGCCTCGAACAGCCAGATGACGACGGTATAGGCGGTCAGCGCCGGCAGCGCGCGGAACGATTGGAGCGTGCCCGCTTCGAACGAGTCGTACTTGCCTTGCAGCCGCAGCGGTAGCCAGCCGCGGATCCGCCCGCCCAGGAGCCGCATGGCGACCAGTCCGACGACGAGCAGGACGGCCAGCACGAGCGCCAGCTCCATCAGCGAGACGACGGCGGTGGGCAGCGCCGCTCCAAACGCGAGGACGGCTGCGAGCCCGAGCAGCCCGAACAGCACCAGCAGGTCGAGGATGCGCTCGGCCAGCACGGTGCCCATCGTCTTCGAGAACGAGACGTCCGCGTCGCGCTTCAAGAGGTAGGCGCGGTAGGCGTCGCCCAGCTTGGCCGGAACGAGGCAATTGGCAAACCAGCTCAGCAGCAGAATGCGGCCCAGCCCAAAGAGCCGCGGCAGCACCACTCCCTCGCGCCGCCGGTACCCGACGTTGCGCAAGAGGGTGCGCCAGCGCATGCTGCGAAAGACGAAAGCCACGTAGTAGACGACGAGGGCCAGCACGTAGAGCGGCACGTTCGCGCTGCGCAAGACCTCCCAGGTGGTGGCGAGGTTCACGTCGAGGCGCTGAATGGCGACGAACAGCAGCCCAAACCCGATCGCGAACGAGATCAGCGTGCGTGGCTGGGTCAGGCGCGCGCCCAGCGCCGGCGGCGCGCTCGGGCCGATCTCGGTCGTGGCCGGGAAGGGCGTGGGCGCTTCCTCCGGCGCGACGGGCCTACCCACGGTCGGCCTCGGCCTGGCCGCTGGACAGCGCGGCGAGGCCCATCAGCGCCCCGATCTGAACGCTGACGCCGTGGACGAAGAGGTTGTCGAACGCGCTGTGCAAGGAGATGGCGACCAGCGAGCCGAGGGTGCCGAGGGCCACGGCCCGCCAGAAGGGATTGGGGCTGCGCAGCCCGCGAATGGCCGCGCGATAGGCCAGCGCCAGCGTGAGGAGGAAGCCGCTCAGGCCGAAGATGCCCGTCTCGGCCGCCAGGTTCAAGTAGTAGTTGTGGGCGTGGCCCAGCGACTCCAGCCAGCCCGGCAGGTTGTAGCGGTCGTAGACGGCGTCGTAGTTGCCGGGGCCGACGCCGAACCAGGGGTGCTCGAGGAACATATACCAGCCCGCCTGCCAGTGGGCCATCCGCTCGACGATCGACCAGTTCTCTGGGGTGACGTCCACCGTGCGCACGTCGAACAGGCCGAAATACTCGGCCACCACGCCCAGCCGCTCGGAGACCACCGCCGGCAGCGCGCCTACCAGCCCCAAGAGCCCCAAGAGCAGCAGCGCCGCGCACAGGGCCACGAGCCAGCGGCGGGAGCGGGGGCTGGCGACCGCCAACATTACGGCGCCCGCGAGCGCCACGCCCATCCAGGCGCCGCGCGACAGGCTGGCGAACACCGCGGCGGCCAGCAGCAGGGTGGCCGGCCGCGCCCAGAGGGCGACGCTTGCCGACAAGCGCCGAGGGCCGAGCGCCGCCAGGCGAAGCGGCCCGGCCTCCTCGTCCTTACTCCACAGGGCGAGTGCGAAGGCGACCGGGAGGGCTGTTGCCAAATAGCCGGCGAACGGGTTGGGCTGGCTGAAGTGGCCAAAGGCGCGCATGAACGGACCGATGACGAAGAAGTCCGGGCCGCGCCGCGTGAGGAACTGGAACAGCCCGTAGGCCGCCTCGAGGCTGGCCGCGCCGACCAGCGCCAGTAGCAGCCAGCGGGCCTGCGACGCGCGGCGCGCCTGATCGACCGTCAGCACGAACACCACCACTAGCTCGAGCCATTTCAGGGTGTCCTTGAGGCTGGGCCCCGGGGCCTCGGCGCCAAGCGCCGAGATCACGAATAGCGCGAAGACGAGGAGCTGGGCAGCCAGCAGCGCCGACGGCCAGATGCGGAGCGAGCGCCGGCGCGCGCCGTCGATGAGCCAGGCGAGCGCGGCCAGCCCGACCGCCGGCTCCATGAGAGTCAGGTTCAGGCCGCCGAGTCCCAGGCCCCATTCGGAGGAGAGCGGCACCGCCACGAGCGCGAGGCAGAGCGCGACGAGCGGACGCGCCAGGGCCAGCGGCACGACGACCGCCGCTACTAAGAGCGCGGCGGCCTGGATCGGCGGCAGGAGCGCGAGGGCCGCGCCAATCGCCAGGGCCAGCGCGCCGAGCAGCCCAGTTTCGCGCGTGAGGGGCGGTAGTGCGGGCAGGGGGAGACTACGCTGGGCAGGCATCCGGCTCATGCTCAGGCCCCGGCCGCGCCGGCCTCGCGGAACCAGGCGATCGTGCGCTCTAACCCCTCGCGCAGCGGCACGCGCGGCTGCCAGCCGAGCATCTCCCTCGCCCGCGTGATGTCCGGGCGACGGCGCGTCGGATCGTCGGCCGGCAGCGGGCGGAAGGCGATCTCCACGGACGTCCCGACCAGCTCGCGGATCAGCTCGGCGTACTCCAGGACGGTGTGCTCCTCGGGATTGCCGAGGTTGACCACGAGCCCGGTCGTGTCGGGGGCGAACATCGCTAGCTCGATCCCGCGCACCAGGTCCTCGACGTAACAGAGACTGCGCGTCTGGCTGCCGTCGCCGTAGACGGTGAGCGGCTCCCCACGCAATGCCTGGGTCACGAAGTTGGGGACCAGGCGGCCGTCGTTCGGATCGCTGCGCGGCCCGTAGGTGTTGAAGATGCGGATGATGCGGGCGTCGAGGCCGTACTGGGTGAGGTAGACCATGGTCAAGGCTTCGCCAAAGCGCTTGCTCTCGTCGTAGCAGGCGCGGGGCCCGACCGGATTCACATGGCCCCAGTACGTCTCGCGCTGCGGGTGCTCCTCGGGGTCGCCGTAGACCTCGGAGGTCGAGGCGAACAGGTAGCGCGCCTGCCGCTGACGGGCGAGCCTCAGCAGCTCGCGGGAGCCGAGGGCGTTGGCGAGCGCCGTCTCCTCCGGGTGGTGCTGGTACGCCACCGGACTGGCTGGGCTGGCCAGGTGAAAGATGCCCTCCACCGCCACGTCGAGCGGCTGGGTGATGTCTTGGACCAGCAGTTCGAAGGCTTCGCGCCCGAGCAGGTGGGCAACGTTGCGGCGGTCGCCGGTGATCATGCTGTCGACGCAGACCACCTGGTGGCCGGCGTCCAGGAGGCGCTCACAGAGGTGCGAGCCCACGAAGCCCGCCCCTCCCGCTACCAGCAGCTTCATGGGCCCTCGCCGCGATCGTTCGCGATAGCGTATTAGTCGCCAGGCATTCTTGCGGGACAGATGCGCGCGGGGACGGCACGCGCCATACCCCCGCCGCGCGAGAGGCGACCCAAGCATTGTAGCGACTGTCACGCCAAGGCCGCCAATAATTGCGCGCCCGCGCGCCAGGCGAGCCTACGTCCGGGGCCGCGCTGCCGCGGCAATCGCCATCTGCCACCAGAAGAGCACCGCGAGGTCCACTAGGAAGTACGAGTTGTCCAGCGCCCCGTGGACGAGCACGCCCGCCACGCTGGCGAGCGCGCCGGCCAGCAGCGCGCGCTCCACGCCCGCGGGGGCGGCCCGCAAGCCGTGGACGGCCAGCCACGCGAAGCGGCCGAGCAGGCCAAGCGCCGCGACGAGGCCCAAGAAGCCCAGCTCCAGCCAGAACTGCAGCACCCAGTTGTGGGGATGGGAGATGTTCGGCTCGGCCCACGCCTCCGGCAGGATGTATTGGAGTTGATAGCGATAGAGAAAGTTGTCGAGCCCGATCCCCAGCAGCGGATGATCCCGCAGCATGGCGAGCGCGGCGGTCCAGATCTGCACGCGGAAAGTGGCGGTCGTGCCGCTCAGCACGCGCTCGATGCCCAAGCGCGCGGCCACCAGCAGGGCGGCGGCGCCCGCCATCGTCCCGGCGGCGGCTGTCAGGGCCAGCGCGCGCCGGCTGAAGAGCGCGGCCAGCACGAGCAGCGACGCGCCCGCGCCCAGCCAGCCGCCGACGCTGAAGGTGAGGACCAGCGCGAGCGCGAGCAGGCCGGCCAGGGCGGCGCACCACCGCCGCGCGGCGCGCACCCAGAGCGCGAGCGACACGGCGAACGGCAGTGCATAGCCCAGGTACAGTGCGAGCTGGTTCGGCGACGGGTAAAGCCCCAGCGCGCGCCGGACGCCCTCCACCTGCACCGTGTTGACGTTGGCCACGGCCTGCGCGACCGCCAGCAAGGAGATGGCCGCGGCCCCGCCGAGAAACCCGGCGAGCAGGGGCCGCATGCGGCCGAGCGTCGGACAGACCGCCGCGACCAGATAGTAAAACAGCACCGGCTCCAGGATCAGCGTGCGCAGGCTGCGGAGGCTCAGCTTTACATACTCGGTGGGTAGCAGCGAGAGCAGCGCGGCGCCGAGCAGCAGGGCGACCCAGGGATCGAAGCGCGTGGCGCGGGGCGCCAGGTCGCGGCGGCGCAGCCAGCGCGCGGCGCAGGCGCCGGCGGTTAGCAGCAGCGCGGTCTCGGGCAGCGAGATGGCCAGCCCGCCCAGCTCGCGCGGAAAGTAATACGTGGGCAGGGTGGCGAGCACGGCAGCCAGCCCAAGCGCGGGCCGCTGGTACGCCAGGACTGCGAAGCCGGCCGCGGCGGCGAGGGCCAGCGCGGGCTGCGGCAGCAGCGCGTATAGGAGCAGCGCGCCGGCGATCCCACCCGCCCACAATGGGGTGGCGGGGACGCCAATCAGGAGCCCGGTGGTCTTCATGCAGCGTGTCCGCTCGTCTGGTGAGCCTGCAACTCGCGGCCGGTCACCTACGGGGTAGCATCCGGCGTGCGCCGACGGCAACCTGCTGCGGGGGGGCGCGTCGGCAGCCTATAATCCGCGTGAGCGGCGCGTGGGCCGCCGAACGGCAGTCGGGGAAGGCGGGTGCGACTCCTCGTCACGGGCAGCAATGGGCTGCTGGGCACTAAGCTGCTGGCGGCGGTGCTCAGCCGCTCGGACGTCCAGCCGGTCGCGGCGTCGCGCGGCCCGTGCGCTAACGCCTATCTGGGCGACTTTCCCTTCCTCCCGCTCGACGTCACGGACGCGGCACGGGTGCGCGCCGTGGTGGCGGAGGCGGCCCCGGATGTCGTCGTCCATACTGCGGCGATGACCGACGTGGACGGCTGCGAGCGCGCGCCGGAGGCGGCGCGGGCGATCAACGTGGCCGGTACCGCGAACGTCGCGGACGCCTGCGCGCAGCAGGGAGCGCGGCTCGTCCACCTGTCCACCGAGTACGTCTTCGACGGGCGGGCCGGGCCGTATGGCGAGGACGACCCGCCGAACCCCCTGGGCGTCTACGCGCGGACCAAGCTCGACAGCGAGCGCGAGGTGGCGGCCCGCTGCCCGCGCTGGGCGGTGGCTCGCACGACGGTCCTCTACGGCTACGCGCCCAACGTGCGGCCTAACTTCGTGCTCTGGCTGCTGGACCAGCTGGCGCGCGGCCGGCGCGTCCGCGTGGTGGCCGACCAGATCGGCTCACCCACGCTCGCGGATAACCTGGCCGAGATGGTGGTCGCCCTGGCGATCGCCGGCGCGCGCGGCGTGTATCACACCGTGGGCGCCTCGCGCCTGGACCGCTACGCCTTCGCGCGGCTCGCCGCCGAGGTGTTCGGGCTCGACGCCGACCTGATCGAGCCGGTCACGACCGCCGAGCTGCGCCAGCCGGCGCCGCGCCCCCTGGCCGCGGGCCTGTCCGTCGCGCGCTTCCAGCATGACTTTCCCGGCGTGCGGGTACTGACCGCCCGCGAGGGGCTGGAGCGGCTGCACGCACAGCTCGCCGCGGCCGGACGGCTGCCGACGCCGCCCAGCGGCTCCACTTCTGATTTGTAAGTTACGGCGCGGCGCGGAATAATGATGACAGCCGTCGGCGGACGGCCAGTGCGGCGAGCGCGGCACGGCCCGATGACGGCAAGTAGCCGAGACGAGGTGAGATCATGGGCGCCACCACGGCGATTACCGACGCAACGTTCGAGAGCGAGGTGCTGAACGCGCCCGGCCCCGTGCTTGTCGACTTCTGGGCGACTTGGTGTGGGCCGTGCAAGGCGATTGCGCCGGTGCTGGAAGAGGTTGCTAGCGAGCAGGGCGGGCGCCTAAAGGTCGCCAAGCTGGACGTGGACGAGAACGGCCAGACGGCCATGAAGTTCGGCATCCAGGCCATTCCGACGATGATCCTGTTCAAGAACGGTCAGCCGGTCGAGCGGCTGATGGGCGCGATGTCCAAGCGCGACCTGCTGGCGAAGCTGGAGCGCCATCTCGGCTAGCGCCGCGGCGAGCGAGGGGGTGAGCGTCGTCGGCTGGCGCGCTCACCCCCTTTCGCCCGGTGGGGTCTAGCGGCGCGCGCTGAGGGCGGCGCCCCGGGCCGCTGCCCGCTCATGCCTCGTCGGCCGCCGTGCCGGGCCGCACGCGCAGCGTCTGCTCGTGCGTATAGGTGACCAAACCCGGCGGCGCCCCCCGGATCTTGCGGACGTACTTGCGCGGCGTCCAGTCCACGAGCACGAGCGCGTCACCCCGCGCCGCGCTGTGCTCGGCGGCGAGCCGCGCCGCGGCCTCCACCACCTCGGCCGGCACCGCGCGGCCGCCCGATCGCACCACCACGTGGCTGCCCGGTACGCCATGCGCGTGCAGCCACAGGTCGTCGTTGTCGGCCAGCTCGAAGGTGACCCGCTCGTTGCCGAGCGCGCTCGTGCCGAGCAGCACGTCGTAGCCGTCCACCTGGACCCGGCGGTGGCCGCCCCGGGCGGGCGCCGTGCGGCCACGCTTCGTCTCGCCGCGGCTCCGGGCCAGCAGGCCCGCGCCGACCAGCTCGCGCCGCAACTGCTCCAGCGCCGCGGGATCGTCGGCCAGCTCGACCTGGGCGCTCATCTCCTCGACGTAGCGCAGCTCGTTGCGCGCCTCCGCCATTAGCTCCGGGACGATGCGGGCCGCATCCCGCGCCCGCGTGTAGTCCTCGAAGTAACGCTGCGCGTTCTCGAGCGGCGTGAGGGCCGGGTCTAGCGCGATCTCGCGGCCGTCGGCCACCAGCATGGTCTGGCCCGGCGCGAGCGTGTGCAGGTTCGCCAGGATCGCGTCGCCCGCGGCGCGCAAGGCGTCCGCGCGTTCGGAGCCCTCGAGCGAGCGCTCCAGCGCGGCCAGCTTGCGCTCGACTTGGGCGCGGCGGTCGGCGAGCGCGGCGCGGAGCGGCGCGCGGGCCAGCGCGTGGGGGCCGCGTTCGGCGCGCGGCCGCTCGGTCGGCAGCGCACGCGGGCCACCGCTCAAGTAGAGGCGCTCGAAGGCGGCGCTCGGGCTCGCGCACCGCTCCAAGTCGGCCGCCGCGCACTGGTGCGGCCGGTAGGGCACCGCGTCGGCGGGCTGGCCGTCGTGCAGGATCAGGTACGGCTCCCAGGCGTGCGTCTCCAATGGGGCGAACAGCTCCTCGGCGGCGCGGCGCAGCGCGGCCCACGGCAGCGGGGCGCCGGGGCTTAGGGGCGCGCGGTGCTCGCCGGTGGCGCGGTAGGCCAGCTCTTCGGCCGCGAACGGGCTCAGGCCGGCCAGGTGCGCGAGCAACAGCTGGGCCAGCGTGCGCTCGGCGGCGCCCTGGGCCACCCGCTCCTCCAGCGCGAAGTACGACGTGGCGCGGCGCGGGTCGAGCCGGTCGGGCCGCGGCGGTGGCTCGTAGCGCCCGTGCGGCACGATCGGGCGCACGGGGTTGGCTTGCCGGCTCACCCGCTTGAGCGCGTCGAGCACCGTGCCGTCCTCGTGGACCAGCACCATGTTGCTGCGGCGGCCCATCAGCTCCAGCACGAGCGTGATCTCGCGCCGGGCGCCGCGCTCGTCGAGGTGCGCGAAGCGCAGCTCCAGCACCCGCTCGAGCGGCGGCTGCTCGACGGCCACGAGCCGCGCGTCGCGCACGTGCTTGCGGAGGAGCAGCAGGAAGGGGGTCACGCGCTCGGTGCCGCGCGCCTGCGGCTCCGCGACGAGATGCGCGCGCGCGGCCTCGGGGTGCGCGCTGGCGAGCAGCCAGCGGCGCTGGCGATGCGCGTACAGCTCCAGCGCCAGGCTGTGCTCGTCGACCAGGAACGCCTTCTGCACACGGCCGTCCAGCACCGTGGTTCGCAGCTCGTCGGCGATGGCGTGCAGCGCGAGCGCGTCGAACGGCACTCTGTCCCCCGTGCCGGTCCCGCCGCGGCGGGCCAGCTCTACTCAAGCTGAGTCGGCGAGGCGACGCCTGCGGTCGGCTCTTCGAACCGCGCGGCGCGGCCCCGGCCACGCCCTTAGGCATATAATAAGCCGCGACGCAGGCCGAGCCAGTCCTGCTCCCAGGTGCCTGGCGCGCACGCCGGCCGGCCGGTCGCGGAAGGAGTCGAGCAGGAAGGTGCCCACGCTTCTGCGTGCCCTACCCGCGCCGCGCCCCATCGCTCGGCGAGGACCACACCCCCGTCGCGGCGCGACTCGTGGCTAGCCCCCGTCCGCAGCATGGGGGCCTGGTCTTCGTGCTGTCTGGGCCCTCGGGCGTCGGCAAAGACTCCGTGATGAACTGCCTCCGCGACGAGGATCTCAACCTCCACTTCTGCGTGACCGCGACCACCCGGCGTCAGCGGCCCGGCGAGACACACGGCATCAACCACTACTTCGTCGGTCGCGACGAGTTCCAGGGCATGCGGGACGCGGGTGAGCTGCTGGAGTGGGCGCTGGTCCACGAGAACTACTACGGGGTGCCGCTTCAGGAGGTGCGTCAGGCGTTTGCGCGCGGGCTCGATCCCTTCATGCGCGTGGACGTGCAGGGTGCGGCCAGCGTGCGCGCGCGCCTGCCGCGCGCGGTGCTCGTCTTCCTCGCGCCCGAGTCGATCGACGATCTATCCCCGCGCCTCCAGGAGCGCGGCACCGAGACCGCGGACGAGATGGCGCTGCGGCTGGCCAACGCGCGGCGGGAGATGGAGGCGCTGCCGCAGTTCGACTACGTGGTAGTGAACCGGCAAGGCTGTCTCGCGGAGTCGGTCGCCGCCGTGCGGGCGATCGTGCTCGCCGAGCGCTGTAAGGTCGAGCCGCGGTGGGTGATCGTCTGACGCAGCCCACCACCCCCTACGTGGAAGTGGCGCTCCAGGCCCGTACCGCGCGTCTCGGGCGGCTGCTCACCTACGCGGTGCCGCGGGCCTGGACGCCGCGGCCGGGCCAGGTGGTGTGGGCGCCGCTCCAGCAGCGCGCCGAAGTGGGCGTGGTGGTGCGCGTGGGCGTGTTCCCACCTGCGTTTCCCACGCGACCGCTGCTCGCCATCCTCGGCGATCGACCGCTCTTGGGCGCGCGCCAGATGGCGCTGGCGGCCTGGCTGGCCGAGCGCTACGCCTGTAGCCTTGCCGAGGCGCTGAGCGGCTTCCTGCCGGCCGGCGCGCGCGCGGCGCCGCGCGTGCGCCCCGCCCCCGACACCCTCGCGACGCTGGCCGGGCACGCCGGCGCGGACCGGCTGGCCGCGGCGTTTCGGCGTCGCCGCTCGCTCGCGCTGGCCGAAGCCGCCGAGCTGGCCCGCGTCGCCGTGGTGGCCGACCTGCTCCGCGCCGGCGTCTTGCAGGCCGTCTTGCCGGACGCGCTTCCCCTGTGGGAGGAGCAAGGACCGATCTCGCTGCCGGCGCTTGGGTCGGCGCTGACGCTGGCGCAGCACGATGCCTACGCGGCGCTGCGCGATGCGCTCGACGCGCGTGCGTTCGCCAGCTTTCTGCTGCACGGCGTCACCGGCAGCGGCAAGACGCACGTCTACCTGCACGCGGCGCGGCACGCCGTGCAGCAGGGCCGGCAGGTGCTGGTGCTGGTGAGCGACATCAGCCTGGTGCCCGCGGCCGAGCGGCGCTTCGCCGAGTGGTTCCCCGGGCTGGTCGCCGTCGTCCACAGCGAGCGGCGCCCGACCGAGCAGCGCGAGTCCTGGGCGCGCATCGCGAGCGGCCAGGCGCGCGTCGTCGTGGGCGCGCGGTCGGCGCTGTTCACGCCGCTGGGGGACGTGGGGCTCGTGCTGGTAGACGAGGAGCACGAGGCCGCGTACAAGCAGCAAGACGTGTCGCCTACCTACCACGCCCGCGAGCTGGCGCTGAAGCTGGGGGAGTTGGCGGGCGCGGTGGTGGTGCTGGGCAGCGCCACGCCGGACGTGGAGACCTACTGGCGGGCGCGGGAGGGCGCGCACCGCCTGCTGACGCTGCCCCGTCGCTACCTGCCCCCCGCGGAGCCGGCCGCGCGGGCGGCCGTCGTCGTGCCAGGCGCCACCAGCGCCGCGCCCATGTCGGATGGCGCCGCGCCCGCGAGCGCCGCGCCGCCACGACCGGACCTGCCGCGCGTGCAGGTGGTGGATCTGCGCGCCGAGCTGGCCGCCGGGAACACGGGCATGTTCAGTCGGGCGCTGCTCGGCGAGCTGGCGCGCGTGCTGGACCTGGGCCACCAGGCGATCCTGTTCCTGAACCGGCGCGGCACCGCGACGTGCGTGATCTGCCGCGACTGCGGCTACACGGTGTCCTGCGACGACTGCCTGCTGCCGATGATCTATCATGGCGACCTGGACCGCCTGCTCTGCCACCACTGTAACCGGCGGCGGCGTGCGCCGGAGCGCTGCCCCGGCTGCGGCGGGCGCCGCATCCGCTACCTCGGGGCCGGCACCCAGCGCGTCGCCGACGAGGTGCGGCGCCACTTCCCGCGCGCCCGGCTGCTGCGCTGGGACCGGGACACCGCCGCCCAGCGCGGCGCCCACGACCGCCTGTGGGACCAGTTCGCCAGCGGCGCCGCCGACATCCTGGTGGGCACCCAGATGGTGGCGAAGGGGCTGGACTTTCCATCGGTCACGCTCGTCGGCGTCGTGCTGGCCGACGCGAGCCTGCACCTGCCGGACTACCGCGCCGGCGAGCGGGCGTTCCAGCTCCTGACCCAGGTCGCCGGGCGCGCCGGCCGTGGCCAGCAGCCGGGCCAGGTCATCGTCCAGACGTATTCGCCGCAGCACTACGCCATTCAGGCCGCGCGCCTCCACGACTACGCGGGCTTCTGGGAGCGCGAGCTGGCCTTCCGGCGAACGCACGCCTACCCGCCGTTTCGCCGCCTGGCCCGCTTGATCTTTAGCGACTCGGACGAAGCGCGCTGCTGGCGCGAGTGCGGGCGTGTGCTGCGCGCGCTGCGGGCGGAGGCCAGCGCCAGCGCGCAGGCGGCGCAGCTCATCGGGCCGGCGCCCGCGTACCTGCGGCGCCTGCGCGGCCGCTATCGCTGGCAGATCGTGGTCGCGGCGCCCGCGCCGGAGCGGTTGCTGGCGGCAGCCGCACTGCCGTCGGGCTGGACCGTGGACGTAGACCCCACCAGCCTGCTGTAACAGTATGGCGTGGGGCAACGTCGCGCTGCCCAGCGCCTGGACGGACGGCAGGGTATCTGAGAACCGCCAGCCGCGCGGCGATCAGCGCCGCGGGCACTGATCCGTCCACGGCCTGCGCTAGCGGTGGGCGGCGCCGCGCGTGAAGAGAGGAGCGCGTTGGGCGAGCTAGTGTTGGTGCTCGGCGGCGTGCGAAGCGGCAAGTCGGCGTTCGCCGAACGCCTGGCTGCGGCCCACGGCGGCCCCGTGCTCTACGTCGCGACCGGGCAGGCGGGCGACGCCGAGATGGCGGCGCGCATCGCCGCCCACCGGGCGCGTCGCCCGGCCACGTGGGCGACGATTGAAGCGCCCCTCGATCCGGTGGCCGCCATCGCGGGAGCCGCCCGCGCCGGGCAGGTCGTGCTGCTGGACTGCGTTGGCATGCTGGTGTCGAACGTACTGCTCGCCGAGGGGGAGGCGGGGAGCGCGGCGAGCCGCCTTGACCATGCGCTCGGCGGGCTGTTGGGGCTGGTGCGGGAGCGCCACCTACACGTCATTGCTGTAAGCGGCGAGAGCGGCCTGGGGCTGCTGCCGCTCGCGCCCCTGGGCCGCCGGTACCTCGACCTCCTCGGCGACGCCAACCAGCGCCTCGCCGCCGCCGCCGGCCGGACGTATCTGGTAATTGCCGGGCTCGGGGTGGACGTGCGCCGTCTGGCGTGGGAGCCGGAGGGGCCATGAGCCCGGCGCGGCTCATCCGCCCCTTGCGTAGGCGCGCAGGTTGGCGGCATTCGCGGGCCGGTTCAGTTGATTGGACGTTACCCCGATGCTATGATTTTGCCGAATACAGCCCCGGGACCGCGGGAAGCGCTGTGCCGCGTGGGGCTGGCCCCAGGAGGTCGCGCAGGTCCGGAGGCGGGAGTGAACACGGTCTTAGTGCTGAATCAGAACTACGAGCCGATCAACGTCTGCAACGCCCGCCGCGCGGTGGTGCTCCTGGATCGCGGCAAGGCCGAGATGCTGGAGCATGGCGTGGGCGCAATCCGCACGCCCACGCGCAGCCTGCCGCGGCCCTCGGTCATTCGCCTGGTTTCCTTGGTGAAGCGCCCCCGTCCGCGCGTCCGCCTAACGCGCCGCGAAGTGTTTCTCCGCGATAACTTTACCTGTCAGTATTGCGGCACCAAGTCGAAAGAGCTCACCCTCGACCACCTGATCCCGCGCCACCGCGGCGGCCGACACGTCTGGGACAACCTGGTCAGCGCCTGCCGGAGCTGCAACCACCGCAAGGGCGGGAAGAGCCTGGAGGAGGCGCGCATGGTGCTGCGGCGGCCGCCCGTCGAGCCGCGCGCCAGCAGCTACTACCTGTTCCACCAGTACCTGGACGCGAACGACGAGTGGCGCAAGTTCATCCCGGGCTGGGAGAAGGAGAAGGCCGGCTAGACGGCCCGGCCGGCTGGGCCTGCGACCCGCTCACGGGTGCCGTGGGCGGGTCGCACTAGCGTCCGGCCCAGAGCACGTCGCGCAGCCGCGCCTCGCTCCGGGTGGTCGTGACGGCGATCACCTCGTCGCCGGCGGTCAGGCGGGTGTCCGGGTTCGGGAAGATCGGCGTCCCGCCGCGGACGAGCAGCACGATCGCGCAATCAGCCGGCAGGCTCAGGTCGCGGAGCGGTCGGCCGACGACCGGCGCCTGGTCGTCCAGCACGGTCTTTACCACCTCGACGTCGGCGTGCCGCAAGCGCAGCAGCGGGATCACGGCGTGCGCCGGCAGCTCTTGCTCCAGCACGCCGAGAATCACGTCGGTGCTGCTGACGGTCGCGTCGATGCCGAGCATGCGGAAGATCTGCTCGTTCTTGGGGTTGTTGATGCGCGCGATCGTGCGGGGCGCTCGGAACCGCTTTTTCGCGACCTGGCAGATGACCAGGTTGTCCTCGTCGTCGCCGGTCACGGCGACCATCACGTCGGCTCGCGCCGTGCCCGCTTCGGCGAGCACGCTCGCCTCGGCGGCGTCGCCCTGCATGACGATGTCGCCGAGGTCTTCCTGGATGATCGCGCACTGCTTGCTGTCGCGCTCGATGACCAGCACCTCGTGGCCCTGCTCGACCAGCTCCTTCGCAAGATAGTAGCCGACCTTGCCGCCGCCCGCGACGATCGCGTACATGCGTTATTCCTTCCCGTCGTCCTGGTCCGTGATGGCGCTGAGCAGCGCGGCCGCTCCCAGCACGGTCGGCGAAACGGTTTCCAGGCCCAGCTCGGCGTAGGTGTCCTGGCGGATTGGGTCGTAGATGCGGGTGACGACTTTGGGCACGTTGAAGATGTGCTTGGCGATCTGCGATGCCATGATGTTGCGATTGTCGCCCTGCGTGGTGGCGGCGAAGGCATCGGCGCGCTCGATGCCCGCGCGCCGCAGCACGTCCACGTCGATGCCGTTGCCCAGCATCGTCGTGCCCGGGAAGTCGGGCCCCAGCCGCCAGAACGCCTGGCTGTTCACGTCCAGCACGGTCACCTCGTGCCCTTGACCGGCCAGGAGGTTGGCCAGTCGGGCGCCCACCCGGCCGCAGCCCATGATGATGGCAAACATCGTGCGAACGCTCCCTCCCGCGGCGCCGTGTGTGGGGCGGCCCGCGGCTCGCGGCCGGCGCCGCAATCGCGAGTCCTACCGCGCGAAAATTTGGCGCGGGTCGATTGCCGCCAGGAATGGCGCGACCGGTCATTGTAGCGCCCGCCCGAGCGGCTGTCAAACGCGGCCGGTTGCGGGGTCCCGGAGCGGCGTGTACAATTCTAACAAGCTGGCGTCTACCTAGACGCCCCTTGCCGTCCAGGGCAGGGCCGGAGGGTTGAGAAGCATGGAGCGCGGGACCGGGACCGTCAAGACGGGGCTGGCGCAGATGCTCAAGGGCGGGGTCATCATGGACGTGGTGACGCCCGAGCAAGCACGGATTGCCGAAGAGGCCGGGGCGTGCGCGGTCATGGCGCTGGAGCGCGTGCCCGCCGACATTCGGGCCGCCGGCGGCGTCGCCCGCATGGCCGACCCAGACATTATCGCGCGGATTATCGAGGCGGTCACCATTCCCGTGATGGCGAAGTGCCGCATTGGCCACTTCGTGGAGGCGCAGATCCTCGAAGCGCTGGGCGTGGACTATATCGATGAGAGCGAGGTGCTGACGCCCGCCGACGAGTCGTTCCACGTCGACAAGCGCGCCTTCAACGTGCCGTTCGTCTGCGGCGCACGGGACCTGGGCGAGGCGCTGCGCCGCATCGGCGAGGGCGCGGCGATGATCCGCACCAAGGGCGAGGCCGGCACGGGCAACATCGTCGAGGCCGTGCGCCACATGCGCGCGGTGCAGGACGGCATCCGCCGCGTGAAGAGCCTCCCGCGCGAGGAGCTGATGGCCGAGGCCAAGACGCTCGGGGCGCCCTACGAGCTGCTGGTGCAGGTGGCCGAGCAGGGGGCGCTGCCCGTGGTGAACTTCGCCGCCGGGGGTGTGGCAACCCCCGCCGATGCTGCCCTGATGATGCAGCTTGGCGCGGACGGCGTGTTCGTCGGCTCGGGCATCTTCAAGTCGGCCGATCCGGCCCAGCGGGCGCAGGCCATCGTGCGGGCGGTGACTCACTACAACGACCCGAAGATTCTGGCCGAGGTGTCGCGCGGGCTGGGCGAGGCGATGCCGGGCCTCGAGCTGGGCACGCTGAAGCGGGAAGAGCTGCTCGCCGGCCGCGGCTGGTGAGATGCGGAACGTCGGCGTACTCGCGCTGCAGGGCGATTTCCGCGAGCATCTCGCGGCGCTTGGCGCGGCCGGCGCGGCGGCGCGCGCGGTGCGCCGGCCGGAGCAGCTGGCAGGGCTCGACGGGCTCGTCATCCCCGGGGGCGAGAGCACCACGATACGGCGCCTGCTGGCGGCCTACGAGCTGGCGGAGCCGCTACGTGAGCGGATGGCCACGGGGTTTCCCGTGTACGGCACGTGCGCGGGCTGCATCCTGCTCGCGCGCGAGGTCGACGGCGCCCCGGCCCCGCCGCTGGGGCTGATGGATATCGGCGTCACTCGGAACGCTTATGGGCGGCAGGTCGACAGCTTCGAAATGGACCTGTCCGTACCAGTCCTCGGCGCCCCGCCGCTGCGGGCAGTGTTCATTCGCGCGCCCCGCATCGACTGGGTGGGGCCTGCAGTAGACGCGCTCGCGCGGCTGGAAGACGGCACGGTCGTCGCGGCGCGCGAGGGCAACTTGCTAGTGACTACCTTCCACCCCGAGCTGACGGGGGATGCGCGCTTCCACCGCTACTTTCTCGAGCACGTCGTGGCCGGGTCAGGAAACCGACTGGCGGTCTCATGACGGCAAAGCCGAGCGTTCGCGCGCTGCGGCCCACGCACCTGGTGGGCCTGCGGGCATTTGACGCCCGCGGCTCGTGCGTGGAGATCACCCCGGCGTCGTGGCCGCGCATCGTCGACGGCGACGGCCGCATGCCGTTCTGGAGCCTGCTCGCCCACTCCGTCGCGCAGCCCACCGGCCATCGGCGCGCGTGGGTCCACGTGGGCGAGCAGGGGATCGACGGCCTGGTGGTGGCCCGGGTCCGCTGCGGCGGCCTGGTCTGGGACGTGCGTCACCTTTGGGCGGATGCCGACTCCGACGGCGTGGCCCAGGAGCTGCTGCGCTGGTTCTGCGGCGAGGCCGCGAGCCGCGGCGCGCGGCGGGTGTTTCTGGAGACGGGGCCCGACGAGAGCCAGCTTAGCGTGGCGGCCCGGGCGGGGTTCGAGCGCTATACGTGGGCGGCGCTGTATCACGCGGCGCCCGACGCCCAACCGCGGCCGGCGGCCCCGGCCGCCGGCCGGCCGCGACACCGCGGGGACGAGCACCTATTGTTCCAGCTCTACAACGCCGCGGTGCCCGGCACGGTTCGCGCCGCCGAAGCCCTGACGCTCGAGGAATGGCTGGCCTTGCACAAGGGCAACCGCCGCTGGACGCCCGGCGTGCTCACGACACGCCGCCAGCACGTCTGGGCGGACGGCGACACGGCCTGGGCCTGGCTAGAGCTGGCCTCGGCCGGCAAGAGCTACCACGCGGACTGGCTGGTCCACCCGGCGCGCGGGGATCTGTGCGACGAGGTGGTCGCTCACGCGCTGGAACAGGCAGCCCGGGCGCCGCTGTACGCGACGTGCCGCGAGTACCAGCAACCGCTGGCGGCGGCGCTGGAGCGCGCGGGCTTCGGCCTGCTCACGCGGCGCGCGGTGTTCGCGCGGCAGCTCGCCGTGCGCGTGGCGGAGCCCCGGCTGGTGGCCGCGCACGCCCGTCCGACCCTCGGAGGCACAACTTATTCAAGGTGGTGACCATGGCACAAAGCTCGCACCCCGCGCCGCAGCCCCGAATCGTTTGCGACGATCTCGACGCCCTTCTCGACGTCCTGCCCCCCCGCATTCGGACTCCTTTGCGCGAGCAGAATCACCGTGCCGATCTTCTCGAAGTCGTCATGGATCTCGGGCGCGAGCCAGAAGCCCGCTATCCCGGGCGGGAGGCAATTCTCAGCCCGGAGTCGGTGAGCAGCGACGACCTGGAGTACGTCATCGAGCGCATCGGCGCCTTCGGCGAGGACAACCGCGCCGGCATCGAACGGACGCTGCACCGCATCTCCGCCATCCGCAATCGGGGTGGCCGCGTCGTGGGCCTGACCGCACGCGTCGGCCGCGCCGTGTTTGGCACCATCGACATCATCCGCGACATCGTGGAGACGGGCCACAGCATCCTCCTGCTGGGGCGGCCGGGGGTGGGCAAGACGACGATGCTGCGCGAGACGGCGCGCGTGCTGGCCGACGATCTGGGCAAGCGCGTCATCATCGTCGACACCTCCAACGAGATCGCGGGCGATGGCGACATCCCGCACCCGGCCATTGGCCGGGCGCGGCGGATGCAGGTGCCCCGGCCGACGATGCAGCACGCCGTGATGATCGAGGCGGTCGAGAACCACATGCCCGAGGTCATCGTCATCGACGAGATCGGCACGGAGCTAGAGGCCGCCGCGGCGCGCACCATCGCGGAGCGCGGCGTGCAGCTCGTGGCGACGGCGCACGGCAACACGCTTGAAAACCTCATGCTGAACCCGACGCTGGCCGATCTGGTCGGCGGCATCCAGACGGTCACACTCGGCGACGAGGAGGCGCGGCGCCGGGGGACGCAGAAGTCCATCCTGGAGCGGAAGGCGCCCCCGACGTTCGACGTGGTGGTCGAGATTCAGCAGTGGGACCGCGTAGCGGTACACGAGAACGTGGCCGAGGTGGTCGACGAGCTGCTGCGGGGCGAGGCGCCGGCGGCGGCCATCCGCTACCGGGACGAGACGGGCGCCGTGCAGGTCGAGCGCGCGGCGCGCCGCACCGGCGGCCCGCCCAGCCTCGTGGCCGTTGGTGGGCGCGGGGGCCCCCGGCCGCAGCCGGCCGGGTTTCGCGGCGATACCTATCGCGGCGAGGCGTATCGCCCCGAGACGTACCGGCCTGAGCCCGCGCGCGCGGCCCGGTCCGCGCCCCGGGGCCGGGCGCCGCACGAGAAGGTGCTGCACGTCTACCCGTTCGGCGTGAACCGGGCGCGGCTGGAGCACGCGATTCGCGGCCTGCAGCTCAACGCCGCCCTGGCATCCGACCTTGAGGGCGCCGACGCGGTGCTTACCGTCAAGAACTACTATCGGCGTAAGCCGCAGCCGCTGCGCGACGCCGAAGCGAGCGGCATCCCCATCTGGGTGCTGCGCAGTAACACTCAGGCCCAGATGGAAGAGGCGCTGCTCAAGCTGTTGGCCGGGCCGGCGGTATCGCGGGATGGGGGCGCGCGCGACGGCGGCCGCGACCTTGACGGGGACCCGCTCGAGGAGACCGAAGAGGCGATCCAGGCCGTGCTCGACACCTCGCAGCCGGTGGACCTGACGCCCCAGAACTCGTACATCCGGCGGCTCCAGCACCAGCTGGCCGAACGCTACAATCTCGGCTCACGCAGCGCCGGCCGCGAGCCCTATCGGCACGTGCGCATCTTCAAGCCGTAGCCGCTCCGGCGCTGATCCCGCGGGCCGGATGCTGCTCCGGCTCGTGCCGCCGTTTTCCGCCGAGGCACCGTCGCCCCTCTCCCTGTGGTACAATTTTGCCGTTGGCGAGGCTGATCGCCGGGTCGGTCTCGGGGGAGGACGCCTTCATCCCGTATATTGAGCCCCGGTCGCGTTGTGCCTGTCGCGCTCGCCGCGCAGCACTCTTCCGCAGAGCCCCTGTCCTCTCCTCCCGGCCCCTCCTTGGCTTGCCCCCGCACCCCGTCGTATGCCCCGGCTGCCGACGGCCGTGCTCCGGCCTGGCAAGCGGTGTGCAGAGACGTCAGTCACCGGGTCCACGCCATTTCGCGCCCAGTTGCCGTGCAGGAGGAGTTCATGGCCAAGTACATCTTTGTTAGTGGCGGCGTGGTGTCGTCGGTTGGCAAGGGCATCACCGTCGCGTCGCTGGGGCGCCTCCTCAAGAGCCGCGGCGTCGCGGTGTCCGTCGTGAAGCTCGATCCATACATCAACGTCGATCCCGGCACCATGAACCCGTACCAGCACGGCGAGGTCTTCGTCACCGACGACGGCGCGGAAACCGACCTGGACCTGGGCCACTACGAGCGGTTCATCGACGCGAATCTCGGGCAAGTCAACAGCGTGAGCACCGGACAGGTATACTCCGCGGTCATCTCGCGCGAGCGGCGCGGCGACTACCTCGGCGGCACGATCCAGGTCATCCCGCACATCACGAACGAGATCAAGGAGCGCATTCAGCTTGTCGCCAAGCAGACGGGCGCCGAGGTGGTGATCGCCGAGGTGGGTGGCACGGTGGGCGACATCGAGTGCCTGCCGTTCCTCGAGGCCACGCGTCAGATGCACCTCGACCTCGGGCGCCAGAACACCCTGTACATCCACCTGACGCTGCTGCCCTACATCGCGGCGACGAAGGAGCTGAAGACCAAGCCGACCCAGCACAGCGTGAAGGACCTGCGCAGCATCGGTATCCAGCCGGACGTCATCATTTGCCGCTCCGACTACCCGGTGAGCCGCGACCTGAAGGACAAGATCGCCTTGTTCTGCGACGTGGACAGCCGCGCGGTGATCCCGCTCCAGACGGTGCCCACGATCTACGAGGTGCCGCTGATCCTGGAGGAAGAGGGGCTGGGCGATCTGATCGTCGAGCGGCTGGGGCTGGACACGCCGCCGCCAGCCCTCGACGAGTGGCGTGGGCTGGTGCGCAGCGCCCTGGAGCCGACCGCGGAGCTGGTGATCGGCCTGGTGGGCAAGTACGTCGAGCTGAACGATGCCTACCTGAGCGTGGCGGAGGCGCTACGCCATGCGGCCTGGTACCACGGCCGACAAGTGCGGATCGAGTGGGTGGACTCGCTGGAGCTAGAGAGAGCCGACGCCGAGTCCGTACTGGGCCGGTTCGACGGGATCGTCGTGCCGGGCGGCTTCGGCCATCGCGGCATCGCGGGCATGATCCGGGCGGCGCGCTACGCGCGGGAGCGTCGGGTGCCGTACCTTGGCTTGTGCCTCGGCATGCAGATCCTGTGCATCGAGTTCGCGCGTGCCGCGCTGGGCAGCGAACAGGCCAACAGCACCGAGTTCGACGTGTTCACGCCGCAGCCGGTCATCGACTTGCTGCCGGAGCAGCGCGACCTACCCGACAAGGGCGGTACGATGCGGTTGGGCGTCTACCCGTGCCAGCTGCAGCCGGGTAGCCGCGCGGCCGAGGCGTATGGCGAGGAGTTCGTCTTCGAGCGCCACCGTCACCGCTTCGAGTTCAACAACGATTACCGAGAGCGGCTTGGTGCCGCCGGGCTGCGGTTCAGCGGCCTCTCGCCGGATGGGCGGCTGGTGGAGGTGGCCGAGATCGCGGACCACCCGTGGATGCTGGGGACGCAGTTCCACCCAGAGTTCAAGTCCCGGCCCAACCGGCCGCACCCGCTGTTCCGCGACTTCATGGGCGCCGCCGTGGCTCACAGCCAGGCTCGCCAGGCGAGTAGCGTGCTCGCCTGACCGGCCGCGTCGGGGAGTGCCGGCCAAGGCTGCTCGCCGGCTGGCGGGCAGCAGGAAGGGGATCGGGCGTGCGTGTCGGCGTGATCAGCGATGTCCACGGCAATCTGGATGCGCTCGAAGCGGTGCTGGCGGCGCTGGGCTCCGTGGACGCGCTGTGGTGCCTCGGCGACGTGGTGGGGTATGGCGCCGCACCGAACGAGTGCGTGGCGCGGCTGCGCGCGCTCGACGCCGTCTGCATTGTCGGCAACCACGACCTGGCCGCGCTGGGCGAGGTCAGCCTGGACACCTTCAACGGCGAGGCCGCGGCCGCCGCGCGCTGGACGGCGAGCGCGCTGGCGCCCGAATCGCGCGCCTGGCTGGCGGCACGCGGGCCATCCACGACCGTGGAGTCGGCGCTGCTCGCCCACGGCAGCCCTTACGATCCGGTATGGGAGTACGTGACCAATGGACGCACGGCCGCCCGCTGCCTGACCTGCTTCGACGGCCCGCTCTGCTTGATCGGGCACACGCACGTCCCGAGCAGCTTCGTCCAGCGTCCCGATGGACAGCTGCAGGCCGAGTACCGCGTGGAGGGGGACGTGCTGGAGCTGGGTGAGGCCCGGGCGCTGGCGAACCCGGGCAGCGTTGGCCAGCCGCGCGACGAGGACCCGCGGGCCGCGTACCTGGTCTTCGACAGCGAGCGCGCCACGCTCACCTGGCACCGCACGCCGTACCCGGTGGCGGCCGCGCAGGAAAAGATCATCGCCGCGGGGCTCCCGCCGCGGCTGGCGCGGCGGCTGGCCGCAGGGCTTTAGCGTAACATTTTCCCTGCCCAAGCGCGCAGCTGACTCGACGGCTGTCCAACCAGGGCGCGCGTGTGCTGTCGCAGCTGTCGGCGCAGCGGCACGGGAGCGCCGGCGCTGCCCCAGCGCGGCTCGACGGTCCCGGCCAGCAGCGCGGCGTGGAACTCTGCCAGCGAGTGGCCGGGAAACTCCACGACCACTTGCAGCAGCGCTTCCAGATGGTGGGCGTCGCTGCCGCCGACCGCCACGAGCGATGTGCCCGCGGTCCAGTTCTGCAAGGTGCGGGCCGCACGGCGCCCGCCCGGCACGGGCGTGAGCAGCTCGTAGCCGTGGATCCCCAGGTCTTCCGCCACGCGCCGCAGGCGCCGCCGTCCCATGCCGACCCAGAAGGCGTCGACGTGGGGGATGATGATCAAGCCACCGGCCGCGTGGATCGCCTCCACCGCGGTCGTGAGCGGCATGAACTTGCGCCAGGGGACCGTGGGAAACGGCGGCTCGAAGATGAATGCCAGCAGGTGCTTGAAGCCCCAGATCGTTACCTCGCAGCCCCATAGCGGCTGCACGCGGCTGCCGGGGTGGCGCGCTTTCCAGTCGAGTGCCGCCGCATAGGCGCGCACGTCGTCGTGGTCGGTGAAGCCGATCACGTCCACGTCGGAGCGCGTCTCGACGTACTCCATGATCTCGTCGACGGTCGCCATGCCGTCACTGA
Source organism: Chloroflexota bacterium (assembly GCA_035293805.1). Lineage (GTDB taxonomy): Bacteria > Chloroflexota > UBA6077 > UBA6077 > JAJPHF01 > JAJPHF01. Next base: position 56,580 of record DATGMD010000010.1, on the reverse strand, counting down.
ACGTCGAGTGAACGTGCAGGATTGCCTGACCCACGCTAGTCCCCCTGGCCCAGGCCGTCGCAACGTCGGCACGCGCGGCCGGGCGAACGTCTCGCTACAAGCCCGTGCAGTCGGGAGTATGGCGGGCGGGATCCCTGGCCGGGATGGAGCGCTAGCCGTCGGTGCGCATCATGGCGGTGGGGTCCGGTGGCGGCGGCTCCACGACCGGCGTCCGGTAGCGCACACGGTTGACTACCACGTCAGCCAGCACCACGGAGTTGGGCACCACGACCTCCATGTTGTCGGCGGTGTGCAATACGGTCGTGCGAATGCCAATGTCGACCACCCGGCCGCGGAAGTCCTTGATCTTGATCTCGTCGCCCAGGTGGAAGGGGCGCTCAAACAAGAGATACACGCCCGCACAAAAGCTCTTGAGTATATCCTGCAGGGCGAGGCTCGCCGCCAGGCCCAACACGCCGATGCCCGCGACGAGCGCCGCGGGGCTCACGCCGAGCACCTCGACGGCCCACAACAGGCCATAGACGAAGACGACCAGGTAGAGAAAGCGGCCGGCCAGCACGCGCAGGTGAATGTCGGCGCTACTGCGGGCGGTGGCGCGCTCGAACCAACGGCGTAGGGCCGTCGCGATGCGCCAGGCGAGGAAGGCGATCAGGAGGGCTAGAAGCGCGCGTCCGACGAGCGGCTCCAAGGCAGCCCACGGCGGGGCGTTGGCAAGGTCGATCAACGGCGGCATGAGGGGGCGCCAGGCCGCTAGTTCTTGTCGCCCGGCTGCTGCTGGCCCAGAAGCACTTTGGCTTCCTCGCCCACCCCCTCGGCTACCGCGTCGCAGTAGGTGGAGTAGAGCGCCTTGTTGAGGAGCCTGAATTTCCAATGGCTGGGGTCGAGCGTGGCTAGCTCTTCTTTCCGACGGCGCACCAGATAGGAGAGCCGCATCAGGAAAAACAATTGCAGCGCAGAGTACGACTTCAGGCCACTGGGGCCGGCCGGCGTCGCACCAATGTTCGGGCTTCCTTGATCGGCTGGGCTCATCCTTCGTCCTCTGGGCGGTGGGGCCCCGCCCCTCGCGTCGGAAGGATTGTACCACACGGCACGGCGCCTGCGGGCAAGATTACGTTCGCCGACGAATCGCGCCCACGCGGCGCCGCGGTCGTCGACCGCCCGGCCGCCAGCCAGGCGGCGATCGGGCGCGGTGCTATAATCGCCCTGGGATGGCGACGTCCTCCATCGTCGACCCGCGCGGCTACCCGGCCACGGGCGAGGCGCGCGCGGCGCCCCACCGGACGAGCAAGCCCGGAATTCGCCGAGGGGAAATGCCATGAGTGCGCAGATCGATGACTTCGGAGCCCGCGCAACGCTCGCCTATGACGGCGGCAGCGTTGCCTACTACCGACTCGCCGCGCTGGCGCAGCAGGGCATCGCCGACCTCGACCGGCTGCCGATCACCGTCAAGATCCTGCTCGAAAACGTCTTGCGCCGGGTCGACAACTACGTGGTGAACCGCGAGCACGTGCTGGCCGTGGCGCGCTGGGACGCGCAGGGCCAGCCGGACTACGAGATTCCCTTCTTGCCGGCGCGGGTGTTGCTGCAAGATTTCACCGGCGTGCCCGCCATCGTCGATCTCGCCGCCATGCGCTCGGCCATGGCGCGGCTCGGCGGCGATCCCGACCGCATCAATCCCCTCGCCCCGGCCGACCTGGTGATCGATCACTCGGTCCAGATCGACTTCTCGGCCAGCGCCCAGGCCTTCGCCGCGAACGTGGCCAAGGAGTACGAGCGCAACGGCGAGCGCTACGCGCTGCTGCGCTGGTCGCAGAAGGCCTTCCGCAACATGCGGGTGATCCCCCCCGGTATGGGGATCTGCCACCAGGTGAACCTGGAGTATCTGGGCAGCGTCGTGCAGACCCGCGACGTGGATGGCGCGACCGTGGCCCTGCCCGATACCGTCGTGGGCACCGATTCGCACACCACGATGATCAACGGCCTCGGCATCCTGGGCTGGGGCGTCGGTGGCATCGAGGCCGAAGCCGTGCTGCTCGGCCAGCCGCTGTACCTGCTGGCGCCCGAGGTCATCGGCTTCCGCTTGCACGGCGCCCTGCGCGAGGGCACCACCGCCACCGACCTCGTGCTGACCGTGACCCAGATGCTGCGGCAGCACGGCGTCGTCGGCAAGTTCGTCGAGTTCACCGGCGCCGGCCTCGGCAGCCTCCCGCTGCCCGACCGCGCGACCATCTCCAACATGTGCCCCGAGTACGGCGCCACGGCGGCCCTGTTCCCCGTGGACGACGTGACGCTCCGCTACCTGCGGCTCACCGGCCGGCCCGAGGCGCACGTGCAGCTCGTCGAGCGCTACTGCAAAGAGCAGGGCATGTTCCGGACCGACCAGATGCCCGAGCCGCGCTTCACTGAGCTGCTGGAGCTGGACCTGGCGACGGTCGAGCCGAGCCTGGCCGGCCCGCGCCGGCCGCAGGACCGCGTGCCGCTCGGCCAGGTGGGCGCCAGCTTCCGGGCCTCGTTCCCGAAAGAGTTCGCCGATGGCGCCGCGGCCGAGGCGCGCGGCGGCGCCGCCGCCACAGCGGTCGCCGCGCCGCCGCGCGCGGCCGAGATCGACTGCAACGGCACCCGCGTGTCGCTGCCCAGCGGCTCGGTGGTCATCGCGGCGATCACGAGCTGCACGAACACGTCGAACCCGGCGGTGATGATCGCCGCGGGCCTCGTGGCGAAGAAGGCGGTCGAGCGCGGCTTGACCGTGAAGCCCTACGTGAAGACGAGCACCGCGCCGGGCTCGCGCGTGGTCACCGAGTACTACCGCAACTCCGGCCTGCTGCCCTACTTGGAAGCCCTCGGCTACCACGTCGTCGGCTACGGCTGCACGACCTGCATCGGCAACAGCGGCCCGCTGCCCGAGCCAGTGGCGAACGCCATCCGCGACAACGATCTCGTCGTCGCGGCCGTGCTGAGCGGCAACCGCAACTTCGAGGGGCGCATCCATCCGCAGGTGCGGGCCAGCTACCTGGCCTCGCCGCCGCTGGTCGTGGCCTACGCGCTGGCCGGCACGGTGGACATCGACCTGACCAGCGAGCCCCTGGGCACCGATGCGAACGGCACGCCGGTCTACCTGCGCGACATCTGGCCCACCGCCGCAGAGGTCAACGAGGTGATGAACGCCGCGGTGCAGCCCGAGCTGTTCCGCGAGAACTACAGCAAGGTGCTCGACGGCGACGAGGTCTGGAAGACGCTGCCGGTGCCCGAGGGCAGCCTGTACGCTTGGAACCCGGACTCGACCTACGTCCAGGAGCCGCCGTACTTCGAGGCCCTGCCACCAGAGCCGCTACCCTTGCGGGAGATTCGCGGCGCGCGGGCGCTGGCCGTGCTGGGCGACTCGATCACGACCGACCACATCTCGCCGGCGGGCAGCATCCCCGCGGACAGCCCGGCCGGGCGCTACCTGATCGAGCACGGCGTCGAGCCGCGCGACTTCAACAGCTATGGCGCGCGCCGCGGTAACCATCAGGTGATGATGCGCGGCACCTTTGGTAACGTGCGCCTGCGCAACGAGATGACGCCGGACCGCGAGGGCGACTGGACGGTGTACCAGCCGACCGGCGAGGTCATGCGCATCTACGACGCCTCCGCGCGCTACACGCGCGACGGTACGCCGCTAGTGGTGATCGCGGGCAAGGAGTACGGCTCGGGTAGCTCGCGTGACTGGGCGGCGAAGGGGCCGCTGCTGCTGAACATCAAGTTCGCGATCGCCGAGAGCTACGAGCGCATCCACCGCAGCAACCTCGTCGGCATGGGCATCCTGCCGCTCCAGTTCAAGGCCGGCGAGACTCGCCAGACGCTGGGGCTGCGCGGCGACGAGACTTACGACGTGCTCGGGCTGAACGATGCCCTGCGGCCGGGCCAGGAGCTGACGGTGCGGGTCACGCGCCCCGATGGCTCGACGACCGAGTTCCAGACGATTGCTCGCGTGGACAGCCCGGTGGAGGTCGACTACCTGAAGCACGGCGGTATCCTGCAGATGGTGCTGCGCAACCTGCTCAAGGACAAGAGCGGCCAGACGGCGGTTACGGCGTAGCGCGGCTCGGGAGGGCGGCCGGGGCGCCGGGCCGGGGCCACCGCGCGAAGGGAGAGACGAGAATGCAGCAGATTCGGGTGCCGTGTGTGTTCATGCGCGGGGGCACCAGCCGCGGCGCGTACCTGCGAGCCGAGGACCTCCCCGCCGACCCCGAGGCGCGCGACCAGCTCATCCTGGGCATCTACGGCAGCCCCGACGTGCGGCAGATCGACGGCATCGGCGGCGCCGATACGCTCACCAGCAAGGTGGCCATCGTCGGGCCGTCGTCGCGGCCGGACGCGGACGTGGATTACACGTTCGGCCAGGTGGGCATCACCGTGCCCGAGATCGACTACAAGCCGAACTGCGGCAACATCTCGTCCGGCGTCGGGCCGTTTGCCATCATGCAGGGCTGGGTGCCAATGGTCGAGCCCGTGACGCGCGTGCGGATCTTCAACACCAACACGAAGAAGATCATCGTCGCCGAGGTGCCCGTGCGGGATGGCGAGATCGCCGTCGAGGGCGAGCAGCAAATCGACGGCGTGCCAGGGAGTGGCGCCCCGGTACTGCTGGACTTCCTCGACTCGGGCGGTGCGGCGACGGGCAAGCTGCTCCCCACCGGGCGCCCGCAAGACGTGCTCGCAGTCGAGGGCCAGCGCTACACCGTGTCGCTGGTGGACGCAGCCAATCCCTACGTCTTCGTGCGGGCCGAGGAGCTCGGACTGGAAGGGACCGAGTCGGTCGCGCGCGTCAACGGCGACCAGGCCCTGCTCGACCACCTGGAAGCGATCCGTGGCGCGGCGGCCGAGCTGTATGGCTTCGTGGCCGATCGCCGCGACGCGCTCGCGAAGAGCCCGAACCTGCCGAAGATCGCCTTTGTCGCGCGCCCCAAGGACTACCTGACGACGAGCGGCCGCGAGATCAATGCCAGCGAGATCGACCTGCTGGGGCGCGGGCTATCCGGCCAGATCTTGCACAAGGCGTTCGCCGTCACGGGAGCGATCTGCACGGCCGCGGCGGCGCGCGTGCCCGGCTCTGTCGTCAACGAGGTCTTTGCGGGCGATCCCGCGCGCGATCTCGTGCGTATCGGCCACCCGGCTGGCATCTTCACGCTCGAGATGCGCGTGGAGGAGCGGGACGGGCAGCTGGTGCTCACGCGCTCGGCGCTGGCGCGCACCGCGCGCATGATCATGGATGGCTACGTCTACGTGCCTCGCAGCAAGGTCCCCGCGCTTGCCCGCGAGCCGGTCGGCGCCCGCTGAGGGCGCGGGAGTCGGCCCTGGGCGGCGGTCTCAGCGCACTGGCATGACCGCGCGCAGGCGCTCGACGACCGCGGGCAGCGCTTCGAGCGTTCGGTCGATCTGGTCCGCGTCGGTCCCCTTGCCGAGGCTCAGGCGCAGGCTGCCCTGCGCCAGGCCGGTCGGTAGCCCCATCGCCTTCAAGACGTGGGAGGCTTCGAGCGAGCCGGAGGTGCAGGCCGAGCCGGTCGAGGCGCAGATGCCGAGCTGATCGAGCGCGAGCAGCAGCGCCTCGCCCTCGACGCCCTCGAAGACGAAACTGGCGTTGTTCGCCAGGCGCTCCGTCGGGTGCCCGGTGAGGTGCGCGCCGGGGATACGCTCCAGTACTCCCTCGATCAGCCGGTCGCGGAGCCGCGCCACGCGTGTGTTGGTGGCGTCCAGCTCTTCGGTCGCCAGCTGCAACGCCGTGGCGGCGCCGACGATGTACGGCACGTTCTCGGTGCCCGCGCGCCGGTTGCGCTCCTGGCCGCCCCCCTGCATCTGCGGCAGGAGCGGCGTCCCCTGGCGCACGTAGAGGATGCCCACACCCTTGGGCGCGTAGAACTTGTGCCCGGAGAGGCTGAGCAAGTCCACACCCAGCCGGTTGACGTCGAGGTCGAGCGCGCCGCCGCCCTGGACCGCGTCGGTGTGGAAGAGGATGCCGCGCGGCCTCAGCAGCTCCGCGATGGCGGGGAGCGGCTGGATGGTGCCTACCTCGTTGTTCGCCAGCATGACGCTGACCAGCACCGTGCGGTCGGTGAGGGCGGCTTCGAGCGCGGCCAGATCGACCGTGCCGTATTGGTCGACCGGCAAGTAGGTGACCTCGCAGCCCGCGTAGCGCTCCAGCCACTCGCAGGTGTGCAGTACGGCGTGATGCTCGACCTGGGTGGTGACGATGTGGTTGCCGCGGTCGCGGAGGGCGTACGCGACGCCTTTGATCGCCAGGTTGTCGCTCTCGCTGCCGCACGACGTGAACAGCACTTCGGCCGGCCGGCAGTGCAGCGCGGCCGCCACGGTATCGCGGGCGCGGTCCATCGCCTGGCGTGCCTCGCGGCCAAGCCCGTAAATGCTCGACGGGTTGCCGAAGCGACTGCCGAAGTAGGGCAGCATCGCCTCCACCACCTCGGGGCGCACGGGGGTCGTGGCAGCGTGGTCCAGATAGATCGGCTCGGGCATGGCGCCTCCGGCGAAGCGTGCGCGGTTGCGTGGGCCTCCACCGGTTAGGATACCATCTGCTCCGCCCTCTGCCGTTGACAACACGGAGTGTGCCATACTGAGGGTTGATGGGCCCGGCCGACGTTCCGGGCAGCTTACGCAATCCAGGCTGGTATGTCGCTCGCGCCGTGACCGGACGACCGCGCACGGGGCACGTCGTCGGGTCCCGCGACCGGATTTGCGCCCGCACGGAGGGACGAGCAATGGCAGAAACGCCCCGGCCAGTCGAGATCAACGGCCTGGTCTTCGCGTCGACCAGCGATGGACGGCTGCTAGAGAGCGAGGTGCGCGACCACGTCGAAGCCTTGCAGCGCGAGATCGCGGAGCTGCGGGCGCGGCTGGAGCACGTCACGTCGCTGGAGCGGCTCGCCCAGGCCACGGTCATGAAGGCCGACGAGCTGGCCGCGGAGATCGAGGCCGAGGCGCGGCAGCGCGCGCAACAGCTGACCGAGGCGTGCGAGCAGGAGTTGGTCGAGCGCCGCCGCCAGTTCGAGGCGGAGACGAGCGCGCGGCAAGCCGACGCGCAGGCGCGCGTGGCGCAGCTCCAGGCGGCGCTCGAGGGCACGCTGCAGACACTGGGACGGGCGCTGCAGGCCGCGGGCGCCCCCGCGCTGGAGATGCCGGCCGCCGCCCCGAGCTGGAGCCCATCGGAGCCCGTCGCACGGCCACCCGCCGCTGCAGACGCCAATGGTTACGGCCCGGTAGGTGCCGCAATGCCCGCCGACGTCGACGCGCAGCCCGCGGGCGAGTCAGACACTTCCTTCGCAGCGCCCGCGCCGGCGCCCGAGGCAGGGAAGGAAGCGGCGGGGCCCGAGAGCGGCGGCGAGCCGGCTAGCGCCGAGGCCGAGGCCGATCGGGCCGAGCCGGAGCCACCCGGCGAAGGCGAGCCGGGGCCACGGCCCTTCGGGCAGGTGGAGGAACACGCCGGGTTCGGCACCAGGGACGCCGCGCACGGCCCCGTCGGGGCGGAGCCAGAGGAGCAGGCCGCGTACGGCGTCGAGCCTGAGCGAGGGCCCACGTCGCCCGATGCGGCCGGCGGCCCCGCCGCCGAGCGCGGTCGGGGCGATACGTTCGAGTTGGCCAGGCCCGCGCGTGCCGCGACCGAGCCGACGCCGATCCGCCCGCCGCTGGCGGATCGGTCCGGCGACAATGCGGCCCACAGCGGGCCGGTCGACCAGGGGGCGACCACGCTCTCGCGCGTGGGCCCGGCGACGCTCGAGATCGACATGCGGCCCGTCAAGTCGTTCGCCGACCTCGCCCGCGTCACGAAGCTGCTCGGCCGCATCGCGCCGGGCGCTCAGCCCGTGGACCTGAACCTGCCGCAGCACCGCGCGCTCTTCAGCGTGCGCGGCCAGGACCCGCAGGTGCTGGCCGCCGACCTGCAGGAGGCGCTCCCCGAGGCGCGGGTCGTCGAGCGCGAGGCCGGGCTGGATGTGCTCCTCGAGGGCGAGGCAGAGCCCTAATAGTCCAGCCCTTTGGTCGCCTGTAGGTTGGCGTCGAAGGGATGTTTCACCTTGCGCATCTCCGTCGCCAGGTCGGCGATCGCCACGACGCGCTCGATGAACTCCTCGCGGTCGTCGTGGCCGGTCAGCAGCACGCTCACGCTGGGCGGGCGCGTCTGGACCGCGTCGAGGACCGCGTCGAGTGGGAGCATCCCCTGGCTCACCGCGCCGATCACCTCGTCCAGGATCACCAGGTCGTAGGCGTCGGAGGCCAGCTTCTCGCGCGCCAGCGCTAGTCCCCGCTCGGCTGCCTCGCGGTGCGCCTCGAAAGGATACGGATCGCCCAGGATGTTCACGAAGCCAATGCCCGTCGGGAGCAGTTCCAGATCGGGCGCGAGCCGCGCCGCGGCCGCCGTCTCGCCCACCGGCTCGCCCGGCGGCCACTCGCCGGTCTTGGTGAACTGGAGCATGCAGACCCGCCAGCCGCGGCCGACCGCGCGCAGCGCGAGTCCCAGCGCGGCCGTCGTCTTCCCCTTGCCCTGCCCGTAGTACAGCAGCACGAGCCCGCGGCGCGGGCGCCGCGCGGGCCGTGCCGAACGCGCGTCCTCGGCCATAGTTCCCTCGCAGAGCGGCGGCCCCGCTGCCGACCGCCACCGGTTGAGCGCCGCGAGCACGCGCCAGCGGTACGGCGCCAACGCCTCTCCCGATTGGCCCACGGTACCGCTGGATGTTACCATCTGCTGCCACCGCTGGGCAGAGCTGCGGCGCGCTGTCACAGCCCCGCGGCAACCCAAGCGCACCGGAAGGACGATGACCAGCGAGTCGCGCCCTACGCAGCACCCTCCGCTCAACCGAGCGCAGCCAGCAGCGCCCCTGCAGCACTTGTCGACCCCGCGGCCGGCCGACGTGGGGCTCGACGACGAGCAAGCTCGCGACCTGTATCGGTTGATGGTGCTGACGCGCGCCCTGGACGAGCGGATGTGGACCCTCAACCGGCAGGGCAAGGCGCCGTTCGTGACGCCAGCGCGGGGGCACGAGGCCCTGCAAGTGGCGAGCGCGCGCGCCCTGCGGGTGGGCACGGACTGGGTGGTGACATACTACCGCGACTGGGGCGTGGCCCTGGCGCTCGGCCTGACGCCCTACGATTGCCTGCTGTCGCTGCTCGGCAAGGCCGACGACCCCTTCAGCGGCGGTCGCCAGCTGCCGGGCCACTTCAGCGCGCCGGCGCTGCGGTTGCTGAGCCCCTCGAGCGCGGTCGCCACCCAGATCCCGCATGCCGTCGGGCTCGCGCTCGCATCGCGCCTGCGCGGCGAGCCGGCCGTCGCGATCGTCTACTTCGGCGACGGCGCCACGAGCGAGGGCGACTTTCACGAGTCGGCCAACTTCGCCGGCATCCATCGTCTGCCAGTGGTCTTCCTCTGCGAGAACAACCGCTACGCCATCTCGGTGCCGGTCGCGCGCCAGATGCCGACCGCCACGGTTGCGGAGCGCGCGGCGGCCTACGGGTTTCCCGGCGTCCGCGTGGACGGCAATGACCCGCTGGCCGTGTACGGCGCGACGCGGGCGGCGCTGGCGCGGGCGCTCGCCGGCGACGGTCCGACGCTGCTTGAGGCCGAGACGTACCGCCTGCTGCCGCATTCCAGCGACGACGACGACCGGACCTACCGCGACCCCGCCGAGGTGGCCGCGTGGGAGGCGCGCGAGCCCCTCGGTCGCTACCGCGCTCGCCTGATCGCCCTTGGGCTCTGGAACGAGGACGCAGACGCGGCGCTATGGCAGGAGGCGCAGGCGCGCGTCGCGGCCGACGCGGCGGCGGCGGAGCAGGCGCCCGACCCCCCGGCCGCCGATCTGCTCACTCACCTCTACGCCGAGCCGGGCGCGTACCACGACGAGGCGACCCAGTCGCCTCTTGGGCAGCGCCGTGGTTGAGGGCGCCTGACGATGGAGCTAACCCTGTTGGAGGCGGTCCGGCTGGCGCTCCGCGAGGCGTTGGCCGCCGACGACCGTGTGTTCCTGATCGGGGAGGACATCGGGGTGCGGGGCGGCGTGTTCCGCGTGACCGAGGGGCTGCTCGCCGAGTTCGGCGCCGCCCGGGTGATCGACGCGCCGATCGCCGAGTCGGTCATCGCCGGCATTGCGCTCGGCGCCGCGGCGGGCGGGATGCGGCCCGTGGCCGAGATGCAGTTTGCGGACTACGTCCACCCGGCCGGCGACCAGATCATCAACGAGATCGCTAAGCTGCGGTATCGCTCGCACGGCGCCTGGGGCTGTCCGCTGGTGATTCGCATGCCCTTCGGGGCGGGCGTCCACGGCGGCCCGTACCACTCGCAGAGCGTCGAGGCGCAGTATTTCCACATCCCCGGGCTGAAGCTGGTGGCCCCGGCCACGCCGGCCGACGCGCGCGCGCTCCTGCGCGCCGCCATCGACGACCCCGACCCGGTCCTGTTCTTCGAGCACAAGCGGCTGTATCGACGGGTGCGCGGGGAGGTGCCGGAGCCACTGCAGTCGGTGCCGCTGGGCCAGGCCGTCGTCCGGCGCCCGGGCGATCGCGCGACCCTGGTGGCATACGGCGCGGCGGTGCAGGAGGCGCTCCGGGCGGCGGAGCTGCTGGCCCGGGAGGGCGTGGAGCTGGAGATCGTCGATCTCCGCACGTTGGTGCCGCTGGACTTGGCGACCGTGCTCGCGTCCGTGCGCAAGACGAACCGCCTGATCGTCTACCACGAGGACACCCTGCGGGGCGGCATCGGCGCCGAGATCGCGGCCGCGGTGACGGAGGCTGCCTTCGCCGAACTGGATGCGCCGCCGCTGCGGCTGGCGCCGCCCGACTGCCACGTGCCGTTCGCGGCCGCTCTGGAGGAAGCGTACCTGCCGCTCGCGCCGGCGGTCGTGGGCGCCGTGCGGCGGCTGCTGGCCTATTGAGCGCTGGAGCGACTATGGGCGACCTGACTCGCGAGCGTGCTCTGGAATTGGCGCAGGCGTGGATCGACGCCTGGAACGCCCACGACCTGGACGCCATCCTCGCGCACTACGCCGACGAGGTCGAGTTCATCTCGCCGTTCGTCCAGCGTCTGCTGGGCGACCCGTCGGGCATTGTGCGCGGCAAGGCGGCGCTACGCGACTATTTCGCGCGAGGCCTGGCCTCCTATCCCGACTTGCGCTTCGACCTGCTGGAGGTGCTCGCCGGCGTCCGCAGCGTGACCGTCTACTACCGCAGCGTGCGAGGGCTCCTCGCCGCCGAGGTGATGTGCCTGGCCGACGACGGTCGGGTCGAGCGGGTGCTGGCCCACTACACGGGCTGACCTATCCGTGCTGCGGGACGGGATGGCGCCGGCGAGCCGACGGGCGCCGCGCGTTTGCTCGGTTTCGGCAGACGCCGGTATCATCGAGAGCCCTCGGGACGAGCCGAGGGACGGTTGCCGATTGCGGCGCGGCGCTTCGCGCCGTGGGGGGGGGGACGCTGCCCAACGATCGCGCGGTGCCGACGCTCTTCGAGGAGGCTGATGCCTTCCTGCGCCGCGGCGACGTGGCGGGCGCCGTCCGTCTGGTGGAGGAGCTACGGGGTCGGGCGCTGTCGCTCGTCGGCCCCGATGGCCGCACGCCGACCGAGCGCCTGCGCCTGCGCGTGCAAGGTGCGTTGAAGTACCGTCTGGCGGAAGCAGCCGGGCTCAGCGAGCCGGCGCGCGACGAGATCCGCGTGGCGCTCGGGATCGGGGCCCTGTTCGGAATCGGCGTCTCTCATTTGCTGGCCCGCGTCTGGCCCGTTCTCGCCGAGGAGCGGTACAGCTTTCCGGCGCTCGATCACTACGCGCAGCTCCTGCGCGAGCAGCACGAGGGACCGCTGGACGAGTGGCTCACCCACGTGGTTACCGGGTTGGCGGGGCGCGAGCGAGAGCAGGTCCGGGCCGAGCTGCTCGTGCACAACGCCTACTTTACCGTGTTGCACAACGCGGAGTTGGCGGACATCGAGCGGCAAGTGCTGGCGCGGCCGCCGCGGCTCGCCGGGGTGCGCGTGCAGGCGCTGCGGCGCTCGGGCTGCCCGCTCTGCGTGTGGCCCGAAGTCGTGTACGCCGCCGAGAACCTGCCGGAGCTGCCGGCGCTGCCTGCGCACCCGGGCTGTCGCTGCTTGTACCGGCCTGTCCACCTTGAGGCTTAGCGGTCGACCAAATCGGCGGGGGATGCGACTCGCGGGAGGTGGCGAATGAATGAGCGGGACCGGCCCGCCTTCGGCGTGGGCTTCTGGGGATCGCTCGACGCGCGCCGCCTGCTAGAGGAGGTCCAGCTTGCCGAACAGCTCGGCTACGACGCCGTGTGGATCGGCGACTCGCAGCTGCTGTGGCGCGAGGCCTACGTGCTGCTCGGCGCTGCCGCCGCGCTCACTAGGCGCGTCCGCCTCGGCATCAGCGTGACGAATCCGGTGACGCGCCACCCCACCGTGACGGCCAGCGCGGCGCTCACCCTCCAGGAGGCGTCGAGCGGGCGGGCAGTGTTGGGGGTGGGCGTCGGCTCGACCGCGGTGCGCACCCTCGGCCAGCAGCCCGTGAGTCGCGCGGCGCTCGCCCGCTGGGTGGGACTGTTGCGCGCCCTCTGGAGCGGCGAGCCCGTCGCCACGGATGGCGGCAGCTGGCGGCTGACGTTTGGTGGGCCAGGGGGCGGTCCGCCGATCGTCGTGGCCGGGCGCGGCCCCAAGATGCTGCGGCTGGCCGGCCAGATCGGCGACGGCGCGATCCTAACCGGCTGCGGACGCGCCAACGCCATGGCGCGCGGCATGCTGGACTCCGTCCAGGCCGGCCGGGCCGCGGCGGCCGATCCCGCAAGCTCGTTCCGTACGTACCTGTCCATCGCGGCCGCGGTCCATGCGGACCGGCGCAAGGCGCTGGAGGCCGTGCGGCCCCAGGTCGCCGTGGCGCTGCTGATGCCACATTGGCCGCTGACCGGCGCGGCGGCCGAGGCCCGCGAGCGGCTGCGCGCCTCGTACGACTACTACCAGCACATGAGCCGCCAGGCGCGCTACGCGGAGCTGATTCCCGACGCCATCGTGCCGAGCTTCGCTCTCGCCGGGACCCCGGAGGAGTGCCGCGCGCAGCTGCGCGAGCTGGCCGCGCTCGGCTTCGACGAGATCACCCTGATTCCCTACGCCGCCGACGATGGCACGCGCGCCGACATGGTGACCGCTCTGGCGCGCGACGTCGTCGCCCACTTGTAACGCCGCGGCTTGGCTGCTCCAACGGGCCCTACTGGTCTTCCATGGTTGAAGTGCAGACTCGCCAGACGCTGCCGGGAACGGCGGGCCAGCAGCCGGCGGCCCGGCTTGCAGGCCGGCAGCCGGGCCTCGCAGCTCACGCCTGACCGACCACCACCGCGGTTTTCGCGGGCGTCGATTCGTAAGGTGGGGCAGGGGCTCGTCCCCTGCCGCCCAGCCGGCCCTGCCCGGCTCGATCATCCCGAAAACCGCTGGAAGCGGCGGCTCGTGATGGCCGCGGCGCCGCTCGAGACGGCGGGGGCCCGCCAGTTGTCTGGCGGGCCCCATTTCGTTTCGGCCTGGGCGGGATCAGGCCTTGGCTAGCTCGCGCGCGTTCTCGACGACCTGGTCGATGGTGCCGGTCATGTAGAAGGCCTGCTCGGGCAGGTCGTCGTACTTGCCCTCCAGGATCTCCTTGAAGCCGCGCACCGTCTCGCTCAGCGGTACGTAGACGCCCGGGCGGCCCGTGAACGCCTCGGCCACGCGCATCGGCTGCGACAGGAACCGCTGGATGCGCCGCGCCCGCGCCACCACGGTCTTGTCGTCCTCACTCAGCTCGTCCACGCCCAGGATGGCGATGATGTCCTGGAGGTCCCGGTAGCGCTGGAGCACGCGCTGCACCTCGCGGGCCACCGTGTAGTGCTCGTCCCCGACCACGCGCGGGTCGAGCATGCGCGACGTGGAGCCCAGCGGGTCCACCGCGGGATACAGCCCCTGCTCGGCAATGGCACGCGACAGCGAGATGGTCGAGTCGAGGTGCGCGAACGTATTGGCCGGCGCGGGGTCCGTCTCGTCGTCGGCGGGCACGTACACCGCTTGCAGCGAGGTGATCGAGCCGTGCTTGGTGGAGGTGATGCGCTCCTGGAGCGCGCCCATCTCCGTCGCCAGCGTCGGCTGGTAGCCCACGGCCGAGGGCATGCGGCCGAGCAGCGCGCTCACCTCCGAGCCCGCCTGAGAGAAGCGGAAGATGTTGTCGATGAACAGCAGGACGTCGCGGCCCTCGTCGCGGAAGAACTCGGCTTCCGTCACGCCCGTCAGGCCCACGCGCTGGCGCGCGCCCGGCGGCTCGTTCATCTGGCCGAAGACCATCACCACCTTGTCCAGCACGCCCGACTCTTTCATCTCGTTGTAGAGGTCGTTGCCCTCGCGCGTGCGCTCGCCCACGCCCGCGAACACCGAGTAGCCCGAGTGCTCCTCGGCCACGTTGCGAATCAGCTCCATGATGATGACGGTCTTGCCCACGCCCGCGCCGCCGAAGACGCCGATCTTGCCCCCCTTGCGGAAGGGCGCCACGAGATCGATCACCTTCATGCCCGTCTCGAATACCTCGGGCCGTACTTCCTGGTCGGTCAGGCTCGGCGCAGGGCGGTGGATCGGGTAACGAGTCGTCGCCTCGACGGGGCCTTTGCCGTCCACAGGCTGGCCCAGCACGTTGAAAATGCGCCCGAGCGCCGGCGGACCCACGGGCACGGTGATCGGCCCGCCGGTGTCCACGGCGTCCGTCCCGCGGCGCAGCCCGTCCGTGCTCGACATGGCGACGGCGCGTACCCAGTTGTTGCCCAGGTGCTGCTGCACCTCGGCGATTAGCGGGGTGCCCCCGTCCATTGGGATCTCGACCGCGTTATAAATCTCGGGCATCTGCTCGGCGGGGAACTCGATGTCGATTACCGCGCCGATCACTTCGACAACTTTGCCGGTTGCCACGTAAGCCTCCTTGCGGCTGGGAACGGGGACCAACGGGCCGGCAGCGCCGAGTGGCCCGCCGGATCCCGTCCCCGGGGTGCTATTCGCCTTGTGCCATCGCCTCCGCGGCGCTGGCGATCTCCAGAACCTCGCGCGTAATGACGGCCTGACGCGCCTGGTTGTAGGTCAGCGTCAGCGAGTTGATGAGTTCGGTGGCGTTGTCGTTGGCGCTGCGCATCGCCACCATGCGGGCGCTCTGCTCGCTGGCGATGGTCTCCAGCACCGCCTGATAGATCTGTACCTCGACGTAGCGCGGCAGCAGCGCGTCCAGGATGGCGCGCGGGTTCGGCTCGAAGATGTAGTCGACCGCCGGCCCGGCGGGCTCCTCGCCGGCGGGCGCCGCGATGGGCAGCAGCTGGTCGAGCTGCGGTCGCTGACTCAGCGTCGAGACGAAGCGCGGATAGACGACGTACGCGGCGTCGATCTCGCCGCGCGCGTAATCGTCCATGATGACCCGCGCGATCGGCGTGATGGCCATGTAGTCCGGGCGGTCGCCGAGCTGCGTGAACGTCGCGCGCAGCTCGCGGCCCCGCCGCGTCATGAAGTCCTGGCCCTTGCGCCCGACCGTCACCAGCCGCACCGGGTGCTCCTGCCGCAACAGGAACTCCGTGCCCGCCCGGATGACGTTCGTGTTCAGGGCGCCGGCCAGCCCGCGATCGCTGGTCAGCATGACGAGCCCGACGCTTTGGACGGGGCGCTGCTGCAGCAGCGGGTGCAGCGCCTCGCCGTCGCGCCGCGCGGCGCCGAGCTGCGTGATCAGCGTGCGTATTGCCGTCGAATACGGCCGCGCCGCGATGACGTTCGCCTGAGCACGCCGCATGCGCGAGGCAGCCACCAGCTCCATAGCCTTGGTGATCTGCGCCATGTTGCGGGTGCTGCGGATACGCCGGCGGATGTCCCGCAAGCTCGCCATAGTGTCCTACCGCCTAGACGGTCGTCGTGCGCTTGAACTCGTCGATGGCCGCGCGCAGCTTCTCGATGGTCGGGTCGTCCAGCCGCTTGTCGGTCATGATCGTCTCGCCGATCTCCGGGTGGGCGTTCGCCATGAAGCTGTGGAACTGCGCCTCCCACTCCTGCACCTTGCTGACCGGCACGTCGTCCAGGAAGCCGTTGGTGACGGCGTACAGGATCATCACCTGCTGGTCGAGGGGCAGTGGGTGGTACTGGGGCTGCTTCAGGACCTCCTGGATCCGCAGGCCCAGCTCGAGCTGGCGGCGCGTGGCCGGGTCGAGGTCGGAGCCGAACTGCGCGAAGGCGGCCAGGGCGCGGAACTGCGCCAGGTCGAGGCGCAGCTTGCCTGCCACCTGCCGCATCGCGCGCGTCTGGGCCGCACCGCCGACGCGTGACACGGAGATGCCGACGTTCAGCGCCGGGCGGATGCCCTGGTAGAACAGGTCGGACTCCAGGAAGATCTGGCCGTCGGTGATCGAGATCACGTTCGTCGGAATGTAGGCCGCCACGTCGCCGGCCTGCGTCTCGATGATCGGTAGCGCCGTCAGTGAGCCGCCGCCGTGCTCCGCATTCATGCGGGCGGCGCGCTCCAGCAGGCGTGAGTGCAGGTAGAACACGTCGCCGGGGTACGCTTCGCGGCCGGCGGGCCGGCGCAAGAGCAGCGATACCTGACGGTACGCGGCGGCGTGCTTCGAGAGATCGTCGTAGACGATCAGCGCGTCGCGGCCGCTCTCCATGAAGTACTCGCCGATCGCGCAGCCGGCGTACGGCGCGATGTACTGCATGGCGGCGGGGTCCGAAGCGGTGGCGGCGACGATGATCGAGTGCTCCATCGCGCCGTACTGCTCGAGGATGCCGACCACCTCCGCGACCGAGCTGCGGCGCTGGCCAATCGCCACGTAGATGCAGATCAGGTCGCCGCCGCGCTGGTTGATGATCGTGTCGAGCGCGATCGCCGTCTTGCCCGTCTGGCGGTCGCCGATGATCAGCTCGCGCTGCCCGCGCCCGATGGGGATCATCGAGTCCAGCGCCTTGATGCCCGTCTGCACCGGCACGTTCACCGGCTGGCGGGTGACGACGCCAGGCGCGATGCGCTCGACCGGCCGCGTGGCCGTCGTCGCGATCGGCCCCTTGCCGTCGATCGGCTGACCCAGCGCGTCCACCACGCGGCCGATCATCGCGTCGCCCACCGGCACCTCGATGACGCGGCCGGTGCTGATGACCTCGTCGCCCTCGGCGATGTCGGTGTACGGGCCGAGCACGATAACGCCGACCGTGTCCTCTTCCAGGTTCAGCGCCAGGCCCCGCACCCCGCTCTTGGGGAACTCCACCAGCTCGCTGTACATGACGTTGGAGAGGCCCCAGATGCGCGCGATGCCGTCGCCGACCTCGACGACCTGCCCCACGTTCTGGGCGGTGATGGTTTCGTTGAATCCTGCGATCTGCTGCTGCAGGATGCGGCTGATCTCTTCCCCGCGTACCGCCACAATCGTTTCCTTTCCGGGACGTCGTCGTCCTCGTGGGGAGCAGCCCGACCGCTGGGGCGCCCTTCGAATTTTAACCTGTCATAACGTAGGGTTTCACCGCCGCATCCTTGGTTCGCGCGGGCGGCCGACGTGGCCTGCTACGCCGCGCCCGCGGCCAGGCGGCGGCGCAGCGTTTCCAGTCGCCCGCGCACGCTGCCGTCGATCAGCTGGTCGCCGATGCGGGCCACCACGCCGCCGATGATGCTCGGATCAACGCTCGTCTCGAGGCGGACCTGCTTGCCCACGTACGCGCTCAGCTTGGCGACCAGGGCGGCCTGCGCGGCCGCGTCGAGCGGCTCGGCCGTGGTGACCTGCGCTGTCACGATGCCGCGCTCGCGGTTCAGCCGCTCGTGAAACGCCGCCGCGATATCCGGGAGCAGCCCCAGGCGATCGCGGTGCAGCAGCAGCTGCAGCAGGTTCCGCGTGTGCGGCATCAGGTTCGGCACCTCGGCCTCGATCACCCGCATCTTCTGCGCCGGCGACACGACCGGGCTCGTCAGCGCGCGCGCCGCCACCGGCACCTCCAACAGCGCGGCCAGCCGGTCGAGGTCCGTCGACCACGCGTCGTAGCTGTTCTCCTGCTTCGCCAGGTCGAACACGGCGTCGGCGTAGCGCCGGGCCGCGGAGCGAATCATGGCCACTAGCGGCTCCGTCCGTCGCCGGCCTCGGCCAGGAAGTCGTTGACGAGCTGACGCTGCGTCGCCGGATCGAGCTGGCGATGGATGATCCGCTCGGCCGCCATCACGGCCAGGTCGGCCACCTGCTGGCGCAGCTCGGCGAACGCCTGCTCGCGCTCCCGGGCGGCGTCCTCCTGCGCGCGCTTCAAGATCGTCTCGTACTCCGCCTGCGCCTGCTGCTGCCGTTCGGCCCGGATGCGCTCGGCGATCTGGTTGGCGTTGTTGATGATGTTCTGGCCTTCGCGGCGCGCCTCGTCGAGCTGGGCCTTCACCGCCTCCGCGGCGCGTGTCGACTCCTCCCGCAGGGACTCGGCCCGCTCCATGCTCTCCCGGATGCGCGCCTGGCGAGCGTCCAGCATCTTCAGCACGGGCGGGAAGAGGAACCGCCACAGGACGAAGAACAGGATGCCGAAGTTGATCAGGTGCCAGATGAAACTAGGCCAGTTCAGGCCAAGTGTCGCGAAAGCCGACATGCTTCCTCCAGGGGATGGGGGACGGGGGACGGGGAATCGGGGACGGAAGGCGGGTGCCTACCCCCTATCCCCTACCCCGGCTCCCTAACCCCTCTCCTAGACCCGGCCGAACAGCAGGAACGCGATGATCAGCGAGTAGATCGCGATGGCTTCGGCGAACGCGAGGCCGATGATCATGGGCAGGAACAGCGTGCCCGTCGCCTCCGGGTTGCGCCCGATGGCCTCCATCGCCTTGGCCACGCCCAGGCCGACGCCGATGCCGGGGCCGATGGCGCCCAGGCCGATGGCGAGGCCCGCGGCGAGCGGCGTGAACGAGGCAGCCGTGCCCGCCTGCTGCTGCGCCACCGATGCGAGCGTTGCGATGTCCATGGTCCGTTTCCTCCCTCTTGGTCCGCGGGTCGATCGTCGTCACCTGGACCTATTCGTATGGCGAGCCCGGCTGCGCCAGACTCGCCACGTGCGCGAACGAATGCGGCTAGTGAGCGGCGCCGTGCTCTTCCCCGCCGTGCGCCGTCGTCGCCAGGGACAGGAACGCGAGCGTCAGAATCGCGAAGATCAGCGCCTGGACGACCCCGACGAACAGCTCGAACGCCATGAACAGGAACGGGACGCCGGGCGGGATCAGGCTGCTCATGACCAGCAGCAGCACCTCGCCCGCGAAGATGTTGCCGAACAGACGCAAGGCCAGCGAGACCGGCCGCGCGATCTCCGAGATCAGCTCCAGGACCGGCGGCGGCCCCCACGTCAGGTGCTTGATCCAGCCGAACAGCCCGTTGGTGCGGATCATCATGAACTGCACCCAGATGAACACGATGGCCGCCATCGCCGCCGTCGCGTTCAGGTCGCTGTTGGCCGAGCGCAGGGGCGGGCCGTGGCTCGCCGTCCACGGCACCTCGTGCAGCCAGTCGTTCTCCGCGTAGAACGGCAGAATCCCCATCCAGTTGGCGGTCATGATGAAGAAGAACAGCGCCCCGACCAGCGGCAGGAACGAGCGGCCGCGCGCCCCCGCGAACTGCTCGCAGGGCGTCAGCAGCGCTTCGATGGCCATTTCCGCGAAGTTCTGCAGCCCGCCGGGTATCAGCGCCATGCGACGGGTGGCGAGCAGGCTGATCGCAATCACGACGATGATGGCCAGCCACGAGGCGAGGATCGTGTTCGTGACCGGCAGGCCGCTGGCGCAGGCCACCTCCTCGCCGTGGGCTTCGGCATGGCCGCCCAGGCAAAAGATGACGTCCGCCAGCAGCGACGGCGGATGGAAGTTCTCCATGCTCGGGTGCCCCTGCTACTTCGGTTCGCCGCCCGGCGCCTCGTCGGCCGGCTTCTTCCTGAGAAACGTGTTCACCAGCTTGACCACGCTCGCCACGCCCGAGGCCATGCCCAGCAAAGCGCCCACCAGATAGGCGATGACCCCGACGTGCGTCCAGCGATCGACCAGTAAGCCCAGGCCCAGTCCGATTAGGACAGACGCAGCCAACAGGAAGCCGAACTGGGTGGAGATGGCAACGGCCTGCCAGATGGTGAGTTCGCGCATGGGGCGCTCGCTCCTGCCGCAAACTCGCGCCAGTATAGCACAGGCCTCGCCTGTGACGATGTCCGTTCCGTATCGCTCTTCCTGAGCCGCGCCGCAGCGTCTTTAGCACTAGTTTAACATCCTCTTCCCCGAGCCGCCGGCGTTGCGCCCGGCGCCGCGCCGGGCGCTGTGCTAGGATGAGAGCAACGTCAGCCGCGGAGCCCGCTGGGCGGCGCGGGGGAGAGAGGAGCAACGCGATGGCGGCAGCCGATACCACTCTGGGCGGGTTTCGCCCGACCCTGGACCGCAACCTGGCGTTCGAGCTGGCCCGCGTGACGGAGGCGGCAGCGCTGGCGGCCGCGCGCTGGATGGGACGCGGCGATAAGAACGCGGCCGACCAGGCGGCGGTGACCGCGATGCGGATGACGCTGAACAACGTCGACATGGACGGCGTGGTGGTCATCGGCGAGGGCGAGAAGGACGAGGCGCCGATGCTGTACATCGGCGAGCGCGTGGGCAACGGCAACCCCCCGGGCGTGGACGTGGCGGTGGACCCGATCGACGGGACGACGCTGACCTCCAAGGGGCTGCCCAACGCGTTGTCCGTGGTCGCGATCGCCCGCAGCGGCTCCATGTTCAACCCGCCCGGCATCGTCTACATGGACAAGCTGGCCGTCGGCGCGATCGGCCGCGGCGTCGTCTCGCTGGAGCAGTCGGTCGCGACGAACGTGCGGGAGCTGGCCAAGGCGCGGAAGTGCGAGGCGGACGATCTCACGGTCGTCGTGCTCGACCGACCCCGGCACGCCGAGCTGATTCAGGAGATCCGGGCGACGGGGGCGCGGATCATGATGATCAGCGACGGGGACGTGGCCGGCGCGATCATGGCGGCCATGGAAGACTACACCGGCGTCGACATGCTGATGGGGGTCGGCGGCTCGCCAGAGGCGGTGATCGCCGCGGCCGCGATGACGTGCCTGGGCGGCGAGATCCAGTGTCGGCTCTACCCTCGCAACGAGCAGGAGGCGGCGCAGGCGCGGGCGCACGGGCTGGACCTCGACCGCGTGCTGCGCACGGAGGACCTCGTGCGGGACGACGACGTCTGCGTGGCGCTCACGGGGGTGACGCACGGCGAGCTAGTGAACGGCGTGCGGTTCTTCGCCCGTGGCGCCCGCACGGAGACGCTCGTCATGCGCTCCCGCTCGGGCACGATTCGGCGCATCGAGTCCGAGCACCATTTCGACAAGGTCGCCAGGTACACGGGCCTCTAAGATCGACGGCGTGGCGCGGCCCTACCAGCTGGCTCCCGACGCCCGCTTCACTTGCCAGCGGTGCGCTGGCTGCTGCCACGGCTGGTTCGTTTACCTCACGCCGGAGGAGTACGACCGCCTCGCCAACTACGACTGGGCGGCCGACAGCCCGCGACTCGCCGGCCGGTCGTTGTTCGTGGAACAGGCGCTGCCCGGGCGCAGCACCCTGCCGGTCGTGCGTCTGGCACAGATCGACGGGGCCTGCGCCTTCCTGGAGCCGGATGGCCTGTGCCTGATTCACAAGGTGCAGGGCATGGCGGCCAAGCCGAGCCCTTGCCAGCAGTACCCGTTCCACTTCGCGCGCACGCCCGATGGCGCCACCGCCACCCTGGACTTCGCCTGCAGCGCGGTGCTGGCCCACGAGGGCGCGCTCCTCGTCCAGCACCCGGCCGCCGTCGACGACGCCTACCGGGTGATGCAGCGGCGCGCGGAGCTGCCCGGCCGCGCCCTGCCCGGCAGCGGCGTGCTGGGTGAGCATCTCTGGCTCCAGCCGAGGCAGCCGCTCCACTGGCAGAACTACCGTGCGCTGGAGCGGGCGCTGCTGGCCGCGCTGCGGCAGGCGCAGCGCCCGCTGGAAACGCGCTTGCTGGGGCTCGACCGCTTGCTCCACTGGATCGCCGAGCGATACGGCGCGGCGCTCGGCGCGCCCAACGCGGCCTTCGCGGCCTGGCTGGATGAGCTTGACCAGGAGGGCTACGCGCCCCTCTGGGACGCCGCGGCGCCGGGAAGCGTGTCCGCGCCGCGCCAGCGAGCCGTGCTGGCGCCGTTCATCGGCGGCCTGGAGCAGCAGTGGCAGGCCATCGACTCGGGCGCCGTTGGCCGCCGGGGCGTCGGCACGCGGCTGACGCTGGCGATCATCGTCGCCAATGGCGTCGGGCCGCTCCAGCTCGCGGGCTTCGGTGCGACCCTCGATCAGGGCCGGATGCGCAAGGTCTGCTTCCCCCAGGACGATCCGGCTCTCGCTCACCTCTACGCCCGCTACCTCCAGAGCCTGATCGAGCGCAAGACGCTGGTCGACGACAGCGACGTGTTCCAGGGCTTCCGCTACTTCCTGCTCGCGTTTGCGGCGGCGCGCTGGTACACGGTGGCTCGGGCCACGCTCGCGAATCGCGCCACGGCGTCGTTGGACGACCTGCGTCAGGGCATCCGCATGGTGGAGAAGGGATTGGGCCACGCGGAGGGGCTGCGCACCCGCCCCACGCAGTGGGTCGTCCGCTTCCTCTTCCAGCGTCTCGCCTCGGCCGCCACTATGATCCACAACTTCTACACCGGGTAGGTCAGATCGCTTCGCCGGGCGAGATTCGTTAAGATACAGGCGAGGCCGAGAACCGCCGCCCCCTGGGGCCGGCGCCGTGTTCATCGGCGAACACAGGAGCAACCGGTGGATGTAACGCTGCCCATGGCCGCGCCGCGGCCACGCTCGACGCGTGAGTTCGTCGGCCAGTTGCGTGCGCTGCCCCTGTTCTACCGGGTGCTGCTCGGCAACTGTCTGGTAGTCGTGCTCGGCGCCGGCATGGGCACGTTTCTCACCGTCCAGTTCGCGCGCCAGGAGCCTAGCTCGTCCCCGCTCTGGCTGGTCGGCTCGTTCATGCTGGTCGGCACGGGGCTGAGCCTGCTCGTCAACTACGTCGTGCTCAAAGCCGCCTTCTCGCCGCTCGAAGGCATCGAGCGCACCGTGCTCGAGGTCCGGCGGGGCAATCTCGGCGCGCGCGCGCCAATCGACGCTGGCCGCGATCCGCTGTTGCAGACGTTTACGGCGACCCTCAACGCCATGCTCGACACCCTCGAGCGCGACCGTCAGCAGCTTCAGGCCCTGTCCTTGCAGGTGATCGACGCTCAGGAGGCCGAGCGCAAGCGCATCGCCCGCGAGCTGCACGACGAGACGGCCCAGACGCTCACATCGCTGCTCGTGCGCCTCCGCATTCTGGAGCGGGCGGGCGACCCGGCGCAGGTGCGCACCTCGACGGCCGAGCTGCGGGAGCTGACGCTGCGAGCGCTCGAGGAAGTGCGGAACATGGCGCGCGAGCTGCGGCCCACGACCCTCGACGACCTGGGCCTGGTCGCCGCGGCGCAGAGCTACACCGAGCGGTGCGCGGAGTTGCTGGGCTTCGCCGTGAGCTTCCGCGCCGGTAGCTTTACGCAGCGCCTGGCGCCGCACGTCGAGCTGGTGCTGTACCGGGTGATTCAGGAGGCTCTGACGAACGTCGCGCGTCACGCCAACGCCCGCCATGTCGAGGTCTGGCTGACGCAGGAGAACGGACGGGCGGTGGCGACGATCCGGGACGACGGCGTGGGCTTCGACGTCGAGGGCGTGCTCGCCTCCAAGGAGCGTGGCCTGGGGCTATTCGGTATGCAGGAGCGCATGGCGCTCGTGGGTGGGCGGCTGCAGCTGAGCGCCTGGCCGAACCGTGGCGCGCTGGTGCGGGCCGAAGTGCCCCTCGACGAGCTGTCGGTCCTCAGCAGCGAGGTGGCCGTGGGAGCCGCGCTGCCGGCGACGCCGTCGGGGCTCAGCCCTCGCCTGCTGGCCGCCGATAGCTGACCCGTATGGCGGACGACTGATGGCCAACGATCGCATTCGCGTTCTCCTTGCCGACGATCACGCCGTCCTGCGCGCGGGCCTGCGCGCGTTGTTGAGCGCCGAGCCGGACATGGAGGTCGTCGGTGAGGCTGGCGACGGCCAGGAGACCGTGCGCCAGACCGCCTTGCTGCGCCCCGACGTGGTGGTCATGGACATCGCCATGCCGGGCGGCGGCGGCTTGCAGGCCACGCGCGCCATCCGCGCCCAGAAGCTGCCCTCGAAGGTGCTCATCCTTACCATGCACGCCGAGGAGCAGTACCTCTTGCCGGTCATCGAGGCGGGCGGCTCCGGCTACGTGCTCAAGACCGGCGCCGACAGCGAGCTGATCGAGGCGATCCGCGTGGTCCACCGCGACGAGGTGTTCCTGTACCCGTCGGCAGCCAAGCTGCTGCTGGGCAAGTACCTGGAGCGAGGCGAGGGTGCCGACGTGGCCTACGACGGGCTGACCCCGCGCGAGCGTGAGGTCTTGCGCCTCACCGCGGAGGGGTACACGGGCCAGGAGATCGCCGAGCGCCTGGTGCTGAGCCCCAAGACGGTCGATACGTACCGTCAGCGGGTCATGGAGAAGCTCAACCTGCACCACCGGTCCGAGCTCGTGAAGTACGCTCTCCGTAAGGGCTTCCTCCAGGCCGACGCCATCGGCGAGGAAGCCTCCGCCTAGGCCCCGGCGCAGACCCCCGCGAGCCGCCTCCTGCCGTCAGGCAAACTCCTACAGCAAATGCCTTGCTTTTCCTGACACCGCCCCGCCATGCCGCCCGTTAACATAGCTCTTGGGCAACACGGGGTGGCATCCAACTTGCGGAGCCGCCCAGACTGGTGGCTGTCTCCGGCGCCCCCACCTAGCGCGGCCGATGCAACCTGGCGATGGATTGTAAGAGATGACGCAGAGCAGTGCGACTCTGGAACGGACCCCGCTGGTCCCCGAGGCTCCCCTGACGACGGAAGAGCTGACGGCCGCGGACCGGCCGGCGCGCCGCCCGGCGCGGGCGCCCGCCGAGGGGGCGGAGCGGCGCAGCGGGCGCGGCAGCGCGCGCGCTCAGGACCTGGAAGATGCCGACGCCATCGGGGCGTATTTCCAGCAGATCGGCACCGTGCGCCTGCTGAACGCCGAGGAAGAAGTCGCGCTGGCCAAGCGGATCGCCGCGGGCAAGCGCGCGGCCACGCTGCTGGCCCAGCCGGGCACGGACAGCGCCGACCGCGGGTCGTTGCTGGCAGAGAAGGCGGAGGGCGAGCAGGCGCGACAGCGCATGGTCGAGGCCAACCTGCGGCTGGTGGCGGCCATCGCCGCGCGCTACCAGGGCCGGGGCCTGGACCTGGAAGACCTGATCGCCGAGGGCAACATCGGGCTCATCCGGGCCGTCGAGAAGTTCGACTACCGCAAGGGCTTCCGCTTCTCGACCTACGCCACCTGGTGGATCATGCAGGCGGTGACGCGGGCGATCGCCGATCGCGGTCGCGTCGTCCGGCTGCCCGTGCACATCCATGAGACGCTGAACCGCATGGGGCGCACCTTCCAGCGCCTGCGCCACGAGCTGAACCGCGAGCCGACCGACGAGGAGCTGGCGGAGGCGATGGGCATGCGCGCCGACCGGCTGGCAGCGGTGGTGCGCGCGTCGGCCGCGCCCCTGCCCCTCGACGCGCCGCGTGCCGACGGCGAGGAGACCGACAGCCGCGAGGCGGCGGCGGCCGAGGAGATGCCGACGCTGTTCGACATCGTCGCCCACCAGATGCTTCGCAACGAGATGGGCGAGCTGCTGATGATCCTGCCCGAACGGGAGCAGCTCGTGCTGGAGCTGCGCTTCGGCCTCGCCGACGGCCACACCTACACGCTCGAAGTGGTGGGCCGACGCCTGGGGGTGACTCGCGAGCGCGCCCGCCAGATGGAGCATCGCGCGCTGGCGAAATTGCGCCAGGAGGCCGACGCCGAACGCCTGCGCGCTTATCTGGACTAGCTCGGGCAGCCACGAGCGAGCCCTCCCCGATCGGGGAGGGCTTTGTCGTGCGGTCGAGCGTGCCCGTTGGCCCACGCGCTAGCCGCCTTCCCTTGCCTCGCGGGCGCCCCTCAGGCTACCCTTGTGCCTGGACCCCCGAGGATGTGCAATACTGCCGCTCGGAGGAAATTGGTCGGAGAATCAGCGAACGTGGGTCTGAGCATTAGCGCGTTCTTTCCGGCGTACAACGATGCCGGCACCATCGCCAGCATGGTGGTCGTGGCGGACCGGACGCTGCGGGCGCTGACCGACGACTACGAGATCATTGTGGTCAACGACGGCAGCCCGGACCACACGGGCGAGATCCTGGAGGATCTGGCGGCGCGCTACCCGCGCTTGCGCGTGGTGACCCATCCGCGGAACCGCGGCTACGGCGGCGCGCTGCGCAGCGGCTTCGCCCACGCGACCAAGGACCTCGTCTTCTACACTGACGGCGATGCCCAGTACGACCCCCGGGAGTTGGCGCTGCTGGTGGCGGCGCTACAGCCGGACGTCGATCTGGTCAACGGCTACAAGATCGAGCGGCACGACCCGCTCAACCGCATCATCATCGGCCGCCTGTACCACAAGGTGGTGCGCGTCATGTTCCGACTGCGCGTGCGCGACGTGGACTGCGACTTCCGCCTGCTGCGGCGGCGCATCTTCGACGACGTGGACCTACGGGAAGACAGCGGCGTGATCTGCGTCGAGCTGATGACGAAGGTCCACCAGGCGGGGTGCCGCATTGCCGAGGTGCCCGTCCACCATTTCCATCGTGCCTACGGGAAGTCGCAATTCTTCAACTTCGCCCGCGTCGCGCGCGTTGGGCGCGATCTGATCCGTCTCTGGTATCGGCTTATCCTGCGCGGCGAGTTTCGCCGCAAGCTGGCCGCCCGTCGCCGGTCGGCAGCCGCCAGCGGCGCGGCCGTGGCAACCGGCGCGGCGCTCCTCACCGAGAGCTGACGGCCGCCCATGGAACGAGCGTACGCCTACTATCCTCGGAAGCGAGTGGCCGTCACCGGCGGGCTGGGCTTCATCGGCAGCAATCTGGCCCGCCGCCTGGTCGAGCTTGGCAGCGACGTCTTGCTGATCGACTCGATGGTGCCCGACTACGGCGGCAATCTCTTCAACGTGGCCGACCTGCGCGACCGGGTGCAGGTGAACTTCGCGGATGTCCGCGACGTCAACGCGATGAACTACCTCGTGCAGGGGCACGACGTCATATTCAACCTCGCTGGCCAGGTCAGCCACATCGACAGCATGCTCGATCCGTACACGGACCTCGAGATCAACTGCCGCAGCCAGCTCTCGCTGCTCGAGGCCTGCCGCCACCACAATCCGCGCGCGAAGGTGGTCTTCGCCAGCACGCGTCAGGTCTACGGGCGACCCGACCGCACCCCCGTGGACGAGAGCCACGTCGCCCGGCCCACGGACGTGAACGGAATCAACAAGCTGGCCGGCGAGTGGTATCACATCGTCTACAACAACGCCTACGGCGTCCGGGCCACCGTGCTGCGCCTAACCAACACCTACGGGCCGCGCCAGTTGATGAAGCACAACCGTCAAGGCTTCCTGCCGTGGTTCATTCGTCAGGTGCTTGACGGGGAGGAGATCCAGCTCTTTGGCGACGGCCGCCAACGGCGCGACTTCACCTACGTGGACGACGTGGTCAACGCCTTCCTCCTTGCGGGCTGTACCGAGGGCACCGATGCCCAGATCTACAACCTGGGGGGCGAGAGCGCCTCGCTGCTGGAGGTCGTCGAGCTGCTGATCAGCCTCGCGGGGCGAGGCAGCTACCGGATTGTCCCCTTCCCGCCCGAGAAGCGGGTGATCGACATCGGCAGCTACGAAGCGGACTACGCCAAGATTCAGGAGGCGCTCGGCTGGTCGCCGCACGTCTCGCTGCGCGACGGGCTGGCCCGCACCCTCGCTTACTACCAGGCGCACGGCGAGCACTACTGGGACCGCGCCCGGTCGGCCGGGGCGCTCGGCTCGGCTTGAGCGCGCGCGGTGACCGGCGCCGGGGGGCGGCCCACGGTCGTCAGCAGGTTTTGCGGGAGAAGGGGAGGTCAGCGGTGGTAGGCTCGGCGGCCGCGCCCCGTGTGCCATTCAACGACCTGAAGCCGCAGTACGCCGCGATCAAGGACGAGGTGGACGCCGCCATTCGGGGCGTGTTGGAGCGTGGCTGGTATATCCTCGGCCCCGAGGTCGAGGCGTTCGAGGCGGAGTTCGCCGCCTACTGTGGCGCGCGGTACGCCGTCGGCGTCGGCTCCGGCACCGAGGCGCTGCACCTGGCGCTCTGGGCCTGCGACCTCAAGCCCGGCGACGAGGTGATTACCGTCGCCCACACCGCCGTCCCGACGATCAACGCGATCTCGCTCACCGGCGCGCGGCCCGTGTTCGTGGACGTCGACCCGGCCACGCGCACGATGGACCCCGCGGCGGCGGCGGCCGCCGTGACGCCGCGCACCCGCGCGCTGCTGCCGGTACACCTCTACGGCCACCCGGCCGACATGGCGCCGCTGCAGGCGCTTGCCCGCGAGCACGGTCTGCGGCTGATCGAGGACGCCGCCCAGGCGCACGGCGCCGAGTATCGCGGGACGCGCGCCGGCCGCCTCGGCGATCTGGCGGCGTTCAGCTTCTACCCGACCAAGAACCTGGGGGCCTACGGCGACGGCGGCATGGTCGTGACGGACGACGCCGCCCTGGCCGAGCGGGTACGCCTCCTGCGGAATTACGGCCAGACGGACCGCTACCACCACCAGATCGAGGGGCTCAACTCGCGCCTGGACGAGCTGCAGGCGGCGGTGCTGCGCGTGAAGCTGCGCCACCTCGATGAGTGGACGGCCGCGCGGCGCGCTCGCGCCGCGCGCTACGCCGCCCGCCTGGCGCGCGTCGCGCCCCCCGTCGAGGCGCCCTGGGCGCGCCACGTCTACCACCTGTACGCCGTGACGGTGCCGCGCCGCGCGGCGGTGCAGGAAGCGCTCGCGGCAGAGGGGATCGGGACGCTCGTCCACTACCCCATCCCCGCGCACCTGCAGCCAGCCTACGCGCACCTCGGCGTCCCGCGCGGCAGCCTGCCGGTCACGGAGCGGCTGGCCGACGAGGTGCTGTCGCTGCCGCTCTACCCGGAGCTGTCGCTCGATCAGATCGACGCCGCCGCGGCGGCGCTCGACCGGGTCGCGGCCAGCGAGCCCTGACCGTCGGGCACGGCACGGGCTCGGTCCGCGCTCATCACTCGACACAAGGACGGCCATGGAGCCTGAGCAGTACGCGCTGTTGGCCCACGTCGAGCACGAGCACTGGTGGTTCCGCGGTCAACGGCGCCTGGTCGCCGCGCTGCTCGACGGGCGCCTCCCAATCCACGCGGACGGGCGCGTGCTGGACGCGGGTTGTGGCACCGGCGGCACAACGGCCTGGCTGCGCCGCTACGGGGAGGTGGTCGGGGTGGACCGGGCCGCCGAGGCGGCGCCGTTCTGGCCGGCCGCCGGCCTGCGCCGCATGGCGCGCGGGTCCATCGCGGCCCTGCCCTTCCGGTCGGAAAGCTTCACCCTCGTCACCTGCTTCGACGTGTTGTACCATCGCCAGGTTCTCGACGAAGAGAGCGCGCTCGCGGAGTTCTCGCGAGTGCTCCGGCCGGACGGGCTGCTCCTGCTGCGCGTGCCCGCTTACGACTGGCTGCAGGGCGGGCACGACGTAGCGGTCCACACGCGGCACCGCTACACCCGTGGCGAGGTCGTCGCGGCCGTGCGTGCGGCAGGATTGTCGCCCGAGGTCGCGACCTACGGGAACTGCTTCCTCTTCCCGCTGGCGCTCGCCAAGCGCGTGAGCGAGCGGTGGCGCGGCCCCTCGCAGGAGGAGATGGCGGTGCCCTCCCCGCTCCTCAACGCCGCGCTCCTCGGCGTGCTGGGGCTGGAGGCGCTCGTCGCCCCGCGCCGGGCGCTACCGTTCGGACTGTCGGTGGTCGTGCTGGCGCGCAAGCCCGCGCGTGCGGCGCCGCCCCGGCCGCTCGCCGTGTCGGGCGCGGGGAGGGCGCCTTGAGCAAGAGCACACGCCAGCGGCGACGCACCGCCGCTGCGAAGCGCGCAACCGCGGCCGCCAGGCGCGACGGCCTCGCCGCGGCGCGGGCTGCCACCACGGCCGGCGCGAACGGCCATGCCCCGGCCCGCCCGGCGGCCGCCAGCGCCGCCGCGTCGGCCAACGGCTCAACCCAAACGGCGGTACGGCCGCGGCCAGCGGCGCCGCCCCCGGCGGCGCCGGCTCCTGAGCAGCCAGCCGACCGCGCCGCCACGCTCCCCGAACCCACCCGCCCCAAGCGCTCCTGGCTCGGCCGGCGGCTGCCGCGGATCGGGCGTGCGCCGCTTTGGCTCCCAGACCTGGGGGCCGTGAGCATCATCGCCCTCGCCGCGGTGATCCTCAATGTGGAGGCGCTAGCGTTCGGCCAGGTATACGCCGAGCGCGACACCTATCTGTTCTACTATCCCGTCTACCAGTGGTATGCCGCACAGCTTCAGGCCGGCCACATCCCCTTGTGGTTCCCGCAGATGTTCAGCGGCTATCCGCTGCTCGCCGATGGCGAGACGGGCATGTACTATCCGCTCCACCTCCTGTTTTTCGGGCTGCTGCCCACGCCCACGGCGTTCGTCCTCCTGCGCGTGCTCCACTACGTCATGGCCGGCGCCTTTATGTACGCGTGGATGCGCGTGCTGACGCTGCGGCGACTCGGCGCCCTGCTGGCGGCCCTCACGTTCGCCTATGGCAGCTTCCTCGTCGGTCAGATGCACCACGAAAACCTCTTACGGACCGCCGTCTGGCTGCCGCTGGTGCTCTGCTGGACCGAGCTGGCGTACCGCCGCGTCGGGCGGGCGCGCTGGCTCTGCGCGCTCGCGGGCGCCGCGACGCTGGGCGTGCAGCTGACGGCGCTCCACGTCCAGCCGGCCCTCATGACGCTCATGGCGCTCGGGCTATACGTGGCCTTCCGCGTCATCTGGCCGCCGCTAGCGGGCCACACGCCAGCGGCCGAGGGCCGGGGCGACGCGCGCGCCGGCCACGATAGGCCGCCGTCGGACACCGCGCCGGGCGATGGTCGCTGGCCCCTGACTCCCGACCCCCGGCCGCTGCTCCGCCGCGCGTGGCTGGGAGCGCGGCTGCTGGCCACCATCGTGGGGCTCGGCATCGCGCTCGCCGTGGCGCAGCTCTGGCCGCTTTACGAGCTGGGCATGCAGAGCTTCCGCGGCGAGGGCGTCCCGTTCGCCTTCGCCACCACGTACTCGCTCCACCCTAGCCAGCTCGCCACGCTCTTGTTCCCGTACTTCTTCCGCTCCCAGACCGGCTCCTGGCCGCTGTGGACAGGCTGGGAGACGATTCTCTACGTCGGCATCGCGCCCATCGTGCTCGCGCTCGTGGCCCTCGCCATGGTGCGGCGACGCGAGGTACTTTTCTTCGCTGGGCTGGGCCTGTTCGGCATGTTCCTGGCGTTCGGCGATTACTCGCCGATTCCCGTCCTGGAGCTGCTCTGGCCGCTACCCGGCTTTTCGGCGCTGCGCGTGCCCGGTCGCTATAGCTTCTTGCTGGTGGTCGCGCTCGCGGCGCTCGCCGGCTACGGACTGGACTGGCTGGAACGCGTCTCGCGCGAGCCGTCGCGCCGCCGGTCGCTCCTGGGCGCCGTGGTCGGCGTGAACGCGAGCATCGCCGCGCTGATCGTCCTGTTCCTGGTGGCGCGCGAGCGGCTCCTGGCCGCTCCCGATGCCGCGAAAGCGCTGATCGCCAGCACCTATCTCGCCACGCGGCGGATGTACGCCGACCTCAGTCCCGAGGTGGTCTACGTCGGCCTGCTGAACTCGCTCGACCTGGGCAATCGCCGGACCGAGCTTGCCTTCGGGCTCCTGCTCGCCGTGGCGCTGCTGCTGTCGCTCTGCTACCTGGCCCGTCGCTGGGCGGTAGTCTGGCGGGCCGGGCTCGTGCTGCTCGCCGCGGGCGATCTGCTGCTTTGGGGGCGCAGCTTCCATCCCCGGCTGCCGCTGGCCGACCTGCTCCGGCCCCCGCCCAGCATCCAATACCTGCAGGCCCGCGATGACGGGCTCGATCGGCTGTGGGTGAGCAGCGACCATCTACCGCTGCTCGAGTACAACCGCCCGGCGACCTGGGGCATCACGCAGGCGGGGGGGTACAGCTCGCTCGAGCCCCAGCGCCAGGCCGAGTACGCGGCCGTGGTGGCGAACACGCCGGGCTTCCTGCTCGACCTCTGGGGCGTGCGCTGGCTGGCCGCGCTCGCGCACCCGCCGAACCGACCCGTCTACAAGTCCACGGCGTACTATCCGCACCGCGCGCTGTTCGATGCCGGCCTCGGCAATCCCGCCGGCGACGAGCGCTTCGCGCTGCCCGACGTGCCGGCGACCGACTTGCGACTTGTCGCGATGCTATCGTACGCCGAGGACGTGCCCGAGGGCGCCACGGTCGCCCAGCTGATCGTGACGGGCACGGACGGCCGCCAGGTGGTCTTGCCGCTCGTGGCGGGCCGCGACGTGTCGGAGGGCGCCCACGACCGCGGCGACGTGCAGCCGCGCGTGAAGCACCAGCGCGCGGAGGTAGCGTTCAGCGAGGAGGACCGCGACATCAACGGCGGGCGCTACGACTCGCACTACTACTACAGCCGGCACGCGCTGCCCGAGCGCTGGTCGGTGCGCGGCGTCGAGATACGCTACACCTCCGGGCTCGCCGTCCTGCGCGTCTACGGCATGGCGCTGTACGACAACGTGACCGGCCAGGCCCGCCAGGTGGAGCAGCTGGACCGGGCCAAGTTCCAACGGGTCTTTGCGGACGGCGATACGGTTCTCTACGAGAACACCGCCGTCTTCCCCCGCGCGTTCGTCGTGAACGGCGGCGTCCTGCCGCGGCCGGAGATGGGCGGCCTGTACAGCATGTACATGGACCCGTTCGATCCCACCACCGAAGCGTTGCTCGACGACCCGCCGCCGCCGACCGACTTCCCGGTCCGGCGGATGGGCGAGGGAGACCCCCCGGTGCCGCCGCGGTCGCAGGCAATGCCCGACCGGGGCGTGGCAGGGAGCGTCCGGGCGGCGACGATCGAGAGCTACGCGCCCGAGCGAGTGAGCCTGCGGGCGACCGCCGACCGGCCAGGACTACTGGTGCTGACGGACCTGTATCATCCGGGGTGGCAGGCGCGCGTGGATGGGGTGGAAACGCCCGTGCTGCGCGCCGATTACTTCTTCCGAGGTGTGCCGCTCGCGCCGGGCAGCCACGAGGTGGAGCTGCGGTTCGACCCGCTCAGCGTGCGGCTGGGCCGCGTCATCAGCCTGGTGGCCCTGGCCGCGCTGGTGGTGGCGGCCGGCGCGCTGTGGCGCTGGCCGCGCTCCCGCGTCGCTTAGGCCGAGTCCTCGTCCGCCCCCGCGCGCCGGCGGCCCGCGCGCGGGGGCCGCACGATCCGCACGTCATCCACATCGGGCGCCGGCGCCTGGTCCTCGTCGAGGCGCGGCTGCTGCTGTAGCTGCTCCACGCGCTGCTGGTGCGCGCTGAGCCAGCATACGAGCAGCAGGCCGCCGGCGCCCTTGCCAGTCGGCGGGTTGGCGAACATGCCCTTGATCTGGTCAGGCTCGATGCTTAGTCCGTTCAGGTAGCTCTCGGCCTCCTCGGCCGTAGGGAAGCGCACCACACGCCAGCGTTTCATCCGATGGCCTCCACCTCGGCATGCGCGCAGCACCCTCGTCGGCCGCGCCGCGCACGGGGCCGCAAGGGGCTTTGGGATGACTCCAGCCAGATCGCTCGCCCCCGTACGATTGCCGCACGGGCGTCGTCGCGCGCCCCAGAGAGGGCGAAGCGCGACCCGCGGGATGTCGGGCGAGCGGGTCGGGGCCTGGTGCGGCAGAGAGCCGTATGCTGGACCGCCGTCGGCGGCCCGCGACGCACGCCGGCCCCGCGCGCAGGCTGCCGCGGGCGACGTTGACCACGGAGCCCCGGCCGCGAGGCCGGATCGCTCTCCGGGCACCTGCGCACGGCCTATATTAGCAAGCCTGCCGCCTCACGCGCTACTTGACACAGCCGCAATTAGGGTGCCATCCTGAATTCAGGACGGTGCGCTGTCCTGGCGAGTACGATTCCGTCAGCATCCGCCTCAAGCGGCTACTGGCCTAAGGACTGCGGGCGTGAGCTGGCGTCTGGGCGTGGTCGGTTATCCCATCGAGCACAGCATCTCCCCGGCCATTCATCAGGCCGCCCTTGATCGGCTCGGCATCGACGGACGCTACGAGCGCTGGTCGGTAGCCCCGGGTGCGCTGGCAGCCTGGGCGGCTGGGCTCCGCGCGCCGGACCTGCTCGGCGCAAACGTCACCATCCCCCACAAGGAGGCGCTGCTTCCACTGCTCGACGCGCTGGATCCGTCGGCGCGACAGGTTGGCGCCGTCAATACTGTTCTGAAGCAGGATGGCCGCCTCGTCGGCGCCAATACCGACGCCGCTGGCTTCGCGCTCGCCCTGGGCGACGCCGGCTATGCGCCCGCCAGCGGCGAAGCGGTCATGCTCGGCGCGGGCGGTGCGGCCCGGGCCGTGGGCCACGCGCTCCTCGCCGCCGGCGTTCGCCGCCTCGCCATCTTCAACCGCGACGCCGCGCGTGGGCAGGCCCTGGCGAGCGCGCTGCGGCAGCAGGCGCCGCAGCGCGGGGGCCAGGGGGCGCGCGCGGACGACCGCTCTCGCCCCCTGATCGAGGCCTTCGCGCTAGACGCCCCCGATTTGGACGCGCGTCTGGCGCGCTGCGAGCTGCTCGTGAACACGACGTCCGTCGGGATGCGGCCTGGCGAGCGTCTGCTGCGGCCCGACCAGGTTCCGGGCGGGGCGCTCGTCGTCGACATTATCTACCGGCCGGCGGAGACACCGCTGCTGGCTGACGCGCGGGCGCGGGGGGCACGCACCCAGAATGGGCTCCCCATGCTCGTCTATCAGGCGGCCATTGCCTTCGAGCGCTGGACTGGCCGCAAGCCGCCGCTCGACGTGATGTTCGCCGCCGCGCGCCAGGCGCTCGCGTGAGGCCGCGCAACCTGGTGCTCGTGGGCATGAGCGGGGCGGGTAAGAGCCGCGTCGGCCGCCTGGTCGCGGAGCGCCTGCGCTGGCGCTTCGTCGACACCGACGCCGAGATCGAGCGCACCTCTGGTCGCACCGTGCCCGACATCTTCGCCACCGACGGCGAAGCGCGCTTTCGGGCTATGGAGCGCGAGGTGGTGGCGCGGGTCGCCCGGTCGAGCGGCGCGGTGATCGCGACGGGGGGCGGCGCGATCCTTGATGCGGTAAACCGCGACGCGTTGTTCGCCAACAATCTGGTCGTCTGCTTGCACGCCAGCGCCGAGCAGATCGCCCATCGGCTCGCGCGCAGCCGCGAGCGGCGCCCCCTCCTCGAGGGGGACGAGCCGCTCGCCGCCATCCGCACGCTCCAGGAGCGGCGCGCTCCGCTCTACGCGCTGGCCCACTGCACCATCACGACAGACGACCGCACGCTCGGCGAGGTCGCGGCGGAAGTGATCGACGTGCTGCGTGAGTACCGTTAGGCGGGCCGGTTCCCTCGCCGCGCGTCAGTTGTGCCGCCGACCACGTGCGACCGCCGGGGTATACTCCTAGAGCGCGCGGGGAGCGAGAGTAATGAGCATCGCCAGCAAGGCCGCGGTCGGCCGCGGGCCGACCGCCTTCGAGGTGCGTACCGCCTCACGCACCTATCCCGTGATCGTCGGGCAAGGCGCGCTCGACACGCTGCCGGCGCACCTCGACGCGGTGGGCTTGCGGGGCCGCCTCTGGCTCATCGCGGATGAGGCCGTCTATGCTCGGTACGGCGCGCGTGTGGAGGGCGTGCTTCGGGCGGCCGGTCGTGAGGTGCGCGCGCGCACCGTCCCGTCCGGCGAGGAGCACAAGACGCTCGCCCAGGTGGCGGCGCTCTACGACTGGCTGCTCGGTGAGCGCGTCGAGCGCCGCGACGCCATCCTGGCGCTCGGCGGCGGTGTCGTCGGCGACATGGCGGGCTTCGTGGCCGCCACCATTCTGCGCGGGATCGCCTTCGTACAGCTGCCGACCACCCTGCTTGCTCAGGTTGACGCCAGTATTGGCGGCAAGGTTGCCGTCGACCATCCCCGCGGCAAGAACCTCATCGGCGCCTTCTATCAGCCCTGCCTGGTGCTCGCCGACACTGGCACGCTGACCACCCTGCCGCCGCGTGAGCTGGCCGCTGGCTGGGCGGAGGTAATCAAGACCGGGGTGATCCTCGACGCCGACCTGTTCGCCCTGCTGGAGCGCGAGGCGGACGCCCTGCGCGCGGCGCAGCCCGGGCCGACCGAGGTAGCAATCCGCCGCTGCATGCAGCTCAAGGGCGACGTCGTGGGCGAGGACGAGCGCGAGAGCGGCCGACGCGCCATTCTGAACTATGGCCACACGGTTGGCCACGCCATCGAGGCAGCCACGGCCTATGGCCGCTATCTGCACGGCGAGGCCGTGGCGATCGGGCTGCGGGCGGCCGCGTACATCGCCGTGGCGACGGGGCGGTTCCCGGCGGACGCGGCGGAGCGCCAGGGCGTGCTCGTTGAGCGCTTCGGCCTGCCGGCGAGCGCGCCGGGGGTCGATCGTGGCGCCGTGCGCGCGGCGATGGGGCTCGACAAGAAGGCCCAGGCCGGCCGCTTGGCATGGGTGCTGCCGACCCGTCTCGGCCACGCCGACGTCTTCCGCGACGTGCCCGACGCGCTGGTCGAGGAGGCGCTCGACCTCGTGCTATAGCGGTGAGTGGGCCGCGTTCCGTCCTGCGCCGAGTCGGGAGCGCGCCGAAAGAACGCCAGGCTGCCGGCACAGGGCGGGGAGCCGCGCCCGGATTTGAGCGAGGCGAGATGACCGGCGAGCAGCCATCTGCCACTCAGCCCTCCGCGCTCGGCGCTCGGCAGCTCCTCCGAGGCCTCGTCCTGCACGGGCCGAACCTGAACCTGACCGGACGACGCGAGCCGCACATCTACGGCACGACGACGCTTGCCGAGATCGACGCCGCGCTGGAGCGCCGCGCCAGCGAGCTGGGCTGGCGGCTCACGATATTACAATCGAATCACGAAGGGGCGCTGGTCGACTGCCTGCACGCGCACTTTGGGGAGTGCGACGGCATCCTCGTCAACCCCGGGGCGCTCACCCACTACGGCCTGTCGCTGCGCGACGCGCTCGCCGCGCTGGGCGTGCCGATCGTCGAGGTCCACTTCTCGAATATCCACGCGCGCGAGCCCTGGCGCCATCATTCGGTCATCGCCGAGATCGCCCGCGGCCAGATCGTCGGCCTCGGCTGGTACGGCTACCTGCTGGCGCTCGACGCCCTCGACCGCCTGGTCCGCGCCGAGCGGGACGCCTGAGCGCCGCCTTTCGCGCCATCCTTGTGCCGCGCAATCCCGTCACGCCGACGCCGCCAACGGCTATAATGGCCCTCGTCGCCCGCCTCATCGGCGGCCGCGCGGTGGCACGCCGCGTGCGGTGTGCGGCCCCATTCCAGGCGCAGGAGGAGGCGTGGACGACGCCTTGTGGCGCGGAGCCTCGGCCCGGGACTTTCGTTGGTCCGGGGCGCCGGATCACGAGGCTGCGTCGGCCGCACCGTCCCGGCGCGGCTTTCTGTGGCTCGGCCCGCTTGCCGCGGCCCTGTCCTCGTTCCTCTTCGTGGCGTTCGTCGGCGGCGGCCTGTACGTCGGCGCGCTGGCGCTGTATCAGCTGAGCGTCCGTCAAGCAGAGACTGGGGCCGTCGTGCCCAAGCCCTTGACGGCGGCAGTCGGCATCGTAACCGGCGGGGGGGGCGCGTCGGACAACTCGCCCGGTCCCCGCTCGGGCGGGATCATGAATATCCTGCCGCTCCCCGATTGGCAGGGCACCGACCCCTTCAACATCCTCCTCATGGGCATCGACCAGCGCGATGACGAGGTCGCGCAGGGGATTCCCGCGCGCTCGGACACCATGATCCTGGTGCGGATCGACCCGAAGGCGAAGAGCGCGGGGATGATCTCGATCCCTCGGGACATGTGGGTGGACATCCCCGGGTTCGGCCAGGGGAAGATCAACACCGCGTATACCTACGGCGAGCTGAACAAGGCGCGTGTCGAGGGCGGCGGCCCGGGCCTGGCGAAGCGGACCGTCGAACAGGTCATCGGGCTGAAAATCGACTATTACGGCCGCGTGGATTTTCACGGGCTGGAGCAGATCATCGACACGATGGACGGCGTCGTGGTGGATGTCGAGCGGCCCATCAAGGACGACGAGTATCCTACGGATGACTACGGCGTCGAGCGGTTGTACGTATCGGCCGGTCTCCAGTACATGGACGGCCACGCGGCACTGCGTTATGCCCGCTCGCGCCACAGTGAAAACGACTTCGGCCGCATGCGCCGCCAGCAGCGGGTGCTCTTCGCCATCCGACAGCGCGCTCTCCAGCTCAACATGCTCTGGCGGGCGCCCGCGCTCGTCGGGCAGGCGCGGGACATGGTCGCGACCGACCTCAGCCTCGACCAGCTGATCCGACTGGCCAAACTGGCGCAGCAGATCGACTCGGACCACGTCCACAGTCTGGTCATTGACGCGAACTACGTGCGCGAGGTGATCTTGCGTGACGGGGCGGACGTGCTCGTGCCCGACAAGGATCGCATCCGTCGCGCGGTCACGTCGCTCGTCTCCGGCATGAACCCCCAGCAGGCGGCGCGCATCGAGGTGCTGAACGGCAGCGGGCGTCCCGGCCTCGCCGCCGACACTGCCAAGTACCTGCTCAACCTCGGCTACGACGTGGTGCGCATCGACGACGCCGACCGCAGCGACTACGTGGACTCGGTGCTCGAGGTGCCCGCCGGGCGGCGCAGCCTGGCGGAGGATCTGGCCGCGACGCTAAAGCTCGCCCGCTGGACGCCGCGCGACGCGGCCGCGACCGCGGACGACGTGGACATTCGCATCATCGTTGGCCGCGATTTCCGTATCCCCCAGCCCGACCCCACTCCCACCCTCGCCACTAGCACAGACCTGCCTCCGCCGCCTGAACGGCGGTAAGGGCTCGCAGAAGCGAAGCGGACATAGGGCAGCGCCTTGTCCCCTACCGCCCGGTGGCCGGAGTGCTCCAGCGTCCTGACAACCACCCTAATCGTCTGTCACGCATGAATTGCTAGCCCCAGATGCCGGCCGGAACGGCGGGCCGCAGCTTCTGGCCCGCCGTTCACGGCGGCGTCCGGCAAGCCAGCACTTCAGGGGTGATAGGCTCCTAACTAAAGGAGCGGCGCGACGGCCGGATGGCGCCGGTTCAAGCGAATCAGGCGGACCGGGTGGAAAGCGGCCGTCGCCTCGTCGAAGCGTTGGCGGCGGTCGGTGAAGAGGCGATGGTCGCCGATGGCCTGGGCGACGAGCGCGCGACAGGCGTCGGCGTCGGCCGCGGGCTCCCAGCGGGCGCACAGATCGTCGACGGTCACGTACGGCTGAGCGTCCTCGAGGGCCGCGAGCAGCAGCACCAGCTTCGCGAAGTCATCAGTCATCGGCGCTCGGCTATCGCTGGAGACAGCTTGGCGTGTCTAGCTGATGGTGCGCAAGACGGCGATGGCAAGCACGGCCTGGACGAGGAGCGGCGCGGCCCAGAGCAGTCGCGCCGCCAGCGGCTCCCACTGGTACAGCCAGATACCCAGGAACACGTTGACCAGCAACACCGTCGCCCCAACGCCTGGCAGGTGGAACAGCTCGAAGCGCGGCCGCACGTACTCCGGATCGCCGGCCGCGTCGAGCCGCAGCGCCAGCAGCTCGGGCAGGCTCTCATACCGGTCCATGACATAACCGAGCATGGCGAGCAGCACGATCAGGCTGGCAAGCGCGCAGGCCAGCAGCCAGGGGTCGGCCAGCGCGCGGCCGAGCTGGCGCCGACGCGGCACGACGGGCTCGGCCACGGCGCGGGCCGGCTCCCGCCGCGCCTGCTCCAACCGCTCCACGAGCGCCGTGCGAAACGCGTCGTCCGGCGAAACCGCGAAGCCGCCCAGCTCCGTCAGCACCAGCGTGAGGTCGGTCTGCGCCAGCGAGCTGGCGAACACGCGCAAGACGCCCAGGTTGCGGGCGCGCAGGCGCCCCACGTAGTACCCTGGCCAGGTCACCCCTTGCACGCGCGGCGTCTCGGCCAGGCGCTGCCCCGCGTAGACGGCGTCAATGGTACGGTAAGGCAGCCGCTCGTGGACGAACAGCCAGTCGATGGCCAGGGCATCGGGGCCAAGCTGGTAGCGCAGCGTGTAGTAGCCGTACGTCCACAAGGCGACGAGCAGCGTTACGATCACGCCGACCACGGCCCCCAGGAGCCCGAAGAACATGGCTAGGCTGACGGGCTGCTGCGTGGTCCAGTACGCGGCGCCGAGCGTAGCGGCCAGCGCCAGGAGGCACGCGGCGAACCCCACGCGGCCGCCAGGGGAAGAGCGCGGGCGCCACATCGTGGGCGTGCTTACCGTATATGCTGTCGCAATCGTCGTCTGCATCCTCTGCCCGGCTGCCGAGCCGGCGTCGGCCCGCGCCTCAAGCCGGACTATAGCAGCGCCCGGAAAGGGCGATCAAGCGTCCGGGCGTCACGTCCCTGTCAGGATCAGGCCGACCGGGCCGACGAGAGCGCGGTCGAAGATCGCCAGGCGCGACGTGGCGTGCTAATGGCTGCGGAACGCGGCGCGGTATCGCTCGATCGTGTCCCAGGCTGCCGCCGCGTCACACCAGCCGCGTACCTCGGTCGGGCGGTCCTCCAGCGTCTTGTAGGTCTGGAAGAAGTTCTCGATCTCCCGCAGCCAGTGCGGCGAGATGTCTTGCAGCGTGTTGACGCCGTCGAAGCGCGGATCGCCGAGCGGGACGGCGAGCACCTTCTCGTCCTCGCCCTTGTCGTCGTACATGTCGAGCATACCGATGGGGCGCGCGGGGATGAGACAGCCCGGGAACGTGGGCTCCTGCACGATCACCAGCGCGTCGAGCGGGTCGCCGTCGTCCGCCAGAGTGTCGGGGATGAAGCCGTAGTCAGTCGGGTAGTGGACGGACGAGTAGAGCACGCGGTCCAGCACGAACAGGCGGCGTGCCTTGTCGTACTCGTACTTGTTGCGGCTCCCCTGCGGGATTTCGACGAACACTTCTACACACTCGCGCTGCATGGCCCCTCCGGTCCCGCTCGGGTTAGCGGTGTACTGGGCATTCCCCTGCCTGTGCCCGCAGGGCCCCTCTCCGGCTCTGCCCAACTCCATTATCCTCGCTTCACGTCGTCACGCGTTCTGGGGACGCATAGGTCCCCGTAGCTGTTCCCCTCCGTGTTGTGCTCCTCTCCCCCCGGCCGGCTACCCAGAACCGCAAGCTACTGGTCCAGGGGCTCAACTCCTTCCGCGTTGTGCTTGTCTCCCCTCGGCCGGCTACACCGGCCGCCCGCGCTCCGTGCCTGCCTTACCTGTAGACGGGCCGCGCGGGCGCCGCATCCGGAAGCCGCGCGGGCGCCGCATGCAGAATGTCTAGAGCGGCTGCTTGCTGCGCCCTGCCGGGGCGCCACCGGAGCCGGTATCCGGCTGCTTGTGGCGCCCTGCCCGGTGGACGTTCGGCCCGGTATTGGGCGCTGCTTGTGGCGCCCGGCCCGGGCGGCGCACCGTCGGTGTCACACCGAATCGGGTGATCGGATTCCGTTACTCCCTCTCCGCCGAGAAGCGGCCGGGGAGAGGGCGGGTCTCTCCCCCTCTCCCCCTGGGAGAGGGCCGGGGTGAGGGCGTCGTACTCCCTCGCCCCCTGGGAGAGGGCCGGGGTGAGGGCGTCGTACTCCCTCGCCCCCTGGGAGAGGGCCGGGGTGAGGGCGCGCCCCGCTAGGCGCCCTCCCGACCCGATCGCGCACCGTCCACCGGCCCCGGACGACCGCCCCCCGCCAATAGCTTCCTCTTTTAGACAGGCCGCGAGGCGCGCAGGAGAGCGCCCACCGTCCGGCGCGACGTGGTCGCGTATCTTACGCCGTACACGCCTCCCCCCCGCCCGCCGCCCGCGCCCATGCCCGGGGCACCGCCCCGCCGGCCCGGCCCGCGGCGGGACCGCGAGGGAGTATCGTACGGAGTAAACGATGCGACCTTCCGCACCCGACTAGCACGCGCAAACCCGCGCCCGGCCTGGCAAATCGCCATCCAAGGAGGGAGCATCGTTTGACCGTTCCTCGGATAAAGTGACGCGCTCACGAGCGGCTCAGCAGCCGATCGCGACTGCTCCTAGAGCCGATTGCGCGCCAGGTGAGCGGCCCGCGTGTCGTAGGGGCGGCTCTCGTGGCCGCCCGCGGCCTGTGGCGCGGCATACTGCAAGCGCCACTGCCCCCGTTCCGGAGCCGGAGCCACCGGGAGGGCCGGCGCCGCGGGGGCTTGGGGCGCGGAATACTGCGAGCGCCACTGCCCCCGTTCCGGAGCCGGAGCCACCGGGAGGGCCGGCGCCGCGGGGGCTTGGGGCGCGGCATACTGCAAGCGCCACTGCCGCCGCCCTGCCGACGGCTGACCGCTCAGTCTCGCTGCAAACCGCTGTATCACGCGCCGCAAGCAAGAACGTGAGGAACACGCGGCCGCCCGTGCTCGTGCTAGGTGTGGATTGCCCCGGCCTACGCGGCTTTCGCGGCCAATGGGCCACCATGCCTCGGCTGCACCGTGGGGCATAGAGTGGTCCCTGCCGCCCGGCTGCCGGGCTAGCTCTCGCGCCATGAGCGTCGCTCTATAATCTCGAACGAGGAGGAGACTGCATGTGCGCGGCCTTGTGGACCCAGAAGCTGCATGACGGGCTGCCGAGCGGGAGGGCAACTGAAGCCCCGCCGCAGGCGCGGCAGTCGGCCGCGGACGGCGCCGGCCGGCACGTCGCGCCGGCCATCCGGCCAGCGGTAGCGCGCGGGCGACAGGCGGTTGCCTACGCGAGCTGCGAGTCGCCGTTCGGCACGGTCCATCTCGCGGCGAGCGCGGCAGGTATCCGCGCGGTGTCGCTGTACGAGACGGAAGCCAGCTTTCGCGCCCGGCTGGCGCCGCCGAGCTGGGACCTGCCGGCTGCCGCGACGGTGCTGGCCCAGGCCATGGCGGAGTTGGCCGAGTACTTCGCGGGCACGCGGCGCGCGTTCGACGTGCCGCTCGACCTGGCGGGCGGCACGCCCTTCGATCGCCGCGTGTGGGATGCCATCGCCGCGATCCCGTACGGGGAGACCCGCACCTACGGAGAGCTGGCGCGCGCGCTCGCGGTCCCGGGCGCCGCGCGCGCGGTTGGCCACGGCTGCGGGCGCAACCCCGTGCCGCTGCTGATCCCCTGCCACCGCGTGCTCCGCGCCGACGGCGGCCTGGGCGGCTACGGCGCCGGCGGGCCCGCCGTGAAGACCCGCCTGCTCGCCCTCGAGCGCGGTGCTAATCCGCGTAGCGGGGGTTCTGCATGATCCTCCAGCCTGTGAAGACCCGTTTGCTTGCCCTCGAGCGCGGGGTGCCGCTCCGACAACTGCCGAGCTAACCCGGGCAGGCAACGATTGGTCCCGTGGCTTGGGCGCGCTCCCTTCTGGCTCCCACGGCTGGCGCGCTAACCGAGGGCAGGCAACGCAGCTCCGCCCGGTCGCCTGCCTCTCGGCCGAAGGCTAGCCGCCACGCACGCTCGTGATGAAGCCGCTCTGGTCTAGCTCGCGCACGAGCGAGTCGTCGTAGAACTCGCTCGGCTGGTGGCTCTTCGCTTCGGGCTTCTCGGGCGCGATCGAGTCGAGCGCGCCCTGGATCGCCTCCGGCGAGGGATAGGGGATGTCCTGCAAGTCTTGCAGATAGAGGTCGTAGCTCTTCTCCAGCAGGTCCTGGTCGTCGGTGCCGGTGCCCTGGCCGAGCAGACGCACCGCCAGCGGCTTGTCCTTGCGGATGCGCTCGACCGCCTCGATGTGCGCCTTTAGATAATCGCGTACGACATCGCGGTTGCTCTGGAGGTAGCCGCGGCGTACGGCGATGACGTTCGTCGGGTTTTTGACGCCAAGCTGCTTGGTGTCCTCGACGAGATGGAAGCCCGCGCGCTCGGCGAGCAGGTTGGTCGGCAGGGCGACGATGGCCGCGTCCACGACGCCGGCCTCCAGTCCCTGCACCTGGTTCTGCGCGGTACCCAGCTCGACGATCGCGATGTCACGGCCGTACTCCATGCCGTGGCGCTCGGCAAAGATGTGCGCGGCAATGTCAATCGCGCCGCCACGTCGCGTGATGCCCACCTTTTTCCCGCGCAGGTCCTCCACTCGCTGAATTTGCGGCCCACCCATGAGGAAGTAGCGCATGTCGTTGCTGTAACCCGCGACGATAACATGGTCGCCGCCCGACAGGTCGAACTCCAGCTCACCCGTACCCGTGGTTAGCGCAATCTGCACGTCCCCCGAGGTCATCGCCGGCGCTACCTGGGCGCTAGTCTGCAGCGGCACCGCCTCGACCTGCAGACCGTATTTCTCGAATAGGTGTTGGTCCTGGGCCATCCAGATCGGGAGCGTCTCGGCGCTGATGAACGCGTACGCTACTTTGATCTTGCGCATCTGCGCGGGCTGGCTGCCGCTGCTGGTAGTGCTGGGTGTGGCGTCGTTCGCGGCGGTCGGCGCGCTCCCGCCGCCGCTGCACGCCGCGAGCAGCAACGTGACCAACGCGCCCACCAGGCCGACCAATCGC
Source organism: Chloroflexota bacterium (assembly GCA_035293805.1). Taxonomy (GTDB): domain Bacteria; phylum Chloroflexota; class UBA6077; order UBA6077; family JAJPHF01; genus JAJPHF01. Next base: position 11,966 of record DATGMD010000010.1, on the reverse strand, counting down.
GCATTGCGCGGCGCCGTGCTATGCTGTCGCGCTGTCGTCCCGTTCATCGCCCCTCCGTTCGCCACGCGGTGTCTTGCTCAAGTCCCATCGTGCAAAGCGAACACGTGTTGACCAATATACTAGCAGGCCACGCTTGCGGGCGCGTGAGGGAACGCTGCGACCCAGCTCGCAGCGAGACTACCAGCAGAATCGGGGCGGCGGGGCGGTGACGCTGCACCGGGGGACGACAGCGCTCGTTGAGCGCGCGAAGCATGGAGCGCGGGGCTCAAGCAAACAGCGCGCGGTGGCTAGAGGACGCGCCGACGACTGATCGTCTGTTCGCGCTCGGCGCCCACGCTGATGAGGTCCGCCGGCGCCCCGAGCAGCGCTTCCAGCCGCTCGACATAGGTACGGGCGGCGGCGGGCAGCTCCTCGTATCGCGTGCAGCCCTCGATCGATGTCTGCCAGCCTGGCAGGTCCTCGTAGATCGGCCGGCAGCGCTCCAGTACACTTGGCATGCTGGAGAAGTAGTCGATTCGCTCGCCGTCCAGTTCGTACGCGGTACAGATGCGCAGCCGCTCGAAGGGGTCGAGAATGTCCAGGCGTGTGAGCGCGATGGAATCGAAGCCATTAACCTGGACCGCATGCCGACCAGCTACCGCATCAAACCACCCGCAGCGGCGCGGCCGGCCCGTCGTCGTGCCGTATTCTTGGGCCCGCTCGCGGATCTGATCACCCAGGTCGTCGTGAAGCTCGGTCGGGAACGGGCCAGCGCCGACGCGTGTGCAGTAGGCTTTGAAAACACCGATGGCCGCGGTAAGGCGCCGCGGCCCGATGCCGGCGCCCAGGCAGAGCCCTTGCACCGTCGGCGACGACGACGTGACGTACGGGTAGGTGCCCCAGTCGGGGTCAAGCAAGGTGCCATGGGCGCCTTCGATGAGCACCACCTGTCCCGAGGCGACGGCACTGTTCACGACGGGTACGACCTCGGCCACGTAGGGCGCGAGGCGCTCGGCATAGCCGAGGTACTCGGCCGCCACGCGCTCGACGTCCCAAGCGGGGTCCGGGATAGCATCGGCGCGAATCGTCCGCTTGCGGTCGATGAGGAAGGCGAGTTTCGCGCGGAACTCGCCGGGATCACGTAGGTCGCCCGCCCGCAGACCGACGCGCGACACCTTATCGACGTAGCAAGGGCCGATGCCACGACCGGTGGTGCCGATGGCGCCGGCGCCGCGACCCGCCTCCTCCAGGCGGTCTAGCAGCAGGTGGAACGGGAGCACCAGGTGAGCGCGCTCGCTAATGAGCAAGTTCTCCGTGCGAACCCCCTGCGCATGCAGGATGTCGAGCTCTTCCAGCAAGATCGCCGGATTGAGTGCGACGCCGGTGCCGATGACGCAGGTTGTTTCGGGATTGAAGATTCCTGCCGGAACGAGGTGCAGGGCGAAGCGGCCCTGCGAGTTGATGACCGTATGGCCGGCGTTGTCGCCGCCCTGCGCGCGGATGACAAGCTGCGCCTGGCCAGCCAGGAGGTCGACGATCTTGCCCTTGCCTTCGTCGCCCCACTGCGCCCCGACAACCGCGGTCACCGACATCCATGTCCCCCGTGAGGGCGCGGTTCGACGCGCCCCGGGCGTGATCGACCACGCCCTTATAGCCGCGCTAGCGTTCCAGCAAGCGGGAGCGATCCGCGTAGTTGCGGCGGTAGTATTCCTGATACTCGGCGTTCTGCAGCGGCCGCCACCAGGCTTCGTTCGCCACATACCAGCGCACGGTCGCCTCCAGGGTCGCGTCGAAGCTCTCGCGTGGCGCCCAGCCGAGCGCCCGGAGCTTGGCCGTGTCAACGGCGTAACGGCGGTCGTGCCCTGGCCGATCAACTACCGGCTGGATGAGGCTGTGCGGCTTGCCCAGCAGCGAGAGCACCTGCTCCGCCAGTGTCCGGTTCTCCCGCTCGTTGCCGCCGCCGATATTGTACGCGCTTCCCGGCTCCCCCTGCTCGATGACGCGCTCCAGCGCCGCGCAGTGGTCGTCCACGTACAGCCAGTCGCGCCGCTGCCGTCCGTCGCCGTACAGGGGGATGGGCTGGTCGTCCAAGGCCCGCGTGATCAGTACCGGCAGGAACTTCTCTGGGTACTGGTACGGGCCGAAGTTGTTGGACGCACGGGTGATGAGGGTGGGGAGGCCGTACGTGACGTGGTAGGCGCGCACCATCAGCTCGCCGCCCGCCTTCGACGCAGCGTAGGGGCTGCGTGGCAGCAGCGGGTCGTCCTCGCGCGAGGCACCGGTGGCCACCTCGCCGTATACTTCGTCGGTGCTGATCTGCACGAAGCGCCGCACGTCGGCTCGGCGCGCTGCTTCGAGCAGCACCCAGGTGCCGCGCACGTCGGTCTCGATGAAGTCGCCGGGGTCTAGAATCGAGCGATCGACGTGGGTCTCGGCGGCGAAATTGACGACGATGTCGACGCCGGGCATGAGCTGGCCGACGAGGGCGGCGTCGCCGATGTCGCCTTGCACGAACTGGTAGCGCGGGTCGTCGGCGACGGGCGCAAGGTTGTTCAGGTTGCCCGCGTACGTGAGCTTGTCCAGCACTAGGACGGTATCGTCGGGGTAATCATGCAGGTGGTTGCGGACGAAGGCACTGCCGATGAACCCCGCGCCGCCCGTAACAAGTAGTCGCCTGCCCACCTGCTCAACCTCCGTATGCTTGGCGCCGTGCGCGGGCGCTCCGGATACCAGGGCCCGCCGGTCGCCCGGCGCACTCGGCCCCGGGTGGAGCGCGCCGCATGCGGAAGAACGCTCAGTGCTGAGCGTAGTAGCCGTAGACCTGCGTGTCGAGCGGTACGTTATTCAGGACCACGCCCAGCAGGCGGGCGTTGACCTTCTCGAGCTGAGTGCGCGCCCGTCGCGCCAGGTCGCGCCGCGTGGCGCCCGCGTCCACTACCAGCAGGACGCCGTCCACGCGCGTCGCCAGAAGGGTGGCATCCGTGTAGGCGAGGACGGGCGGGGCGTCGAACAGCACAACGTCCGCGGCGCCACGCAGGCTCTCCAGCACGCGCCCCATGACCTCTGAGCCGAGGACCGTCGAAGGGTTCGGCGGGGGGGGACCACTGGTCAGCACCCGCAGGTTCGGCACGGCTGTGTCCTGGATCGGCAGCGGCCCCGCGCCGTCGTCCAGAAACAGGCTGGTGAAGCCGCGCGTGTTCTCCAGGCCGAACAGCGTGTGCAGGCTTGAGCGGCGCAGATCGCAGTCCACGGCGAGCACGCGCTTGCCCCCCTCGGCCATCACTACCGCCAGGTTGGCGAGCGTCGTAGACTTGCCCTCATTGGGGCCGGCACTCGTCACGAGCAGCGTGCGTAGCTCCGTATCGAGGCTGCTGAACTGGATGTTGGTCCGCAGCGCGCGATACGCCTCGGCGACCAGCGAGCGCGGGTCGCGGAGCGTGATGATGCCCGCGGACGGCCGCCCGTCGTTGCGGTGTTTCAGGAGCCCGAGGCCGGGCTCGTGGCGGCGTACCAACGTGTTCTCCTCGGCAGGCCCGCCTGGCGGGCCGTGTCACTATACCCCGGCTTGTCCCGCCCTGCAACTGGCACGGCGGCTAGCGCGCGCCCCGGCGGGGGCGTTGGCCCCGGAGCGCCCGACGGCCGAGCCGTCGGGCGCCGACCTCTTCGGCAGCCGGCACGGGCCGCGGCGCGTCGGGGCGCGGCCCGCTGTCGCTCGGCGCCGGCCGCGGCCCGCGAGTGCTGGCCGCGGCGCGCGGGATGCTTCCCAAGGTGGTCATGCCGAGGTAGCGGTCGACGTCCTCGGGCGTCTTCAGCGAGTCGTCCAGGTAGTCGCGGGCGAATGCCAGCAGCACGCCGAGCACCGCGCCGAGCAGCAGGCCGGACAGCAGGAACACGCGCGTCTGGGGCCAGTATAGGCGCGAAGGCTTTGCCGCGTCGAGCACGTTGACCACACGGCGCTCTTGCTGCGGCAAGCCCTCCTGGCTGGCCGTCTCGCGCTCCGCGAACACCTCGGCGAAGCCATTGGCGATGCGCTGCGCGCGATCCGGGTCGGTGTCGTCCACGTCGATCTGGATGGTGATCGTGTCGGGGAACGCTTTGGTGTGGATCTTCTCCAGCAGCCGCTCGGCGCCGATGTCAAACTGGTAGCGGCGGTCCACCTCGCTGGCCAGGTTGGCGGTCTGGATGCGGTTGTTGAGCTGGCTGAGCTGTTTCTCGATCGCCAGCGACGTGCCGTAGTCCAAGCGGCCGGTCACCTCCAGCGTGACCGACGAGCGGTAGATCGGCTGCTGGAGCTTGGCGAAACCCACGGCGCTAAGGGCCGTCACCACGGCGGTCAGGGCGATCAGCCACCAGCCGCGGCGGAGGACGACGGCGTAGTCTTTGAGCTGCACGAGGCTAGCTGCTCGCCACTGGCGTGGGCCGCGGCCCACGCTCGGAGGCGCCGGGGATCTCGCCAAGGATCGGCAGCCCCAGCGTGCGCTCGGCGTCGCGCGAGTCGCGGACTGTTGGGTCAAAGAAGTCGAGCGCCAGGATCAGGGCCAGGCCGACGAGGAGCCCGAGCAGCGTCTTGAGGCCGATGTCCAGCGCGACGGCGGCCGCGCCGTCGCCGCGCTGAGTCTGCGACGGGTCGATCACCACGATCTGGCCATTCTCGGCGGCCAGCTGCGCGAGATACTTGCCGGGCTGGGTGCGGAGAGCCTGGACGATGGCGTCACCTAGCTGCTGGGCGCGCTGGAAAGTGTTGGCGGTCACCGTGATGCTCAGGATGCGGTGCGTCTTGCGCGTGCGCACGACATCGCTGATGCTCTTCGGATCGACGTGCTCGCCCATGATGGCGCTCACGTCCTCCGCGAACGACTGGCTCTGGATGAGCTGGCTCAGGTCGTCGGCGAGGTACTCGGAGCTGAGCCAGGCGTAGTAGTTGCAGTCGTAGTCGAACGTGCGAATCGGTTGGCCGTCGGGGCCCGTGACCGGACGGCCCGAGCAGCCTTCGGCGGGCGGGGTGCTAACGGCCACGCGGACCGTGGCCTTGTAGGCCGACGCGCCGCGATAGGCCAGCAAGCCGGCGACGAGCAGGGCTGCCAGCGTGGTCAGCGCGGCGAGCCACCAGCGCCGGCGGATGATCTCCAGGTAGTGCGCGATCTCCACGTCGCCGTATCTCTTTCCGCGCGCCAGCCGCCCTGGCAGCGCGCGCACCCTCAACGTCCCGGGGCGCCGGGCCGGGTTACTATACCGGTCGCCTCCGTGCGGCGGCAACCGTTGGCTCGGGTGCTGCCCGGGGTCTTGCGGCGCCGGGCCGCGGCGCGCTCGATCGTGACCGTGGAGCGCCTTGTGGGCACGTGAATTTAACCGAGGAACGGTCAAACGATGTTCCTTTACCGGGTGGTTAAGTGCTAGGCCGGGCGCGGGTCTGCGCGTGCTCCTCGGGCGCGGAAGGTCGCATCGTTTACCCCGTACGATACTCCCCGGCTCTCCTGCCGCGGGCCGGGCCGGCGGGGAGTGCCCCGGGCCGGGCGCGGGCGGCGGGTGCGGGGGAGGCGTGTACGGCGTAAGATAGGCGACCACGTCGCGCGAGCTAGCGGGCGCTCTCCGGCGCGCCTCGCGGCCGGGTACTGGGAGCGCGCCCTCACCCCGACCCTCTCCCAGGTGGAGAGGGGGAGGGACGCCCTCACCCCTGCCCTCTCCCAGGGGGAGAGGGAGTGAGACGCGCCCTCACCCCTGCCCTCTCCCAGGGGGAGAGGGAGTGGGACGCCCCCGCACCGGATTCGCTGGGACACCGGACCGGGTGGCGACCGGGCGGGGCGCTGCTTGCTACGCCCCTACAAGATAAGGCATTGGCAGAGAGCCATCGTCCGGCGCAGCCAGTGGAGCCGCGCGCCCGCCCGCAAAATGCCGAGGCACACCTATTCGCGTGGCGGCGGGGACCACCCGGCCTGGGCCGGAGCCGCGCGCCCGCCCGCAAAATGCCGAGGCACACCCCGGGCCGTACCTTCTCTTGTTCAATTCAAGCCAGCGCCGTATGCTTGCGGGGAACCGCCTCGCGTGGTATGTGGCCGATGATGGTGAGGAGGTTTAGCCGAGCCGGGCGTGCTCACCATCCTCGGAAGCCAGCTCGCGGCGGTTCGTAACCAGGATGGGCGGCGGGCTGGCGCCGGGACGGGGGCCGTGACGCTGGCCGTCTGCCGCGCCACAGGCCGTGGGCGGCCACGCGAGCATCTGCTCCAACTAATTCCGTTTTCGGCGCCGGGCCTAGGAATCCCGGCTCCGAGCGGGCCAGGCGGAGGAGCGTCCTGCGCCTGCCCCTCACGGTTCGACCTGGGCTCCCGGCCGATGGGGCCGGCGCGGGCAGCAGGCCGCTCAGGCGCTCAGCCTTTACCGGCATTGGGTTTCCGAATTAGTTGGAGCGAATGGGCATGAAACCCGTCCCTACGGAGGTCAAGCGGGCGGCCGCGTGATATGTCCCCACGCGGGTCGGGTGCCCGGCGGGGTGGGCAGGAGCGGCGATCCGAGGAGCCCCGGGGGGCCGGGGGGCCACGGGCGGCCAACAGAGCTGCCACTACGCGGTGCTGGTAGCTACACGGGTCACGCCTACGTGACGCCGGCTGCTCGGCTCGCGCGCCGGCGGCTCTAGGGGGCTGGGGAGGACGACGATGCCGGATGGGATTATCGGCGCGCACCTGGCCGCGCCAGATGCGCCGCGCCTGCTGCAAGCCATCGAGCACGCCGAGAGCATCGGGGTGCCGGCGGTCTGGCTCATCAGCAACCCGGTGGACCCGATGGCGCTGCTGGCGGCCGCGGCGGCGCGCACCGCGCGCATCCTGCTCGGCACGGCGGTGATCCGCACGTATCCCTGTCACCCGATTGTGGCGGCGCAGCAGGCGACGGTGATCGACAGCCTGGCCCCGGGGCGTTTCCGGCTGGGCGTTGGTCCCTCCGGCGCGAACAACGAGACGGTCTATGGCATTCCGTACGTGCGGCCGCTGGCGCACCTGCGCGCCTACGTCAAGGCCGCGAAGGCGCTGCTGCAAGAGGGGGCCGTGGACCTCGACGAGGCGGGGGTGGTCGCGCACTTCAAGCTGCCCCAGCCGCCGCCGGGCGTGCCGGTGCTGGCCTCGGCGCTGCGCCGGCGCTCGTTCGAGATGTGCGGCGCGGTGGCCGACGGCGCGATCACCTGGCTGTGCCCGGATAGCTACGTGCGCGCGGTGGCGCTGCCGGCGCTGCGGGAGGGGGCGGCGGCCCAGGGCCGGCCGACACCGCCGCTCATCATGCACGTGCCGGTCTGCCTGGACGTAGACGCCGCGGCAGCGCGAGAGGCGGTGCGCGAGCGGCTCGGCTTCTATCCGACGCTGCCGCACTACGTAGCGATGTTCGAGGCGGCTGGCTTCCCGGAGGTGCGCGAGGGACGGTGGTCCGACGCGATGATCGACGCGGTGGTCGTACACGGGACGGAGACCGCCGTGGCGGACCGGCTCCAGCAGCTGCGCCGCTCGTGTGGCGGCGAGCTGATGGTGACGCCGATCCCGGTTGCTGCTGATCCGGACGGATCAGTGGAGCGAGTGCTGCGGCTGATCGCGGACCTCGCGCGCTAGCGAGTTCTCCCGTACGAAGGGGAGGGCGCCGCTCACCCCGATCGCATTCGACTGCAAGAGGCGCTGGCGGCCGGCATCGCCCGTGCACGGTGAGAAGGCGGGCCAGGAGGTATAGACATGCCGCGGTGGGCGAGCGTCCGCACGGTCGTCGTGGCGGTGGCGGCGCTGGCGGCCTGCATGCCCGGGACAGTCGCGCGCAGCCAGGACGCCACCGACATGGCGACGTGTGGGGTTGGCGACGCAGCGGAGCAGGCGATGGGCACGCTGGCCGTCACGGTGCAGGTCGTGGGGGGTGGCGGCGCGCAGCCCCCGCGGGATGCGACGCCGACCGGCCCGCAGGCGCTGGGGGCCGGCGCGGGCCTGACGGTTGAAGCGGTGGACTATGAGCCGTCGGGAACCGTGGTGGCCGAGGGCGTCACGGACGCGCAGGGCCAGGTCGCGCTCGTCGTGCCGCCTGGCCGGTACTGGCTCGTCGTGCCGGCGGCCGGGCAAACTCCCGGGGCGCTGCCCGCGGGCGCGCTGAACATGGAGCTACCGAGCGGCACGCGCGTCCACGCCTACCAGGATGCCACCGTGGGCGCCGGCGAGACGGTGCAGGTTGCGCTGACCATACGGATCATGTTGCCCTGACCCGCGCGGCCTGCACCAGCTCAGGTCCCGCAGTTCGCCGACCGGGGCGGGCTCTCACCCCGGCCCTCTCCCAGGGGGAGAGGGGGAGGGCCGGACCTCACCCCCCTGCCCCCCTCTCCCTCAGGAGAGGGGGAGGGGCCGGCCCTGGGCACCAGCGCTGTCCGAGGGTGAGTTGGGGAGGACCGTCGCGGGAGGCGGTATTATTCCTCGGCGGGCAGCTCGGTGGGCGGCGCGTAGCGCACACGGGCCAGCGCCTCGGCGAAGTGGGCGAGCGTTAGCGCCACCTCACCGTTGCTCGACTCGCCCTGCATCGCCATGAGCTTCGCTTCGTCGCAGGCGAGCCGCAAGTCCGCGCCCGAGAAGCCCTCCGTCCGCGGCACCAGATACTCGACGACCTGGTCGGCGGTGGTGCCGACGGCCAGCGGCGCGTTGCGAAGCTGGATGCGGAGGATCGCGGCGCGGTCGGCCTCGTCGGGCAGCGGCACCAGGATGTGCGTGCTGAGCCGCCCGGGGCGGAGCACCGAGGGGTCGATCAGGTCGAGGCGATTCGTGGCGCCGAGCACGATGACCTCGCTGCGAGGCTCGATGCCGTCCAGCTCGGTGAGCAGCTGGTTCACCACACGCTCGGTGGTCTGCGAGCCGAGGTCGCGGCCACGCTGGGGCGCGAGGGCGTCCAACTGGTCGAAGAAGATAATGGTCGGGGCGAGCTGCCGGGCCACGCGGAAGATGTGGCGGATCGTCTCCTCCGACTCGCCCAGCCACTTCGTGAAGATCTCCGGCCCCTCGACCGGCAGGAAGTTCACGCCGCACTCATGGGCGATCGCGCGGGCGAGCAGCGTCTTGCCCGTGCCCGGCGGCCCATAGAGCAGGATGCCCGTGGCGGGGCTCACGCCCAGCTCCTCGTAGTTCCGCCGGTTCTGCAGCGGGCGCCCGATCAGCTCGCGCAGGCGGGCCTTCTGCTGCTCCAGGCCGCCGACGTCCTCCCACGACACGTCGGGGATCGTGACCAGCGCCTCGCGTAGCGCGGACGGGCGGATGCGGGTGAGGGCGGCGTCGAAGTCGCGCGGCTCGATCTCGATGGCGCGTGGGTCGATGCGCGGCGCACCGATCAGGCGGCTATCGGTCGGCGTGTGGCGCCGCAGCGCGCTCAGCCCGGCCTCGCGGCACAGCTCCATGATGTCGGCGCCGACGAAGCCGGGCGTGAGCCGGGCCACCTGTGGTAGGTAGTCGTGCGTCTCGGGCGAGAGGGGCATCTCGCGGCTGTGAATCTCCAGGATCGCCAGGCGGCCATCGGTGCTGGGCGGGCCGATGAAGATCTCGCGGTCGAAGCGGCCCGGGCGGCGCAGCGCGAGGTCGATCGACTCGATGCGGTTGGTGGTGCCGATAACGATGACGCCGTCGACGCGGGTCATACCGTCCATCAGCGACAGGAGCTGGGTGACGGCGCGGGTGTCGGAGTGCGCGCCGGTCTCGCCGCGTTTCGGCGCGAGGGCGTCGACCTCGTCGATCAGGATGACGGACGGCGCGTGGTGGGTGGCCTCGGAGAAGATTTTGCGCAGATTGCCCTCGGTCTCGCCGTAGAGCGTGCCGACGACCTCGGGGCCGTTGATGTAGAAGAAGCGGGCGTCCACCTCGTTAGCGACGGCGCGCGCCAGGTGGGTCTTGCCGGAGCCCGGCGGACCGTAGAACAGGATGCCGCGCGGCGCGCTGATGCCCAACTGGCGGTAGACGTGGGGATACTGGAGGGGGAGCTGTACTAGCTCGCGGACCAGATCGATCTGGCGCTCCAGGCCGCCCACGTCGGCGAAGCTGACATCGCCCATCGCGTCGGTCGTCGTCGCTGAGCCGTACTCGACGCGCACGTCGGTGCCGGCGGTCATCACGCCGGGGCCGTCCTTGATGTCGATCACCTTGTAGGTGGTGCCGGCGATGGAGTCGTGGAACTGGCAATAGAGCACGCTGCCGAGCGCGACGGGCGTGCCGTGCGCGCCGAAGCTCGCGCGCAGGTGCTCTTCCAGGTGATGGGCGCCCCAAACGTCGACGGCGGGCAGCACAGTGATCTGCTGGACTGGTGGGGCCTCGGTCGGCTCGACGGCGACCGTCTCGCCGATGCGTGCCTTCAGCGCGAGGCGCTGGTAGCGGTCCAGCTGCACGGTGCCGGCGGGCACGTCCTCGCCCGCGGCGAGGCGGGCCAGCGTCGTGCGGCCGCGCTCTGTCCGCAACAGCACGACGTCGCCGGCCTGGAAGCCGCCGCCGAGCGCGGCAAGATCGACGTAACAGCGTCCGTCGCTCGCCTCGAACGCCTCGTTGGCTGAGCGAGCGATTCGCAAGGTGATGGGCAGCGTGGTCGTGGCCATGTGACCTCCGGCGCAACTTACCGCCGGCGGTGGCCCGGCCCACGCAGGGAGGGCGGGCGAGTCGGCGGGGTACAGCCTGCCGCGCGGCGCCGCTGAAGCGGCCGGAGGAATCAGTCGGGCGAGGCTGCCGGGTCTATTATGTCGGAAGCGCCCGGGCGGGGCCAGCGCCGATCGGCTGCTACTAGCCTAGGCCGGCCAGCGCGTGGCCCTCGAAGCGAAAGAGATCGCTCACGTCGAGCGGCTGGGCCAGGATACCCTGCTCCAGGGCGTAGGTGACGACCGTCTGCAGGGCGGCGCGATTCGCCTCCAGGCCGCTCGGCCACGGCTGGGGACCCATGCGACGCTCCTGCTCGGCCCAGGAGAGACCGCGCCAGATGGGGCTGGGGGCGTTTGCCGCGCGCTGGCCCTCGACGTACGTGTCGATGGCGCGACGCAGGCCGTCGAACAGGCGCTCGGCGACCCACGGGTGCTCGCTCAGCACGGCGTTCTTCACGACGACGACGTGCATGATCGGGAACGCGCCACTGCGCTCGAAGTACGCCTGCTCGACGGCCACGTAGTCCGGGAACAGGCGCTCGACGCGCTCCGCCTCTTCCGGCGAGAAGCGCGCGGGCCACGGCACCATCATGGCGTCGAGGTCGCCGGCGGCGACGAGCTGGTCGATGGTGCGGCCCTCGGGCCGGCGCGTGAGCCGCAGCCAGTCGGGGCGGTGGAACCCCGGGCCCTCCGGCAGATTGGCCACCCAGTCCACCGAGCCGAGGTCGAGGCCGAAATCGTGCTGCAGCGCGCCGCGCTGCCAGAGCGCGGCCGAGTTGGCCCAGCTCTGGAGGCCGATGCGCTTGCCGTTGAGCTGCGCAGGCTCGGCGATGCCCGAGGCGCGCGACACCCAGATGTCGCGGTGGCGGAACGTGCGGTGCGGAAAGACGGGGATCGCGGTGAACGGCAGGCCGGAGTGCCAATCGCTGAGGTAGTTGATGCTCGAGTATTCGCAGACGTCGAACGCGAGATCGTGGAGCATGCGGTGGTGGCGCTCCTCGGGCTGCACTTGCTCGATGCGCAGGTCGACGTCCGCGATGCCGACCGAGCCGAAGATCAGCGGCGCCAACGTCGGCGCGTCGCAGGCCATGGACAGCGAGACGCGAGCCATTTTCGCCTCCCTGGTAGCGGTTCGGTTCCGTGATGGACGGCTCAGCGAGAGCGGCGGCGAAGCGCCGGCCAGCCACCAGTCTAGCACGGGGCAGCGGCGGGAGGCAGGCGTTGCGGGCAGGGATCTAGGGCTATTCACTGCTCTAACGAGCGAGTGAGCAGCGGCAAGCCGCCATCGACTTGAGCGGCCAGCCAGCGGCGCGCGTCGGGCAGGAACACGAAGCCGCGCCGACGTAGCACGTTGAGCGCAGTGTTGCGGAGGGTG
>DATGMD010000009.1:0-132026 GCA_035293805.1 Chloroflexota bacterium | reverse complement strand
GCGTGCGCAGCTGCGCGCGCTCGGCCTCGGAGAGCTTGACGGCGTATTTGGTGTTCACACGCAGCCTCCTTCACACGGGAGGCTACGCAGCATACCATGATCACAACCGCCTCGCAATTCACGCGTGACGGAGTACTAGTGGGGTTTTACCCTGTCGCCGTCGCTGCACGGGGCATCTCCGTGTCAAGCACCTCGCAGCGCTCCATCCCTTTGCCCTTCATGTCGCGGACGCCGTGCTGCCCGCGCAGCGGCAGGGCCACGGGCCGATACTGGCTGACGTTGTACCAGGCGCCCTGCACACGGATGCCGCGCTCGTTCACGGCCTCCCGTGCCCGTGATCGTCTACGTGGGGCCGTTCGGCTGCGCCATCGCGGTGCCTCCCATGTAACCCGGACCCGCTGACAGTTGGCGCCGTGGGGCGTACGCTCGCGATGTCTCCGGTGTCGCGCGCGGGGGGTTCGCCCGCCGGGGAGCGTCTTCGTCTCCCCGACGTTCTTTTTGCCCCACGGTCCCCGCTGCCGGCGCGCTGGCACGCGGGCGGCGCGCTCCTCCCCATGCGTTCTGCTGACCGCCCGAGCCGGGGCGCGGGCTGCCCTCTGGCTCGTGCGCTCCTATAGCCTCGGCCGCCGCCAGGGCCGTCGCTAGGGTGGATTAGCCTTGACCGTCGGGAGGCCCGATGACCGCCCAGTGCGTCAGGTACACCGGTCGGGATGGGTCGTGGTGGTGCCACGCATACGCAGCCGACCGCGACACCCACCTTGCTCAGGCGCTCGCTGCGGTCGAGCTAGAGCACTGCGCCGAGCAGTTCAGCGCGGTCGCCCAGATGGCGGGCCAGGACGGCTGTAGCCAGGCGCAGCTCGCGACCGCGCGGCGCCGGCTGCAGGAGGCGGCGGTGGCCTACGGTGAGGCGTTCAGGCATGCCGACGTGCCGTGACGGGGCCACCACAGAACGGGACCGCGCCTAGCCGCTCGAATGCTGGCGCGGTCCCGACCGTGCTGCCGCTCGGGGGTGCAGCACGGCCCCCCGACGTCCCGCTATGGCGGATGCAGGCCATCGGATTAGCCCGATTGTACGGCAGCCGCGCGTCCACGGGAGGAGCCGGGCGCCCTTTCTACGACAACATTAGGGCAGCGCGGCCGCGGCAGGCCCATCCTGCCGCGGCCGCTGGCCCGATCCGCACTGATCGGGAGCTGCGGCCGGGTTGCGCGCAGTCTAGCGCCCGGCGCGGCGGCGGCGCCACCACGCTGGGGGGAGTTGGTAGCCGCATGCAAGGTCGCCTCGCCGGGCGCTAGGGGGCGAAGTAGAGGGTCTGCTGGTCGACGAGCACACTCAGCAGCGCCGTCAGGAGGACGGCCAGCGCCGCCGCACTGAGGACGACCGCGATGAGGAACGAGGGACGGTGCGTTGGCATCGGCGGCCTCCGCCAGCTAGCCCCCCACCGCACGTACGAGCAGAATACCCGAGGCATCGCCAACCGTCAATAAGCGAGCGGGCGCCCAGGACCGGATCAGTGCCCCGTGTCGGCATGGCGCCAGATACAGCGCGGTAACCAGGACTGGATGGCCACCAGGGTGGTGCGTAACAACTGCGACGGCCCGTTGAAGGCTGTGGTGCGCGCCAAGGGATTGGGCGCGGGGGCCAAGCGCTCACCACGGGGCGAGTGCAGCTAGAAAGAAACGGTGGGGGTGAGACGGCCCTCTTCGAGGTTCGCTTGGGCCCCGCGGTCGGTGTCGTACAGGGGCGTGTGGTAGCCGACCGCGAATAAGGGAGCCGGGGGCAGCGGTAAGGCCATCTATTCGACACGATAACTGAACAGAAAAAGGGTACCCGCCCAATCGTGCTGCCATAGCGTTGACAGGCGAGTACGCACAGCGTAGATTGCACCGCTTGAGTTGCGGACGCAAAGAAGATCGGGCATCCTGGGGGTTTCTCACCACTCCCGCGGAGGCCCGATCGTCATGGTTAGTGTAGCGTGCGCGCTGCTCCCGGCGCAGCCGACCGGTGCGGTGCCGCTTGCCGAGCGATTGGCGTACCCCCAGACACTGGGCCTGGAGCGATAGCTCCGGCGCCCGAAACGCGGGCTGTCCACGCTCGTGCTGAGTCTGCTAGGGCTGGTCCGCGCCTGGCACGGCAGTGGCCGGCCCTCCCCCCTCGACCACCTGGCGGAGCCCTTGCTGGTGCTTCTGCTGGGCGTGGACGGGGTGCCGACGGCCGAAACGCTGCGGCGCCGCCTGGCTCATTTTTCGACGCAAGCGGTGCGGCGGGCGGTCGAAGCGGCCTACCAGTTGCGCATGCCGCGGTGCGGCACCGCCCGGGGATGAAAATGGCTGCCAGGCGCGTTATGCTCGTCGCCAGACGGTCCGAGCGCTGAGGTCGGCTCCGCCTGGTGCCACGAGCCCGCTTAACAGTTGGACCCGGGGTGCACCGAGGCACCACCGCTTGTCGCTCCGATACAGGAAGCACGTAGACCAGAGTCTGCAGCAGGATAGAGTCCCAGGAGGATCCGTTGGCGAATTCGCCGGCCCCGGCATGAAGCGTGCGGGCAGCGACAGTCACGCACACTCGCCGCTCCCGGAGGCGTTGATGTCGCTGCACCCCGCGCCCGCTGCCCCAGTGCCCGAGGAAACCGTTCGGGTGGCTCACGCCGCCTTTCCACGCGGGAATACTTGGAGGGGCCTACGCGACACCGCTGGGCCGATTTACGACGATGCCAGCTTTGCCCCCTTGTGTGTTCGCCGTGAGCGCCCCGCGGAGGCACCGTGGCGGCTGGCGCTCGTGACCGTGATGCAGTTTGCCGAGGGGCTGTCGGATCGCCAAGCCGCGGAGGCGGTGCGGGCCCGGATCGACTGGAAGTACGCGCTGGGCCTGGAGTTGACCGATCCTGGCTTCGACTGCTCGGCGCTGTCCGAGTTCCGCGCGCGCCTGGTCGCCGGCTCGGCGGAGCACCTGTTGCTGGAGCGCCCGCTCACGGTGTGCCGTGAGCACCGTTGGCTCCAGGCACCGGGACGGCAGCGGACGGTCTCCACCCACATCCTGGGCGCGCTGCGGGTGCTCAATCGCTTGGAGCGCGTGGCCGAGACCCTCCGCGCAGCCCTGAACGCCCGCGCCGCCGAAGCGCCGGACTGGCTACGGTCCCTCGCGCCGCCCGAATGGTACTAGCGCTACGACCGCCGCATCGAAGACTATCGGCTGCCCCGCGGCCGGGAGGCGCGCCTGGCGTACGCGGCCACCATTGGCGCCGATGGCGAGCGGCTGCTGGAGGCCCTTACGGCGCCCGACACACCGAAGCACCTGGCCCAGCTCCCGGCCGTGGACCTGCTCCGGCGCGTATGGAGTGCGGAGTTCACCGTGGGCGAGGGGCAGCCACAGCTGCGCGACCCAAAAGCGATGCCGGCCGCGGCCGACCTGATCGAGTCGCCCTATGAGTCCGAAGCCCGCTACGGGACCAAGCGCGAGCGGGACTGGGTGGGCTACGAGGTGCATCTCACGGAGACCTGCGACGCCGCGCTGCCGCACCTACTGACTCAGGTGGAGACGACCGTCGCTCCCGCGAGCGACGTTCACCAGCTCGCCGCGATCCATGCGGGCCTCGCCCAGGGCGAGCTGTTGCCCGCACAGCACCTCGTCGATGCCGCCTACGTTCAGGCGCAGAACCTGGTGGAAGCGCGCGAGCACTATCAGGTGGATGTCGTGGGGCCCATCCCTGCGGACCACCAGTGGCAGGCCAAGGCGAAAACGGGCTTTGACGTGTCCCGGTTCGTGGTGGATTGGGACGCGCAAGTGGTCACGTGCCCGCGGGGCCGAACGAGCGTCCGCTGGACCGAGACCCACACCGCTCGTGGGCGGACCATGACCCGCGTGGAGTTCGCGGCCGCCGACTGCACCGCTTGCCCGGTGCGGCCGGCGTGTACGCGGGCCCGCACCCCGGCCCGTAGCCTGCTGCTCCAGCCGCATGCCGAGCACGAGATGATCCAGGGAGTACGGCAGCGCCAGCAGACGGCGGAGTACGCTACGCTCTACGCCCAGCGAGCCGGGGTCGAAGGGACGATCTCGCAAGGCGTGCGCGCCTTTGGCCTCCGCCGGCGCGCTATCGCGGCCTCGCCAGAACTCACCTCCAGCACGTTGCTACCGCTGCCGCCATGAACGTGGAACGGCTCGTCGACTAGCTGGACGAGATCCCACGGGCGCAGACCCGCCGCTCCCGCTTCGCGGCGTTGGAACCCGCCGCATGACCGGCGCCAATCCGCGAACAGTATCGCCCCGGGACTCATACGCACCGGGCCGGGCTGCCCCATTCAAGTCTCCGGATCACCGGCCCACGCTCGGTCTGTGAGGGACACGGGTGACTGGCGATTCCCGTGGTACGAGGCGTGCATTACTGCGGGCCGCTCCGGACGGGAAGGCGTCCGGAGGTTCACGTAGGGGGGTCAAGATGACCATGAGCGATCTGGACAACCCGGGAGGTGCATACCCTACAGGCCAGGGGGGTTCTCTCCCGGCCGGGGGCAAGACCGGGCTGGTTCTCAGCATGGCGCTCGGTGCCGCACTCGGGTTTGTCGGCGGCCTGGGGATTGGGCAGCGGAGGGGAGAAGCACGCGGGCTGGCCGCCGGGATCGAAGTGGGACGCAGGGAAGCCGCGGCGGTATCTGCGCCTGGGATCTGGCGGCGATTTTGGCGACGTGGGGGCGAGATACAGGCAGCCTAATTACCGTCCGCCCACCAGAGAACTGGGGGCACTTCCAGCTCATCTGCCCGGCATCGACAACTCGGCTCCCCGCCGGGAGCATCGGTTGTAGTCGGCTCGCTCAGAGGGAGACTGTCATGGAGTTCGCACCGCAAGACCAGGCGACCGCGACGGCGCAAGCCAAGAAAGACCAGTACCTGCGAATGATGGAGAAGGTACCGACCCAGGTCTACCTGGGACTCGCGCTGGGGAGTGTCCTCACCTCGGCCGGGCTCCGTGTAGCCGGGAAAAAGGATGCGGCGCTCTTTGTGGGCCAGTGGCCGCCGACGCTCCTCCTCCTCGCTCTGGTCCACAAGCTGCTGCAGCCTAGCCAAGAGCCCGGTATACGAAAGACCCAGGAGGCACTCGACGCCGCTCGGGGCATGGTTGCCGAGAGCAGCTAGCGACCAAGTAGGCGCCGCACGATTCGATCCGTGGCGCCCCCCTTCCTTCGGGGTGTACGGGCTTGTAGTGTCGCGCCTCCAAAAGGAGCTCGCCTCGACAACCGAGGAGTCCCTCCTGATTGACGCATCGGATGCAGTTGCCTGCCTGCGCAGCACTGGCTAGTCGGCTGCGCTGCCCGGCCTGCGCCGCCTACACTCGGGCGAGAAACTAAGCAACAGGCGAGCGCGGCGGTTACCGCGCTCGCCTGCTAAAGAACAACGAGGACTAGCGGCAAGTCTGCGTCGGCTCGTCCCGGATGTCGTGGACCCTCAGGTCGCTCCTCGCCGCTGGGCAGGAAGACGAGTGTGGCTCCACGCGGTGGTGTGCGAGTTCGGCTTCACCTCACAGTAGTGGATGAGCTTCACGGGGTCATGCTAGGGCAAGGCCCGCTCGCAGCACTCGCCGGCGGCCCTACTACTTCATGGCCCCGGCTGCGGTGGCGCGATGACCGCACAAGCGATCCGACCATCTGTATTGCCCGCCGGATTGGTCTTCTCGTCATCGGCGTTGCTATGGATCACCAGGGCCGTCCCGTTGGGCCACTGCAGCGAGTTTGGAGCGCCAGGCGCCGGCGTGACGGTCGTGGTGGTAGTAGTGTAGCTGGTCGTTCCATCCGTCCCCACCGTTAGGTTGGGCAGATCTCCCGCATGCGGCCCCCGCGGATTCTGCAGCCCATGCTCCATCCCGGTCGGGTTAAAGTGTTCGCCGGCGGTGGCGAAGTTTGGAGGATCGCAGCGCCCGATCTCGTGGAAGTGAATCCCGTGCTCCCCCAGCGGCATTCCACTGCCCTGCACTGCGAGCGTGACTCCGTTGGCATCCTCAGTCAGAGTGGCGGTCCCCACCATCTGTCCGTTCGCATCATAGATATCGGCGGTCGGCGCACCACCTTGCGTGGCGGGTTGTGCGAAAGCCACCGAGTACATACCGAGGAGCAGCGACGCCCCACCGAGCAGCGCGCGGAATGTCAGCGCGGCGCTGCTAACACCACGCGAAGCCCCGGACCCCATACGTCCTCCAGGACGCTTCTTAGGCAGACCGCCTGGTCTCGGCGGGCAGTATTGCAGATTCTAGGCCAGGGCTTAACGCACTCAGGGACTGGACCGGAGCAACGACAGAGTGCTTGGAGTAGGTTTCCCGAGACTCCCCGCGGCGCTCCCGACCCACGGTGGCGCGTTTCATCGCCCCCTCTCAAAAGCCCGTCACACGAATCAACGTCTCATCCCAAGGCGGCCGCGCCGATTGGGACTGACCCGTTCCGTAACGTATAGAGAGGAATTGGCGTGGAAATCGGTCGCCTGGGGACCTGATCGGGGCCCCATCCGTGCCCACATGCGGCGGCCCCATAGGGGGAGGGGCACCGCTCACGGCGCGGGCTGAAGCTGAGCGACGGGCACGCGGCGGGCCGGGGAGTAGCGGTCGAAATTGACAACGGCATACTTGACGGGACGCTATCTAGGTTCGCGCATGCAGCGGAGCACTATCCCGCTAGCGCTGTCTAGTCGGGAAACGCCTTTCAATCGCTGGGCCGAGTCTCCTACTCGGGACTTGCTACAGCGACGCTGAGGTGCGGTACTGTCTCATGGCAGGGGCCGTGCAACCAAGCTCACTCCAGGTGGTTCTGGCACGCGGGCTTGACAGCCTTGGCGGTCGGTGCCATGCTTGATCCACCCACTCCGGCGCCTCGAATGACGCAGACATGCCCCGCGACTCACCGGAATAGCACGTTGAGGAGGCGAGTATGCGTCCGAGCTTTAGGTACGGGTTACGAGCAGTAGTATTGATCCTCCTGGGTCTAAGCGCGCTGCCCACCGTCAGGGTGCATGCACAAAGCGTGACCGCGAGTCCCACGGCAGGATCGGCCGCTGGACAGATCAATGTGACATATAGCGGTGCTGGGAGCCCCCAGTGTGTGGATGCTCCGTTCCTGGTGCTGCTTCGGAACGGCCCGACCAGTAGCCTGGTCGCTCAAGGTGCGACGGACAACAGCGGCAATGCTCAGCTTACGGTGACCGTTCCAAGCGGCGCGCGACCCGACCAGGCTGCCATCCTTGTCGATTTCGGACCAGGCCGCTCCGCGTGTAGCACCGCCGGTCCCATCACAGTCGCTCAAGCACCGTCCACCCCGACCACGGTCCCGACGGCAACCGCCGTCCTTGCTGCGACCCCTGCGGGGACAACAGGTCCCGCCGCCACTCCCATCTCGCCAACGGGGGCTCCGGGGGTGGCGGCAACCGTCACTCCGGTGCCTGTGGTGCCGGAAGCGGAGAGCTCCGCCCTGCTGGGGACTGGTCTGCTGGTGGTTGGCGCTCTCGTGGCCGCGCGGGAGCTGCGCCGTCGCCGGGTGGGGCGGGCCAAGGCAGGGCGCCGCGAGGAGCCGGTGCGCTCGCCCAGGCTCTCGGTCTAGTGGAGAAGCCTCTAGCATAGCCAGGGCACGAGGCAGCATTCTGGAGGGGGCCGCGGCGGGCGCCTTCTTGCCCTCAGCGTATCCAGTTAGCGGTCGCCGCCGAGATTCGAGAGCGGCTCTTCCACTCGAAACCGCTCCACCGTGACTTCAGTGCCGTCACCACCGACATACAGTCCAACCGCCCCGCCGCTCAGCGCCGCGTCGTGCTGCATGGCGACGGCAACCCCGTTGACCGCGAACCCCAGATACTCGCCTGTCGCCAGTGCGAGGAGTTGGTTCGCGGCATTCCCCGGGTGCACCGCACTGGAGGGTTGCCAGGGCAGGAGATCCTCCCAGTGATCACCCGCGCGCCGGGAGATCCCGATTTCACCACGATCGTTCACCAGCAGCACGTAGAAGGTCCCCTGTTGGTTGACACCGTCGCGCGGGCCGGGGCCCTGGTCTCGCAGGATGATGCCGTATCCACCGCCGGGCGGCCCCCCGACCTTCCGCAGACTGGCAGACACGGCGATGTCGCCCGCCGTCGGGGTGACCGGTGCGGCCACGGCAACGAACTGCCCGGGCACCCGCGCCAAGAGGTGGTAGGCGCCATCGGCCAACCACGCGGTGGATTGCGGATTGTTGAGCCAATTGGCGGGACTGCTGGCAAATTGCTCGTCTAAGAGAACACGCGGCGGCGCCCCGGGAGTGGCCACTGCGGGCGGGGGCGACTCGCCTGATGCTCCGCCGAAGGTTACGTCCGGCCCGGGAGACGCCGAAGACTCGGCGGTTTGCCCCACGACTGCCTGGAAGGCGCCGGCCAAGCCGATCACGATCGCGGTGGCAACAACGACCGACGCGAGCCAACGCACCTGGGGCGCGGTTGCATGTATTTGGGTCCGTAGCCACGCGGCGCCGTGATAAAGCGGGCGCGCCCAGGCGGCGAGGGGACCGCGTGCTTGCGGCGCCCGCCCGGCTGAGAGTGTCGGGTCCCCCGTTCCCGCCGGCTGAGGTCCGGGACCTGGCCCATACCCCGATGGGCTTGCACTGTCGGACGGCACCGCCGAGCGAGCGGGCTCCGCGATTACGACTAGACCGAGGTCCACCAGGGTAGCCAAATTTTCCAGCGTCCGCACCAGCCCACCGGCTAAGCCGAGTTGCCCAACAGTACGCTGCCCATCGATGGCCATGAGGGTAGTGAGCGCACTGCAAGGCAAGGTGACCTCTCCGCCGGATTGCCGGGCGCCCTCAAGCGGGTGCAGCTGCGGGACCGCGCTGAGCGAGGGCCCTGCGCTCGCCAGTCGCGCCCGTCGGCGGGCGGCTCGGTCGAGCTGCGCCTCAAGGCTCTCCGGCGGCTCGGGAAGACTGCCGTCTGTGGCAATCGCCTGGTGGCTGAACGTACACTGCCCGTCGGCTAGCGTAACCAGAATGGCTTCAAGAGCCGACCAGCCCTGCTCCGTCTCGAACTCGGCCGCGATGATCTGCCCGTGGTCGAAGGACACACTGCCCGTCCACCCGTCGCGCTGGACGCACAAGCGGCCGCTCAACCGCAGTCCGACGACCACGCGTACGACGACATCCAGATCGATGCCCGCTAGCACGTCAGGCAACGCGCTCATCGCAGGGCTCCGCGCCACCATATAAGCGCCGTGGCTGTTCGCCGGGACTCCCTCTGGCGGCAATCATGCGTTGGAAGCCGAGCCCCAGAGCTGGTCGGTACCATCCATCTGGGGGTTGCCAATGTTACGCCAACTAGGCACGCAGCCGCAACCTCTCGCATTGCCTCAAAACTCCGGCTACCCGGGGCAGGATCGTTGCCGTACAACAGAGCCTACCAACGGAGCAGTGAGGATGGCCGGGCGGCAGCCGAGCAAGCATGCGTTGGCAGCGGCCCCCCGAGGCCAATACCTAAACGCGGTCATGGGGGGCGCTCCACCTCCTCGGTGAAATAGTGGCGCAGAGCGACCCACCCGATGCGCGGCAGGCCGAGCATTACCATCGCTAGGCCCTGGCCGTGGCCGATGAAGTCGGCATGTGCCCGCTCGCGGCCCACTGTCACCTCGGGATAGCGTCCCGTCAAGTGGTGTAAAGGGCCACCGTGGCTTGCCGGTTTGTTGGTTGTCCGGTGTTGTTGGTTAGCTCGCCGACGCCTCCAGCGCCATCGGGAGCGGCGTGCCCGGCGGTGGGTGGAGCAGCTTGTGCATGGACGTCTCGCTGAAATAGTGCCGCCCCACCAGCCACTCGTCGTTCTGCTCCGCGAGCAACGCCCCGAGCAGCCGGATCATCGCCGCCCGGTTGGGAAAGAGGCCGACCACCGCGCTGCGCCGCTTCAGCTCCTTGTTGAGCCGCTCCAAGGGGTTCGTGCTGTAGATCTGGCGCCGATGCTCGGCCGGGAAGTCGTAGAAGGTGAAGCTCTCTTCTTCGGCCTCCTCCAGCCGTGCCACCGCCTGCGGGAACCGCGCCTGCAGCGTCTTGCAGACCTCCCGCCACTGGCGCTGAGCGCTGGTCCGCTCGGGCTGCTGGAAGATCGTCCGCACCGTGGCGGCGACCAGCGCCGCGGCGGTCTTGGGCACCCGCGCCCAGAGATTGCGCATGAAGGGGACGCGGCAGCGTCGCCAAGCGGCCCCCACGAACACTTCCCGGATCGCCTGCTTGAGGCCGGGGTGCGCGTCCGAGATCCCGCGCTGGACGCCCCGGAGGCCGCGGCCTACCAGCCCCTGGAAGAACGCGCGCCACAACGCCACGTCTTCGCTCAGGCCCACGTCCATCCCGAGCACTTCCCGTACCCCATCCGCCCGGACGCCGTAGGCGACGCGCACCGCCATCGAGACGACCCGGCCGTCTTCGCGCACGGGCTCGTAGCGGGCATCCACCCACACATACGGGTAGCTCGCCTCCAACCGCCGCGTCCGGAACGCCTCCACCTGCTCGTCCAGCGACGCCGCCAGCCGGCTCACTTCGCTCTTGGCGATGCCGGCGATGCCCAGAGCCTGGACCAGCGCGTCCACCTTGCGCGTGCTCACGCCCGGCACGTGGGCCTCGGCGATCACCACCACCAACGCTTGCTCCGCCCGCCGCCGCGGTTCCAGCCAGCTGGGGAAGTCGCTCCCTTGCCGCCGCTTCGGGATCGGCAGCGCCAGCGAGCCCACCCGCGTGTCCCAGAGGCGGGAGCGCTAGCCGTTGCGCTGCGCGCTCCGCTCCGCGCTCCGCTCGTACCGCCCGGCTCCGATCTGCGCCGCCACTTCGGCTTCCATCAGCTCCTGGACGGCCCACCGCACGATCTGGCGCAGCGGGTCTTCGGCCGGCTCCTCGCCCTTGCGCAGCACGTCCGAAAGCGCCATCCTCTCCTCGGCCATCGTGTGCTCCTTTCCTTCAGGCGTCTCAGCAACTCCTGGGACAGCACACGGTGGCCTTCGCCGTCAAGGGCTCCCTTTTACACCACGCCCGGGGATTCTATCGGCGGGCCGGGGTCGCCCCGAGCACGGTTTACCCGATCGAAGCCGGACGGACGCGGCCGAGCTTCCGCGTGGTTCGTCAGCTCGCGGCCGCCCTAGCGGTCGAGCCGCCGACCGTTGCGGAGTTTGCCCGGGTGATCGGTACGCTACCAGTGCCGCTCCCCGGCGAGGATGCGCCTGAGTAACCCCGACTCTCACCTGCCGTACCGCCTCGACGGCAAGCCCCGTGGCGTATCGCAAGCGCCATCCGTCGCGGTCCGGTGCGCCCGAGCACCACTGGCCGCACAGTGCGCTCGGCCATGTGCTCGGTCCGTTCCACGCCTTCCGCCTGAAGCTGTAACGCGGCGTCGCGGCAGCCGTTTGATCAAGTGTGGTGGTCGACCACGCCGCGTGCGGGCAGGCCACCAGCTGGTCGGCGTTGGCGGGCGGCGAGAGCCCGCGCCGACGCCGACCATGTTGGCCAGCCGCTCCCGTGCCCGGTCAGCCCGGGCGTACCAGCGCGTCGGAAGAGACCGTCGGCTGTGAAGAGGCGCTACCGCTCCCGGCGAACCGACCTCCCAGTCTGGGTCGTTGCTGGCTTGCGCATCGCTCTCACGCTGTTCGTCCCCCTGGCGGGGTGGTTTCCGGCGCCCACCTCCGCCGACCGACAAGACGATGGGCCAGCCTTGAGCACCAACGACGTGGGCTCGCAGGCAGCGGCGCCACTCTTGGGAGGCACACCGCCCTTCCATTCCATCCTGCTGCAAGAACCCGCCGACCAGGCTACGCTGGAGACACGTCTGCCGGAGGTGCAATGGTCGCCGGCGGGCGCGACCGATTGGCAGTCCGTGCCCACGCGGCAAGAGGTCCGCGCCGGCGATCGGGTGCGCACCGGGCCGGGGGCCAGCGCCCGCCTGGTGTACTTCGAGGGCACGGTCGTGGAGGTGGAGGCGAGCACCGGCCTGCTGGTCCAGCGGCTGGAGCGGACGTCCGAGGGCAACGTGGTTACCCGTCTGCTCCAGTCTGCGGGGACGACAGTGAGCCGCGTGGTCCAGCTCGTCGACCCAGCGGCGCGGTTCGAGGTGGAGACACCAGCGGCGACGGCGTTCGTGCGCGGCACGGACTTGCGGACCGAGCAGCATCCCTCGGCGGTGAACGGGGCGCGGCGCTTCCTGTTCCAGAACCTGACCAGTCCGCCTGGCGCCAATCCGGTCGATGTGTGCGGCGGCCCCGGCGTGGCCTCCCTCCCGCCGGGCACCCCGACGCCGGCGCCCCCCAACGGGGGCGTAGGCACCTGCCGCACGATCCGTGGGGGCGAGGAGACGCTGGCGACGGAGGGCCAGGGACCCGGGCCGGTGGTGCCGGCGGGGACCACGGCGCAGCAAGAGCAGATGCAGCAGGACCAGGCGCAGCAGGCCCAGCAGCAGGCGCAGGCGCTGGCCGCCGCGCAGGGTCAGGCGGCACAAGCCGGCGCGGCGCAAGCGGCCGGGGCCGCCCTCGCCGCTGCGGCCGGCGCGGCGCAGAACGCCTTTCTAAATACCATCGCGAACCTGGTGGCGGCATCGCAACAAGCCCCACAAACGCAGACCACGCTCGCGATCGCGGTGTTCTCCACCACGGCCGGACTCGAGACGATCCCGTGTAGTGCGGTGGCGCCCGGTCAGGCCACGGTCTCGTGTACGGGCACAACGACCGGGACCGCCCTCCTGGGCTCGACGGTCTCCGTGGTCTTCGCACCGGGGCTCACGGTGCCGCAGGCGCTGGCGCAGGTGCGGACCAGCGGGCAGCCCAGTGTGCCCTGCGCCACCCGGATTGGCCAGGGCTGTCCGGTGACCGGGCAGGTGTCGGGGAGCGGGGTGGTCACGGGCAGCCAGACCTGGACGCTGTCCGCCACGGTGCCAGCCGGCGGGACCGCGATCGCGACCAGCGTGACCGGCATCGTCACGGGCCTCGTCGGTGGCCCCGGCCCGGCGCCTACCCCGACGAGCACGGCCACGCGGGCGTTGACGCCCCCGCCAGCGCGGACCGGAACGCCGACCAGCACCCCGCCCCCGACGGGCACAGCAACGCCGACGGGCACGCCGACGGCGACCGCAACCGCAACAGCGACGGGCACGACGACAGCGACTGCCACCCCGACGCCCAGCCCCACAGCGACGTCGAGCCTGACCCCCACGCCCAGCTCCACGCCCACGCCGAGCCTCACGCCGACGCTGACGCCTACTCCCGTCGCTGACCTGACGATCTCCAAGACGGGGCCGGCGACCGTTTTCGTAGACATCAATCCCAACTTCAGCTACACGGTCACGGTCACCAACAACGGGCCGAATGCTGCGCAGAACGTGACCATAACAGACGTGCTCCCGGTGGAGGTGCAGTTCGCTGCGGCAGTGCCCAGCCTAGGCAGTTGCCCTACGCAGCCGGTAGTCGGCACGGCGGGTGGTACCCTGATCTGCAGCCTGGGGACGTTGGCGAACGGGGCGACGGCGTCGGTCACGATCAATGTCACGGGGATCTTCGGGCAAGCGAGCAACACTGCGACGGTCACAAGCAGCACCTTCGATCCGACAACGCCGAATACGGCGACCTCCGTCACCACAATCACGGTGACCTGAGCCGCGACGGCCTGACCTGCTGCAGCGGCAAGACACAGCACGATGTGCGTTCGGGGGAAGCGCCAGTCCCCGCGGATTGCCTGCTCGGACGATCAGAAGCCGCGCACCTCGGGGCGTGCCATCCTTCTGACTGTTGGGCGGCGCGAGGGGCAGCCCTGGCAACGAGTTGTGGCATACCCCAGCGTGATCCACCTCGATGCACACATGTGAATTTGTGCCAGGCCCCATATGACCGCGAGAGCGGCCATGTGAGCACAGCGCCTTTGGAATTGGCCGTTCTGAGCGGCCGCCCGGGCAAAAATCACGCCCGCCGCAATCAGGCATCTCTTTCGCGTAGGGTGCCCGCATGCACTAGCGAGGGTCCGGGCGGTCTGCGCGCTCTCGGCCGACAGCGCGCGAGGCGGGGCGGCCCCTAATCTCGCGCCTAGCGTGAGCGGGCGGGCACTGGACCGGTGGGGGAGTGGACGGGGCCGCCGAGGCGCGGGTCGCATTCGTCGCCGCGGCCGTACCGGCCGGTGGGAGGGCGCCGGTGCTGGACGCGCCCGGGACGGGCGCCCGGGCGCCCGCTGTGCACGCCGCCAACCCGGCCGCCCCGGCGGATCCGGCCAGCTGCAAGAAGTGGCGGCGGCTCGGACACGCGTGGTGCGTACCAGCCATAGCCCCCTCCTTTCCACGACTGGCACGAGCGGCTAGCGCCAGCGCCGCGGCACCGCCCGGCCCCCGACCGCTACGAGCCTACCGGCCCCGGCCAGGCCGCTGGCGCCGGCACGGGAAACCCGACATCGTCGCCGCGGTAGGCGGCCTCACTCCCGCGCTCGATCCCGTCGAAGAACACCCACCAGGCCGCCAGCATCCGGTCGATCGCCTGCAGCGCGAGGGCTTGCGTGGACGGGTCACGCGCCCACCGCCCATACGCCTCCAGCGCGATATTCCCGTGCGCCACGTCGTCCACCGCGTGGGCGCTCCACCACGCGACCGCGTGAGGTGGTAGCCCGTAGTGTTGCTGCAAGGCGTCGTACCACCGCGCCGCACTCCGGGGGACCCCGAGCTCCGAGGCCCGGAACGCCATCCCCTCTAACCAGTGCCCTTGCGAGAGCTGCATAATCGTGTCGACAAAGGCCCGGGTACTCGGTAGCGGCCGGGCGTTCACCACGTCATCCCGGGCTAGGCCCAAAGCCATCGCGAACCGCACCATCAACTCCGCATGCGAGGGGGGGGCGCCGGGGGCGGACAGCTCTTCTTCGCTGGCGACCTTCAGCAACGCCCGGCGGATCTCGGGGTCGGGACAGCGGGCATGGTTCGCGCTGGCAAACCGCGAGCTGTAGAGGTTGCGGTGGTAAGTCTGTACCGCGAACACGGCCAGATCGGCCCGCGTCGCGCGCCCCTCCAGAACCTTGCGGCGAAAGGCGTGCCGCGGCCCGGGCATGCCCTCCAGAACCTTCTGCCGGACGACCGTGGCGAAGTCCCCGTGTTCCGGCATTTGCGTCGCCTCCTCCATTCCAGTCTCCGCGGAGCCGAACTACTTCACTGGCACTCACCGCGGCGCAGCGCGCATGCCAGAACACGGCCCGCGGCCCGCTCCGCGACGGATGCAAGCAGGCCCGGGACTTCCGTGCACGGGGGCGCATCCCCTGCTCATAATTACTCACAGAACCGACACGCGCGGCTAGGAGCCCGCGGGCTTGAAGGCTCAGCCCGGCGGCGGTCGACGCGGTTGGTAAGAGGGGCTTGGTAAATGCCGGCGAATAAGCGCCACCCGGTCGAGCGCCACGCGAAGCGGTTGGAGATCGCCAGCCTGTACGTGCGGGGCTACACCCAGGCGGAGATTGCCCAGCGCGTGGGCGTCAGTCAGCAGCAGGTCAGCTACGACCTAAAGGTGCTGGTAGAGCAATGGCGGCAGGAGGCGACGGCCCTACTGGACGAGGCGCGAGCCCGCGAGCTGGCCAAGATCAACCAGGTCGAGCGCGAGTGCTGGGCGGCGTGGGAAGCCAGCAAGGGCGAGCAGCAGATCACGACGGTGGCCGGCCAGACGGGCGTGGGCCAGACCCACGCGGCGATCCGCAAGCAGCCCAGCTACGGCGACCCGCGCTACCTGGCGGGCATCCAGTGGGCCATCGATCGTCGGTGTAAACTGCTCGGCCTG
This sequence comes from Chloroflexota bacterium, assembly GCA_035293805.1. Classification (GTDB taxonomy): domain Bacteria; phylum Chloroflexota; class UBA6077; order UBA6077; family JAJPHF01; genus JAJPHF01. Next base: position 116,283 of record DATGMD010000009.1, on the reverse strand, counting down.
GACCAGCCGGTGCAGGACCTCGAACGGTGGGTGCGGCAGGCGGCCGAAGCGGAGGGCCTGGATCCGCAGGCCGCCTTGGCCGAAGCCCAACGGCTGCTCCGCCAGCATCAATGAGAGCCGGCGTCCTGGCGCCCAAGCCCAAGGCCCGGCCGCCGCTGTCCGGCGTCGTCGCGCTCGCGCTCGCCGCCGTGCGGGCGCGCCAAGCGAGTCCCGGCCCCGACGCCACCCCCGCCAGCGCTCATCCGCTGTGGGCGCCCGACGTCACGCCCGAGCAGCGCCGCGAAGCGTGCCGCGCGGACCGCGTGCGGTTCGCCCAGGTCTACCTGCCGGAGCGGATCGGGGACGCTACCGCCCCATTTCACCACGAGCTGCTGGCGCTCGCCGCCCAGGCGCAGGCCGAGCGCACGGGCGCCATTATCGCGACGCCCCGCGGCCATAGCAAATCCACCCTGCTGTCCTTTATCGAGCCGCTGCACGCCATCGCGTACCAGCGGCACCGCTGCATCGTGCTCATCTCCAACACCCATTACCTGAGCGCCAGCCTGGTGCGCGACTTACGGCTCGAACTGGAGCAGAACGACTTACTCCGGCAGGACTTTGGCGACCTCCGTGGGCCGAAGTGGGGCGACAGCGCGTTCGAGACGCGCACGGACATTCGGGTCACGGCCCGCTCGGTCGGCTCCCAGCTCCGGGGCACCAAGCACCGCGAGCAGCGCCCGACGCTCATCATCCTGGACGACGCCGAGAAGGATGAGCACTGCCGCACGCTAGAGCAGCGCACCAAGATCGCCGACTGGTTCCACAAGGTGGTGCTGCCGGCGCTCGACCCGAAGGCAGGCACCGTGCTGGTGGTCGGGACGATCTTGCACTTTGACAGCCTGCTGGCCAATCTCCTCAAGCAGGGCGCCGTGTACCGCACGGCGGTCTTTCGCACCGACGAGCAGGCGCCCTTGTGGCCCGAGCGCTACGACGCCGCCTGGCTGGCCCGCGAGCGCGCCCGTATCGGGTCGTTGGCGTTCAACTCCGAGTACCGCAACGACCCCACCGACTCGGAGACGCAAATCTTCAAGCCGCAGTGGTGGCAGTGGTACACCAAGGACCAGGTGCGCTGGGACGAGGTGCTCGGCTGCTGGGTCTGGCGGGACCTGCCGCTCACGCTGTACATGGGCGTCGACCCCGCGATCTCGCTCAAGGAAAGCGCCGACTTCACGGCGCTGGTGACCGTGGGCATCACCCCGGACGGCCGCGTGCTGGTGCTGGAGGCGCGCCAGGAGCGCCTGGATTTCCCCAGCCAGGTCGACCGCATCATCGAGCGCGCCGACTTCTGGCGGCCGCGCACGATCGGCATCGAGGTGATCGCCTACCAGGCGGCGCTCCGGGAGCAGGTGCTGGTGCGCCGCCCAGACTTGCCCGTGCAGGGCCTGCAGGGCGAGCGCGCGGTCGAGCGGCCGCTGGGCCTGGGCGGCGACCTGGCCCGGCACGTCCACGCCGACCGCGGCGCGCGCCCCAGTAAGGAGCTGCGCCTCGCCGCCCGCTCGCTCTTGGTCGAGCGCGGGCTGGTGCATCTGCGCGAGGCGCTACCGCACGAGAACGGGACCGCGATGGACGAACTGGGCGGGCGGCGGGTCCATCACTCCGCTGTGGATTTCTACCAGCAGAGCCGGGAGTACCCGCGCTCGGCCCACGACGACCTGCTCGACGCCTTCGACGGCGCGCTCGCGGTCGCCGCGCGGCCCCCGGGCTGGCGGCTGCTGGGCGCGCTCGGCCCGGCGGACTAGGCGGGCACTCCGCGCTCCAGGCACCCGCCAGGGCTCGACAAGATGGGGGCGCCGAGGCTCCCTGGGGGCTTACGGAACCTCGGCGCCGCGTGACTGCGAACCCTTCAGGGTACGGGCTAGCCGCGGCGGCGCCGCAGGACGAGCAGCCCAGCGAGCGCTGCCAGACCGCTGCTTAGCAGTCCTAGGCTGCCTGCCTCTGGGATGACGGGGACCTCGGGGAAAGCCCCGCGCGCCGGAGCGACCGGACCTGTCGGCGCCGGCGGAGGGGGCGGCAGCAGCGGTGGGGGTGGCGGTGGGAGGAACGGCAGTGGCGGCGGGGGCACCACCCCCAGGTTGGGGAGCAGCACCGCCGCGGGCATCGCTGTCGCCGTTGGGATGGTCGTCGCCGGCGTGGTCGGCGTCGCCGGCGTGGTCGCCGTCGCGGTCGCCGTAGCCGTCGGCGGCGGCGTCACCGTGGCCGTCGGCGGCGGCGTCGCCGTAGGCGTCGGCGTGGCCGGTAGACAACTGATCTGGCCCCGGATCTCGCCGCCCGGGAAGCGCTGCGTGTGGATGTTGATGTAGGTCAGCCCCGCGCGCATGGCGGCCAAGATGCTGGGGAAGTTGCCCGACTGGTTCGCCATCACGTTCGGGTTCGTGAATGGGTTGGTGAACGGACCTTGGGCCGCGGGATTCGCCGGATTGAAGATGTCCGCCGTGACGGGGGCACTGACGCCCGGCGGCCCGGGGTTAGCGAGGTCCCCGTGGATGTGCGATAGGGTCACCGTCTGTAGGGTGAGGCCGGTGGTGAAGACGGTCACACTCAGCGAGTTGCCCCCGGGGTTCAACTGGAAGGTGGCGGTCCCCGTGGCCGCCGACCCGGTCGGGGGCACCTCTTGCGTGCCGGTGAGGGTGGCGGTGAACAGGGTGGAGGTCGAGGTGCACCCGGGTCCGAGGCCACCGGGCGTGAGGCTGGGGGTCGCTTGGGCGAGCACGCTGGCTGGGCTGAAGCCGAAATGATGCTCGTGGCCGGAAGGGTCCAGCGTCAGGTGCGCCGAGCTGCCGTCTGCCGCGTCGCCGGCTCCCGCGGTACTCGCCTGGACCCCCGCCAGGACGCGGAGCCCCCCCACCCCCGGGATCTCCACCGCCCGCAGGAACCCGAACACGAGTACCGCCAGCAGAGCAGCGTGCAAGGCGCGCCGAACCAAGGAGTGTGCCCATGGCGTCCCGCTCATCGTCGCCTCCCTGTCCTCCGGCTCGACGGTCCCAGCCGGGAATCGGCTTCGATGGCTGCGACCCGAGCCGCCCGCGAGCACCCCGTGCGAGTCGCCTAGGCGGCGGCCGACGCGCCTTGGCTTACCTTAAATAAACGAGACGGACGGAGAAGCGTTACAGGTGCGGAGACGCGACGCAGCGCCTGGGGCTTCGGCGCAGGTGCTCCGCCGGTGCCCGGTTCAGCCGGGGGGATGGAGGCTAACTTGCGGGCACCGGACCGGCGCTGGCCTGGCGCACTTGGTCAAGCAGGCTAGGCGGACGGCCCTGGGGCGCAGGCCAACGATCGGCTGGCATGCATCGTGCCTGCTACGAGGCGCGCAACGTTGCGCGCATCCGCTCGGGTCGAGCGCTGCGAGGAGGCCTAAGGCCATGAAACCGATTCGCCTACTCCGCGCTGCGGGATTAGTGGCGGCGCTCGCGCTGGCCCTCGGGACCGCCGGGGGAGCGGTCGCCCAGGAGGGGCAGCCGGGCGGGAGTTCCGCCGTGCCGGAATCCGGCGACCAGATGGCGACGGGCAGCCAGCCGGCGCTGCCCAGCTGCGCCGAACGGCCGAACGACAACAGCTTAGGCCCGGCCACCGGCCCCATCACCGGCTATGCGCCGGGCACGGACGCGGGGAGTGGGACGGGACCCGGCACGACGACTGGGGGGCAGGGTCCTGGCGCCGGCGCGCTGCCCGTGACCGGCCCGGCGCCCGCTACCGGGGCGGGCAGTGTCCCCGTCGCGCCCAATCCCGAGGCGCCGCCAGCTCAGATTGGCTCGGCCGCTCCGGCCGTGGATAACCTGGGTGCGACGCTCGGGCCGGGCACCGCCGGGTCTGGCCCGGATGCGAGCGCCGGGCCGATCCCCGCCACGTGCGCTGAGCCGAACAACCCGGTCACCGGCGGCACGAACAATAATCAATAGGGGCCGCGGGGGCGCCGGCGGTCAATAGCCAGGTCGGCTTCGAGCCAAGGGCCGGGGGCATGCCCCCGCCCCTTGGTCGTCTCTCCGCGACCGACTGCGCTGCGGGTCACCGGAACCCGGGCAGCCGATCGGCCAGCGCGGGGTCGGCCACGGTCGCCGCTTTCGGGAGCCCGGCGCTCGCCGCCACGATCGGCCCGCCGGGGACGAGCCACCCGCCCAGCGCCGCCACGCTCAGGGCGCCGGGGAGGCGGCGCGTCGCCGGACCGCGGCTTGGGGACGGCGAGCAGCTCGTACCCCTTGGCCTCCGCCGCCACCCCCCATGGCTGGAACTCCTCCTCGCTGTAGTACGGGTGCGCCTCGGTCGTCCACCCCGCCCCCGGGGGCGCCGGGAGCTGGCGGGGAGATCAGGGCATCGGCCTGAGCGAGACTCAAAAACGGGGTGTCGTCGATCAGCGGCACGACTACGCGGGTGGCGCTTAGTCCGGCAGCTGGCGGTAGGGCGCCGGGCGCGGCGCGGTCGCCAGCGTGGCCGCGTCGGTGTCCACGCACACAGTGTCGTCGATCAACACCAGCTCGCAGGCGTCGCCCAGGCCTAGTTCGAGTGCCGCGTAGGCGCTCGGGGTCAAGTGCGTGGCGTACAGCATCGGCGGGTAACTCCTTCAGGCGCCGGGTACCACCGCGGGCACTGGGCGCGCGATTTTGTCTTCTTAGGATTGTACGGGCCGGGGGTCGGGGCTGCACGGAAGTGCGGCGGGCCAGTAGGGCGCGGCCCCGTGGGCGCTCTCGCCCCCATAATGTAGGCTAATAAGTACGCTGCTTTTGGCCGCTACGCTACGGTGCTGCCACAGCGTTTGGGCCGCGCTAAGGAGAGCTTGTTGGTCCAGGAGGCGAGCATCACCGTGTCCGCGCCCTCGAGGCCCGGGCCGATTGCCGACGACGCGGGCGCCACGCCGAAGTCCAGCTCGCCAGCCATCACCGCTTCCGAGATCTTCGCCGCGCCGGCGATGTAGCTCAGCTCCACGTCCAGCCCGTACTTCTGGTAGAGGCCCTCGTCCACGTCGATCCAGGCCGGCAGCATGTTGCTCGCGATCGACACGTAGGCCGCCCGCACCCGGACGGGCGGCGCGGGCGCTGCGGTCGCGCTGGCGGCACCCGCGCTCGGCGCGCCGCCCGGCGGTGCGCTGGCGGGGCTGGCGGGCGCGCCCGGCGCGGCGCACGCCGCCAGCAGGCTGCCGAGCAGCACCAGGACGCGGCAGCCACCTCGCCAGCCCATTCCTGCCTGCACGGTCGGCTCCTCACTTCTCCGCGCGCCGCGCCAGCGCGCGGACGAGATTCCAGAGGGCGGCCAGCGCCCAGACGCTCTCCAGGATCGCGAACACCCAGACGCCAAGCTGCACCGAATACCACGCCAGCGTGCCAGCCCCCAGCGCGTTCAGCAGGTGGTACAGTCGTCCGCTGGCCGATAGCCGGCCCGTTGCGTTCGCCAGGAACGCCCCCAGCAGCAGGAGCATGCCGAGCGTCCCGAGAACGTCTCTCGCACCCACGGTTCGTCTCCTGCCGGCTCAGCGCGCGAGGCCCTGGATGAAGCCGCTGTCGTTGAGCTGCCGCACCTGCGTCAGGTCCACAAAGTCCTCGGGTTTGGCGCCCACCGCGGCCGGGTTGTTGCGCGCCAGCTCGTCCATCGCCTGGCGCAGCCCCGCCTCGGTCGGGAGCATCGTGCGCGTCGTGCGGAGCTGTTGGAAGGCCAGGGTTTCGTCGAGCTGCGCGCGGTCGTGGACGTCGGTGTAGCGCTCGATCGAGGCCAGCGTCGGCTCGGGCTGATCGAAGATCATCGCCACGGTCTCGGCCGAGGCGCGGAGCAAGCGGTCCACCGTGTCGGGCTGCTCCCGCAGGTAGCGCCGCGTCGTGACCAGCCCCACGTCGGCGAAGTCGATGACCGACTGCTCCAGTGGGATCACCTCGTGGAACCCTAGCTCGCGCCCCTTCAGGTTGGCGGGGATGCCCACGACCCCCACGTCGATCGAGCGCGCCTGGAGCGCGGCGATCTGCTCGAACAGCCCGCCGACGGCCAGCACCGTGTAGTCACGGTCCGCCTCCAGGCCCTGCGGCGCGAGTACCGCGCTTGCCCACACCTCGCTGTTCGAGCCGCGCCGCGTGACGCCGAGCCGCTTGCCGCGGATGTCGGCCAGCGAGCGAATCTCCGGCTGGCCCATCAGGGCAAAGCCCATCTTGTCGGCCCACGACGCGATCATCACCGTGTCGGCGCCCTGCACGCCCGGCCCCATCGCCACCTCGGCCGGGCCGGACGCCAGGTCGATGTCGCCGGCGACCAGCGCCCCCGCGATCCGCGACGCGCCCTCGATGTACGTCAGCTCCACGTCCAGCCCGTACTTGGCGAACACGCCGTAGTCCGCGGCCATCCACATCGGCAGCGTGTTCGGCGCCATCGTCACGTAGCCGATCCGCACCTTGGTGGGCGCGCGCGGAGAACTCGGCGCGGCCGCGCTGGCCGCGGGCGCGCCGCCCGGCGGGCGCGCCGCGGTCGCCACCGCGCCGGTGGCGGCCGGCGCGGCCGCCGGCGCCGCGCACGCCACACCGAGCAGCGCCAGGATCGCCAGCAGCGCGGCGAGGGAGCTGCGTCGGGTCGCGGGCATGGTTATCCTCCGTGCGTTGGCCTGGGGCACCCACGGGCTGCGCGCCGACCGCCCCTAAACGGCGGGCGCGGGCGGGTTGGTTGCCCGCCCGAGGAGCTGCACCGCCTCGGCAGCAAACTCCTGGTTGATGAACGGCGCCGGGTCGACGACGCGCTGCATGACGCCCTCGCGCACCCAGAACTCCTCCTGCCCGCGGATGCGGTCGGGCTGCACCTCGCCGTTCACGTCGACGAACGTGGGCGTCGCCTTGCGAATCAGGGCCTGGTCGACGCCCGAGTACTGCTGCAGGATCGCCAGCACCGCGGGATCGGTCTTCTGGCCCGCCATGTAGTCGCGCACGCCGCGCAGGTAGGCGTGGAGCACGGCGACCGCCAGGGCGCGGTCGCGCGCCACCTGTTCCGACATCAAGAGCGCCGAGTACTCCTCGCCGGGCGTCACGTCGGTGCCGTTCTTCCACTTCACGGCCAGGCCCAGATCGGCGATCTGCGTGGCGAACGCCTCGGCCGTGCCGCCCGCGTCGAGCGCCCCGCCCTGGAACGCCGACAGCATGTCCGGCGATGCCAGGCGCACCAGGTCGACGTCCTCCAGCGACATGCCGTTCTGACGCAGCGCCTGCCGGATCATGTAGTCGATGACGCTCCCCTCCACCGAGGCGCTAACCTTGCGGCCGCGGAGGTCGGTCCAGTCGTGGATCTGGTCGGCGATCCCCGTGCGCACCATCAGCCACGAGCTGCCGTAGCCGGGGTGCAGGCTGCCGCCGTCGGCCGTGACGAGGATGCGGATGTCCCGGCCCCAGGCGTTGTACAGGCCAGGGCTAAGCGCGCCGTTGCCGAGGCCCAGCTCGCCGGTGCCCAGCGAGGCGACCATCTCGGCGCCCGACTGGAACAGTACCGACTCGACGTTCACGCCCACTTCCTGGAAGTAGCCCCGCTCGATGGCGAGATACACCGGGCCGCTGCCGATGTTGCGCAGGTAGCCGACCTTCATCGTGGCGTTAACGTGCGGCACGCTCGCCGCGGGCGCGACGCCGGCGGCCGGCGCCCCGCTCGGGGGCGGTGGAGCCGCGGGCGCGGTCGGCGCGGCGGGGGCTGCCGCGGGCGCCGCACCGCCCCGCGAGCAGGCCAGCGCCGCGCCCGCCGCCCCTGCCAGGCAGGCTTTCAGCCAATCGCGTCGGGACCAGCGACCCGCGCCGTGCGCTCCCATGGGGCCCTCCTCCGCTGCGCTGCGCGCGGGTGGGACGCCGGTTCGAGAGCAGGCATCGGCCGCGCATGGCTCTATCATGCCGAGCCACGGGCCGCCGCGCAAGCGGTCACCGGACCTACTCCCCCGGCCCCCTCCCAATGTGGGAAGGGGGAGAGGGACGAGGCCCGGGCCTCGGGCCGCTTCCCGCAGCGGGAAGGGGGAGAGGGACGAGGACGAGGCCGGGGTGGCTCCCCCCTTCCTTGGTAGGGAAGGGGGGCTGGGGGGGTTAGGTCACTCCTCCGGGGGATAGTCAGGGTAGCCTCGCTCCTCGATCGTGCCGGGCTCGCCGGGGGTGACGAGGCGCTCCAGGGCGTCGCGCAGCACCTGGCGCTGAAGGCCGGGCATGTCGGGGCCGCCGAGCACGTGGCCAATGGGGAAGCCGACCGGGTAGAGCGCGCGCGGCGGCCCCATCGGCGCCGACGCCTCGGGACTGACCGTGATCAGCACCGTGGGCAGGCCGCGCATCTCGATCTCGCGTTGAATCGCAACGACCGTGCGATGGCAGACGTGCGGTCAGCCGGCGGTCAGCACGACCGCGTCGGCCTTGGACCGCTCGACGCGGTCGGCGATCGCGGGTGCCGTCTCCTCGTACACCTCGCGCAGCCGCGGCGAGGTGCCCATGAACCCCACGTTGATGTTGCTCACCCCGGCGATCGCGCCCTCGGCCGCCAGCTCCCGCAGACGGTCGATCGGGAACACGCAGTTCACGTCACGGTCGGCATCCGTGTGATCGTAGTACGGGTGGCTAATCATGAGCTGCGCGGTGTCCACGTCGCCGGGGATGACGCGGAAGTCCTTTTCGCCCTCGGGATTGAACGGCTCTTGCTCGCGCAGGTGGACGCCGGCCGTCGTGACCAGCGCGACCGTCGTCTCGCTCAAGGGGCGGCGATTCGGAGTGTACGGAATGCAGCGCCGCGACATCGCCATGTTGCCCATCCCATCCGGCGGCCGCTTACCCGCCGCCCGGCCTCAGCGTCGCGCGACGGGGCGGGGGCGGCCCTCCGCTCCCGCCCCGCTGTGCTTAAGCGAGCTTGCGCAGCACGTCGAAGATCATCTCGGGGTCCGGCTGCTCGTCGAGCTTGTGGACGTCGACGTAGGCGACCTTGCCCTGCTTGTCGACCACCACGACGGTCCGCGAGGTGACGCCACGGTCTTCCATCAGCGTGCCGTAGGTGCGCGCCATCCCGCCGTGCGGCCAGAAGTCGCTGAGGAGGGGATAGGTGATGCCGCCCAGCGAGTTCGCCCACGCGGCGTTGCTGGGAACGTTGTCTACGCTTACGCCCAGGACCTGGGCGTCGAAGCCCTCGAAGCGAGACTTAAGCGCCTCGTACTCGGGCATCTGGACGCTTCAGACAGGCGTCCAGGCGGCGGGGTAGAACGCGATCACCACGTTCTTGCCGCGTAGCTGGCTGAGCTTGACGTTGCTGCCCAGATGGCTCCGGAGCTCGAAGTCCGGCGCCTCGTCGCCGACCTTCAACGCCGTCGTCTCGCTCGCCAGGGAGGTGGTTCCTTTGGTAACCGCCATCGATCTCCTCCCGTGGTACTTTAGCGTGGGCGAGGCGCCGCCCCGGCCCTCCCCACACGCCCGGGCCCGCCGAGCGCGGTCTGACCGCGCCTCGGGGACACTTAATAGTCTATCGTGCTGTCGCACGACGCGCCTGCACGTCTGCACGCGGCGTGCCGTGGGCGGCCGCGAGCCGCGCGGCCAGGCGGGCAGCCCGCGCCAACACGGTGTGCCATACAGGCTCGGAACGAAGCGATGGAGCCGACGGGAGCGGGGCGCAAAGCGAGCGGGGGGCGCCGCGCCCGCCCCCCGCTCGCTTGCTGTGCTGGCCTCGTCCGCGCTAGCGCTTCGTGCCCGACGTCTGCTGGCTCTGCCCACTGCCGATCGCGATCCGCTTGCGCTTCGCCGACTCGGCCTTCGGGATCGTCAGACACAGGATGCCGTTGTGGTACTCGGCGTGCGCCTGGTCGCCGTTCAGGTCCGTGGGCAGCGTGATCGAGCGCTCGAAGTGCCCCCGCATCAGCTCGCGGTGCAGGTAGCGGCGGTTCGACTGCCCCGATCCCTGCGATTGGGTCTGCTGGCTCTGCGTCTGCTGTTGCTGCGTCTGGGCGTCGTGCTGGCTCTCCATGGGCGTCCCGAAGTCGCCCGAGACCGTCACCGTGTTGTCCTGGACCGACACGTCCACGCTGTCCGGGTTCACGCCAGGCAGCGCGAACTCGATGACGTAGTTGTCGCCCTCAGTGGAAACGTCCACCGGGGCGCTCAGCATGCGCCCGAACGTCCCCGTGGGGCGCACCATGCTCTGCTCGAGGAGGTCGTTCATCGCGTCGCGCAGGCTGACCATATCGCCGAAGGGGTCCCATCGTACCATCGCCATGGTCGCTGCCTCCGAGTGCAGAATAGACCTGGCTCGCCACGAGGGGCGGCGCGGGCGCCTCGCCGTGGTCGGGCCACCGTGCTCCACTAACACCCTAGCGCGCCTCGGCGCCCGATCCGATCAAAGACGCGTTAGATGCCTCTTAGAGTGGGGTTAGAGGCGGGCGGCCCCAGCGCGTCCCCGCCGAGCCGCACCGGCGACGGCTTCCCGCGCCGGGCGCCGGCCGCGCCGCGCTCGTCACGGGGTAGGCGTGGACGCCGCGAGCTGCTGGAAAAAGCCGCTCTGCTGCAGCTTGTGTACGAGGCTGAGGTCCACGAACTCCTCGGGCCGCGCCTCGGCGGCGCGCGGATCGTCGGGCTTGATGAGGTCGAGCGTCGACTGGATGGCGCTCAGCGGCAGCTCGAGGTCGGCCTGCATGATGCGGCGCTCGACCTCGTAGGCCTCGTCGTTCGCGCTCGGATCGTCGCTGCGGAGGAAGTCGGCCGCGACCTGGAGCGTGTAGGCCTTGTCGGTCAAGTAGCGGTGTACGGCCTGCCCGTAGGCGCGCAGGAAGCGCTCCAGCGCGTCGGGGCGCTCGGCCAGGCGCGGGCCGGACGTGCCGAGCGCCACGGCCGGATACGGGATGCGCGCGCCCGTGATGTCGTACAGGGTCGGGTAGCCGGCGTTGTTCGCGTGCTCGTCGGCTGGCGGGGTGAGCGAGGCGGCGTCCACGTTGCCCGCCAGCAGCGCGGCGACCTGCTCTGGGCTGTCGCCCGTCGAGAGCAGCGTTACGTCCACGTCGGGGTCGAGGCCCAGCCGTGGCAGCGCCGCGCGGGCCATCAGATCAGTGTTGCCGCCCTTGGCGCTGATTCCTACCCGGCCGCCGCGCAGGTCGGCCGCGCTATGGATGTCCGGGCGCGCGACGATCGCCCCCGCGAAATATGGCTTGGTCGCCCCGATGAGCAGGAGGTCGCTGCCGCTCAGCCGCGCGCGGACGGGGCCGATGCCCCCGATGATGCTCACGTCCACCTCGCCGCTGAGCAGCGCGGCGGCATTCTGGGCGCTGGAGCGGATGCCGATGACCTCGACGTCGAGCCCTTGCTCGGCGTAGTAGCCGGCGTCCTTGGCGATCGCGATGGGCGACTGCGACATGGAGAGCGCGCTGTACGAGGCGCGCACGGCGATCGGCGCGGCCGGCGTCCCCCCACTCCCCCCGCCCGCGGGCGAGCCGGCCGGGCTGGCAGCGGTGCCCCCGGCAGTGGCGGGCTGTGAGGACGGAGCCGCCCCGCGCGCGCAGCCCGCGATCAAGAGCACGCCGACCAGTAGGAGCGCGCCGCGCCCGGCCATCTCGCCACCTCCTGACACGCGGCACTGGCCCCGCGGGCCAGTGCCCGGTGGCGTCCATCATAGCGCATCGCGGGGCGGCGTGGACGGGTGCTTACTTCAGGATCTCGTCGACGTTGTGGCTGTAGACGCTGAGGTCCGGATACCCGTCCTTCGGCAGCGAGCGGAAGTACTCCACGTACGGGAAGTTGTCGGTGATGATCGGGCCAGGCCCGGCCACGTCGAGCAGCTCCGGCTTGCTCGCGTTGTACATGTCGAGCACCTGCTGCGCGTCGGTGAGCCCGATGTCGGCCAGCGCGTTGGCGTGCTGCGACGGCTCGAACTTCGTCGCCAGCATCGCCGGGTCCACCGTGATCGGCGACTTCGAGCCCACCAGCAGGTCGCCGCCGGACCAGAGCGTCACGTAGGGGAACACGTCGAGGAAGGTGCGCATCAGCAGCTTGTACTGGTAGTCGGAGAAGGGCGCCAGCCACTGGACCATCAGCCCGTCGTCCTTCAGCACGTTGCGCACCAGCCGGTAGTAGTCGGCCGAGTAGAGATTCGCGGCGCCCGCGTCGTTCGGGCGGATGATGTCCGCCGTCACCACGTCGTACCGCTTGTCCGTGAGCAGCAGGTAGTTGCGGCCGTCGTCCACCCGCAAGTGAACGTTCGGCTGGTTCACCACGTCGTAGCTGGCGTCGTCGAACCACGGCGCCGCGTGGACCACGCCGTCCGACAGCTCGACCACGTCCACGCGGGCGTCCTCCCACTGGCTGGCCGCGCCGGGCGTGGCGCCCCCGCCCAGGCCCACCACCAGCACGTCGCGCGGGTGGGGGTGCAGCAGCATGCCGAAATGCCCGATCAGCCGGTGGTAGCGCACGAGCCCGGGGTCGGTGTTCGTCTGGCCGCGGCTGTTCGTGAACAGGCAGTAGATGTCGCTCGGCGTCTGCACGACGCTGACCGTGTTCTCCAGGCTCTCCTCGTACCAGACGGTCGGTCCCGCGCAGAACGAGTCCTCCGCCACGAACGGGCGCGTGCGCAGGAACTGCTCGCGGCCCTCGAAGATCGTCGCGTACATGTTGGGCGCCCGCACGACGACGGCCCCGAGCAGCACGAGCGGCACGAGTGCGACGAGCGCCCGCGCCCGCGGCCTGACGCCGTGGGCCACCGCCAGCAGCGCCAGGCCGACGAGCAGGTTGCCCGCGGCGAGCACTGCCAGGCTGTTCTGGCTGCCGAGGTGCGGGATGAGCAGGAAGCCGGCGATGACCGAGCCGAAGATCGCCCCGAACACGTTGGCCGAGTAGATCGCGCCGATCCGCCGCCCGGCGTCGGCCGCGTTGGCGGCGTAGATGCGCGCGGCCACCGGGAACGTCATGCCCAGCAAGAACATCGGCGGGAAGATCGCCACGAACGATACGAAGGCCATGAAGCGAATCGGCGTGCTCAGCACACGACGGATGCCTGGCGTGTCTTGCAGCGCGGCCGTGAGCGTGTACATCTCGCTCAGCGTCAGAATCGACAGCACGGCCGTGAGCGCCACCGCCAGCTCGAGGATGGCGAACACCAGCACCCAGTTCCAGCGCCGCCGCATGAACGGGTTGATCGCATAGCTGCCCAGCGCGATGCCAAACAGCACCGTGCACAGCATGACGGTGAAGGCGTACACGCTGGAGTTGAAGAACATCGACAGCACGCGCGACCATACGACCTCGTACGCGAGCGACAGGCACCCGGAGATACCGAACGCCCAGAAGACGAGCCGCAGCCCCGGGGATAGGGAAGGGGACGCGGAGGTTACGAGCTGTCCGCTGGCCAGCCCGCCCTCGAGCACTCGGCCGTTCGTCCCGTGCACCGTAACGGGCGCCACGGCATGCAGCGGCTCATCGCTGCTCGCCGGCCCCTGGCCCCTATCCCCTATCCCCCATCCCCTATCCCCCGCCAGCCGCCACGCCGCGAGCAGCGCCGCGACGCCGACCAGCAGGTTGATCGCCGCGGCGACGTTGGTGGTGGAGCGAATGCCCAGGCTGCCAACGAGGAAGAAGCCGGCCGTGCCCGCGCCCACGATTGCACCGAACGTGTTGACGGCGTAGAGCAAGCTGACGTTCTGGCTGAGGCCCTCCGAGCGCATCAGCGACGACTTGATGACGATCGGCAGCGTCGCGCCCATCAGGCTGGTGGGCACCAGCAGGATCAGGAACGCCAGGACGATGCGCACGCCGCCGACGAGCAGCGGCGCGCCGCCGAGCGCCTCGTACAGCGCGTGGTAGACCCCTTGCAGGCCGAGAATCAATTCGGGCGTGACCAGCGCGGTCAGCCCGATCAGCGTCTCGGCGATACCGTAGGCGGCCAGGGGGTTGCGCAGGCGGTCGGCCAGCTTGCCGGCGCCGAAGCTGCCGACCGCCAGCCCGGCCATGAAGCTCGCCAACACCGTGCTGACGGCGAAGATCGTGACGCCGAACACCAGGCTGAGCACGCGCAGCCACAGCACTTGGTAGATGAGACCGCTGATGCCCGAGCAGAAGAAGAGCACTAGCAGCAGGCGGAGGAGCCAGGCGCCGCTCGTGGCGGTGGCCACCTGGGCTCGCGGGAGCGCTCGGCTGGGTGCAGCCATAATCTTCCCACCTCGTACGGCCCCCGGGTCCCGCGGCAGTGGGCCGCGCGCGGTGGGCAACGGGCGCATTATACCGTTCCCGTGGGCGGCGCTCCAGCGATTCGCCGCGCCGCGCCACGACGTCGCCCCGGGCGTCCGACGGCCCGAACGCCGCCGTCACAGTGTTGTTATTCAGCCAGACCCAAATATGGCGCCGAAAGGCCGCGCGCTGTCTTGACAACGGGCGCGTGGGTGCTTTACGGTGTGGCCCGACCGGGCGATGGGTGGCCCGAACATAAGGCAGCGACCACCTGTCGGGAGCTGGCCGGACCACTGCGGTCTGGCGGAAGGTAGAGAGGTACATGAAGCGACTCCTGGTGGCGCTCGCGGCCGGCGGCCTCTTCGCGCTCGCGCTCGGGACCCCCGGCGCGTCGGCTCAGTCGGGTTACGGTGTCGGCACGCCCTACGGCTATCCGGGCTATGGCTCCTACGGGGCGGTCAGCCCCTACTCGCCCTATGGCACGCCGTTCTACGCGACCGGCGGCTATGGCTCGCCCACGGCCACGCTCGGCGCCTACGGGGCTAGCACGTACCCCGGCACCATCGGCGGCAGCTACAGCTACGCCGGCGGCTATCCGTACTACAACACCGGCGGCTATCCGTACCTCGGCGCCTATGCCGGCTACCCGAACACCATCGGCAACTACGGCGGCTACCCGCTGTACGGCGCCCTGGGCAGCCCTAGCCTGTCCCCCATCGGCTCGCCGTTCGGTCCGTACTACGGCAGCACTTACGGCGGCGGCTACGGCGGCTACGGATACCCGGGCGTCGGCGCCAGCCCCTACGGCTACGGCGCGGGCTACAGCGGCTATGGCACGGGCTATGGCAGCAGCTATGGCAGCTACGGCACGGGCTACGACAGCAGCTACAGCACGGGCTATGGCAGCGGCTATGGCGCGGGCTATGGCAACACTTACGGTGTGGGCTATAGCGGTAGCAGCTACGGCACGCCGAGCATGTGCGGCATGGGCTACGGCTGCTAGGCGCCGCGCGGGCCTGCCGTCCCGCCAGGGCGCCGCGCCCGGTGGAGCCATCACAGCGCGCGCACCCTAGGGACCATCAGGGCGTCGGACACAGGGCGGGGAGCTGGCTCCCCGCCCTGGGCTGTCCGGGCGGCCTGCGAGTCGTCCGCTAGCCACGGCGGTATACTGCTTGCTAAGGAGCCTGGGACGACCGAGCGCGGCCGAAGCGGCCGCCGACAAGGGGCGGAGCGGTATGCCGAGGTGGAAGGACCTGGGACTGAGCGCCTGGCGGATGTGGCGCGTGCTGGATTGGCGGCCCATCCGCCGCGAGGCCGAGACGCCCCCGCGGCTCGCGCTGCTCGGCGCCAGCCCCACGCTCGACCGCATCGCCAGCCTCTTTGAGCACGGCGATCTCCGCCGCGGCCCGATCGGCCTGCCCATCGACGAGCCGCCGCCCGATCTCGTGATCCTCGACGTCTCCGCCGACCCGACGCGGCTCGAGGTCGCCAGCGTCCAGGCGCGCGAGCTACAGGACCACAACCAGGCGGTATTGCTCCTCGTCCCGCCCGGCACCCAGCCCACCGAGCCCGACCTCTCCTACCTGGTGGTCGACGCGGCCGCGCCGCCGACCGACGAGCGCCTCGGCCTCGCGCTCGTCGACGCCCTGCCCGACCAGCGCCGGCTCGGCGCCGCGCGCGTCGCCCCGGCCCTGCGGGCGCCGCTCGCGCGCCTGCTGATCCACGAGGCCTCGTTCGCCAACGCCCAGTTTGCGCTCGTGACCAACCTGCCCACGTTCCTGCCCGGCGTCGGCGGAGCGGCCGCCGCCGGCGCCGACATCCTGGTGCTCACCACCAACCAGATCGTGCTCATGTTCAAGCTGGCCGCCATCTGGGGCGCGAGCCTGGACAATCCGCGCGCGCTCCTCGCCGAGGCCGCGCCGGTCGTCGGCGGCGCGTTCTTCTGGCGCACGGCGGCCCGCACGCTCATCGACCTGCTCCCCGGCTTCGCCATGCTCGCGCCGAAGGTCGGCGTCGCCTACATCGGCACCTACGTCGTCGGCGGCCTGGCCAGCGCCTACTACCAGAGCGGCGTGCGGCCCAGCGACGCCCGCGTGCGCGAGATCGAGGCCGAGGCCCGCGAAGCGCTGGGCCAGGTATGGCGGCGGCTCCGCCCCGGGGCCGCGCCGGCCCCCTTGGCGCTGCCCCCCGCCCCCGAGCGCCGCACGATCCCCGTGTCCGCCGGCGCAGCCGCGCCTCCCGCCGACTAGCCGCTCCCCGCCACCGACCACCATCGGACCGCCTGGCCGCGCGCACGCCGCCCCGATTGACAGGGCAAAAAGCTGAGTGTTACGGTACTGGTACGGCGCTGGCGGGCGCTCGGTGCGGCGTGCGCCGCCGCGATCGGCCGGCCGTAACTGCCGCCCCGAGCCGGATGAAGGCGCCCCCGCCCACCGGGGGCCAGCGGAGGAGTAGCGTGGCCCTCGACCGCGCCACCGTGCAACAGCTAGCCGCGGAGCTTCTGGAGGCCGAGCGCACGCGCGTGCCGATCGCGCCGCTCACCGAGCGCTACCCCGCCCTCGGCGAGGCCGACGCCTACGCGGTGCAGCTCGCCATCATCGACCGGAAGCTGGCGAACGGCGCCCGCGTCGTCGGCAAGAAGATCGGGCTGACCAGCCTGGCCATGCAGCGCATGCTGAACGTCGACCAGCCGGACTACGGGCACCTCCTCGACACCATGACGGTCATGGAAGGCGGCGAGTGCCCCATCGACGCCCTCATCCAGACGCGCGTCGAGCCCGAGATCGCTTTCGTGCTGAAGGACGATCTCGTCGGGCCGAACGTTACGCGCGAGCAGGTGATGGCGGCGACCGCCTACGTCACGCCCGCGCTGGAGATCATCGACAGCCGCGTGCGCGACTGGAAGATCAAGCTGGGCGACACGGTGGCCGACAACGCCTCGTCGGCGCGCGTGGTGCTCGGCACGACGACCACGCCCGTCGACGCGGTGGACCTGCGGCTCGTCGGCTGCGTACTGGAGAAGAATGGCGAGGTGGTGGGCACCGCCGCCGGCGCGGCCGCGCTCGGCGATCCGGCCGTGGCCGTCGCCTGGCTGGCGAACAAGCTCGCTACCTACAACATCCCGCTCAAGGCGGGCGAGATCATCATGCCGGGCGCGCTCACCAAGGCCGAAGCGGTGGCGCGCGGCGACGTCATCCGCGCCACCTACGATCGCTTGGGCTCTGTCAGCGTGAAGTTCGTATAGGGAAGGCGCCCTCACCCCGACCCTCTCCCAGGGGGAGAGGGAGTAGGACGTGCTCCCCTCTCCCATAGGGAGAGGGGCTGGGGGTGAGGGCGCGGGAGGCAAACCATGCCCAAGGTGAAAGTGGCGATCATCGGGTCAGGCAACATCGGCACCGATCTGATGGCGAAGATTCAGCGCAGCGAGTGGCTCGAGCTGGTGTACATGGTCGGCATCGACCCGCAGTCGGAGGGGCTGGCGAAGGCGCGCGAGCTGGGCATCGCGACGACCGATAAGGGCATCGAGGAGTTCCTGAAGGACCCGAAAGGCGCCGAGATCGTCTACGATGCCACCTCGGCCGCCGCGCACCGCGCCGCCGCCCCCCTGCTGGAGCAGGCCGGCATGATCGCCATCGATCTGACGCCCGCCAAGATCGGCGAGTTCGTCGTGCCGCCGGTGAACCTGGGCGAGCACCTCGACGCGAAGAACGTGAACCTGGTGAGCTGCGGCGGCCAGGCGACCATCCCCGTCATCGCGGCGATCAACAAGGTGCAGCCGGTGAAGTACGCCGAGATCGTGGCGACGATCGCCAGTCTGAGCGCCGGCCCCGGCACGCGCCAGAACATCGACGAGTTCACGCAGACGACCGGCCAGGGCCTGGTGAAGATGGGCGGCGCCGAGCAGGGCAAGGCGATCATCGTGCTGAATCCGGCCGACCCGCCGATCCTGATGCGCAACACGGTCTACGCCATGGTCGAGAACCCCGACCAGGAGGCCATCACCAAGTCCATCGAGGAGATGGTGAAGACGGTCCAGAGCTACGTGCCCGGCTACAAGCTGCGCGCGGAGCCGCTGTTCGACGGCAACAAGGTGACGGTGTTCGTCGAGGTGACGGGCCAGGGCGACTACCTGCCGACCTACGCCGGCAACCTGGACATCATGACCGCGGCGGCCGTGAAGGTGGGCGAGGAGTTCGCCAAGCACCTGCTGGCCCAGCGCGGCGAGAAGATCACGGCGAGCGCCTAATCACCAGCGGGGTCCAGGGGCGCAGCGCCCTGGTGGGGGTCTGGGGGTGTCCCCCAGATTTCCTCTTAACGAACATTCCGGAGGGTTGGGGGTGTCCCCCGCCCCCCCCGAGGTGAGGAACACACGATGCCCGATCGGCCGCCCCCGCGGGTCTGCGATACCACGCTGCGCGATGGCAGCCACGCCATGGCGCACCAGTTTACGCCCGAGCAGGTCCGCGCCGTCGTCAGCGGCCTGGTCGAGGCCGGCGTGCCCGTCATCGAGGTCTCGCACGGCGACGGCCTGGGCGGCTCGTCGTTCCAGTACGGCTTCTCGAAGGTCCCCGAGGAGCAGCTCCTCGCCGCCGCCGCCGACGTCATCAAGGACAAGAAGCTCGCCGTCCTCCACATCCCCGGCATCGGCATCAAGGACGACCTGCGCATGGCGCGCTCCTACGGCGTGCAAGTCGCGCGCATCTGCACGCACGTCACCGAGGCCGACATCTGCGAGCAGCACATCAAGCTGGCAAAGGATCTCGGGATGGAGGTCGTCGGCTTCCTGATGCTGGCCCACATGGTGACGCCCGAGAAGGTGCTGGAGCAGGCGAAGCTCATGGAGTCGTACGGCGCCGACTGCGTGTACGTCACCGACTCCGCCGGCGCCATGACGATGAAGGACATGCGCGATCGCGTGCAGGCGGTGCGCTCCGGCGTGAAGATCGAGGTGGGCGTCCACGCCCACCACAATCTGTCGCTGGGCGTGGCGAACACGCTCGAGGCGATCGAGGCGGGCGCCACGCAGGTGGACGGCACGCTCTGCGGCCTGGGCGCCGGCGCCGGCAACACGCCCACCGAGATTCTCGTAGCGGTGCTCGACAAGCTCGGCTTCGACACGGGCATCAACGTCGAGAAGACGATGGACGTGGCCGAGGACGTGGTGCGGCCGATCATGCCGCGCCCGCAGGTGGTCGATCGCGCGGGCCTGAGCCTGGGCTACTACGGCGTGTACTCCAGCTTCCTGCTGCACACCTACCGCGCCGCCGAGCGCTACGGCGTCGACCCGCGCGACATCCTGCGCGAGCTGGGGCGCCTCAAGGTGGTAGGCGGCCAGGAAGACATGATTGTGGACGTGGCGGTCGAGCTGGCGAAGAAGCAGGGCAAGTGGCCCACCCCGACCGGGCACGGAGTGTAGGAGCTGGCAGCCATAAGCAATCAGCTGTCAGCTATCAGCAGACGGAGCACCGCGGGCTGAAAGCTGACGGCTGACCGCTGATAGCTAACCGCTGACCGCTTGGAGGAGCCGTGGAGCTGAGCGCGGACCAGGTGCAGTCGCTGGCGCAGCGGCTGCTCGATGCCTACGACCGGCGCGAGGAGGTCGTCGCGCTAACCGACGAGCTGCCCGACCTGAGCGAGGCCGACGGCTACCGCATCCAGCGCGCCCTCATGGACCTGTTCCGCCAGCGCGGCGCGCGCATCGTCGGCAAGAAGACGGGGCTCACCAGCAAGGCCAAGCAGGTGGCGATGGGCGTGCCCGAGGCGATCTACGGCTACCTGCTCGACACCTACCTGATCCGCGAGCCGCAGCCGGTGCGCACTGCCGAGCTGATCCATCCCCGCGTGGAGCCCGAGCTGGCCTTCATCATCGGCGAGCGGCTGCGCGGCCCCGGCATCACCACGCCGCAGGTGCTGGCCGCCACGCGCGCCGTCGTGCCGGCACTGGAAGTGATCGATAGCCGTTACCGCAACTTCAAGTTCAAGCTGGCCGACGTGGTAGCCGACAACTGCTCGGCCAGCCGCGTGGTGCTGGGCAGCGAGGAAGTGCCGCTCGACGGCCTCGACCTGCGCCTGCAAGGCATGGTGCTGGAGAAGAACGGCGTGCTGGCGGACACCGGCGCGGGGGCGGCAGTGCTCGGCCACCCGGCGAGCGCCGTGGCCTGGCTGGCGAACAAGCTCGCCGAGGTGGACGAGGCGCTAGAGCCCGGCGACCTCGTGATGCCCGGCGCTCCCTGCGAGGCCCTCTTCGTCGCCCCCGGCGACGAGGTCCGCGTCACCTTCGACCGGGTCGGCTCCGTCACCGCCCGCGTCGAATAACGCGGGCAGCCGGCGCTTCCCGTTCGTCGCGGGTCAGCTCCGTGGGCGCAGGTTGGTAAGCGGGAGCACGAGCTGACGTGGTCGGCTACCAAAGCTGACGAAGCCGTAGTGTCGGTAGAAGGTTTCGGCCTGCCCGTCCTTGGCATCCACGACCAGAGCAAACACGGCGATCTCCGAGCGCGCCGCGCGCGCAACTGCATCCCATAGCAGTGCGCTGCCGAGTCCCCGCCCGCGGCATGCTTGATCCACCGCGAGGCGGCCCAGGCGTGCGACCGGGACTGACGGATACCGCGGGAGCCGCCGCGCCATCTCCTGCGGTAGCTCCCCCAACAGCACACTAGCAGCCGAGAGCGTGTAGTAGCCGGCAATCTTGCCCGTCGTAATTTCGAGCGCGACGTAGCAGGCGCTCACCCGACGCCGGATATCCTGGGTCACCTGTTCGCGAAAGTACCGGTCCAGCGCGGGCGTGCCGCTGACAAATGCGATCCGGTCGTGAGCAGAAGTCAGCGACTCGACGCGAAACGGTGTCGTCACTGCGATTCCTGAATCAGCCTGGCGTGAGCCTCTCTGGCGCGCTCCAACGCCAGCGCCGGCGCTGGTGGATCGAGCAGCAGGTCGACAAATTGCTGCTGCTCCTCCATCGAGAGGCGAATGACGTGGGACTCCTCAATCGCTCGGTAGGCGGCCTCCTGTGCGGCAGCCACTACAAAATCGCTCACGCTGCGGCCCTGGAGCGCCGCCGCGCGCTTCACGACGGCGAGCGCCTCCGGCGCGATGCGCGCCTCGATGCGCGCGCTGCGGTTGGCCTCCTGCTTCATTGTGACCTCTCAAGCAGCTTCGTTCTGTACGGTAGTTTACCTTACCTATCGCCGTGAGCGAGCCAGTCGCGCGGCGAATCATGTACCGCGTTCTGGCTCTTGCTACACTGCTGGTAGTCGGCGTGTGTCCTCTGTCCTGAGGCGCTGTCTCTGGGCTGTTCAACTCTGAGGGGGCAAACGCTGGACCTGGGCCAGCTCTGGCACATGGCGTTGGTCTACCCACTGACTCAGGCACTCATCGATGCGCTGGACCTGAGCTACTGACACATTGGGGCGGGAGGGCGAGATGGCCGTGCGTGAGCGCGTGCTGCTGCGCGATCCACGCAAGTTCCAGGCGCCGGGCGGGCTGAACTTCGAGAAGCACTTCCGCCTGCACGAGCAGGAGAAGCGACGCTACTTCGACGCGCTGGCGCGGCTGTCGGACGACGAGCGCAACCTGCGCACCGTCACGCCCGGCTATATCGAGGGCATGACGCGGCGCTGGATCGTGCTCTACCACGGCGAAGTGGCCGCCGCGCAGTACATGGGCCGCGCCGCCCACAACGTGCCGTTCGACTACTACGACTTCATCGGCTGCTGCATCTGCCAGCAGGTCGACGAGCTGCAGCACTCGGAGATGGACCGCGACATGCTGCGCCGCGCGAGCATCCCCGAGGACCAGTGGCAGCCGCTGTGGGAGTCCTGCGAGCCGCGCGCCGTCTTCGAGCACCTGCTAGGACTGGACGACGCCTTCGAGATTGCCTTCAAGGGCGGCTTCGTGCTGGAGAGCGCCAACGCCGTCGTCGGCTTCAACGCGATGGCCCGCTTCGCCGAGGCGCACGGCGACCACCTGACGGCGCTAAACCACCGCACGCGCCTGACCGACGAGCCGCGCCACATGGCGCTCGGCGTGGCGGTGCTGAAGGCGCTGCTGGCCGACGACCCGGCCAACCGCGCCGTCCTCCAGGAGTGGCAGGACGAGTTCGCGCCGCTAATGCGCACGTTTGTGGACGTGTCGCGCCCGATCGAGCGCATTCCCGGCTCCGACTTCAGCGCCGACGCCATGTGGGCTGGCATCGTCGAGCACCACACGGCAAACGCCATCAAGCACGGCCTGCGCCCTTCGCTGTAGCCGGCTGGCGGCTTAGGGCGCGGCGGTGGCGAGCGCGGGGCTGGCGCCAGGAGTGATGGCGCCCGCCCGGACGGCGCGCAGGAACGCCGCGGCCACCCCCGGGTCGAACTGGGTGCCCGCGCAGCGCTCGATCTCCGCGGTCGCCACCTCCAGCGGCAGCGCCTTGCGGTACGGCCGGTCGCTCGTCATCGCGTCGAAGGTATCCGCGACCGCGACCACTCGCGCCTCGATCGGTATCGCCTCGCCGGCCACCCCGTCCGGGTAGCCGCGCCCGTCGTACTGCTCGTGGTGGCGTAGGGCGCAGGTCACGGCCGGCAGCAGAAACGGCACGCCCTCCAGCATGTGCGCCCCCATCACGGGATGCTGCCGCATCTGGGCCATCTCGTCGGGATCCAGCGGGCCGGGCTTGCGCAGGATGCGGTCTTCCACGCCGATCTTGCCCACGTCGTGCAGCAGCGCGCCCAGCTCCAGCCGCGCCAGCCGCTCGTCGTCCCACTCCAGCTCGCGGCCGGTCGCGACCGAGAAGACGGCCACCCGGTCGACGTGTCCGCCGGTGTACGGGTCGCGTGTCTCGATGGCCGCGGCGAGCAGGCGCACCGTGGTCAGATAGGCGTCCTGCACCTCGGCGCGGCGCGCACGCTCGGCCTCGAAGGCCCGCCGCAGGTCGCGCGCGTAGGCAACCAGCTGCTGCTCCGCGCGCTGTAAGGCCTCCGCCCGGGCGTTGATCTCGGCGTTCGCCGCCGCCAGCGCGCGGTTGGCCGCCTCCAGCTCGCGCCGCTTCTCGCGCTCCAACCGATAGATGCGCTGCAGATCGTGCGCGTAGGCGAGTTGCTGCTCGACTGGCACGCCGGTCCCCGCGCTCTTTCGGCTCATAGCTCGGTCCCTCCGGGAGCGACTTCCCGCGATCGCCGCTGTAGTGAATGCAGGGTGTCCCGCCAGCAGCGTTCGCGGAAACGGCCTCTATGTAAAGTGCTAATGGACCATCTCTAAGCATACCGCGTGCCGGCCGCCTGCCGCGAGGCGGGTGCCCGCCCCGCCTCGGGTCGCACGTCGAGAGGCGCCGGCCAGGGCGTGCCAGGCCGAGACGGACGGTACAGCGATTTCCAAGCGATCTATAGCTCGCGGGCGACGACGGCGAGGGCCGCGGCGAGAGTATTGGCCAGCTCATCGCACTCGGCCTCGGTGATGATCAGCGGCGGCGCGACCATCAGGTGGTCGCCGCGCTCGCCGTCCACGGTGCCCGTGCCGGGGTAGACGAATAGGCCGCGCTCGAGCGCCGCGTCGGCCACGCGCGCCGCCACGCGGGCCGACGGCGGGAACGGCGCCTTCGTCGCCTTGTCCTGTACGAATTCCAGACCCAGCATCAATCCCAGGCCCCGCACGTCGCCCACCAGCGGCGAAGCGGTCAGCGGCTCCAGGCGGCGGCGCAGGTAGGCGCCCACGCGCGCCGCCCGGCCCGCCAGGTCCTGCTCCTCGGTCAGGCGCAGCACCACGTCGCCCACGGCGCAGCACAGCGGGTTCGCGCCGTAAGTGAACAGATTGACGAACTGCCCCGAGCCGCCGCGGAAGGCCGCGTAGATGCGCTCCGTGCAGACGGCCGCGCCCAGCGGCGCGTAGCCTGCGGTGATCCCCTTGGCCACGGCCATCAGGTCGGGCACCACGTCCCAGTGCTCGATGCCGAAGCGACGGCCCGTGCGGCCGAAGCCGGTCATCACCTCGTCGGCGATGAACAGCACGTCGTAGCGATCGCAGATCTCACGGATGCGCTGGAAGTAGCCCGGCGGCGCGGGCGCCGAGCCGAGCGTGGCGCCGACCACCGGCTCCGCGATGAACGCCGCCACCGTCTCGGGCCCCTCCGCGAGAATCGTCGCCTCCAGCGCGTCGGCGCCACGCGGCCCCCACTCGGCCGCTGGCACGTCAGGCGGGCAGCGATAGGGATAGCACTCGGGAATCTTCGGCAGGTCCACCAGCAGCGGCGCGTAGGGCCGGCGGCGCGGGCGGTTGCCGCCGATGCTCAGCGTGCCGAGCGTGTTGCCGTGGTAGCTCTGCCAGCGGCCGACGATCTTGTACTTCGACGCTTGGCCGACCTCGACCCAGTATTGCCGGGCCAGCTTCACCGCCACCTCGACCGCCTCCGAGCCGCCGGACGTGAATACCGCGTGTTCGAGGTCGCCGGGAGCGTAGTGCGCCAGCCGTGCGGCCAGACGCAGCGCGGGCTCGTTCACGAAGACGGTATAGGGCGCCAGCGCCAGCGTGCGCGCCTGCTGGGCCATCGCATCGGCGATCTCGGCGTTGCCGTGGCCCAGGTTGGCAACGACGAAGCCCGCGGCGCCGTCGAGGTAGCGGCGCCCTTCGGCATCGTACAGGTAGCAGCCCTCGCCCCGCGTGGCGACGCGCAGCGGCGCCCGCAAATTGTACGCCCACAGGTGATCGGTGCGTGGCGCCTCAGGGCTCGCCTCGGCCGTGCGCGTCCGCACCCGCTCGCCCGCGCTACCCGCCGGTCGCTCGTCGCGCATCGCTGCGCCTCCGTCCATCGCTCGCTCCCCGCGCGTTTCCCCTCACTGTACCCGTGCGCCTGGCCGGGTCGCCAGTGAAGCGGGCGACCGTCGCGCACCGGCGAGCCGAGCGCGGCGTCTCGCGGGCCAGCCAGCTCAGCCGCGGCCTTCCGAGTAACGGCGAGGGGCCGGCTCAATTCTCGACACCACACGCGCCGGTCGGACAATCGGGCCGCTCGGCCGTATGCCCACCGTCCCGTCCGGTGGCGAGCGCCACCGGCGCGGCCTGGCCGTCACCGCCGGCGAGCGCCTGCCGCACCGCCGCCAGCACGCGGTCGGCGCTCGACCGGACGCGCCAATCCGGGGTTTGGTCGATCCAGCGCACGATACCGGCGGCGTCGACGAGGATGGTCGTGGGGATCGCGAGCGGGCGCACCGGGCCGCGCACCGGCGCGAACGTACGGTGAACGAGGTTGTAGCGCTCGGTCACGGCGAGCGAGGCGTCGCTCAGCAAGCGCACGCCGAGGTGGTGCCGGTCGCGCATGGCCGCGGCCTCGGCCGGCGTATCGGGACTGATGGCGACCAGGCGAACGCCCAGCGCGTCGAACTGCGGGCGGAACGCGTTCCATCGCTGCAACTCAGCGACGCAGTAGGGTCACCAGTGGCCGCGGAAGAACTTGAGCAGGACCGGCGCTCCGCGCAGCGCGGCGAGGCGAAAGGCACGCCCGTCAGCATCGACCGCGGTAAAGTCGGGCGCCGGCTGGCCCACGGCGACGGCCGCCGCTTTGCGGGGCGTACGGCTGGTGAGGGTAACGGCCAGGAACAGCCCGGCGAGCAGCATCGCGACGACCGCCAGCACGCCGCCGACCAGCCCCGGACGGCTGACCAGCGCCAGGCCGGCGAGGCCGATGCCGATCGCCATCAGCGCCTGCTCGACGACAGGATGCAGCGGCACACGCACGGCTCGGATCTTGGACCAGTACACGGCGCCGTTCGCCAGCACCAGTCCTAGGGCGAGCAGGGCGAGAACGGTGCCAGAGCTGGACAACATACCGGATGCTCCTTTCTGCCGACGCTCGGGGCGCGGCCCCGCAGCGTTATTCCGACCGATCGGTCGGTATCGTCGCGAAAAAAAGGGGGCCGGGCGCGATCACTGGCGCACCGCGGTCTCCAAGTAGCTTGTCAGATGAGCGACGGCATGGCGCACGTGGCTGGTATCGCCGGCCAGCCGCGTCAGCACTCCCGCGCCCTCCATCGTGCTGAGGAGCACGGTGGCCAGGGCGTCGGGATCGACGTCGCGCCGGATCTCCTGGCGCTCCACGCCCTCGACGGCAATCTGGCGCAGCGCGGCGTGCCAGCGGCCGAGCGCCTGGCGCGCGCGCTCGCGCAGGGCGGGCTGCGCGTCGTCGGCCTCGACGGCCGTGTTCAGCACGGGGCAGCCGCCGGGGACCGGCGGCTCCGTCGCGAGCCGACTGAAGGTCGCGACGACCGCCAGCAGCTTGTCCACCGCGTGGTCGGCGGCCGCGATCGCTTGCCAGAAATGCTGCTCGACCTCGGCGACCGCGTAGTCGAACGCCTCCAGGGCAAGCTGCTCCTTGCTGCCGAAGTGGTTGTAGATCCCCCCCTTCTCGAGCCCGGTGGCGCGCATGATGTCGGCCAGCGACGCGCCGAAGTAGCCCTGCTGGTTGAACAGCGGGGCCGTCCGCCGCAGGATCAGCTCGCGCGTCAGCTCGCCTTTTCGCACACCCACGACCCATTTCCGACCATTCGGTCTGTTTCATTCCCAGAATATCATCGCCACAGCGGGATGGCAACCGTTCCGGCGCATCGCTACACCGCCCCGCCCCAGGCGGCTGGGCTCTAGGGCGGCGAGGTCCCGGGCGGTTGCAGGCGCACCTGTGCCTGCGCGGCCGTCTGGCCACCCACCCCGACCACGGCGCCGACCCATGGCCGCTGCTCGCCGACCACGCCCTCTATCGCGCCAAACGCGGCCGCGGCCGGGCCGTCGCCTGAAACCTCGCGTCGCTCCCCGGACAGACGAGTAGGGCTGGGTACGTGTACCCAGCCCTACTCGTCTGTCCGGGACACCTGCTAGCGGCGGAGGCCCAGCCGCCCAATCAGAGTCCGGTAGCGCTCGGGGTCTTCGCGGCGCAGGTAGTCGAGCATGCGCCGCCGCTGGCCCACCAGCATCAGCAGCCCGCGGCGCGTGTGGAAGTCCTTCTTATGGGTCTCCAGATGCTCCTGCAGGTAGCGAATGCGCTCCGAGAGCAGCGCCACCTGCACCTCGGGCGAGCCGGTGTCGTTTTCCTGGCGGGCATAGTCCGCGATTATCGCCTTCTTCTTCTCGGCCGTCAGCGTCATCCGCGCTCCATCTCCTACTACGCGCCTCGGCCACGCGGTGAGGTCCGCGGCCGTCTGCATTGCCCACATCATGCGTACTGGGCCTCAAGAATACTAAAGGTTTCCCGCCTCCAGGTTCAACCGGCGCGGCGCCGCCGGCCGCCCGGCGCCCCCACGCGCTCGACAAGCCGAGAGCGGGCCGGTATAGTGGGCTAACGCGCCCTGGTGGCGGATGGTGCGCAGAGGAGGTGACCGCATGCCCGGCAGCAAAGTGCGCTACGGCTCCGACCTGATCGTCGATCTCTTGCACCTCTACGACATCCCCTACGTCAGCCTCAATCCGGGCTCCAGCTTTCGGGGCCTCCACGACTCGTTGGTGAACTACGGCGACAACAAGCCCGAGATGATCACCTGCCAGCACGAGGAGATCGCGGTCGGCATCGCCCACGGCTACGCCAAGGCCACGGGCAAGCCGATGGCCGCCATCCTGCACAACGTCGTGGGCCTGCTACACGGCGCCATGGCCATCTACTACGCCTACCTCGACCGCGTGCCGGTGCTCATCCTCGGCGCGGGCGGCCCGATGGACGTGGGCCGCCGCCGCCCGCGCATCGACTGGATCCACACCGCCCTCGTCCAGGGCAACGCCGTGCGCGATTACGTGAAGTGGGACAACCAGCCGATGGGCGCGGCGGGCGTGCCCGACACCTTCGCCCGCGGCTACCGCGTCATGATGACGCAGCCGCAGGGCCCCGTCTACATCTGCTACGACGCGGGCTTCCAGGAAGACCCGCTCGACGAAGACGTCGAGATGCCCACGCGCGACCGGCCGTTCACGCACACGCCGATCCAGGGCGATCCGGCGGCGCTGCAACAGGCGGCCGAGCTGCTGGTGCAGGCCGAGCACCCGGTGATCATCGCCGACTACCTGGGCCGCAATCCCGACGCCTTCCACGCGCTGGTGAGCCTGGCCGAGCGGCTCGCGGTCCCGGTCATCGACAGCAACGCGCGCCTGAACTTCCCGAACCGCCACCCGCTGAACCTCTCCTACGTCCCGGGCGTGCTCGAGCAGGCTGACCTCGTCCTCTCGCTCGACGTGCGCGACCTCTACGGCCCGCTCACGCGCCTCGACAAGGTCACCCGCCGCACCGAGTACATCACGCCGCCGAACTGCAAGTTCGTCGAGATCGGCCTGGGCGACATCGAGATCAGCAAGTGGTCGCAGGACTTCCAGAAGTTCATCCAGACCGACATCTCGATCCTCGCCGACACAGCGCTTGCGGTGCCCGAGCTGCAGCGCCAGGCCGAGGCGGTGCTGGCCCGCAGCAACGGCCGCGAGGCACGGCTGAAGGAGCGCGCGAACGCGATCGCCGCGCGCCACGAGGCCGCCTGGAAGCAGTGGCGCGAGGAGGCCAAGGCCGACTGGGACCAGTCGCCGATCGGGCTGGGCCGGCTGGCGGCCGAGGTGTGGGAGGTCATCAAGGACGAGGACTGGGTGCTCACGGCGAACACGCTCGAGGAGTGGGCGCTCAAGACCTGGGACTTCGACAAGCCCTACCGCCACCCGGGCAAGGCGCTGGGCACGGCGACGCAGATCGGCATCTCGCTCGGCGTCGCGCTGGCCTACAAGGGCACTGGCAAGCTAGTGGTGGACATCCAGCCCGACGGCGACCTCATGTTCGACGCCGGCGCCCTGTGGATCGCCGCCCACGACAAGATCCCGCTGCTCGTCGTCATGTACAACAACCGCGCCTACTACAACGACTGGGAGCACCAGATCCGCATGGCCCAGCAGCGCGGCACCGACGAGGAGCGCGCCTACATCGGCATGGAGATCGGCCGGCCCGCCCCCGACTTCGCCACGCTGGCGAAGGCGATGGGCTGGTACGCCGAGGGCCCGATCGAGAACCCGAACGACGTCCGCGCCGCCGTCGAGCGCGCCAAGCGCGTCGTGCTCGACGAGGGCCGCCCGGCGCTGGTCGACACCGTCACGCAGTTCCGCTAGTCGCGGCCCGCGCCCCGGCGACGGCGAACAACACAGGGCCTCCCGCCCAGCCGGCGGGAGGCCCTGTCCGCTTGCGTCCGGGGCCGTCAGACCGGGACCGCGGTGACCGGGCTCGCGCAGAACGCGCAGCGCCGCGCGCCCACCGGGATCTTGCTCAGGCACTCGGGGCACTCCATCGTCTTGGCGGGCGCCGGCTCCTTCGGCAGGAAGCGCTCTTGCAGCTTCGTCATCGGCAGCACCACCAGGAAGTACACGATGACGGCGATGATGAGGAACGACAGCAAGGCGTTGATGAACTCGCCGATCGCGAAGCGGCTCGTGTTGACGGTGAAATACCACGCCGAGAAGTCGGGGATGCCGCCGAACACGCCGATCAGCGGCGTGATGAAGCCCTTCACGAACGCCTGGACGACGGCCGTGAACGCAACGCCGACGACGATCGCCACCGCCAGGTCGACCACGTTGCCGCGCAGCAGAAACTTCTTGAACCCGCTCATCCCTGCCTCCTAGCAGCTTGCGCGGAGGCGTCCGCCGCCCGTCGAGCCGGGCGGCCGTGCGCCCCGCCGATTACGGGCCCATCATACGCCCAATCGCGGCGGCATGGCACCGCCAAGAGCCGATCGGCATCCGGCTGGGGCCGCATCATCCGCGCGGCGCAGGCACGCCGCTGTCAGCGCGGAGGCCGCGCCGCGTGCCACAGTAGGCCGCCGCGCAGGGGATCGGCGGCGAATCTCACTGCAGCCCCGCGCAACGACGTGTAGCGGCGAGGATCGCTCGGCTTGGCGACCACAGCGGAGGCGGAGTCACGCCCGGTAGTAGGCGAGGCTGGCGAAGGTGACGGAGGAGTGGCCGTTGGGGTCGGCCCACTGCGTGTAACGCAGGATCTCGCCCCGGGCGGCGGGTAGCAGCCGCAACATCGTGTCCATCGGCGCGACGCCGCAGATGCGCCGGCGGTCGCCGTCGCCCATCACGTTGCGGTAGAAGCCGTCGGCGTCGCCGTCGGCCGCCAGCGCCAGCATCGCCCGGTCCGCGGCCCCCACCTCGGCCAAGAATGGCTCGGTGACCGGCGCCCGGTCGCCAAATTGGGGCCCGACGTGCGCCAGGTCGGCGCCCGCGAGGACGCACCAGCGGCGGCCGTCGGCGGCCAGCCGCTCGCCGAGCAGCGCCACGAATTCCGCGATCGCGGCTACCTCGCCCGGCGTCGTGTCGCTGCCCACGCGGGCGTGCGGCGAGCCGCAGAGGATCGGCACCACCTGCACCGGCCCCAGCCAGCCGCGGCGCTGCAAGTACCGCAGGTACACCGCCTGGAACTCCAGCGCGTGCTCTGCGCGGTGCGCGAACTCATCCGCGAACAGGTCGCCGGAGTAGCGCGCCGCCAGGTCGCGGACGAAGGCGGCGTCGGTCGACACCGGGCCGAGCGGCGTGTCGTAGTCCTTGGCCGTCGCGGCGAACGGCGTGTCCATGATGGCGTGGCAGGTGCCGAGGAGCACGATCAGCTCGGGGTCCGCCGCCTCGGCGAGCGCGCGGTAGGCCCAGGCGTAGGTGGGGCCGCCACGGTGCAGGTCCACGTGGGGCGCCACGAGGCCCACCAGCTCGCGGCCGTGGGCCGGGCCGGGCAAGCTCCCGGGACCGTCGGGGGCCAGGAAGTAGGCGTCGAGCGCGGCTTCCAGCGCCGCCGGGTCCCCGGCGTAGGCGCCGCCGGCGTGGGTGGCCGGGCGGTTCGGCGCCGCGGCGAACGCCGCGCGCAGCTCCGCCAGGCGGCCGTCGAAGCGCGGGCCGACGAGCAGGTACGCGTCGTCCAGCTGGCGCACGAACGCCTCGACCTGCGCCGCCGTGATGGTCGCGCCCGTGCGCAGCGTGAAGGCCGTGCGGAGGCGCAGCAAGTCGCGCTCGCCGTCCATCAAGCTGAGCAGGAACAGCCCCTCGCGCGACACCAGCACGGCCGGGCCGGTCGGCTCGATGTGATCGCGCAGGCAGTAGAGCTGCTGGCCCTCGACCACGGTGGGCAGCACCTCCACCGGTCGCGGGCGCGGCCGCCGCCAGGCTTCCTCGGTCACCACGGTTGCCCCCAGTCGCGCAGAATGCAGGGGTGGCTGGCCCACCGCGGCGACGGCGCGGCGTTCCCTCGAACGCCCGCGGGGCGCGAGCAGCTCGCCGTCCGGGGGGACCGTCGGATTATAGCCGGTCTCGGGGCGCGGCCCGGCAATTGCCGGGCCGCGCCCCCGCGCCTCGGCCGCGCGGCGCGCCGCCCAACACATGCGCTCCCATCAGGCCGCCAGGGCTACACTGGAGACGGCCGCCCCAGCGCGCGAGGCGCCAAAGCGGCCGGCCGGTTGCGCCGGCCTGTACACTTCAAGGGAACCGCCACGGCGCCGAGCCGCCACCAGCGCCGCGCGCCGGCCGCGCAAGGAGGGAAGGGGATGACCGACGAGGCGTGGGAGCCGATGGACCACGACGCGTACCAGAACCAGTTCAAGCCCTGGTTGGGCGAGTCGCGTTTCCGCTGGGCGGACGAGCATACCCGCCCCGGCCCGCCGGGCATCCGTCTGGTGCCGCGGCGGCTGCGCCAGGCGTTCATCCAGCGCGCGAACCAGCGCGCGATCACCGACGCCGAGGAGAAGGCGCTCGGCCTGCCCGGCAACACGCCCGACTGGGATAAGCGCGACATCTACCGCCCCAACCCGGCGTAGGGGACAGCGCTTGCCGGTCAGGGAAGGAGCGGCGAGTGATGATGGCGGGAGCGAGCCGCGCGGGAGTGTAGACGCGGGCCGCGGCGGGGGCTAGAATACGGCTGCCGTGGGGCGGACACGGTGGAGGCGCGTGGGTGATCGGGCAGACCCTGGGCAAATATCAGCTCCTGAAAGAGCTGGGGCGCGGTGGCTTCGCCACCGTCTACCAGGGCTTCGATGCCGCCCTGGAGCGCTACGTGGCGCTCAAAGTGCTCCATCCCGAGCTTACGCGCGACGAGGTGGCGCTGCGCCGCTTCCAGCGCGAGGCGATGGCCGTCGCCCGCTTGCGCCACGCCAACGTCATCATCGTCTACGAGTTTGGCGAGGACGCCGCCTCGGGCTCCGCCTATATCGTCATGGAGTTCGTCGAGGGTGACACGCTGAAGTCGCGCCTCGGCAAGCCCATCCCGCTCGCCGAGACCCAGCGCATCATCGGCGACGTCGCCAGCGCGCTCGAATACGCCCACGGCCGCGGCGTCATCCACCGCGACATCAAGCCCGCCAACATCCTCATTACCCACGACAACCAGGTCGTGCTGGCCGACTTCGGCATCGCCCTGCTGGCCCAGAACTCCAGCTCGCTGACACGCGGGCTGCTGGGCACGCCGCAGTACATGGCCCCCGAACAGGCGCTAGGCGAGCCGATCGACGAGCGCAGCGATCTCTACGCGCTCGGCGTCGTCCTCTACGAGATGCTGGCCGGCCAGCCGCCCTTCCGCGGCGACTCGCCCCTCGCCACCCTCGCGCTCCAGGTGAACGCGCCGCTGCCGAAGCTGCGCGCCGTCAACCCCGCCGTGCCCGAGGCGGTCGAGGCGATGATCGAGCGCGCGCTGGCCAAGGACCCGGCGCAGCGCTATCCGACCGCGGCCGAGTTCCGCGCGGCGCTCCAGGCCGCCGCGCAATCGGCCCAGGCCGACATGGAGCGGGCCACCTACTCGCCCGACGCGGCCGCCGCCCAACAGCGCCAGCGCGCCGCCCAGCAAGGCGGCGACGCGCGGCTGGGCGGGCTGCCCGGCCTCTACCAGGGCATGCTGGAGGCCGCTCAGGAGGGCGATTGGCAGCAAGTCCTGGAGCTGGGCCGGGCCATCCGCCACATGGACCCGAACTACCGCGACGTGGTCGCCTTGATGGCCCGCGCCTCGGCCCAGGCATACGCGGAGCAGAACCGCGGCGGCGCCATCGAGCTCAAGCTGCTGGAGCAGGCGCGCGTGGCCTGGCAGGCGGATCGCTGGGCCGACGCCGTGCAGCTCTTCGAGCAGGCGCTGCGCCTCGCGCCCCCGACGGCCGAGGTCGAGGAGGCGCTCACCGAGGCCCGTCGCCGGCTCGCGGACAGCGAGGCCCAGGCCCGGCTGCACACGCAGCTCGAGCGCCGCTACATCCGCGCCACCATCTACATGGACGAGCAACGCTGGCTGGACGCCGTGCAGGAGTTCGACCAGATCATCGAGCGGATGGCGGACTTCCGCGACGTTCAGGAGCTGCGCGCGCGGGCGCACGAGAAGCAGGCCGAGCTGGAGCGCAGCACGCAGCAGGCGTTTTCCGCCGAGGGCACCGTCGACCGCGCGCGCGAGGCCATGGCCGCGGGCGAGTGGGTCATGGCCTGCGAATTGCTAGAGCAGGCTGCCGAGGCGCACCCGGACGACGAGGCCCTCGCCGCCCAGCTCGCGCAGGCCCGCGTGATGGTGCAGGTGACCGAGCTGAACGCCACGGCCGCGAACCTGGTTCAGCAGGGCCGCTGGGCCGAGGCGATGGAGAAGATGGAAGAGGCCAAGCGGCTCGACCCGCATTACCGCGAAGCCCTGGGTTGACACGCCGCCCGCCAACCTGCACAATCGGTCGATGGCTTTCGCGCGTTCGGACCGCCCGGCCGTGCGCCGATCCCCGGCGCGGTCGAGCTACCCGCCACCCGATCCCGGATGGCACAGGCCCGGAGGAGCATGGCGTTCCTGCAGACGTTACGCCGTCGTCCCGCCCCCCAGCGCGCGGGGGGCACCTGGCCGGCCGGCACCTGGGCGGCGGCCGCGGCCACCCGCCCCGCCGAGGCGGTCCCGGCGCCCCGCCGGCGCGCGGCCCCGCGTGACCTGCCCGCGGCGGCGCCCGGCAGCCTCGCCGCCAGCGTCCTGGCCGCTGGGCTGGAAGACGTGGACCTGGGCTTGGAGCGGCTGGACGCGCGGCCCGGGCGCTCGTGGCCCGTGTGGCCGCTGGGCCTCCTGCTCGGCATCGCCCTGATCATCGCGGCCGGCGTGTTGTGGCAGCAGGTGCCGACCAGCCCGGCCAGCCAACCGACGGCCAGCGCGCCGACCGGCGCGGCCCCGGCGCAGCCCCCCGTCGCGTCCCCGCCCGATCCCGAGAGCCGCCGCGCCGCGCTCGCGCCGCCCCCAGCCCCCGAGCCAGTGCCCGGGCCCGGGGGGCTGGCCGTCTCCATCCGGCCCGTCGAGTCGAACTACACGGTGGTCGCCGGCGACACCCTCGAGCGTATCGCTCAGCGCTTCGGCACGACGGTCGACGCGCTCGTCGGCATGAACAACCTGGGCGACCGCAACACGCTGCGCGTCGGTCAGCAGCTCATCATTCCGTAGAGGTCAGCCCTCAGCCATCAGCCGTGAGCCGAAGGGCGGGCTGATAGCTGATCGCTGGTAGCTGACAGCTGGAAATGGACTTCATAGCCAACGGCATCGCGTGGCCCTTACTCGCCTGGGGCGTCGCCGGCGTCCTCATCCTTGCCGGCGCGGTCGCGGTCGACGCCCGCGAGCGCGGCCAGTCGGCCGCGCTGTGGTTTCTGCTCGCGCTCCTCTTTCCCGGCGTCGGCGCGCTCGCGTACCTCGTGCTGCGCCCTCCCGGCGAGCCGGCGGCCTTCCCGGCGGCTGTCGCGGCCGAGCGCCCCCAGGCCGCGCCGCTCAGCGCCGCCCCGGTGCGCGGTAGCGTGCCAGCCGCCCGCGACGAGCCCGTTACCGCCCCGGGGACCGCCCGCGACGTGCCACACCCAAGCGCGCCACCCGCGCGCGACCCGTCGGCCCCCGCCGCACCGCGTGAGCCGGCCCGCGCCGAGGCCACCGCGCCCGGCGAGCCGGCCCGCGCGCCCGTGGCGACCGAGTCGTCCCGCGGCGGGACTATGGAATGGCGACGCGGCGTGGGCGTGCTCGCTGCCGCCACAGCGCCGCCCCCTGCCGCCCCGAGCGCGCCGCCGGCCCGGCCCGAACCACAACGCGGCGGGGGGGTGCCGCCCTGGGTCCTGGGCGCCGCCGCGGCGGTCGGGCTCCTCGTGATCGGCGGGGTGGTCGGGCTACCACGGCTCGCGCCGCCGCCCGCCCCAGCCCAGCCCCCGCCCACCGCTCTCCCCGCCCCCACGGCGGCCCCGGCCCCAGAGGCGGCAGCCGAGGCGACCGCCGCGCCCGAGGCGCCGCCCGAGCGCCCGTCCACCTACACCGTCGAGGATGGCGACACGCTGGGCGGGATCGCCGCCCAGTTCGATACCTCTCTCCAGGCGCTCATGGACGCGAACGGCATCGACGATCCCGACACGGTGTTCGTCGGCCAGCAGCTCACCATCCCACCGCCATGAGCAGGAGCGTACGATGACCGGCGAAGCGCTGGACCTGGTGGCCGAGGTAGCCGCGGCGATGCCCGATCTGGTCGCCCTACGCCGCGACCTGCACCAGCACCCCGAGTTAGCCTTTCAGGAGCATCGCACCGCCCAGGTGGTCGCCGCCCGGCTTCGCGCGGCGGGGCTCACCGTGCAGGAAGGCGTCGGGCGCACCGGTGTCGTCGGGCTGCTCACCGGCGGCCAGCCGGGGCCGACGGTCGTCCTGCGCGCCGACATGGACGCGCTGCCGCTACGCGAGCGCGACGACCGGCCCTACCACTCGACCACCCCGGGCGTCATGCACGCCTGCGGCCATGACGGCCATACCGCCGTCGCGATCACCCTGGCGGAGATCTTGGCCCGCCATCGCGCGGCGCTACCCGGCCAGGTAAAATTCGTCTTCCAGCCGGCCGAGGAGACCGTGGGCGGCGCGCAGGCGATGATCGCCGACGGCGTGCTCGAAGCGCCGCACGTCGACCGCGTGTTGGGGCTGCACCTGTGGAACTACCTGCCGGTCGGGCAAGTGGGCGTGCGCGACGGCACGATCTTCGCCAGCGCGGACGAGCTGACCATCACGGTTCACGGCCAGGGCGGCCACGGCGCCATGCCCCACGACGCCGTCGATCCGGTGGTCGTCGCGGCGCACCTGGTGACGGCGCTCCAGACGATCGTCAGCCGCGAAGCGCCGCCGCTGCAGCCGGCCGTCCTGACGATCGGGATGATCCAGGGGGGGACCGCCTTCAACATCATCCCGGAGCGGGTGGAGCTGCGGGGCACCGTGCGCGCCTTCGACCCCGCGCTGCGCGAGCACCTGCTGGCCCGCGTGGCAGCCCAGGCGCGCGACCTGGCCGCGGCGTTCCGCGCGACCGTGGACGTGTCCACGCGCCTGGGCTGCGCGGCAGTCGTCAACGATCCGGCGATGGCCGACCTGGTGCGGCAGGCCACCGCCGCCGAGCTAGGGGCATCCGCCGTGGTCGAGACGCCGGGCACGACCGGCGGCGACGACATGGCCGACTTTCTCGCGCGCCGGCCCGGCTGCTACTTTCTGGTGGGGTCAGGCAATCCCGACCGCGGGCTAACCGCGTCGCACCACAACCCGGGCTTCGACTTCGACGAGGCCGCGCTAGGCGTGGCCGCCCGCGTCCTCGGCCGCGCCGCGCTCGCCGCGCTCCACGCCTAGCCCGGCCGCGAGACACCGCCCGAGCGATCCTTGCGGCGCCCCCGTGGCCCCGCCACGGCCGAGGACCGCGCCTCTAGCGGGCGCGGGCCCCGCCCCGCGCGCCGCCCGTGCTGCTCCGGCTGCTCCCACTGTTGCCGCCGCCACCGCGAACGCCGGTGGCCAGGGTCGAGCCCGGGCGGAACGACACGCGGCTGCCGGCCGGGATGTTGATGGCCTGCCCCGTGCGTGGGTTGCGCCCCTGACGCGCCTTGGTCTCGGTGACCCGCCAGCTACCGAAGCCCGTGATGCTCACGCCTTCCTTCTTCGCCAGCGCCTCGCTAATGCTCTCGACCACGGCGTTGACCGCCTTGGCCGCCTGCGCCTTGGGCAGGCCCGTGCGCTGCGCGACGCGCGTGGTAAGCTCGCTCTTGCCGACCATCGTTAACCTCCTCCCGCCAAACTCCTCCGCTCAGACCCGGTCCCGGCTCGCCGGCGCGGCCCGCGTGCCGGTCCCCTTGAGCCCGCATTTCCAAGCCGGGCCTGGCATTCCCGAGATACATTCTATGACGTTGTAGGGTAAAAGTCACTATCTTTGGCGTAAATTCGCCAAAAATCGAGCGGCGCCCGCTCCGCCGTCGCGCCGGCGCTCGCATCCGGTCATCCTGGTCGACGTATACACGTCGCGCCGCCGCTCCTGCCCCCGCCGCCCCGACAGCCGGCAGCGGCAGCAGCGACGGGCGATGGCAGCCACGCCGACCGCGTGATGGCCGACGCTCACGGCCGGGTCCTGGTACCGCGCCGCGGCGCCCGCTCCGGGCACGCGCCGTGCAGTAGCAGAAGGGCGCTGCTGCCCCCGGCCGCGCCCCTCCCCCTTTTCCCTTTTTGGGGTGTGGCGCGGCATACTGCAAGCGGCGCTGGGCCGGGGCGTAGGTCGGCCGCGGGAGCGAGCAAATGGGCAAGGAGAAGGGCGCGGCGATGGCGCCCCTGCGTGTGCGCGAGCTGCGGCGCTACCTGGAGGCCGTGGGCTACGAGGTGGAGCCGGGCAAGCACAAGCACCTCAAGCTGCGCTGCGCCGGCCGTCCGGCCGTCCTGCTGCCGCTGCAGCCGCAGGCCGGACTGTCGCTCTCCGCCGCGCGCCAGATCGCCCAAGCGCTCGGCCTCGCCAACGTCGCCGCGCTCGTCGCCGCCGTCCAGCGCGGGTACAACGGCTAAGCCAGCGCGGCAGCCAGCGCGGCCTGGGCGTATTGCATCCAGGCCTGCGCGGCCGTGTGGCGCTCTGGGTCGAGGCGCACCTGGCCGGCGTCGCGCCAGGCGCGGTGGGCGTAACCGCCATCCCGCGGGTCGTAGAGACGCGCGTGCAGCGTGTCCACGTTCCGGCGCGCGAGCGCGAGCCAGCGCGGGTCGGCGTCCGCCGCGAACAGCGCCAGCAGCGCCGGCGTGAGCCAGGCCGCGTAGACGAGGTAGAGCTGGGGCACCCCCGCCTCCAGCACGTAGCCCCCCAGCGCCGCGTCCCAGAACCGCCCCTCCAGGGAGCTGGCGATCGTGCGCGCACGGCGAAGATGGGCTCCGCGCTCGGCCGCGTCGCCCCCTGCCGCGCCGCCAGCCGGGCGCTCCACCAAGCCGACGGCAGCGCGAGCGTGCGCCTCGATGAGAATGCCCTGGTCGTAGTTGAAGTAGCGCCGCTCGACGACCTGGCCCGTGCGCGCGGCGAGGTCGGCGTAATGGACGCTGTAGCGGTAGAGGCCGGCGCCCTGGTCCCACAGCGTCGCGTCCAGCCAGGTGAGCGTGCGCGCCGCCCACGCCCGCCAGCGCGGCTCGCCCGTCAGATCGTGCAGCCAGAGCAACAGCAGCGCCGCCAGCCCGTTGCTCTGCGCCGGCTTGCCTTCGACGCCGTCGCCGCGGCGGGTGTTCCACCAGAAGCCGCCGCCGAACACGTCGTCCCACAGGTCGCGCGCCAGGTACTCGGCAATGGCGATGGCGCGGGCCACGTAGCGCCGGCGCCTAGCCGCGTCCGGCTCACTGGACTGCGCGTGGAGCAGCGCCACGCCCGCGAGCGCGTTGTCGTCGGCGTACTTGTCCGGCCCGGCGACCCAATCGCCGCGCACGCCCCCGCGGCCGAAGTAGCCCCCTCCCGTCGGGTCCCAGTGGCGCTCCAGGTGGCGGAACGCGCGCGCGGCGTCGGCGACGCAGGCGGCGTCGCCGCACGCGGCGAGCGCGGCGTCCGCGAGTATCTGGGAGCAGTCGTACCAGGAGTCCGAGTAGTCGGGCTCGGCGGTGCTGCGGCGATAGCTGACCCACGGCGCCCCGCCGTCAGCCGCGCCGCCGTAGTATGCCAGGTGCCGCGCCGTGTAGGCGCGCGTCGCCCGCGCCTGCGCCAGGTAGCGCGCCGCGGCCGCGCGGTCGCTCATCCCGCCCCCGGATCGCTCACGGGTTGTCGGCGCTTCCATGCTCTGCGCCGCGCCTACGCGACGCTGGCGCTCATCGCGCCTGCAGGCTCACGACGGCTCGGGGTATCGCGCACTGACCACGACCGCGGCGCAGGCGATGAGCGTCTCGCTCCCGGGCACCCGCAGGCCGCCGCTCACCGCCTGCACGCTGACCTCGCCGTGCGGCAGCTCGCGCTTCACGACCTCCACGTCCACCGCGGCCGGATCGGGCACCCCCACGGTCACCTCCACTAGCATCGTCCCGCCCCGCTCCTCAATCTCGTGGAGCAAGGGCAGGCTCGAGTGCCGTACCGCGTCGAACACCGCGCGGCACGCGGCCTTCGTACAGTCCTGCCCGTGGAGGTCCACGCCCATGCCGAACTCCAGCACGTAGCGCACGGTGCTCATCCGCCTCTCCTCTCGTTAGGCCCGCGCCATCCTAGAGCAGCTTGCGCGCCAGGCGCGCAGCCAACGTCCGGTCGGAGCGGCTCTCGTGGCCGCCCCCCAGCGCTGCTCGGCTCGCCGCTTCGGCGCACCTCGCCGAGCACCCGAGTCGCGTCAACGCAGCTCTCGTGGCGGTCAAACACCCCGCCCCCAGACGTCGCGCCGACCGCACGCCCGCATCGCGGTACTATTGCCCGCCGCTCCGCGCCCGTCAAGGGGTTATGCTCGGGTCATCCCCTCCCCCTCTCCCCCTGGGAGAGGGTCGGGGTGAGGGCGTCCTACTCGTCCCTCCCCCTCTCCCCCTGCGAGAGGGTCGGGGTGAGGGCCCGCCCCAGCAGGCGACCCGCCGGGCTGCCTTGCGTATCACCCGTCTGCGCCGGACGACCGCCCTTCGCCAATAGCTTCCTCTTTAGACAGGCCGCAAGGCGCGCCGGAGAGCGCCTGCCAGCTCGCGCGACGTGGTCGCGTATCTTACGCCGTACACGCCTCCCACCGCACCCGCCGCCCGCGCCCGGCCCGGGGCACTCCCCGCCGGCCCGGCCCGCCGCGAGACAGCAGGGGAGTATCGTACGGGGCAAACGATGCGACCTTCCGCGCCCGACCAGCCCGCCCGGTCCCGCGCCCGGCCTAGCAGTTAACCACCCGGTAAAGGAGCATCGTTTGACCGTTCCTCGGCTAAACTCATACGCCCGCGAGTGGCCCGGCGACGCGATCCAGTGCGCCGCTACCACGTCCTGCCACGATCTGCGAGCACCCTGCGGCCGGCCGGCGCTGGTACACGGGCGCCAGGTGGGCTACGATTAGGCGCGGCCGGCCGGCGAAACGCTGGCTGCCGGCCAGGGGGCGGCCGTACCGTAGGGCATACGGCGACGGAGGCGCGAAGATGGCGAACGGCGCTCTTGGCTACGATCCCGCGCGGCGCTACGACGTCAAGGTCGAGGACGTCGAGTACCGTCGCGACGGCGACCGGTCCTGGCTCGCGCTCACCTACCAGCCCCAGGGTGAGGGGCCGTTCCCGGCGCTGCTGGCGATCCACGGCGGCGCCTGGAACAACGGCGACCGCACGGGCGCCCCGGCGCTCGGGGAGGGACTGGCGGCGAGCGGCGTCCTGGTCGTCTCGATCAACTTCCGCATGGGCGGCACGGACCCATACCCGTCCTCGCTGGCCGACATCAACTATGCGACGCGCTGGCTGAAGCACCACGCGGCCGACTTCCACGCCGACCCGGCGACCGTGGGCGGGCTGGGCATCTCCAGCGGCGGGCACCTCATCATGCTGAGCGCCATGCGGCCCCGCGACCCGCGCTACGCCGCCCTGCCGCTCCCCCAGGCCGCCGGCCGCGACGCCACGCTGGCGTACGTAATCTCGCTGTGGGGCGTGCTGGACCCGCTCGGCCGCTACCGCATGGCGGAGGCGCGCGGCCTCACCCACTATCTCGAATACCACGACGCTTACTTCGGCACGGTCGAGACACAGGCCGAGGCGAGCCCGCTGCTGATCCTGCAGCGTGGCGAACCCGTCGAGCTGCCGCCGGCCCTGTTGATCCAGGGCACGGCGGACGAGGGCGTGCCGCAAGGGATGGTCGAGCAGGTCGCGTCGCTGTACCAGGCGGCCGGCGGGCAGGCCGAGCTAGCCTGGTTCGAGGGCATGCCGCACGGCATCGCCGGCTGGCCGGACGCCGACGTGGCGCGCATGATCGAGCGCATCAAGGCGTTCATCGCGCGCCAGGTGGCGCCGCCCGTCGCGGCGCGGTAAAGGGGAAACTGGGGAGTGGCTAGGTGGGGGACACCCCCACACCCCCGGCAGGGGCGTGTCCGGTAGCCCCAATGCGGGATCAGACTACCTCCTCGGTGACGGGTGGGGCCGTACAGCGCCGGCACCTCGGGGATCGGGATCACGGATCAGACTACCTGCTCGGTGACGGGTGGGGTTGGGAGCGCGGCCGTCCCGGCCATTTGGCCGGTGGATGCGGCGCCGGGGAGCGCGGGCGTCTCGCCCGCCCAGCCGGCCCCACCCCCTCGGCCGAAGACCTTGTCTGACCCTGCACTAGGGATGCGGGGACCAGCACGGAGAGAGGGAGGGTGAGGTGGCGCTGGTTGGGCTAGCGGCAGGCAACTACCATTTTCTCGCGGGCAGCGGGACGCTGCCGTTCTGCGGCGGCGTGATCGCCGATCCAGGCTACGAGATCGTGCATGTGACGTTCCGGCGGCCGATCGCGTGGCGGGAGGGCTTCGCCGCGATCGAGCGGCACCTGGCCGGGCTACGGCGTCCCCGCGCGGCGCTCTGCGCCGTCGAGCTGCGCTGCGCGCAGCCGTACACGCGGGAGGAGTTCTTCTCGCGCGAGGGATTTAACGGGCAATACGGCGACCTGCTGCGCGAGTGGGGGCTGGTCGTGGACGGCCTCGGCGCCACCGCGCGCACGAACATCGCCGTCGATCTGGTCCCGCTCCCAGAGCAGGGTGTCTTCGCCTTCTCGTACACCGCCCCGGCGGCCGACGCGCCGCCTACGTTCGTGGTCTCCGGCGTGCCAGAGGCGACGAGCGTGCGGCCCGGCGACAACTCGCCGGGGGCGCTGCGCGAGAAGACGCGCGACGTGGTGGCGACGCTGGGCCAGCGACTCGGGGGGCTGGGCGCGGCGTGGGAGCAGGTCACGGCGATGGGGCTGTACACCGTCCACGACCTGTTCCCGGTCCTGCGCGACGAGGTGCTGGCGCAGGCCGGGCCAGCCGCCCTCAACGGCATCACCTGGTATTGTGGCCAGCCGCCGGTCCAGGGCGGCGCCATCGAGATCGACCTGCGGGCGATCCGGCACGACGTCCATCTGGGATAGGGCGCGGCCCTCTGCCCCCTCTCCCCCTGGGAGATAGCGTCCTACTCCCTCTCCCCCTGGGAGAGGGCGGGGGTGAGGGCCCGCCCTCTCTCAGCTTTCTCCCGCGGACGAGGGCCAGGCGGTAGCCTTCCCCGGCGACGCGGAAGACGGCGAGCGCTGCTGGACGGCTAAGGCGAGCGACAGTTAAGTGGCGAGGAGCGATGACCGAGATCAGGTTCGCGGACACCACGATTCGCGATGGCCACCTCAGCCTCTGGGCGCAGAACATGCGCACCGGGATGATGCTGGCGATCGCGCGCGACCTCGACCGCGCCGGCTTCACCTCCATCGAGTGCATGTACACGCACCCGAAGAAGACCGTGCGCGAGCTGAAGGAAGACCCTTGGGAGCGCATCCGCCTGCTCCGCGAGCGCATCACCGAGACGCCGCTGCGGACGATCGTCGGGCGCTTCCCGCAGTTCGACCTCTCGCCGCCCTTCCTGCTCGCCATGCGGCTGCGCTGCGAGGCGCGCGCCGGCATCCGCCAGGCGCGCATCTCGGACGAGTGGAACCAGGCCGACATGTGGGCGTGGAAGATCCGGGCCGCGCGCGAGGTGGGAATCGACCCGATCGTGAACCTGATCTACTCGTACTCGCCCAAGCACACCGACGCCTACTACGCCGAGCGCGCGGCGCAGCTCGCGGCGCTGCGCCCGTTCCGCATCTGCCTGAAGGATCCCGGCGGCTTGCTGACCCCCGAGCGGCTGCGCACTCTCGTGCCCGCAGTGCTCGCCAACACGGGGGACATCCACGTTGAGCTACACTCCCACTGCACTACCGGCCTCGGCCCCTTGAACGCGCTGGAGGCGGTGAAGCTAGGCATCCGCACGGTCAACACTGGCGTGCCGCCGCTCGCCAACGGCACCGCCCTGCCCAGCGTGTTCAACGTGGCCGCCAACCTGCGGGTGATGGGCTACGAGCCGGTGTTCGACGAGGCCGCGGCCCGCGCCGTCTCCGAGAAGCTCACCGCCATCGCGGCGCACGACGGCCTGCCGCCGGGGCGCCCCGTCGAGTACGACGCCGCGCAGTACCAGCATCAGGTGCCCGGCGGAATGCTCACCAACCTGCGCCACCAGCTCAAGCTGGTCGGCATGGAGGACCGCTACGCGGACACGCTGGCGGAGTGCGCGCGGGTGCGGGAGGAGTGGGGCTGGCCGATCATGGTGACGCCGCTCAGCCAGTTCGTGGGCAGCCAGGCGGCGATCAACGTCATCACCGGCGAGCGTTACAAAGAGGTCACCGACCAGACCATCCTCTACGCCCTCGGCTACTGGGGCGGCCAGGAGGCGATCGACGGCATGGACACGGACGTGCGCGACCGCATCCTGGCGCGGCCCCGCGCGAAGGAGATCGCCGCCGCCCCGCCGCCCGAGCCGACCGAGGCCGACTTGCGCGCGCGCTACGGCGGGCCGGGCGTGAGCGAAGAGGAGCTGCTGCTGCGCATGGAGTGCAGCGATGCCGAGCTGGCCGCCATGCGCGCCGCCGGCCCGCCGCGTGACTACGAGCACCTCGACGCCGCGTCGCCGCTCGTCGAGCTGGTGGCGCAGCTCACCCAGCGGAGCGATCGCCACTTCATCCAGGTCCAGAAGGGCGACTTGGCCCTGACGCTAGCGCGCGGCGCGGCGCCAGAGCCGGCGCCGACAGCCGGTCACGCGTAGACCAGCTTGCGTATGGTGAGCAGCCAGCGTCTCGTAGGGGCGGGTTTCATGCCCGTCCGCGGCCTGTGGCGCGGCATCCGGCCAGCGCCACTGGCCGCCGCCCTCGGTCACCCGATCGCTCAATCTGGCTGCACACCGCTGTAGACGGCGAGCGCCCGCCCGCCACTCCGAACCGTGCGAGCCCTATCCCCAGAGCTGCTGGGAGGCGAGGCGTGCGCCGTCGGCCATCGCCTCGAGCTTCGCCCACGTGATGCGGCGGTCCACTCGCGCGCGGCCCACGAAGGTGCCGAAGCCGCAGTCCGAGCCCGCGATCACGTTCTCGCGGCCCACCAGCCGCGCGTAGCGCACGATCCGCTGGGCCACCAGCTCCGGGTGCTCGACGTAGTTGGTCGTCGAGTCGAGCACGCCGGGGATGAGCATCTTCCCCTCGGGCAGCTTGACCTCCTCGAACAGCGCCCACTCGTGGCCGTGGCGGGGATTGGCGCCCTCGAACGAGATCGCGCTGGGACGCGCGCGCAGCACCACGTCCAGGATGTCGCGGAGGGGGATGTCGCGGTGGTGCGGGCCCTCGTAGTTGCCCCAGCACAGGTGCAGGCGAAGCTGCTCGGCGGGGATGCGCGCCACGGTGTGGTTGAGCGCCTCGACCTGGAGGTTGATCTTCGTGCGGAACTGCTCCGTGGACAGGTCGGCGTTGGTGCCCATGTGCCGGCTCATGGCGAGGTCCGGGCAATCGAGCTGGAGCACGAACCCCGCGGCCGCGATCGCCTCGTACTCGGGCCGCATGGCGTCGGCCAGCGCGGCCAGGTACGCCTCGTC
Organism: Chloroflexota bacterium; assembly: GCA_035293805.1. GTDB lineage: Bacteria > Chloroflexota > UBA6077 > UBA6077 > JAJPHF01 > JAJPHF01. The sequence continues at coordinate 71,370 of DATGMD010000009.1, read as the reverse complement.
GCTGCCGTAGTACTGGTTCTCCAGGAAGTGGGCGATGACGCCCGGCGAGGCCGCCGTCATGAACACGTCGACGGGCCGCGCGTCGCCGAGCGCGTCGAGCGCGGCCCGCAGGCGCGCGATGTCGCGCTGGACCGCCTCGGGGTCCCGGAGCCGCACCGGGCCGGTGCAGGCGGGCGTCCTGAGGTTGGCGCGGGCGGCATCCTGGCGGTTGAGCTGGTAATACTCGGGGAAGTCCTCCCACTCGGGGCGGTGCTTCATCCCGCTCTGGCCGCTCAAGCCAGTCAGGCGGTCTTTCACGTAGTTTGAGTAGCCCGGCTTGCTCATCTCGCCGTCGCCGACGACGTCCACGCCGCACGCGACCTGCTGGCGGACGACCTCAGTGGTGGCCGCCTGGATCGCGTGCTCCAGCCGGGCCGGGTCCACGTCCTGCCCAGCCTCCTTCGCGAGCATCAGCTCGGCCAGGTCGTTGGGGCGGGGCAAGCTGCCGGTGTGCGTGGTGAGGATGCGCTCCGTGCTGCGTTTCACCGTACTCTCCTGAACCTGCGCGGCGCTGCATTGTAACACCCGGCCCAGTGTTCCTAGACGATGCTATGATAAGGAACGACCGCGCCCTCATCGCGCTAGACGGGGGAAGGCGCCCACGCGGCCACCCGCGAGAGCCGTCGAGGCCGGCAGCGCGGCGCGCGCTGCCACTTGGAGCGAGCCATGCGAGACTTGCCGCCGGAGCCACCGAGTAGCGAGATCACCCCCGAGCCGCTCTACCAGACCCGCCGCGAATTCCTCAAGAACGGGGCGTTCACCCTTGGGACGGCGGGCCTGGTGGGCGGCAGCCTGATCTGGCTGGCGGGGAAGGGGCCACCGCCCGACGAGCCACCCGCCGCGCCGGTGGCCGCCGAGAATATCGCCTTTACCGCGGGCGGGGCGTTCGACACCGACGAGCCGCTAACACCAGAGCGCAGCGTGACCACCTACAACAACTTCTACGAGTTCGGGCTGGACAAGGACGACCCGGCCCGCAACGCGCACGCGTTGGAGACGCGGCCGTGGACGATCAGCGTCGAGGGCGAGGTGGCCCGGCCGCAGACGATCGATATCGACACGCTGCTCGGGTGGTTCCCGCTGGAGCAGCGGGTGTATCGGATGCGCTGCGTCGAGGCCTGGTCGATGGTAATCCCGTGGCTGGGGTTTCCGCTGGCCGACCTGATCCGGCGGCTGGAGCCCACGGGCAACGCGAAGTTCGTTGAGTTCACGACGCTCCTGAAGCCCGAGCAGATGCCCGGGCAGCGCTATCGCATCCTCCGCTGGCCGTACGTCGAGGGGCTACGGCTCGACGAAGCGCTGCACCCGCTCGCGTTCCTGGCGACGGGGCTATACGGCAAGGTGCTGCCCAACCAGAACGGCGCCCCGCTGCGGCTGGTAGTGCCCTGGAAGTACGGCTTCAAGGGCATCAAATCGATCGTGAAGCTGCGCTTCACGGACACGCAGCCGGAGACGACGTGGGCGCTCGCGGCGCCGCACGAGTACGGCTTCTACGCGAACGTGAACCCGGCGGTGGACCATCCGCGCTGGAGCCAGGCCACCGAGCGGCGCATCGGCGAGTTCGCGCGGCGCAAGACGCTCCCCTTCAACGGCTACGCCGACGCGGTCGAGGGGCTCTACAGCGGCATGGACCTTCGGAAGTATTTCTAGCGCGTTTGTCCGAGCGCCCAAGCCCGCCCGACTACCGAGCAGCAGGGGACGAGTCGCTTGCCCTTCGCCGCGGCAGATTTCCGTCCCGTTGGGCCGCGACAATCGTCAGCTGACAATCGTCAGCTATGGGAGCATCTGCCAATGGCGCGTACCGGCCAGCAGTCGGCGGCGCAGCGGTTGCCGGGGCTCGGCCGGTCTGGGCCGCGCCGCCGCGAGCCCTGGCCCTGGCTCAAGCCGGGCATCTTCCTCGGCGGGCTGGTGCCGCTCGTGTGGCTCGGGCTGCGGGCGAGCACCGGCGCGCTAAGCGCCAACCCCATTGCCGAGGCCGAGAACGAGCTGGGGCTGACGGCGCTCGTCTTCCTGCTAGCCGCCCTCGCCTGCAGCCCCGCCCGGCGGCTCCTCGGGTGGACGTGGCCGATGCGCATCCGCCGCGAGCTGGGGCTGTTCGCCTTCTTCTACGCCGCGCTGCACGGCCTGACCTATCTGGTGCTGGACGAGTTCTTCGACTGGGGCGCCATCGTGGCGGACGTGGCGCAGCGGCCGTTCATCACGGTTGGGGTGCTGGCGCTGCTGTTGATGGTCCCGCTGGCCGTCACGTCCACGAACGACTGGGTGCGGCGCCTGGGGTACCGTCGCTGGCAGCGCATCCACCAGGCGGTCTACCTGGCGGGCGCGCTCGCGGCCATTCACTTCATCTGGCGCGTGAAGCTCGACGTGAGCCAGCCGTTGACCTACGCGGCGATCTTCGCCAGCCTCATCGCGCTGCGGCTCGTGCTGTGCCTGCGGCAGCGCTACGCGGGACGCGCCGCGGGGCAAGGCTGATAGCATGCCAGCCTCTGGCGCGGGCGCCGCGCAGTCAATCCCCGGCCCGCTCCCCGTGTCCCTCTTCTTCCCACTACGCCGTTTACGTGCCCCGCGGCGCATAAGGTCGGGGGGCGCCGGGTGGTATGCTAAGGGGCCATTTGGCGGCGAGCCGTGCGCGGCTCGGGCGACGGGCGAGGGGGCGTGCGCATGAGCGAGCGGGTAACTAGCTACGTCTTCTTCACGCTTTCCAGCCTCGCCGTCCTGATGAGCGCGATCGATTCGACGATCGTCGCGGTCGCTATTCCCCAGCTCACCAGCAGCTTCGGGGCGCCCCTCACCTGGGTCGGCTGGACGCTTACCGCATACCAGCTCGTCCAGGTCGTGATGTTGCCCCTGGCCGGTAGGCTCAGCGACACGCTGGGGCGCAAGCGGGTCTTTTTGTTCTGCGCCGGGGCGTTCACCCTCGGGTCGCTGCTCTGCGGCCTGGCGCCATCGATCGGGGTCTTGATCGGCTGTCGGGCCCTCCAGGCAGTGGGCGGCGGTGGCCTGATGCCGTCGGCGATCGGGATCATCAGCGACCAGTTCGGCAACCGTCGCGCCCAGGCGCGCGGGCTGTTCAGCAGCATCTTCCCGATCGGCGGCATCATCGGACCGAACCTGGGCGGCTTCATCCTGCACAACTGGAGCTGGCGCGAGCTGTTCTTCGTGAACGTCCCCCTCGGCGTCGTGGTCCTGGTCGGCGTGTACTGCCTGCTCCACGACTCGCCGACGGCCCGGCGGCCGCTGCGCGTGGATTTCTGGGGAATCGGCCTGTTCGCCGGGGCCGTCGCAGTGCTGATGTACGGCATGACGGAGGTTGGTAACGACGCCACGCTGCTGGAGAGTCCGGGGCTGTGGGCGCTGTTTGGGGTGAGCGGCGCGCTCGGCGTGCTGTTCCTGCGGCACATCCGCACGGCGCCCGAGCCGCTGGTGCGCTATGAGCTAGTGGCGCGCAATCCATACCTGGCGGCCAATCTGTACAACTTCTTCTACGGGGCGGTCGCCTTCGGGTTCTCGGCGTTCGTGCCATACTACGCGGTGGTGCAGTACGGCATGAGCACGTTCGAGAGCGGCACGGTGCTCACGCCGCGCGCCATCGCGAACATCGTGGCCACCGTGCTGGCCAGCCTGTATATCATCCGACTCGGCTACCGGCTGCCGATGATCGGCGGCGTGGTGCTTATCTCGATCAGCCTGGCGCTGCTGGGCCAGGGCTGGACGACGGTGACGCTAGGCGCGTTTACTTTGAGCGGCTTCTGGCTGCTGGCGGCGATCATCACCATCAGCGGCGTCGGGGTCGGCCTGGGCGGGCCGGCCGCCAACAACGCGAGCCTCGACCTGGCGCCCCGCGAGACCGCGGCACTGACCGGGCTGCGGGGGATGTTCCGTCAGACCGGGGGGGCGGTCGGCACCGCGGCCGTCGTGCTGGCGCTGTCCTTCTTCCCGGACAAGGCGCAGGGGCTGACCGTGATCTTCCTCGCGCTGTCGGGCGTGCTGCTCATCAACGTGCCGCTGACGTGCCTGATCCCCGACACGGCGCGCGAGCGACTCCTGATCGAGGCGCAGCGCCGCGAGGCCGCCGATACGGCGCCCGCGGACGGGCTGCCGACGCCCATGCCATCGGCGGCCGGTCTGGAGTCACGCGGGCGCTAGCGATCCGCCACGCATGGTCGCCGGGCTACGCCTTACACTCTATCCGGCCCGGCGGCTCGTTTATCGGGGCGCGCCCTCACCCCCAACCCGCTCCCAGCGGGAGAGGGAGTAGGGCAACGCCAGCGCCGGACTCGGTATTACTGCCGAGTCGCGGCCTCCAGGTAGTGCAGGTCCAGGTAGCGGTCCTGGGCGGGCAAGGGCGCGGTCGCCTCGCCACTGGACAGCAGGAGGTCTTCGGTCGCCTTGAGGCCGGGCATCGTCGGCTCGCCGCCGCGCGCGAAGGGCTGCTCCTGCTCGATCCACTGTGCATAGGTGCGCTGAGCATAGTCCTCGCTCAACTGCATGCGGTTCTGCAGGATGCTGGTCGCCTGGTCGCGGTTCGCGGGGTCGTAGAGCCAGGCGATCGCCTGGGTGTAGGCGCCCAGGAAGCGCTCGAGCGTGGGCGCGTGGGCCTGCGCCCACTGCCGCGTGGTGACGAGTAGCTGGAACTGGTAGTCGGGCAGCGCCTCGGTCGTCTCGGCCAGCCGTCTCATGCCCGCGTCTTCAAGGCGGTAACTGTCGGGCGGCGGCATGAGGGTGCCGTCGACCTGGTGCGTCAGCATGGCGGACACGCGCGTGCGCGAGCCGCCCGCCACGACCACATCGTAGTCGCCCTCGCCGAGGCCATACCGCTGTAGGAGCGCGCGCAAGAACACGACCTCGCCGGTCTTGAGCGACGAGGCGCCGAGCGTCTTGCCGCGGAGGTCTTCCACCTGTGTGATCTCGGGCTGGACCAGGAGGCTGTACGGTGGGCGGTTGGTCAGGCCGGCGACGCCGATCACGTCGGCGCCGTGCGCCTGAGCCAGGATGACGGCATCGGCGCCGAGCGCGTTGACGTCGAGAGAGCCTCCCAGCATCGCGTTCATCCCGTCGGACGCGCTGTTGGTGATCGTCGTCTCGATATCGACGCCCGCGCGGTCGGCGAACCCCGCATCCTCGGTGACGTAGAGGGGCCAGAGCAAGGCCGACGGCGCGACGATGCCCAGGTTGACGGTGACGCGGGCGGGCACCTGGGTCGCGCCGGCGGCGGCCGGCGTCCCGGGCGCGGGCGAGGCCGCCGGCGCTGTTGGCGCCGCCGGGGCGGCAGGCCCCTGGCAGCCGGCGAGCGTGACGAGCAGCCCCAGGAGCAAGGGCCCGAGGCGGCGCGGTCGATCCATGCAGCCCTCCGCGCGGCGCTCGCGGCGGCGGAGCGCCGCGGCGCGGATGTTACTGGGAGCGCGGGCTGTAGCGGCCGAGCTGCTGCAAGGCCGCGTCGCGGTACTGGAGGTCGACGACCCGGCTGAGGTCGATCTTCTCCTGGAGGTATCCGCGCGCCACGTACCAGTCCAGGTCGTATAGCATGCCGTCCTCGTAGAGGTCGCCATCCGGACCGATGCCCGAGGGCACCATCTGGTCGTAGAGACTCAAGTCCTTGATCGGCGTGTACTCGGCCAGCACGCTGATCACGCCGGCGCGGTCGCGCCCTTGCTTGAACGCGTCCACGAAGTCGCGGGCGCCGCGCAGGTAGGCGCGCAGGAAGCGGTGCGCCGCATCGGGCTGGTCGCGGACGAAGCCGGCCGAGTAGGCGATGACCGTGAGCTGGTGGTGGGGGTATAGCTCGTCGGCGCCCTTCCAGCGGACGCCGACGCCGGTGGACACGGCCCGCGCGACGAATGGCTCGGTGGGCATGGCAGCGTCGATCGCGCCGTTCGCCAGCGCCACCACCTCGTCGGGGAAGGGCAGGATCTCCCGGTTGACGTCGGCATCGGTCAGTCCCACGCTCTCCAGTCCCCGCGACAGATCGATCGCCAGGCCGCCGGTCTCCGTGACTAGCGCCACCTGGCGCCCACGCAGGTCCGCGAGCGTCCGGACCGCCCCGCTAGCCATCAGGTCCTTGCGTACGACGAGCGCCGTCGAACTGAAGCCCGGCTCGTTGGCCGACATCCCGGCGACGATCTTGACGTCGAGGCCGCGTGCGACGGCGCTGAAGAGGCCGGCGCTGAGGCCGGCGGCGGCCACGTCGATCTGGCCGGTCGCCAGGGCGGGCAACGCCTGCTCGCCCGAGTCGAACGGGACGAGGGAGATGTCGAGACCCTCCTCAGCGAAATAGCCGTGATTGATGCCCAGAAAGACTCCCGCGCCGGGCACCGAGAGCACGCCGCCCACCTGGACGGTCAGCGGCGCGGTGGGCGCCGCGGCGGGCGCGGCCGACGGGGCGGCCGCGGGTGCGGGCTGGGCGTTGGCGACGGGGGGCGGGCTGGACGCCGGGCTCGCGGGCGCGCAGCCGCCCAGCACGACGATCAGCGTGCATCCGAGAAGCTTAACGGCAGTGCGAGTGGCCTGCATGACGCCTCCACTACCTCACCGTCACCGGGGCGGGAGCGCCAGGCCCCGGCACGAACCACGGACCGAGCGGGAAGCGAACGCGGCTAGGCGGAGTGTACTCCCGCGCTGGCAGAGCGTCAATGGCTGGCGGCGTCGGCGGGTGTGTTACCCGCTCTTGCGGTGCGCGGTAGCGGCGCCCTCGATCGCGCCACCGGGCCGGTCCGCCAGCGTATGAAGTTATCCGAGGAACGGTCAAACGATGCTCCCTCCTGTCTGGCGAATTCGTAGGCCGGGCGCGGGATCCCGAGCGCTGGTCGGGCGCGGAAGGTCGCATCGTTTACGCCGTACGATAATCCTCCGAGCGACCCGCGGCGGCCTGGCGAGGGGACGCGTCGACCCTGGCCGGACGGTAGCGCGGGCGGGGTGGGATGCGTGTACGGCGAGTGACGGCGACCACGTCCCGCCGGACGGCGGGCGCTCTCCGGTGCGCCTCGCGGCCTCTCTCTAAAGAGGAAGCTATTGGCGGGGGGCTCGCGTCCGGCGCAGGCGGGTGATACTCGATGCGGCCCGGCGGTTGGCCGACCGGGACGGGCCCTCACCCCGGCCCTCTCCCAGGGGGAGAGGGGGAGGGATGGCCCCTCACCCCGGCCCTCTCTCAGAGGGAGAGGGAGTGAGGGAACGGCGTCGCCGGATTCGGCACGACACCCGGCCGGGTGGCGCCCCGGCCAGGCGCAGCCAGCACCGCCCCTACAGCTGCCCTCGTGGTATGGTTCTCGTATTCTGCTACAGGAGAGCGGCATGGCGAACAGCGACGGCGCGCAAGGCCGGCAGTCCGGGGACGAGGCGGCGGTGCGCGCGCTCTATCGACAGCTTCTCGACGACTGGAACCGGCGCAGCGCGGGCGACATGGCGTCGCGGTTCAGCGCCGACGGCAACATGGTGGGCTTCGACGGCAGCCCGGTCAACGGCCGAGCGGAGATCGAGGGGCATCTGGCGCCGATCTTTCGGGACCATCCCACGGCCGCCTTCGTGGCGAAGGTCCGCGAGGTCCGCTTCGTGACCCCGGAGGTGGCGATTCTGCGGGGCGTGGCGGGGATGGTCCCGCCCGGGCAGTCGGACCTCAATCCGGCAGCCAACGCGGTGCAGACGCTCGTCGCCGCGCGGCGCGACGGTCGCTGGCAGGTGGAGCTATTCCAGAACACGCCGGCCGCCTTTCACGGCCGGCCCGAGCTGAGCCAGGCGCTGACCGAGGAGCTGCGGCGGGCGCTGGCAACTGGCGGTTGACACACGCGGGCGCAGGGGGCATAGTCGCAGGCGACTGGGAGCCGCACCGCGTCGCGGACTACGAGGAGGCAGCGTCATGACCCGCCAGCACGCCTGGGAAGACGTCATCGACGACGAGATTCGCGCGATTGCCGGGAACTACGCGGCGCGCATGGGGCTACGCGACCGGCCCGCGCTGCTATGCATCGACAACTACAACGCCGTCTTCGGCGACAAGCCCGAGCCGGTGCTGGAGGCGATGAAGCGCTTCCCGAGTAGCTGCGGCCTGGCGGCGTGGAACGCGATCGAGCCGACGCAGCGGCTGATGGCCGCGGCGCGCGCCGCCGGCATTCCCGTCATCCACACCAAGGGGATGGCCCAGCTGCCAGCGGCCGTGCAGCAGGCGCAGACGACCAAGCGCACCTCCGCGAGCCAGGACCGGGCCTGGGAGTACGCGCACTTCGCCCAGCTCGCGCCGCTGCCGGGCGAGATCGTCATCGAGAAGCTGCGGGCGACGGCCTTCTACGGCACGCCGATCAACGCCTACCTGACCCAGCTCGGCGTAAACACGCTCATCTTCTGCGGCAACTCGACCAGCGGCTGCGTGCGCGCCAGCGCCGTGGACGGCTACAACGCCGGTTACGCGGTGGCGGTCGTCGAGGAGTGCGTCTTCGACCGCAACTGGCTGAGCCACAAGGTGAACCTGTTCGACCTGAACTCGAAGTATGCCGACGTGATGTTCCTCGACGAGGTGCTGCCGTACCTCGGCGGCCTGGAAGCGCCGCGGCCATAGGCGAAGACTGCCGCGGCATGCGCGGCCAGGGGGCCAGGGAGATGACCGCCGAGTCGACCGTCACGTCCGCGACCGCCGGCCGGGGCGGGGCGCCCGGAGCGCCCCGCCCGCCGGCGCCCGTCCCCGCGCTCAGCCTGCCGGGCTTCCTCGCGGCCTATGAGCGCGCGCACCCGGAGCAGGTCGTCCACGTCGAGCGCGAGGTGAGCTGCGTCCAGGTGGTGACGGCGATCGTCCAGAAGCTGGCGGCAGAGGACCGCTATCCGATCCTGGTCTTCCAGCGGCCGCGGCTCGCCCACGGCGGGATCAGCCGCTTTCCCCTGGTCGTCAACCTGTACGCCAGCCGCCAGCGCTGCGCCGAGGCGATGGGCTCGACCTTCCGCGACGTAGGGCGCGACTTCTACCGTAAGGCTCGCCTGGAGCGGCGGCCGCCGGTCGTCGTCGGGCGCGACGAGGCGCCGGTGAAGGACATCGTGCTGCGCGGCGCCGACGTGAACCTGTTTGATCTGCCCGCACTCGTTCACCACGAGGGCGACCCGGGCCCGTACCTGACGGGCGGCTTCTTCACCCATTACGACCCCGACAGCGGGATCGACAACAGCTCGCTCCATCGCGGCTGGATCGTGCAGGAGCGGGCGCTGCGCGTCTACCCGGCCGCGAACAGCGACGCCGAGCGCAACCTGAAGAAATACGAGGCGCGCGGCGAGCCGATGCCGGCGGCCTACTGGATCGGTCACCATCCGGTCGCGGGGCTGGGCGCGCAGGTGCGCGTGGCGTATCCGGGCAGCCACCTGGAGGCGGCCGGCGGGCTGCTCGGTGCGCCGCTGCGGGTGGTGCCCTCGGAGACGCTGGGCGACAATTTCCTGGTGCCGGCCGACGCCGAGGTGGTGATCGAGGGGTTCATCGAGCCGGGCAAGCGCTACCCGGAGGGGCCGTTCGGCGAGTACACGGGGTATCTCGGGCCGCAGGTGCCGAACCCGCAGCTCACCGTCACGGCGGTCACCCACCGCGCCGGCGCCTACTGGCACGACATCATGGTGGGCTGGGCCGACACGGCGGTGATGGGCGCTTTCGGCATGGAGGGCACGCTGTACGAGGTCGTCAAGTCGCGTGTGCCGTCGCTGAAGAACGTCTACCTGCCGCTCTCCGGCCGCTGCCGCTTCCACGCCTACCTACAGCTCGAAGACCCCGCCGAGGGCGACGCGCGCGAGGCGATCATGACGGCGCTGCCCGTCGACCGGCGCCTGAAGCACGTCTTCGTCTTCGACGACGACGTGGACATCTTCGACGACCGCGAGGCGCTATTCGCCATCGCCACGCGCAGCCAGTGGAACGACGACGTGATGATCTTTCCGGGCGTGCGCGGCGTGCCGCTGGACCCCAGCATCAGCGGCCGTGTCACGACGAAGGCGGGCATCGACTGCACCAAGCCGGTGGGCAAGGTGTTCGCCGAGCGCTTGCAGGTGCGGGCGGACGTGCTGGACGGTGTGGACCTGGCCGCGGTGCTCGGCGCCGAGACGCTGCAGGCGATCCCCCCGGAGCGGATGTAGCGATGGAGAACCTGTACTACGTGGTCTGCCCCGCCTGTCGCTGGCGCTACTACGTGGACAACAGCCTGGCCGTCCTCCGCGACTTCCCGACCGTCTGCCCTAAGTGCCACCACGAGCGGCCGGTGGCCGACGCCCTGCGCGAGCAGGGCGTGCGCCTCGCCGAGAGCTAGCCGCAGGCAGCCACGCGTGAGCTGGCAGTCCGGGCCGGTCTGGACGTGTGGGGCACTTCCCGACATCCACACCGGCCCGGACTGGATGCTTATAGCGGTTTGGGAAGCGTAGACACGCCCCGGCAGGAGAGGCAGCGGCGGACTTCCCTAATGGAGCGCGCTGCTGGCTGGGAGCGCTGTGAGGTGGTTCTTCATCGCACTGTGACCTGCGCCACAGTGTTGAACTCACTGGTGGGCTAGACTCGTCCCGTGAGCCAGTCAGGCATGACGGCATAAGGGAGACGGCGCTGTGAACACCAACCAGGCCGACGGGCGGGATGATGTCGCGATGCACAAAAGGGTCAGGCGAGTTCGCATAGGGGTGACGCTGCTCGGGTGCCGCCGGGAACGTCGTCTCGATCATGCCGCGGTTGTAGCGCGTCGCCGGCGACTTGGCAAGCTCGCGGGCCGGCCTTCGGATAGGGGGAGCTGAACACTTACGCGGTTTGCAGCTTCGGCGAGCGGTCAGCTGACATCGGAGCGGCGGCAGTGGCGCTCGCAGTATTCCGCGCCACAGGCCGCGGGCGGCCACGAGAGCCGCCCCTACGAGACGCCGGCCGCGGGCGCGATCAATCGGAGGGGAGGGTGGCCGCCCTCCGGCCTGCTAGGCCGCCCCTACGAGATGCCGGCCGCGGGCGCGATCAATCGCGCCCCTACCAGACGCCAGCGCCGGGGTTGCGCGCAACCCCGCGCTAGCGCTGGTAGAAGCGGCGGACGCCGACGCCACCGAGGATGTTGGCCTTGTCCTGCTCGCTAATGTCCGTGCGCTCGCGCAGCTCGGCGATCTCGTGCTTGGCGCGGGCGACGTTCGTCTCATGGGGGAAGTCGCTGGCGAACAGCAGGCACTCGCTGCCGCCCAGCCGCTCGATGGCGTGGCGCATGCTCTCCTCGCCGCCCTCGCAGCTGAAGAAGATGTTGCCGCCCTTGATGTACTCGCTCGGCGGCTTCCGCACCAGCGCGCTGTACTCGCGCTGCTCGCGGCCGGACCAGGCGCCGTAGGAGCGGTCCAGCCGGTCCATCATGAACGGCACCCAGCTCGTGCCCGCCTCCAGGTAGGCCACGCGCAGGCGCGGGAAGCGCTCGAAGATGCCCTCGAGGAGCATGCTGGTGAGCTGGATCATCTGCGCCACGGGATGCTCGAGCGCCTGCACGGCGGCGAAGCCGCGGAAGCCCTCCAGGCCGATGTTCATCGAGACCGCGCCGTGGACGGCCACCGCGCAGCTCAGGCGCTCGGCCTCCTGGTAGAACGGCCAGAAATCGGGATCGCCCAGCGGCTTGCGGACACCCATGTCGGCGCTGTTGCCGGTGAGGACGACGCCGACCATGTTCAGGTGGTTCACGGCGCGGCGCATCTCGGCGATCGCCTCGCCCACGTCTTGCAGGGGGACCAGAGCCACGCCGCGCAGGCGGCTGTCGTGGCGGTAGTAGCGGTCGTAGAACCAGTCGTTGTAGGCGCGGGCTAGGATGACGGCCCACTCAGGGTCCTGGATGCAGCCGAACGCCAGCCCGGCGGTCGGGTAGAGGACCGTGCTCTCGATGCCGACCTCGTCGAGGAAATCCACCCAGGCGGCCGCGTCGATGGAGTGGTCCTTGAAGATGCCGGTGCGGGCCAGGATGGCGCCGCGCTGGTAGCCATCGAGGGTGGGAAAGAACGGGAAGCTCAGCAGCGCGTTGTTGCCTTGATAGGGCGGCTGCAAGTATTCGAACAGCTCGGCGTCCCGCTCGATAACGTGGCCGTCCCCGTCGATCACCTTGGTGGCGGTTGTGGCGCTCGCCGTGGTCGCCATCGTGGTCCTCCTGTCGCGCACGCCTCTGGCTCTCGGTTCTCCGCTTGCCGTCGCCGCCAGGGCCGGCGGTGTAGCCGGCGCGGGCGGCGGCCTGTCCGCGCCATCGGCCGAGCCGTGTTCAGCGCCCGTGGTACGGCCAGTGACGGGACGACTGGACTAATGGTAGCAGTCCCGGTACCCTTGGTTCTGTGGCCTGGAGTCGTTGGCGCAGCCGCGCGCACGCGCCCGAGAGGATGGAGAGCCATGGCGACTATCGATGCCGATGCCCACGTCGTCGAGTCGGACCGCACCTGGGACTACATGGACCCCGCCGACCGCCAGTACCGTCCGCGCATCGTGCGTCCGGAGGACAGCACGCAAGCGTACTGGTTCATCGACGGCAAGACGCGCGGGCTGGCGCGGTCGGTGCTAACGGCCACGCAGTTCGCCGCGCTGTCGGAGCGGGCGGGGCGGCGCATGGACACGCCGGAGGAGACGCGGGTGGCCGAGAACGTGCCCGCGCGCCTGCACCACATGGACGAGCTGGGCATCGACGTGCAGGTGCTCTACCCGACGATGTTCATCGAGCAGGTCGCCGACAAGGCGGAGATCGAGGTTGCGCTCTGCAAGGCGTACAATCGCTGGCTGGCGGACATCTGGAGCCAGAGCGACAACCGCCTGCGCTGGGCGTGCGTCGTGCCGGTCCTGGCCATCGACGAGGCGTTGGCACAGATCGAGTTCGCCCGCCGCAACGGCGCCTGCGCGGTGTACATGCGGAGCATCGAGGGCACGCGGCTGCTCCACGACCCGTACTTCGACCCGATCTATGCGCGGGCGCAGGACCTCGACATGGCGATCGGCGTACACATCGCCAACGGCAACCCGTGGCTGATCGACCTGCTGGGGCAGCGCAACGGGGGCGGCGCGTTCTGGAAGTTCCGCCTGGCCTCGGTGGGGGCGTTCCACTCCGTCGTCATGAGCGGGCTGATGGAGCGATTCCCCAGGCTGCGGATGGGGTTCCTCGAAGCGTCGGCGCAGTGGCTGCCCTACGTGCTGAAGGACCTCAAGCGGCGGCTGCCGAGCCAGGGCCGCACGCTGCCGGACAACCCGCTGAAAGCGTACCGGCTGTACGTCTCCTGCCAGACGGACGACGACGTGCCGTATCTACTGGGCTACGCGGGCGAGGACAACCTGGTGATCGGGACCGACTACGGCCACAACGACCAGTCGACCGAGATCGAGGCGCTGCGGAACTTGCGCGAGAGCGGCGGCCTGGACGCGCGCGCCTATGCCAAGATCACGGACGCCAACGCTCGCGCGCTGTACGGGCTCTAAGCTCCTGGTCAGGGAAAGGCGCTGGCGATGAGCGCGCCGACCAAAACCGCCACCGACAGCCCCGGCAAGCCCACGAGCCGGACCTACAACCTGTTCGCAGGCCAGAGCCTGGGCCGGCTCGCCGCCTTGAGCGACGGGGTCTTTGCGATCGCGATGACGTTACTGGTGCTCGACCTGCACGTGCCTGACAGTAGGGCGATCGTCGGCGAGGCAGACCTATGGCAGGCCCTGGTTGCGCTGTCGCCGCGCCTGATCCCGTATCTGATGAGCTTCCTAACGCTCGGCATCTTCTGGGTCGGCCAGCAAACGCAGCTCGACCTGCTGGAGCGCAGCGATCGCAACCTGACGTGGCTCCAGCTCACGTTCTTGCTCGCGGTGACGATCATGCCGTTCTCGACGGGACTGCTGGCTGAGTTCACCAGCCACCGCCTTGCCCTGGTCGCCTACTGGCTCAACATCCTGCTGCTCGGCGCCGCCCTTTTCGTGAGCGGCCGTTACGCTGCCCGTGCGGATCTCATCAGGGATGACGCACCTCCCGAGATGAGCGCCGCGATGGAGCGCCGCATTGTCGTTGCACAGGCGCTCTATGCCTTCGGCGCACTGCTCTGCGCCGTCAACACCTACCTGAGCATCGCGGTCATCATCCTCGTGCAGCTCAACTACGCGATCGCCCCGCGGATTCGTCCGCTGTTTCGGCTTTGATCGCGTATGACGTCCCGGGCTTTGAACTACAGCAGTTTGGAGCCAGACTGAGCGATCGGCTGACGCCGGGGAGGCGGCCAGTGGCGCTTGCAGTATTCCGCGCCACAGGCCGCGGGCGGGCGTGAAACCCGCCCCTACGAGACGCTGGCTGCTCGCCTTGCATATAAGCTGCTCTAAGTCTGACCAGCCTCGGCTGCTGAGGTAGAGCCGGGTACGAGCCAGGGCGCGGGTCAGTACAGGCGTGAAAGGCTGACGGCATGGAGATCGAGAACAAGCTGCGGCGCCTCGGCTACGAGCTGCCGAGCCCGCCCAACCCCGTGGGCACCTACGTCGGCTACGTGCAGGCGGGCAACGTGCTGTACGTCGGCGGCAACACGGGCCGCATCAACGGCGTGCGCAAGTACTCGGGCAAGGTCGGGGACACCGTGACCGTCGAGCAGGCCTACGAGGTGGCGCGCGACTGTGGGCTGAATCATCTGGCCGTGATCAAGGCGGCGCTGGGCGACCTGGACCGCGTGGAGCGGATCATCAAGCTGCTCAGCTACGTCAACGTGGCGCCGGGCTTCGTGGACATGGCGAAGGTCACGAACGGCGAGTCGGACCTGCTGGTGCAGCTCTGGGGCGAGCGGGGGCAGCACACCCGCGCGTCGATCGGCGTGTACTCGCTGGGCGGCAACGCGCCGGTCGAGATCGAGATGACCCTGCTGGTCCGAGAATAACCCTACCGCGTTTGCAGCCAGACGAGCGGTCGGCCGGCGCCGGCGCCGGGGCTGCGGCCTGCGGCCGCGGGCGGGCACGAGACCCGCCCCTACGAGGTGCTGGCTACGAGGTGCTGGCGGCTCACCGCCTGCAAGCGGCTCTAGCCTTCGGGCAGCCGGCCCAGCTCGGCCAGCACGTTGTCCATCAGATCGGTGCCCCACAGGGCGGTCAGCGCGGGATCGGGGATCGGCTCGCTCACCAGCCCTAGCTCGCGGAAGAACTGGTAGGTGTAGAGCAGCGAGTCGCGGTTGGGCAGCGCGTTGGGGCTGAAGCCCACCGGGACCATGTCGCGCACGACCGCCTGGTCGATGCCGGTGTAGCGGGCCATGACCTCGTCCACCTGCGCGCGGGTGGCATCCCCCGGCCCCGCGGCCAGCGCCGTCAGGTACTCGCGCACCGCGCGGACGTAGGCCCTGGCGTAGGCGCGGGCCGCCGGCTGGTTGTTGTAGAGCGTGGGCGTGAAGCAGAGCGCGCTCACGGTGTAGTCGGGATACAGCTCGGAATTGCCGGCCAGCTTGACCGCCGCACCGCCGCGCTCGGCGCGCAGCAAGAACGGCTCGCCCAGGACCGCGGCGTCGAGAGCGCCGTTGGCGAGCGCCGGGACCATGTCGGGGAACGGCATCGACTGCACGTTCAGGTCGTCCAGCGTCAGGCCCACGCCGCGGAGGGCGTGCGCCATGATCGCGCCGTTGCCGGAGGCCTTGCCGGGCGGGATGAGGCCCAGGGTGAGGCCCTTGAAGTCGTCGAGGCGTCGGGCGCGGCCGGCGTCGTACAGGTCTTTGCGCACGACGAGCGCGCCGAAGTCGGCGCCTGGCCGAAAGGTGCCCTTGTCCAGCACGAGCTTGAGCGGCACGCCGCGGGCGACGGCGTTCCACATGGGGGCCGTGCCGCCGATGCCCGCGACGTCCACCTGCTCGGTTGCCAGGGCGGGCGTCATCTGGGACGCGTCGAGGATCGGCACGATCTCGACGTCGAGCCCTTCCTGCTGGTAGTAGCCCCGCTCGGCGGCCCAGTAGATCATGACGTCGCCGGCGATGTTCTGGCTCGCCACGCGCAGGTGGGTGGCGGCCGGCGGCGCCGTGCTCGTCGCGGCGGGGGCGGCCGCGGCCGCGGACGGGGCGGCGCCGGCCGTGGGGCTCACGGCTGAGCTGGTGGGCGGGGCGGCCGGACCGGCGCTGGACCCCGGCGCGCAGCCGGCCGCGATCAGGACGGCTAGCGCGAGCAGGCAAACTCCCCGGTTGACGTGCCGTGGCACAGAGTCCTCCTTGGCCGTGCAGTCGGTATGGGCGTGCGGGGGCAGGGTGGCGCAGTGACGGGAGCAGTTGGTAGTTCGTCGCCCCTGAGCGTTGGCCTACCCGCGCCGCCGTGAACGGCGGGCCAGAAGCTGGGAACCGGTGGGCTGGCTTGACGGAGAACAGCCCGCTCCCAGCCGAGGGCGCGCCGGGCGGGCGCGCGGGCGCAGCAAGCAGCACCCCTACGTGGCCGCACGGCCACCGTAATTCATCACGCGTCACAGGTCGGCGCCCGGGCCGAACAAGACACGGGTGAGCGACCACTAGGGCGCGAAGATGGCGGCGCACTTGCCCGCGCCGCAGACGTAGGTGTCGGTCCAGGCGACGATCTCGGGCGTGCGGTCGGCCATCGCCCCGGCCAGGCAGACCCAGTTCAGGAACTCGTGCTGGCCCGCGTCCACGAGGTCGGCGGTTGTGAGCTGCCGCCAGCGGGCGTGGCGGCCGGCCTGCAGCTCGGCGAAGCGCGCGCGGTCGGCGGCGACGTCCGGGTAGAGCCCGTAGGTCTTGCGCGTGAGGAAGCTGTGCGACCAGGCCGCCGAGCCGATGATGGCCGCGCGCCAGGGGCTCGCCTCCAGGATCTCGCGCACCGCCGCGCCCAGGTCGAACGCGCGCCGCGGCGTCGGGGCGGGCGGGGGCGCATCGTCCTCGGTCCCCTCGCGGCGCACGCCCAGCCGCTCGAACACGTCGCTCCCCAGACAGTTCACGCTGATGGGCACGAGCGGGTACGGGAAGCCGACCAGATCGGGGTCCAGGAACATGACCGTGTTCAGGTGCGCGTGCGCCAGTCCCGTGTGGTGGCGCGGGCGGAAGGCGTAGGGCATGTCCACGTCGCGGCGGATTAGCTCGCGCGCGAGGTGCAGCCCGGCCGCGCGGTGCCCGCGGAAAGTCACCCGCTCGTCGGCGGGGCGGCCCCAGATCGTCGGGCGGCCCATGCTGGCCGGCTCGTCGTGGAACGGCAGGCACTCCACCTCGTCGTAGACGTGCAGGCAGAACGGCGGCATGATCTCTTCGCGGAAGTTCTCGTACTGGTCGTCCCCGAAGATGACGACGACGTCGGGGTTGAAGGCGTCGAGCGCCTCACGCAGGCGGCGGAAGGCCGCGTCGTGGATCGCCCGCTGCTCCGTCGCGGCGCGCAGCCCCTCGTCGTCGCCCCATTCGGCCTGCATGGGCGCCGGCCAGTTGCGCGGGTCGCGCATCTCGGCCGGCACGTAGTCGCGGGTTAGCAGGCGCTTGAGCAGCCCGGTCGTCACCTCGACCGGGTAGCGGAACGCCGGCGTGTGGTGCGTCCCAATGCCGAGGATCTCCGCCATCGCATGCCTCCTCGCCGGCCCGGCGGTTGCGCGCTCGCGGGTGCCAGGCGCCGTTCCCACTATACCGCGCGACGGTAGGCCCGGCCAGCGCCGGGCCCATCGCCGCGCGGCCCGGGGCGCGCGGGCGGATCGGCTTCGTTGTTCTCAGGGCGGCGGGCGGGCAGGGGGCGGGCGTTTTCGCGTATCATGGCTGCGCACGCGGGAGGGCGCCGCCGGCGACCGCCGTGGCAGGCCGGGCGCGGCGCGTGGTTTCGCGGTAGACGCCGGCCCAGGCCCCCCCCTGGCAACGCCGCACGGAGGTGAGACGAATGGCAGCGACTGCGCCCGCGGGCGGCGCTTACCTGGATGCCGCCGGGCTGCGCACCTTCTACGTCAAGCAGGGCACCGGCCCCGCGGTGTTTCTGGTCCACGGGGCCTCGCCGGGCGCCACGGCGCTGATCAACTGGGGCCCGACCATCGCGGGGCTCGCGGCGGCCGGCTTTACCGTCTACGCCTTCGACCAGCCGGGGTTCGGGCGCACCGACAACCCCACCGACTACTCGGTGGAGTTCCGCGTCGCGCACGCGCAGGCGTTCATCGCCGCGACGGGCGTCGAGCGCTACAGCCTGATCGGCAACTCGGTGGGCGGCTACCTCGTGGCCCGGCTGGCGCTGGCCGCGCCCGAGCGGGTGCATCGCCTGGTGATCGTCGCCAGCGCGACGCTCGCGCCGCCGGGCGGCAGCGAGACGCAGGCGCGCTTTCAGGAGCACGCGCGCGAGCTGCGCGCGTATGAGCCGAGCCTGGAGAACATGCGGCGGCTGACGCAGGGGACGCTGTTCAACCAGGCGCTGGTGACCGAGGAGTTCGTGCGCGAGCGGTACGAGATGAGCATCGGCAAGAACCTGGAGGCGGCGCGGGAGCGGGCGGGGATGCCGGCCGCGCGCCCGGTGTACGAGGAGCTGCGCACCCTGCCGGTAAAGACGCTGCTGGTGTGGGGCGCCAACGACCGCGGCGGCACGCTGGAGAAGGCGCTGCTCCTGTTCCGCACCATCCCGGGCGCGGAGCTGCACGTCTTCGACCAGTGCGCCCACTGGCCCCAGTGGGACCATGCCGCGCGCTTCAACGCGCTCGTCCGCGATTTTCTCGCCGCCGACGCGACATAGGAGAGGCTGAAATCATGGCTAAGATCGTGCTCGGCCTGGGAACCTCGCACGCGCCGCAGCTCAGCATCCCGCCCGAGAGCTGGCCGCGCCGCGGCAACGCCGACCGCCGCTATCTGCAGCTTTGGTACCAGGGGCGGCCGTACCGCTTCGAGGAGCTGTGCGAGGCGCGCGCCGACGCGCACCTGGCAGAGGAGCTGACCCTGGAGAAGGCGCGGGCCCGCTTCGCCGCCTGCCAGAAAGACATCGCTAGCCTGGCGGAAACCTTCGAGCGCGTCAAGCCCGACCTGGTCGTCATGATTGGCGACGACCAGAACGAGGTGTTCGAGGTCGAGTCCGGCATGGTGCCCGCCTTCAACGTCCACACGGGCGAGACGGTCGACAATGCGCCGTACGTCGATCCGAAGCGGGACGAGCTGGGCCTGTCCGAGGCCGACTGGGGGCACATGCCGCCGGCCCGAATCACCTACCCGTGCGTGTCGCCGCTGGGCGAGCACATCGTCCAGACGCTGATCGGCGACGGCTTCGACCCCGCCTACTCGCGCCGCCTGCCCGCGGGCCGCCACGGCACCGGCGCGGTCGGGCACGCGTTCGGGTTCGTCATGCGCCGCATCATGGGTGATCAGGTGGTGCCGACCGTCCCCGTCTTCGTCAACACCTACTACCCGCCGAACCAGCCGCCGGCCCGCCGCTGCTACGAGTTCGGCCGCGCGCTGCGCCGCGCCATCGACTCGTGGGAGTCCGACCAGCGCGTGATGGTCGTGACCTCGGGCGGCCTGACCCACTTCGTGATCGAGGAGGACTTCGACCGCGCGATCCTGCGCGCCATGCAGGACCGCGACCACGCGGCGCTGAGCAGCCTGCCCGAGAACCGCCTGATGTCGGGCAACTCCGAGATCAAGAACTGGATCGTGCTGGCCGGCGTGATGGCGGACAGCGACCTCGAGATGGAGCTGGTGGACTACGTGCCGTGCTACCGCACCGAGGCGGGCACCGGCTGCGCGATGGCCTTCGCCCGCTGGCAATGACCGCGCCGGCGCCCTCGCCGCGCCCCTAGGCTTCCGGTCGGACCAGCTCGCAGCAGAACCGCTCGTCGAGCACTCCCTGCTGCGGATGCGCAACAATGCCAGTAAAGTTGGTACCATCCTGCCGCAGCTCGGGAGGGAGCAAGGCCATGGTCTTGCAACGGGCGGAGGCGCCACCGCGAGCAATCAACTTTGACGGCGAGAACTACGTGCCTACCATAGCGCGGGTCGGGCCATACCGGCTCTTCTTCTACGCAGGCGACCGGGACGAGCCGCCTCACGTCCACGTTGAGCGCGACGATGCCTTGGCAAAACTCTGGCTCGATCCAGTGCGCTTGCAGCACGCCGCAGGGTTCCGGGCGGCCGAACTGCGCCAAATACAGCGTCTGGTCGCAGAGCAGCAGGCAGCGTTGCTGGAGGCCTGGCATGACTATTTCGACGGTTGAGATGGAGGTGCCCAATGCTGAGCGCATCTCGGTCAGCGATGACGCGCTGACCGTCGAGTTGAGCGACGGTCGGGTCCTCACGGCACCGCTGGCGTGGTTTCCGCGCCTAATGCACGCTACACCCGCCGAGCGGACTCATTGGCGGCTGATCGGGCGCGGGCAGGGCATTCACTGGGAAGATCTGGACGAAGACATCAGCGTCGAGGGACTGCTAGCTGGCCGACGGTCCGGCGAGAGCCAGGCGTCGTTGAAGAAGTGGTTGGCGCGACGGGGCCAGCCCGCCCGCGGGAGCCTGGGCTGAACCGGGGCCGTGCTTCGCTAACCGGCGCACGAGGCCGACGCAGGCGAGGAGGCCGCATGCCGGGCGTGGACCACTACACGGCGGACTCCGCCGCCGCCCGCGCGAACCGGGCGGTGTTGGAGGAGCATCTGCGCCGGGAGATCGCCGGCGACCTGGAGGGCACGCTGGCCACGATGGTGGACGAGCCTTACCTGATGCCAGGGACCGGGCTCGTGGCGCGCGGCCGCGAGTCCGTGGCGGCCGTCTACGCGACGCGCTTCCGCGACGTGCCGGACCAGCACTTCGAGGTCGTGCGCTCGATCGTCACCGACGACATGGCCGTCATCGAGGGCTACGTCAACGCGACGCCGCGCGGCACGTTTTTTGGGCTGCCCGCCCACGGCAAGCGCGTCCGGCTGCGGGCGACGGTGTGGATCGAGTTTGCCGACGGCAAGCTGGCCGGCGAGCGCGGCTACTACGACACGGCGGAGCTGCGCCGCCAGCTGGAGGAAGGCGCCCCGGACTGAGGCGGCCCGGATGCAGGTCGCCGGCGGCTCGCCGGGCAGGGTGCGCTCATCTGGTCTAGCCAAGCACGCGCGCCCAGCGGGGCCAGTTGCAGCGGTGCCGGTCGGGTGTGCCGGCTGACCGCGGATCGTCGCTAGGAGCGGTTATGCCTCTCGTGGTCAACGATTCACCGCTGCCCGCCATCGACGCGCACACGCATATCGGGCGTCGCCTGGGGCCGCTCGGCCACGGCGTGGCGAGCTTCCTGGGCGAGGACCTGGTGCGGGACCTGGACGAAGTCGGCCTCGACCGCGCCGTCGCCTTCCCCCTGGGGGCGCCCTACACGGACTACTCGGAATCCAATCGGATCATGGCCGAAGAGGTCGCGAAGTTCCCGGACCGCATCATCGGGTTCTGCCGGATCAATCCCAACTTCGGGCCAGAGGCCAGCGCGGCGGCCCTGGAGCACTGCCTGGGCACTCTAGGGTTACGCGGCATCAAGCTGCATCCGGAGATCGAGTTCTTCGATCCCAACGACGAGAGCCTGCTAGAGCCGGTCTACGAAGCTGCCCGCCGCTACGGCGTGCCCTTGATCTTCCATACCGGCATGTCCAGCAAGGCGGCGCCCGCGGTGATCGCCGAGCTGGCGGCCCGCTATCCGGACGTCCCAGTCATTCTGGGCCACATGGGCGTGTCGGAGTACGTCAAGCAAGCGGTGGCGATGGCGCGGCAGCACGAGAACGTCTACCTGGAGACGTCGGTGGTCGGCTGGATGCCGCTCATCCTCGAAGCCATCGGTCGGGTGGGGACGAGCAAGCTGCTCTACGGCTCGGACCATCCGTACAACCCGCTGCCGATGGAAGTAGAGAAGATGGCGAAGCACGTGGCGCGCGCGGCCGCGCTGACCGAGACGGACCTGCGCAACGTGTTTGCCGCGAACCTGCTCAGCCTGTTCCGCTCGGATACTCAGTCGGCGCCCCGCTGACCCGCGCCATGCCTCCTCCGGCCGATCCGGACGCCGCGCCGCCGGCTCTGCCTCACTTCGGCTCATCCCCGCGCACCCAAGCCTCCGGCCAGGCTAGCTCGCAGCAGAAGCACTCGCGGCACTCCGAGAGCGCGTACTCCAGCCAGGCCGCAATCTCGCCCGCGTCGGGCAGCGCGGCGTGTTCCCCGCCCCAGGCCGCCCACACTTCGCCGGTACGGCCGACGACGACAAGCGCGGGCAGCGGCAGGTCGAGCGCAGACGCCAGGCGCCCGGCGGGGTCGAGCAGTGTGGGGTAGGGCAGGTCCGGCGGGGCGGCCCGGCCCACGGCGAGCGCCTGCGCCCCGATCTCGCGGTAGCCGGGGTGGGCGACGGCTAGTTCAGCCAGCCGCGCCGCGCAGGCCGCACAGCCCGGCGCCTCGTGCAGGCACACCACCAGCGGCCCGCGCCCGCGGTAGTCCCACAACGGCGCGGGGCGGCCATCCGGGAACGCCAGCTCCAGGCTCGGCAACAGGCGCCCGGAGCTGGGGCCCAGTAGCTGCGGTGGCGAAGCAGGTTCCTTACTCACACGGTCCTCGCCGCGAGGATACGGCGCGCGGCTCGCGTCCCGATGCACAGCCTACGCCCCGGGGCCGGCTCTACGACGGCCGGCGGCAGGTTAGCTCGCGGCTGTGCTGCTCGGCCCAGACCCAGGGAGCGTCCGCCCGCAAGACCCGGTAGTGCGGCGGGGCGACTAGCTCCGTCCGCAAGCCATCCAGGTCGAAAGGCCCGCCTACCAGCTTTGACGCGTGTACGTGCGTGTACGGGACGGCCATGCGCGACAGCCAGACCTCCAGCTTCTCCCCGTGCTCGCGCTCCTTGACTCAACTTGCTGCAAGCACCCTACTCGACTTTACCAAAGATTGCCGGTAAAGCTGAGTGGTGCTACGATGGCGCGGGACCTTACCTCCGGCTGGCTGGCCGGAGCGCGCAGAGAGGAGCGCTACCATGCCCGAGCAGCACCAGCTACCCAGCGAGCAGGCGTTTAATGGCTTCGTGGGACGGCTCCGCGAGTTCCGTAGCACGCTGCCCCAGGAAGACCAGCGAATGCTGGACGCGATGGTCCAGGCGGCTTTCAAGACGGAGGAGCAGGGAGACGTCCAGGGCTACTGGTTCGCCGTGCAGCCGACCCCGTACGGGCCGGTCGCCGTCGGCGCGCCGGGCCCCGTGCCTGGCTTCTACGTGGCGCCCCCGCCTCCGCCTGTGTATGCTGTGAGCCCGTGGGGCGTTACCTACGTTCGCTACTGGTAGTAATTGAGGCATCGCGCAGGCCAGCAGGAGGTCGGCAGCAACCTGCCGACCTCCTACTATTGTCCCATCGGATGCCGCACGTACTACCCACGACGGGCGCCGTTTAGCGGCCGACCATCGGGTCGGGCACGGCGGCCGCTCTGAAGCGGTAGTCCGGGTCCGGATGACGCTTCGGCGCGACGCGGTTGCGCAGGACGCCCAGCCCCTCGACCTCGATCTCGACCACGTCGCCGGGCTGCAGGTAGCGGGCCTGCGGGTAGCGGCCGTGCAGCGCCTCGCCGACCGTGCCGCCGCCGACGGTGCCGCTGCCCAGCACGTCGCCGGGCACGATGCGGCTGTCGTGCGCGGCGCGCTCGATCAGCTGCCCCCAGGTGTGGTGCATCGTGCCTCCGTCGCCGTCCATCCACCGCTCGCCGTTCACTTGGAGGGTGCAGCGCACCGCCAGGCGGCCGTCCTTGAGGTACGGCGCTAGCTCGTCGGTCGTGACGACCAGCGGGCCGAGCGACGTGCAGAAGTCCTTGCCCTTCGCCGGGCCGAGGCCCACCTGGCTCTCATCGCGCTGAAGGTCGCGGGCGCTCCAGTCGCAGAGAACCGTGAAGCCGGCGACGTAGTCCAGCGCCTCGGCCTCGCGCACGTCGCGGCCCTCGCGGCCGATCACGGCGGCCAGCTCCAGCTCGTAGTCGAGCTGCTCGGCGGCCGACGGGTACACCATGTCGTCGTCGGGGCCGATGATGCAGAGTGGGTTGGAGAAGTAGAAGATCGGCAGGCGATACCACGCCTCAGGGAGCCGCTCGCCGCGCAGGCGGCGCCAGTGGGCGGCGTGGGCCTCGTAATCGAAGAAGTCGCGGACGGTGGGCGGCTGGAGCACCGGCGCGCGCAGCCGCGCGCTCGCCAGCGGCACGCTGGGAGCGGTCTGCCCCGCCGCCAGCGCGGCGCGCACGCGGTCGAGCGCGTCGGCGCTCAGCTCCAGCACCGCGCGCACGTCGCGCAGCGTGGCATCGCCGCCGAGCAGCGCCGTCACGTCGAGCACGCGGTCGTCCACCAGGACCCCCGCGCGTGGCCCCGTCCCCACGTCGTAGGTCAGCAGTCTCATGGCCCCTCCTCCGCGGCGCTACGGCAGGCGTCCCAGCCGCCCGAGCGCATAGTCGGTGTACGACGGATCGAGCACCTGCCGCACGTCCACGGGCTGCTGCACCGCACCCGTCTGCACGTAGTAGTCTTGTAGCTCGCTCAGCGGCCGCTCGGGCATGCCACCGTTCGGGTCCACCGGCGAGGTCAGCAGCCGCCCGTACAGGTTCGGATCCTTGATCGGCGTGTACTTGATGAGAATCTGCACGATGTCGTCGCGGCCACCGTCGTTCTGCTGGACGGCGCGGTAGTAGTCGCGGATACCGCGCAGGCGGGCAGTGACGAACCGCCGCGCCGCCTCGGGCTGCTTGTCGGCGAAGACGGGGCTGATCGTCAGGACGTTGCCCACCATGCCCGGGTACAGGTCGCCGGTCGGGGCCGCTTCCACGCCGGCGCCCTGGCGCTCGGCGATGGTGATGAACGGCTCGGCCAGGAACGCCGCGTCCAGGCCGCGGTTGGCCAGCGCGGGCACCAAGTCGGCGAACGGCAGGTTCGTGATCTGCACGTCCGGCAACGTTAGCCCGCCCTTCGCCAGCCAGCGCTCAAGGAAGAGCATCGGCGTGGCCGACGCCGGAGGCACGCCGATGGTGCGGCCCTTGAGGTCCTTGGGTGCCTGGTACTGCCCGCTGTCCAGCAGGTCTTTCCGCACGACGAAGGCGCTGGAATGGTCGTTCTCGCCGATGACGATGTTGTAGGCGACGATCTTCGCGCCGACCCCGCGCAATACCGCGTTGAAGACGCTAGGGTCCGAGCCGCCGTTGCTGAAGTCCAGCTCGCCCGTCACGAGTAGGGGAATCTGGTCGGTGCGCGCGGGGATCAGGTCGACGTCGAGGCCTTCCTCGGCGAAGTAGCCGCGTTCGAGGGCGATGAAGATGCCGCGCTCGGCGACGGTGCCCTGCGAGCCAACCTTGACGGCCACGGGCGGGCTGAGTGGCGGAGGGGCCGCCTGGGCGGCGCCGGCGCCCGGCGCGGCGGTGGCAGTGACGCTCGCGATGGGTGCGGCCGTCGGCGAGGTTGGCGCGGTCGCGGCGGTCGGCGGCGCCGCGCCAGTGGAGGTGCCCGGCAGCGGCGCGGCCGGGTGGCCGGGACCGGCCGCCGGCCCGCCCGCGCCCGACGGGGCGCACGCCGCGAGCGCGATCATTAGAGCGAGCGCCCGGGCTATAAACCGCCAGGCGTGGGGAGCAAGCATGCGGGCCTCCCGTGTCATTGCCGGCCGCCACTACCGCGCGGCGTACCCCAGTGTACGAGCGGGTGCCCGCTCGGCGCACGCCCGCCGAGGGAGGCGGCCGACGCTACAGGGGCCCGCGGCGACGCCGGTGCCGGGGCAATCGGCCGCCGCCGCGGGCCACGTCGTCTCCTACGAGGCCGTCGACTCCAGCACGCGCAGGGCGGACTCCACCGCGGTGGGGACGGGGCGGCGCTCGCGCAGGACCCAGGGGAGGCCGCGCAGCGCCTCGACAATGGCGGGCCGCAGCCGAGGGTTCCGGACGCCCAGCCTCGCGAGCTGGGCCGTGCGGCGGGCGGCGCTGATGCTCGGCCGGCGCAGCCAGGTCGTCCAGAGAGTGTTGCGGGTGACGATGCGCTCTCGGCCCTGGCGATCGCGCACCGGCGAGGGGTAATGGTACGCCACCACGTCGTCCACGTACGCCAGCGCCCAGCCGGCCGCCGCGAGGTCGATGGCGAGCAACTGCTCCTCGCCGCCGATGCCGAAGCGGGCGTGGAACCCGCCGGCGGCGAGAAAGGCCGACCGCCGGACGACCGCGCCGCAGGCGACGAACCCTAGCACGGGCCGACCGGGCAGGCCGTCGCGGGCCGCGAGGGGGCTGGCGGCCATCTGCAGGCACGCCGGCTCGATCCGCTCCTCTGCCCCGAGGAGAATGCGCGCGGCGACCAGCGCCAGGGGCGGGTGGGCGTCGAGCACCTCCAGCGCCCGCGCGAGCGCGCCCGGCGCCCACCACGAGTCGTCGTCGCTGAAGGCGACGTAGGGCATGTCGACCCGGCACGTGCCGACGGTGCGCGCGGCGGCGCCCAGATTTCGCGTCAGCGCCACCACGTCCACGTCGGGATAGCGCCCGCGGACGGCCGCCGCCGTGCCGTCCGTCGAGGCGTTGTCGACGACGACGACGCGCGGGCGCTCCGGCAGCGCGCGCAGGTGCGCCAGGGTGGCGCACAGCGAGTCGCGGCGGTTGCGGGTGACGACGACTACCGCGACTCGGCCGGCGGCCCCCGGGTACGGCACGGTCACTCCCTCTCGGCTTGTCCCGCGGCGATGCCGCGGAAGTGGGTGGGCCCGCCCTCCGTCGCGGCACCCGCCTCTGCACAATCTGCGCCACTCGGTCCCCGGAGACGCCGCAGCGCAGGCAGGCCAATCCTAAAATAGCATCAGCAGCGAGCGGCGCTTCACGCCTGCCGCCGCGCGTCCACAGCCAGGTAGCGCGGGCCGGGCGCGAGTGCTATCCTCTGGCCGACGGCACGTCAAGCGCGGCGGCGCGCGGCGGGCGAAATGCGGCACAAGGGGATGACGATGCGGTTTGGTGCTCACTATTTGCCGACCTACGTTCCGGAGCTCGACGGCCCCGAGCCCGAGTTCTATCGGCGCATGTTCGAGCAGACCGAGCTATTGGACGCGCTCGGCTACCGCGACGTCTGGGTGACTGAGCACCACTTCCACGAGTACGGCGGCACCATTCCCCATCCCCCCACCTTCCTGGCCGCCGTGGCGCGCGGCACTCGCCAGATCCACCTGGGCGTCGCCATCAGCGTGCTGCCGCTGCACAACCCGCTGCAAGTCGCCGAGGACTACGCGATGCTCGACGTGATCTCGGGCGGGCGGCTGGAGTTCGGCGTCGGGCGCGGGTCCACGCCGGCCGAGTTCGGCGACTTCCGCATCGACCCCGCCGACAGCCCCGTCCGCATGCGCGAGGCGATGCAAATCATTCAGAGCGCCTGGGACGACGGCGTGGTGAACTTCCACGGCCAGCTCTTCGCCTACGAGAACGTGCACGTGCTGCCGCGGCCGGTGCAGCGGCCCCACCCGCCCATTTGGGTGGGCGCCTCGCGCAGCGACGACACTTACCGCTGGGCGGGCGAGCACGGTTACCACCTGATGACGCTGCCGTACATGTACGAGCCGGCGGTGCTGCAGCACTCGATCGGCGTCTACCGCGAGGCACTGGCCGCGGCGGGCTACGATCCGGCCAGCCGCGAGATCCTGGGCAAGTTCCATATCTACGTCGCGGACAGCAACGAGGCGGCGCAGCGCGAGGCCGCGTCCTACTACGAGCGCTACAGCGCCGTCGCCGCGGCGCGCACGCCCCGCTCCACGGTCGAGGTCATCCCCCGCCAGAACCAGGCGCGCGCCCGCCACGACTTCGCCGCGGAAGTGGCGACCGGCAACATCATCGCCGGCGACCCGGCCCGCTGCATCGAGATCATCCGCTATTGGCAGGAGACAGCCAGCCTGACGACGATCTCGGGCACCTTCTACTTCGGGGGCATGCCGCAGGAGATGGCGCTGGCGAACATCCGGCGCTTCGCCGAGACGGTGATGCCCGCCTTCCGCGAGGCGCCGGCCCCGGCCGGCGCTGCCCGGGCGGCAGCGCCCTAACGCGCCGCCGTTTGCCCGGCACGGGCTTCTCGCCGCGATCTGCCGCCCTGCTCGGCGCCGCCGCCCCGGCCATACGTCGCATTGTTCACGCGTCAGCGCAAGGTCCGCCGGGCGGCAGGGGATGAACTCCTACTCCACGCAATCGGCGCGGCTTTGTCCCACGTGAGACGAGCGACTGCACGCCGGGCGGCTTCACGGGCGCCAGCCACCGAGGCCGGGCGGCCGAGACGGCCGCGCTCCGGGGGTCGGCGGTCGAGTCGTCCGGCCGCTTGGAGGCTGGGCTGGCACGGCCCGTGCTCCCCGTTGGGGAGAAGGCGAACGCCAGCGTGGCTCTCGACATCCAGCCGGCCCTGCGGGCCGCCCTGGTGGCGTGCGCCAGGGACGGGCGCCTCGCGTCGAGCACCTGCCAGGAGGGCGCGGGGCGAGAGAGCCGCGGTGGCGAGCTACGGGAGCAGGCGCGTCGTGGGAAAGCGGGGTGGATTGTGCCGAGCAAGCAGGCGAGTGATGGGCATAGGCAGCCGATCCGCGTCGCGGGGCTGGGCGGGTCGCTGGCCGCGGGGTCGGCCAGCCTGGCCGCTCTCCGGGTGGCGCTCGACGGGGCGGCGAGCGCCGGTGCCGCGACGACGCTGCTCGACCTGCGGCGCCTGAACCTGCCATTCTACCTGCCCGGCACGACTGACGTGCCGCCGGCCGCGCGCGAACTGGCCGAGGCGGTCCATGCGGCCCAGGGGCTGCTGTGGGCCAGCCCGATGTACCACGGCACGGTGAGCGGCGCCTTCAAGAACGCGGTCGATTGGCTGCAGCTGCTGGCCGACCGCGATCCGCCGTTCCTGACGGACAAGGTGGTGGGACTGATCAGCACCGCGGGCGGCGTGCAGGGCTTGCAGGCGGTGAACACCATGGAGTTCGTCGTGCGCGCGCTGCGCGGCTGGGCAGTGCCGCTCGTCCTGCCGATCCCCTACGCCTCGCAAGCGTTCGACGAGGCGGGCGCGCCCCGCGACGCGCGGGTGGGCGACCAGCTCCGCGCCCTGGGCGCGGAGGTCGTGCGCGCTGCCCGCCAGATGTCGGCGGATGGCCGCTGCGACTACTCGCTCCCCGCCGCGGCCGCGGCCCGCTAACGACCGCCTGCGCTCGTCGGACGAGTGCAGGCGGGGCTCGCGGCCTTAGCTGGTTTCCCCAGCTAGTGGATAAGCCCGCCTGTCGGCTCGGGCCGGATGCTCAGTGGAGCAGCTCGTTCGCCAGGTCGCCGGCGCGCTTGCGCATCGGCATGAACTCCTCGCTCAGCGACACGATGGCCTGGGCCGCTTGCTCGGGCGTCGCCACGCTGTCGGGATCGCCGGGGGGCACGTCCAGGCGCCGGCTGTTCTCCTGGATAGCGTGCGACAGGCGCTGCTGCACGTCCCGCGTGAGCAGCCAGTTGATGAACACCTTGGCCGCATTGGGGTGGGGCGCCCGCGTCAGTAGCTGGATACCGGCCGAGCCGCTGCTGATCGTCGGGACGCTGCGGGGCACGGGGCGCACGTTCGTCTTCACCCCCTGCTGCTCGAACAGGAGGAGATCGTAGGTCCGCACGCCGATGCCGATCGGGTAGCGCCCGCGGATCACCCACTCGGTCAACTGGCGGGTATCGCCGGTCACGACGATGTCCTGCTTGGTCAACAGGTCGCGGACGAAGTCCTCGCCATACACGGCGAGGAACACCGCGAGCTGGCCCTGCCCGGAGCCGCCGCCGCGTGGCTCCTGGATAGTGATTTTGCCTTTCCACTCGGGATTGACGAGGTCGTCGGGCGAGTCGACGGCGGGCTCGGGGACGGCGTCGCGATTGACGAACGCCGGGTAGTTCAGCTGGGCGTCGAAGGCGGGGATGTAGCGCCGCGCCTTGTCGGCAAACAGCGCGTCGAGCCCGCCCAGCCACTTGCTGTCGTCCACGACCTCCGGCAACACCAGCAGCGGCCGCACCGGCTCCAGCAGCCCGGTCGCCATGCTCTCGTAGACGACCGGGTCCGGCCCGCCGATGCGCAGGTCCCAGAGGTATTGGCCCGCCTTGCGCTCTTGCTCCAGCCGCGGCCAGAAGGTCCGCGAGTTCATGGCCGTCACTTCGGCCTTGATGCCGGGGTAGTCCTGCTCGAACGTCACGAGGACGTTGCGCCACAGCTCGCTGCTGGGGCCCGAGACGACGACCGTGCCCTCGGCGCGCGCGGCGGCGACGGTGGCGTCCCAGTCGGCGCGGCCGGGCCAATCGGCCAGCGCCGCGCCGCCGCTGCCCGCGGTCGCGCCGCCGCTTGCCGGGGTCGAGCCTGCCGGCGCGGCCAGCCCGCACGCGGCCAGCACTAGGGCGGCGGCCAGCAGCACGCCGGGCCTGCTGCCCCAGGCCCATCCCCGCCGCGAACGCATCCCGAGCGCTGCCACTCCCTATCCCCCAGCCCCTATTCCCTATCCTCGGCCGCTACGGCTGGCGGCCGAGGAAGGCGGCCAGCCGGTCCTGGACCGGCGCGTCGGCGGCACAGGGCACCTCGGGGCCGTAGGGCTTGCCGGGGCCGCGGCGGTCGGGAGTGACGGGCTGCCGCGCGTTCTCCGGCGCCGACGAGAGCCCAGCGCAGTTCATGATAGTCGAGGTGCAAGCCGCCCGCACGGCGCGTGGTGGCGGCGGCCAGGCGCGGGAAGCGACCGAGCGTGGCCGCCGCGTGTGGCCGCCAGGTATGATGGCGGCGCGGCGGCGTGCGCCCGGCGGCACGGCCAGCTGGTCGGGGCGAGCGCGCGATGGAGTGAACAGGTGCCGGAGATGAGCAGGCCACGGTTCGGGGTGGAGCTGCACGAGTACCTGGATGCGCCCACCGTGCTCCAGGAGGCGCGGCAGGCGGAGGCGCTCGGCTACGACGCGGTGTGGCTGGCCGACTCGCAGCTCATCTGGCGCGAGCTGTACGTCCTGCTCGGTGCCGTCGCGGCGACGACCCGGCGGGTGGCGCTCGGCACTGGCGTGACGAACCCCGTCACGCGTCACCCCGCCGTCACGGCCGGCGCCATCACCACCGTGCAGGAGCTGTCGCGCGGCCGGGCGCTTCTCGGCATCGGCCTGGGCAATACGTCGCTCGCGACGCTGGGTCGCCCCCCCGCCACGCGCGCCGCTCTCGCGCGCTACGTCGCGACCGTGCGCGCGCTCTGCGCCGGCGAGCCGGTGGGGGGCACGGGCGGCGACTTGCGGCTAGCGTTCGGGGCGCCCGAGCGCTGCCCGCCGGTGGTCATCGCCGGGTCAGGGCCGCGGATCCTCACGCTGGCTGGCGAGATCGGCGACGGGGTGATCATCGCCGGCCGGGGCCGCGCGGGACCGCCGCTCGCGGCGATGCTACGGCAGGTGCGGGCCGGCCGGCAGGCGAGCGGGCGGCCCGCACGGCCGTTCACGACCTACCTGGGCGTGGCCGTGGCCGTCCACGCCGACCGCGCGACCGCGATCGCCGCCGTGCGGCCGCACGTGGTCGGCTCGGCGCTGCGCCGGCCGCTGTGGGAGCTGAGCCCGGCCGCGCGGGCGGCCAGCGAGCGGGTGCAGGCCGTCTACAGCCCCTACGACCACATGAGCCCGACCGACAAGTACGCCGCGCTAGTCCCCGACGAGGTAGTCACGGAGTTTGCGATTGCCGGCACGCCCGCCGACTGCCGCGCGCAGGCGCGGGGGCTGTTCGCCGCGGGCATCGACGAGATTACCATTCGCCCCTACGCCGTGGACGGCGCGCCCCGCGGCGCCACCACCGAGGCCTTCGCCCGCGAGGTGATGGCGCCCCTGCGCGGTTGACTTCATCCTGTGCCGAACTCCATCGGATCTCCATATTCCGCGCGCCATTCTGGCACGTTGCCTGCGCCCTTTCTTTCGTGGGGAGATGATTGGGTGTGGGAGCCACGGCATCGCACCTAATCGCCATAACAGGCAGCCATCTCCGCAACGAGAGAGGAGGCAAGCACATGGGATTCACCCGGTTCTCCGTCGTATCGGCGGTTCTGGCGCTGCTGCTCGGAGGCGGGACGGTGGCCACAGCCTTGGCCGCACCGACAGACCAGGTACCGGGCTGGACCGTCGTCGAGCAGCCGCAGTGGAGCCCCGGCACGCCGTGGTATAGCCGTACGGTGGTGGTGCAGCCGACCACGACCGTCGTGCAGAACGTGCCCGTGAGCGTGCCCGCCGCGGTGCCGGTCACCGTGCTGGCGCCGTCGGGCGTGCCCGAGACGTTCGCCGAGCCCACCTTCGTGACCACCTTCCAGCAGCAGGTCGTGCCGGCGCTGGCAACCGTGCTGCCCGCGGATACCCTCGCCAGCGGCGTCGAGGTGATGCAGGTGCAGCCGAACGTGGACGTGCTGGTAGGCCAGCAGTTCTACTGCCCGCCCAGCAACGCGGCGAGCTGCCAGGCGCTCGCGGCCCAGCTTGCCGCGACCACGCCGGGCTTCACGACGATGTCGCTGACCGGTCCGCTCGGCCCGGGCGTCTACGTGGCCTACGAGGCGTAACGCTCGTCCTCCCCACTGTCGCGGGGCGCGGTGGCTTCCCTCAGGCTGCTGGGGAGGCTCCCGCGCCCTGCTCGTGTGCCGCTCCCTGCTGGCGCGGCGCATCTGGCACGCGCCGTGCGTTGTGCGACAACGGACGGCGCGGCTGGCCGCACGGCGTGCCAGTCTACCGTCGCGGAGGTGTTGTCATGGCATTGCGCCGATATCTGGCCGTGATCGGACTGGCGGGCGCGCTAGGCACTGCCGCGCCGCTAGCGCACGCGGCCCCCATGTCGCAGCAGCCGGTCGTACCCGCAGGGCCGCAGGCGGCCGGCGCGGCCGTCTCGCCCGCGCTCGAGGCGGCGCTGCTCCAGGGCCTCCAGCAAGTGTTTCCCGCGGAGCTATTCCAGCAGGTCCGGCCACGGTTCCTGCCGCTGCAGAACAACCTTTACCTGGTGAGCCACCCCGCGCTGTTCTGGCGTGTGGAGCAGGAGCCGGCCGCCAAGGCCCTCGCCGCGCGCCTCGCCAGCCTGTCGCCCGGCTGGGGCACGACCCTCTCCAACGGCCCGCAGGGCTACGGCGTCTACCTGACCTACCGCCCGAACCGCTAGCGCCAGCCGCTCCGTGGGGAGCCGCACCGCCGCGTGGATAGCTTCGCCCGCCGACCGCCGTGTATGATTGCGGCGCACTGAGAGCACGCGGCCGGGAGGCGCAGCGGGCTGGCCCGAGTGGGGCGGCACGATGCGCCGGGCAGGCGAGGAGGCGGCGATGGCGTTCGCGGTGGTGGGGCAGCCGATTGTTCGCGACGAGGGGCCGGCGAAGGTCACAGGCGCGGCGCGCTATACGGCGGACGTGCCGCTGCGCGGCGCGCTGTGGGCGAAGTGCCTGCGCAGCCCCTACCCGCACGCGCGCATCGTGCGCATCGACACGAGCCGCGCCCAGCGGCTGGCGGGCGTGCGTGCCGTGCTCGTCGGCACCGACTTCCCCGCCAGCCTGATGGGGCGGCGCCTGAAGGACCAGCCGATCGTGGCTCGCGACCGCGTGCGCTTCGTCGGCGAGCGCGTGGCCGCCGTGGCCGCGATCGATCTGGACACCGCCGAGGAGGCGCTACAGCTCATCGACGTGGAGTACGAGGAGCTGCCGGCGGTGCTGGACGTGTGGGCCGCAATGGAGCCCGACGCGCCGATCTTGCACCCCGACCTGCTGAGCTACGAGGGGCTGTACGGCAAGCCGACCATCCCGAACGTTCACTCACACATGTTCGTCGAGCGCGGCGACCTGGAGCAGGGCTTCGCCCAGAGCGACCTGATCTTCGAGCATACGTTCACCACGCCGGCGCAGCACCAGGGGTATCTCGAGCCGTACTCGGTGCTGGTGGGCATCGACGCGAGCGGGCGGCCCGACGTGTGGATGTCGAACAAGGGGCCGTTCAACCTGCGCGCCCACCTGGCGGCGGCGCTCGACATGCCCGAGGACTGGGTGCGCTGCAACCCGGCGAACATCGGGGGCGAGTTCGGCGGCAAGGGATCGCCGATGGATGCGCCGGTAGCCTACCAGCTTGCCCGCCGCACGGGGCGCCCTGTCCGCATCGTCATGACCTACACCGAGGAGCTGATCGCCGGCAACCCGCGCCACCCGGCCACCATTCGGCTGAAGACCGGCGTGAAACGCGACGGCACCCTCGTGGCGCGCGACTCGCTGGCGCTGTGGAACTCGGGCGCCTACGGCGGCCACAAGCCGGTGCCCACGGTGCACATCCTGGGCGGCCTGGAGGCCGCGGGCAGCTACCGCATCCCCAACCTGCGCATGGACAGCCGCTGCGTCTATACCAACCAGATCCCGGGCGGGTTCATGCGCTCGCCGGGGCAGCCGCAGATGGCGTTCGCCTTCGAGTCGCAGATGGACATCATGGCCCACGAGCTGGGGCTCAGCCCAGCCGAGATGCGGCTGCGCAACGTGATCCACGACGGCGACACCTCGGGCCGGGGCCACAAGTACCGCAACGTGCAGGGCGAGCAGACGATCCGCGCGGCGGTGGCGGCCGGCGGCCTGGACGAGCCGAAGCCCCCGCCCGCGGCGCCGCAGGGGCTCGTCGGGCGCGGGATGGCGCTGGTGGACCGCGGCATCGGCGGCGGCGAGACGGGCGTGGTGCTGCGGCTGCGGCCGGAGGGCAGCGTGGAGATCCGCTACGGCGTGCCTGACCAGGGCGTGGGCATGGCGACAATGCTGCGCCAGGTGGTGGCCGAGGCGCTGGGCCTGTCCATCGAGCAGGTGACGGCCGTGCCGTCGGACACCGACACGGTGCCCTACGACGCGGGCGCGGGCGCGAGCCGCCACACCTACATCGCGGGGCGCGCGGGGCTGAACGCGGCCGAGGAGCTAGCGGGGCGGCTGCGCGCGGCCGCGGCGGCGCTGCTCGACGCGGCGCCAGATGCGGTGCGCCGCGAGGGCGACGCCTTCCGCGCCGATGGGCGGGCGGTGCCGTTCGCGGCGGCGGCCGAGCGCGCGGCGCGCGAGGCGGGCGGCACGCTGGAGGTCAAGGCCGAGGTGAACATGCCCTACCCCGACCAGACCTGCTTCACGGCGCAGGTGGCCGAGGTGGAGGTCGATCCCGAGACAGGCCAGGTGAAACTGCGCAAGCTGGTCGCGGTCCACGACGTGGGCACGGTGATCAACCCGTTAACGCACCAGGGGCAGATCGACGGCGGCGTGATGCAGGGCGTCGGCCAGGCGCTGATCGAGGAGATGGTGATCGAGGACGGCCGCGTGACGACGGCGAACCTGGGCGAGTACAAGCTGCCGACGATCGCCGACGTGCCGCCGCTGGAGACGGTACTGGTGGAGGCGGGCAGCGGGCCGGGGCCGTACGAGTCGAAGGCGATCGGCGAGGCGAGCCTGCTGCCGACGCCCGCCGCGGTGGCGAACGCCGTCTTCGACGCCTGCGGCGTGCGCCTGTTCAGCCTGCCCGTGACCGCCGAGAAGGTCTGGCGTGCGCTGCGGGAGCGCGAGGCGAGCCCACCCGGCCGCTGACGCACGGAGTGCGGGGGCGACCGCCGTATACTGCTGAGTGTGCCTTTGACACGGCGACCGACGGGAGACCTAACGATGTCGCGTGAACTGACAATCACCCTGGCAGACGACGTCTATGAGGGACTGCAGGAGCGTGTCGGCGCTGAGCAGATCAGCAGCTTCATCGAGCGGCTCGTGCGACCCTATGTCATCACGGAGGAGCAGCTTGAGGCTGGATACCGCGAGATGGCCGCTGATAGTGAGTACGAGCGCGAGGCCCTGGAGTGGATCGAGGATGCGCCTGACGAGGCGTTGGATTGATCCGGGGCGAGGTCTACTGGGTGGACTTCGAGCCGGCACGCGGCGGAGAAATCCGCAAGCAGCGGCCCGCGATCATTGTCAGCAATGACGTGTCCAATCGACTGCTAAACCGTATGCAGGTGGTGCCTCTCACATCCGTCACCCGGCGGGTCTATCCATCGGATGCACTGATAAAGCTCAACGGGGTCCCGCATAAGGCCATGGCAAACCAGATCCGGACAGTCGCCAAGGAGCGACTACATGGACGGATAGAGATGCTGGGACGCTACGATCTATTTGCCGTCGAAGATGCTATCCGTGTTCAACTCGGGCTGCGCTGATCCTCAGCTCGGAGTCCACGCCAGGGGTATTAGATGGACATAGCGTCCAGCGCCGAGGCGCCCGCAGAGACCTCGCCGGTGGAGATCTTCAGCATCGGCACCGAGCTGCTGATCGGCCGTATTCAGGACACGAATAGCTTCTGGCTCGCCCAGCAGGCATCGGAGCTGGGCGCCGAGATCGGGCGCATCACGATCGTCGGCGACGACCGCGCCGTGATCGTGGCCGCGCTGCGCGACGCCGTCGCGCGGGGCGCGCGCACGGTGCTCACCACGGGCGGGCTGGGCCCAACGCCCGACGACCTGACGGTGGAGTGCGTGGCCGAGCTGTTGGGCGTGGGCACGAGCGTCTACCGGCCGGCGCTGGAAGACTTCATGCGGCGGCGGCTGATCTCGGAGGACGAGATCACGCCCGCGCTGTACCGCATGGCGACCGTGCCCGATGGCGCCGAGGTGCTGCTGAACCCGGCGGGCTGGGCGCCCTGCATGCGCCTGCGCCACGGCGCGACGACGTTCTTCCTCATGCCCGGCCCGCCGAAGGAGATGCAGGCGGTGTTCGACCGCTACCTGCGCGACTACTTCGGTCACGCGGGGCAGAGCCTGGCGCGGCGGGTGTACGTCAACATGCACGAGGGCGAGGTGGCGCCCTACGCGCGGCAGGTGATGGACGCGGTACCCGGCACCTACATCAAGGGCTACATCGCGCTCAGCAACCAGCAGCGGCTGCCGCTCGACGTGGTGGTGCGCGGCGCCGACGCGACCGCCGCCCAGCGCAACCTGGAGCGCGCCGTCGCCCTGCTGACCGAGCTAGTGGTCGGCGCCGGGCGGCAGGTGACGGGGTAGCCAAGGGCCGCGGGCAGGCGCTAGCCACCGGGGCGGCATATAGATGGGGACGCACCAATGGCGCGGTGTCCGCCCGCCCGGCCGCCCGCCTACGGCTCGACCACGAGATCGAAGCTGTTCGACGTGCCCAGGCTATTTCGGAGCGTAATGACCTGCCGTACCGGGTAGGCCAGGAACTCCCGCGGCACGCGCGCTAGCAGCGTGTGATCGTCCACGTACTCGGTCGCGAGCATGACCGAGCTGAGGACCACCGCCGTGTCGGGCGTGATCTGCTCGCCCGTGACGCGAAGGACCGAGGTTCCGTCTGCCTGGGCGTCGAACGGCGTGTCCACCCGCGCGGTTCCCGGCTCGATGCCCTTCAAGACGGGGCGCCCCGTCGTGTTCTCGGTCACCATGAATGGCAGCGCGTCGGAGGTGCCCAGCAGGTTCCGCAGCTTGACCGTGTGGGTGCCTGGCTGGCTCAAGACCTCCAGCGGCACCAGCGCCAGCAGGTGCTGGTCGTTCTCGTACTGGGTCTCCAGCGGCACGTCGTCGAACAGGACGGCGGTGTCCGGCGTGGCGTCCTGGCTCTCCACGGCTAGCAGCGAGCGGCCATCCGGCTGGCCGTGGAAGGGCGCGGCGACGATCGTGTCGGCGGGGTCCAGCGCCCGGGCCACTGGCACGGTCCGGGGGCTCACGACAAACGGTAGGGGGCTCGACGTCGCCACGGCGTTCTGCAGCGTCACCGCGTGCTGTCCCGGCGACGCCAGTAGCTCTCCCGGCACAGTGGCGGTCAAGTGTTGAGGGCCCTGGTAAGTGGTCGGCAGCTTGACTCCGTCGAGCAGGGCAACGGTGGCCGGCGTGGCGTCCTCGGCGTCAATCTCCAGCAGGGAACTGCCCTCGGGCTGCGTGTTGAAGGGAGTGCCGACCAGGGTCCATGTTGGCTCGATCTGACGCAAGACCGGTGGGACTGGCGGCCAGGTCAGCGCCTCGGAGCGCCGCAAGTAATCGACGAGGTAGACTTCCCGCCGTGGCTCGGACGACTGGGTCACTTCGGGCGCCACCGATAGAAGCTGAGTCCCTGGAGGAATCCAGCGCGTCGGCAACTCCTGGCCGTCGAGGACGATCGCAGTGCGCGGTGTCAAGTTCTTGCCAGTTACCAGGATGCCGTCGGTCCCATACGGCTGCAGTTGATCCAGAACCAGCGGGGGGAGCGTGCGCTGCGGCCGCGGCGGCTCGACCGTGTAGCCCGGGAAGACGACCTCCTCGATCCCCACCTGATTCGCCGGTGCCCAGAGGTAGCCCTGGCGGTGGATGACGAGCTTGACCCCGGTCGTCGGCCGCGGCTCCCAGCGGGCGGCAATCACGGGAGACGGGTCGAGCCCGTCACCGATCCACACCGTGTGCCACGCGCCGCTCTCGTCGGCCACCTGCACCTCAAGGGCGCTGATCCGACTCACTCTCGCACTCTCGGGCTGCACCACCTGCACGCTGCCCAGCGACGCCGGCGCGGTGAACTGGACCGCCAGGAAATGCGGCCCGGGCGTGTCGGCCGAGAGCCAAATGGTGGAATCGGGCGAGCGGCTCTGGTCGAACACGTTCACCGGCTCGGTGCTCGGGCTTTCCATCGAGTCGGCGGTGACCGCGTCGACGCGCAACGGTTGGCCATTCATGGCCGCAAGCAGCTCACCCGCTTCCAGAAGACGCACGTCCCGCAGGTCCGGGTCACTGGGGAAGTCATGGTAGAAGAATGCCTCGGTCTCGGCTCTTACGGTTTGGGTGGCAAAAAGGGACGGCCACGCCGCTACCGCCGCGGTGGATTCCAGGTACGGCCGCATCGAGGGATGATTGCTCACGAACTCTTGCGGAAAGTAACTGAGCAGCCAAGCATCGACGGGCAGACGTGCGATGTCCTCGGGCCTGGATAGCCGGCTGTCCAGACCCACCCAGCTAAGCCATTCCGGCTGATGCCCGCTGTTGTGCGCGGCGGCGGCAGTGATCGCGCGGCCAAGCCCCTGATGGCCGTCAAACACGGCCCGAGCCTGGCCCCACTGCGTGGCGCCAAGGACCACGACCAAGGCCCCCAGCGCGACGACCGGCAAGCCGCGCGGACGCGCCAGCCGCCGGGCGAGCCCGACTAGCGCCGCGCCGGCAAACAGAAAGAGGAACGGCTGGAGCACGGAGGTCTGGCGGAAGAAGGGCTCCGAGCCGGATAGTCCCAGGTAGACGAGCGCGAGCAAGACCGTCACGCTGATCGCCAACCGCCCGATCTGGCCCGTGTCGTGAGATCGTGTGGAGACTAGATAAGCTACCCAGCCGACCCCGACGGCGACGAGCAGGAGCGGGCCCATCTGACTCCGGAACCACTCGGCCCACAGGGCGAGATTGCCCGTCATGGAGAAGAATTGCGATTCGTGGAATGCCCGGAGGTTCAGCAGGGTCATGAGGGGGCCGTTGGCACGGGGAATGCCCACTATCCAATAGCTGACGGCCTCAAGGACGCCTTGAAGCCAGACACAGCCGATAGCCAAGCTGGCGACGCCCAGCCACGAACGCGCCCTGCTTCGATTACGCCACAGATAGACGGCTGCGTAGACCACGGCCAATGGCGCGACCAGATACAGTGCCGTGTAATGAATGGATTGTGCGACCCAGAACAGCGAGCCGGCGACAAAGAATGTCCCACCGAGTGCCTGGGCCGATCGCGATCGGCCATCGTCGACACGGAGGAGCAGCCAAAGGCCGGCCAGAGCGAAAGGAAGGCCGAGCAGTCGCGACTCGGGCTGGGGGCTCCACAGCACGACGCTGGGCGACGAGGCAAAGAGCAAGAGCGAGAGCAACGCCACGACGCGGTTACGCACCAGCGCGGTCGCCACCCACGCCCATACGCCGAGCAGGAGCGCGTGCAGGCAAACCGTGTACAGCAGGAAGAAGCGGAATTGCCCGGTGTGCTCGCCGAACAGCGGCATAACGTAAGAGGGCAGGCTGATCCCGGACTTCAGCGGCAGATACGATATCAGAAAGAAATACGGCTGCAGGATGTTGTGCTCGTAGCGAAAGGCCTTTGTCCAGTCGGCAATGGTCGCCATCGTCTTGCTGTAGACTAGCTGATCATCCATGATCCAGCCGTATACGTACTCAAAGTGCGAGAGCCAGAGTACCAAGTATGCCACCAGGATCGTCGCGGCCAGAAGCCAGTAGCCGCGCCGGGAGAGCTGCAGGCCCAGGGGTGGCCGCGCCCGCGGTCCGACGAGGCCGGCTCTCTGGACCTCCCTGGCACAGTCCAACTGCTCGAGCACGGACGACGACATGGCCAGCTCCTGTGGCGGTGGGGCTCCCGTGCGGGTCGCGTCTCCGCGGCAACCCCGGGCCGGATACTTAGCGCGTGGGGAGTGCATCGGGGGGCAGCGGATACTGCTGCTCCAGGCGGTCGAAGAAGCCCTCTTTCTCGAGCTGGTCGAGGATGCTGAGGTCCACGAAGCGGCTGTAGGGCTCGTTGGCGGTGCCCGGGATCTCCTCGTCGACGGCTTCCTGGACCGCATGGACATCCGTCGGGTCGGGGCGGCCGCGAGGGCTCCAGCCGCGCAGCGACGACACGTAGGCCGCGTTCAGCGCCTCGGGATCGTCCAGCTTGATGTACTTCCGCTGCACCTCGTCGAACCGCTGACGGTCCGAGCGGATCAGGTAGGCAGCCTCGCTGATGGCGCGCACGATGGCCGTGGCGAGCGACGGATCATTGTGGACCATCTCCTCGGGCAGCGCCAGCGCCTCGCGCTGCCACGGCACCGGCTCCTGCGCCAGGTCAGCCACGCGCACGTAGCCGCGCTTCTCGGCCACGACGACGACGGGCGGGTCGAGCGGCACGAGGTCCACGGCGCCCGACTCCAGCGCCGTGAGCCGCTCGGCGACCGTGCCGGCGTTCACGTAGGTGATGTCGTCGTCGCGCAGGCCGTTGGCGCGCGCCCACAGGCGGATGACGGTGTGCGATTCGGTGCCGATGCGCGACACGCCCGCCCGCTTGCCCTTCATGTCCTGGGCGCTCGTCACGCCCGTACCGACCTTCGTGAAGAGTTGGTGGACGAAGCCGCGCCCGAAGCCGGCGACGACCGTGATCGGCGCCCCGCCGGCGATGGCCGTGACGATCGGCGAGAACGCCGTGTAGCTGGCCTCTAGCTCGCGGGCGGTGAGCGTCTGGGCGTTGGCAGGCCCGCCGCTGATCATGACCGGCTCGCTGGCGCGCAGGCCGTTCTGCTCGAACAGGCCGAACTCGTAGGCGGCCCACAGCGGCGCGAACGTCGCGGCGGCCGAGGGGTAGGACGTGCGCACGTCGCGCAGCGCCGGCGCCTGGGTGGGCGCGGCGGCCACGGCGGGCGCGCTCGCGCTTTCTGGCTGGCCGGATGCGGGGGCGCTGGCCGCGGGTCGGGCCGCCGGGGCGCCACAGCCGGCCAGGCTCAGCAGCAGCAGGCCCAGGCAGGTGCGACGCAAGCGTAGCCTCGACATCACAATCGCCTCCCCTCGGCGGGCGCGCGGGCCGGCGCCGGCGGCAGGGTTGGACGGCGGCCAAGCCGTCCGATCGCCCGGGCGGCGGCTCGCCATGAGTG
This sequence comes from Chloroflexota bacterium, assembly GCA_035293805.1. GTDB lineage: Bacteria > Chloroflexota > UBA6077 > UBA6077 > JAJPHF01 > JAJPHF01. Next base: position 29,925 of record DATGMD010000009.1, on the reverse strand, counting down.
CGCGAAGTATAGCACGCGCCGGGGAGGACCTGGCCCCCCCTGCCCCAGCGCCGCTTGCAGTATGCCGCGTCGCACCCTGCGAAGGAAGGGGGAGGACGCCGGGGGCGGCGGGGCTGAAGAGCCACCGTCCCCTTTGGGGGAAGGGGCCTCCGCCCGCTCGCGCTGTACGATATGAGAAATTGCGCAACGGCGCCAGAGATCCGGCGACGGCGATTACAGGAGGTAGGGGTGCGACGTGGCAAGTGAGGCGGAGAGCGCGCGGGAGATGATCGCGTTTTTGCGGGGGTTGCGTGCGGTGCGGCAGTTCCGGCCGGAGCCGATCCCCGCGGCGGTGCTGGACGACGTGCTGGCGGTGGCCCGCTGGACGGGCAGCGCGCGCAACGAGCAGCCGTGGGAGTTCGTGGTGGTGCGCGACCGCGAGATGCTGCGGGCGCTGGCGGGGCTCGAAGGCACGGCGCCGCACCTGGCGGGCGCGGCCGTCGGGATCGTGCTGGTGATGGCGGGCAACCCGCGGCGAGTAGTCCACGAGATCTACGACGAGGGGCGGCTGAGCGAGCGCATCATGCTGGCGGCAGCGGCGCACGGGGTGGGCGCGTGCATCGGCTGGTTCTCGGACCAGGGGATCGCGGACCTGAAGGCCCTGCTGGGCATTCCGGCGGAGCGGCTGGTGCGCACGGCCCTCTCGCTGGGCTACCCCGACGAGGCGGCGCCGGCGCGGCCGGCGCGGGCCAATCCGGGGCGCAAGCCGTTCGGCGAGATCGTCTACTGGGAGCGCTACGGCCAGCACGCGCGCTGAGCGCCGGGCCGGCGCGGAGCGGCAGGGGGCGAGCGTCTGGCCCGGGCCAGCTGCGCTACTGGGAGATCGGCCACCAATCGGGATCGACGTCCCAGGTGGCCTGGGGCGTATCGGCCGATCCGGTCCGCGGCAGGTGCTGCACCACGGCCAGCGTGAGGGTGAGCGCCAGCAAGCCCATGGCGAGCAAGACGCCGGCGTGATAGGCGACCTCCGAGGCGTAGGTGCGCGACAGGCCCCGCGCCGCGGTCTGGAGCGAGTGGACGACCAGGGGCATCGTGGTACCTCCCGCCCAGCCGCTCCCGCCGCCGCTGCGCCGGGGCGGGTGGAGGCGACATCCCACGATAGCCCGCTGCGCTCACAGTCCCACTCACGAGCCCAGCCCCACCGCTCACAATTTGCTCACGACCGTCGTCGCAGGAGCCGCAGCCCTCAATGCAGGCAAACAATTCCGGCGAGCGCGCGAAAACGCGACGCGGGCGGCCCGGAAGCCCGGGCCGCCCGCGTCGCGTTTTCGCGCGGCTGAGAAGCTGGGAGCGCTAGGCTTCGGTGAACCAGCGGGTGTGGCGGTCGGCGGGGAAGCGCTTGCCGGTGATCGTGGCATCCGAGTAGCCGAGGAAGACGCAGGCTACCGGCCGCTCGTTCTCGGGCAGGCCGATCGCCGGGCCGAGCGTGTTCTCGTCCACCCACACGCCTGTGCTCGGGTAGCTCGCCAGCCCGCGCGCCGTGGCCGCCAGCAGGAAGTTCTCGATGGCGCACCAGCAGGCGGCCCAGTCTTCCTTGTCCTTGATCGGGTCGGGGTTGATGACCTGCGACACGATCAGCAGGACCGGCGCCGAGAAGCACTTCTGGCGCGCGAACTCCAGGTCGTCCTCCTTGACCGGCTCGCCCTTGCGCTCGGCCGCCAGCCGCACCGCCGCCTGGCGCGCCGGCACTAGCTTCTCGCGCCCCTCGCCGGTGAAGACGTTGAACCGCCAGGGGTGGGTGAGGTGGTGGTTTGGCGCCCAGCGCGCCGCGTCCAGCAGCTCCTCGATCCACGCCTGGGGGATGGGGGTGGGGTCGTAAGTCTTCACCGCGCGCCGCGTGCGGATCGCCGTGAGGGTGTCCAGGAGCGGGCGCTCCTCGGTCGTCTGAGGGCTTGCCGTTACTTCCGTTGCCATCGTCTCTCCCCGCGTCGTCCGACGCGCTCTCGTCCGGGGTCGGGGCCTACAGCAGCCCCGCGTCCAGCAGCTCGAAGATCAGCTCCTCGATCTGTGGATCGACCTGGTGCAGCAGTCGCTCCACCGCGCCGCTCGGCAGCTCGGCCACGATGTCGTCCACGTCCTGGGGCTTCACGCCCGAGTAGAACCGCCTGGCCGGGTACACGACCACGTTGGGGCCATACTCGCACCCGCCGAAGCACGGATACTGCGTCACCTCGGCGGCATCGGGCGCGGCGGCGGCTACCCGGTCGCGCAGCGACTCGAACACCGACTGTCCGCCCCGCCCCAGACAGTCCACGTTGTTGCACACGAGTACGTGCTGCTTCTCGTCGGCCATTCCGCCCACCGTCGGCCGTCGCACGGCCCAATGTCGCTGTATTCTACACCAGCCATCAGCCATCAGCCATCGGCGCCCGGCACGGCCGCCCGCCCGTTCTAACAGCCTTCTAGCATTCCGTATAGCCGGCTCTAACGGCGATCTGGTATCACGGTAACAGAGCGTCGGGGCTCCCGACGACCCCCCGGTTGTGAGAGAGGAGATTTCTCTGTGCCTGCGAAGCAGCTCGTCTACGACCAGGAAGCCCGCAACGCCCTCCGCTGTGGCATCGACAAGCTGGCCGACGCCGTGAAGGTGACGCTCGGCCCGCGTGGCCGCCACGTCGCCCTCGACAAGAAGTGGGGCCCCCCGACCGTCACCCACGACGGCGTGACCGTGGCCAAGGAGATCGAGCTGGAGGACCCCTTCGAGAACATGGGCGCCCAGCTCATGAAGCAGGCCGCCACCAAGACCCAGGATGCCGCGGGCGACGGCACGACGACCGCCACCGTACTCGCCCAGGCGATGGTGCAGGAGGGCCTGCGCCTGCTCGCCGCAGGCCTCAGCCCGATGGCGCTCAAGCGTGGCATCGACGCCGCCGCCGCCGCGACAGTGGACGCGATCAAGCAGTCGTCGACCCCGCTCAAGGGCCGCGAGGACACCGCGCACGTCGCCACCATCTCGGCGGGCGACGCGGAGATCGGCAACATGCTGGCCGACGTGCTGGAGAAGGTCGGCAAGGACGGCGTGGTGACCGTCGAGGAGGGCAAGGGCACGCAGCTCGAGGTTGAGTACACCGAGGGCATGCAGTTCGACCGCGGCTACATCTCCCCCTACTTCATCAGCAACGCCGAGCGCATGGAGGCGGAGCTTGACGAGCCGCTGATCCTGATCACCGACAAGAAGATCAGCGCCGTGGCCGACCTGCTGCCCGTGCTGGAGAAGGTGATCCAGAGCGGCAAGCGCGACCTGCTGATCGTCGCCGAGGACGTGGACGGCGAGGCGCTGGCGGTCCTCGTGGTGAACAAGATGCGCGGCATCCTGAACGTGCTGGCCGTGAAGGCGCCGGGCTTCGGCGACCGCCGCAAGGAGATGCTGCGCGACATCGCCACGCTGACGGGCGGCCAGGTGATCACCGAGGAGATGGGCCGCAAGCTGGACAGCGCCCAGCTAAGCGACCTGGGCCGCGCCCGCCGCGTGGTCGCGACGAAGGACAACACGACCATCGTCGAGGGCCGCGGCGATCAGAAGGACATCCAGGCGCGGATGCAGCAGATCCGGGCGCAGATCGAGGAGACGACCTCCGACTACGACCGCGAGAAGCTGCAGGAGCGGCTGGCGAAGCTGGCGGGCGGCGTGGCCGTGATCCGCGTGGGCGCGCCGTCGGAAGTCGAGATGAAGAACCGCAAGTCGCGCGTCGAGGACGCCCTGGCGGCCACGCGCGCCGCGGCCGAGGAGGGCATCGTGCCCGGCGGCGGCATCGCCTACCTGCACGCGGCCAACGCCGCGCAGGGGCTGAAGCTGGGCGACGAGGAGCAGCGCGGCGCCGAGCTGGTGGCGCGGGCGCTGGAGGCGCCGGTGCGCCAGATCGCCCAGAACGCCGGCCTGGACGGCTCGGTGGTCGTCGAGATGGTGCGCCGCGAGGCGAAGTCGCCCAACTGGGGCTACGACGCCCTGCGCGACGAGTACTGCGACGTGGTCGAGCGGGGCATCATCGACCCGGCGAAGGTGGCGCGCGCGGCCGTCGAGAACGCGGCCAGCACCGCGGCGATGATCCTGACCACGGAGACGCTGGTCACCGAGGTGCCCGAGAAGGAGGCCGCGGGTGCCCACGAGCACGACCACCATCACTAAACCGTGAAAGTCGCTCCAATTGGCGGGAATGTTTGAGTGGTCAAACATGCCCGCCAATTGCACCAGTAACCACCAAGCGAGCAGGGGAGGGAAGCGCAGGCTTCCCTCCCCTGTTTCGGTTCCGGGCCGCGCGCCCAGCGCGCCCCGGCCACGCCGCGGCGGCTCAGGTGAACGCGAGCACCTGGCGCGTGTCCATGCCCCAGTTCTCTTCCAGTCGGCGGCGGTAGGCGGCGTTGCCGGCGAGCCGCAGCACGTGGAGCTTGCCCACCAGGTTGCTTACCTTCGTGATGACCTCCCGGAACGCCCCGGGCCCCGGGCTGGCGGCGACGAGCATGGCCCTGCCGTGGCGGTCGTAGTTGGGTACGAAGCTGGGGCCTGGCATCTCGAACTCGAGCAAGGTCGTATCGACCTCGTCGATGCGCGAGCGATCGGCGTCGAGCGCGTGCTTCGCGTACTCAAAGTAGTACTGGCAGTGGCGGTACTCGTCCTTGCCGATCTGCGAGAGCAGCGAGCGCAGCACCGGCTCCTTCACTCGCAGGGCGAAGTTCTTGTAGAAGATGCCGGTGACCAGCTCCTGCACCATCGCGTAGGTCGCCACCATCAGGTCGGTGTACCTGTCGGGAATGATCCACTCGCCCGCGCGGGTGGCGGCCAGCTCGTCGGCCAGGGCCTTGGGGGCCATGTACTCCGTCGCCTCGACGTACGCTTTCAGCCCGGCAAAGTGCTTCCACTCCTCATAGGTCCAGATAGCCAGGAAGCCGGCCATTGGGAAATCGGAGCGAAACTTGCCGAGCAGCGTCGAGGCGAAGACCGGATTGTGCGACTCGACGAGCATCGCGGCGCGGACGGCGGCCAACGTCGGCTCGTCCACCAGGCGGCGGTCGATCTGGTCCCAGCGCAGGTCGGTGAGCTTCCAGAGCATCTGCTCATGGTTAAGGTAAAACTGCCCGAACGAGCGGGCGGGCAAGCTGTCGGCGGACTTGGAGAGGCGCTTCAGCACGCGAGTGTCTCCTTCTCTCTGGGCCGTCGTCGGCAACCGCGTTAGCGCGGTCGCGACGGGCCGGGACGGTTTGGCACAGCGCACACACCTCTCCCGCGAAGCACACCATGCACAGGGCAAGATGAAAGTCGGGGAAAGGCAGGCTAGAATCGCCAGGCCACTTGGGGGACCGCGCTAGCGCGGCGCACAACGGCGCCCGCCGCCATCCTTCTTGTGTGAACTAATGCTGACATTCAAGCGAGTATATCAGAGTCCCGGGCGCCCCGATGATTTTTCGCATGGCGGTCGGGCTCGCGCACCATCAGCGTGATTGCGGTGGCGGAGCGCCCCTGTTAACATCCCGGCGAGCAAGCCCGGCAAGCGGGCGCGGGCGCGACGCCCCGGGCGAGCGCGCCAAGGAGGTGGCGGGTGAAGTTCGGCGGCTTCATGTACTTCCAGAACCGGGGCGTCGACACCACGCGCGTGTACGACGAGCACCTGGCTGAGATTGAGCTGATGGAGACGCTCGGCTTCGACGAGGTCTGGCTGGCCGAGCACCACTTCACCTACTACGGCATGCTGCCCTCGCCGAACCTGATCCTGGCGAACCTGGCGGCGCGCACGAAGCGCCTGCGCATGGGCGCGATGATCCTGACGCTGCCGTTCTACGAGCCGATCCGGCTGGCCGAAGAGCTGACGATGCTCGACCACCTGTCGCACGGCCGGCTGAACGTGGGCATCGGGAGCGGCGTGGCGCGCGAGTTCGCCCGGCGCGGCCTGAACGTCGAGGATGCCAAGCCGCGCTTCTTCGAGGCCTTCGACGCGCTGATCAAGGCGTTCACCCAGGAGCGGCTGAACCACGACGGCCGGTTCTGGCACTATCACGACGCGCCGTTGGAGCCGCGGCCGCTGCAGCAGCCGTTCCCGCCGTTCTACGTGGCCGCGAGCAGCGCCGAGACGGTGCGCTGGTGCGCCGAGCGCGGCCTGCCGATCGCGCAGATGAACTCGGAGACGGCCGACGTGCGCGCGGCGTTCGCCGCCTACCGCGCGGCGCTCGGCAGCGGCAACGGCACGCCACAGCTGGGCACGCCGAGCGTGCGGCTGTTCCGCCCGACCTACGTGGCCGAGACGACCGAGCAGGCGCTGGCCGAGGCCGAGCAAGCCTACTTCCGCTTCTTCCAGCTCTTCTCGACCGACGAGAGCCCCGAGTACGGCACGCCGACGCCTGAGAACTGGCGCTACCATACCGGCAAGGCGCTGCGGCGGCTGGGGCCGCACACGTTCGCGGAGTTCGACGCCGACAACTACGTGATCGTCGGCGATCCGGAGCGCGTCGCGGCGAAGCTCCAGAGCCTCGGCGACCTGCAGCTCGACGCCTACGTGGGCAACTTCGCCTTCGGCACGCTCACGCACGACCAAGTCAGCCGCTCGCTGCGCCTGTTCGCCCAGGAGGTCATGCCGCGCCTCGGCGCCGTCCCCGCCGCCAGGTAACCAAGGGGGTGATTCCGCCTTTTGACCCTGCGACCGGGAATCTGCCGCCGGGAATACACGAGGCGACGTGGGATGAGGTCATCAGGCGGTACGGCTACAACACCAGGCGCCGGGAGCTACTTGGCGGCTTACGAGCTGCCATGGATCACCTGCAGGCCGCAGGCTGTAAGCGGGTATATATTGATGGTAGCTTCGTCAGCGCCAAGGAGGTGCCAGGCGACTTCGACGCCTGCTGGGAGATAGCTGATGTCAACTTTGGGATACTGGACCCATTACTGAAGTTCTTGGATATCGGCCGTCCGGGCCAACGGGTGAAGTATGGTGGAGACTTGTTCCCTGCGGAAATATCGGTGAACCGGACGGGCATCAGATTTCTCGAATACTTCCAGCGCGACAAGGATACTCAGGCGCCGAAGGGCATTATTGCCATCAACCTGGAGGCCGGATATGATCGCTAACGAAGAACAATACCGAATCACATGCGAGGAGGCCGAGCGCTTCGCTCACGCGCTGGCCGAAGCAGAAACAGAGGACGTAGGTCGTCCGCCAGAGGCGCAGGATGTCATTCGTAGGGCGTTGGCGAGCGAACTACAGGTACTGCGCGAGCAGCTTGCCGAGTACGAGGCACGGACCCGCCGCAGCGCGTAGCCGATCGCAGTAGTCTCGTGACTATCTCCCGCCATCGTCGCACGCTCATGGTCATCGGCCTCTGCGCCGTTGTAGCCGTCGGCTCCATCGCGCTGTCGACGGCCTGGCCCCCCGGAGAGCGGAACGGCCCCTGCGCTGCTCTCGACCTCTACGAGGGGCGGCTGGAACGCGCGGAGCCGGTCGGCTACCCGAACGGGATGGCCGCGGCCACCTGGCTCTGCCTAGCATACGAGCCAGAGGCGGATATCTACGCGGTTGACCTCACTCCTGTCTACACGCCCGAGCAGTTCCGGGCGGCCAAGGTTCTCGCGGCTAGCCGACTACAAGCCACAGGTTTTGATCCCTGCCGCGTAACCTGGTGGGCTGATCCGGCCGCGCGCGGCGCGCAGGGCCTGGACGACCTGCTCGACAACCCGGTCGCCTACCCACCGCGCCTCATCGCCGCTGACCATGGCGCAGAGCAGTGGCTGCCCGACGTAGGCGCCGCTGTGGCAAGGGCCGCCGAGGCATCCAGCCGGGACTTTGATTGGCACCCGACACGCCCGCTCACCATCCTCGTGGGCACCGATGCCGAAGCAGTTGCCGCTGCCTACCGCCGTTACGGCCCGACAGGACCGCCGGAAGCGGCCGCGCAGTGGGCGCAAACCGCCGAGCGCCAGGCTCGTTCCGGTACAAGCGTCTTTCAGGCGTTCTCGGCCACCGGCAGCCTGATCCTCATTAACCTCAGCGTGCTGTCGAGCCAGGACCCGAACGGCCTGGTTCTCCCCGCCTCCATCAACACGCTCGTGCTACACGAGTACACGCACTTCGTGCAGCGCAGTCTGCTGGGCAACGGCCAGGCGCCAGCCTGGTTCGTCGAGGGCCAGGCAGTGTACCAGCAGCACCATGTGGCGGGAACCGAGGATCTTGTGCAGGCCGCGCGCGCCCGCCGGACCGGGAAGGCGTCGCGCCTAACAAACCTTGTCCAGTTCCCGCAGGATTCAACTCATGAGCCGGGAGACTTCGACGGGGACGGTATCTACGTGCGCGGCTATGCCGGGGTGGCCTTCCTCGTCGCCCACCATGGATTTGCCGCAACGACGCGGCTCTTGCGAGATAACCGAGACGGCAGTCTGGCGCACTTTCAGGAATTACTAAGCAGACTCACGAGCATGGGAACGAACGAGCTTGACGATGCCGTGGATGCCTGGCTGGTTGCGCCTGGTACCGTGCTGCTGAGCGACGACTTCTCGACCCCCAATAGTCGATGGCCGTTCTGGGCGAACACCAAAGATCGCCATAGCTATGACGATCACGAGTACGTCGTGGATAAACTCGCCGCGAGCGGTGCGGCAGCGGTGGCGTTCTTGGTGGCACAGTTGGGCGACTTCGACGCCGAGGTTGACGTACAAGTGCGCGGGACCAGTACAGGCACCATCCTTCGGTTCGAGATCAGACTGCCGGGTTACGGCGGTTACTATAAGTATGCGGTCGACCTCACCGAACATGCCATTACGCTTCAGCGTTCGACCGGCGGCGAGTGGGTGACTGTGCTCGACAATACCCAAGAGCCGGGCTTTCGCGATGCAGGATCGGTGAATCGGCTCGGCATACACGCGACCGAGTCCGAGATCATCCTGCGCGCCAACGGCGAGGAGCTAGCGCGTGTGACCGCGGAGCCCGCCGAGCCTTGGCTCGACATGGGGCTCTTGACGCTCTCGGTTGACCAGCGTGACGACGGGGAGGCGGAGGCGCGGTTCAGCCGGCTGGTGGTCGCGAACGCGCCGTAACGTGCTATCATCGCGGGCCGGGCGCGGGCGGGAGCCGCGGGCGGCGGCCGGCCAGCTTGCGATGAGGAGTGCGCCGTGATCGTCGACGTCCACAGCCATCTGATTCCGCGCGAGATGGTGCCGCCGGGCGCGGTCGCCGCGATGACGCTGATGAGTGATACCGAGGGCTTCCTGCGCGCGCAGGAAGAAAGCCCCGTCGATTTCAGCGTTCTCAGCCAGCCGATGCTCATGGAGACGCGCCTGAAGGAAGGGCCGGAAGTCCTGCTCGACCTGGCGCGGCGCTGCAATGACTTCCTGGCGGGACTCGTGCAGGCGCACCCGGACCGGCTGGCCGCGCTGGCCGTGATCTACCCGCAGGGCGGCGACCCGTTCCTGCGCGAATTCGAGCGGTGCGTGCGCGACCTCGACATGCGCGGCGTGATGGTCTGCCCGCGCTACGGCGACCTGTTCCTCGACTCGCCCGAGGCCCAGGACTTCCTCGCGCTCGCCACGCAGCTCGACGTGCCGGTCTACCTACACCCGCCCGGCGTCACCTTCGCCAAGGGCTACCTCGATCAGTGCCGCCTCGACGAGACGATCGGGCGCGGGCTGGAGACGGCCATCGCGCTCGGCCGGCTGATCATGCTCGGCGTGCTGGACAAGTACCCGAACCTCAAGATCGTCGCGTCGCACGGTGGCGGCGCGCTGACGAGCGTGTTCGGGCGACTGGAGTACAGCTACGAGCTGCGCGAGCACCCGCTGTACACGCTGCCGGTCGAGCTGACGGGCCCGCCGAGCAGCTACGCGCGGCGCGTGTGGGTGGACACGGTGGCGTTCTGGCAGCCGGCGCTGCGCGCGGCGGTCGAGACGTTCGGCGTGGACAAGGTGATGCTGGGCACGGACACGCCGCCGCTGCCGTTCCCGCTCGGCAAGTCGGTGGAGCACGTGCGGGCGCTCGGCTTGCCGCCGGAGCGGGAGCAGGCTATCCTGGGCGACAACGCGGTGGCGCTGTTCCGCCTGGCGGCGGCCGTGCGGAGGTAGGGGCGCGGCCTCTGACGCTCGGCCGTACCAGCCGCCGCCCGAGGGTCAGCGCGTAGCGGGCGGAGAAAGGATGCCCGCGCAGCGTTCCAGGGAGGGGAGCGATGGTTCAGCAGCAGTACCGCGCGCCGACCGCGGACGAGGTGGACGCGGGCGCCCAGAAGCAGAACATGCGGCTCGTCGGCTACCACGACCTGAACGGCTGCGGCGACGGCTTCCGCATCGACAAGAAGGGCGACTTCCTGTTCGTCGCGCACCTGAACCGCAAGGCGTTCAGCGTGCTGAACGTCGCCAACCCGGCGCGGCCGGAGCTGGTCCACGACGAGCCGCTGCCGCCGAACACGCACTCCCACAAGGTTCAGATCGCCGGCGACCTGCTGATCATCAACAACGAGAAGATCGGCCCCGGCGACGAGTTCGAGCCGGGCATTCGCCTGTTCGATATCAGCAACCCGGCCACGCCGCGCGAGGTCGGCTTCTTCCGCACGGGCGGGCGCGGCGTCCACCGCTTCTGGTTCGCCGACGGCCAGTACGCCTACCTGCCGACCTGGATGGACGGCTACACCGGCCGCATCCTGCAGATCGTGGACGTGTCCGACCCGACCAGCCCGCACGAGGTGGGGCGCTGGTGGATCCCCGGCACCTGGGCGGCCGGCGGCGAGCAGCTGACCGCGCCCGAGGGCGACGAGTGGATGGTCCACGGCCCGGTCGTCGAGGGCGACCGCGCCTACGTGGGCCTGTGGGACGCCGGCTGGGCGATCCTCGACGTCTCGGACAAGAGCCGGCCGCGCACGATCAGCCACCTGAACTGGCGCCCGCCCTACGCCGGCTTCACCCACACGGCGCTGCCGCTGCGCCGCCGCAACCTGATCGTCGTGACCGACGAGGCGACCTCGCACCAGCGCCCGGGCGGGAAGCTGATCTGGATGATCGACGCGCGCGACGAGGCGCACCCGGTGCCGATCGCCACCTTCCCGGTGCCCGAGGGCGACTACGCCGCGAGCGGCGAGACGTTCGGGCCGCACAACATTCACGAGAACCGCCCCGGCTCGTGGCAGGACGACACGCTGATCTACGCGACCTACTGGAGCGCGGGGCTGCGCGTCTTCGACACGACGAACCCCTACCAGCCACGCGAAGTCGGCTACTACGTGCCGCCCACGCCGCCCCAGCAGCCGGGCGGCGAGCCGCACCGCGCCGTCCAGATCAACGACGTGTTCGTGGACGCGAGCGGGCTGATCTACTGCACCGACCGCTTCAACGGCGGGCTGTACATCCTGGAGTACACCGGCGCGCGCCCGCCGGCCGCCCCGCCCCTGCTCTGATCGGGCCGCGCTCCGTGCCGTGTCGGAGGGAGGTGCCGTATGGTCAGCTTGTCGCGCCTGTGGCTCGTCGGCGCGCTCGTGGTGGGCATCGTCCTGGCCGCCTGCGCGCCCGCCAGCGCCCCGTCAGCGCCCGCCGCCTCGGCCCCCGCGCCGCCCGCCAGCGCGCCGGGCGGCGCGCCCGCGCCGCCCGCGGCAGCGGCCGCCCCTCGTGAGCTAACGCCGCTCACCGTCGGGCGCGCGGCGGTGCGGGTCACCGTCGCCCCGCTGTGGCTGGCGCAGGAGCTGGGCTACTTCGCCGAGGAGGGGCTGGCGGTGGACGACCAGCTGCTGCGCAGCGCCCCGGCCGTCGAGGCCGCGCTCGTGGCAGGCGATCTCCAGATCGGCTTCACGGGCATGGCCACCGCCCTCACGGCCCGCGCCGGCGGGAGCGAGGACGTGATGACCGCGAGCTACCTGGACGTGGCGCTCGGCGAGCTGGAAGTTCGGCCGGACATCGTCCAGCCCGCCGATCTGCGCGGCCGCATCCTGGGCGTGCAGTCGATCGGCGGCACCGTTCACATCCGCGGGCTGCTCGCGCTCCAGAAGCTCGGCCTCGACGTCGAGCGGGACCACATTCAGGTGATCCAGGCCGGCGACGATCCGACCCTGGCGCAGGGGCTGATCGCCGGCGCGATCGACGCCGCGCCGATCAGCTACACCTCGGCGGCGGTGGCGCGGGCCAACGGCATGCACGGCTGGGACCTGGGCGAGCTGGGCGTGGCAGAGAGCAGCGTGAGCGTGATCACGACCGCCACGATCGCGCGGGAGCGGCCGGCCCTCATCGAGAGCTTCCTGAAGGGGCTGGCGCGGGGTGTTCACTATCTGAAGCAAGGGCAGACCGACGCCGCGAAGCGCGACCGCGCGCTCCAGGTGGTGGCCGGCAAGCTCCAGGTCGCGCCCGACGCGGTGGCGACCGAGCTGGACAAGGTGGCCGAATACTCGCGGATCGATCTGGTGCCCGACCGCGCCGCCCTCACGGAGTTCCGGGCCGCCGTCGTGCGCCAGGCGCCCGAGGCTGAGCGCGTCTCGGTCGACGATCTGCTGGACCTCAGCTTCGTCCAGAAGCTGGACCGCGAGGGCTTCTTCCAACAACTCGCCGCCACCCCGTAGGAGAGGGCCGTGCGGAAGGTTACCCAGGTCTTGGCTCAGCTCAGCCCCGCCGAGCGCTCCGCGATGCTGGACGATCGGCAAAGTTGACTCTGGCCGCTGTCCCCTATACTGAAGTGCGATCGGCAGTAAGGTTGGGAGAGGCAGTGCGGCCCGAGGAGTTCGTCAACGAGGCGCCAGACATTAACGGCGGCTACCCAGTAGTGGCCGGCACGCGGACGCCTGTGAGCGTCATTGTCGAGTTCTGGCAGCAGACCGGCGATCTAGAGCAGATCGCGCGGCTGCTGCCCCACCTGACGCTGGAACAGGTCCGCGGCGCCCTGGCGTACTATGCTCTGCATCCCGAGCGAATCGACGAGGACATCGCCCTCGACAAGCAAGCCCTCGCGGAGCTGCAGGGTCATCCGTTGGGGCGCCCAGGACCGCCGCGACCGACGTCGAGGAGCGCTTCCGGCAACTGCTCGCCGCGGCTGAGGAGAGCGGCGGCGAGCCGCTCAGCCCGGCGGGCTTCCTCGTCGCCGGCAACTTCGGCAGCGGCAAGTCGCACCTGCTGGAGTATCTCCAGCACGTCGCCCGCGAGCAGCGGTTCGTCACCAGCAAGATCGTCATCAGCAAGGAGACGCCGCTCTACGACCCGGCCAAGCTGTATCGCGCCGCCATTCGCGCGGCGGTGGTACCGGGGCGGCGCGGCGCGGCGCTGTCGCAGGTCGCCAGCGAGCTGGATCCTTACAGCACCCGCTACGTCGACTTCTACCGCTGGGTGCAGGAGCCCGCCAGCAGCCTGAACCAGCGCTTCGCGGCGACGCTGTTCCTCTACGAGCGCGCCGCGGACGACCCCGAGCTGCGCGACCGCATCATCGCCTTCTGGGCCGGCGACCCGATCCAGGTCGGCGAGATCCGCAAGGCGCTGCGGGCGCTCGGCGAGCGCGTCACCTACACGCTGGACAAGGTGGACGCTCGCGCGCTGGCGCTTCAGCGCTTCCGCTTCGCCGCGCGCCTGATGCGAGCCGCGGGCTACGCCGGCTGGGTGCTGCTGATCGACGAGGTCGAGCTGATCGACCGGTACACGCTGCACCAGCGAGCGCGCTCGTATGCCGAGCTGGCGCGCTGGACGGGCAACCTGAAGGGCGAGACGTTCCCGGGAATCCTGAGCGTGTGCGCGATCACGTCGGACTTCGAGGCGGCGGTGCTGAACGACCGCAACGACCGCGAGGCGGTGCCGGGCCGGCTGCGCGCCAGCGCGCGGGAGAGCGACCAGCTCCTCGCTCCCCAGGCAGAGCGCGGCATGCGGCTCATCGGCCGGGCGGTGAAGCTGGCGCCGCCCAGTCGCGCCGTGATCGACGAGACGTATGACAAGCTACGCGCCATCCACGGCCAGGCGTATGGCTGGGCGCCGCCGCCCGTCAGCTCGGCCGAGCGCGCCACAAGCACGTCGATGCGCGAGTACGTGCGCTGGTGGATCACCGAGTGGGACCTGAAGCGCCTTTACCCCGACTACGCGCCCGACATGGAGGCGACGCCGATAGGCCCGAGCTACGCCGAGGACGCCGACCTCGAAGCGCCCTCCGAGGATGACACCGCGCCCTCCGAGCCGCGCGACGCTTGGTAAGCCCACACTACGCGGGCCTAGTAGAACAGGTTCCCGATCGCCTCGATCAGGAGCGTGTCTTCGTCCTGGAACTCGTAGGCGATGGCCCAGTTACCACAGTGATAGGCGTCCCGGTTGATGCGCCCCATCGGAAAGACCAGGGTTACGCGCTGGTCGATGTCGCGGTAGGGGTTGCGGGCAAGCTGCTCAAAGCAGCCGCGAATCCAGAGAGCTTCCTCCACCGAAAGGCGATCGAGCATCCATCAGGCCATCTCACTCAGGGCAATTCGGAAGACCACGCTTCTTCCAATAGTCGTCGAGCCACATCCATCCAGGCGGCAGGCCCGTGCCGCCCGCCGTGCGGTGCGCTTCGAGCTGGGCATGACTCCTCTGGATGTCCGCAACGAAGCGGTCCCAGTCCTTCATGTGGCGCTTGAGCCATTCGGTCTGCTCTTCCGGCGATAGGCCGCGGATGTCTTCCCAGGTGTCCATGGCGCCTCTCCTGATCGCTACGGGCAGTATACTTTACAGCGAGTCATGGTCTTGGACAGCCAGATCCATGCGGGCCGCGGACGACCGACGAGTTGTGCGATAGCAGGGGGCCGGGGTGCCGATTCCCTTCCGCCACGAGGACGAGCGCGACGAATGGGGCACGGCGGCCTACCTGCGCCTGGCGCCCGACCCCGACCGCGCCGGCTACCGCGGCGCCCTGTTTCAGATCAACGCGCGCGGCGAGCCCGTCGAGTTCACCTACAACCGCGTCGAGACGCCCAATAGCTTCCTCTGGCGCCCGGCCGACGTGCGCCGCGCGGCGCTGCGCCGCCTCACCGCCTCGCTGCTCGCCGCCTGCCCCCAGGTGCCCCGCGTGCTGTTCGCGCTCGCCGCGGAGGCACCGAGCGAGCTGTTCTGCCAGGACCTCCAGGTCGCCATTCCAGTCGGTCGCATCGCCGCCGGGCTGGAGACCGCCGGCTACTCCACCCTTGAGGTGGCCGAGATGCTCGACCAGGCCGAGCCGGTCCACCTGTTCTGGTTCCCCGGCCCGCCCCTGGAGGGCTCGCCCGAGCGCGCCCTGACGGGCCACCTCACGGCCCACGGCCTGCTGCTGGAGCCGTTCGAGCGCGCCGCCGTCGGACTGGCCGAGGTATACGGCGCGGCCGACCCGGTCCACCCATGAGCGTTCATCCCTGGCCCCCGGTCCGCGTGCCACCGGCGAGTCGCCTGCTGGTGCCGGGTCCGCGGGGGGCGGGCGCGCGGTCCATCCAGGCCAGGGGAGCGGTGGTCGGGCCGGCTCAGGCGCTCGCGCCCGTCGGACTCGTGGCCGTCGGCGCGGGCGAGCTGGCGCCGCTGGGCGTCGAGGTGGGGAGTGGGCTGAGCCTGGCGGAGCTACTGCCCTACGAGGACACGACGGTCCAGGGCAGCGTCTGCCTGGTCGGGCTGCTCGCCGGCGAGGAGGCACCGTTCGGCCCCACGCCCGGCGCCGCTGCGGCCGGCGCCGACCCGCTGGTCCGCGAGCGCCCGTCCGGCGAGGTGCCGCTGGCGAAGCGCCTGGCCGTGCTGCTGCAGCCGCCGCCCGAGCTGCTGCTGGCTCCCGACGGGCCGCTGGAGTGGCCGGGGCCGCTGCTCCCCTACCAGCTCACAGCCATCCGCGAGCTGCTGAGGCGTGACATGCTGCTCCTGGCCGACGACATGGGACTGGGCAAGACGGTCGAGGCGCTGGCGGCGTTGCGCGTGCTGGCGCTCCGCCGCCAGACCGAGGCGGCGCTGGTGGTGGCCCCGGCGGGGCTCCTCACTCAGTGGCGTGCCGAGGTCCACCGCTGGGCGCCCGAGCTGCGGCTCTCGACGGTCCACGGCGGCCCGGCTGACCGCCGCTGGCAGTGGCGCACGCCCGCCCACGTGTACCTCACCAGCTACGAGACGCTGCGCGCTGACTTTACCGCCAATCCCCACTCGCCGGTCGCCCGGCTGTGGGACCTGGTGATTCTCGATGAGGCGCAGAGAATCAAGAACGCCGAAACCGACGTGAGCCGCGCCTGCAAGCGCCTGCGCCGGCGGCGCCAGTGGGCGCTCAGCGGCACGCCGCTCGAGAACAGCACTGCCGACCTCATCTCGCTGCTGGAGTTCGTGAACCCGAGGCCGCCCCGCGCCCACCGCCTGGCGCTGCCGCCGCTGGCGCTGCGCGAGGAGCTGCGCTGCGTGCAGCTTCGGCGGCGCAAGGCCGAGGTGCTCGACGAGCTGCCGCCCAAGCGGGTCTGCCGCGTCCTCTTGCCGCTGACACCATCACAGCGCGCGACCTATGAGCGCGGAGCGCGAGGGCATCGTCGAGCTGCGGGCCCGCGGCGCGAGCGTGCAGGTGCAGCACGTCCTGGCGCTCGTCGTGCGCCTCAAGCAGATCTGCAACTTCGACCCGGCCACGGGCGCTTCCAGCAAGCTGGACGACCTGCGCGAGCGCGTCGGCGTGCTGGCCGCGGAGGGCTACAAGGCGCTGGTGTTTACGCAGTTCGCCAACGCCGAGAACGGCGCGCGGGCCATCGCGACACGCCTCGGCTCCACGGCGCTAGCGTATACCGGCGACCTGGCGCCGCACCAGCGCGATCAGGTCCTGCACCAATTCCGCACCCACCCCGAGCGGCGCGTGCTGGTGCTCTCGCTGCTGGCCGGTGGGCAGGGCCTCAACCTGCAGGAGGCCTCTTACGTCTTCCACTTCGACCGCTGGTGGAACCCGTCGGTCGAGCAGCAAGCCGAGGCGCGCAGCCACCGGCTGGGCCAGCCGTACCCGGTGACGGTCTACACTTACACGTGTGAGAACACGATCGAGGAGCGCATCTAGCGGGTGCTGCAAGGCAAGCGGCTCCTCTTCGACGAACTGGTCGACGACGTATCGCTCGACCTCGCGGCCACGCTGACGAGTGAGGAGCTGTTCGACCTGTTCGACCTCGACGCGCCACCGTCAGCCGGCGCCACGACGGGAGCCCCGCGCGCGCCCGAGGCCTCGGCGGCGCGCGACCCGGCCGGGTACTAGCGCCGTGCAGCTAGCCGAGCCGTCGCGCTGCGCGTGGGTTGGCGCCGACCCGCTGATGGTGCAGTATCACGACGAAGAATGGGGCGTGCCGTCGTGGGACGACCGCCACCTCTACGAGATGCTGGTGCTCGAAGGCGCCCAGGCGGGGCTGAGCTGGGCGACGATCCTCCGCAAGCGTGAGGCTTATCGCCGCGCCTTCGCCGGCTTCGACGCGGCCCGCGTCGCCGCCTTCGCCGACGCCGACCGCGCGCGGCTGCTGGCCGACGCGGGCATCGTGCGCAACCGCCTGAAGGTCGATGCCGCCATCGCCAACGCCCGCGCGGTACTGGTAGTGCAGCGAGAGCATGGCAGCCTGGCCGCGTTTCTCTGGCAGTTCGCGGGCGGCGCGCCCATCCGCAACGCGTGGCGGACGGCCGCCGAGGTCCCCGCCCAAACCGCCGCCTCGCAAGCGATGAGCAAGGCGCTCCTCAGGCGCGGCTTCCGCTTCGTTGGGCCGACGATCTGCTATGCCTTCATGCAGGCGGTCGGCATGGTGAACGATCATACCGTCGGTTGCTTCCGCCATGGACGGGCCGGCTAGCCGGCGCGAGCGCGGCGACAACCCACGGCACACCGCGCAGGGAGACACCCGCGCGTGAAGCGAGGCGCCCTGCCCGCGCCGCGATGCTGTATGCTGGATGCTTGAGACCACCGGAACCTGGGCAGGAGGGAGAACTCCTGATGGAGCGAGGCGTTACCAGCCGCCGCGCCTTCGTCCGCACCGCCGCGCTGACCTCGGCCAGCCTTGTCGGCGCCGCCTGGCTGGGCTGGGCGGGCGCTCGCACGAGCTACGCGCAGGAAGGAGCGGCGCCCAGTCCCGAGCGCGCGCTGCAACTTCTCCTGGACGGCAACGCCCGCTACGTGAGCGGCACGACCACCGACCCGCACCGCGGCCCCGACCGGCGCGCCGCGGTGGCGAGCGGCCAGGCGCCCTACGCCACGATCCTGTCGTGCGCCGACTCGCGGGTGCCGCCTGAGCTGGTGTTCGACGCGGGCCTAGGCGACCTCTTCGTCCACCGCGTGGCCGGCAACGTGCTGAACGACGAGCTGTTGGGCAGCATCGAGTACGGCGCTCAGTACCTGCACGCGCCGCTCGTCCTCGTGCTGGGCCACGAGGCCTGCGGCGCGGTCGACGCCACGATCGCGGCGCTCACCCAGGGCGCCCGGTTCGACGGCGAGATACCGAGCTTGGCGCGCGCCATCGCCCCGGCCGTCGAGAGCGTGCGCGGCCAGCCCGGCGACCTCCTCGACAACGCCATTCGCGCGAACGTCGCGCTGGTGGTCGGCCAGCTAACGAGTCGCAGCCCGTTGCTGGCCGGGCTGGCGGCCCAGGGCGCGCTCGCGATGGTGGGCGGCTACTACAGCTTACAGACCGGGCAGGTCGAGGTGCTCGACCCGCCCAAGACGGCCGCTAGGGTGGGACGCTGAGGATGGAGGCGCTACAGCACCGGGGGATCGTCATGGCGCCCAATGGCCTGGTGGCGGCCGGCCATCCGCTGGCCGTCGCTGCCGGGCTGGAGGCGCTGGTCGCGGGCGGCAACGCAATCGACGCCGCCCTCACCATGGCCGGCGTGCTCGGCGTCGTCCAGCCGATGATGAGCGGGCTGGGCGGCGACACCTTCCTGCTCTACTACGACCACGCGGCGGGACGCACCTGGGCCGTCAACGGCAGCGGCCCGGCGCCGCAAGCGCTCACGCTGGACTACGTGCAGGCGCACCACGGCGGCCAGCTGCCCGCGCGCGGCATGCTCTCCGTCGGCGTGCCGGGCGCCGTGGACGCGATGTGTACGGCGCTCGCGCGCTGGGGTAGCGGCCGCTTCGACCTGGCGCGCGTGCTAGCCCCGGCGATCCGCTACGCCGAGGAGGGGGCGCCGGTCAGTCAGGTGGTGGCCGGGCGCTGGGCCGCCCAGCGCGACGTGCTGGCCCGCTTCCCCTCCAGCGCGCTCACGCTGCTGCACGGCGGCGAGCCCTACCGCGCCGGCCAGACGCTCCGCCTGCCCGAGTACGCCGCCGCGCTGCGGACCGTGGCGCGGGGCGGGCGCGACGCCTTCTACGGCGGCGAGCTGGGCGCCCGGCTGGTGCGCTACTGCCAGGCAAACGGCGGCGTGCTCGCCGAGGCCGACCTCGCCGCCTACCACTGCGAGGTCTATGAGCCGATCCGCACCACTTACCGCGAGTACACCGCCTGCACCACGGCGCCGCCGTCGCAGGGCGCCATTCTGCTCGAAGCGCTGAACCTGGCCGAGGACTACGATCTGGCCGCGTTGCCCTGGGGCAGCGCCCGGGCCATCCACCTCCTCGTCGAGGCGAAGAAGCTCGCTTTCGCCGACCGCAACGCCTACCTGGCCGACCCGCGCTTCCACCCGAACCCGCTCGACACTCTGTTGTCGAAAGACTACGCCGCCGCGCGCCGCGAGGCCATCCGCGACGACCTGGCGCTCGACATCGTTGCGCCCGGCGCGCTGCCCGAGATGCTCGGCGACACGACCTATCTCTGCGCCGCCGACCGCGACGGCAACCTCGTCTCGCTTATCACCAGCCTCAGCAACCCCTTCGGCTGTGCCGAGGTGGTGCCCGGCACGGGCATCCTGCTGAACAACCGCGTGGGGCGCGGCTTCAGCACGGACCCGGCCCACCCCAACGCGCTCGCGCCCGGCAAGCGCACGATGCACACGCTCCACTGCTACCTGGTGTTCCGCGGCGACCAGCCGTACCTCGTGGGCGGCACGCCCGGCGGCGACGCTCAGCCGCAGTGGAACCTCCAGGTGCTCACGAACCTGCTCGACTGGGGCTTGAACGTGCAGCAGGCCGTCGAGGCGCCGCGCTGGCTCAGCCACCCCGGCACCGACCCCGGCACGCTCGGCACGCCCTATGAGCTGCGCCTGGAGCCCGGCTTCCCGCCAGAGACGTGGGCCAACCTGGAGCAGCTCGGCCACCGCGTGCGCTTGCAGCACGACTTCGAGGCCAGCGGCGCGCAGCTCATCCAGGTCGACGCGGCGACCGGCGCCTACCACGGCGCCTCCGACCCGCGCGCCGACGGCTGCGCGATCGGCTATTAGCGATCAGTAGTCAGTGATCAGCGATCAGCTATCAGCTCGTCGTCTCCTGAAAGCTGATAGCTGACGGCTGATAGCTGCCAGCTCGGAGGATGCATGATTCGGCGCATCGACCACGTCGGCGTACCCGTGGCGGACTACGCCGCGGCCGTGAGCTTCTACCGGGACGTGCTCGGCTTCGAGCTGTACTCGGAGAAGGCGCTGGGCGGCCCGCCGCCGCGGCGCATCGCCTACCTCCGTCCGCCCGCAGGCGACGCGGTGATCGAGGTCGTCGAGGAGGTCGACACGGACGGCACCGGCCCGCACTACTGCCTGGAGGTGGCCGACATGGACGCCGCGGTGGCGCGGCTGACCACCGCCGGCCTGCGGGTCGTCTCGCCACCCCGGCCCACCGAGCCCCGCGCGCCCCGGGAGGAGGGCTGGGGCCGCGCCGTCCTCGCCGGCCCCGCCGGCGAGCTGATCGAGCTGCGTGGGTAGCGCCGCAGGGGACGATTTGGGCGGCTCAGCATCCCCAGCCGGCCCGGCTACGGATGCTAGAATCTCGCAGCGGCCTAGCGAGAGGATGGCGGCGTGGAAGTCGGGAACGCGCTGCGGCAGCTACCGAGCGTGGACCGCCTGCTGCAAGAGGCGGCGGTCCAGGGGCTGGTCGCGCGCTACGCGCGGCCGCTGGTGCTGGCCGCCATTCGCGCCACCCTCGACGCCGAGCGCGCCGCCGTGCGGGCCGGCGCTCCGCCGCGCGACTTAGAGCCGCTCGTCGCCGCCGTGGCCGCGGAGGCCGCGGCGCTCGCCGGGCCGCGCTTGCGCCGCGTGCTGAACGGCACCGGCGTCATTCTGCACACCAACCTCGGCCGCGCGCCGCTCAGCCCCGCCGCGCTCGCCGCGGCCGCGAGCGTCGGCGGCGGCTACTCCAACCTCGAGTACGAGCTAGGCCCCGGCGAGCGCGGCTCGCGCCACGAGCACGTCGTGGACCGCCTGCGCCGCCTGACCGGCGCCCCCGCCGCGCTCGTCGTGAACAACAACGCCAGCGCCGTGCTGCTGGCGCTCGCCGCGCTCGCCGCCGGCCGCGAGGTCGTCGTGTCGCGCGGCCAGCTCGTCGAGATCGGCGGCGGCTTCCGCATCCCCGACGTGCTGCGCCAGAGCGGCGCGCGGCTCGTCGAGGTCGGCACGACTAACCGCACCTACGTCGAGGACTACGCCCAGGCCATCACGCCCGACACGGCGCTGCTGTTGCGCGTCCACCCGTCGAACTTCCAGGTGCGCGGCTTCGTCCACAGCGCCAGTCCCGCCGAGCTGGTCGCGCTCGGCCGCGCGCGCGGGCTGCCGGTCGTGGACGACCTGGGCAGCGGCAGCCTGCTGGACACCGCGGCCTACGGTCTGGCGCACGAGCCGATGGTGCAGGAGAGCGTGGCCGCGGGCATGGGCCTGGTCTGCTTCAGCGGCGACAAGCTGCTCGGCGGGCCGCAGGCGGGCATCGTCGTGGGCGATGGCGAGCTGGTGGCCCGGCTGCGCCGGCACCCCCTGACCCGCGCCGTGCGCCCCGACAAGCTGACCATCGCCGCGCTCGCCGCGACCCTGGACCATTACCTGCGGGACGAGGCGCCGCGCACTATCCCCATCTGGCGAATGATCGCCGCCCCGCTCGACGCGCTCCAGGCGCGCGCCGAGCGCCTGGCCGCCGCGCTCGGCGCGCTCGGCGTGGTCGCCACGGTCGTGGACGGCGAGTCCACGGTGGGCGGCGGCTCGCTGCCCGACGAGACGCTGCCCAGCCGCCTGGTAGCCGTCGGCGTCGAGAGCGAGGCCGCGTTGGCCGCCCGCCTGCGCGCCGGCGACCCGCCCGTCGTCGGCCGCTTGGAGCGCGACCGCCTGCTGCTCGACCTGCGCACCATCCTGCCCGAGGAGGACGCGCTGCTCCTCGACGCCCTGCGCGCCGCCCTCGGGCCCGCGGACGACGACCGATGAGCGTGCAACTCGCGGCCCCCGCCGCGCCCACCACGACGCCCGAGGCGCCCACGGCGACGCCCGAGACGCCGACGCTGCCCAACATCGACGATCTCACCAAGCTGCTGCCGCCCTACAAGGTGCTGCTCCACAACGACGACCACAACAGCATGGACCACGTCGTGCGCAGCCTCCTACGCAGCGTGCCGAAGCTGAGCCGCTTGCGCGCCATCCAAATCATGCTGGAGGCGCACAACCACGGCGTTGCGCTGGTCATCGTCTGTCCGCTGGAGCAGGCTGAGCTGTTCCGCGACCGCCTGGAGAGCTGCGGCCTCACCGCCACCATCGAGGCGGCGTAAGCCGCTGGCCGGAATCGGCGAGCATGTTTGATGTAGTCGAACAGGCCTGCCAACCCGGAGACCCAGCTTAGGAAGAGCCCGTTGCGCTGGAAGGCTCACGCTACAGTCCCGCTCGTGGCTGGAGCGCTCGGAGCGCTCCTGACGTATCCGCCACTCCTCGCGAACGGGCTGGCAGCCCAGACGCCGACCGCGCCGCTGCCGCGCTGCCATACCTCGCACTTGAGCGTGGTGTTCGTGGACGCCGATGCGGCGGCTGGCCACATCGCCGACCGGTTCCACCTCACGAACACCTCGGCTGCTCCCTGTCAGCTCTATGGCTTCGTCGGCGCCCAGATGCTCGACGCCACGGGACAGCCGCTGCCCACCCAGGTGCGCCGCAACGGCGGGTTCTTCGCGAACCAGCCCGGCCCGGCCGATGTGCCCTTGATGCCGGGGCAGAGCGCCGAGTTCTTGATGATGTGGGGTGACGTGCCGGTCGGCGACGAATCGCGCTGCCCGGCCGCGGCGCAAGTGGCAATCACCCCGCCCGACGAGACGAGCTTCCTGCTGCTCGACCTCGACCAGTTCGCCCTCGCGCCGTGCAACGGCGGCACGATCGACGTGACGCCGGTCGGAGCAGTGGACGCACCGAAGGCCGGCGAGTAAGCGCCGGGCGTCCCCGCTCGCGGCGCGGGTCTGGCCCGAGCGGGGACGCCCGGCGCCCCCGGCTGAGGAGCGCCCCACTTGGCTCGACGCCCAGCTCATGCCGAATCCGGCGCCGGAGTTCTCGGACTCCCTCTCCCCTCGCGAGCGTGCCGGGGAGAGGGCACGCCCCGGCAGGCAAACCGCCGCGACCGGACCGGGCATCAGACCCGATCTGGTCGCGGCGGTCGCTTTGGCGGCTCCCCTCAGGATTGGGGGCTGAGGGCTGCCGCAGCCCGAAGGCCGAACTCGGTATCAGTCCCCCGGCCAGTGGATCACGACCTCGCCGCTGGGCGCCGCGCTGCCGCCCGCCGGCTCTAGCGTGACCTGGATGGCGTCGGGAAGCTGCCCGAGGTCCGAGCCCTCCGCGATGATGAGGGCGTGGCCGCTGGCGTCGACCTGCGTCACACCTAGCGAGCGCCAGGCGCCGTGCTCCAGCACCCACGCCTGGTACACTTTGCCAGCCGGCGCGGGCGGCACGTAGGACAGGCTCAGCACGGCCATCGGCGTGCCGGGCCGCGCGGTGTAGTGGCCGTGGCTCACGTCGGGCACGCCGGCCGCCGGGGCCAGGCGCAGCGACTCGGCGTCGCTCGCGGTCATCAATGCCAGCGCCCGCGCGTCGCGGTCCGCGATCGCCTGCTCCGACTGGTAGCGCAGCCCCAGCACGGCCAGGCTGCCGACCGCTACCGCCGCGATCACCGGCGCCAGCGCCAGGCGCATCTTCTGCAGGCCCGTGCGGATGCGCGTCTTGGCGGTGCCGAGCGGGAGCTGGAGAACGTTGGCGACCTGCTCGTGCGTCAGGTCCTCGAAGAACGCCAGCCCGAGCGCCTGGCGCTGGGGCACCGGCAGCTTCTGCATCGCCGCGCGCACGGCGTCGCGGCGATACTCCGTCCACACGGCGTCCGGCGGTTCGGGGTCGGGCGCTTGCAGCGACGCCAGGTAGGCGCCGTCCGGGTCGGGCTCCACGCGCGGCCGCCGCCCGCGGCTCCGCAGCTCGTTGATGATGCGGTAGTGGGCGGTCTGGAGCACCCAGGCGCGGAACGTGCCGCGCGTCGGATCGAACGTGTCCGCCTTCCGCCACACTGCCAGGAAGACCTCCTGGACGATCTCCTCGGCGGCGGGCCGGCCGAGGCTCTGAGCGGCCAGGCTGTAGACGAGCGGCCCGTAGCGGCTGTACAGCGGCGCGAGCGCTTCCTGTTGGCCGGCGGCCAGCGCTCGCATCAGGTCCTCGTCGCTGGCGTCGGCGTCGGCTGCCGGCGGGTGGGCCGTGTCCATCTCTGCCTCTGCGTGCCGGCCGGCGAGCGCTGCCCCGCCGGCCCGGTGACCATTGTAGCGTTCCACGGTGTCTCCCCTGCGATGCCCGCCTGTCCACCGAGCGGCACGGACGGACCGCCGCGGCTGACCCGTCTTCCCGGCAACCGCCGCTCGACCTCTAGTACACCGGGACCGGGCACTTGGATTGCGCGACCCGCCGTAGCAGCTATGCTACTTCCGCCCCCGGGTGGCTCGGACACGGCGAGGGGGCCCATCCGGCGCGGCCGGATAGGCCCCCTCGCCGTCTCATGGGCCGTTAGCCGAGTGCTGAATCGACCACGGCGAGCGGCTCCGTGCCCGGCACGAAGGTCACGCTGCGCGTGCCGATGAACGAGCGCACCTGGTCGCTGCTGATATCCTGGCGCGGCCCGGGCGCGTCCGCCGTGCCCGGCGCAGGCTGCGGGTAAGCGGTGGAGCGGGCCGTGTAGAAGCTAACGTTGCCCTCCACCTTCTGCATGATCTGGTGGATGTGGCCGTTCAGCACGGTCACCGAGCCGAAGCGCTGCAGGTACCCGAGCGCCCGCTCGCCGTCCTCGGTGTACCAGCCCCAGTCGGGATAGACGGCCCACAGGGGGATGTGCGTGTAGACGACGACCGGCGTGCTGCTGCCCAGCGGCGCGAGATCCGCCTCGAGCCATTCGAGCTGGTCGTCGCCGAGCACGCCCGCGCTCTCGCCCTTGAAGCTCAGGGTGTTGACGAGGCCGACGAAGTGGACCCCGCCGTAGTCGAAGCTCCGCCAGCCCTGCCCCTGCGTGCCCTGGCCGAAGTGGTTCAGGAACTCCACCCCGTCGTCGACGAACACGTCGTGCTCGCCGGGCGTAAAGAACACCTGACCCGTGTTCAGGCCCTTCAGCATCTCGTTCACGGTGTCGAAGGCGCCCGCCTTCTGAGCGTGCGTCAGGTCGCCGGTGTGGATCACAAAGGCCGGGGCGGGATTCAGCGCGTTGACGCGGTCGATCGCCTCTTGCAGCGTGGCGATCGGGTCGGGGTTGGGCTGCGCGGTGAAGCCGATGTGGCTGTCGCTGATCTGGGCGAAGGTGAAGCTGGCCGTGGGCGGCGCGACTTGCGCCGGCCCGCGGGCCGCCGCCGGGCCGCCGGCGGCGTGGGCCAGCGTCGTGGACGACAGCAGCCCGCCGTTCACGGCCCAGACCAGCCCCGTGCCCGCCCAGGCCATGCACTTCAGGAAGCCCCGGCGGTCGGTCTCCCCCAGCCCGGGGGCGTCGGCGGCGCGCGTGCGAGCGGAGTTCGTGGCCACGTTCTCCTCCTCAGGAGCGCCTACTGCACGACGATCTGCCCGCGCATCTGCGGGTGCAGGGCGCAGTGGTAGGCATAGGTGCCCGGCGTGTCGAAGGTGAAGGCGAAGGTCTCGTTGGTGTCCAGCCCCCGCGACCCGAAGCTGCGATCGTCCGCCGTCACCGTGTGCGGCTCGACGTCGTGGTTCGTCCACGTCACGGTCGTGCCCGCCGGGACGGTGAGCGTGGGCGTGGAGAACTGGAAGCTCTGGATGTCGATCAGCGGGCTGTCGGACACCGTGTCGGCGGAGCCGGCGGCGGGCGGCGCAACGCTAGCGAGCGCGCTCATGGCGTGTCCGGCCATCGCCTCCATCGGCATCTCGGCATGGGCCTCCATCGACATCGCGCCGTGGGCCTCCATCGGGGCGTGGGCCGCCGTCGGCATCCCGGCGTCGGCCACCAGCGGCATGGCGGCGTGCGCGGCGAGGGGCAGGGGCGCGGGGGCACAGGCGACGGCGAGGAGCAGCGCGCTCCCGGCCGGTAGAGCGCTCCAGGCAAGCGCTCGCTGGCGCCACACGATACGCGGCAACATCGAATCCTCCTCGGCTGCGTGGCGGGTCTGCCACGGATGTAGCGGCGGCGGGTGGCGCCCCCCGTCGGCCGTCCATCACCTACTACACCGGCCGCCGCGCGCCGGATTGCGGCACGCGGCAAAACGATCCAACAGCCGAGAAGCGCCAGCCGGCCGGCGCTCAGCAGGCAACCAGAAGGGAGCCACCCGGGGCGGGGCGCAAGACATGCGAGCGCAGCGCCCGCGAGAGGTCACGGAATCGACCACAGGCGCGGGGGGGGGCGTGCGGCGGCCGCTCGGTGCTGCCAGCCAGCCGCCGGGCGGCTAGGGGCCAGCCGCCGTGCTACGGCCGCCGGTTTGTCTGCACCGGCGCGGGCGGGGCGAAGCTTCCGGCCTGGGAGGGTATGGATGTTGGAATCCGTCCAACATCCATACCCTCCCGGTACGCCACCTCAGCGGTTGAGGGAGGCGACGGCGGCCTGGCGCGGGCCGTCCTCGCTGAGGAGGTGGAGCAGGTCGAGCGGCTCGCTATAGTTCACCTCGCCGCGCGCCATGTAGAAGCGCTGCTGGTCCATCAGCGAGTCCCAGTTTACCCGCCCGTCCGGGTCCCAGTAGGGCAGCCCGACCTGCTGCACCAGCGCCGCCGGCACCCGCGTGTACTGCTCGACAAGCGCGGCGTTGTCGGGCGTGAAGCCTTCCGCCTGGGCGTCGCGCACGCCGCGCAGGAAGGCGCGGAGGAAGCCCGCGGCGAGCGCCGGCTCGCGCAGGAGGTTCGGGCCGGCCATCAGCACCGTCTGCTGCGCGCCGCGGGCGAACTCGGGGATGATGCGCACGGCGCTGCCCTGGGTGATGGCCACCGTCGCGCTCGGCTCCGTGTCGAACGCCGCCTCCACCACGTTGTTCGCCAGCGCGGCCGGGATGTCGGCGAAGGGGATCGGCACGAACTCCACGTCGTCGATCGTCAGCCCGCCGGTCCGCAGCGCCTGGTCGATGGCGTACTCGGTGAAGACAGCCAGACTGTTGCCGGCCACCTTGCGCCCGCGCAGGCCCGTGGCGTCGGTCACGCCCTGATCGTAAAGGTCTTTCCGCACCAGCATCGGGTTGCCGCCCGGGCCGGCCGGCGGGAAGCCGTCATTGCCCGAGATGATGCGGATGTCGATGCCGCGGGTGAGGCTGTTGAGCACCGCGGCGCCGAGCGTGACGTTCGCCACCTCCAGGTTGCCCGCGGCCAGCTGGGCAATCGACTCGGCCGTGACCTGCACCGGCTCGTACTGCAAGTCGATGCCCTCGGCCGCCAGGTAGCCGCGCTCCTTGGCCAGGTAGAACGGCGTGGTAGCCAGCCCGAGAATCGCGCCCATGCGCACGGTCTGCAGTTGTGGCAGGGGGGCCGCCGCCGCGGGCACGGCCGCCAGCGAAACGGGCTGGGGCGCGCGCCCGCCCACGGGGGATGCGCTCAGCCCGAGCGCCAGGAGGCCGACGAGCGCCAGGATCGCCGCACGGGGAGTCCTCATCGAGCACCCTTCCTCAGCATAGTGGTCTGTCAGTGGTCAATTGCTCTGTGTTGGCAACTGCCAACACAGAGGAAATTGCCCGTGACGCGGTAACAGTCTTTGGGCATCAGGCTTGCGTGCCTGCCTGCAGGGCCGCGCGCATCTGCTGCCAGGCCTCGCGGGCCTCCTCGACCGAGCCCTCGTCCTCGATGGTCGAGACGTCGCCGGGGTCTTTGTCGAGGATCACGGCCTTGAAGACGCGTCGCATGATCTTGCCGCTGCGCGTCTTCGGCAGCATGTTGACGAAGTGCAGGTCGGCGATCACGGCCACGGGGCCTAACTCGCGGCGCACGGTGTCCAGCAGTTCGCGCTTGAGCTGCTCGGACGGCGCGTGGCCCTGGCGCAGCACCACGAACGCCGAGATGACCTCCATCCGGACTGGGTCGGGGCGGCCGGTCACGCCGGCCTCGGCCACGGCCGGATGGCGCAGGAACGCCGTCTCGACCTCGATCGTGCCGATGCGGTGGCCGGCGATCTTGATGATCTCGTCGGCGCGGCCGCTGAACCACACGTAGCCGTCCGCGTCGATAGCCGCGGCGTCGCCGGTGAAGTAGACGCCGGGAATGCGCTGCCAGTAGTCCGCGCCGTAGCGCTCGGGCTCGCTCCACAGGCTGGCGGTCAGCCCGGGGAACGGCCGCCGCACGACGAAGATGCCCTTCTCGTCGGGGCCGCACGGCTCGCCCTCGGGCGTCAGGATCGCCGAGTCGATGCCGGGCAGCGGGATGCCCGACGAGCCGGGCTTGATCGGCAAGAGGCTGATGCCATACGGGTTGGCGACCATCGGGCCGCTCGTCTCGGTCTGCCACATGTGGTCCAGGACCGGCACGCGGTCGGCGAAGACCTCCTTCTGCAGCCACTCCCAGGCGGGCGGGTTCAGCACCTCGCCGGCGCACAGCACGCGCTCGACCGAGGACAGATCGTGGCGGCGGGCGGGCTCGACGCCGTAGCGCATCAGCAGCCGCGCCGCCGTGGGCGACGTGAAGATGCCGCTCACGTGATTCGTGGCGACGATGCGGTAGAACGTCTCGGCGTCTGGGTGGTCGAGCGCGCCCTCGTAGGCGATCGTCGTGCAGCCGGCGAGCAGCGGCGCGTAGACGATGTAGCTGTGGCCGACGACCCAGCCGACGTCGGAGGTGGACCACCACACGTCGGTCGGCTTCAGACCGAAGCACCAGCTGCCCGTGGCGTGGATGTGGACCTGGTAGGGGCCGTGCGTGTGGACGGCGAGCTTCGGCTTGGCGGTCGTGCCGGAGGTGGCGAGGATGTAGGCCGGCTCGTTCGCCTCCATGACCGCGTGGCTGGCGTCCTGGCCGGCGGCGAGCGCCAGGAAGGCGGGCCACTCCAGGTCGCGGCCGGGCTGCCAGGGCAGGTCGGCGTCGGTCCGGCGCAGCACGACGACGCGCTCGACCGTCTCGGCGTCCGCGACGGCCGCGTCGACGATCGCCTTCAGCGGCACGGCGCCGCCCTTGCGCCAGGTCACGTCGGTCGTGAAGACGGCGCGCGCGCCTGCCAGGCGGATGCGCTCGCCGAGCGCGCCCGCGCCGAAGCCGGCGAAGACGACGAGGTGGATGGCGCCGATGCGCGTACAGGCGAGCATCAGGATGATCGCCTCGGGGCAGGTGGGCAGGTAGATGGCGACGCGGTCGCCCTTCCCGACGCCGAGGCCCCGCAGCGCGGCGGCGGCCTGCTTCACCGCCTCCAGGAGCTGCGCGTAGGTGTACACGCGGCGCTCGCCGCGCTCGTTCTCGGCGATCAGCGCGGCGTGGCCGCCCCAGCCGCGGCCGACGTGGTGGTCGAGGCAGTTGTAGCTGAGGTTCGTCTGGCCGCCGAGGAACCAGCGGAAGGTGGGCGGGTCCCAGGCGAAGACGCGGTCCCACTTGCGGAACCAGGGCAGCATCTCGGCGGCGCGCGCCCAGAAGGCGTCGGGATCGGCGGCGGCGTCTTGCTGCCAGCGGCGGACGACCGGGTTGATCAGCTCCATGCTGGGTACCTCCCGCGCTGTGCTCGCAGTGTACTGCCCGCGGTCCGGACGGTCAAC
>DATGMD010000008.1:0-18150 GCA_035293805.1 Chloroflexota bacterium | reverse complement strand
CTGGCGGAGCGTTGTGGTAGGGGAGGCGCGGGCGGGCCGCTGAGCCCCGCGTGGCCGGGGCTCGGCACGAGCGAGGGGAGCACCGCCGTCGCGGCTAGAGGAAGGTGGTGGCCGTAGCGTGAGCGCGCAGCGTTCGGTGCTCCGGCCTCGCTTGCCCAGGCAGTAGAGAGCCTGGCTCGCCCGAGCCAGGCTCTCCTGTATCCCTGGAGATGTGATCAAGCAGTCTCTCCAGCCTACAGAAGAGGATCGATTATACCGAAACTTTACTCACTTGGTGGCACTATGAAGGACATTGCCTTTGTCCTAATAGTGGTTTTCAGTGTGTTCGTGATGGTGGCATTTGCGATTACCGAGACGGTAATGTTCCATTGATTTAGATTCTGTTGGGGGCAAACAGATGGCTAAGGGAATGCAGGTTGGTCTTGCTGCGGCCTTCTTCTTTGCCACAGCCTGCGGCTCGGGTTCGCCGGCGGCGGCCAAGTCGCAACAAACTCCAACAGCACAACCAATAGCCCATCCGACAGCGACTCCAGCTCCCACTGCTACCCCAACGACTGGCGCACAGCTTTATTACGATGATCAAGGCAGGGTGACTGGCTGGCTGCAGCAGAGAAGACTGCCGTCAGGCCAAATGGCAGAAGAGTACTGCAAGATGATCTACTCTGCCCAAGATCCGGTTATCAATGGGGTCTTTTGCAGCGCTGACCCACCAACCGAAGAGGCGGCAATCCAGCTATATGAGCTGAGACGCCAAGCTTATAACGCTAGTAAGAACAAACAACAGTAGCATACGAATTGGATCAGCGCTTTGGCTCGCCGATCGGGTGGGCGCCGGAGCGAAGCGGCCAGATTTGCCGAGCCGCGGCGCGCCTCGGTAGCATCTACTAGGCAGCGGGACGGCGGCCGCGGCCCGCTGTGATGGCTGCGGGCTACGGTTATCACGAGCGCGCACGCCCGCGCTATGCCGCAGCACTCTAGCGGGACCCAATTCGCGTGGGGAATTACGGGTGACTAGCGAGTTGGATCGGCCGGCCCCGACGGACGTGCGGGCCGGGAGCGGGATCGCCGGGCTCGACGAGGTCTTGGAGGGCGGCTTCCCTGCCTATCGGGTCCACCTGATCGAGGGCGCTCCCGGCGCCGGCAAGACGACCCTCGCGC
This sequence comes from Chloroflexota bacterium, assembly GCA_035293805.1. Lineage (GTDB taxonomy): Bacteria > Chloroflexota > UBA6077 > UBA6077 > JAJPHF01 > JAJPHF01. The sequence continues at coordinate 16,992 of DATGMD010000008.1, read as the reverse complement.
TGCAATTCCTCCTCGAGGGCGTCCAGCGCGGCGAGTCCGTGCTCTACCTGACGCTCTCCGAGACCAACGAGGAGCTGCAAGCCGTCGCGCGTTCCCATACCTGGAACCTGGACAGCGTCGCCCTCTACGAGCTGGCCCCCAGCGAGGAGAGCTTGCGGCTCGAAGAGCAGTACACGGTCTTCCATCCGGCCGAGGTGGAGCTAGGCGAGACGGTGGGAGCGCTCCTGCAGGAAGTCGAGCGCACGAAGCCGAGCCGCGTCGTCGTCGACTCCCTGTCGGAGCTTCGGCTGCTCGCGCGGGATCCGCTGCGCTACCGCCGCCAGATCCTCGGCCTGCGGCAGTTCTTTGCGGGGCGCCGCTGCACCGTGTTGCTGCTCGACGAGTTGAATCCGCCGGGGGCCGGCGTGCAGAGCATCTCGCACAGCGTGATCCAACTGGGGCATCACACCCCCGACTATGGGGCGGAACGGCGCCATCTGCGGATCCTGAAAGTCCGCGGCGTCCCCTACCGGGGCGGCTACCACGACTTCGTCATTCAAACGGGCGGCTTGCGGGTCTTCCCCCGTCTGGTTGCGGCTGAGCACGCGGAGCCCTTCGAGGCCCACCTCATCTCCAGCGGGGTGGAGGCGCTCGACAGCTTGGTGGGCGGAGGGTTGCACGGCGGCACCAGCACGCTGCTCATCGGCCCGGCCGGGGTGGGCAAGTCGGTGGTGACCATGCAATACGCGGCCGCCGCGGCGGCGCGGGGGGAGCGGACGACGATCTATGTGTTCGATGAAACCGTCGCGACGTACCTCACGCGCGCCGACGGCTTGCAGCTGCCCCTGCGCGAGTACGTCGCCAGCGGGCACGTGGTCCTCGAGCAGCTTGCCCCGGCGCAATTGTCGCCGGGCGAGTTCGACTACCGTGTCCGCCGCGCGGTCGAGAGCGGCCGCGCGGCGCTGGTGGTCATCGACAGTCTGAACGGCTACCTCAATGCGATGGAGGAAGCGCGCTCGGTGCTCGTCCAGCTCCACGAGCTGCTGAGCTACCTGAACGCGCGCGGCGTGCTGACGCTGCTGACCGTGGCCCAGCACGGGCTGATCGGCGACCAGATCCAGTCCCCCCTCGACGTGAGCTACCTGGCGGACACGGTGCTGCTGCTCCGCTACTTCGAGGCGGCGGGGCAGCTGCGCAAAGCGATGTCCGTGGTAAAGAAGCGCAGCGGCGGCCACGAGCACACCATCCGAGAGCTGCGGCTCGGTCCGGGGGTGCACATCGGCCAGCCGCTGACGGAGTTCCAGGGGGTCCTCGCGGGAGCGCCCCAGTACCTGGGCTCGGAGCAGGCCTTGCTACACAATGGCGACGTCTAACGGGCTCGATGCGCGGGTCCTCGTCTGCGCGCCGGTGGGCCGGGATGCACCGCTGATCCAGCAGATGCTGGCGAAGGCGGCGATCACCACGGAACTCTGCCCCACGGTGAGCGGGGTCTGTCGAGAGCTGGCGGCGGGGGCCGCCGCCGCGATCCTCACTCAGGAATCGCTTAGCCCCGTGGCAGTGGCCGAGCTCCTCGGGGTGCTGGACGCGCAGCCCCCCTGGTCCGATCTGCCGCTCCTCGTGCTGGTCGGCAGCGGTCCCAGCACGCCCGCCAGTAGCGCGCTCGTCGGCGCCCTGGCGCCGCGCGCCAATGCGACCTTCCTCGAGCGGCCGGTGCGCATCACGACCCTGGTGAGCGCGACCCAGATGGCGGTGCGCACCCGGCGCCGCCAGTATGAGCTCCGCGACCAGTTAGTCGCGCGCCAGCAGGCGGAGGCCGCTGAGCGCCTCGCGCGCGCCGAGGCCGAGCGGGCGCAGCGCTCGCGCGACCAGCTCCTCGCCGCGGTGGCGCATGACCTGAAGAATCCACTGGGCGCCGTCAAAGGCCATGCGCAATTGCTACAGCGTCGGGCGGCACGGGGCGAGAGCCGGGGCAGCGAGCAGTTCCTCCAGGGGTTGGCCACCATCGACGCGATCGCCACGCGCGCGGCCGCCCAGCTCGATGAGCTCCTGGACCTCGCCCGCTCGCAAGCCCAGCAGACCCTGGTACTGAACTCCGCCGCCGTAGATCTCGTCGCCCTCATCCACGCGACGGTCGGGGAGCACCAGGCGGCCGCGCCCCACCATCAGATTCGGGTCCAGACGGCGATGCCGGAGCTGCTCGGAGTCTGGGATGCGGCCCGGCTGGCACGCGTGCTCGGCAACCTCCTGGCCAACGCCATCAAGTACAGTCCGCCCGGTAGCCAGGTCGTGGTCGACCTGCAGGCGGAGGACACGCCAGCAGGGGCATGGGCCGTCCTGAGCGTGCGGGACGAGGGGCTGGGAATCCCGCCGGCGGAGCTACCGCGCGTCTTCGAGCCCTTCTACCGGGCGAGTAACGTGGAGGGCCAGCTCCCCGGCACGGGTCTCGGCCTCGCGAGCACGCGGCACATCGTCGAGCGGCACGGCGGCTCGATCGCGGTGGCCAGCCAGGTCGGCGGCGGGACGACCTTCACCGTCCGCCTCCCCCTCGCCCCAGGCGAAGGTCCGTCGCCCGCGGGTGCTCCCGGCCGGGCTGACCCGCCGTAACGACGCAAGCGCGGGGCGCGCGGCGGCACGAGTCAGCGGGTGATTGCGCCGCAACATCGTGGGGCGCACCTGGCCCGCGGTTGCTCCATGCCGGCCCGCCCATCATACTAGTACCTCGTCACGGGGGAGACACGCGGTGCGCGCTACACTACGCGGCGTACCGCTCGCGCGGCACGACGAGGGCCCGGCCGCGCCCGCCGAGCCGCCCGGCGGCGCAACGCCGCCGCGTGGCCAGCCGAGCGGCCGAGGGAGGACCATGCACCCAGCAGCCACCAACGGGCACGGCCCGGCCGACCTGATCCTGACGAACGCGAACGTGATCACGATGGACCCGGCCCAGCCGGCCGCGCGGGCGGTAGCGATCCGCCAGGGCCGCATCCTGGCAGTGGGGAGCGACCAGGACGCCGCGCGCTGGGCGGGGCCGGGCACCGTTACCCGCAACCTCTACGGCCGCACGCTGCTGCCGGGCCTCTACGACTCGCACAACCACATGCTGCGCGCCGGCCACAACCTGAGCGAGGTCGACCTGTCGCGGGCGCGCACGGTAGACGACGTGCTGCGCGCCATCGGCGCGCGCGCCGCCCAGACGCCGCCGGGCGAGTGGGTGACGACCGCCTCGCGCTGGCACGAGTCGCAGCTCGCCGAGCGCCGCTTCCCGCACTTGCGCGAGCTGGACGCCGTGGCGCCGCGCAACCCCGTCCTGATTCGGCGCGGCGGCCACAACGTCGTCGTGAACAGTCTCGCCTTCCAGGCGGCCGGCATCAGCCGCGACACGCCCGACCCGCCCGAGGGCACCTACTGCCGCGACCCCGAGACGGGCGACCTGACCGGCCAGTGCATCGAGATCTGGACGTTCCGCCGCATCCTCGACTGCCTGCCCAAGCCGACCCTGGAGGACCACGCGAACGCCCTGCGCGCCATCTGCCAAGTGTACCGCGAGCTGGGTATCACCAGCATCATCGAGCCCGGTCTGTTTCCCGACGAGATGGCGGCGTTTCGCCTGCTGGCCCAGCGGCGCGAGCTGACCACGCGCAGCAGCCTCATGTGGCGCTTCGAGCCGGGCACCACCGCCGCCGCGCTCGACGCCTGCCTGCGCGAGCTGGCGAGCGGCCACGTGGAGCGCGATCTGAGCGACCCGTGGGTGCGCACGCTGGCGATCAAGCTGAGCGCGGACGGCGGCGTCGAGGCCGGGTACTACCGCGACCCCTACGACTACAACGACGATCCGAAGGACCCTTGCGGCAAGATTCGCATCTCCCGCGAGAACCTCGTGGCCTTCTGCACCGAGGCCGCGCGCCGCGGCTGGCAGCTGGGCGTCCACTGCGTGGGCGACGCGGCCATCGACACCGTGCTCGCCGCCTACGACGCCGTGAACCGCCAGGTCCCCATCGTCGACCAGCGCTGGACGGTCATCCACATGATGATGGCCCGCCCCGACCACTGGGAGACGATCAACCGCCTGAAGCTCGCGATCACCGCGCAGCAGCCGCTCGTCTACTCGCTCGGCGCCGGCTTCCTGAAGTACATCGGCCCCGAGCGCACGCGCAACCTGGAGCCGCTGCGCGCGTATCTGGAGAACTGCCAGCAGCCGGTCGGCGGCGGCTCGGACGGCCCCACGGCCGCCTACCCGCCGATGCTCGCCATCTGGAGCTCCGTCACCCGCCAGACCGAACTCGCCGGCGTACAGGGCCCCGAGTGGGCGATCACTCCCGCGCAGGCGCTGTGGATGTACACCTACGGCAGCGCCTGGTGCGGGCTGGAAGAGGACGTGAAGGGCTCGATCGCGCCGGGCAAGTACGCCGACCTGGTGGTGCTCTCCGACGATCCGCGCGCCGTCGAGGTGGACGCGATCAAGGAGATTCAGGCGCTGCTCACCTTTGTCGACGGCAAGCTCGTCTACGAGCGGGAGGGCTTCAGCGCCGACGAGGAGGCGCTGCGCGTGCGCGCCACCGCGAACGACGACGACCCCTGCTGCGCCCATCCCGACGACGAGCACGACCACGCGGCGGCGGGCACCTGACGACGCCCCGCGCGCGGCGCGAGGTCGTAGGGCAGGGGCTCGTCCCCTGCCGCCCGGCGTCTGCCGCTCACGAGGCCATACGGGGCGCGGAATACTGATGGGGCCACGCCCCTGCGGCGCGGACCTGACCTCTGCTGAATCGCAGCCTTTACCGAAGGGAGCACGGATGAACGACTCGCGCGGCGCGCAACCACGCCGCCGCCCCGCCGCCGGCCGCGCGCTGGCCGCGCTCGTGGCCCTCGGCGCGCTGCTGGCCGCCTGCGCCCCGGCGCCACGCCCCGCGCCGGCCGCGGGCGCCAGCGGGGCAGCCCCGGCGCCCGACGCGCCCGCCGCGGCGCCAGCGAGTGCCGGCCCGAGCCGCCTGACCATCGGCTACACCGTGGACATCACCGGGGCGCCCGACCCGTTCGCCCACACGGGCAGCACCGAGTACGCCCGCTGGTTCCACATCTTCGACACGCTCGTGCGCTACGACGAGCAGGCGGGCAGCTGGGCGCCGCTGCTGGCCGAGAGCTGGTCCACGCCCACCCCGACCACCTGGGAGTTCAAGCTGCGCCAGGGGGTGCAGTTCCACGACGGCACGCCGCTCACGGCCGACGACGTGGTGTTCTCCTACCATCGGCGCATCGAGGACAAGGACAGCAAGCAGGCGTCGGCGCTGAGCGGCATGCAGTCCATCGAGGCCGTCGACCCGTACACCGTGCGCATCACGACGAAGGAGCCGGACGCCACGTTCCTGTCGCGCGCCGACACCAGCATCATTCTCAGCAAGGCGCAATACGACCGTCTGGGCCCCGAGGCGGCCGTCAAGCAGCCGCTCGGCACGGGCCCCTACATGTTCAAGGAGTACGTGCCCGGCCAGCGGCTGGTGGTGACGAAGAACCCGAACTACTGGGGCACGCCGAAGCCCGTCTGGGATGAGGTCGTCTTCCGCAGCATCCCCGAGGACGAGGCGCGCGTGAACGCGCTGCTCAACGGCGAGGTCGACGTCATCGCCAACCTGCCGATCCAGGCGATCGACCGGGTGAACGGCTCCGGGCGGGCGAGCGCCGTCGGCGTGCGCGGCAGCCGCATCATGTTCGTGGCGCTCAACCCGATCATCGAGCCGCTGAAGAGCCTGCCCGTGCGCCAGGCGATCGCTCACGCGATCGACAAGGACGCGCTGATCCACGGCATCCTGCAGGACCACGCCTACCGCCTCGACGGGCCGCTCGGGCCGGGCATGGTCGGCTACGCCCCCGACCTCGGCCCGCGCTACGACTACGACCCCGCCAAGGCCAAGCAGCTCCTGGCCCAAGCGGGCTACCCGGACGGCTTCGACGTGGACTTCTACACGACGGTCAACCGCTTCCCGAAGGACAAAGAGATCGCCACGGCGATAGTGAACATGCTGAACCAGGTGGGCATCCGCGCCAAGCTGCAATTGCCCGAGTTCGCCACCTACATGGCGCAGTTCGGGCGCGGCGAGTACGCGGCCTACTACGTCGGGCGCGGCGACGTGACCGACCCGAGCGAGTACCTGCAACAGTACTTCCGCACCGGCGTCACGAAGCGCATCAACTTCTCCGATCCCGAGGTCGACCGGCTGCTGGCGGCGCAGGCGCGCGAGCTGGACCCCGCCAAGCGGGCGGGCCTGCTCCACGACGCGCAGGCGAAGATCGTCGAGCAGGTGCCCGTGGTATTCCTATACCAGTACCAGGACATCTACGCCGCGAGCAGCCGCGTGGAGTTCGCGCCGCGCATGAACGAGATGATCTTCGCCTGGGACGTGCAGCCGAAGCGCTGACCCGCCAGCGTCCCGCGCGGAGCCGAGGCGTCCAGCGGGTCTGGTCGCCGCCGCCGAGCGGGACGCTCGGGCTTGAAAGGAGCGAGCGCGATGAGCGAGGCCAAGCGACGGATTCCCCCGCCCACGGACGACAAGGTGCCGCTCAAGGCGAACGTGTTCGACAAGATGCAGGCGAGCAACACGCAGCTCGTGCCGTTGTTCCCCTACTTCGACCGCGGCGCCATCGTGCCTGCGGCGTCGCTGATGCGCGGCGGCGCGGGCGAGGGCTTCGCCGACTTCGGCGGCGGCCACGCCGAGTTTGGCCACTTCTTCCACTACAACGACGTCGACGAGGTCACGATCGTCTGGGCCTCTGACGGCGGGCCGCGCGGCGCGGGCCTTATCCGCTGCCTGGCCAACCACCACGGCGTCAAGCCACACCTGCGCGACCCGAACGATCCCGACAGCTTCTCGGTGACGGTCATCACCCAGCGCCAGGCCGAGAGCGGGCCGCAGCGCGAGGCGGTGCAGTTCCGCTGCGAGCGGTGCCACGAGACGCTGATCCACCACGAGTACGACGCCACGCCGCCGCCGAAGGCCGAGCGCGCGGCCGACACCGAGCCCTACCCCGCGCTGCCCACGATCGTCGGCAGCGCCGAGGCCGCCGAGGCGTACAACGCCAGCGAGGCGGCCCGCACCTGCCCGAAGTGCGGCACGGTGAACCCGCCGTTCCCGCTGGAACAGTGGGGCTGGAGCACGCACGCGCGCAACAGCCGCACCGTGAACGCGGCCCGTCGCCTGCTGGACGCGGCGGCGCGCGCGGATCGCTAGGGAGGCCGCCATGCGACGCAAGCGCCAGGCCAACATCTTCGAGGACGCGCGCGAGGCGGGGCCGTACGACGAGTTTCCCATCCTGCCGCCCGACGTGGAGCCGCAGCTTCATCTCAGCCGCAACGACCGCCCCCAACCGTTCTACCTGATCTGCGAGCGCGACACGGTGCTCGCCCAGGTGTCGGGCCAGGCGGTGGTCGCCTTTGCCGATGGCCCCGTGCGCTACTTCACGCTGGAGCCGGGCGACTACGTCTACGTGCCCGCCGGCACGCCGCACCAGATCACGCCGCGCGGCGAGGCGGTGCAGCTCCGCTACAAGGCCAAGGCGCCCGGCCTGGAGGGCGTGGCGTGGTACTGCCCGAGCTGCGGCGCCGAGGTGGCGCGCGAGGAATGGGACACCGCCGACGAGCTGCCGCAGGACGCCTACTGGCGCATCTGCCAGGCGTTCAACGCCGACGCCGCCCGCCGGCGCTGCGGCCGCTGCGGCGCCGAGCATCCGCCGGTCGACCTGACGGGCATCCGCTGGCCCGAGATCGCGGCGGCGATCCGCGCCGCCACCGTCGAGCCGTCCGCCGCCCCGGCCGGCGCCCCGACCGCCTGACGGCACCGGGCGCTGCCCGCCTGCTGGCCGAACAATCTACCGGTGGAACGAGAGGTAGGGTAGGGGCTCGTCCCCCGCCGCCCAGCACCAGCTTTGATGGCCGGCGGCCGGCGACGAGCCCCTACCCTACGCGAGCCGCCCAGCCGTCATGAATCGTCAGTGCCCGCTGGCGAATCCGCCGGGAAGCAGTCGGGTGTCGTAAGGGCGGCTCTCGTGGCCGCCCGCGGCCCGCAGGCCGCAGCCCGGCGCCCTCGACACGGAATCTCAGGCGGGCGCGACATTCGCCCGCCGGGGGAGGGGTACTGCTGGTCCTGCACGTCGGCTCGACACGGAATCTCAGGCGGGCGCGACATGCGCCGGCAGCGTCCATGATCCGGGCCAGGCGGCGGCAGCGCATGCCGTACTGCGCGCGCCGCGCGCCGCACGGCGCGAGCGCTCGGACCGGCCGCCGGACCCCACGGATGGTGCGCGGTGTGCTACAACCGAGGGGCGGGATCAACCGGCGCCCTGGCGCAAGCCGGACCACGCGGGAGGAGCGAGCATGACGCGCAGCGGCGCCGACTACCTGGCGGGCCTTCGCAACGATCGCACCGTCTACCTCAACGGTGAGCGGGTGGCCGACGTGACCACCCATCCGGCGTTTGCCGAGGCGGCGCGCTCGGTGGCGGCGCTCTACGACATGGCGAACGACCCCGCGAACCGCGACGAGATGACCTTCCCCTCGCCGCGCGACGGCCGGCCCGTGAACAAGAGCTGGCTTATCCCCCGCACGCGCGAAGACCTGGCTGCGCGCCGCGTCGCGATCAAGCGCACGGCCGACGTCTCCTACGGCCTGCTCGGCCGGTCGCCCGACCACGTGGCCTCGTTCTTCGCCGGCTTCGCGGGCGCGCTCGACTTCTTCGCGCGCGGCGGGCAGCAGTTCGCCGACAACATGGCCCGCTTCTACGCCAAAGCCTGCGATGAGGACCTGTACCTCAGCTACGCCATCGTCCAGCCGAGCGTCGACCGCGCGAAGCCCGCCCACCAGCAGCCGGAGCCGTACCTGTACGCCGGCGTGGCGGGCGAGCGCGACGGCGGCATCGTGCTGCGCGGCGCGCAGATGCTTGCCACGGGCGGCGTGATCTCCGACTGGGTGCTGGTGACGGTGATCCTGCCGCTGCGGCCGGGCGACGAGGACTACGCCTTCTCGGCGGTCGTCCCCCTCGACGCGCCCGGCCTGAAGATGTACTGCCGGCGGCCCTACGCCCTCGGCCCCACGAGCGTCTTCGACTACCCGCTCTCGACGCGCTTCGACGAGATGGACGCGCTCGTCGTCCTCGACGACGTGTTCGTGCCGTGGGAGCACGTCTTCGTCTACAAGAACCTGGAGCTAACGGCCGGGCAGTTCGGCGTGACCTCGGCGCACGTGCTGGGCAACACGCAGGCGCACATCCGCTCCTGGGCGAAGCTCCAGTTCCTGGCGGGCCTGGTGCGGCGCATCAGCGAGCGCAACGGCGTGATCGCGCGGCCCGACGTGGTGGCTCACCTCGGCGACCTGGCGACCAAAGTGTCGCTAGTGGAGGGGCTCATCATGGCCGCCGAGGCGCAGGCGAGCCTGGACCAGTTCGGTGTGATGCGGCCCTACGACGCCTTCCTCTATGCTAGCCAGGTGCTGCAGCAGGCGATGTACCCCGAGATCATGGTCCAGGTGCGCGGCATGATGGGCGGCAGCGTGATCCAGCTGCCCTCGTCGGCCCAGGACCTGCTCGTGCCCGAGACGGCGGCGGACGTGAACCGCTACGTGCGCTGGCCGGAGGCCGGCGGCGAGGAGCGCGTGAAGCTGCTGAAGCTGCTCTGGGACCTGGTGGGCTCGGAGTTCGGCTCGCGGCACTTGCAATACGAGATGTTCTACGCGGGCGAGCCGAACGCGATCAAGGGCCGTGAGTACCGCTCGTTCGACTGGGCCGACGCGGAGCGCCTGGTCGACCAGTGCCTCGCCAGCTACGACCTGCGCACAGCCTCCGCCTCCACGCCCACGCCCGACGGCGCCGCCGCATCTCAGCCCGCCGCGCCAACGGGCCAGCCGCGCGGATAGCCGAGCCGCGCGGCTGGCCGCACCGCGGGGCTCAGGACGCCGGCACCGCCTCGCGCACGAACTCCAGCGTCAGGCGCACGAACGCGTCGGCCTGGTCCCACTGCACCAGGTGGCGGCAGCGGTCGAACAGGACCAGGCGCAGGTTGGGGAACAGCTCGCGCGCCCGCTCGCAGCGGGCGGCCGTCGTCGGCTTGTCCTGGCGTCCGTAGAGCAGCAGGAAGCGCTCCGGGTTCGCGCCCACCCGTTGCCACAGCGGCTCGCCCGCGCCCGCCGCCCCGCCGCCGGGCCGTCCGGCCGCGCGCTGCTGATAGTAGCGGAAGGCCGGACCCAGGCTCATGCGGTGGCGCAGCTCCAGCGCCTCGGGCGTGATCAGCGCGTGGTCGTACAGGTCCTCCTCCATCCGAGCGCGCGTCTGCGCCACGGTCGGCTCGCCGCTCAGCGTCTCGCCGGCGCCCGGCACGGCGTCGTCGCCCGGCACCGGCGGCAGCAGGCCGCCGGTGCCGAGGATCACCGCCCGCGGCACGCGGTCCGGTTGGTCCAGGGCCAGCGTGGCGGCGGTGTTGCCCTGCTGCGAGTGACCGACGATCACGGCGCTCGCCAGTCCCAGCGCGTCGAGGAAGCCGAGCGCGAAGCGGAAGTGCCCCGCCAGCGTCGGGTCGTCGGGGCCGCCGGAGCGGCCGTAGCCCGGCCGGTCGGGCGCGATTGCCCGCACCCCGCCGGCCGCGAGCGGCCCCAGGTTGCGCGCGTACACGTCGCCGCTCGAGCCCAGCGAGGCGCCGTGCAGCAGCAACACCGCCGGCCCCTCCCCCTCCTCGAGATACCGAATCTGTAGCCCGTCGACCTCAGTTGTGCCTTCGCGCATCGGGCCCTCCTCCGGAGCGCGTGTCCAGCTCTCGCGGACGCCGCGACCGTGCGGTGCCTATCGCCGTTCCCGGGACAATTCTGCCTGCCGGGTTACCCGGCGGCAGGGGACGAGCCCCTGCCCTACGACCGGGCCGGTCGCGGATGGCTCACTCTTGCGAAGCCGCTTTTGGTTGGGCGGGGGCCGCGGTGCCGAGCCCACGCTACCCGGCCCGGCACGCGCGCTGCACCAGCGCGGGGCCGACGTCCGCGACGCGGGCCTGGCCGGTGTTCGCCATCGCGATGCACAGCTCCAGCGCCAGCAGCTCCAGCGTGCGCACCACCCCCTCCTCGCCGGCGGCGCCCAGGCCCCAGGCCGCTGCCTTGCCGATCACCACCGCCCGCGCCCCGAGCGCCAGGGCCTTCAGCACGTCGGTGCCGCGCTGGAAGCCGCCGTCGACGATCACCTCGGCGCGGCCGGCCACCGCCGCGACCGAGTCGGCGAGGATGTCGATCGGGGCGGGCGAGTAGTCGAGGTTCCGCCCGCCGTGGTTCGACAGGTGGACCGCCGCGACGCCGTGCTCGGCGGCCAGGCGCGCGTCCTCCGGGTCCTGGATGCCCTTCACGATCAGCGGCAGCCGCGTCGTCGCGCGCAGCCAGTCCACGTCCGCCCAGGTCAGCGCGCCCATGCGCCCGCGCCCCGGCGGCAGGCCGAGGCCCGTGGGGTGGTTGCGGGACTCGCGGCGCCGCACGATGTCGCGCTCGCGCCGCCCGTAGGCCGCGTTGTCCACCGTCAGCGCCAGCGCGCGGAAGCCCGCCGCCTCGACGCGCCGGATCAGCGCCTCGGCCCAGGCGTAGTCGCCGCGGAAGTAGAGCTGGAAGACGAGCGGCCCGCTCGCCGCCGCGCTCACCGCCTCGGGCGTGGACGCCGTCTGGGTCGTCAGCCAGTGGATCGTGCCCATCCGCCCGGCGGCCCGCGCCATCGCCAGATCGCCGTCCGGGTGGACCTGCTCCAGTGAGCCCATCGGCGCGGTCATGATCGGCAGCGCCAGCGGCATCCCGAGGAACGTCGTGCGCAGGTCGACCCGGCTCACGTCGCGCAGCACCCGCGGCCGGAACACGTAGCGGCTCATCGCCCGTCGGTTGTTCCGCAGCGTGGCCTCGCTGTCGGCGCCGCCGGCCACGTAGTCCCACACCGCGGGCGCCAGCTTCGCCCGCGCCGCGCGGCGCAGCTCTGGCAGCGTCAGGAACTCAGCAGTCACAGCCATCGGCACCGTCCTCCCGCGGTCGAACCCCGCCGCCACTATGCGTATAACCTACCCCTACACGGCGAAGCAACGCCGGGCGGAGGCCGGGGTGCGCCCGACGACGTAGCGACGCAGTTTAGCCGAGGAACGGTCAAACGATGCTCCTTGACCGGGTGGTTAACTGCTAGGCCGGGCGCGGGTCTGCGCGCGCTGGTCGGGCGCGGAAGGTCGCATCGTTTGCCCCGTACGATACTCCCCCGGGGCTCCGTCGCGGGCCGGGCCGGCGGGGTGAGGCCCCGGGCCGGGCGCGGGCGGCGGGCGGGGTGGGAGGCGTGTACGGGCCGGGACGGCGACCACGTCGCGCGGGATGGCGGGCGCTCTCCGGCGCGCCTCGCGGCCTGTCTAAACCTGTCTAAAGAGGAAGCTATTGGCGGGGGGCGGTCGTCCGGCGTTGCCGGCGGGGCCGCGAGACCGACCGCCGAATGCTGGGGGACACCGCCGCCAGGCGGCCGGTGAGCAGCCAGCTCGCCCGGCAGGGTTGGCGAGGCGGGTACTCAGCGCGCCGTTGAGCCAGGGAGCCGAGCGCGGCCCACGCTGCTGACCAAGAGAAGGGGATGGCGGGGGACGGGACGTCGTAGCGTGGATCCCTCATCAACTGGCGGTGCCGTCCGAGCTGGCGGCGCTGCTGCCGGGCGCGCGGGTAAGCCTGCGCACGGCGCTGGAGGGCGTCGCGAAACTCCGGCGGGTCGTGCGCGTGGCCACGAAAGATACCGTAGTAGGCCCCGTTCTGGACCTCGACCGATCCAGCCAGTAGGCCGGCGGACGGTAGGCTAGCGCCCGACCGGTGCCACCTCGGTAAGCGCTGAGCAGCGCTGGTGTCGGTTCCTTGCGCCGCCCTCTCCGGCTGGTCGGCCTCGTCGGTTGCGACCGCCACCTGCACATCGTGTAACATTTTGCGTCCACGGTCGTTTGATCCACACACCGGCAGCCGGACGGTGCGCTCGGCTGGGGCGCCACTGCACAGCGTGGGGGGCGGACCCATGGGGACGTATGGGAGCCAGGCCGCTGGGCCAACGCGGGAACTCGCGAGGGCGTGGGGGCATTGCCCGCACTCGATCCGCGTCGTGATCGTGGACGACCATCCCTTGGTCCTCGCCGGGATGCAGCTATGGCTGGAGAGCGCCGAGGGGATCCGGGTGGTGGGCACGGCTGCACAGGGCACCGAGGCACTGCCGCTCGTCGAGCAGCACCGCCCTGATGTCCTGCTGCTGGATATGCGGCTGCCGGACCTGAGCGGCATCGAGGTGGCCCGCCAGGTGCGACGCAGCGCGCCCGCGGTGGCCGTCCTAGCCATTACGGGCGATCCCAACAGCGGCGACGAGCGAACACTTCGGCAGATGGGCGCCCTGGGGTATCTGCTGAAGACCATGGGCCCCCCGGAGCTGGTCAAGGCGGTCCGCCTCGTGGCGCAGGGCCAGGCGGTGCAAGTGGTCGAGACCGGACGAGCGGGCATCGGGTCCACAATCCGAGTGGGCGCCCACGTGGAGCCGACTACGACCGTCCCCCGCGAGCGCCTTACTCCACGAGAACGCGATATCCTTCGGTTGCTGGCCCTCGATCACAGCAATGACGAGATCGCCGCCGCTCTTGGTCTGTCAGCCAAGACCGTGGCGGATCACCGCTCCCATCTGATCGAGAAGTTCCACGTGCACTCCCGCACGGGAGTGGTGCTCCAGGCTCTCCAAAGCGGTCTCCTGTCCCTACCGGCCACGGCTGGAAACAGGGGGTTCGGCGGCGTAACCATGCGCGTGCCTGGTCGCCCTCAGGTGCGCCCTAGCAATGCCGGCCGTCCGGTTCAGCAGCCTGATTGATTGGACCTAAACCCCGCTCCGCTCCGCCGACCGAGGCCTTGCAGAGACCCCCGAACAAATTCGGCGGTCTCTGGTTGAAAACCCCGAATTTCTTCCGATTGCCAATCCGAGCACTCTCAGCTACGATGGTGCTGCGTTCTTACCAGCGCTGGCCATAGAACGAGAGGCTTCACCCGGTCATGCTCTACCTGACCATCACTACTTACGGATCTGAGCGTCCTCATGTAAACATGGTCACGTCGCCAGGCGGCGGTTAGTGCAGTCGCGGTCGGCTGGGTGCGTCGGCCCGAGGACTACCTGGGACGCGCCTGCTTAAGCTACTGGCTCACCGCCGGGGTCACTCCCAAGGCCTGCGCAATGGTGCGGCCGCTCGGGTCAGTGGTCACATCAGAAACTAGCGACTCGTGTAACGTTATAAACCGGAGGTCATGTACATGGGGCTCTCTCGCGGCCGCACTATAGAGCGCTTGCGCATCTTGCTCGTACTGATCAGCATATTCACGACGCTGGTGTGGTGAGTTGTGCGGCTACCTTCTGCACGAGCGGTGCTACAGACTGCAGATACCTGCGATCAAACCGGTCCGAAGTACTACTGCGCCCACGTCGATTACGACAACTACGGCTCATACGGCCAAGTCTACGACCGATGGTACACTGGCGCCATCGATGGCGGCGCCCAGTACTGGCACCTCTGGTCCCTTAATGACTTCTGGTGGAACGGCAGCGGTTGACAACAGGTAGCTACCCAGCCCGGGGCTGGTTGGTATCAAAACACCTGCCTCGGATCACCGTGGAATGCCTATATGGGCTGCTCTCCCGCAGGCCCATGGGGCGATGATCCCGGCGGGACGATCTCACAGCCTGCAGCTACACAGTACCGGATCCAGTTCTACGAATGCAACCCGAGTTGCTACTACTGGTGCTCTGAGTGGCTGACGCACTATCTATATAACAACACTTCGGCCCGCGAAGGCTACGGCGGGTCATGTTAGCTGTCCCGGGAAGGAGATAGACAGATGCTAGGGTTGTCTGGATGGGGCCGCGCGAGTATCTTGCTCTTGGTGGCAGCTCTCGTCCTAGCTGTGGGCAGTAGCTACAGCATGGCCAGCCCCACTGAGCAGACCGCTACGCTGGGAGGCGGCATACCACCAACGGTCTTTGCACTGACCGCTGTGGCACAGCGCGCGGATCCAGCGGCTGCGGGACGCGACGAGCCATGGCCTCCGTTTACCATGACCTTCCAAGAGACTACGCACGAGCACCTCGGCAGCGCTACCACTCGTACTCAGCGCGTTCGTGTAGGTTACACTGTGCGGCGACAGTTCACGACGACACTGTTGGCGGACTCGGCTGTGCCGCAGTCGGTAGGTATGATGCCAACGTTCAACGGCCAGACGACGGTCCACCACCGACCGGGCTTTCCAGACGTCGTTACCCAGTGGGCCCCAGGCGAGCTGACCGTGCCGGCGAAATGGCTAGCGCCAGGTGGCATCGACGGACTCCTCAAAATGCGCGGGTACACCAGCAGACCTCTCGGCACAGATTTGGCGGTGGCCAGTCGCGAGGAGACCGTGCCCGCGTACATCCCTCCGTCAGGGGCGCAGGGTCCGGCTGCCACACCGCAGCCAGCGCGGCAAGTGCGTACCGAGATCACCTACCGCGTGGCTGACGGTATCCCGACCCGGCTGGTGGAAACCGTGAACGGCGTTGAGGCGCACCGGATCGAAGTGCAGGACCTGCAAGTCCGCTCCCGGTAAACAACGGTTTTCAGAGAGGGAAGCATGATACGTCATGCTTCCCTCTCGCTTTGTCCCGGGGCACGGGGCATGAAGGCAAGGCTTTACTGCGCTTGGCACTCGTGGGACGCAGCTGAGTATGGAGCATCACTCGCCAAACCGGTAGGTTGAGGCCGCACAGAGAAGCCAACCGTGCCTGTACCGAAGCTGCCACTCGGGGTTACGATCCAACCCTGTAAGCGCCCTTGGTCACCATCCTGAAACCCACCGGGCCATTCCGGAATGCGGATGGCACCACTATACGACAACCGTTGTCCGAGTCCCGACAGCTGAAGACCAGCCTCGTCTAGGCGGATGCCTTGGTCGCTGCGGACCGTAAACGCATCAATCGAGGCATAAAGCGTGCCGATACCTAAGTCGTGATGAGGTACTTCTATATCTAGCTGCCAACTCATCTCAGGCACGTTTGATGATGTCTGAATCCCGGCCATGCGGTCGCTGGCGAGCAGCCACATTCGCATTCCAGTGTGTACTCCAGGCTAGCATACCAGGCAGCGCTTACGCCGTAATCCATACCCTATCGAGCAGCTGGCTGACCAGGCGCGTCGTGGCCGCGAGCGCCAACGCCAGCGAGACGATGACAACGACCTATGGTGACGACGCCATCAGCGACTGCACATCAAGCACCGACAGCTTCGGCAACACCACGATTTCGTGCTAAGCTCGACTTTGGCCGTTCAGGCGGCGTAGCAGAGCGTTTCCGTTAGGCGCTCGACGAACGTGCGCGGGACTTTTAGCATGTCGGGTTCGCTGGCGGACAGGCGAAAAGCCGCCTGTGCCCAGAGCTCGCGGCGGACCAGTGCCAGTGCATCCGCGAAGGTGGGCTGCGCTTTCCGGTACCAGGCCGCCTGCCGAATCCGGGTCGGCGTTCGGCTCACGTACTGATGCGCGAACAGGGTCACCAGCGAGCACAGTCCGAGCAATGCCGGGGTGGTGCGGCGGATCGCCCACTCCGACCACTGCCGCTGGGTCTCGAGGCCGAGGTGCCGGCGTGCTTCCTCGAAGGTGACCTCCAACTGCCAGCGGCGGACGAACCAGGCCACGACCTGCGCCGGCGCGACGGCGAGGTCGGTGCAGAGCAGGGCCTGCGTGTCGAACTGGCCGTGCGGGTCGCGGCTGAGAACCCAGCGCACGGGCACGGGCGGCAGGCCGGTGTGGTACCAGACGGCGGTGTCCGAGCTGACCTCTACCCTCCGCTCCCCGGTCCCGTACCAGTCGGGGACGGCAATCTGGGCCCAGGCGTGGTCGGATCTCCCCGCCACCGCGGCCAGCGTCGGCAGGCGCTGGCCCTTGAGGCGGGGACGGCCGACCTGGCGCGGGCCGCGCCGTGGGGCGGGCTCGTACAGCGCGGCGTCGAGGCGCAA
>DATGMD010000007.1:0-3699 GCA_035293805.1 Chloroflexota bacterium | reverse complement strand
GCGGCATTGCCGGCGCGATCTGCTGCTGGAGGCCGAGCGACATCTCTATGACACCACGCGTCGCGGCGAAGAACTCGGGCTCTCGCGACGCGACGCACAACTCTGTGCCTTGCGCGCATTCGGCCCGGCCTGGCGCATCGGACTGGCGGCTCGCGGTCTCGACAACGGCGGGTGGGCCCGGTGGGCGGAGATGGGTCCTGCAACGCTGATGGGCCTAAGGACCCGCCTGGCCCGCCTGATGCGGCGCCGCCTGCGCCTTCGCAGGCTGACGCGCCGCTAGCGTCGGGCATATCACGCGACGTCCTGCCCGGAGCCGCCACACAGCCGCGCGCAGCAAGGAGCCGCAAAGGAATAACCTCCCGACGAAAACGTTCTCGACCACAAGAACCCAAACCGGCTGAGCCGGACGTTGATCTCTCGCGGGTTCTAGGACCCAGTTGCCGGGCCCGTCGGTTTACTCAACCACGCTCGGCAAAGGTAGAGGAGTAATAGGAGTAGCAGATGCCCGCCGTGTTAGAACGCCCGCCGGAGCTAGATCGAGCGATCCCCGCCGGCTTACCGGACGACCCGCCCGAGACCGCGCCACAGAGGAGACGCCAATGGTGGCGCTACCTTTTCCCCTGGCTCAAGACGGCGGTCGGCGCGCCGATCGAAGACGATGCACTGATCATCATGAACGAGACGGACCACCCCTGGGCGTGCGCCGCCGGCTTCCGTTCGCTGGGTCTGGTCGCGCCGCACGCCGACAAAGCCACCTCGGTCGTACGCAAGGGCCAGTTGAGCGCACGCCGCGCCGATGCGCCCGCCGACACCAGCCCCCTGGTCGTGGCGATGACGCCTTCGGTGCGCGTCGTCCAGATCACCTGCGACGTGGTCGGCGGGATCGAGAGGTACAACATCTGGGCCCTGTCCGGACCGCCCGACGGCGCGGACTGGCGCGAGCGCCCGCTGCTCTGACACCGAGCCGGCCTCACCTTGATCGCACGGCCGCCGGGTCGCCGGCGTCGAGCGCCTCGGCGATGGCCTGTTCCATACTCAGGGACTGGCCCTCCGCCCAGGCCTCGGTGAAGCGCGTGTCGCCCAGGCGCGTCCGGGCGCCGTCGATGGAGCGGTCGTAGTCATATGCCAGGCGGTCGTCCTCCGACAGCGGCGCGCCGATGGCCTCGCGCAGGGCCGCGGCGCAGCCCCACCAACGCGCGGCCTGATCCAGCCGCCCCTGATACGCGGCGACGCGGGCAAGACCTTCCAGACAGATAGGAACGCCCCACTGCACGCCCAGATCGCGCGCCGTCGTGAGCGTCCGGCGGTAGAGCGCCGCCGCGCGCTCGTCGTCGCCAAGCGCACAGGCGGCGTGCGCCAGGTTGCCCAGAACGGTGGCCTCGAGGAAGATATCTCCCAGCGGACGGCACAGGGCCAGGCATTCCTCCGCCAGCGCCATCGCCCCGACATAATCTCCTCGGGCGTGGGCCACCCACCCCAGATTAGCCAGGGCGGTGACGACCCCGTGCTGGTTGCCGCGTGCCCGGTCCAACGCCATGCTCTCCTCAAACAGGGCGACGGCCCGCTGATAGTCGCGCTGTTCCTTCGCTACCAGCCCGCTGTTGTGAAGCAGATCCGCCACCAACCCCCGGTCGCCAAGCCGCCGCGCCAGGGCAAGTCCCTCCTGCATACTGCTGTCAGCGGCCGTAAGGTCGCCCCGGCGGTAGGCCAGCGTGCCCGCGCAATTGAGCGCCTTGCATCGCACATGCGGCTCTATCTCGCCCTCCGCGCCGCTCCTGAGGAAGAGATCGAGCCAGGCCCAACCTTCCGCGAAATAGCCGCGCCAGTGCCAGAACGAGGCCAGCGCCGTCGCCAGCTCCAGCCCGGGCGCATGCGCGCTGCTCTCCGCGGCCCACTGCAAAGACGTGCGATAGTTCTCCAGGTCGAGCTCTATCTGTGCCACCCAGGACGGCGGAACACCGGACGACACCGGCGCAGCCAGGGATGCGGCGTGCTGAAGATAGTAGCGCAGATGGGCGCTGCGCGCCTCGTCGCGCTCACCGCTCTCCTCGAGTCTATCCAGCGCGAACGCCCGGATCGTCTCCAGCATCGAATAGCGCCCGTGATCGGGCGCGCTTCCTTCGTGCGTCACCAGGCTCGCGTCGACAAGGGCGACGAGGCGCTCCAGGACGCCGCCGTTCAGCGGCGACCCGGTCCCCAGCGCGGCGTCGACGGCGGTAGCCGCGCCGAGGGTCCAGCCTCCCGCGAAGACGGCCAACCGGCGGAACAGAATGCGCTCACCGGGGCCGAGTAGATCGTGGCTCCAGGCAATCGTGGCGCGCATGGAGCGCTGGCGCTCCGGCAGGTCGCGCGCGCCGCCCGCCAGAACATCCAGCGGCCGGCCACCGCCGGCGGCGCCTTCATCCAGTAGCGCCAGCAAGGCCTGTGGCGTGAGCGCCTTGATGCGCGCCGCGGCCAATTCGATGGCCAGGGGCACACCGTCGAGCCGCCGGCAGACCGCGGCCACGGCGGGCGCGTTGGCGTCGGTCAGCGCGAAGGTCGGGAGCGCCTGCCGCGCCCGCTGCACAAACAGCATGGGAGCCGCCACACCGCCCAACGAGCCCGGCGTGGCGGGCGCATCGGCTGCCGGGAGACCGAGGGGTGGGACCGCGAATTCTTGCTCGGCCTGCAGGCGGAGCGGCATGCGGGTGGTCACCAGTACGTCGAGGCTTGGGCAGGCCGACAACAGCTCGGCAACCAACGGCGCAACCTCCAGCACGTGCTCGAAGTTGTCGAGCACCAGCAAGCTCCGCCGATCGCGCAGGTAGTCAATCAAGGTTTCCAGCAGCGGCCGGCCGGCCACCTCGTGCAGGCCAAACGCGGCGGCGATGGTGGGCAGCACCAGCGCGGGCGTGGCGACCGCGGCCAGCGCCACAAAAGCCACGCCATCGGCGTAGCAATCCGCTACATCCGCGGCGACCCGCAGGGCCAGTCGCGTCTTGCCGATGCCACCCGGCCCTGTCAGGGTGACCAGGCGCCCGGCCGCGGTCTGCAGCAGGGTCGTGACGGCGCCGACCTCGTGCTCGCGGCCGACGAAAGAGGTCGGCGGTGCCGGCAATGCAGGCAGGTGCCGGCCGGGCGCCGCTCCGGCTTCGGACAGCGCGCTGTGCGGCTCAGCCCCGCGCCGCCCGGCCGCGGCGAGTGCGGTCTGTTCGTCGGATGTCAGATGCAGGGCCGCGGCCAGGACGGCTATGGTCTCAGCAACGGGCGCTCGCTCCCCGCGCTCCAGCATGCCGACGTAGACTGTGCTGTAACCGGCGCGCGCGGCCAGCTCAGCCTGCGTCAGGCCGGCAGCCCGACGCAGACGCTTGAGGAGCGTGCCGAACGTGGCCGCGGGTGCCGAGGTCGAGGCTCGTCTCATCTAGCGGGTAGGGTACCGTGATCCCGTGATTTCCTGTTCTACAGCATACCAAGAGTCGCCGCATCCCTTTACCTCACTGCTAGGATCGGGTCTGCCTCAGAAGAGGTCAAGGGGAGGGAGAAGGCGATCCCCTCCAGGAGGGCCGAGGTGCGGATACCCCTCGAAGCGGGCCCGCCGGAGGGGATCGGTGGACAGCAATGAGCGGTCCTTGGCCCTCATAGCGGAGAGGGAAGCGGTGGTCCACGCGACGCCGGAGCAAGCGGTGCCGACGTTGCCGGCGGGGGACCTGGCCACGCTGG
>DATGMD010000006.1:0-2255 GCA_035293805.1 Chloroflexota bacterium | reverse complement strand
GAGCGCGAGCGCGCTCAGTTCGATCGCGGTCGGCAGCTCACGTTCGACGAAATGCTTGCTCCACCGCTATCGCCCCAGGAAACCGAAGTGCAGCTCATTAGTCGCCTAGCCGAGGACATATACGTGCTGGGCAAGCAACATCGTCGGATCACGTTCGGGGCTATTCAAGACGAGCTGGCAATCTCGTGGTTTGGCATGGTAATCGCACGGCATTTCCGTGAAGCATGCAAGCTCCTGATTCGACAGCGCAGGATCGACCGCGAGAGGGAAAGCGGGATCGAGGATCCTACAGTTTTGACCTTCCTTTAGATGGCCTTCAGTAAGCGTTCAGCCCCCGTCCGTGGTGAGTAGCGCGGGCCGGCGGCTCCTGCGGCAGGGTTGACAGGGAGGCGACCACCAGGCACACTGCGGCCATGTTGGACGATGCGCCCGCGCCCCGGACCCTGGAAGACGCGCTGGCCCTGCTCGCGGTCGTGTACGCCGAGCTGGTGGCGCTGAGGACGGAGAACGCCGAGCTGCGCGCGCGGGTGCAGGAATTGGAAGCGCGGCTGGGGCAGAACTCGACGAACTCCTCGCGCCCCCCGTCGAGCGATCCGCCCGCCATGTCCCCGCGCCCGCCAGCGCCCCCCAGCCGGCGGCGGCGGGGTGGGCAGCCGGGCCATCCGCCCCACCAGCGCGCCTTGGTGCCGTCGGAGCAAGTCGATGAGACCGTCGTGCACTGGCCGACACATTGCCGCAGTTGCCAGGCGCCGTTGGTCCAGACGGCGGTGGGCGAGCCGGTGCGACACCAGGTGACGGAGCTGCCGCCGGTGCGAGCGGTGGTGACCGAGCATCAGTTGCAGCGTGTCCAGTGCGCCGCCTGCGGGACGACCACCTGCGCCGCGCTGCCCCCGGACGTGCCCGCGGGGGCGTTCGGCCCACGGCTGCAAGCGACGGTGGCGGTCTTGTCGGGGCGCTATCGGCTCAGCCGCCGCGAAGTGGTGGGCGTCTGTACCGACGTGCTGGGGGCGCCCCTGGCGGTCGGGAGCGTGGACCACTTGTGCCAGGCCACGGCCGCCGCGTTGGCCGAACCGGTGGCGGTCCTGGAGCAGGCCGTGCAGCAGGCGCCGGCCGCGCACGCGGACGAGACCAGTTGGCGGGAGGCCGGGCAGCGGCGCTGGTTGTGGGTGGTCGTCACGGCGGTGGCCACCGTGTTCACGCTGGCGCCAAGCCGCGGCCGCGGGGTGATCCAAGGGCTGCTCGGGGCCAGCTTCGCCGGGTATCTGATCAGCGACCGCTGGGCGGCCTATACTTGGATCGCGCCGGAACGGCGGCAAGTGTGCTGGGCGCATCTCAAGCGGGACTTCCAGAAGCGGGTGGACTACGGGGGGCCGGGGCGCGCAATCGGGCGCGACGCGCTCCGCCTGCTCGGCGGGCTGTTCGGGGCCTGGGCCGACCTCCGGGCCGACCCGACCCAGCGGCCGCGGTTCGTGCGCCGCGCCCGGCAGTACCAATGGCGCTTGCGCCGCGTGCTGGAGCGGGGCCAGGAGTGCGGCTGCGACCAGACGGCGAACTTCTGCACCGCCTTGCTCAAACTCTGGCCGGCGTTGTGGACCTTCGTCACGGTCCCCGGCCTGGAGCCGACCAACAATGCCGCCGAGCAAGCGCTCCGCCCGGCCGTGCTGTGGCGCAAGGGCAGCTTCGGGACGCAGAGCGCCGGCGGCAACGCCTTCGTCACGCGGCTGCTGTCCGTCGCCGCCACCTGCAAACAGCACGACCGCTCCTTGCTGGCCTACCTGACGGCCGTGTGTACCGCCGCTCAGGTCGGCCTGCCCATCCCCTCGCTTCTGCCGACCCCACCCACTGCTCTACCGGCGGCCCCAGTCGCTCAGGCGGCGTGAACGCTTACACATCAACTACGGCAACTGGCAGACGCGCGTGGGGTTCTCCCAGGCGCTCAGCGTCTCCAACCCGGGCCGCTGGCTATTCTTGTCGGGCGCGGGCGCCGAGGAGGAGATGGAGGGCCAGGTCCAGCACCTCGGCGACTTCGACGCTCAGTGCCGTTACGCCTGGAACACTATCCAGCGCCTGCTGGAGCGCGAAGGCGGCTCGGTCAGCGACATCGTGCGCGTCGTGACCTACGTCACCGATGCTCGCAATCTCGCGCAGAACAACGCGTGCCGAAAGGAGGTCTTTGGCGATGGCCCGTACCCGCCGCACACGTTCCTCAACGTCTCGCAGCTCGCCATCCCGGGGATGCTCGTCGAGGTCGAAGT
>DATGMD010000005.1:0-2910 GCA_035293805.1 Chloroflexota bacterium | reverse complement strand
GCGGAGCAGGCGCTTCCTTGGTGCCGGGACATAGTCGCGGCCGGGCGGAGCGATGGGGCCAGCCTGTCTCTGAGCAGGGGCCCGGCATCTGGGAGGGCCGCGACGGGTGGGAGCGGGGCGGCCGCGCCTGGGACGGCGGCTCCGCTCGGGTGGCTCGGGCGGGTGGCCAGGCTGGGTGCTCGGCGGGGCACCTCCTATTGGTCGGTCATCGGATGGGGTGTCGCTATATATAGAGACGATTTCGGGAGGTGCGGGGTCCGGGTGGCGCGCCGCGGGGTGGGCGGGCGCGGCCGCCGGGCGGCAGGGGACAAGTCCCAGCCCTACGTTGTGGGCGCCGTGAGAGGAGATTGCACCTCGCGGTGGCCAGATTGGGTGATAGCATCGCGGGGCGAGCGGTGGGGGACGAGGCTGCAGCTCGACTTCGCGGGCGCTGGAATGGGGGACAGCAGTATCCGTAACCGGGCGGCGGGCGACGAGCCCCGGCCCTGCATTTTGGCTTGGCGAAGATCGCTCGGGACCGACGGGGGCCGGGGGGAGCTTGGAGGGGTTGACGGGAATTTGGCGAGCGCCGTGTCGAGGGGGGAAGGCCGGCGTGGACCGCAATGGACGGTGCGGGCGGGAGGTGGGCGGGGCTACTTTATCATTTGGCGCAGTTGGGCCATGACGGCCTGGCGCTCGTTGAGGACGAAGTCCCAGCCGTAGGAGTCGTGGTAGTTCTTGACGTTCGGGTCCGGCACGTGGTCGGCGGGCCAGGCGGACTTGTCGATGTCCAAGCGGACGGGGACGGCGTTCAGCGCCTTGCTCCAGACGGTCATGCCCTCGCGGGCGGCGATCCAGTTGACGAACACCTGAGCCGCGTAAGGATGGGGCGCGTTCGTGAGCAGGCCGAGTAGGCCGAAGCTTGGGCTCACGCTGCCCGGGGCGTCGGCCGGTCGCGGCAGGTTGACGATCGAGACGCCGCCACTTTGTAGCGCGGCGCGCTCGCTCTCCGTGGCGAACTCGGCGCCAATGGCGATCGGATAGGTACCGCGCGCCACCCAGTCGGCCAACTGGCGATCGTCGCGGCTGAGCGCCGGCTGCTGGTCGACGTAGAGCCGCCGCACGTAGTCCTCGCCGAGGGTGACGTAGAGGTAGGCGGCGGTGCCGACGCCGGAGCCGCTGACCGCCGGGTCGAAGCAGGCGATCTTGCCCTTGTATTCCGGCTTCAGCAAGTCGGACCAGCGCGTGACGTCCTCGGGCTTCACGTAGGCGGTGTTGATCTGGCCCATGATCGTCACGGAGTTGTTGAGCCGCAGGACGTACTGCTGGTCGGGGTCCATGAACCACAGCTTGCCATTGGGCCAGGCCGCCGGATCGGTGGCCTCGGGGAGGATCAGGACGGGGGGCAGCGGCGCGAGCATGTGATCGGCGTAGAAGACGGTGTACATCGAGTCGGCGCCGGCCAGGACCACGTCGGTGGAGTAGATGCCAGCCTCGCGCTCATGCTGAAGCTGGGTGGCGAACGGGCCGGTGGGGCTGCCGAGGTACTCGACCTCGATGCCATAGCGCGCCTGGAAGGCACGCGGCAGGTCGGTGCGCACCTCCGGGGACGGCGGGCCTTTCACCACGACTTTGCCCTCCTCGCGCGCGGCCGCCAGCCAGGCGTTCCAGGTCGACTCCCAGCCCTCGGGCGACGTGGCGGCCGAGGCGTCGGGCGCGGCCGGCGACGGCGCGGGGGGGCGCGGCGCGGGGCGCGCGGTGGGCTGGCAGCCGCCGAGCAGGAGGGCGCCGCCGGCGAGCGTGGCGGCGCCGAGGAAGCGGCGGCGGCTGAGCCGCAGCGGGCAGGGGGCCGCGCGCCCCGGCGCGGGTGGCGGCGTTGTCCAAGCCACGGCTCAGTGGTCGGCGGGGACGGTGGCGGTGCCGATGCCGGCGGGGTGGCGGTCCCCGTAGACGCCCTGCGCCTCGCCGGTGAGGTTGGTGTCGATCATCGGGTGGTCGGGGTCGCGCACGAGGCCGAATGGATCGTGACCCTGCTGGACGCGCTCGATCTGCTCGCGGAGCAGGCGGCGCAGTAAGACCACGCCGCGGTCGGACGAGGCCAGGTGCTCGCGCGTGCGGTCGGAGATCGGGCCCTGCGTCTCCCACATGGCGTGGTCCTGGTACTGCACACCCGCCCAGCGGAAGCGCGCGTGAGGGTGGAGCGCGTCGGGCGGGTCCTTGTAGGGCGCCAGGTGCTCGACGGGCGGGTCGCCCTCGTCGGCCACGAGGCTGCCGTCCTCGGTTGGGAAGAAGCGCACGAAGAAGATGCGCGTGTGGGTGTCGTCGATGGGCACGCGGATCTGGGTGGCGTTGCCCTGGCGGAGGATGTTCGGGAAGATCAGGGGATGCTCGTCCGTCTTGCCGTTGACGTAGGTGCGCCGCTTCACGATGCCGATGGGGTTGACGTAGAACTCGGTGCTCCGCACGTCGTCGGTGAAGCCGCGGGTGGTGTTGGCCGGCCGGCGCCCGTCGCCAATGAACTCCTGGTGGAGGATCTGCAGGTGGGCCGAGTCCACCGAGTTCTCCATCGCCTGGAACCAGTTGCAGTCGAGCAGGGGCTGCACGTAGATGCGGCGGCGGCCGTCCTGGCGGACCCACACGTCGTAGCGGGGGATCACCGGTGCGGGCAGGGGGCCGAGATAGGCCCAGTAGAGCCCGACGAACTTCTGGACGGGGTAGGCGGGCTGCTTCACGTGCTTGATGATAGCGTCGTTGCGCTCGGGTGGCGTTTCGAGGACGTTCCCGCCGGTGTCGTAGAGCCAGCCGTGGTAGGCGCAGCTAATCCCCCGCTCCTCGACGCGGCCGTAGCAGAGGGAGGCGCCGCGGTGGGCGCAGTGATCGGCGAGCAAGCCCACGCGGCCCTGCTGGTCGCGGAACAGCACCAGGTCTTCC
>DATGMD010000004.1:0-89537 GCA_035293805.1 Chloroflexota bacterium | reverse complement strand
GCGGAGCAGGCGCTTCCTTGGTGCCGGGACATAGTCGCGGCCGGGCGGAGCGATGGGGCCAGCCTGTCTCTGAGCAGGGGCCCGGCATCTGGGAGGGCCGCGACGGGTGGGAGCGGGGCGGCCGCGCCTGGGACGGCGGCTTCGCTCGGGTGGCTCGGGCGGGCTGCCAGGCTGGTTCGGGTCGGGCGCACCTCCTGTCATTAACGGGGTGTGGGTGTCGCTATATATAGACGCGATTTCGGGAGGCGTAGGGTCCGGTCGGGGCGCGGTGGGCCGGTCGACGTGCCCCCCGAGAACTGGTCCAAGTAAAGTGAGAGTCCTCCGCGGGCAGAGAGAGCCCAGGAGGACAGGATGCGGAAGAGCCGGTTCACGGAAGAGCAGATCGTGAGTGTGCTCAAGGAGCGCGAGGCCGGGCTGCCGACTGGGGCCCTCTGCCGCCAGCACGGGATCAGCGAGCAGACGTTCTACCTACCGCTGGAAGCAGAAGTACGGGGGCCTCAAGAGCGGGGACGCGACGCGGCTCAAGGCTCTTGAAGAGGAGAACGCGCGGCTCAAGCGGCTGGTGGCGGAGCAGGCGCTCGACAACCAGATGCTCAAGGAGCTGCTGGGAAAAGGTTAGTGAGCCCGGCGAGTCACCGAGCCGCCGTAGAGCAGGTGCAGGCGCGGTTCGGGATCTCCGAGCGCCACGCCTGTCGCCTCGTGGGAGTGGGCCGCTCGACGGTACGCTATCAGGGCCGTCCCCGCCCTGATGAGGCGATCCTGCGGCAGCGCCTGGGCGAACTCGCCTTGGAGCGGCGCCGGTTCGGCTCCCGCCGCCTGCACGTGCTGCTGCTGCGAGAAGGCCACACTGTCAACCACAAGCGAGTAGAGCGGCTATACCGCGAAGCCGTGCTCGCCGTCCGGCGACGAGGACGCCTTCGTGGAGAGCTTCAATGGGCGGTTGCGGGACGAGTGCCTCAACGAGCACTGGTTCCTCAGCCTGGCCGACGCGCGCCAGCTCGTCGAGGCCTGGCGGCTGGACTACAATCGGGCCCGACCCCACAGCGCGCTTGGTTACCGAACGCCCGCCGAGGTCTACAGCGAGCACAAACAACCTGCCCTGGCGGGACTCTCATAATCCCTGGACCCCACTCTGGGGGCAGGTTACTCGTCGAACGAGCCGACGAATCAAGAAGCAGTGACACTCACGCCGCATGACACGCTGATCCACAGGCCTTGTCTATTCCTCTCAGGGCCGTGCGGCAATGCCCCTGAACATCATCTGCCAGTGTGCGGTGGCGCGGCGGGTAGCTGCACCGTGACGCAGAGCCCCCCAGCGGCCCGGGGGGTGAGGATGAGGGTTCCGTCGTGTGCTTGGGTGATGCTTTTGACGATGGCCAGGCCCAGGCCGACACCCGCGTGGTCGGTGCGTATGCGTCCGGTGCCGCGACGAAACGGCTCGCCAAGCGTGGCAACTACCTGTGGGGTGAGCTTCTCGCCGGTGTTCTCGACCGTGAGCACCACACTCTTGAGGTGAACGCTGGTCGTGACCCGCACGGTGCCCTGTTCGGGCAGATTGTGGACGATCGCGTTGTGCACGAGGTTCGTAGTCAACTGCAGCAGGAGCGCGGGGGAGCCGATGGTGGGGGCCATGTCGCCGGAGGTCTCAATGGTGACGCCATGCTTTTCTGCGAGGGGGAGGAGCGTTTCCGTGGCTTCTTCCGCGATGAGGGACAGGTCGACGTGTTCCCGGGTGAAGGACCGCTGGTCGGCGCGGCTGAGCAGGAGCAACGCTTCGGTGAGGCCGATCGCCCGGGTGTTGACGGCGCGCAGGCGCTCGACGAGCTCGCCGGTGTCGCGGTTCGGCTCGTTGCGGGCCACGTCGAGAAGCGTCTGCGTGATCGCCAGCGGGGTGCGCAGTTCGTGGGAGGCGTTGGCGGCGAATCTCCGCTGCTCGGCGACGTGCGCTTCGAGCCGCGCGAGCATGGCGTCGAAGGCGTCGGCGAGTTCGCGGAACTCATCTCGGCGGCCCTGTAGCCGGATGCGGTGGGCGAGCGATCCGTTCGCGGCCAGGCGGGTGGCGTCTGTGATGCGGGTCAGCGGGGCGAGCATCCGGCCGGCGAGAAGCCACCCGCCCGCGAGGCCGAACACCAGTAGGAACGTCAGTGCGATGGCCGCGGCCGAACCGTACGCGCCGCGGAGGACGCGCAGCGCCGTGAGGGCGCCGCCCTGAATGACGATGGGGGGCACTAAGCCGCCGGGCCCATCGTCGGGTCCGTATCGCAGGAGGAGCACCCACACGGCGGCGAGCAGCAAGGCGCCCGCGAGCATGAGGAAGCCGGCGTAGCTGAGGGTGAGTTTGAGGCGGACACTCAACCCAGGCGCCCTATCCACCGTCCCCTCCCCCACGCCCGGTGCCGGGTGCTGTGTCGATGCGGTAGCCGACGCCGGGCACGGTGGCGATGATCCAGGGTTCGCCGAGGCGCTTGCGCAGTGCCGAGACGGTGATGCGCACGGCGTTGGTGAACGGGTCTGCGTTCTCGTCCCACGCCCGTTCCAGGAGCTCTTCGGCGCTGACGACACCGCCTTCGGCGGCGACGAGCACTTCGAGCACGGCGAACTGCTTCCTGGTCAGCGCGACGTAGCGGCCATCGCGGTAGACCTCGCGGCGGAACGGATCCAGTCGCAGGCCTGCGATCTCTCGCACGGGTGGCCGGTTGTGGGCGCGCCGGCGGTCGAGTGCTCTGAGACGGAGCACGAGCTCTTGGAGTTCGAACGGCTTGGTGAGGTAGTCGTCGGCGCCAAGTTCGAACCCGGAGGCCTTGTCGTCGAGCCGGTCGGCAGCGGTGAGCATGAGGATCGGCATGCCGCTGCCGGAGGCGACGATGCGTTTGGCGATCTCGTCGCCGGAGGGCCCGGGGATGTCGCGGTCGAGGACGGCGATGTCGTAGGCGTTGACGCTCAGCAGCTCCAGAGCGGTGTCGCCGTCGCCGGCGATGTCGGCCGCGATCGCTGCCAGGCGTAGGCCATCGCGGATGGCTTCTGCCAGATAGGGTTCGTCCTCGACGATCAACACCCGCATACGCTCGATGCTACCACCCGTTGCATATCGTCGGCATATCGAAAACCACATACGTGCTGGCAACATCGCGCTGCCTAGACTGCAGGCATGACCTACAGCGAACCAGCACGAACAACGACCCGTCGGATTCCCAGGATCCGTGTCGCCGGCCTGCACGTCGTCATCGCGGCGATCGCCGCCGCCCTCGGCTACCGGTTGCTGGCGTCTTCGTCCGCGAGGGCCGCATCACCCATCGACATCCTTGGCAGTGAGCACCGTGGCGCGGCTCTGGCAACCGGCCCCGAATCGCCGCACGCTAGAGGGTCCCGAGATCGCGGCCCGGCTCCAACACGAAGTACGGCTCAGAAAAGGAAGCGGCCCGATCGGTCGGCACCCCCACCGCTTCTGCTCACGTGTCGGGGGACGCGGTCGACATTGGGCCCTACAATGCCACGGCGTGGCTGTCCGAACACGGCGCCAAGTACGGCTTATGCCAGATCTACCGTGGTACTACACAAATCATTGGAGGCAAATCGTGGCAATTCTGAAGGTAAACAACCTCTCTAAGGTATACGGAAAAGGCGACACACAGATCAAAGCCCTGGATGGCGTCAGCCTCAGCGTGGAAAAGGGTGAGTTCGTCGCCGTCGTCGGCCCTTCCGGCTCGGGTAAATCCACTCTCCTGCACATCCTGGGCGGGGTGGACACGCCAAGCTCCGGCCGGGTGCTGGTGGATGGCACGGACATCTGCGCCCTCGATCAGACGAACCTGGCTCTCTTCCGCCGCCGGCAGATCGGCCTCATCTACCAGTTCTACAACCTGATCCCCATCCTCAACGTCGAAGAGAACATCACCCTGCCGCTGCTGCTGGACGGCTGCAGCCTGGACGAGGGGCGCTTGCAGGAGCTCGTGACCACGCTGGGGCTCGCGGACCGGGTCGGACACCTGCCCAACCAGCTCTCCGGCGGGCAGCAGCAGCGCGTCGCCATCGGGCGGGCGCTGATCAACAACCCCGCGCTGGTCCTGGCCGACGAGCCGACCGGCAACCTGGATAGCGTCAATTCCAGGGAGATCCTCTCGCTGCTCAAGCTCTCCAACCAGCGATACCACCAGACGCTGATCGTGGTGACCCACGACCGCGACATCGCCCTGCAGGCCGACCGCATCATCTCGTTCGGCGACGGGCGCATCGTACGTGACGAGGCGGTGCGGGCATGAACGTCCTGACGACGTATACGCTGAAGTATCTGCGCCTGAACAGGAAGCGTACTGCGGTGACCATCGTGGGGGTGATCGTGTCCTCCGCCATGATCTGTGGGGTGCTCCTGCTGGGGGTCAGCTTCCAGCAGGTGATGATCGACCACGAGATCTTCATGTCGGGGAACTGGCATGCCCGGTTCCCCGACGTGCCCTACGCAAAGGCGAAAAACATCACCGAAAACAGCGCCGTCCGGACGGCGATGCTCAGCGCTTCGCTCGGGAGCGCCACCTACGGCAGCCACAACACCGCTCGGCCCTACCTGTATCTCACCGCCTACGACGCGCCTTCATTCCGGAACCACCCCATCAAGCTGATCTCCGGGCGCTTTCCTCAAACGACGGATGAGCTGCTCATTTCGGGGGTGATGGCTCGGGACTCTGGCCTGGGCTTGAGACCTGGCTCCACAGTGCATGTGGCTTTTGGCCAGCGGAATATCCCCAACTACGACGAAATGGTCAAGGCATGGGGAGGCGAACAATTTGTGGCCCTGCACGATGGGGAGACCTTTACCCCGTCCGTGTCCAGGACCTACACGGTGGTAGGCATGATGGCGCCGCTGGTCGATGAGACCAGCATGCCCGCGGCTTTCCCGGCCTTCACGTACCTCGACCCGGCGCAGCTGGCAGCCACCGACAGAGTAGACATCTCAATCCTGGCCCGCGATCCGCGCACCATTAACACCAGCGCGCCCGAAATTGCCAGAGGCGCCGGTCTGACCCTGACCCCCGGTCCGGACGGCCAACCGGCGCAGGAGAGCATTACCTATAACGAGCGGCTGCTGCCCTGGTTGGGCGGCAGCGGCCGTTCCAACTACGTGCGCTTCTTCCTGGTGGTCCTCGCCACCCTCATCGCCCTGATCGTCTGCGGCTCGGCATTGCTGATCTACAACGCGTTCGCCATCTCGATCGGCGAGCGCACGAAGCAGTTCGGCCTGTTTGCCAGCGTGGGCGCCACCTCGGCGCAGATCCGCCGCATGGTGCTGACCGAAGCCGGAGTCATCGCGACGATCGGCATCCCGCTGGGCATCCTGGGCGCCATCGCCGGGGTGGGGATCCTACTGAAGCTCACCCAGGGGATCGTCTCCCAGCTGATCGTTGACGCGAAGCAGGGGATGCCGCTGGTGGTCTCGCCGTCGGTCATCGGACTGACCGTGCTGTTTTCCGCGGCGACCATCCTGCTCTCGGCCTGGATCCCCGCCCGGCGCGCCGCCCGGGTTTCGCCCATCGATGCCATCCGCCAGAGCGGCGAGGTCCGGGAGGGCAAGCCGCTCAACCTGCGCACGAGCCCGCTGATCCGGCGCGCGTTCGGGTTCGAGGGCGAGCTGGCGCTCAAATCCCTCAAGCGCGACCGCAAGAAGTACCTCACCACGGTGCTCTCGCTCATGCTCAGCATCGTCCTGTTCGTCGCCTTCAACGCCCTGAGGCTGTACACCGACACCACCCAGCGCATGGCGAGCAAAGCGATGAACTGGGACCTGCAGATCGACCTGGACTACCGCCAGAGCCACGCCAAGGGTTTTGCCGACCTGGTCAGCCGGTTGCCAGAAGTGCAGCGGGTCTCCTACATCCGCTGCGCCCACGAGGCGTACGTCCCCCCGCACGCGGTGATCACCGACCCGGCGTACCAGGCCCTGCAGGAGCTGAACAGCCTTGAACGTGAGAATCTACCCCGCGCTGTAGAAGGCGGTACCTACGAGTTCGTGCTCAAGGTGTGTGCCGTGGGGCCGGCCGAGTTCAACCACTACGCCGTGCAGCTCGGCCTGGACGTGCAGTCGTATGCCGATCCATCCGCGCCGCGGGGGATCCTGCTCAACCACAGCACCCTGCGCCAGGGCGGCAAGCTGTACGACTTCGACCTGTTCAACCTGAAGCCGGGCGACACGCTGTCTGCCTCCAGGATGTCCGGCTACGCCTCCCCCCAAACTGGGGACGAAACACCGGCCAGCCTGAACTGGACAGTGGGCGCGGTCGCTCGGGAGACACCCCTGGGTTTCCTGGGGGTGGGGCTGGTGCCGGAACTGATCGTCTCGGATGCCGTCTTCGACGGTTGGAGCGACCGGATGCTGCAGCTGGGCCCGATCAATCCCGGGCACATGACCATCAAGAGCGATGACCCGGACGCGGCGGTGGAAGCCATCGAACGGCTCTACAAGGCGACGGCTGGCGGCAATATCTCATACTTCTCGATGAAGGAGTTCAACAAGAGCCAATACCTGCAGACGCTGCTGATCAACCTGTTCTTCTACGGGTTCCTGACGCTGATCACGCTGATCGGGGTGACCAACATCGTCAACACGCTGGACACCAACATCAAGCTGCGCCGGCGCGAGATCGCCATGCTCAGGTCGGTCGGGCTGACGCCGGGTGGCTTCCGGCGCATGCTGCGCTACGAGAGCCTGTTCTACGGGCTGACCGCCCTGCTCTACGGTCTGCCGCTCGGGATCGCCCTGAGCGTGGTCATCTACTACCAGTTCGGCGGGGTGAGCTCCTTTGCCTTCACCCTGCCCTGGGGGGCGATCCTGGCCTGCATCGCCGGCGTCCTGGCGATCGTCTTCGCCACCATGACGGTCTCCGGGGCGATGATCCGCAACGACAACATCGTGGATGCGATCAGGGCGGAGAATCTGTAAACGGGCGGCATCGCCGCGGCCAGCCTGATCGGTGCGTTCGCTGGCCTGACACCGACCGTTCGAGCGTCTCGGCTGCCACCTACCGTGGCATTGCGCACGGTCCGAGCGGGACGTGGATCTCTCTCGGGAGGCCACCCCCCGGCCGCGCGCTCGCGGTGCGCGTGGCATCGTGGGCGATAGCGGTGGCCCTGACGATGGACAGTCCAAGGCCGTGGTGGTCGACGACGCGGTGCGGTCGAGTTCACAGCATCGTGGACGCCGCTGCACCACGCCGCCGGGCAGGGCGAGGGCTCCAAGACCTGGGAACGGCCCGGGTTCCGAGCAAGAGAGGATTGGCCTGGTGCGCCTGGAACGGCACATGACACAGACCCTGAAGGCGGCCGGCGGTCTTGCGGCCGCGACGCTGGCGCTCGCACTGTTGACTTCGTGCGCGAGCAGGCCACTGGCCACGCCAGCTGCTCCTCCTGTCGAGCCAACCCCCACGCCGATGCCCGCCCCCGCCTTCCCCGCACGCGGCGCGGGCCGGGTTCTGCCTCCGCCCAGACCCCCGTTACCAGCCGCAAGGCGACTGCCCGCCTCCCCCGAACCCGGCGCGGGCCGAGTCCGGCTCACCGCGGCAGACGGCTACATCGCGGATGGCGAGGGGCTGTCCCCGTTCGCCACCGACTATCCCGCCGTGGGCAACCTCGCCCCCGAACTGCTTGCGGCGGTGCAGCACGCTTCGACCGACGCCGCGCGCGATGGTGTGGACCTGATGATTACCTCGGGGTGGCGCAGCGTGCGGTACCAGCAGTCCCTCCTGAATGCCGCCATCGCGCAATATGGCAGCGAGGCCGAGGCGCGGAGATGGGTGAACACCCCGGAGAAGTCGACCCACGTGACCGGAAAAGCGGTCGACATCGGCCCCACGGCTGCCGCTCTCTGGCTGCGTCAGCGTGGCAATCGATACGGTCTCTGCCAGATCTATGCCAACGAGATGTGGCATTACGAACTCGCCACTGAACCCGGCGGCATCTGCCCGCGACCTATCGCCAATGCGTCGGCGGGGTGACGGTGTGCCCAGAGAGTTTCTTCTATAAGCGGCGCGGCGGACGTATAGTAGCTCAATGGCCGCGAAAACCGCTGTAGCTGCGGAACGGATCAGTGGGGCAGATAGTCGTCGTCGACACCGAGGTTGGGTCGTGCAGGAAGTGCGCGATGGCCTCGTACGCGCAGCGCGACTGGGTCAGACTCTGATGGCCGTCGACGTCCGCGATCAGCAGGCGCGCGTCCGGGATCTGCAGCCAGACGGAGAGCGCGCTAATGAGCGGCGTCGGCGGGTCGTGGGTGGCGTTCGCCACTATGACGTTGGGATGCGACCCGGGCCGCCCGTGGAGTTGGTGAGCAGGGTCATCGCAGCGGAGAGGAGGGGATAGACGCATAGTAGGGTGGCTCAAAGGCGATAGCGCGCGCCTGCACGACCCGGGCGCGGCGTTGTAGGATACCAGGCATGGCCGCGAAGCGGCCCGCGAGCGCAGCGCGCCCGGCGCTAGAGGCAGCGCGAGGCGGCGGTGGAAGGCGGAGGCGGTGGGCGCGGGATGAAGATGGATGAGCAGCCGGCGGCGGTGGGCGCGCGATGAAAACGGACGAGCGACCGGCGGAGACGCCTGGGCGGACCCGGCTCCCACGCGCCCACGGCGAGGGCGACGGCCGGGACACTAGCCGCCGCGGCGGCCGCGGGGGCAGGCGCGATGGGGGCGGCGGCGGCCGGGACGGCAAGCGCGGGCGGCGGCGAGCGGTGGCGCCGAGCCCCGCGGCGGGGGCAGGGCGAGGGCGGTCGCGGCGGGCGTGGCGCGTGGGACTCGGGGCCGTGCTGGCCGTGGCCGTGCTGCTGCGGCTGCCTGGCCTGGATGCGCCGATCGGGGGGTTCCACAGCTTCAACGAGGCGCACTACATCCTCATCGCGCAAAATGTTCTGCGGGGCTGGGTCTTCCAGCCGACGGCCGATCAGTCGAGCGTCTTCCTGGAGACGCCGCCCCTGCTGCCCTACGTCCTGGCGCTCGCGTTCGCGGCGGGCGGTCCGGCGATACTCATCGCTCGGGTGGTGGCGTTGCTGAGCAGCGTGCTGCTGGTCGGGGCGGTGGCGGCGCTCGGGCGCGAGCTGTTCGACGCGGAGACGGGGCTCGTCGCCGCGGCGTTGATGGCGACCGCGCCCGTGGCCGTGATCGCCGGGGGCAACGTTCAGACCGATTCGCTGTACCTATTGCTGGCGATCGCGGCGATGGTGGCCTACTACCGCGCCGACCGCGAGCGGCCGGTGGCCAACCGGCTGCTCGCCGGCCCGCTGTTTGGCCTGGCCGTCTTCACCAAGCTGTTCGCCGGCGTGGCGGTCCTGGCGGTCGCGGCGTGGGACGTGCTGGTCCACGGCGCGCGGCCGCTGCGCGATCCGTGGCGGTGGATCGCGGCCGTCATCGTCGTCCTCCCGTCGGGGCTGTTCTATGGCTACCACGCGCTGCGTGACTACGGCTACTTCGTGAGGGAGGTGTTCGGCGGCGCGGCGGGCGCGACCACGGTGCCCTCGAGCGCGCCCCAATGGCTCGCGCTGCTCGGCGAAGCATGGTGGGCGTGTGGCCCGCCGATCGCGCTCCTCATGCTGGCGGGCGCGATCGTCGCGCTGGCGCGGCCGCGCCCGCGAACGCTGTACCTGCTGGTACCCTTGCTCGGCTACACAGCGTTCTACCTGTATGCCCACAAGCACAGCTATTACCTGCTGTTCTTGCTGCCGTTCGGGACGATCCTGGCCGCGGCCGCGATCCGGCGCGTTCCCTGGCGCGTCGCGCGCGTCGCGCTCGTGGCGGGCGCCTGCGGCTACGCGGCGTTCATCACGCTGGTGGACTACGGCGCGATGAAGCTGGGCTTCAGGGAGTGGGCGGAGGCGGCGGAGCGCCTGAACGGCGGGGAGGGGATGCGGATCCTCCTCGACCCGGACGTGGCGGTGAATGCCGGCTCGGTGGCCCGGCTGTACCTGGGGCGGGCGGAGATCGTGCTGAGCCAGAACGCGAGTACCGCGGGGCCGCCGCCGCCGGGGGGCGTGTACCGGCTGAGCTACGCGGTGCCGGACCCGTCGGCGCCCGACGACGCGCAGCTCTTCTCGATGGACCGCCACGGGCTGCTGCTGTTCGGCTGGCTGATGGCGGACGATCACGTGGTCGGGCCGCACTTCTTCAGCCAGGGCCGCTACTTCGTCGAGCGCGTGGGCGGTCCGCTCGACTTCGGCTTTCCGGTGATTCGCCCCTATCCCATCCTTCGCCTGTCGCCGGTGCGCTGACGGCGCGGGGGCGCCCGGGCGCCTATACTTTGGTTTGATACAGTGCTGAGCCGGCGCGCGACGTCCGGGCGCGGGCGTCACGGTGTAGGATAGCCTACGTGAGCGAGCAGATATCCGAGCGCCAGCGATCCGCCGCGCCGCCACCGGCGAGCGCCGCCCCCCCGGTAGCCGGGCCGTCGCCTGCCGAGGTGAGCACGGAGGAGTACGCCGCGGCGAGCGGGGATGCGGTGCCGGGGCCGCTGCGGGCGGAGATCGAGGCGCTGGCGGCCGCACACTTGCAGCGCGAGACGCGGGGCGCGGCGATCCTGCGGGGCGAGAGCTGGCACGAGCCGCTGGGGCGCGTGCTGCGCGAGATCGTCTTCGGCATGAACGACGGGCTCATCAGCCAGCTGGGGTTCGTGGCGGGCGTGAGCGGCGCGTTCGAGGAGACGGGGCCGATCATTGCGGCGGGGCTGGCGGCGCTGGTCGCGGGCACGGTGTCGATGGCGATCGGGGGGTACGTCTCGACGAAAGCGCAGCGCGAGTTCTACGAGAGCGAGATCCGCCGCGAAGTCCACGAGATGGCCACGATGCCGGAGCACGAGACGGAGGAGGTGCGCCAGCTCTACCGCGCGAAGGGCTTCGAGGGCGCAGAGCTGGACCGCATCGTGCGGCACATCACGTCGAACCGCGACGTGTGGCTGAAGGTGATGATGGAGGAGGAGCTGGGGCTCTTCCCCGAGCACGAGACACATCCGCTCGTCAGCACGGCCTATATCGGCTCGTCGTTCGCGCTCGGCGCGCTGGTGCCGCTGCTGCCGTACTTCTTCCTGCCGCCGGGCGTGTCGCTGGTCCTGGCCATCGGGCTGGCGATGCTCACGCTGTTCGGGATCGGCGCGGCCAAGGCGCGGCTCACGCACCGCTTCTGGCTCACGAGCGGCCTGGAGATCATGGGCTTCGGGCTGGTGGCGGCGGTGGTCGGCTACGCGATCGGCCGCGTGGTGGCCGAGTTCGTGCCCGGCGTCGGCCCGATCGGCTGACGGCTCCCGCGCGCATCGGCGTTACCTCGCCGGTCGACCGACTCGTTCGGATCCGCTAAGCTGGGCGTGGCGCCGGGCGCGTATCGCCGCCGGCGGCTCCGCAGTAGCGCGCCACGACGGGCAGCAACTGCTCCAGGTCGAAGGGCTTGATGAGGACGCCCTGGGCGCCGGCGGCGGCCTTGCTCAACAGGTGGTCGTAGACGCTCATCACGACGACCGGCACGTCCGCGCCCGCGGCGTTCAGGTGGGCGAGCACGTCCAGCCCGCTGACGCGCGGCAGCATCAGATCGAGCAGGACCAGCCCCGGCGGGGCGCCCAGCGCGCGGCGGCGCTCGAGCGCCCGGAGGGCTGCCGCGCCGTCGGCGGCTTGCTCGACGGGGTAGCCTTCCCGGCCGAGATAGTGGGCCAGCAGCTCGCGCAAGCTCTCGTCGTCCTCGACGACCATCACGGGGGGATGGAGGGCGCGGCCAGACGCGTCAGACGACGCGCTCGGCGAGACGTTCGGCGCCATGCCAACCACCATGAGCAAGATGACCAGGGTGCTGCAAGAATCGCGCCAACTGCTACCGTCGCCGCGCCGGCGGGAGCCGCCCGCGGGCCGCCGGCGCGGCGCCTACGTCGGCCGCCGCGCGAGCGCGTAGACGGCCGGGGTGAGCACGCGGCCCTCGGGCTTGTCCTCCGGCTCGTCGCCCGCGACGACGTCGAGCACCTCGAGGGGCGCTAGCTCGGCGGCCAGGCTCGCCGGCGTGTAGAAGTGGATCGGCACCCAGCCGGGATTGGACCAGGTGTCGGGCTCTAGCTCGACGCCGGCGCCGTAGAACGCGCAGCGCGTCGAGAGGCCGCTGGCGAGGAGCAGCCCGCCCGGGGCGAGCGCGGCGGCGAGTGCGGCGATCAGGCGGCGGCGCGCGGCGGCGGGGAACAGGTGCAGCAGGAAGTGGCAGAACACGCCATCGTAGCGGCCGGCGGGCACGTGGTGGGCCTCCGCGACGAGGTAGCGCACGCGCGGGTCGGCAAACTCGGCGCGGGCGCGCGCGATAGCGGCGGGCGCGTAGTCGTAGGCGGTCACGGCGAAGCCGCGCCGTGCGAGGGCCCGGGCGTTGCGGCCATAGGCGCAGCCCGGCACGAGCACCGCCGCGCCCGCGGGGAGTCGGGCGGCGAGCCGCTCGACGGCCGGCGAGGCGGCGCGCCCCCAGGGCAGCGCGGGCGCCGCCAGGAGCCGGTCCCAGAATTGCGCGCCGTCGTCCATCACACCTCGGCAAGAACGATGATCGGAGTGAGTGTGGCGGTTTGACGGAGTCAAATCGCTACACCCGCTCCAGCCGGACACTCAGAACAGCTTGCCGCCGAGGGGCACGTCGCGGGAGGGCGTGAGCAGCACCACGGCGCCGCCGGCGTCGGGCAGGCCGAGCGTGAGCACCTCGGACAGGAACGGCCCGATCTGGCGCGGCGGCAAGTTGACGACGGCGATGACCTGCTTGCCGAGCAGCTCGTCCCGGGCGTAAGTCGTGATCTGCGCCGACGACCGCTTCACGCCGATCTCCGGCCCGAAGTCGATCCGCAGCTTGTAGGCGGGCTTCCGGGCCTCGGGGAACTCGTCCACCTGCACGATGCGGCCCACCCGCACGTCGACCCGCGCGAAGTCCGCATAGGTGATCCGCTTGGGCACGGGCGCCGTGTCGTGGGCCATCGCCGCTCCTTTCGGGTCGGCCGCGCGCCGCGTCACCCTGGCAGCGGCGGCTGACGATACCGCCAGCCGATTTTAACAAGCCGGCGGCAGCCTGGGTGGGTGCGGCGCGCTACTCCAGAGCACCCTGTTCGAGCCATATGACGGCATCTACACTTAGTATCCCCTCAACCGGGCGGCGTTCTATATACGAATGGCTGTTTACGCCGCGATCTGGATCGTGAGAAATCTGCAATAAGTGCGGCGCGCAGCCGATTGCGTCGAGTCGTGGCACACGGACTGCCACGACCGAAGTAACGGGAGGCATCCGGCACCATTCACCCCATAGGAGGCACCCCATGCACGCCAATCCGCCGCGCACCATGGCACGCGCCGCGCAAGTACAGTGGGCCAGCGGCCTCAACGTACTCGCCGGCATCTGGCTCATCATCTCCCCATGGGTGTTGGGCTTCTCGCGCACCGACGTGCCGATGATGTGGAACAACGTCATCTTCGGCATCATCGCCGCTATCCTGGCGGGTATCCGGGCCGGGGGCGCCTACGACGCGCCCTGGCTGAGCTGGATCAACGTGCTGATCGGGATCTGGCTGTTCATCTCGGCGTTTGTCTTCGCCACCATGGCGATGCCGACGCCGTTCTGGAACAACGTCATCCTCGGCATCATCGTCTTCGTCCTGGGCATCGTGAGCGCGCTTGGCTCGCGCCGCGTGGGCGATCGTCTGGGAGCGTAAGGCCCGCGGGCGCATTCGCAGCGAACGAGGCCCCGGGCCCCGCGCCGCAGGAGCCGGCCGGCGGCCCGGCGCCCGGGGAGAGGAGGGCACCCGACGACAGACGACCGCGCCGCGCCCCTTAGCATCACGGCAGCCGCAGACCGACAGGAGGACACCACGATGCAGACCGCAGGCCAAATGGTAGTATTTGGGATGTTCCGGGACCAGGAGCACGCGCAGAACGCCGTTACCGCGCTGCGCGACGCGGGCTTCGCCGCCGACTCGGTGGGCGTGCTGATGCGCCACCCGGACCGGACGTTCACAGGAACGGAGGGCCAGAAGACCGACCTGGGCGTGGGCGGCAGCGCTGTCGCCGGCGGGGTGCTGGGCGCGATCGCGGGCTGGCTGGTCGGGCTGGCGGCCTTCTCGATCCCTGGCGTCGGCCCGTTCGTCGCGGCGGGCATCTGGGCTACTACCATCGGCGGCGCGGCGCTGGGCGCGGGCGTGGGCGCAGTGACCGGGGCGATCGCCGACCTCGGCGTGTCGCAGGAGCGCGCGAAG
This sequence comes from Chloroflexota bacterium, assembly GCA_035293805.1. Lineage (GTDB taxonomy): Bacteria > Chloroflexota > UBA6077 > UBA6077 > JAJPHF01 > JAJPHF01. Next base: position 75,325 of record DATGMD010000004.1, on the reverse strand, counting down.
TGGTACGGGCAGGAGATCCAGGGCGGCAGCGTGCTGGTGAGCGTGTTCGCCACGGGGCGCGAGGGCGAGGCGGAGAACATCCTCAACCGCAACGGCGCGTATGACACGGAGGTCACGCGCCCGGTGCAGCGCGGCGCCGTCTAACAGCAGATCGCCGGCTATCGGCGTTCGCTGTACCGGGGCGCCCTCACCCCAACCCTCTCCCAAGGGGAGAGGGAGCATGGGAACCCCAGTGTAGAAGTCGGTACGAGGTAACGCGCGCCCCGGGGCACTGCCCCGGAGCGCGCGAAGCGGCCCGGCAGGTCGGCTGCCGGGCCGCTTCGCGCGCTCCGGGCGGCGCGGCCTCCGGCGGGCGGCATCGGCTACTCTTGCACGCTGAAGGCGCGGACGGCCAAGACGATCATCACCGCGGCGAAGGCCGCGACGATGCCGAGGTCGGCGAGCACGTTCGTCGGGTGGCCGAAGAGGTTGATGCCGAGCTGGCCGAGCACGGCGGGCGGCACCCCGGCCTGGCTGAGCACGACCTGGCGGATGGCGTCGACGCCGTAGCTGACGGGGTCGACGCGCGTGAGCACGGCGAGCCAGGCGGGCAGGTTGCCGAGCGGGAACACGGCGCCGGAGAGGAAGAACATTGGCATCAGCAGGAAGTTCATGACCATCTGGAAGCCTTCCATGCTGCGCATGCGGGCGGCGATCACCAGGCCGAGGGCGCTGAGCGCGCAGGCGGTGATGAACACGGCCGGCAGTAGCTCGAGAAAGGTCAGCGGGGTGAGCGGCACGCCGACCAGCGGCGCGAACACGAGGATCAGCAGGCCCTGCACCATCGAGGTGGTGCTGCCACCGAGCATCTTGCCCACGGCCACCGCCCAGCGGGGCACCGGCGCGACCAGCACCTCGCGCAGGAAGCCGAACTCGCGGTCCCAGATGATCGAGATGGCCGAGAAGATGGCCGTGAACAGGACGGCCATGGTGATGATGCCGGGGAAGATGAACTGGACGTAGCTCAGGTCGCCGCCGCGGCCGAGCGAGCCGATCGCCGGCGAGAGGCCGAGGCCGAAGACGATCAGGAAGAGGATCGGCTGCATCAGGCTGCCGACGATGCGGCTGCGGTCGCGCCCGAAGCGCAGCACGTCGCGGTACCACATCGTGTAGATGCCGTTGAGCGCGGCGGATAGCTCGCCGCCGGCGCGGGGCGCCGCCAGGCGGCGGGTCTCGGGGGCGGCGGTCGTCGCCATGCTGCTACCTCCCGCGGTTCCAGCCGCTGCGAATGCGGGCGCGGAAGGCGTCCCAGGCGCCGCCCTCCTCGTCGCGCATGGCGCTGCCGGTGAGCTTCAGGAACACGTCTTCGAGGGTGGGGCGGTGGACGCTGATCGCCTGGATGGGCACGCCCAGCTCGGTCACCAGGCGCGGGATGAACTGCTCGCCGCCAGGGACTTCGAGGCGCAGCGTGCCGTCCTCGCGGCTGGGCGCCAGCCCGAAGCGCGCCTGGAGGTTCGCCGCAGCCTGGTCGGCATCGGCGGTGCGCAGCGTGACCACGTCGCCGCCGACGCCGGCCTTGAGCGCGTCGGGCGTGTCGAGCGCCACGATGTGGCCGTGGTCGATGATGGCGATGCGGTCACAGCGCTCGGCCTCGTCCATGTAGTGCGTCGTGAGGAAGAGGGTGACGCCCTCGCGGCGCCGCAGGTCGAGCAGGTAGCGCCAGATGTGCTCGCGGGTCTGGGGGTCGAGGCCGATGGTCGGCTCGTCGAGGAAGAACACCGCGGGCTGGTGGAGCAGGCCGCGGGCGATCTCCAGGCGCCGCTTCATGCCGCCGGAGAAGGTGCGCACGAGGTCGTTGCGGCGGTCCCAGAGGTCGACCATCCGCAAGAGCTGCTCGCTGCGCTCGCGCCAGACGGCGCGCGGCAGGTTGTAGATGCGGGCGTGGAAGTCGAGGTTCTCCAGCGCCGTCAGCCGGTCGTCGAGACTGGGGTCCTGGAAGATGAGGCCGATGGCGCGGCGCACGCGGGTGGCCTCCGCGGCCACGTCGAGCCCGGCGACCCAGGCGCGGCCCTCGGTCGGCCGCAGCAGCGTGCAGAGCATGTGAATGGTGGTGCTCTTGCCGGCGCCGTTCGGGCCGAGGAAGCCGAATAGCTCCCCCTCGGCGACCGTGAACGAGATGCCGTCCACGGCCGTGAGGGAGCCGTAGCGCTTGACCAGATGCTCGACGCGGATGCTGTCCATCGACCGTCCCATCGCACGGGCCGCGCAGCGCGGCGCGCCAGGCCCCAGTCATTGTAGCGGGGCGGGCGGGCCGATTACCCGCGTAGCGGGCGACGGCCCAGCCTATAGAGCGCTCGGCGGCGGGCTGGTGCTGGGGCCGCCCGGCGGCGTGGCCGACGGAGTGGCGCGCGCGGCGGCCGCTGACCGCTCGCCGGCCAGGATGGCCTCGACCTCGAGGCGCGCGCCCGCGATAGTCGCCCGCACGCGCTCCAGCGTTGCGGCGTCGTGGCGGCCGAGCCCCGCCTCCTTGCCGACCAGCCGCGCGAACTCGCCCAGCTCGCGGAACACCGCGCGCCGCTCGCCGTCGCAGGCGAAGGTCCACCACTCGGCCGGGTCGAAGCGCTCGGGGGCAGCGCGGTCGTGGTCGGCGAGATAGCGCCGCCCGTCGTCGGTGATGGTATAGAGGCGCTTGCCGTCGGCTTCCGTCACGGCGACGTAGCCCAGGTCCTCGAGGAGCTGGAGGGTGGGATAGACGGCCGCCGGGTTCGCGGCGCGGTGGCCCCACCGCTCGTTCTCCAGCGCCTGGGCCAGCTCGGGCCCGCGGCGGGGCCGCTCGGCGAGGAGCCGCAAGAGGGGAACGCGCAGGTCGTGCCGGTCGTAGCGGCGCTGCCAGCCTCGTCCAAACATGAGAGCCTCCTTTCAGGCTATCGCGATACATCAAGTAATATCGTAATATCGACCGGCCGATCCGTCAAGAGGGGTAGCCGCGCCCCGGCGCTAGGGGTGCCGGTCGGTGTGCCGGTCGTGCCGGAGGCGGAGCGCGGCGCGGTGGTGCTCGCCGGGCTGGCAGGGCTGGCGGTGGTTGCGGCGTGGCGGCGGTAGGGCTGGGCGCCTGACCGGGAGAGGGAGCACGGCGTTCCATACGGAGGGGCGCTGGGGCAGGGCCCCGACGCTCGGGCGGTCCCGCCGGGCGGCAGGGGACGAGCCCCGGCCCTACGCTGTCTCTGTCGTTCGCCAGGGTGCGGTCCGTATCGCGCTCCGGGTCGGCCGGTGCATCCTGCGGGCTGCGCGTTTGACTTTGTGGCTGGCGCGTGCCATCCTCGGGCGCGGCGGGGCGGCAGGGTGCTCGCGCCGCTCGACGTAAGGGAGGAGAGGGTGCCATGCAGGCTTCCGGTTCCGCGTCCAAGGGGCGCGGTCCAGCGCCGGCCGACCTGGAGCTGGTGCGACAGGTGGCGAGCGCCGACCACCACTGGGCGGTGATCGCGACGGCGCGGCGCGATGGCTCGGTGCAAGCCACGGTCGTCACGGCCGGGGTGATGAATCATCCGCTGGGCGGCCAGCCGACGGTGGCGTTCGTGGCGCGCGGGGGCACGGTGAAGCTGCGGAACCTGCGCCGCGACCCGCGCGCCACGGTGGTCTTCCGCGCCGGCCGCGAGTGGGTGACGGTCGAGGGCGCGGTGTCGCTGATCGGGCCGGACGACCTGCCGGCGGGCTTCGCGGCGGGGGCGGTGCCCCAGCTGCTGCGCGACGTGTTCACGGCCGCCGGAGGCGCGCACGACAACTGGCCGGAGTACGACCGCGTGATGGCGGAGGAGCGGCGCACCGCGGTGTTCGTCGATATGGACCGCGTCTACTCGAACCCGCGCCGCGGGTGAGCCGCGCCGCGCGGGGGCGGGCTCCGGGCTCGCCCGGGGGCGCGGTGGCTCCAGGCCGGGCGCGGGCAACAGCCGCCGCACATGCCGGGCCAAAACCGTCTCCCTGGCCCGCCGTGATGGAGTTCGAGGAATTGTCTGGGCACAGCCCGCTTGCGACCGGCGGGCGCGCGGGCGCAGCAAGCAGCGCCCCTCCACGGCGCCTATGCCATGGTGAGCCGATGCGCGGCTACAGACCGAAGAGGTCTCTGGCCCCGGGGCTTGGCGTCTCGGATGCGGTGGGCTGTCCGCCGCGGGGCGATGGCAGCGGCGCGGGGGACGCGGCGCGGCTCCCGTCGGGGGCCGGCGGGGGGGATGCGGCGAGGCTGCCGTTGGGGACCGGCTGGGGCGTGGGGACAGGCGGGGCGACGCGCGCGCCGCGAGCAGCCGACAGCAGCGCGGTGAGGACCGCGAGGGCGGCGAGCGCCAGCAGCACCTGCTGGAAGCTGGCCTGGAGGGCCGCGACGGGGGCGTCGAGCGTGTTCGGCACGGGGTGGCCCAGGCGGGTCGCCAGGCTGAGGCTCAGCAGGGTGCCGACCGCCGCCACGCCGAGGCTGGTGCCGAGGCTGCGCGTCATGTTCAGCAGGCCGGCGGCGATGCCGCGCCGGTACGGCGGCGCGCTGGCCATGATGGCGCTGTTGTTGGCGGGCGTGAACAGGCCCACGCCGACCCCGAGCAGCGCGAGGAGGCCGAGCACCGCGGGCAGCGGCGCCGCGGGCGCCAGCGCCAGCGCCCCCAGGGCCACGGCGGCCACGAGCATGCCGACGACCGTGAGGGGGCGGGAGCCGACCTGGTCGGCGACGATGCCGCCGAACGGCGCGACCAGGCCGAGCGCGACGGGGATCGGGCTGAGCAGCAGGCCCGTCTCGGCCGGGCCGTGGCCCATGATGCGCTGGAGCTGGAAGGGCAGCACGAACAGGGCTCCGAACAGGACGGCGTAGGACAGGAGGCCGGCGGCGATGCCCGCGGTGAACAGGCGGTTGTGGAACAAGGTGAAGTCGACGAGCGGGGAGCGCGCGCGCCGCTCGGCCAGCCCGAAGACCGCGAGCAGCACGACGGTGAGCGCCGCCACCGCGACGAGCCGCGGGCTGGTCCAGCCCCAGGCGGTGCCGTAGGTGAGGGCGAGCATGCCCAGCGCGATCGCCGGCCCGAAGAGCCCCGCCCCGACCCAGTCGAAGCGCTCGACCTCGGCCTCGGCGCGCGGCGTGTGGACGGTGAGCGGGAGCACCAGCCAGCCGAGCGCCGCGCCGACGAGCCCGAACGGCACGGCGATGTAGAACACCCACTGCCAGCCCAGCGCGGCGATGAGCAGCCCGCCGACCGACGGGCCGACCGCCAGCCCCACCGCCTGGGCGGCGCCCTGCACACCGATGGCGCGGCCTAGCTCGCGCTGCTGGACGGCGGCGGCGATGATGGCTACGCTGTTCGCCTGGAGCATCGCCGCGCCCACCGCTTGCAGCACGCGGCAGGCGATGAGCAAGCCCAGGTTGGGCGCCAGCCCGCACAGCCCCGAGCCGACGATGAAGACGACGAAGCCCGTGGCGTAGAGCGTCTTGCGCCCGACCAGGTCGGCAAGCCGCCCGAAGGGGACGACCAGGGCGGCCAGCGTGAGCAGGTAGGCGAGCGCGACCCACTCGACGGTGGCCACCGGCGCGTCGAACACATCCTCCAGGGTCGGCAGGACGAGGCTGGCGATGCTGGCGTCGAGCTGACCGAGGAACGCGCCGACGCAGACGGTGCCGACGACGAGCCAGCGGTAGTACGACAACTGGGCCAGGCCCGCGAGGGGCGGGCGCTCGGCGAGCAGGCGGTGTGAGTGCAACATTTCGTTCTCACTGTAAGGGCAGGCTATTACTTAGTTCAATCGGGTGTTCTCCGGTGATCTATCATCTGGAGTGATGCGATGGCCGAGCCGCTGGCGGACCTCTACCGGCTCCAGACGTTCCATGCGGTGGCGACCGAGCGCAGCTTTACCCGCGCCGGGCGCCGGCTCCACCTCTCGCAGCCGGCCGTCAGCGCCCACGTCCGCGCGCTGGAGCGCCACTTCGGCGCGCGGCTGTTCGCGGTCCGCCACCGCCGCGTGTACCTCACGGCCGAGGGCGAGGCACTTTACGCCTATAGCGAGCGGGTGTTCAACCTGCTCGCGGAGGCCGAGCGCGCGGTGGCGGCCACCCACGGTCTGGAGCGGGGGCGGCTCGTCGGCGGCGCGAGCACGACGGTGGGGAACTACCTGCTGCCGCCGGTCCTAGTCCAGTTCGCGCGAGCCTATCCGGCCGTGCAGGTCGGGATCGTGGTGGGTACGACCGCCGAGATCGTCGCCCGCGTGCTGGCCGACGAGGTGGCGTTCGGGCTGGTCGAGGCGACGGTAGGCCATCCCGACCTGGACGCCCAGCCGTTCGCCACGGACGAGATGGTGCTGATCGTGCCGCCCGGCCATCCCTGGGCGGGGGCCGAAGCGCTGTCGCTCGACGCGCTGCGGGGGACGGCGGTCCTGCGGCGCGAGGCCGGGTCCGGGACGCAGGCGTTCGTGGATACGATGCTGGAGCGCGCCGGGGTGACGCTCGCCACGGCGATGGCACTGGGCAGCACCGAGTCGCTGAAGCAGGCCGTCCTAGCCGGCGGCGGGGTCGCGTGGGTGCCGCGCCTGACCGTGCGGCGCGAGCTGCGCAGCGGGGCGCTGGCGGCGGTCCCGGTGCCGGCGCTCGACCTGCGGCGCGACCTGCTGGCGGTCATGCCGCGCGGCGCCCAGCCCGGCCCGGCCATCGCCGAGCTACTGCGGCTGCTGCGGGCGGCCGACGTGCTGCCCGGCCCGCCGACGGCGGGGTAACCCGCGCGCCGCGCCCGGGCCGCGCCGCACCAGGACCGGAAGGGGCTCCCCAGCGGCGGGGCTGGCGTGGCCGGCGTCCGGCGAATCGGCGGGCGCGGCGCCTCTCCCCTTGCGGCGCGGGACGGCGGCGCGTAGGATGGGCGCAGGGCGCGCGGGGAGCGGACCGCCCCGCGACAGGAGAGGTGCGATGGCCGAGACCGAGGCGCGACCGTTGGACGGCAGCCAGCAGCGGCTGGACGACCGGGTGTTCGGGGACACGGACTATGCGAGCAAACAGCGGCTGCGCAGCAAGGGCTGGCAGGTGGTGAGTCTCCCGGAGGCCATCCAGCAGAACGACAACCGGCACTCCTACGTGCAGCTGACCGACAATCGCTACGCCAAGGTGGCGATGAACGTGTATCAGCCCGGCCAAAAGGACGAGATGCACTGCCATCCTGGCTCGGAGCACCTGTTCATGGTGTTCCAGGGCGAGCTACACATTCGCGGCCTGGACAGCGGGGAAGACGTCGTGCTGAAGCCGGGCGAGCTGGTTCACATCAACCAGAGCTACTACTACCAGCTGGCAAACGAGACCGACGGGGTGACCGTGCTCTACCAAGTGGCGACGAAGCCGGCCAAGCCGCCGAAGGTACACCGCTACAGCTACCGCGGCGCCGACGGCGTGGACCCGGCTAGCCTGGAGGGCTAGAGGGTTTGCTCTAGCCCGCGGCGCCCGGTTAGAGCACCTGCAAGTCGTACTCGACGGGCACGATGCCCTGCCGGGCGTACTCGCGCTCGACTCGTGCGCGTACGATTCGCTCCAGTGCGCCGCGCGAAACGGCGTTGCGGACGCGCGAGCGCAGGGTCGCGCTCGCGAGGAGCACTACTCGACCAGGGTCCTGAGCATGTCCGTACGGCGGCCCTTCGGCCGGCTCGATATCGAGCTCGGTGCGTCCAATACGCCTGATGAGAAACATTGCGACCTGGATGGCCGCGACGACATGTCTTGGAGAATCGACGGGAAGCAGGAGAGCGACTCGATTGGCCTTCGGCTCATGCACCGTTTTCTCGACGCATGCGCTCCAGCAGGATCTTCATGCCGTACTGGACGGCTTCGCGCTCCTGCCGTAGCCGCTCTTCCGTCGGCAACTCGTCCAGATCCACGATCTTGTACTCGGAGTAAGTTAGCCCGGCCTCATCCACCAGGTGCTTGTGGGTCTTGCGCACCTCGGCGGCCAGAGACTCGGGCAGGGTCAAGCGAAACGCCTCGGGCTGCTCCAGAGCCAGCAGCCAGCATTTCTGGAAGTCTTCCTCGGTCGCGAACCGCAGGCCCACCAAGTCCTTGGCGGCGGGCCACAGCTCTTCGACATCGATCCACATGTCGCGTACCTCACACACTCACACCGGCTTGCTACGCCTATTGTACGGGCAGCAGCAGCGGCCTGGCGCGAGCGGACTGCCGGGGGTTGTGAGCGCCGAGCATCCGGCGGATGGCTCGTGAGGGAGGGGCTAGCCGGGGTCGAGGGCGGGGTGAGGGCGCTCGCCGACGGCCGTGGGGAGCGGGTACTCGATCGCCAGGTCGGGCAGGGCATCGGGGAGGACCTTGCCGGGGTTCATGATGCCTTGCGGGTCGAGGGCGCGCTTGAGGCGGCGCATCACGTCGAGCGCGGGGCCGTGCTCGCGCGCCATGTATGGGGCGCGGACGGCGCCCACGCCGTGCTCGCCGGTCGTCGTGCCGCCCATCGCCAGCGCCAGCGCATGCACCTCGTCGGCCACCAGGAGCACGCGGCGGACCTCGTCGGGGTCGCGGCCGTCGATCAGGTGGCCGGGATGCAGGCCGCCGCCGCCGATGTGGCCGTAGGTGGCGATGGGGATGCCGTGGCGGGCGCCGATCTCCTGGAGCGCCCGCAGCGTCTCGGGGATGCGCGCCACGGGCACGCAGAGGTCCTCGCCACAGTAGGCGCGGTTGGCACCCGGCCGCAGCGCACCCACCGCCGCGCCCACCAGCGCCCGCGCCTCCCACAGCGCGGCGATGCGCCTGGGATCGTCGGACCACTCGGTGGCGCGAGCGAGGGAGGTGATGGCTCGGACGATCGTCTCGGCGTCGTAGCGGACGCCCGGCGGGTTGCCGTCGACCTCGAACAGCAGCAGCGCCTCGACCTCGGGCAGCCCCAGCCCCGGTCGGTAGAGGTTGGCCGCCTGGATGCAGCGCGCATCCAGGACCTCGATGGCCGCGGGGCTAATGCCCGCCTGGTAGACCGCCTGCACCGCCTCGCCCGCATTCTCCAGCACGTCGAACAGGCCCAGGACGATGGCGCGCGCGGGGGGAATCGGCATCAGTTTCAGGCGCAGGCGGCTGATGACGCCGAGCGTGCCCTCGGCGCCGACGAACAGCTTGGTCAGCTCCAGCCCCGCCGACGACTGCTTGGCGCGCGAGCCGGCCGAGCCGGTCTCGATCAGCTCGCCGTCCGGCAGCACCACGTCGAGGCCCAGCACCCAGGCGCTCGTCGGCCCGTACTTCACGGCCCGCATGCCGTGCGCGTTCGTGGAGGCCATGCCGCCGACCGTCGCCATGCGGCTGGAGCCCGGATCGGGCGGGAAGAGCAGGCGGTGCGGGGCCAGCTGCTCGTTGAGCTGGGCGTGGACGACGCCGGGCTCGCAGAACACCTGCATGTTCGGCGGGTCGATCTCGAGCACGCGGTTCATCGCGTTCAGCGACAGAACGATACCGCCCGAGAGGGCGACCGCGCCGCCCGTCTGGCCCGTGGCCGCACCGCGCGGCGTGATGGGGATGCCGCGCGCGGCGGCGTAGCGCACCAGCGCCTGCACGTCGTCGGCCGTGCCCGCGATGACCGCCACGTCGGGCGCGCGCGGGCTGAGCTGCGTCAGGAACGAGGCGTCGTAGCCGAACGTGCGCAGCTCGGCCGGCGCGTCGACCACCTGGCTGTGGCGCAGCAGCCGGCGCAGGTCGGCGGCCAGTACCGAGGGCTGATCGCTCATGAGTCCTCGCCCAGGGCCGCGTCGAGCAGCTCGACGACGTGGCGGACCTGCACGCGGCTGCCGCGCGCCGCGAGGCCCGCACGCAGCTGGAGCAGGCAGCCGGGGTTGGCCGTGGCGACCACGTCGGCGTCGGTGGCGAGCGCCGCGTCGAGCTTGCGCTGCTGGAGCCGCCGCGCCTCGGCCGGATTCGTCACGTTGTACACGCCCGCGCTGCCGCAGCACAGCCCGCCGTCGCCCAGCTCGCGCAGCGCCAGCCCGGGAATCGCCCGCAGCAGCGCCCGTGGCGGCTCGCGGATGCCCTGCGCGTGCGCCAGGTGGCAGGGGTCCTGGTAGGTCACGCTCACGGCCGCGGGGCCGCGCGGCGGCGACGGGAAGCGCAGCGCGTCCAGGCGGGCGGCGAGGTACTCGGTCACGTCGCGCGCGCGGGCCGCGAAGGCGCGGGCGCGCGCGGCCCAGGCGGGATCGTCGGCCAGGTAGTGCGGGTACTCCTTCAGCATGGCGCTGCACCCCGCCGCGTTGACGACGATCGGCGCGGCGCCCGCGGCCTCGAAGGCCGCCACGTTGCGCCGCGCCAGCGCCCGCGCGCCCGCCAGGTCGCCGGCGTGGGCGTGCAACGCGCCGCAGCAGCCCTGGCCCGCGGGGCTCACCACGTCGCAGCCCGCGCGCCGCAGCACGCGAATCGTCGCGCGGTCGATCTCGGCCAGCCCGGTCGCCATGACGCAGCCGGCGAAGAGCGCCACGAGCGCCGAGCGCTGGGTGCTGAGTGCTGCGTACGTTTCGCCGCGCGGCACGACGAAGCGGCGGGGGACCGGCGGCAGGAGGGCCTCGCGCTCGGCAAGACCGAGCAGGCGCAGGAGGCCCGAGCGCCGGGCGAGGGCCTGCGCGCCCGAGCGCTGGTACAGCCAGAGCAGGCGCACGACCAGCCGCAAGGCGACCGGGTGGGCGAACAGGCCGCGCAGGAGGACGCGGCGCAGAGCGCGCTGCCAGAGCGGGCGGGGCGCGACGCGCGCGATGGCGGCGCGGAAGGCCACTTGCAGCGGCCCCATGCGCACGCCCGCCGGGCAGACGGCGGTGCAGGCGTCGCACACCAGACAGCTCCGCTCGTGGCGCACGAGGTCGGGCGTCAGCGCCAGGCGGCCCTCAGCCAGCGCCCGCAGCATGGCGATGCGCCCGCGCGGCCCCTCGGCCTCGTGGGCCGCCAGCACGTACGTGGGACAGGAGGTCAGGCACAGCCCGCAGCGCACGCAGGCGAGCAGGTTGTCGTATTCGGCGGCGAGCGCGCCCGCGGGATCGGACGAGCAACGGGACGACGGTTTGGATGGGCCAAACTGCCGTCCCATTGCTCGCCTCCCGTGTGGTGGTCGGTCGCCGGTGGATTGCTGGGCGTTGTGAGCAGGCAGCACCAGGCAGCTTATCCGGGACGCGGGCCTAGATCCAGTCGATCAGCCACGGGTGGGCGATGCGGCTGCGCTCGCAGTGGAGGCTGACGATGTTGCCCAGGTAGTACTGGCGCCGCGAGAACGAGTAGGTGTGCGTGTCCCCGCAGAGCGGGCACTTGATTGCTTGGACGATGGTGGCGTCGGGCAGCGGGTAGAACTCCATGATGAGCCCGGTCACGTCGCGGATGGTGGTGAGCGGGGTGAGCAGCTCGTGCTCGTCTACCGAGCGGTGGCGGTGGGCGAGGTGGCGCAGCGCCTCGAAGCGCTGGAAGAGCGGCGCGCGCGCGGCGAGGTGGCCCTCGGCCCAGTGGATGAGCTCGGCCAGGTCGCCGTCCGTCTCGCGGCGCACGGTCGCCTGATACTGCTCCTGCAAGGCGACCTCCAGGCAGCGCACGGCCATCTGCAGCGCCGCGTTCGGCAGGCCGACGAGGAAGGCGGCCACCGTCTCGCCGTAGGCGACGCGGCCGGACGGGCTGGCCGCGAAGAACGGCTGCGGGCGCGGCACGCGCTCGTAGGCCAGCCGTCCCAGCCGGCGCTGTACGCTCTCCGCCGCCGGCTCCCCACTGGCCGCCCCGCTGCCCGTCATGGCCGTGTAGTCGATGATGTGCTGCCAGTCCACGCCGCCCCCCAACTGTTACTCGGCGATCGACACCATCCCGTGCGGGCGGGCGAAGAGGCGCTCGCCGCCGCGCTCGGTGATTACCACGTCGCCGCCCCAGACGAAGCGGCGCCAGCCGCCCGGCCCCGCGACCGTCGGCTTCCAGACGAAGGTGTTGCCGCGCTCGATGCGCAGGTCGCGCACGTGCTCGCCCGGCGCGCGCGGGCTGAGCAGCGGCCCGTCGTCGCCCAGGCCGCGCCCGTGCAGCAGGATCGCCGTCTCCAGGCCGCGGGCCGCGCCGTAGCCGCTCACGAAGTCGGCTAGCTCGCCGAAGGTCGTGCCCGGCCGCAGGCGCTCCAGCCCCGCCTCGAACAGCTCGCGCTGGAGGGCAATCGCCGGCTGCCAGGCGTCGGGGACCGGGCCGAGCAGGATCGGCTGGTCCTCCTGCGCCAGCATCCCTCCCCAGACGGCGCTCGTCTCGTTGTCGATCAGCGTGCCGGGCTGCAATCGGCGGCCGATGGGCGGCTGCGTCAGGCGCGGCGGCTGGGGGCCGTCGATCGGGCCGCTCTCCAGCGCCAGGTAGTAGTACTCGCTGCCCCACTCCAGCAGCGTCTCCATTACCCGCGCGTAGAGCGCTGCCTCGTCCACGCCCGGCCGCGCCACCGCGGCCATCTTCGCGATACCCAGCTCGGCGATCGCCGCGGCCTCGCGCAGGCAGGCGATCTCCTCGTCGCCCTTGACGTAGCGGGCGAAGCCCACCACGTCAGTGGCGTCGGCGAACGTCGCGTGTGGCAGTTGCCGCAGCACCGCGGCGTACGAGACGTGGTTGACGACGCCGTCGTACTGGCGCACGTGGGTCACCGTGCCGCCCCGAAGGCCCGCCACGCCAATGCGCGCCCGCTCCATGCCGGCGTCTTGGAGCGCCTCGACCATCGCGCCGGCCCAGGCGCGGTTGACCGGGCGCGGCTCGGGGACCCAATCGTTGTGCGCGCCGCGATCGGCGTAGACCAGGGGCGGCCGGCCGTCGGTGGGCAGCACGACGATGCTGTTCGACATCTGCGTCAGGTAGCGCGCGTCGAGGCCGTTGCCCAGCGGCACGAACACGCAGTCCAGGCCGGCCTGGGCGGCGTTCGCGCGCACCGCCTGCCAGCGCCGGTCGCGCTCCGCCAGCGAGTACCCGCGCCAGGTGCTATCCGCCGCCGCTCTCATCGCACTTCCTCCGCCCCCGGTCCCGGGGATGCAGGGGGCTCCCCTGCCGAGGGGTGTGGGAGGCCTTGGCCCGATTCTCCCGCCCCTCTCTCGCCATGCCCCCTCACGCCATCGCTAGGTGATCGACACCAGCCCGTGGGGCCGGAACGCCAGGCGCTCGCCGCCGCGCGCGGTGACGAGCACGTTGCCGCCCCAAACGAACTGGATGCGGCGGTCGGCGCTCATCGCGAACGGCTTGAACACGAACACGTTGTTCTCGACGATCGGCACGTCGCGGATACGGTCGCCGCGGTCGCGCGGGGTGAGCAGCGGCCCATCGTTGCCCACGCCGCGGCCGTGCATCAGCAGGTCGGAGGCGAGGCCGCGCTGCTGGCCGTAGCCGTTGATGAAGTCGATGAAGTCGCCGAACAGCGTGCCCGGCCGCATGCGCTCCAGGCCCGCCGCGAACATCTCTTCGTGGAGCGCGATCACGGGCTGCCAGGCGTCGGGGATCGGCCCGAGCAGCACCGGCTGGTTCTCCTGGGCGACCAGGCCGCCCCAAACGGCATCGACCTCGTTCGTGATGAGCTGCATCGGCCGCAGGCGGCGCCCGATCGGCGGGTCGATGTAGCGCACCAGCGGCTCGTCGATCTGGCCCATCGTCAGCGCGACGTTGTAGTACTCGCTGCCCAGCTCCAGCAGTCGGCCCATGATCCGCGCGTAGAACACCGCCTCGTCCAGGCCCGGCCGCGCGACCTCGATCATCTTCGCGATGCCGGCCTCACAGATCAGCGCGCCCCGTCGCAGGCAGGCGATCTCCTCGTCGCCCTTGACGTAGCGAGCGAAGCCCACCACGTCGGTGGCGTCGGCGAACGTCGCGTGCGGCAGCCGCCGCAGCACCTCGGCATACGCGCTGTGGTTGACCACGCCGTCGGGCGCGCGGGTGTGCGTGACCTTGCCGCGCCCGAGTCCCGACACGCCGATGCGGGCGCGCTCCAGCCCGAGGTCGAGCAGGGCGTCGGCCATCGCGCCGGCCCACGAGCCGCGCATGCCGCGCGCCACGGGCCGCACCTCGGGGAGCCAGGCGTTGCCGCGCCCCGACTCGTTGACGACGACGGGCGGCCGGCCATCGGTGGGCAAGATGAACGCGGCGTTCTCCATCTGCGTCAGGTAGCGACAGTCCGAGCGGACGCCGTGGGACGATTCGAGCGACAGGTTGAGGTTGCGGGGATCGACGCAGAGCGGCACGAAGATCGCGTCGAAACCGGCCTGGGCGGCGTTCGCGCGCACCGCCTGCCAGCGCCGGTCGCGCTCCGCCAGCGAGTACCCGCGCCAGGCGCTCTCGGCCGGCGCCTCCAGCATCATCATCGTGTCGCCCCCTCCTCGTGAGTATGCGATCCGCGCGCTGCTCGTCGATTCGCCGCCAAACCGCCCGCGTACCAGTACGGTATACCCGTGCCGGTGACACTACTAGGTGCGAGGTGGCGGCTGCAAACGAACACGCCTGCGATCCACGACCACCAGCGCGCCGCGCATCTCGTCGTCGCCGACCACCACGAGCAACCGCTCGAGCGCTGCCTGAGTCTGTTCCGCCGTCGTCGGAAAGACCCGCAACCGTACGACACCGTAATGACTACCGAGTGGGTATGTGCGTTGATCGGCAAAGTCTTCGTCGTAAGTCACAATTATGGCCTGATGCTCACACGCCCACTGAAATATCCGCGAATCCTCGGCTCCTGCCAATCGAATCTCGGCTGTATGCCAGATTGCCCAATCCGGCTTCACCCGACGCAGCCAGGTGGCAACACTCATGGGCAAATTCTGGTCGAGCACAACGCGGAGCCGATCAGGCACACGGGATGACCTTCATCTCGTCCACCACGTCGCTGGCGTATCGTAGCGCAGCCACCACGTCATCACTCGTCAGCTCAGGGTACTCCTGCAGAATTCGCTCGAGCGTGTATCCCCCGGCGAACATACCGAGAATATTTCGCACCATGATGCGCGTACCCTTGATGCAGGGCTTGCCGCTACAGATCTGTGGATCAACGCTGATTCGCTCGGGCATACGTACCTCCCGCCATACTCTAGCGCAGCGGCGGCGTCAGAGCGATTGTAGGCGCGGGTCCGCTCGCCAAGCAACCGGGCGGACACCGCGCGCTGGTGGCCGCGGGCGGGGCAGCTACGCGCGCGCCAGCACGACGTGCGCGATCCCGCCGCTGCCCACGCCCACGGTCGTCGCTTCCTGCGTCCAGCATTCTCGCCGGGTCGCGCGCGATGCGGGATGGTGGGCCCCGCTGACGGGCCCGGGCCAGCGGGGCCAGCGGAACGGGACACCGGCTCCATCCGGGCCCATCCATACGCGAGCGGCCGGCGTATTCATGGGTAGACGGACACGCTTGCTCCTCAGTCCACCGGCACGAACCCACTATCGGTCGAGTGTAGCGAGGAGGCTTCCCATGAGACTGCAGATTTCCCGCACCCGGTTGTCCCGCCTAGCACTCGGTGTGCTAGGCGCGCTCGCCGTAGGGCTAGCTTTAACGCACCTCCCCAGCACCGGGCTCGTCTCGACCGTCGCGGCCACTGCGAGCCCCAAGCGGAAGATCGTCCTGCAGCCCGGGGACCCCGCTAGCCGCTCCCGGCCGCTACACACGCTCAACGCCACGAGCGGGCCGGGGACCTCGCGCCCCGTCGCGGCGGTGGCGCCGCAAGCGAGCGTGGATACTCGCATCGCGGGCATGACGTTCGAGCCGACCATCACCATCACGCCCGGCCAGACGATCACCTGGACCAACACGGACGCCGTCCCGCACACCGTGACGAGCGCCGACCGGCTCTGGGACTCGGGGCGCCTCCCGCCCGGTGAGAGCTACAACCTGACGCTGGACCAGCCGGGCACCTATGCCTATGGCTGCTCGATTCATCCGTTCATGCGGGCCACCGTGGTCGTGCAAGGCTGATGGCCGGCGGCGACCGCAGGAGAGCTAACGTGGAACGCGACCGAGGTCAGGGGGCCGGCGAGGCAACGCGCGTCGGTCAGGGCGCGCAGGAGCTGGAGATATTGGCAAACCTCGAAGCCAAGGAGTTCGGCGTGCCGAGTCCTGGAGTAGAGCACTTACAGCCGCAGCTACGCTCTGAGAGGAGATTATGAGTGTACGCACAGACCACGGCGGCGGACGCCTCCGCAGCAACGACCCCGGCCCGGCCGCCGTGCGCATCGTGCCAGGCGGAGGCATCCCGCCGCTGCTATCGGTTCGATACGCCAACCGGTCCGATCGTGAAGTGCGGCCTCTGCGCCCTGCGCCACCGGCCGCTCGTCCTTAATGCGCTCAAGACTGCAGCGCTCGTCGGGACGGCGCTTACGGCGATCAATCAGGGCGACGTCTTGCTGCACGGCGCGATTGCCGGCGCGGTGCTTGCCAAGATGGGGCTCACCTACCTGGTCCCGTACCTGGTTTCGACCAGCGGGGCACTCGCCGCGACCCGAGTGCGACCACGGCTGGACCGCGCGGTGGGGCAGTAGCGCCTGGACCGCCAAGTACGGTTAGGTAAGCGGCCGAAGGGGCGCGGATCTCGAGGCTCGTGGCTGCAGCCGATGCTGGACGCTCTGGTCGTCGCGGCCGGGAGCAAGCCGCCGTGGAAGGGTACTGGTTCAACACGCGGTTCAGTGGCACGACGCTTGCCCGGGTCTGGTGGCCGTACTTGGACACTGCCACCTACATGGGGAAGGTCGAGCCGCCGTAGCCGTCACCGGGTTGCCGACGGCCGCGATCACCCTCACGAGCGCGAGCCGTACGTGACCTGCAGCTAACATAGCTGGTAGACCTACCGTAAGCGTTCAGCGCTACGAGAGGACAGCCCATGAAGTGACACGGAGCACCGGGCCGTACCAGCGGCTAACAGATGGTCGACGGAGCGAGATGCGCGACGTTAGTGAAGGAGCACAGCGATGTCAGAGGCCTTGAACCAGGTGATCGAGCGAGCGAGCACGGACGAGGCGTTCCGGGCACGGCTGCAGAGCGACCCGACGGGCGCGCTGGCGGGCTACGACCTGACGCCCGACGAGCGGGCGGCCGTTCTGAGCGACCCGGGTCGCATCGGGGAGATGGAGCTGGATGCACGGGTGACCAAGGTCGACAACCCAGCGGCGCCCGGCGACGCGTTCCCGCAGGGGCCATTCTCCTAACCCATTGTCGAGCACACCACCACTAGCCGCCGGGCACGCTGCCCGGCGGCTAGGCATAGATTCCACCGCTTGGGTTGCAGACGCAAAGAAGATCGGGTATCCTCGGGTTCTCTCACCACACTCAAGGATGCCCGATCGTCATGACCAGTGTAGCGTGCGGGCTGGTCCCCGCGCAGGCGACCGACGTCGTGCCGCTCGCTGAGCTGTTGGCGTACACTCGCGCTCTGGGCCTGGCGCAGTGGCTCCGGCGCCCGGAACGGAGCCTGTCTACGGTGGTGCTGAGTCTGGTGTGGCTGGTCCTCGCCTGGCACGGCAGTGGACGCCCCTACCACCTCGCCCACCTGGAAGAGCCACTGCTGGCGACCCTGCTGGGCTTGCCCGAGTTGCCCACGGCCGAAACGCTGCGGCGCAGTCTCGCCCATTTTCCCGCCCAGACGGTGCGGCGGGCCGTCGAAGCCGCCTACCGGGCCGAACCGGCGCGGCGCCCTGCGTGCATCTGGGCCGCGCTGGACGCGCACCACTTGCCTTACTGAGGGCGCGGCCGGCGGGACCGGACGGAGAAGGGCTGCTCGGGCGCCGACGGCCGCGGCGCTTGGGTCTACGTGACCAACATCCAAGGGCTCGGCCCCCAGCACCTGGCCGCCCTGTACCGTCAGCGCTGGCGGGTCGAGCAGACGATCGACGAACTGGTCAATGGCTATGATCTGGATCATCTGGTCAGCACTCGGGTTCATCCTAAGGCGGTCGCGGTCGCCTTCCGCTTGCTCGCCCGCAATCTCGCCATCGGCCGTAGCTGCACACCGCTGACACCCGACTGATTCTCATCCACGAGCCGACCGCTTGCCGCGCCATCCAGGTTCTAGGCCTCGGCACCTTGGTGCTCCACCGCCGTGCGATTTCCTTGCGCCCGCTCCGCCGCACTCGCCCAGCGCTGGTGCTTACCCTGGACGCGCCGCGTGGTCCGACTTGTGGCTTGAGTTGCAACTTTGGAATCTACGCTAGCCGCGCGTCGGCGTCGGCGAGGAGCGCCGCGCGGGGAGGAGCGCCGCGCCTCAAACGAGGTGGCGAAGCGCCTGGCAAGCTGGTACGCGACAAGCGCCGCAGCGCTCGGGAAGCGCGCAGGCAGCGAGCGCCTCAGCACCTCGGCTGATCACTACCGCGCCGCCCCCAGCGATTCGGATGACTCAGCGGCGCGGAGCGCGCGCACGCGGCGCTCGGCGGCGCGGGCTTGCGGCCAGCGGCAGAGAGCGGCGGGCAGGTAGGGGCGCAGGCGACGGGTGAGGGCGGCGGAGGCGCGGAGCGCCCGCGCGTGGCGGCGGCTCCAGGGGAGGCCGTAGGCCGCGCGCAGGGCGGGCGGCAGCAGCCCGGCGATGGGGAGCTGGAGCAAGGCCTCCAGGGGGCGCAGGACGGGCGGGCCGAGCGGCGCGAGCAGCTCGCGGGCGATGCGCCGCGCCGGCTCGCCCACGGCGATCTGGCCGCTCGCCAGCATGGCGTCCAGGTACGCGGTCAGGCTGGCCACGTCGCGGGGCAAGTAGCCCGCGGGAATGTTCAGCAGCGGCTCGATGGCCGTCGTCTCGGCGCAGTAGCGGTCCTGCTCGGCGCGCGACAGCGGCCCGACGTAGAGCAGGTACGTCCGCAGCGCCGAATCGACGTAAGTGGCGTGGACCCAGCGGAGCAGGTCGGGGTCGCGGGCGAAGTAGGGGGTGCCGGCGGCCAGCGTGCCCGTCGGCGCAGCGAGCGTGCCGCGGATACGGCCGTGGATGCCGTCGATGTGGCGCGCGACGGCCACGGCCTCGTCGTAGCTGCCGAAGGTCAGCGTCAGCATCGCGCCGAGCGTGCGGCGCAGGCGCCGCGCGCGGCCGAGCGCGTCGTGGGCGAACTGGCTGTGCTCGGACACGCCCGCGGCGACCAGCGGGTGCGCGACTTGCAGCAGGATCGCGCGGCCCCAGCCCAGCAGCCCGGCGATCTCGCCGTTGATGCGCCAGGCCATCGTCTCGGGGCCCGCCAGGCCGTGCTCAGTACTCGCCACTGAGGAGATTCATCCAGGGTGTATCGTCGCGCGCGTGGGGCAGGTGAGGGTGGCCGAGCAGGGCGTGGACGCGCTCGGTGTCCGGCTCCTCGCAGAAGGCGGCGAGCGCCATCGCATCCAGCATCCGCTGCTGGCGGGGCGGCAGCTCGGCACGAAAGGCGATCAGCTTCAGCATGAAGGCGTCGCGCTCGTTCAGCGTCGGCTTCCGCCGCGTGCTCATCGCTCCTACCTCGCCCCGACTCTCACAGCCCCGGGCGGGGACCGGCGGGGCCAGCCATCTCCCTCGGCGTGGGGGGCGGCGGGCGCCCGCTCGGGCCGCTCTCTTTACATTATGCCGCGAGGCGGGCCTGCTCGCTCGTCGAGCGCCCGAGGTACTGCCAGAGCCGCGCGAGCAGCAGGAGGAGCACCAGCGCGCTCAGCGCCAGCGAGACGTGGAACCCGATCGCGCTGCCCAGCATGCCCACCGTGAAGCCGCTGCCCACTTTCAGGCCGCTCTGCGCCATGCTGAACAGGCCCACGACGCGCCCCCGCTCCTCGGCGGGCGGCAGCAGTTGGGCCAGCGTCTGGGCGATGGCGCTGAAGGCCAGGTTCAGGATGCCCGCGAGGAACAGCAGCGCCAGCGCCACCGGATAGCTGCTCGTCAGCGCGAAGCCGGCGATGGCCAGGCACCAGAGGGCGGCGCAGAGGATCGCCGTGCGCGCCCGCGCTTGCAGCCAGCCGAGGCTCTCGAGCAGAACGCCGCCGACGACCGCCCCGGCGGCGTTGGCGCCCAGGAGCACACTGTACGCCGCGCCGGCCTGGTCGGCGCCAAGATCCTGGGCAAAGCCTGGCATCAGCGCCCCGAACGAGTTGCCCACCAGCACCGAGCTGAGCCCCGTAAGCGAGATCATCGCCACCAGCGGGCGGTCGCGCGAGATGGCTTGCAGGACGCGCCAGGCGTCGCCCAGCCCCACGCTCGGCCGGCGGGCGCGGGCGGCGTCGGCATCGCGGTGCCCCGTGTACGGCACGCGCAGCAGCCAGAGGGTCAGCGGCAGGTACATCAGCGCGTTGCAGAACAGCCCGATGCCGGGGCCGAGCAGCACGAGCATGGCCCCACCGACGCCCGGGCCGAACAGGAGGCCCAGCTGGCGCGCCGTCGCCTCGAGGCGCACGGCGCTCTGGAGGTGCCGCCGCCCCACCATGTCGTGCAGGATGAGCTGGCTGGCGGGCCCCCACAGCACCACCGCGATCCCGTGCAGCATGAGCAGGATGAGCGCCTCCCAGAGCTGCAGGTTATTGGTGTAGATGAGCACGCCCCAGCACAGCGAGACGCTGAGGAAGATCAGCTGGGCGGCCTGGATGAGCTTGCGGCAGTCCGCGCGGCCGGCCAGCGCGCCGCTCTGGACGGAGAACAGCAGCGACGGCAGCCAGTGACTCACGACCGCGAAGCCGGCCAGGGCCGAGGAGTGGAACAGCTCGAACAGCACCCAGTAGCTGAGCACGTGCTCGATGTTGTCGCCCATCATCGAGAGCAGGGTGCCGACGAAGTAGACGCGGAAGTCGCGGTGTTGGAGAGCGGCGAAGCGCAGCCCGCCCGGCGCGCCGACTGGCGGAGCGCCCGGCGCCGAGGGGGGCGGCGCGCTGGGCATCGCGCTCGTCTCTGTGGCCACTCGTTCTCCGCGAGGTCGCCGAAGGTATCGAAGCGTGCCGTCCGCCGCGACGCCCGCTCGTCAGCTTCGGGAGGCCGGGCCAGCGGCAACCGGGGTGGCGACGCGAGCGAGCGGGGGGCCTGCGGCCGCGTGGGCCGGCCACGCCGCCGGCGAGCGCGGCGGCGCTCGGGCCGCGATGAGTATACACCGCGCGGCCCGCCGGCTACCCTGCTGCACGCGCCGCCGGCTTGTGGCAGAATGGGCACACCAGGACGAGGAGGTGCGCCATGGCCCACGATCTGCCCGTCATCGACGCCGACGGCCACCTGGTCGAGCGCGAGAGCGACGTGCTCCGCTACCTCGCCAGCCCGTGGGACCGACGCGCCGGCGGCCTGTTCCCGTCGGCCGACCAGCCCTGGGACATGTACCTGTTCGGCAAGATCACCCAGCAGGCCGCGTTCCAGCAGATGAGCCCGGCGGAGGAAGCCGCGGCCTGGCTGCGGCTGATGGACGAGCACGGCATCGAGACGGCCGTGCTGTTCCCCACCCGCGCCGCCACCCTGTCGCGGCTGCGCGAGAAGGACTTCGCCGTGGCCGTGGCCCGCGCCTACAACACCTGCGTGGCGCGCGAGTACGCCAGCGTGTCGCCGCGCCTGCGGCCGGTGGGCGTGCTGCCGCTGCAAGACCCGGAGCGCGCGGCCGCCGAGCTGCGCCACGCCGTGACCGAGCTGGGGCTGATCAGCTTCGAGCTGTCGGCGCTGCACCCGGCGCCGGGCCTGGGCGACCCGCGCTACGACCCGATCTGGGCCGAGGCGCAGCGGCTGAACGTGCCGCTGTGCATCCACGGCAGCCGCAGCCCGTCGACCGACATCGGCGGCGACCGGCTCGCCACCTTCGCCGAGGTCCACGCCTACGGCTTCACCGTGGGCATCTTGCTGCAATTTACCAGCATGCTCTGCCAGGGCGTGCCCGTCCGCTTCCCCAACCTGCGGCTGGCCTTCCTGGAGAACGGCGCGACCTGGCTGCCGTACTACCTGGACCGGCTCGACGAGCACTGGGAGAAGCGCGGCGCCGAGGAGATGCCGCACCTGACGCAGAGGCCGAGCGCGCTGTTCCGCCAGGTGCCCATCTACGTCAGCATCGAGTCGGGCGAGGGGCTGCTGCCCGAGGCCGTGGACTACGTCGGCGCCGACCACTTCCTGTACGCCACCGACATTCCCCACTGGGACAACGAGTTCCCGGCGAGCCTGGAGGCGCTGCGCGACCACCCGCGCCTGTCGCGCGAGACGAAGGAGAAGCTCCTGTACCGCAACGCCCAGGCCCTCTTCGGCCTCGGCGCCGCCACGCCGGCTGCCGCCGGCAGCTAGCGTTCCTTGGATGAATGGAACACCGCGAGGAGAACAAGCATGAGCGAGCAGCGTGGCGTCAAGATCACCGGGCTCGCACACTGGGCGATCCGGGTGAACGACCTGGAGGAGTCGCGGCGCTTCTACACGGAGATCCTCGGCATGGAGGACCGCGGCCCCGTCGGCGACCACTTCCACTGCGTGCGCTTCGGCGACATGGACCTGCTGCTCACCTTGCAGCCCGAGGGGCTCAAGGTCCGCCGGCAGCGCGAGGACCGCACGCACATCGCCCTCCGCCTCAGCGACGAGGACTTCGACCGGGCGGCGCAGCACATGCGCGAGTGGGGCGTGACGGTGGTGCCGGAGGAGGCGCTGAACGAGCTTCAGGGCGACGTGGAGATCCGGCGGCGCGGCGTCTTCGTCGGCCGGTCGCTCTACATCCTCGACCCGTCTGGCAACCGCCTGGAGCTGTACAGCCCGACCCTGCCGGAGGCGTAGGAGCGCAGGCGGTCTGCCTAGAGACTGGCCGAGAGGCGCTCAGGAGCTGCCGGCAACACGCCGCGGTTGGGCGGCGACCGGCGCGCTGCGCTACAATGGCGGCGCCCCGAGCACGGCGAATCGTCGGCATGGGATGGCGCCATGGTACGCGCGGGCCTCGTCCTCCTCGTAGCCGTGTGGAGCGCCGCCTGCGCCGCCGCGCCGACCGCTGCCCCCGCAGGCGCTGCGCTCACGGCGACCGCGGCCAGGGCCGCCGGGGCGGCTGGGCCGGCGGCGGCGCCGTCGAGCCGGCCCGAGCCGGCACCGCCGTTCGCCGTGGCGCCGCGCCCGATCCACATCTCGATCACGTCCGAGGGCCTGCAGTTCCTGCCGCTGCGCATCGCCGTCACGGAGGGCTTCTTCGCGCGCCACGGGCTCGACGCCACGCTCCACCGGATCGACGCGAACGCCGGGCTCGCGGGCCTGCTGGCGGGCCAGTTCGACTACCTTGCCAGCTTCAGCCGCGTCATCAACTCGAACATGCACGGCATCCCCGTCCGCTTCGTCGCAGCGCTCGTCGACCGGCCGATGCACGTGCTGATCGCGCGCCCCGAGTACCCGACGCTCGCCGACCTGCGGGGCAAGAATATCGGCACTAGCTCGCCCGGCGGGGTCGAGGACTTCATCGTCCGCACGATCCTGCGCGCCAACGGACTGGACCCCGACCGCGACGCGAACCTCTATCCGGCGGGGCAGGGCGGCGTGGCCGCGCTGGAAGCGGGCCAGCTCGACGCCATCGGCTTGCAGCCGCCGCAGTCCACCGAGCTGGAGCGGCGCGGCTACCACGTCGTGGGGCGCGCGGCGGCGCTGCTGCCCGACCTGGCGCTCACCGCGACCGCGACCACAGCCGAGCGCGTGGCGAACGACCCCGCCGGCGTGGCGGCGTTCGCCGCCGGCTACCTGGAGGCGCTGCGCTACCTGCACGCCGACCGCGCGGGGGCGGCGCGCGTCGCCGCGGCGTGGCTGGACCTGTCGCCCGACGTCGCGCTGGCCGCCTATGACGAGGCGATCGACAGCTTCAGCGCCGACGGCTCGTTCAGCGAGGCGACGCTCCGGCGCGGCGTGGAGATCGAGCGCGAGAAAGACCCGACGCTCACCTGGGACCGCCCTGTCGCCGACATGGTGGCCGGCGACTTGCTGCTCGAAGTCCAGCGCACCCTCGGCCTGGTCGCGCCATGAAAGGAGCCCTCGAATGGAAGCAGAGCCCGGATTCGACGCGAAGGGGCGGCGCCTGCGCGCCGAGCCCGTCACCACGCGCTCCAAGCTGATGCTGGAGGTCGCGTCGGAGCTGGTCAGCCGCCGCGACTGGGAGGAGAAACAGACGACCGTCCAGCTCCGCCAGCAGGGCGCCGCCGATTGGGCCTACACGCTGTTCGCCAGCGACACGCCCAACGGCGTCGACGCCGTGGTGCGCGGCGAGGCCGACGTGGCTATCGTGAACCCCGCCGAGCCGCTCACCCTCGCCTACCGCGGCACCGGCCCCTACAAGGAGCCGCAGCCGGTGCGCGTCATCACGAACATCCCCTCCTACGACCAGTTCGCCTTCGGCGTGACGGCGCAGACGGGCCTCACGTCGCTCGCCGAGGTCCGCGAGCGGCGGTACCCGCTGCGCGTGTCGCTGCGCGGCCAGCCCGACCACTCGGTGCACTTCATGCTCGACCTCGTGCTGCAAGCCGCCGGCTTCTCGTTGGACGACCTGCGGGCGTGGGGGGGTGAGGTGAGGTACGATCCCGGGCTGCCGAACGTGGACGGCCGCATCGGCGCGGTGGCGCGCGGCGAGGTCGACGCCATCTTCGACGAGGCGGTGGGCGTCTGGGTCAACCCGGCGCTCGACCTGGGCATGCGCTTGCTGACCGTGGACGAGCCGATTCGCCGCCAGCTCGAGGACATGGGCTGGCGCTTCAGCGTCATGCCGCGGGCCAGGTACCCCAAGCTGCCGGCCGACCTGCCGATGCCCGACTTCAGCGGCTGGCCCGTGTTCTGCCGCGCCGACGCGCCCGACGCCTTCGTGACGGCGTTCTGCGACGCGCTCGACGAGCGGCGCGACCGCATCCCCTGGCAGGGGCAGGGCCCGCTGCCGCTGGACACGATGTGCCAGGACCGGCCCGCGAATCCGCTCGACGTGCCGCTCCACCCCGCCGCCGAGCGCTACTGGCGCCAGCGCGGGTACCTTCCGTAACCAACTACGCCATGACCAGAATTGCGGTCGGAGATTGGCCCGAACAGCCCCGGTGAACCGGCTTAGTAGCCCGCGCAGAGGCGAGCGAGCCAGGCAAAATCGGCGTCGGCCATCTCCGCGCGCAGCCGGGTGCCATCGGCGGGCCGCCGTCCCCACATGAACAAGAGCCGGGCGGCAGCGTCGCCGCGCAGCACGGGGCCGCGCTCGTGACCGCCGGTTAGCGCCAACCTGGCTTGGCCTTCCTGCATCGCGAGGAGCACGTCCGGCGCCTCGGGGCTCTGCAAGCAGACGGCGAACCCGTCCGGCGGCGCGCCCGCCGCGTCCATACCGCGTCGGGGCAGAATATGTCCCAGCACCTTGACGGAATGCTCGGTCAGCTCCGGCTGCGCGAGCAGGGGGCGGCTAACCTCGTCGTCGCCTACCAGGTCCCAGCGGTGCAGAGCGAACTCGTTGCGCATGTGGGTGCCGAAGCTCGCCACGCGCATGATCCGCCCCGTCCAGGGGACGGTCGCCTCCGGCTCCCGCGCCAGCACCTGGGCGAGCAGGTCGTCCATCCGCTCCGTCTCGCTCACGATCCGGGACAGGAGCGCGCGGTGCTCCAGCGCGCGGAACGGCGCCTCCCGCTCGTCGAAGCCGCGCGTCTCGGGCACCGGACGCCGGGCCGCGTAGGCCTCGACAGTGCGCGCGATCTCCGCCGCGTTGCCCGCGAGGTGGGCCGCTACGTCGTGGACCGTCCATTCGCGGCAGCCGGTCAGCCCATCAGGCGGGCAGGCGGCGATCGCCTCGGCGAACGCCTGCATCTCGCGCTGCTCTCCCGTCGTCATCGCTCCACCTCCGTTGATGGCCGTTGGGCGCGACCACCGGCCCGGCCACTGGCCGGGCCGGTGGTCGCGCCGGCCTGTCTACAGGAGTGTGAGCGCGGCCCGGCTGCGGACACTTCGCTGCCGGGCGAAGTGACACGGTTTCACCCGCCGTATCATGAGTCCATGAGTACGGAAACCATCGCCACCACCGCCGGCCTGATCGGCGAGCGGACCCGGGCCGCCATGCTCGCGGAGCTGTTGGGCGGCCACGCCCTGACCTCGACGGAACTGGCCGTGCGGGCGCACATCACGCCACCCACGGCCAGCGTCCATCTTGCCAAGCTCGTGGAAGGCGGCCTGCTCGCCGTCGAGGTGCAGGGTCGCCACCGCTACTACCGTCTGGCGGGCGTCGAGGTCGCCCGCGTGCTGGAAGAGCTGGGCGGGCTCAGCGCGTCGCCGGAGCGCGCCGTGCCGCCCTGCCACTCGCTACCGGAAGGCCTCCGCTTCGCCCGCACCTGCTACGATCATCTCGCGGGGAAACTCGCCGTCGCCATTCGCGATGCCTTGCTCGAGCGGGAGATCGTGCAAGAAGCGGGCATCGAGCACCTGGCCACGGAGCGGGGCGGCGCCTGGCTCACCGCCTTTGGCGTCGACGTGGCGGCAGCGCGCCGCGCGCGGCGGTCGTTCGCCCGCCGCTGCCTCGACTGGACCGAGCGGCGGCCTCACCTCGCGGGCGCCTTGGGCGCGGCGCTGCTGGACCGCTTGGTGGAGCGGGGCTGGCTGGTGCGCCAGCCGGGCGAGCGCACGGTGCTCCTCACCCGCGCCGGTGCCGCCGGATTTTCCCAGGAGCTAGGTTTCGACTTCTGACCAAGCCCGCCACCAGGGATGGTGCTGCCACGGCCGCACTGCTACAATGGCGGCGCCCCTGCCACCGCGCCGGCCGGCGTCGGCGGTCGGACACGCTTGACGGCAGCCCGGCGCCCGTGCCAGCCGAGCATGCTTCCCGACCGCGCGGTGCAGACGCCAGTCTGATACGTCGGGACGGCGCGTCGCCGCCCAATGGCGGGGGCCGGGCACGCTTGGCAATGGCAGATAGCCAGCGCGGCCCAGGAGTGGAACCATGCCCGTACCCGATTTTCGCCTGGAGCCTGGGCGCTGCGCGCTGCTGGTGAACGACCTGCAGCAGCGCATGGTCGAGCCGGACTCGCCGGCCTACGCGCCCGCCGCGGCCGCCGCCGTCGAGCGGCTGGGGCCACTGCTGGCGTTTTGCCGCGCCCACGCCATCCCCACCGTGTTCGCGCTCATCCCCGAGGGCCAGACGCGCATCCAGCGGCCCGGCGACGAGCGGCTGGCCGCGTCGCTCTGGCGCGCGGCGGACGCGCTGGGCGCCGGGCCGGGCGATCTCGTGTTCGAGAAGCCGTTCGTGGCGAACGGCCTGTGGCCGATCTCCGGGCTCTGGCAGGACACGCCGGTCGACGCCTACCTGCGCGAGCGCGGCCGCGACATCGTGATGGTGTCGGGCACGACCTTGCAGTACGGCTGCGACACGACCGTGCGCGAGGCGTCCAACCGGGGCTACTATGTGGCGGCGCTGCGCGACTGCTGCGCCGTGCGCCCGATTCCTGACCGCGGCTGGGGCCGGGTGGCCGAGGCCGACGTCGAGCGGGTCGTGTTCAGCACCTGGGCGCAGTGGTTTGCGCGCCTGCTCACCGCCGCCGAGGCGCTCGTCGAGCTGCGCGCGCAGCTCGAGTGAGGACACCATGCAGCTCAAGCTCGCGTTCCACCAGAACCCCCGCATCCAGCCGCTCGTCGACGGCACGGTGCCGCTGGACGGCTACGAGATGGACTGGCACGTCGGCCACGCGGCGCAGCTTCACCAGTGGCACCTGCAGGAGAACGCCTGCGACGTGTTCGAGTTCTCCATCTCGAACTACCTCATCACGAAGGACAAGATCGCCCAGGGCGAGCGCACGCACCTCCGCTGGCTCGCCATCCCCACCTTTCTGCTCAAAGCGGCGATGTGGCTGGAGTTCTACGTCCACGCCGACTCGGGCATCCGCACCTTCGCCGACCTTGGGGGCAAGCGGATCGGCATCCCCGACTACCAGATGACCGCTGGCGTGTGGATGCGCATCGTGCTGCGCGAGCTGTACGGCATCCGGCCGCAGGACATCGCGTGGGTGAACGGCCGCACGGCGGAGCACACGCACGGCGAGGGGACGACGGACAACCTGGCGCCCGGCATCGAGCTGCGGCGGCTGCAGGCGGGCGAGAGCCTGAACGACCTGCTCCAGCGCGGGGAGATCGACGGCGCCTACGGCGACTCGCACGCCGCGGCGGTCACGGCGGGGCCGAACGTGCGCCTGCTGCCGCTGGAGATCGGCCGGCAGACCTTCCGCGACTTCTACGCCAAGACGGGGATGACGCCCGTCAACCACATCCTGCTGATGCAAGAGCGCCTGCTAGAGCACGATCCCGCGCTGCCGAGGAAGCTCTACGATACGTTCGAGCGCTCGAAGCAGGTCGCCTACGAGCGCGCGCGCCAGGCCGCCGAGGCGTACTTCCTGTTTCCCGAGCTGACCTTCGCCGACGCGGCGGCCGAGTTCGGGGCCGACCCCTTCCCGCCTGGCCTGGCGACGAACCGCGGCATGGTGCAGGCGGTGATCGACGAGCTACTCGACGAGGGGCTGATCCGCCAGCCGCCGGCCGTCGACTCGCTGTTCGCCCCGGGGGTGCGCGACACCTAAGCGGATTGGCGTGGCGGTGGTATCGGATCATACGCGAGCCGGCCCGGCGGTTGGGGTACCGGGGCGCGCCCTCACCCCGACCCTCTCCCAGGGGGAGAGGGAGAGGACGACCGCCCTCACCCCGACCCTCTCCCAGGGGGAGAGGGAGTACAGGAACAACGGCGCCGGTGTCGTGAGACGCCGCCACACCAGGACGGGTCAGCGGTTTGGTCGCGGCCGGCGGCGCGGGCGGGGCTAGCGCCGCCGGGCCAGCCGCCGGCCCAGGCCGATGGCGCCGACCACGGCCAGGAGGGCGAGCGCGGCGACGTGGACGCGCCAGCTCGCGCTCGTGGGCGCGGACGCGCCCTCCGGGTCGGGGAGGTGCTGTAGCGTTTCGACGCGCAGCAGCCGCGCCGCACGGGGATCGAGCGGGGCGTCGCGCCGGAGCATTGGCAGCGCCGGATCGGCCACCCGCACGTGCAGGCCCAGCGCGCGGAGCGTCGGGCTGTCGGCGAACAGGCGCCGGCCCCCGAAGGCGCGCTCGACAAAGGCCACGCAGTCCTCGCCCAGGAAGCGGTGCCCTTCGATGCGGTTCAGCCGCGCGACGGTCTCCGCCACGACGGCGTCCGTGACGCCGCGAAACGCCGTGGCGGGGACGGTAACGCTCCAGCCGCCGCGGTTGCGCGCGCGGAACTCGGCGAGCGGCGTCCAGTGCAGGCCGTCGTGGAGGTCCTCGTACAGCGGCCCCACGAGCTGTTCGGCGACGTACTGCTGCTCGCGGCCGTCCACCTCAATGGCCACCCGGATGCCCGCGTGGATGGGGGGCTGGGGCGCGTCCGGCCGATTGCGCGCGATGCCCGCGACGCGGCGGTCAAGCTCCTCGAACGGCCGGATGAACCAGGCGCCGATCGTGCTGCGCGCATCGCTCTGGAAGATGATGCCCTCGAGCCGGACCACGCGGCCCGGGCGGCGGGCCGCGGCCGAGGGCCGCAGGCGCGGGAGGAGCGGCGCGAGGGCCAGACCCGCCCAGCGGAGGGTCAGCCGCATGGCCACCTCTCGCGCATCGCGCCGGCTCCGCCGCTATCCCGCGGTCGGCGCGGGGGCGGCGCTCCCGACCGGCGCCAGCCGGTAGAAGCGCTCGGCGTTGGCGTGTAGGATGCCGGCCTTCGCGGCGTCGGTCAGGTCGGGATGCGCGAGCAGCTCGTCGATCTCCTCGCGGCAGAGGTCGTTGTTCACCTCGTGCGGGAAGTCTGACGAGAACAGCAGGCAGTTGGCGCCGACTTCCTTCACGACGGCGGCGAGGGCCGGCTCGTCGCCCTCGCAGCCCACGAACACGCGGCCGTCGCGGAGCTGGCGGCGCAGGTAATCGCGCAAGCGCTCGCCGGGCGGCAGCGTGAGCAGCTCGCCGCGCACGTTGTGCGGCGTGAACGCCTCGTAGGAGCCCTGGAAGCGCTCCAGCGCCAGGAGCAGCCAGGCGACGCCGCCCTCCAAAAAGCCCCAGCGCACGCGCGGGAACCTGTCCAGGATACCGTCGAAGACGACGGCCGCGAGCGCAGTGAGCAGCGTGATCGGGTGACCGAGCGCGTGGACTGGCGCGAAGCTGTGGAAGTCGTCCATGCCCAGCCCGGCGTGGCAGCCGCCGTGGACGGCCAGGCAGCAGCCCAGGCGGTCGGCCTCCTGGTAGAGCGGGTAGTAGTGCTTGGCACCCAGGCTGCCCGTCACCAGATCGACCGGCAGCATGGCGCCGCACATGCCCAGCTCGGTCACGCAGCGGCGCAGCTCGGCGGCCGCGGCCTCCGGCTCCTGGAGCGGCACGAGCCCCATGCCGCGGAAGCGTGGGCTGAAGGCGAGGTAGGTCTCGGCCAACCAGTCGTTGTAGGCGTGGCTGGTGACGATGGCGTAGTCGGGGTAGGGCAGCCGGCCGAAGGCCAGCATGGCGGTTGGGTAGAGCACGGCGGCCTCGATGCCGACGGCGTCCATGAACTCGACCCACTGCTGGGGGCCGACGGCGCGGTTGAAGGCGCCCGGGGGGATGCGGCCGTTGTCGTTGTGCAGGTGGTCGAGCGGCGCGGTGATGCGGTCGGGGGCGCTCAGTCGCGCGGGCTCCCAGGGCGCCGGCAGGCGCCGCGCGATGGCCGCGCTGTCCTCGAAGATGTGTCCATCGGCGTCGATCACCCGCATGCGCGCCATGCTGCTCCCTCCGTGCTCGCCGCGCGGCCCCGCGGGGCCGCCTCGGCTGATCCCCGATCAGGCAACCCTCAGCATAGCACCGCCGCCGCCTGCCCGCCCACGCGGTCAGCGACACCATGATCCAGCTCACCGCACGCCGCCGCGGGCCCGGCGTGGCCGCAGGCGCCGAGCCCCTGCGCGATAATGATGCCGCGACGAGGCGATGCTGGCGGCCCACCGGGGCGAAGGGAGCACATCATGAGTACGACCATCCGCAAGTCGAAAGCGCCTCCCGACACCTACCCGTGGCCGCTCATCCTGCACGTTCGGCCCGCGCTCGACCTCACCGAGGAGCAGTTCTTCGCGCTGTGCCAGCTCAACCGCGATCTGCGCATCGAACGGACCGCCGAGGGAGATTGGAGCGTCATGACCCCCGTAGCAGGTAGCAGCGGCCGGGGCGAGGCTCGCATCATCATGCGGCTCGGCATCTGGGCTGAGCGCGACGGGACGGGGCAGGTGTTTAGCTCGTCCACCGGCTTTCGCCTGCCGAACGGCGCGGTGCGCTCCCCGGACGCGAGCTGGGTGTGGAATAGCCGCCTGGCGCCGCTCTCGGCAGGAGATTGGCAGCGCTTCCTGCCGCTGTGCCCGGACTTCGTGCTGGAGCTACGCTCGCCGTCCGACCGGCTGGAGGTGCTGCAAGCCAAGATGGTGGAGTACGTGGCGAACGGCGCGCGGCTGGGCTGGCTGCTCGATCCCGAGGCCCGTCAGGTGTACGTCTACCGCCCCGAGGCGTCCGTCGACCGGCTCGATCAGCCGGAGCGGCTGGCGGGCGATCCGGTCCTCCCCGGCTTCGTCCTCGACCTCCGCGAGATCTGGTGAGCGCGGGTAGCGTCTAGCTCGCTCGAGCCGTCGTCGCGAGTCGCGCCCGGGCGGCATGGAGGCGGGCCGACGGCCCCGGCGGACCGCTACGATGGTACACTGTTCCCCCTTATCGGGGCACTGGCGCTTGCGGCCACACGTGTTCACTCGGTCCGCACCTGGTACGTATCCTGCCGGGGGGCGGCCGGGGCGCCGTACCCCAAGATGGCCCCGTGGGGATATACACTGGGGCAGGGCTCGCCTCGGAATCCCTCGACCTGTTCGGTGAGCAGCCTGGGGCTGCCGGGCTGCGCGTGCGACCGCGAGCCGAACCGGAGCGGATAGAATGGCTAAGAGGCTTGACATCGACCGGGTGGCCTGACGATTCGAGTACCAGCGTAGCGCGGCCGGAGCCTGGCAACCGTGAAAGCGGCCAACCGCATTTTCTCGCGGCAGCACGGCTGGCGAAGCTGGCGGCGCTGGGTCCCGCCGCTGTTGGCGCTGGCGGCCGACGCGCTCGCGGCGGGGCTGGCCCGCGCGCAGGACCCGGGCTTCACGCTGAACCCCGCCGGGCCGCCGGCGCACGCGATCTCCAACCTGTTCAACATCGTGCTCCTCATGTCCCTGGCGGTGCTGCTGCTCGTCTGGGGCCTGCTCGCCTATTGCATCTGGCGCTTTCGGGCGCGGCCGGGCGCGGCGATCCCCCGGCAGGTGCAGGGCAACATGCGGCTGGAGATCGGCTGGACGCTGGCGCCGGTCGTGGTGCTGGCGGTGCTCGCCGTGCTGGAGCTGCCGACCATCTTCGGCGCCGCGGCGGCCCAGCCGAACGCGCTGACGGTCGTCGCCACCGGCAACCGCTTCTGGTGGGGCTTCGAGTACCCCGATCAGGGCGTCGTCACCGCCAACGAGCTGCACATTCCCGTCGGCGTGCCCGTGCGCGTCCAGCTGCGCTCCGCCGACGTGATCCACGCGCTGTGGATCCCGCGCTTGAACGGCAAGACCGACATGGTGCCGGGCCAAACGAACGAGATGTGGCTCCAGGCCAGCACGCCCGACGTCTACGTGGGACAGTGCAGCGAGCTGTGCGGCATCCAGCACGCCGGCATGCTGTTGCGCGTGATCGCCGAGCCCCAGGACCAGTTCAACGCGTGGCTGGCGCGCGAGGCGGCGCCCGCCGCGGCCCCCACGAGCGACCCGGCACGCCAGGGCCAGCAAGTGTTCCAGACGAACGCCTGTGGCGACTGTCACACGGTGAAGGGCACCGCGGCCGCGGGCACCGCCGGCCCCGACCTGACGCACGTCGCCAGCCGCCAGACGCTTGCCTCGGGCGTGATCCCGAACACGCCCGAGCAGCTGCGCCGCTGGCTGGACAACCCGCAGGTGGTCAAGCCGGGCGCCTTCATGCCGACGTTCCGCCTGAGCGACACCGACCTGGCCGCGCTGACCGCTTACCTGGACGAGCTGAGGTAATCATGGCTACCGCCGAGCGCGAATACATCAGCCCCGTGCCCCGCGCCAGCAGCCCCGGCTGGCTCCTCACCTGGATGACCACCGTCGATCACAAGCAGATCGGCATCATGTACCTGATTACGGGGCTGGTGTTCTTCGCCATCGGCGGGCTGGAGGCGCTGCTGATCCGCCTGCAGCTGGCCACGTCGGGCGCGACGGTGCTCGCGCCCGACGTCTACAACGAGCTGGTGACGGTCCACGGCATGACAATGCTGTTCTGGGTCGGCATGCCGATCCTGTTCGGCTTCGCGAACTACCTCGTGCCGCTGATGATCGGCGCGCACGACATGGCGTTTCCCCGGCTGAACGCCATGAGCTACTGGCTGCTGCTGTTCTCGGGGCTGCTGCTGTACTTCAGCTTCCTCGCCGGGGCCGCGCCCGACATCGGCTGGTATGGCTACGCGCCGCTGACCTTGGCCCCGTACACCGGCGCGGGCCGCACCGAGTTCTGGCTGCTGGCGCTGGCCGTGTCGGCGATTGGCACGATCGCCACGGGAGTGAACATCACCGCCACCGTGCTCACGCAGCGGGCGCCGGGCATGACGCTAGGACGCGTGCCGATGTTCGCCTGGATGTCGGTAATCGCGAGCCTCCTGTTCATCTGGGCGGTGCCGCCGTTCACCGCCGCGGCGGCGATGGTGTACATCGACCGCACCCTGGGTGCTCACTTCTACGACGCGGCCGCGGGCGGCGACCCGATCATTTACCAGCACCTGTTCTGGGCGTTCGGCCACCCGGAGGTGTACGTGCTGGCGCTGCCCGCGTTCGGCATCATCTCCGAGGTGATCCCCGTGTTCTCCCGCAAGCCGCTGTTCGGCGCCCCGTTCGTCGCCGCCGCCAGCATCGGCATCGCCGGGCTCAGCATGATGGTGTGGGCGCACCACATGTTCACCGTCGGCCTCGGGCCGCTCGCCAACACGTTTTTTGGCGTGATGAGCATGCTCATCGCCATCCCGACCGGCATCAAGATCTTCAACTGGCTGGCCACGATGTGGGGCGGCGCGCTGCGCTTCACCACTGCGATGCTGTTCTGTCTGGGCTTTCTCGGCACGTTCGTGATCGGCGGCATCACCGGCGTCCACGTCGCGGTGGTGCCGATGGACTGGCAGATCTCGGACAGCTACTACCTCGTCGCGCACTTCCACTACACGCTGTTTGGCGGCGTCATGATGGCGATTTTCGCCGGCGTGTATTACTGGTTCCCGAAGATCACCGGCCGCTTCCTGGACGAACGGCTCGGCAAGTGGCACTTCTGGCTCACGCTCATCGGCTTCCACCTGACCTTCTTCTCGCAGCACGTGCTCGGCATGCTCGGCATGCCGCGCCGCATCTACACCTATCCACCGTATGCTGGGTGGCCAGAGTGGAACCTGGCGTCCACGATCGGCGCGGCGATCCTCGGCGTGGCGATGGTGATCTTCGTGTGGAACATCCTGGTCAGCCTGCGCCACGGCGCGGTGGCCGGTCCGGACCCGTGGGACGGCTTCACGCTGGAGTGGGCCACGTCGTCGCCGCCGCCGCCCGAGAACTTCGCTGCGCCGCTGCCGCCGGTCCGCAGCCGCCGGCCGCTGTGGGACGCCAAGTACCCCGAGCTGGCCGACTGGAGAGCCGACCATGCCTGATTGGCGGCGCGCGGACACGAACCTGGTGGGCGTGGGCATCTTCATCACGTCGGAGGCCGTCTTCTTCATCGCCTTGATCATCGTCTACGTCGTCTATCACGGCCGCGCGACGAGCGGCCCGAGCCCGCGCGAGGTCCTCGACGTGCCGTACGCCGCGGTCATCACCGTGCTGCTGCTCGCCAGCAGCTTCACCATCACGCGGGCGGGCGCGCGGCTGGGCCGCGACGATCGCCGCGGCGCGCTGCTCTGGCTGTTCGCGACGATCGCGCTGGGTGCGGCGTTCTTGCTCGGCCAGGGCAACGAGTACCGGCACCTGGTCGCCGAGAACGTGACGCCCGCGCGCAACCTGTTCGGCACGACGTTCTACACGCTGACGGGCTTCCACGGGCTGCACGTGCTGGTCGGGCTGGTGGCGCTGCTGATTGCCGCCGGGGTGGGCGTCAAGGGGCGGCTCACGGCGCGCGGGCACGGCGGCTTCGAGGCGGTCGCGCTGTACTGGCACTTCGTGGATGGCGTATGGGTCGTGGTGTTTAGCGTCATCTACTTGTGGACGTTGCTATGAGCCCGCGCTCGCGCAAGCCGCCCCGTCAGAACGAGCGTCCGGCTGCCAGCGGCCGCCCGGGCGCTTCTGCCCCGGGCACGCCGGGGCAGGCTCCTGCCGGGGAGCTGCACCCCGCGCCCGGCGCGGCGCACCTGCCCGCGCCAACGGTATGGCCCTGCGCGCTGGCGGCCGGCATCACGCTCATCGCGCTCGGCCTGGTGACCACGCTCGCCTTCACGGTCGCGGGCGTGGTCGTGTTCGCGCTGGCCCTGGCGGGCTGGCTGGGGGAGCTACTCCGTGACCAATGACGAGATCACGCGCCGACGCTTTCTGAACAACGTGAGCCTGGGGCTCAGCGGCCTGGCCGGGCTGGTGCTCGGCGTGCCCGTGATCGCCTACCTGCTCAACCCGCTGCTGAATCCGGAGGGTCGGGAGTGGGTCGACGTGGGCCCGGTGGACAGCTTCCCGCAGGGTCGCACGGTGCTGCGCGCGGTCGCCGACCCGTCGCCGCTGCCGTGGGCCGGGCAGACGGCGCAGACGGCGGCCTGGGTGCGGCGGACCGGCGCGCAGGAGTTCACGGTCTTCTCCGTCAACTGCACGCACCTGGGCTGCCCCGTGGACTGGAAGCCCGACGCGAACCTGTTTCTCTGTCCCTGCCACGGCGGCGTGTACTATAGCGACGGCACGGTGGCCGGCGGCCCGCCGCCGCGACCGCTGATTCACTACCCGGCGCGCGTACAGGAGGGGAAGCTGCAGGTGCAGAGCCCGCTCTTCCTGCAGATCACGGGCTAGCGGGAAGGAAGTAGGAAGGGGTGGGGGACACCGCAGGCGAGGCAGGAAGCATGTGGAAGCGGGTCTGGCGGTGGGCCGACGAGCAGCTCGGCTTCACGGAGACGATCCTGCCCATCATCCAGCACCCCGTCCCGCGCGGGGTGAACTGGTGGTACGTCTTCGGCAGCGCCACCCTGGTCGCGTTCCTGGTGCAGGTGATCACCGGCGTGGCGCTGGCCTTCACCTACGTGCCCGCGCCCAACAGCGCCTACGACACCATCCAGTTCATCAGCCAGCGGGCCGTGCTGGGCAACATGATCCGCGGCATCCACTATTTCGGCTCGTCGGCGATGGTGATCCTGATCGGCATCCACGCCATCCAGGTGTTCCTGTTCGGCGCCCACAAGTGGCCGCGCCAGTTCAACTGGCTGACGGGCGTGCTGCTGCTCGGCCTGACGCTGGCGATGGCGTTCACGGGCCAGCTCCTGCGCTGGGACCAGGACGGCTATTGGACAGTAGCCGTCCTGGCCAGCATGGTCGAGCGCGTGCCGCTCGTGGGCCACTGGCTGGTGCAGCTCGCCGTGGCGGGGCAGACCATCGGCGGCGCGACGCTGACTCGCTTCTTCGCCACGCACGTCTTCCTGCTGCCGGCGCTGATTTTCGCGCTGATCGGCGTCCACCTCTATCTGGTCGTGCGGCACGGCATCTCGGAGCCGCCACGGCCGGGCGTGGTCGTCGATCCCGCCACCTACCGCCAGCGCTACCACGAGCTGCTGAAGCACGGCGAGCCGTTCTGGCCTGACGCCGCCTGGAAGGACGTGGTGTTCGCGCTCGCGGTTGGCGCGTGCGTGGTGGTGCTGGCGATCGTCATCGGCGCCCCAGCGCTCGGCCGCCCGGCCGACCCGACGATCATCCAGGCCGACCCGCACCCCGATTGGTACTTCCTGTGGCTGTTCGCGCTGCTGGCGCTGTCGCCGCCGTCGCTGGAGAGCCTGATCATTCTCGGGTTCCCGGTGCTGCTCGGCGTAGTATTGTTCCTGGTGCCGTTCCTGGGAGCCACGGGCGAGCGCGCGCCGAGCCGGCGCCCATGGGCGGTGGGCGGCGTGGCGCTAGTGGTGTTCACGATTGGGGTGCTGATCGTGGCGGGCTACGCGGCGCCCTGGTCGCCAGACACGCAGGCGCAGGCGCTGCCGGCCGACGTGACGCACTCGCTCAGCGGCGATGCAGCGCGGGGCGCGCAGACGTTCGTGGACAAGGGCTGTATCGACTGCCACCGTATCGCCGGCACGGGCGGCCGGCGCGGCCCCGACCTGACCTACGTGGGCGACCGACTGAGCCCCGATCAACTCACGCTGCGGATCATCAACGGCGGCAACAACATGCCGGCCTACGGGGGCAACGTCACCACCGACCAGCTCACGGCGCTGGTCACTTTCCTCTCCCAGCGCCGCTACCAGCCGTAGACTGCCGGCGAGGCTAGCTGGCGGCGAGGCCGAGGACGCGGCGCGCGTTCTCCAGCAGGATCTTGGGGCGCACCTCGTCGCGGAAGGGGGCGGCCGCGAAGTCGGCCAGCCAGCGCTCGGGGCTGATGACCGGGAAGTCGGAGCCGAAGAGCACCTTGTTCTGGAGCAGCGTGTTCGCGTACTGGATGAGCGACGGCGAGAAGTATTTGGGCGACCAGCCGGACAGGTCGAAGTAGACGTTGGCCTTGTGCAGGGCTACCGACAGCATGTCGTCCTGCCAGGGCCAGGACGGGTGGGCGCCGATGATCGTCAGGTTCGGGAAGTCGGCCGCCACGTCGTCGAGATGCATCGGGTGGGCATATTTCAGGCGCAGCCCCGTGCCGCCGGGCGCGCCCGCGCCCACGCCGGTGTGGCCGGTGTGGAAGATGACGGGGATGCCCAGCTCCTCGGCCTTCGCCCACAGCGGGTAGAAGCGCCGGTCGTCGGGGAAGAAGGCCTGGGTGATCGGGTGAAGCTTCAGCCCGCGCAGTCCCAGCTCCGTCACCGCCCGCTCTAGCTCCCGCACGGCCGCGCGGCCCAGCCAGGGATCGACGGTCGCCCAGCCGATGAGCACGTCGGGGAAGCGGCGCATGACCGCGGCGACGTAGTCGTTGCCCACCCCCCGGCTGTTCTCGGTCGTCGTGTTGTCGATGTCGAAGACGACCGCCATCAGGCGCAGCCGACGGTACAGCTCGACCATCTGCTCGACGGTCATGCCCATGACGGGGCTGCGGAAGTACTGCGCCATCTGCGCGGCGCGCGGGCTGGGCGCCATGTCCGGCGGGCGGGGGATGTGGGTATGCACGTCGATGCCGCGCAGGGCACTGGTGTCGGGGCTCATGCTGCTCTCTCCGCGCGTCCGCGGCGCCGGCCCGGCTCGGCTGGCGCATCGCGGCATGATAGCCCGGGGCGCGGGCGCCGTCTGGCGGCCCGACGCGGCGCGCTAGCGGCTTGTCTACGGTCAACTTGTTCGGTGTTGGCAGTTGCCAACACCGAACAAGTTGACCGTGACGAGGTGCTAGCGCGAGGGCGGCTGACTGCTCATGGTGTTTACGGGCGTGATGGTGCCCGACGTGCCGTCGAAGGTGAACACCGTCCACCAGCGCCCCACACCCGAGGGCACATCAAACGATTGCAGGGTGCTGCTGCCACGCAGGACTTGGACGTGGGCGCCACTGGCGGCCAGCGTACCGTCGTTGCTGTACTGGTGGACCGCATAAGTGTACTGGCCCGGACTCGCCTGGGTGATCGTGATCGTCTCGGGCCCGGCGCCGTTCCTGGCGTCGGTGTCGAGCGACGCGCCGGCCGCGCTCCGCGTGTAGGCGTCGACCTTGTTGGTGGCGCCGCCGCCCGGCAGGTAGAGCACCGCGTCGAGGTCGCGCGGCGTGCTCCCCCAGGTGAGCACGATGCGGAACTGGCCGGCAGCCAGCGACTGCGACAGCGCGAAGTTCTGCGTGGCGCTACCGGTCGGCGGGACAGTGACGCTCGCGCTGTCGCCGATGTAGCCGGTGGCCGTGACGCTGACCTGGACGACGCCGGGGGTCAGGCCGGCGAGCTGGTAATTGCCCCCGGCATCCGTCGTCGCCGCGGCGCCCGTGCCGGTCACGCTCACCGTCGCCCCGGCGAGCGGCTGACCGCTCTGCGCGTTGCGGACCAGGCCGGTGATGCTCGGCGCCGACACCACCGCGGCTGGGACCGGCGTGGGGGGCAGCGCCTGGGCCGGCACCACCGGCGCGGGTTGCGCCGGGAAGGGCGTCGGATAGTAGGCGATCGGCGCGGCCGCGAGCGGACCGATCACGGGCGCGGCGAACGGCGCGCTCAGCACGGCCGGCGGCGCGGGGGCGGCCGCGGTATTGGCCGCGGGCGCG
Source organism: Chloroflexota bacterium (assembly GCA_035293805.1). Taxonomy (GTDB): domain Bacteria; phylum Chloroflexota; class UBA6077; order UBA6077; family JAJPHF01; genus JAJPHF01. The sequence continues at coordinate 36,130 of DATGMD010000004.1, read as the reverse complement.
GCAGGGCTATTGGCCGCGGGCGCGGCCGCGCTGCTCGGCCCGACCGCCGGGCTCGGCGCCGCGCTCGCGCCGCTCGTCGGCCCGGCGACGGCGCCGGGCGCCGCGAACGGCGCGGCGAGGGCGCCGGCGGGGTCGGCCGCGCGGGTGGCAGGCGGCGCGCTGGGCGGAGCGGCGGGGGCAGCGGCGCTGGGCGCGGCGGCCTCGGCCGGAGCCGCCAGCGCGGCCACCAGGGCCGCGAGCCGCGTGCCGCAGGCTGTTACCTGGTCCTGGTACGCGTCGGGGGCCGGGTCGGGCTGGAACCAGGCGGCGAGCAGATCGGCCTCGGGGCCGAACGGCGTCGGCCCGCCCACGAGCGCGCCGACGAACAGCATCCCAAACAGGTGGTACCAGGGCCCCAGCCGGTCGTCGGCGCGCGGGTCGTCGGCGGGGCGAAGGGCGGCCAGCTTGCCGACGAGCGCCGGCACCTCGGCGGCGGTCCGCACGGTATAGCGCGGGTCGCTTGCGGCGCGCGCGGCGTCGGCGCTGCCGCGGTCGCCGGCGCTCCAGCCGACCAGCGCGTCGGCGCCGTCGCGGCTGGCGAAGGCTAGCTCCTTGAGCAGGTTGTGCGCGACCAGCGTGGCGAGCGGGTAGTCGCCGCCCGTCACGTCGAGCGCCAGGCGGAGCACGTCCGGCGGCTGCAGCGCCTCGTCGCTCGCCGCGACGCGCGCCGCCAACAGCGCCTCGTAGCTCGCGTCGCCCGCCTCGCCGTGGCTCTGGTCGCGGGTGAGCGTGACGAAGGGGTTGTCGGGGTAGCGTGGGGCCTCACGCCGCGTCAGCAGCCAGCCCAGCGCATCGTCGGTCCGCGGGGGCTCGCCGTCGCGCAGCCTGGCCGTCAGCGCCCTTAGCGCGTCTGGGCCGGGGGCGAGCGACGCGAGCGCGCTCTGCTGCACGCTCAGGACCAGCGTGCCGGCATCCCAGCGGGTGCGGAGCGTGTCGAGCAGCGCCGGCCCGGCGGGGCACTGCTGCAGCGTATTCGTCGCGCCCGGGGCGCTGGCCGGCTGGCTCGACGGGGCCGCGGCCGGCGCGGGCGCGGCCGCCGCATTCGCCGTCTCGGCGCCGGCCGACGCCGTCGCCTGGTCCGACGCGCTGGCGGCTCCCGTCGGGTCGGTTGTCTGGGCCGGCCCGCCGGCGACCTGGAGCGCGTCCGCGGGCTGGCCCGTGGCGCTGTCGGTTTCGGTGCGCTCGGTGCAGCTGGCGGCGCCGGCACAGGCGTCGGCCTGCTCGAGCGACCGCGACGGCGCGCCGAACGGCGGCGGCTCGTCGTCCGCGACCCCGCGCGCGGCCGGCTGCGCCAGCGCCGCGGTGCTGCCGGCGGCGCCGGGGCCGGGCAGCGGCGCCAGCAGCGCGGCCAGCAGCAGCAGGGCCCCGACCGCGCGGCGCAGCCGGCCGCGCGATCGCGCTCCACCCCGCTCCCCACGGCCGTACCGCCCGCTCGCGTCGCTCGTCATCCGCCGCTCCTGGTGCGCCCCCACGCTCCGTGTCATCGTCCCGCGCCCCCACGACGTCCTCAGAACCCCACAATATACGTAAAGCCCCGCGCGCCCGCCAAACGCGCGGACCGCGACGGGTGCGCGGACAGCACGGGGGACGTTAGCCGGCGCTGGCGAGCTGGGCCAGGCGGGTGAGGCAGGCGCCCAGCGGCGGCGCGGCGCCCGGGCGCACCCCGCTCAGCCCGAGCGCGAGGACGAGCTGGGGCGTCTCGCGGCGCACGGCGAGGCGGTCCAGATGTGCTGCCCACGGGCCGAGCGCGCCGACCAGCCGCTCGCTCAGCTCGGCGGCCGCCCCGCCACCGTTCGCGCGCCACAGGCCGTCGGGGCCTGGTGCAGGCGTCCAGCCCGCCTCGAGGGCGGCGCGGCGGGCGTCGCCCCCGAGGAGGCTCTGCGCGCGGTACACCTCCAGCCCCCACAGCGGGCGTCGGCGTAGCTCGGCGCGTACCACTAGCACGTCGCCGCGCCGTCGCAGGCGGTTCCAAAGCCACACGAACGGCATCTCGCGCGACTGGAGAAAGCCGGTGAAGCTGAGCTGCCGGAACGGCGCGCGCGCCTCGGGCACCGTCAGCTCGAACGCCGCCATCGTGATCCAGCGCACGTACAGCTTCTTGCCGAGGGGGCGCGCCTCGGCGTAGGCCCAGCGGCTCACCGCCGCGGCCCGCCGCCGATTGATCAGCGTGCCGCCGAGCAGCCAGGCCACCCAGAGCCCGGCCCCGAAGAACAGCAGGATACCACCGATCTGGTCGAGTCGGTCCACCATTCCCCCTTGCCAGCCGGGCGCCGGTGCGGCTAGTGTGCCACATCGGCGGGCCGGCGGGCAGCGGCCGGCGCCCGTGCCCACGGGACCATTTGCCCGCTCGTGCCCCCGCCACGGCGTATGCTATGCTCAGGGCCAGCGGGCACACCCGCGCGGCCGACGCAGGAGGTGCGCGATGCCGGATGAGAAGCGCACGGGGTTGTTTGGCCTAGTCGACAACTTCAAAGAGATCTTCTACGGGATGGCGTCGCACGACATGACCCGCTACGCGATCCGCACGCGGGCCAGCATGGAGCACTTGTTCATCCTCATCACGATGGGGGACCTGCTGGGCGTGCCGATCCTGCCGCCGTACTACTCGCTGCGCCTGCTCCCGCACGTGGTGCCGCAGATCGCCACCTGGAAGCGGCGCATGCTCCGCGAGAAGGACCTGACTGACGCAATGGCCTGAGGCGAGCCGTCAGCGGTCAGCCGTCAGCTATCAGCAGACGGGCCACCGTCGACTCCTGAAAGCTGATAGCTGACAGCTAATAGCTGGAGCGGTCATGACTCTCCGAGACGTGTTCCTGCAGCAGCCCGAGCGGCGCTACATCATGTTTGGCGGCAAGGGCGGGCTGGGCAAGACGACCTTCTCGGCGGCAACGGCCTACTGGCTCGCGCGGCAGGGCAAACGGGTACTCGTCTTTTCCGTCGATCCCCAGGCCAGCCTCTCCGACATCTTCGAGCAGGACATCTTCGGCAAGGGCCCCGTGCAGATCATGGACAACCTGTGGGCCCAGGAGATCGACGCGGATCAGCGCATCAAGGCGTACCAGGACGAGATCCGCCAGAAGATCCTCGACATGTACGGCTTCGACCAGGTGCCCGAGGAGATCGAGAACTATATCGCCGCGGCCTCGGCCGAGCCAGCGATGGAGGAGAGCGCGATCTTCGACGCCGTGGTCGACATCGTCGTGCAGGGCGACTACGACTACTATATTTACGACCTGGTGCCGCTCGGCCACGCGCTCTACTATCTCAGCATGGCGAAGGTCTACGACGAGTGGATCGGTAAGATCACCAAGCTGCGCGAGGAGATGCGCGAGTACGACGCGGTCGCCTCGAAGATGCGGCGCCAGAAAGTGGTCGAGGAAGACCAGATCCTGAACGAGCTGCAGTATATCCGCAGCCGCATCAGCGCCTCGTCGGCGATCCTGACCGACCGCCGCAAGACCGCGTTCTTCTTCGTCCTCGTGCCCGAGGAGATGATTCTCGTCGACACGCGCAAGGCGGCGGAGCTGTTCGCGCGCTTCGACGTGCCGATCTCGGGCTACGTCGTGAACCGAGTGGTGCCGCCCGAGCTAGCGCAGCAGAACGTGCCCGACTATCTCCGGAATCGCATCACGATGCAGCAGCGGTACCTGGCCGAGATCGACCGCGATTTTGGCGCCGCGGTGCTGGCGCGCGTGCCCGAGCTGGAGCGCGACGTGACGGGCCTGCCGGCCATCGAGCGGCTGGCGGGCATCATGTACGGGACGTAGCGATCAGCTGTCAGTTATCAGCAGTCAGCCTGTGGCTGGATTCTGCCGGGGCGTGAGCACCCGCCGGGGTGCGGTTCGACGGCTGGCGCTGGTCGGGCGAGACTCGGTGATAGCTGACGGCTGATAGCTGACGGCAGGAGCGAGCATGCCCGACATCACCGAGTCGATGACGCAGTACATGCAGGCGCATGCGGGCCTGAAGTACATCTTCTTCGGCGGCAAGGGCGGCGTGGGCAAGACGGCGCTGGCCGGCGTGACGGCGCTGTGGTTCGCGCGCCAGGGCCGCCGCACCCTCCTCGCCTCGACCAACCCCGTCCACAGCCTCTCGGGGTTACTCGGTCAAGATGTGTTCGGGCGCCACACGCCCGTCGCGGACGTGCCCAACCTGTGGGCCTACGAGATCGATACGCATGAAACCATCGAGCGCTCGAAACAGGACATCAAGGACAAGATCCAGTGGTTCCTGAAGTTCGCCGAGATCTCCACGAAGGCCGACGAGTTCGTGGAGTCGGCGACGATGAACCCGGCGTTCGAAGAGTCGGCGATGTTCGAGAACATGATCGACCTCATGTTCAAGGACGAGTACGACGTATACGTGTTCGACACGGCGCCGACGGCGAACGCGCGGCGGCTGTTGGGCATGTCGAAGATCTACTCGCTGTGGGTCAACAAGATGCTCAAGTCGCGCGAGGAGGCGCGGTCGCTGCGGGAGATGCTCTCCTTCTCGAAGAAGAAGGAGGAGGACCCGCTGATGGACTACCTGGTGAGCTTTCAGGAGCGCATGGAGCACGCGCGGGTGCTGCTCACGGACGCCACGAAGACCGCGTTCTTCTTCGTCACGCTGCCCGAGGCGCTGCCCATCGCGGTGATTACGCGCTTCATCCAGTGGTTCCACGACTTCGGCATTCCCGTGGGCGGCGTGATCGTGAACATGCTGATCGACCGCCGCACGGTGGGCGCCGACACGGCGGCGTTCGTGCGCAACCGCGTGGCCATGCAGGACGAGCACATGGCGACGATCTGGGAGCAGTTCGACGGCCAGGTGCGGGCTATCCTGCCGCTGTGGGAAACGGAGGTGCGCGGCGTGCCGATGCTCCAGCGCACCGCCGACGCCCTCTTCGGCCCGGCGCTCGCATCGGCTCAATCGTAGTGCCGGATGGCAGCGTCGGCGCCGCCGCGTCGAGTTTATCGAATCGTCCGCACGAACCCGCCGACAGTCGATGACTTCCTCTCGGATGATGCCCGGGGACGGGCATCCCCATCGGACCCGCCGGCGATACGCCGCCTGCGCAGTGGGCGGTCCGTGTTCGCGACAGAGGCCCAGGCAAGGCGACGAGCGCGCGCGCTTCCCGTACTTGGCAGTTACATTGCCCTGCTGGAGATCAATCCGGAAAGCTCGGTGCAGATCGAGCGCACGCTGAGCGCCGGGCACCACACTATTTGGGGCGCTCCAGAGGTACTGCTTGCCGCGGTGGTAGCCGTGGTGCCAGTATACGGTGGGAACAGGAATGGAGAGTCACGTCATGGCATTCGAGCTGTGGTCCGGGGCGTCGGGCAACTTGCTGAGCATTCATGAAACCGAAGCCGACGCACTCAGCATGGTGTTGAAAGTCGCGGTTGCCAACGACGCCGAGTACATCGCAAGCCTGGGCCTCCTCTACGACAACGGCCGGCGCTCTAGGCTGATTGCGCAGGGCGCCGAGCTGGTGGAACGTGCACGCCAGGCCAGCGCCAGCGATCCATCTCGTAGAGCCGCGCGCAAGCAGCGTGCTTCCGCGTAGGATTGCGCCAAGTGCGTCCGTGGATGTCGCCCCGGAGCGTGCCCGTGCTCCAGCGCACCGCCGACGCCCTCTTCGGCCCGGCGCTCGCCCCGGCGTGAGCGGCATCAAGGACTCGGTCGGCCCCGACGCCATTTACGGCCTCGGCACACGCATCGAGTAGCGACACCGAGCGATCCCCCGTAACAAACACGGCACAACTGGTGCCACCCCACGGCCACCGACTGCTGCTGTTCGCGGACGGTCGCACGTTCCCGGGCGCCGCGCCGTACCTGGGCCGCGCCAGGGGGGCGCATTGGTACGCCGCTTGCTGGCGGGCCGATAATGCTGCCGATCAGCATTCGTCAGGGAGGGTGTGTCCATGCAGCGCGCGGTGCTCGTGCCAGTTCTGGTCTCGTCGCTCATCTCGGCGGCCGTCGCCTTCGCCGTCGGCGTGCTCCTCTACCCGCCGTACAGTCACGCCGCGCAGGGCACCGAGCAGGCGTCCCCCTCGGCGCAGACGGCCCCGCCGACGTCAGCCCCTGCCGCGCCGGGAGCCGAGCCCACGCCGCCGAGCACGCCGGCAGCAGTCGCGCCCGGCGCGGGCGCGGCGCCCACCGAGCCGGGGCCAGCGGCCGCCCCGGCCACGGCCGCGGCCCAGCCCGCCCTCCCGGTCGTGCGCGCGCAGCGCATCGAGGTGGTCGACCCGCAAGGCACGCTGCGCATGCGCCTGGGCGTCGAGGACAGCGGCGCCGCGAACATCGTGGTGTACGATGCCGCGGGCAAGCTGCGCGTGGCGCTGGGCCTGGCCGACGACGGCCAGCCGATCATGGGCTTCTGGGACCCGAACAACCACCCGCGCGTGGGCGTGGGCTTCAATCCCAACGGCGATCCAAACCTCGTGATCCGCAACCCCGACGGGGGCGTCACCTGGCAGGCGCCGCCGCCGCCCTCGGCGCCGTCGCGGTAGGCGGCGGTCCGTACGAGCGGCTACTCCTGAGAAGGCCCGTGTCGCCCCGCCGCCGGGTGTCGTCGGAGCGTGCGCCGGTGGAGTCAGCGGAGTGGGAGAGCGCAGGCCGGGCCGGCGCGATGCTGGCGCCGGCCCGGCCTGCGCGGTGGGGTGCGGGCCCGGCCAGGCGGTGAGCGCAGTGCGCGCCCCCAAGTAGTATCGTCCGCGGAGAACCCGAGGCTGTGTACGGCTGGCGCTACGAGGATCGCGGCGGCTGCTGCAACTGCTGCGGCTGCCTGACGCTGCTGGTGGTGCTGCTCGTCGGGCTGGCGCTGCTGGCCGCCGTCGCGGGCGGCCGCTAGCCTACCCCGAGCAGGCGCTCGCTGCCGCAACGTGCGGGGCGCTAGAGGCGTATGCCCAGCCGCCGGCCTAACCCGCTCGCCGGGGTCGCCGCGCGGGTTCATGCAGGCTGCGAGCAATTGTGGGCGCGGCATGTGCCCGCGAGCGCAAGATCATGTTAACATTAAGGTGATCCTTAATAGTCTGCTGCGTGGTGGCAGGACCGATGTTGAATTCACCCGCGAGCCTCGACCATCTGCAAACGTTCCACGCGGTCGCGAGCGAGCGCAGCTTCGCGCGCGCCGCCGAGCGCCTTCAGCTTTCGGAGGCCACCGTCCACGGCCACCTGCGCGCGTTGGAACGCCACTACGGCACGCCGCTGTTCGCCGTGCGCCACCGACGTGTCTACCTGACCGACGAGGGCGCGGAACTATACGAGTACGCCGAGCGCGTGTTCCACCTTCTCGACAACGCGGAGCAGATCGCCGCCACCACCGACGCACCGGCACCCGGACGGCTGGTGCTCGGGGCAAGCACCACCATCGCCAACCACCTGCTGCCGCCCGTACTGGGCTGCTTCGCGCGCGCGCACCCCGACGTGCGCGTCGCCGTGGCGGTGGGCACGAGCGCCCAGACGATCGCCTGCGTGCAGGCGGGCGAGGTGCCTTTTGGTCTCGTCGCCGTCCCGGTGAGCCATGCTGACCTCGCGGTCCAGCCGTTCGCCACGGACGAGATGGTGCTGATCGTGCTGCCCGAGCACCCGTGGGCGAGCGAGACGGCGCTGCCCCTGGAGGCGCTGCACGGCGCCCCCTTCCTCAGGCGCGAGCCGGGCTCCGCCACGCGGGCGCTAGTGGATTCGCGGCTGGCTCGGGTTGGCGTGACCGTCGCGACGGCCATGGAGCTGGGCAGCACCGAAGCGCTCAAAGAGGCTGTGCTGGCCGATGCGGGCGTGGCGTGGGTGCCCCGCCTCACCGTGCTGCGCGAGCTGGCGGCCGGCGCGCTCGTCGCCGTGCCGGTGCCCGGCGTGGACCTGCGACGCCCCCTGTCCGTCATCGCGCCGCACGGCGCTCGCCTGGCGCCTATCGCGGACACGCTGCTCCAGCTCCTCCGCGTCGCCAACCCGCTGGGACCCGATGCGGCCGTCCCGGACCTGGCTCCCGACGACGGCGCGGCGCTCGCCGGATCGCTGGCCGCGCCGCCGGCAGTGTAGACTGCGAGGCAGTCCCGCGCTATCCCTTGTCGGCCGCCGGGCAGAGCCCCACGCCAGGGGAGCCGGATGTTCGACCTCGCGGTCCACTTGCTGCGCTTCCGCTCCGAGGTCACCAGCCCGCTGCGGCTGCCCCCGGCGACGGGCGCGGCCTTGCGCGGCGCCCTGTTCGGCGCGCTGCGCGACGAGTACTGCGCGGCGGGCGGCGGCTCCGCCTGCGGCCAACCGCCGACGAGCGATCGCTGTCCGGTCTGCTTCCTGCTCGCCCCTGTCGCCGCCGACCACCCTCGTGGTCGGGACGTGCCGCGCCCATACGTCCGACGCGTCGCGCCCGGCGCTTCCCTGGCCTACGCGCCCGGCCAGACCTTCGAGTTCGCGCTCGCCACCTTCGGTCGGGCGCTCGGCGTGTTCCCTTACGCGCTGCTCGGCGTACAGGCGATGGGTCAGCGCGGGCTTGGGGTCGGGCGCGGCGGCCGCTTTCGGCTGACCGAAGTCTGGGCCGAGAACCCCCTGGCCGGCGCGCAAGAGCGCGTCTACCGCGCCGCCGACGGCGGCGTCGCCACGCCCGCGCTGCCCGTCGACGCCACCCAGGTCGCCGCCGCGGCCGCCGCCCTCGCCGGGAGGTTCGCCGGCGCGGCGGCACCAGATGCGGGGCCGGCGGTCCCTATGCCGCACGCGGCACCTGGAGCGCAGCGCGCGTCCGGCACGGCACGCCCAGCGCTGCGGCTGACGTTCCGCACGCCCACGCGGCTGGTCGAGGGCGGACGGCTCGTGAAGCCGGACACCTTCGCGCTGCGGAGCCTGCTCGCGCGCCTGCTGGAGCGGCTCGACGCGCTCGGCGACCGCTACGGCGCGGGACCGACCGGGGTTACGCCGGCCGTTGTCCTGGCGCAGGCCGAGCGGGTGCACGTGGCCGAGCGGCGGCTCGCCTGGCGCGACCTCTTTCGGGGCTCCGGTCGCCACGGTCGGCAACTCCCGATGGGCGGGCTCGTCGGCGAGGTCGTCCTCGACGGCGACGTCGAGCCGCTGCTCCCCTGGCTGCTGTGGGGCAGCCTCGTCCACGTGGGCAAAGACGCCGCGATGGGCAACGGCCTATTCGCGGTGGAGATCGCCTAACCCGCGTCGCCTCTACTTGCGGAGTGTCGCCCGCCCGGCGTACGCTAGAGGCAGCCAGCGGGCTCACGCGCGGCGACGCGCAGCGGCACGATCCGCCGAGGATGCTGAAACACGCTTGCGCTTCACTGTAGTCGCCGTATCACCAGGACACAGTCCGACGATCCGCTACGAGGATACGCCAGTCCTGCGACCGTGAGCGCCGCACAGCACGAGGCCCGGTCAGCAACCAGCGCGCTGGCCGGGCCTTTTGCTGCTGCTGGAGCGGTTTCCCGGATGGTTGGCCCGGGCGTGCCGGCCGGGCGGCGGGGGACGAGCCCCCGCCCTACCGCGCCTTCGCCAGGATAGAGGACAGCACCAACTCCGGCCGGGTGGCGGGGGTGTGGCGCGGCATCCGGCGAGTGCCCCTGCGCCCGTCCCGGAGCCGGAGCGACCGGTCGGGCCGGCGCCGCGGGGGCGTGGGGCGCGGCATCCGGCCAGCGCCCCTGGCCCCGCCCTACCGCGCACGACGGCTCAACGTCCGCAAGCGCCGCTGTTGGCTAGCGGCGCGCGGGGACACCGCCAGGCGGGTCAGTCTTCGCCGCGGATGTACTCGCCCAGGCCGGGGCGGTAGCGCTTCTCGTCGAGGAACTGGCGGATGCCTTTCTCGCGCCCGTTCTCCGGGTCCGTCGCGCGCAGCGCGGTGGCCTTCGCCGCCATGTACTCCTCGGCCTGCCAGTAATCCATCGTGCGGGCCGTCTTGAACACCTCTTTGGCCGCGCGCAGCGTGTGCGGGTTCTTGTTCAGCAGCTTGCGCGCCAGCTTCACCGTCTCGTCGCGGAGCTGCGCACGGGGCACGGCGAAGTTCACCAGCTTCATCGCCGCCGCCTGCTTGCCGTCGAAGGTGTCGCCGGTCAGGATGTAGTACAGGGCGTCGCGGTACGTCATGGCGTCGGCGATCACGCGGCTCACCAGCCCGCCCGGGAAGATGCCCCAGTTCACCTCGCTGAGCCCGAACGTCGCCTCCTCGGCGGCGATGGCGAAGTCGCAGGCGACGAGCTGCGTGAACGCGCCGCCGAACGTATAGCCGTTCACCATCGCGATCGTGACCTTGGGATAGGTGAACAGCCGCCGCCAGCGCCACTCCTGCGTGGCCCACGAGGCGCGGCGGCGCTCCGCCGGCTTGTCGTCCAGCCCGCGGAAGTACTCGCGCAGGTCCTGCCCCGCGCACCACGCCTCGCCCGCGCCCGTCAGCACCAGCACGCTCGTCGAGGTGTCGCTCTCCAGCTCGGTGAGCACGTCCACCATCTCGAAGTGCAGCTGCGGGCTCATCGCATTGCGCTTCTCGGGACGGTTGAGAGTGACCCAGGCGATACCGTCTTCCCGCTCCACCTTGACGGTCTGGTAGGTCTTATCGGCGATAGCCATCGCGCTCCTCCTCACCGCGAACCCTTGCGCCCGCCCTGGGGTCAGAGCCGTTGCCGCAGCGTGGGCCGGCTGCCCGCCACGGGCGGACTGGCGGCAACAGCCCACTATAGCTAGCGCCCAAAGGCGGGGCAAGCCGCGCTCCTGTCGGGAGCCAGGGGCCACGGGCAGAGGGCGGGGCGGAGCGCACTCCCGCGCGGGGCCGCGGGGGGGAGTAACCCTACACCAGCGCGGGGCGGTCGGCCACGGGCGCGGTCGTCCGCAGCGGCGCGCGCGTTACCTGCACACCGTTCGCCGTGAACCGTACCAGGTTGATGCTCTCCGCGAAGTCCGGCGAGCCCGAGTAGTAGGCGGGCACGGCGCCATCGGCCGCCTGGAAGGGGCGGTTCCAGTGGCCCAGCGCGACGTAATCCGCGCCGGTGGCGGCGATCTCCTCGGGGCGAATGATCCACGAGCCGCGGAACACGCCGTTGGCGGGCAGAGGATCGAAGTGGCCGTGCGCCGCCGCGATCTGCCAGCGCGTCGAGCGCGGGCGCGGGTCGCGGAGCGGCCGCATGTCCGAGTAGTCCAGGTGGGCATGGCCCCAGATCTCCAGGTCGAGGTCCGGGAACACCACAGCCTGCTCCACGGACACGCCCAGCACCCACACGTTGTCGGGCTCGGCCAGGCCGCCGCGGAGATACACGGAGTCGGGCGTGAGGGGATCGTGGTTGCCCGGCAGGATCACCACGGGCAGCGCCGCGTCGGCCAGCAGCCGCGCCGTGCGGTCGAGCATCTCCAGCGGCACGCGGTTGTGATCGAAGATGTCGCCGGCCAGGAGCAGCACGTCGACCGCGGCGGCCTGGGCCGTCCACAGCACGTGGCGTAGGGCACCCAGGTCGTCGTTCGGCGTGTAGTACTCCGAGGGGACGTGAACGTCCGAGCTATGGCCGACGACGAACTCCCGCATGCATATCCCCCTCCGGCGACGTTAGCGGTAGCATAGCGCGCCAGGGGGCCGCGCCGCCACCGCCGCCCGCGCCGAGGCTACGGCCACGACACGTACCGTCGCCTGGTCTGGGCTCTGGGCGTGAAACCGAAGATCGCCCGGTGCGGGACCGGGCACGGCTCCGGCCTTGGCGCAACGCTGGGTCGGGGACCGGACCTGCGCTCACCTGCACTGGTCCCGCCGTTTGCGTATCCGCTGGGACAGCCGCGACGACAGCCACGAAGCCTTCCTCGCCATCGGATGCGCGCTCGTTTACTGGGGATGCCTGCAGTCACCGCGATGAGTGCTTATGGCGGCGTGCGGCCGACAGGGGGTTCTCTGGCCGACGTACTGCCGTATGCGGCGTGCCGCCGCTTCGCGAGGAGGTTGTCTGTCCACAACGGCTGGGAAAGGGTACGAAGAGAGGCACTCTCCCCACCATTAATATACAGCGCGCCGGGGGGCTTGCGACAAGACCCGGGTCGTGCGGCAGAATCGTCGGCAGAGGTCGGAACCTGCCGGAATTGGGCCACGACATGCGCATCTTGTTATCCACGCGGGGGTTGCGCGGGGACGTCGAACCGCTGGCGGGACTCGCGGTGCGGTTGCGGGCACGCGGCGTGGAGACGCGGGTATGCGCGCCGCTGGATGGCGCGGCAGCCGAGGGATGCGCAGCGCTGGGCACGACCGGCTGGTGCCGGCCGGAGGGTGGCGACGACCGAGCATGCGGTGATGATCGCCGGCGGCGGCCCGACCGGGCTGATGCTGGCGGGCGAGCAGGCCGAGGAGCCGGAATGGAGCCTGCGCCGCGACGCGCGCGGGGTCCATTCCCTTCAGCGGCATAGGGGATGGGGGCCGGTGCGACGCTGCAATATCCCGTAGAGAACGCACGAGGTAGGGAGCGGATGGGCTGCTACGTGTTGGGTTTCCAGGAGATCGACCAGACGCAAGTGGCGGTCGTTGGCGGCAAGGGCGCACACCTGGGGGAGCTTTCGCGGATCGACGGCCTCCGCGTGCCGGCTGGCTATTGCGTGACGACGGACGCCTTCCAGCGGATCATGGCGGAAGCGCCGTCGATCGAAGATCGGCTCGATCGGCTGTCGCGCCTGAAGCCGGACGACCGGGAGGCGATCCGCGTGCTCAGCGCGGAGATCCGCCGAACCCTCGAAGGGACCGCCATCCCCGACGATCTGGCAGCGGCGATTACCCGCCCGCTCACCCGGCTCGGCGAGCACGCTGCCTACGCCGTCCGATCCAGCGCGACGGCGGAGGACTGGCCGACGGCCTCCTTCGCGGGCCAGCAGGACACGTACCTGAACGTCGTGGGGCCAGCGGCGATCCTCCAGCACGTCAGCCGGTGCTGGGCCTCGCTCTTCACCGAGCGGGCCGTGACCTACCGCCTGCGGAACGGCTTGGACCACCGGAAGGTCCGCATGGCCGTGGTCGTGCAGCAGATGGTCTTCCCGGAGGCGGCCGGCATCCTGTTCACGGCCGACCCCGTCACGGGCAACCGGAAGATAGCCTCCGTGGAGGCCAGCTTCGGACTCGGCGAGGCCCTGGTCGCCGGCTTGGTGAACGCGGACGTCTACAAGGTGCGGGACGGCGAGATCGTCGCCAAGACGGTTGCCACGAAGCAGCTTGCCATCCACGCCTCGCCGGCAGGCGGGACGCAGGAACAGGCGATCGAGCCGGAGCGGCAGGAGCAGCCAGCGCTGACGGAGGCGCAGGTCGTGCGGTTCGCGCAGCTGGGCCGGCGGATCGAAGCGCACTTCGGCCGCCCCCAGGACGTCGAATGGTGCCTGGTCGACGACGACTTCCAGATCGTGCAGAGCCGGCCGATCACCACGCTGTTCCCCATCCCCGCGGCCGGCGACCGAGAGAATCACGTCTACGTCTCCGTCGGTCATCAGCAGATGATGACCGACCCCATGAAGCCGCTGGGGATCTCCCTGTGGCAGCTGACGGCCGCACGGCCCATGTACGAGGCCGGCGGGCGGCTGTTCGTTGACGTTACCCGGGAACTGGCTTCGCCGGCGAGCCGCGCGGGCCTGCTGGAGGTCCTGGGGAAAGGCGATCCGCTGATCGGGGACGCGCTGCGGACCCTCCTCGAACGCGGCGACTTCATTCGGTCGCTCCCGGACGAGGGGCCCGGGCAGACGCCGCGAGCCGGCGCCCCAGCCCCGATCGGGACCGATCCGGCCATCGTCGACGGGCTGATCGAGCGCAGCCAAGCCTCCATCGCCGCCTTGAAGCGCGACATCCGGACGGAGTCAGGGCCGGCGCTGCTCGACTTCATCCTGGCGGACCTCCAGGAGCTGAAGCGGCTCTTGTTCGATCCGCAAAGCCACCAGGTGATCATGGCGGGGATGGAGGCCACCTGGTGGCTCAACGACCAGCTGCAGGCGTGGCTGGGCGAGAAGAACGCGGCCGACACGCTCACGCAGTCCGTCCCCCACAACGTCACGTCGGAGATGGGGCTGGCGCTCCTCGACGTCGCGGACGTGATCCGCCCGCATCGGGACGTGGTGGCTTTTCTGCAGCACGTCGAGGGCGAGAGCTTCCTGGACGAGCTGCCCAAGCTCGCGGGCGGACGGGAAGCGCGAGACGCCATCCGGGCCTGGCTCGACAAGTACGGCATGCGCTGCGTCGGCGAGATCGACATTACGAGGCCGCGTTGGAGCGAACGCCCCACCACGGTCGTGCCCCTGATCCTCGGCAACATCAAGAACTTCGAGCCGGGCGCCGGCGAGCGGCGCTTCGAGCAAGGGCGGCAGGAGGCCTGGAAGAAGGAACAGGAGCTGCTGGAGCGCTTGCGGGCCTTGCCGGACGGGGAGCGGAAGGCCGACGAGGCCAAGCGGATGATCGACCGGGTCCGGACCTTCATCGGGTACCGGGAGTATCCGAAGTATGGCATGGTCAGCCGCTACTTTGTTTACAAGCAGGCCTTGTTGGAAGAAGCCGAGCGCCGCGTGCAGGCTCAGGTGCTGCGTGAGAAGGAAGACATCTTCTACCTCACCTTCCAGGAGCTTCACGACGTCGTGCGCACGAACCACGTGGATGACCAGCTCATCCGTCAGCGCAAGGACGCGTTCAGGTCATATCAAGCGCTCACGCCGCCCCGGGTGCTCACGTCGGATGGCGAGGTCATCGCCGGGGCGTACCGACGCGACGATTTGCCGGCCGGCGCGCTGGTCGGCTTACCCGTTTCCGCCGGGACCATCGAGGGGCGGGCGCGCGTCATCCTGAACATGGCGGAGGCGGATCTCGAAGCGGGCGACATCCTGGTCACCACCTACACGGACCCCAGCTGGACGCCCCTGTTCGTCGCGATCAAGGGGCTGGTGACGGAGGTGGGAGGCCTGATGACCCATGGCGCGGTGATCGCACGCGAGTACGGCTTGGCGGCCGTCGTGGGGGTGGAGCATGCCACCCGGCTGATCCAGGATGGGCAGCGGGTCCGCGTGCATGGAACGGAGGGGTACGTCGAGATCCTGCCCTAAGCGGCCGGCCCAGGTTGGTGTGGATGTTTGGCTTCGCCAAACATACGCGCTGTGCCTGGCCGAGGGCTTAGCGGGCCAGCCCGACGGGTAGCCGAGCGGCCCGCGGATCGGGTTCAGTCCACGGCGGTGTAGCTCATTCTGTTAGTGGTTCTTCGTCCTCGCCGAGATCCACCAGCGCGGCGGCCGGCAGCTTCCAGCCGGCGACGGTTGCGCGCTCCTCGGCGGCGCTGCGGCACTTCTTGAAGCGGGCGCGCGGCTGACCATGCACGCGGCGCTCGCACGACGGCCAGTCGTGGTGCCGCATCAGCCGCCCGTCTACCAGGCTCAGGTAGGTCGGCCAACCGGTAGGGGACCTGCTGGTCGCGCCGTTGGTGCGCCCCGCGCCCGCGGCAGCCGATGCACCCCGCCCGCTCGCGGCGCGGCGCACTGGCTCGCGGCGCGCGGCGCCGCCGGCCGTGTTGGTTCCCGCGCCGAGCGCTCCGCCGCGCGGCAAGCTCCCCGCTCGGCGCGCGCCCGCCACGCCTGCCTGCGCGTGCGCCCGCGCGAGCTGATCGGCGCGCTCGTTCTCGGGATGCCCATCGTGGCCCCGCACCCACTCCCAGGTGACGCGCGAGCCCGCCAGCGCGGCCAGCGTCTCCCACAGGTCGCGGTTCAGCACTGGCCCGCCGGTCGCCGTGCGCCAGCCGCGGCGCTGCCATCCCCGCACCCAGCTCGTCATCCCTTTCAGCACGTACTGGCTGTCGGTCACGACGGTCACGGGCGCGTCGGCCGGCACGCGGCGCAGCGCCTCGATGACGGCTGTCAGCTCCATGCGGTTGTTCGTCGTGGCCGCGGCCCCGCCGCCGATCTCCTCGCGCGTCCCATCCCGCACGATGATGGCTGCCCATCCCCCCGGCCCGGGGTTCCCGGAGCACGCGCCGTCCGTGTAAGCCACAATCACCCGCGCACACCTCTTCAGTAGGAGATGATCGCCTCCGTTAGGAAGGGAGCGACAGGGATGGTTAGGCCCTCCCCGGCGTTCTCCCCCCTTCTCTTCCAAGGAAGGGGGCCGGGGGGGTTAGGTCATTCCACGATGCCCTCGGCCTGCCAGGCGGCAAGCTGCTCCGGGCTATAGCCGAGCAGGTCGCAGAACACGTACCGGTTGTGCTCGCCCAGCCGGTACGTGCGCGGCGGCTCAAGGGCGCCCTCGGGCAAGCGCATCGGCACCGTGGGCAGCGGCAGCGTGCCCAGCGTCGGGTGCGGCACGGCGGCGACGAAGTTGCGTGCGCGCAGGTGCGGGTCGTGGTACAGGTCCTCGCCGCTCGCCACCACACCGGCCGGCACTCCCGCGGCTTGCAGCGTCTCCATCACGTCCCGCGCGTCGTGCTCGCGCGTCCACGCGCTCACCAGCGCGTCCAGCTCAGCCAGGTGAGCGCGGCGGCCGGCCAGCGTGGCGTAGCGCGGGTCGTCGGCTAGCTCCGGCCGCCCGAGCACGCCGCACAACTGCCGCCACTGAGCATCCGTCTCCACCGCGACGACGCACCAGCGATCGTCGCCGTGGCAAGGATAGCAGTTGTGTGGCGCGGCGTAGGGCCAGTCGTTGCCCACGGGCTGCGGCTCGCGGCCATTTACCATCGCGTCCAGGAAGCTCACGCCCAGCATGTAGGCCGTGGCGTCGATTTGCGCGAAGTCCAGGTACAGCCCCTCGCCGGTGCGCTGGCGCCGCAAGAGCGCGGCGATCACGATGGCCGGCGCCAGCGCCGCGGTCACGTAGTCGGGATAGACGATCTGCGAGCCCACCGGCCGCGGCTGGTCCGGGTGGTTCCACAGATACGTCATCCCGGAGAACGAGGTCAGCGTCGAGCCCCAGGTGCCCCAGCGGTGCTTGGGGCCGTCGCAGCCGAGGCCGGGCATCTTCAGCACGATCAGGTCGGGCTTGATCGCGCGCAGCTCCGCCGGCCCGAGCCCCATGCGCGGCAGCACGTCGGCGCGGAAGTTGTCCATCACGACGTCCGACCGGGCCGCCAGCTCGCGCAGCAGCCGCACGCCCTCCGGGTGCTTCAGGTTGAGCTGCGCCGATAGCACGTTCAGGTTGGCCTCGATGAAGCGGGGCGAGGCGTCCAGGTCCTCGTCGCTGGCGAAGTAGCGGAAGCTGTCGATGCCGCCGTGCCGCGACTCGATCTTGATGACCTCGGCGCCGCACTGCGCCAGCACGCGCGCCGCGTTCGGCCCCGCCACCCCCGTCGTGAAGCTGACGATCCGCACCCCGCTCAGCCATCCGGCCATCTTCTCTCCGTACTCATACGTTGAAATGCAAGCAGTCACCGCTGAGATCGCTCAATCTTCGTCCTTCACCCACAGCATGCCGATGCGGTCAGCGCCAACAGCGACAACGCCAGTATCAGCGGTCACCTGCGTAATGGGCCAGAAGCCATCGAGGCAATCTACAGGGTCAGGCAACGGAATCACTCTTTTCTTCCACGTACCATTCGTAAAGAACGTACAATCGTTGAAGAGAGATGTGAATCTGGCCGCGAGATTCAGCGCTTCATCTCTGGTCATTATAGATACGTCGTAGCAAATGTCTCCCCATAGCACACGCGTGAGTACCCACAGGGCCTCTTGACGATCTATCTCCAGCCAGTGCTTGCCTAGGCCAGAGCATCCGACTTCGGCAACGAATGCGTCCGCGATATCCCTGTTACTGGTCGCTCTATCCGCATGGATTCTTCTCACGAAGAATAGAACCTCGCCAGCCCAGCGACGCTCCAATATGTCCGCCCTCAGGCGCTCAATCTCGGGATCGAGGTCAGTCTCGAGCCGATACTCCCCCATAGGAGCCTGCCTCCGGGCGCATGCGTGTATCGAACATAATTGCGTGACCTCAAATGATTCCCTGCGCGAAGAGTAGCTCGATGTCGGCGGGCGCGAGGCCGAGGCGGTCGCGCAGGATCGCCGCGGTGTGCTCGCCGAGCAACGGCGGCGGCGCGGCCGGCACCCGCTGGCCGTCCATGAGCGCGGGAAAGGCCGGCTGCGCGTATTCGCCGAGCGCCGCGTGCGTGGTCGGCTGGAAGAGCTGACGATAGCGGATCTGCTCGTCGCGAGCGAACTCGCGCGGCCCGTTCACCGGCAGGCAGGGAATGCCGTTCTCCTGGAGCAGCTGCACCAGCTCTTCTTTCGGATACTGCCGCGTGAAGCGCTCGACCTCGGCGTTGATCCAGTCGGCGTGCGCCCGCCGCAGGTGATTCGCCAGCCACTTCGGGTCGTCGAGCGCGGGATCGTGGTCAGGCATCAGGTTCAGCAGCAGGCGCCAGTGGGGACGGCTGACGAAGAGGTACACGTAGCCGTCGCTCGTCGGGAAGACGTTCGCGGGCGCCACTGTGCCGTGCTGGCTGCCGTAGCGCTGGATGCTGTGCCCCTCCAGCCCGAACGCGCGGATCAGGTGCTCCTGGCTCGCCAGCGCCTCCTGGACGGCCACGTCGACGTGGCAGCCTTGACCTAACCCCCCCGGCCCCCCTTCCCTACCAAGGAAGGGGGGAGCCACCCCGGCCTCGTCCTCCTCCCCCTGCCCGCTGCGGGAGGGAGGCTGGGAGGCGGGGCTTCGTCCCGCTCCCCCTTCCCACATTGGGAGGGGGGCCGGGGGGGTAGGTCCGTCCCGCCGCCACAGCGCCAGCAGCGTGCCGAGCGCGGCGTAGAGGCTGCCGTAGTAGGCGGCCTGCGTCTCGGGGCCTTGCACGGGCGGGAGCGCCGGGTCGCCGCTGACGTACATCAGCCCGCCGAGCGCGAACGCCACGAGATCCGGCGCCAGGTAGTCGCGGTGGGGGCCGTCCTGGCCGAAGGCGCTCAGCGACGTGACCACCAGCCGCGGGTTGCGGGCGCGCAGCACGTTGGCGCCGAGCCCGAGCGCGTCGAGCGCCCCCGGATCACTGCTCTCCAGCAGCGCGTCGGCCTGCTCCACGAGCCGCAGCAGCAGGTCGCGGCCCGCCGGCTGCGTCAGATCGAGCGTCAGGCTCTGCTTGCCGCCGTTCAGCCAGGCGAAGCGCAGGCTGCCTTCGAGGCTCGGCGTGTCGTGGGCGAACGGGCCGAGCCGCCGCACCGGATCGCCACCCGGCGGCTCGACCTTGATGACCGTCATGCCCAGGTCGCGCAGCAGCTTGCCGCACAGCTGGCCGCGCAGGCCGGTCAGGTCGAGCGCCGTGTAGCCGTCGAGCAAGAACATCAATACATCCTCAGGCCGTAGCGGCGAGCCAGCACGAAGAAGCCGCCCGCGGCGAGGGCCAGCAGCGCCGACCAGACCACGCCGAACGCCGCGACCTCCACGATCTGGCCGTTGTTCCACAGGTCGAACATCATGACCGATACCACTTGCGATTGCGGCCCCGCCAGCAGCACCGACATCGCTAGCTCTTTCGCGGACAGCAGAAACACGAAGATCCAGCCGGCCCAGAACGCTGGGCTGAGCAGCGGCAGCAGCACGCGGCGGAAGGCCGTCCACCACGACGCGCCGCTGACGTAGGCCGCCTCCTCTAGCTCGCGGTGAATCTGGACCAGCCCCGCGTGGCAGTAGCGCATGCCGTACGGCATGTAGCGCGTTGCGTAGGCGACCAGCAGGATCCACAGCGTCGCGTAGATGGGGATCGGCAGGACTAAGTATAGCCGCAGCGTGGCCAGACCGAGCACGATACCGGGGAACACGAGCGGCAGCGAGGCCAGCGGGTCGAGCAGCCCGCGCACCCGCGTCTGGCCGCGCAGGCTGAGCCAGGCGGTGAGCGCCATCAGCGCCATCACCACCGTCGCCGTGCCGACGCCCAGCACGACGGTATTGCGAATGGCGTCGGCGAAGTTCGGATAGGAGAGGACGGTGGCGTAGTTCTTTGACGTCACGCTGGCCAGCGCCTCGACGGCGGGCCGGCGGTAGAACGGCATGACCGACGCCCAGATCACCAGCGCCAGCGGCGCGACCATCACGAGGGCGAAATAGCCGAGGACGAGCGCGGCGGTGAGGTAGCGCCAGCGGCCGAGGTCGGTGGGGCGCGGCCGGTAGCCTTTGCCGGTCACCGTCTGGAAGCGCTCCGAGGCGTGGGTGAGGCGACCATAGTAGTACAGGCAGGCGAGCACGACGAGCATGAGCAGCACGCCGAACGCGCTGGCCTCGCCATAGTCGGGCGGGGTGCGGCGCGTGTCCTGGTAGACCAGTGTCGTGAATACCTGCACGCTGCCCGGCATCCCCACCAGCGCCGGGATGTCGAACGATTCGAGCGCGCGGATGAACACCAGCAGCACGACGGCCGCGAGACCCGGCAGCGCCAGGCGGAAGGAGATGTGAAACGCCGTGCGCCAGGCGTTCGCGCCGCTCATCAGCGCGGCCTCCTCCAGCGCCGGGTCCATGGCGCGGAAGACGGCCGCCAGCATGAGGAACACGAGCGGCGACCACAGGAAGCCCTCGACGAGGATCATGCCCCACAGCGAGTACACGTTCAGCACCGGCTCGTCGGAGCCGGCGAGGCTCATCAGCACGGCGTTGACGGGGCCGCCCTTGCCGAGCAGCAGCAGCCAGGCAATCGTGTACAGGATGTACGGCAGCGCGAAGGACATCAGCGCGGCTCCGTAGCCCAGGCGCCGCAGGGGCGTGTTCGTGCGCTCGACGATCCAGGCCAGCGCGCCGCCGACGAGCAGCGCCAGCAGGCAGCTTCCCAGCGCGAAGCCGAGCGTGTTCGCCAGCAGCGTGAGGATAGCCGGGCTGGTGAGCACCCGCGTGTAGTGGTCGAGCGTCAGCGCGACGATATCGCCGCGCAGGTTCAGCGTGGTCAGGCTCGTCTGGACGAGCACGACGACCGGCGGCAGCGTCAGGTAGGCGAGCGCCAGCGCGACGCCGCCGGCGACGACGCCGGGCGCGCCGACCCCCGCGTCCAGCGCGCGCCGCCCCGCCGGCCACAGCGCGATCGCCGGCCGCCTCGCCCGCGTCAAGCTCATCGCTGGCCCCCTCTCCCGCGCTGGGAGTGTCGCAGCGCCCCCCTGTCGGGGAATTGGATTTTCCACAATCCCTGATGTTGCTGGCGAATTCCGCGCCCGCCAGAGCCTGTCCGTATCGGCGGCGCCGGGGCTGCGGCCTCGACGGCCGCGGGCGGGCATGAAACCCGCCCCTACGCGCCTTCGCACCCGGCGAGGCGCGCTGAGACGACGATCCCAGCGGTACCGGGGTTGCAGCCCGCGGGCTGCGGACGTAAGCCCCTCGCCTATTGCCGCAGGAACAGGCGGTGGTAGATGTCGTCCCACTCCTTGTCGTGCTTCACGAGGTCGTCGGGGCTCATCACGTTGACCTTGTACCCGCCGGCCTCGGGCTTGAGGCTGGGCGTCTTGGCGGGCACGGTTGGACTGGCGGGCAGGTAATCGGCTTCCTGTAAGATGCGCTGGCCCTCGTCGGAGAGGATGTAGTCGAGGAAGAGCATCGCCGCGTGCGGGTGCGGGGAGTACTTCGCCAGCCCGATCGTCTGCAGCAGCGCCGGCACCGGCTGGATGGGGACCCAGTCGGAGGGCGCGCCCTGCTGCGCGCTGATCACCGCGTGGTGATTGAAGATCATCAGCGCGATCGGGAACTCGCCGGCGATCACCTGGTCCAGCACCGCGCGGGCGCTGACGTTGAGGTTCTTGATGTCCTGCTGGCTCAACTGCTCCAGGTAGGCCATGCCCTTGTCCTGGCCCATCGTCTCCAGGATGTTGCCCACGAAGGTCGGGCCGCCGGAGCCGCTGCTGGTACTCCAGCCCATCTTGCCCTTCCAGCGCGGGTCCAGCAGGTCCTCGTAAGTCTTCGGCGCGTCGGCCTTAGGCACCAGCTGCGTGTTGATGCCCTCGGTCATGAAGTAGAGGTTCGTCGTCGCCCAGTAGCCGTCGGGGTCCTTGTACTCGGCCGGGTAGGCCGCGAGCGAGGGGGAATCGAACTTCTCCAGCCACCCGGCCTGCTTGATCGTGGGCGGCGTGCTGGTCCCGTCGATGAGGTCCACGTCGTAGCGCTTGGCCTGGTACTCGGTGCTCATCCGCTGGATCAGGTCGCCGGAGTTCGCCCGGTACTCGTCGACCTTGACGTACGGATACTTCCTGGTGAACCCGTCGATGAGGGGGCGCACCGCCTGGTTCACGATCAGCGTGGTGTACCAGAGGAGCTGGCCCTCCTGGCGTGCGCCGGCCTCGAGCGTTGCCTGGCGGTCCGGGCCGCTCAGGCTCGCCACCTGCGCCACGGACTGCTGCCCCGGACTGCCGCCCGCGTTTGCGCCGCTCGATCCGCTCGCCGCGCCCCCGCTCGCCGGCCCCGCGCCGCCGCCCGCGCACGCGCTCAGCCACAGCCCGGCCGCCAGCACCGCGCTCAGGACGCCCACCCACCCGGCTCGCCCTCCGTATCGCATGCGGCTCTCCCTTAGCTCCACGCCGACCACGTACCCATCCGGTCCCCTCTCCCCCTGGGAGAGGGTTAGGGTGAGGGCTCCCCGTCGTGGCCAGCGACTTCCCGCCAGATGACCTGGACCACCGCCTCCGTCCCCGTCAACGCCTCGCGGTTCGTGAACCGCAAAACGCGGATTCCTCGTGCAGCCAGGTACTCGGTGCGTCGCGCGTCATAGGCCGCCTGATCCGCGTCGAAATGTTGCCCGCCGTCCGCTTCGACCGCCAATCTCTGCTCGGCGCAGAAGAAGTCCAGGACGTAGGGCTCGAAGGCATGCTGACGCCGGAACGTCCGGCCTGCCATCTGGCGATTTCGAAGCAGCCGCCAGAGCAGGGCTTCAGCATCAGTCGATTCCCGTCGCAGCTCTCGGCAGCGCTCGAGCAGGCCGACGATACTCGGGCCACCGCGGTAGTTGGTCTTCACGGTGTCGCTAACTACCGGCTGCCCTCACCCCGACCCTCTCCCAGGGGGCGAGGGAGTACGACGCCCTCACCCCGACCCTCTCCCAGGGGGCGAGGGAGTATGACGCCCTCACCCCGACCCTCTCCCAGGGGGCGAGGGAGGAGGGACGAGGAGGACGCCCTCACCCCGACCCTCTCCCGGGGGGCGAGGGAGAATTACCCCCGCGCCCGAATGAGGTTGCGCGCCAGGCGCCAGCGCAGCACCTCGGTCACGCCCTCGGTGATGCGGATGCTGCGGACCTGGCGGAACCAGTACTCCAGCGGCAATTCCTTCATGAGGCCGACGCCGCCGTGGATCTGGATCGCGCGGTCCACCACGCGGCTGGCCATCTCGGTACAGTAGATCTTCGTCATGTACGACTCGTCGCGCGTGTCCAGGCCCTGATCGTACATCCACGCCGTGCGATAGACCATCAGCCGCGCCGCGTCCAGCTCGATCGCCGAGTCGGCGATCATGAACTGGATTGCCTGGCGCTCGGAGAGCGGCTGGCCGAACGTCACCCGCTGGCGAGCGTAGTCCATCGCCATCTCCAGGCAGCGCTGGGCGATGCCCACGCAGCGCGCGCCGTGGCCCTTCACGCGCCCCACGGTCAGCCACTTCTGGCCGAGCGAGAAACCCTGCCCCTCCTCGCCGATGCGGTTTTCGACGGGCACGCGCACGTTGTCGAAGGCGATCTCCCACGGTCGGTCGCCCATCATCGTCGGCCACTGGCGCACGAGCTGCACGCCCGGGGCCTTCATGTCGACCATCAGGCAGCTAATGCCGCCGCGGGCGCGCTTCTCGGGGTCAGTGACGCAGATCACCTGCGCATAGTCGGCCTCGCCCGCCTCGGTGATGAAGCGCTTGGAGCCGTTGAGAACGTAGTGGTCGCCGTCGCGCACGGCGCGCGTGCGCATGCCGGCCGGATCGGAGCCCGAGTCGGGCTCGGTCTGCGCGAAGCAGACGAGCATCTCGCCGCGCAGCACGGGGTAGAGGAAGCGCTCCTTCTGCTCGGCGTTGCCCTCGTAGAGGATCGGGCCGACGGCCGGGCCGAACAGCGTGTTGTGGCGGAACGGCAGCGCTTTGGTCTTCGAGACCTCTTCCTGCACGACGCAGCGCGCCAGCAGCCCGAGCCCCAGCCCGCCGTACTCCTTGGGCACCTCGAGGTGCCAGAGGCCCAGCTTCTTGGTCTTCTCCTGCAAGCTCGCCAGCAGGTCGGGATCGATCTCCTCGTCGTCGCGGAGCGACTCCATCTCGATGGGGATCAGCTCCTGCTCCACGAACTTGCGGACCAGGCCCTGCAGCATCTTCACGTCGCGCGGTAGCTCGAAGTCCATCGGCCCTCTCCTCCACCAGTACCCCGGCGGCCAGCGTCACACGGCGCACGGCCGTTCCTGGGGTATACCCCCGGCCCCCGTCGCTGTCAATCGCGCGCCGGAGTCTCCACCAGCCGATTCACCGGTCGCTGGCCCAGAGGCGCGACAACGAGGTAGTTGGGGAGGTGAGGTATAGTGGGACTAGGTTTATGGTAAGAGTAGACGCTCAATGGCACGCACCGCCGGGCGCGCGGCTACACTCATAGCCCGCTACATCGAAGACAACCCGCACGCGGCAGGACTCGACGAGGCTCGGCTGATCGTCTCCGGGGTGCCCGTCTGGGCGCTGGTTGGGCACTGGCGTGCTATTGGCGAAGACATCGCGCAAGTAGCGCACGATTATGATTTGCCTGACGAGGCGGTTGAGGCCGCCCTGGCCTACTACCGTCAGCATGCGGCGCTGATCGACGCGCGTATTCTCGCCAACACGCTCTAGCTCAGCGTGATCTCTCCTTTCGCAATCCTCGACTTGTACCTGGACCACGACGTATCCATCCACGTGGCCCCGCTGCTCCGGGATGTCGGCCTGAGGGTAGCCACCGCCCGCGACCTCGGTGCTGAGCGCGCAAGCGACGCGGAGCACCTATGGCATGCCGCGGAGGTCTCGCAGGCGCCTATCGTGACCCACAACGGTCGGCACTTTTGGCTGCTGCGCGAGGGCTAGCGGGTCCACAGCGGCGGAAAAGCCTCGGGGAACCGCGCTATTGCGAACCCGCGGGAGATCTGGGTTAGCTCGGGCGGGCCGCCGCCGTGCGCTTCCGGATACGGGTACCACTCTAGCCACCATCGGTGCGTCGCGGGGCATTCGTACAGCGCTTCCCATGTGGCGTTCCGCGCCCTCTCGCATAGATGCGTCCGGGCGTACTGCTGGGCTTCTGCGCCATTCAGATGCTGCAGCTTCATGCACTGGCACTCGATCAAGCGAAGCTCTCCGGCTGCACAGGTTCGCCCGTCGGCTGGCGGCCGGCGTCGATGAGGAGGCTGCGCCACTTGCGGTCGATGCGGTCGGCGCGGCCGAGGTCCGTGCCAAGCTCGGCGATCTCGGCGTCGTCGAAGTAGCCGATCGCCCCGTCGCCGTGCGTCGCCAGGCGGATCGCCAGCGCGCGGTACTGCAGCCGCGCGGCCTCCTCCAGGAACACCGCGCGCACCACCGCCTCGGGCACGCTGCGGCCGACCACCGCGCAGCCGTTGCCGCGCAGGATCAGCGCGTTGTGCGCGCCGAGCGCCGCGACGAACGCCGCGCCGCGCTCGGGCGTCGTGACCAGCCGCGGCTCCGGGTGGATCGGCGTGGCGCCCATCAGGATGGCGCCGAAGTCGTGCGTCGGCCGGACCGGCACGCCCGCCACGCCGAACGCCTCGACGTACTCGCCCTGGTTGCGCGCGACGGCCTGCACGTCCGGCCGCGCGCGGTAGGTGCAGGCGTGGATGAACAGCTCGTTCGGCGCGCGGTAGGCCGAGTTCGCGGTGAGCTTGCGGCCGTCGAAGTCCACCACCTCGATCTCGTCAGGCGCGATGTCCGTGAAATTCTTGCGCGGGGTAATCAGGAATAGCTCGCGTCCCGGCACGCGGGCGCTCAGGTGCCCGAAGCCCTGATTGAGCCCGGCGTGCCCCAGGATGGCCGCGCCGTCGCTGAGCTGTTGCCGTAGCGGCGCCACCGCCGCCTGCTCGGCTGCCGTTAGCTGCGCGCACTGCCACACGTTTGCCATGCGTCCTCCTCCGGGCCGCCCCGCGGCCTCCACTGCCGCCCCCGGCTCCCCTCCAACCGTGCGCCGCCTCGCCCGCTGCTGTCAAGGCGCACTTCGTGGGGAGGCGGCTGCTACAATAAGGGCGTGCCCAGCGGCGAGCGCCGGTCTGGGCAGGGCGAGGGGGCCGGCGATGGAAGCCGTCGAGGGCAAGCAGGTCGCCGAGCTGATCGCGGCCCAGACGCGCGTGCTGGAGCAAATCACCTCCGGCGCCCCGCTCGGCAATGTGCTGGCGGAGCTGACGACGCTGATCGAGACGCGGTCCGCGCCCGGCGCGCTGGCGTCCATCCTGCTGCTCGACGCCGACGGCATCCACCTGCGCCACGGCGCCGCCCCGAGCTTGCCGGAGGCATACAACCGGGTAATCGACGGCCTGGCCATCGGCCCCACGGCCGGGTCGTGCGGCACTGCTGCCTACTACGGCGAGCGGGTCGTGGTGACGGACATCTCGACCGACCCGCGCTGGGCGCCCTACCGCGACCTCGCCGCCGCCCACGACCTGCGCGCCTGCTGGTCGACGCCGATCAAGGGCGCCTCCGGGCGCATCCTCGGCACGTTCGCCATCTACTATCGGGAGCCGCAGCCGCCCCGCCCCGGCGAGCTGGAGCTGGCGGACCTGCTCACGCGCACGGCGGCGATCGCCATCGAGCGCTACCAGATGGAGCAGCGCCTGCGGGCGCAGCACGCGGTGACGGCCGTCCTGGCCACCGCCGCGTCGACCAGCGCGGCCAGCGTGGGCATTCTCGACGCGATTTGCGACAGCCTGGGCTGGCAGATGGGCGCCCTCTGGCTGGCGGACCCCGACAGCCGTGCGCTGCGCTGCGTCGCGGTGCGCGGCGCCCACTCGGCGGCGCTCGCTCCCTTTCAGGCCGCCACCCGCGCCGCGACGTTCGGGCCGGGCGAGGGCCTGCCCGGCCGCGTCTGGGCCAGCGGCCAGCCGCACTGGGCGCCCGACGTGCTCCAGGACGGGAACTTTCCGCGCGGGGCGGTCGCCGCCGCGGCCGGCCTGCACGCGGCGTTCGGCATTCCCATCCGGGCGGGCGGGGACGTGCTCGGCGTGATGGAGTTCTTCAACCACGCCATTCAGGCGCCCGACGACGCGCTGCTCGCCATGCTCGCGGCGACGGGTAGCCAGATCGGCCAGTTCATCCAGCGGCGACGGGCCGAAGAGGCGTCGCTGGCGGCGGAGGCGCGCTACCGGACCGTGTTCGCGGGCGTGGCCGACACGATCCTCATCAGCGACGCGGCGGGCCGCATCCTCGACGCCAACCCGCCAGCGAGCGCGCTGTTCGGCTGCTCCCTGGACACGCTGCGCGAGCGCCGCATCATGGACGTGTGCGCGATGGGCCCCGGCTGGATCGAGACGGAATTCAAGCGCTTGCTGGAGCAAGGCTACTGGCGCGGCGAAGCCGAGATCGCCAGGGCAGACGGCACCCGCGTGCCCGTCGAGGTGCGAGCCACGGTCGCCACGAGCGCCGGCAGAAAAGTCTGCCTGTCCGTGCTCCGCGACGCCTCCGACCGCCGCGCGGTGGAACAGCTGCAGCGCGAGTTCATCGCCATGATCGCGCACGACCTGAAGACGCCGCTGACCTCGATCGGCGGCTACGCGCAGCTCATGCAGCGGCGGCGGGCCTACGACCCCGGCGCCGCCGCGACGATCCTCAGCCAGACGCGCCGCCTGGAGCGACTGCTCAGCGACCTGCTGGACGCGGCGCAGATGGAGACCGGGCGCCTGAAGCTGCGGCGGGCGCCGGTGGACCTGGCGGCGCTCGCCCGCGCCTGCGTCGAGGACGTGCGGGCGACGACCGGCGCGCACCAGTTCCGGGTGGAGGCGCCGGAGGTGCCGCTCGAAGGCTGCTGGGACCACGACCGCCTGATGCAGGTCCTGGAGAACTTGCTCTCGAACGCCGTCAAGTACTCGCCGGCGGGGGGCGAGATCGTGGTGCGGCTGGCGGACCGCGGCGACGCGGCGCAGGTGGCCGTCAGCGACCAGGGCACGGGCATCGCCGCCGAGGCGCTGCCGCGTCTGTTCGACCGCTTCTACCGCTCGGATGGGGCCGACGTCACGGCTCGCGGCCTGGGCCTCGGCCTGCACATCAGCAAGCTGCTCATCGAAGCGCACGGCGGCCACATCTGGGCCGCCAGCCCCGGGCCCGGCCAGGGCGCCACCTTTACCCTCGTCCTGCCCTACGGCCCCCCGCAAGCGTAGCCATCACGCGCGCTACTCCAGGCTCGTGATGACCAGATTGCGGAAGCGCGCCTCGGCCGCGCCGTCGTTGAGGCTGCCCACGCCAAAGCCAAAGCCGCCCGCCCGCGTGTCTTCGGCCCGCGCCTGCCCGACCGCCTCGCCGTTCACCAGTAGCGTCAGCTCGTCGCCCCGCGCGCGCACGCCCAGCCGATTGGTCGCCGGCCCGGGCTGAATCGCCGCGGCGCGCGTCCAATCGAGCACGGTGACGCCGGTGCGATCGGTGTTCCGGCGCACGATGAAGGCGCCCTCGTCCGGGGCGACGACGAACGAGTAATGCTCGCCGCCCGGCTGGCGCCGGAAGTCCACGAACACGTAGGCGTCGGCCGTTGGCTCCAGCAGACGCGCGTCGACCTCGAGCAAGAAGTCGCCGAACGGCTCCTCGCGCATCACGTAGGGCGAGCCGCCGCTACCGGGCAGCCGCGCGACGTAGTACTCGCCGTCCGCGTAGCCGACGCGGCGCGTCGCGGCGTCGCTGGATTGCACTGGCCAGCCGCTGGCCGGGTCGCTGAAATTGTCGGCGTAAAGGATGCGCCCCGGCCCCGCGCTCGACTCGCCCGGCGGCAGGGCAAGCGCGTCGGGCGGCGGCGCGGGGGGCACGCCGGCCGCGGCCGGCGGCTCCGCGGGCGCGGCGACGGCCGCATCGGTGCCGACGCTCGCCGGCGCCGTCGGCGGCGCGGCCGCCGCGTCCGGGGCGCCCGCAGGCGGCGGCTCGGAGACGGCCGTCGGCGCGCTAGCGCGCGGGGGCGCGGTCGGCCCCGGCCCCGCCGTCGCCGCCCCCAGCGGGCCGCTCGCGGGCGGAGTGCCGGCTGACCCTGGCGTCGCGCTTGGAGCGGCCGCGTCCGCCCGCGCGCCGCCGCCATTTGGCGCGTCCTCCGGCGCCGTCGGCGGAGCGGTCGCCGTGGGCGGCGCCGGCTCAGCCTGCGCCCACAGGCGCTCTCCCCCGACGGCGTGCGGCTGCCCGGCCGCCACGCCCAGACACAACGCGGCGACGGCGAGGGCCGCCCCCCGGCGTCTCCGTCCTCGCCACCCCACGCGCACGCTCCCTCGCCCCACGATCTTGCGTCGCCCCGGCAGGGCGCGACGCCGCTTGCCGCCATCGCCGGGGCGCGCGATGGCGTGAGGTGTGGCGCCGGCTACGGGTTCGTGCCCTCGCCCGCGGGGCGGTTCGCGGCCGGCGCTGGCCGGCGCTGGATCGCCTCCTGGCGCGCGCGTCGCTTCAGCGCCGCCATGTCGACCACTTGCTCGTAGCCGCCCTGCCCCTGCACGTGTACCGCTTCGGGCAGCACGGTGATGATGAAGAACCCGGCGCCCTGCTGGTCGAGGTCGGCGCCCAGCACCCGCAAGCACGCGCTCAGCCGGTCGGTGCGCGGGTGCTCATAGCGCGGCTGCGCGCGGTCGCGGGCCTGCCGGGCGGCCTCGTCGCGCAGCATGTCCGGGGTCCACTCGCGCGGCCAGCGCCAGCCCGGCGCGGCGGCCTCCGCGCCCTGGGGCGACAGCCGCAGGTGGGCGCGGCCCTCGTGGCACTGTTCGAGCAGCGTGGCCAGCACTCGCAGCGCCTCCTGGTACGTGAGGGCAGTCGTCATGGGCGCTCTCCCGGCTCAGTGTGCCCCGCAGCTGACGGTACCGCGCTCCCCCAGTCGGCCCGGCGGCCGGATTATAGCCCCGGCCTCGCTACCGCGTCGTCATGGCACCAGGATGCCCGACAGCACGAGTAACTCTACCGCGGCCGCCACCGATACGGTGGCCGCGATCGTCGCCGGCCCCTTGCTCCCGGCCTTGGTCGGCAGCCCGAGGATGAGCAGCATGGCGCAGGCGATCGCCGCCCAGGTGCGCGCCCCGAACAACCCAATGGGCGGGAGCGCGCCGAGAATCCACAGCGCCTGCGCCAGCGCCAGCCCGAACAGCGCCACCCCCAGTGGGAGCGGCATCTGCCCCCAGGTCCGCGCGGCGACGAACACCGCCGCCACCAGCAGCACCAGCGCCAGCCCTTCCGTCACGTCGAGCCGCATGCAGCTTCCTCCAGCAACCGGAGCGTCGAGGGCGCTCCGCCGCCTCAGCATACTGCGCGGCCAGGCCCGCGACTACGGGCGGCGTGTTCCAGGCTCGCTACAGTGCGGCGTCGCGGCCGCTGATCGACCTACCGGCCCGGTCGGCGGCCGCGCCGCCAGCCAAACAGGAAGTACAGGCTGATAGCGCACTCCGCCGCGGCCAACGCCCGGGGGAACGCGCCCCCCGCCTCCGCGCGGTCGATCCACCTCCCCCAGAACCGCGCCCACGATCCCGGCGCCACGG
Organism: Chloroflexota bacterium; assembly: GCA_035293805.1. GTDB lineage: Bacteria > Chloroflexota > UBA6077 > UBA6077 > JAJPHF01 > JAJPHF01. The sequence goes on along the minus strand of DATGMD010000004.1, from coordinate 5,575 downwards.
CGAGCCAGACGCTATCCGCCACGCCCCACGCCCCCGCCAGCCGCACGATCAGGTCCATCATGGCCTCCGATCTCAGCGTCGCCGGCCTGCCCGCGACGCCGGCGCTACTCATGGCGCCTGCCAGATCGGCCGACCAGCCGAGTCGGCGACGGCGAAGCCGGCTGTGCTCCCGTTCGCTTGAATGTACGCCTTCGATCCTTCAGGACTCGTAACTTGGACTCCCAGATCATTTGACGTCGACGCCCCGACGAATACGGCGCCCCGGCTATTCTGGTCAGTGACAAACAAGCCGTGACCTACTCGGGGGTCCGCCATGAGCACCAACCGGGAAGTACCGGTTTCGTCGCGGAGAGTCAATCCTACACCGTTGCTCTCCATGTTCAACGACGCGCGTACCGTGCCGGACGTATCCACCAGCTCGATGCGTTCGGCTCGGACTAGGGGCTGTGGCGACTGCGAATCAGGCGCGGCGCGAATCACCGGCGGTAGTACGAGAAGCGTCACAGCGAGCGTGAGTACCGAGGACACGCCGGCCGCGACCAGCGCGCTCAGGGCGAGCGCACGAGTATGCATAAAGAGTCCTCCTCATCCTTCGGGCAGTTGGGCCAGGCTTTCATTGATGGCGCGGGTCCACAGCGACAAGTAGGTCTGGTCAGCCAGCAGCCGGAACCGTAGCTCGGCGTCCCGCTCGACCAATCGGATGTCGACCTCTAGCATGACATGGCCGAGCCGCTCTAGCTGGAAGGTCAGTCCTATTCGCGCCGCGTCGGCAAATTCCATGTGAGCCTCGGCACCTTGCCCAACGCGCTGGTCAAGGTCTGCCAGGATTGTACGGAGCGCCTGCCACTCCGTGACCCAGGTACTCGTGGTGAACTCACCCCGGAACACCCCGGTATCGACGAACACTGCGGTCGGCAGGTAGCCTGGGATCTCGTCGTAGGGCCAATCAAGCTGGAAGCGGATGAAAGCCGGACCGGCATGGAGCTTGATCTCTGCCGCCATCGCGCGCCCTTCGAGTAGTGTCGGGGATGCGTCATTCTGCGGCATTCCTGGCGGCAGGACCACCTGCGCTTGTGACACCCCGTCTCTGCGGCGCGCGGCTTGCTACACTGCTGACAGAGGCAGCAGGCGCGGGGAGGCGAGGAGCCAGTGGCAAGCGAGCCGGCGGAGTTCATCGTCAAGTCGGTGGTCGTCGGGCTGTTCCAGGAGAACTGCTACATCATCGGCTCGCGGCGCACGCGCGAGGCGGTGGTCGTCGATCCAGGCGACGAGCCGGCCGAGATCCTGGCGCTGGCCCGCGACCTGGGCGTGCGCATCACCCGCATCGTCTGCAGCCACGCCCATCTCGACCACCTGATGGCCGTCGGCGCCGTCCAGGCGGCCACCGGCGCGCCGTTCTTGCTCCACCCCGCCGACCTGGGCATCGCCGCCAACGTGCCGCGCCAGGCGGCGTTCTTCCTTGGCCGCGACGTGCCGCCCCCGCCGCCGCCCGACGCGCTGCTCGCGGACGGCGACGACGTCGAGATTGCGGGCCTGCAGCTACAGGTGCTGCACACTCCCGGGCACACTCAAGGCAGCGTCTCGCTCTACACCGCCGGCATGCTGTTCAGCGGCGACACGCTCTTCCGCGGCTCGGTCGGCCGCACCGACCTGGAGGGGGGCAACACCGCGCAGCTAATGCAGACGCTCGTCGGCCGGCTGATGCAGCTTCCCGACGACACGATCGTGCTCCCCGGCCACATGGCCGAGACGACGATCGGCCGCGAGCGGCAGAGCAATCCGTTCATACTCCAGGAGCTGCGGCGGCTGCGGGGCGGTTAGGTCCCGCGCGCCCGCTCGACGTAATCGCCAAGCTCGCGGCGGAAGCGCGCGGTGCTGAAGCGCTCGGCGTGCGCGCGGATGGCGGCCGGGTCCCAGGCGAGGTCGGCGCTGCGCCGCACGGCGTCGGCCAGCGCGTCGGCCGTCTGCGGCGCGAACAGGATGCCCGTCTCGCCGTCGCGCACGGTGTCCAGCGCGCCGCCGCCGGCGTAGGCGACGACGGGACGGCCGGCGGCTTGGGCCTCGACCGGGGCGATGCCGAAGTCTTCCAGGCCGGGAAAGAGGAACGCGCGGCAGCGCGCCATGAGGTCGCGCACCGCGTCGTCGGGCAGCCGTCCCAGGAACTCGACGTTCGGCCGGGCGCGCGCCTGGAGCGCCGCCCGGTCGCGGCCGTCGCCCACGATCTTCAGCCGCCAGCCCGGCCCCAGCCGGTTGAACGCCTCAACCGCCAGGTCGACGCGCTTGTAGGGGATCAGCCGCGACACGACGAGGTAGAAGTCGTCGGGCGCGGGGCGCGGGGTGAACTGCTCGACGGCGACCGGCGGATAGATCACGTGGGCCTCGCGACCGTAGTACTTGCGGATGCGCGCCGCCACGGCGCGCGAGATCGCCACGAAGCAGTCCACGCGCTGCGCCGAGGCCATGTCCCACAAGCGCAGGTAGTGCATGGCGAGCGGCAGCACGCGGCGCAGCGTGCCGCTCACGCGCTCGCGGTCCACGTACTCGCGGTAGCTCCAGGCCCAGCGCATGGGCGTCAGGCAGTAGCAGACGTGCAGCGTCTCCGGGGGCGTGATGACCCCCTTGGCCCAGGCGGAGCTGTTGCTCAGCACCACGTCGTAGCCGCTGAGGTGGAAGCCCTCGAACGCCAGCGGATACGCCAGCAGGTACTTCTGGTGGTGGTAGGCGACGCCCGGCAGCCGCTGCATGAACGAGGTGCGGATGTCCAGGCGGCGGTACGACGGCGGCATCAAGTGCGGGGCGTACATCGACGTGTAGATCGGCGCGGCCGGATACATGCCGTGCAGCACTTCCAGCACGCGCTCGGCGCCGCCGTACTGGTTCAGGTAGTCGTGGACCAGCGCGAGCTTCAGAACGCCCCCCGCCCCCGGGCCACGGCGGGGATGGTGCGCAGCAGGATGCGGAGGTCGAGCCCCAACGACCAGTTCTCGATGTAGTACAGGTCGAGCATCACCATCTCGTCGAAGCCCAGCTCGCTGCGGCCGCTCACCTGCCACAGGCCCGTCAGGCCCGGCGCGACCTCCAGCCGCCGGCGGTGCCACGCCTCGTACTGCGCGACCTCGCGCGGCAGCGGCGGCCGGGGGCCCACCACGCTCATCTCGCCGCGCAGCACGTTCACGAGCTGCGGCCACTCGTCCAGGCTGCAGCGGCGCAGCGCGCGCCCCACGCGCGTGAGGCGCGGGTCGTTGCGCATCTTGAACAGCGGCCCCGTCGCCTCGTTCTGCGCGAGCAGCTCGTGGACGATCTGGTCGGCGTCCTGGCGCATCGAGCGGAACTTCAGCACCTGGAAGCGCGTCTCGCCGCGCCCCACGCGCTCCTGGCGGAACAGCACCGGCCCCGGCGAGTCGAGCTTGATCGCCAGCGCGATGAGCGCCCAGAGCGGCGCGAACAGGATCAGCCCCGCCCCTGCCAGCAGCACGTCCAGCGCGCGCTTGGTGAGCTGGTTCCAGCCGTGGAGCGTCGTCTCCTTCACGCTGAGCAGCGGGATGCCGTTGATAGCGTCGAGCTCGACGCGGTTCAGGCTCAGCTCGTACAGGTCGGGCACCAGCTTGAAGCGCAAGCCGTCGCGCTGGCAGTGGTCGCGCACGCCGAGTATCTCGCTGTGGAACACCGACGGTAGCGCGATGATCACCTCGTCCACGCCGTGTAGCTCGCAGACCTTCGGCAGGTCGTCGAGCGTGCCGAGCCGCTTGAAGCGGCCGAAGTCCGGCCCCGGCTGGAGCGCCAGGAAGCCGGCCACCTGGTAGCCCAGGTGCGGCTGGGCGGCGATACTCTGCATGATCATGCGGCCGGCGCTGTTGTCGCCGACCACCACCACGCGCGCGATACCCAGCCCGCGCCGCCGTGCCACGAGGCGCAGCAGCCGCACCAGCGAGCGGCCGAGGGCCACCAGCACGACGATCGCCACCCAGGCGAAGATGAACGTCAGGCGGGAGTTGGCCGGGTAGCGCACGAGCGAGACGACGGCGAACACCAGCCCCACGCCGTAGAACGCGCCGGCCGCGACCGACAGGACCTCGTCGAACCAGGCCGTGCCGCGCGCCAGCTTGTACAGCCCGCGCAGGTGGAAGAAGCCGAGCACCAGCGCCGTGAGCACCAGCGCGACGGGGATGTACTCGTGGTACTCGACGAAGTTCTCGTCGGCCACGTCGCCGCCCAGGCCGAGCACGTAGCGGCTGCGGTAGGCGACGTAGAAGGCCAGGTTGATCGCGGCCGCGTCGACGCAGAGCACGAACAGCCGGGCCAGCAACTGGTACGACTGAGCGCGCCCGCGACCGGCGGGGCTCGGCGGAGGGGTGGGAGCCGTCGGGACGGCGGGAGCGGTCACGCTGTCGCCAATGAGTTCCATCAACCCTGCCGTACGCCGTGGTACACGGCGTGCGTCTGTTCGGCCATCCGGCGCCACGAGAAGCGCCGCGCCTGCGCCAGGCCGGCGGCGCGCAGGCGCTCCCGCAGTGGCGCGTCGTGGAGCGCGGCCGCGAGCGCGGCGGCCAATCCGGCGGTGTCGCGCGGATCGACCAGCAGCGCGGCGTCGCCCACGGCCTCGGGCACCGACGAGGCGTTCGAGGCCACGACCGGCGTGCCGCAGGCCAGCGCCTCCAGGGGCGGGAGCCCGAAGCCCTCGTACAAACTCGGGTACACGAAAACGCTGGCGGCATTATAGCAGAGGGGTAGCTCGGCGGTCGGCACGTAGCCGAGCAGGCGCACGCTGTCGGCCAGCCCGAGCGCCCCCAGTCGCGCCTCGATCCCGAGCTGCCCCCAGCCGCGCGCGCCCGCGAGCACGAGCGGGGGCGCCGGCCCCTGGCGGCGCAGCGCCGCGTAGGCCGCCAGCAAGCGCGGCACGTTCTTGCGCGGCTCCAGCGTGCCGACGTACAGGATGAACTGCTCGGGCAGCCCGCGCCGCTCGCGGTAGGCGCGCACGACGTCCGCGTCCAGCGGCCGAAAGGCAGCGTCGACGCCGCAGTAGGTGACCGTCACCCGCTCGGGCCGGGCGCCGAGCAGGCGGACGAGGTCCTGGCGCGTGGACTCGGAGATCGCCAGCAGGTGGTCGGCGCGGCGCACGGCGGCGCGGGCCATCGTCGCCAAGTAGAGGCGGTTGCCGCGGTTGAAGGCCCGCGGGAAGCGCAGGAAGCTGAGGTCCATGAAGCTGACGACCGACGGGCCGCGCCAGAGCGCCGGCGGCACGAACGCCAGCGAGTGCAACAGGTCCACGCCCGCGCGGCGCAGCGCGCCCGGCTGCAGCGCCTGCTCCCAGAGAATGCGCACCAGGGGGCGGTTGGTCGGCAGGCCGACGGCCCGCAGGCGGAAGTGGGGCGTGGGCGCCAGCGCGCCGTCGACCGGCAAGCGGCCGACGAAGGCGCTGAACTGGTCGTCGGTGGCGAGCGTGCGGAGCTGCGCGAGGAGATGATAGATGTAGCGGCTGATGCCGCCCGAGCGATAGGTCTGCGAGAAGTCGAGGAGCTGCGCGTTCAGCCCAACGTGCACCCCTGCCTCCCCACCGCCCGCCCGCTAGTCTACC
>DATGMD010000003.1:0-43418 GCA_035293805.1 Chloroflexota bacterium | reverse complement strand
GCGGGGGGGGGGGGGGGGGGGGGAGGAGTGACATGGCTACGGCGCGGCCGCGGGACCGGCCGCAAAATGCTGGGGAGCACTCCTGCCGTGCGCCAATGGATGGTGCAGCCCGCCAATCCCGCCCGTATGCTGTGGCGGTGGTACGCCACGAGGCGGATAATGAGGCCGCGCTGGAGGGTGCAGTCCGCCACTCCCGCCCGTATGCTGTGGCGGGCTTGAGGCACACCCGGCGGCGGCCGGCGCGGCGTAGAGACTGTGTAGCGGCTGCGGCGTAGAGACTGTGTAGTGGCCGCGGCGTGCCGTAGAATACCGCGCATCCTATTCTGACCGAATGGATAGCCGATCCGACAGCGCCGCGCGGCCGCGGCGGCCCCCGGCGCGGGACCGGGCGTCCGGTTGGCCGGGCGTCGGCGTAATCGTCGTTGCAAGCTCTCATCACGGCGAGAAGCGAGGCAGGCATGGCGCAGCTCGTCCAGCTCATCGGCGTGCAGCACAATCCCGCCCTGCACCGCCGCTTCCAGCAGCCTGAGCCGTCCGGGCCGGCGCGTGCTGCCCGCGACCGCTTCGCCGACATGGGCCGACAGCTCGCGGCGGCCCGGCCGGACGTCCTCCTCGTCGTGGCGAACGACCACCTGAACCAGTGGTTCATGGACAACATGCCGCCGTTCCTGCTGGGCAAGGCGCCGCAGGCGCAAGGCCCGTTCGCCCACGAGAGGCGCGAGTTTGGCCTGCCCGCCTACCGGGCGCCCGGCGACCCGGCCACGGCGCGCGCGCTTGTCGAGGCGAGCTACGACCACGGGCTCGACGTGGCGTGGTCCGACGAGTACACGCTCGACCACGCTTTCGTCGTGCCGCTCACCTACCTGCGCCCCGCGGCCGACCTGCCGATCATCCCCTTCTTCAGCAACGTCATGGCGCCGCCGCTGCCGCCCGCCCGCCGCTTCTACGCCGTCGGCGAGGCGCTGCGCGCGGCCATCGCGGCGCTGCCGGCGCGACTGCGCGTCGCCGTCGTCGCGAGTGGCCACCTGTCCGTCGAGATCGGCGGGCCGCGCGTCATGCGCGCGGCGCCCGACCCGGCGTTCGACGAGCGCGCGGTCGAGCTGATCGGCCGCGGCGACGTGGACGGCCTGCTGGCGCTGGCGACGTGGGAGCGGATGCAGCAGGCGGGCAACCTGACGGCCGCGTTCCTGAACTTCGTGCTGCTCGTCGGGCTGGCGGGAGGCCAGCCGGCGACCGAGGCCGACGCCGTGCCGCTCGACACGAGCACCACGCCGTTCTTTAGCTGGACGCTGCACGGGGAGACCGCGCCATGAGCCGCTACCAGGTCGACAAGGTGCTGCGCGAGACAGTGCTCGACGCCGACGCGCTGGCCCGCTTCGCCGCCGGCCCCGCGGCCTACCTGGTCGGCCGCGACCTGAGCGCCGAGGAGCGCCGCGCGCTGATGGAGCACGACTACGGCGCGCTCTACGCTCTCGGCGCCCACCCGTTCCTGCTCTGGGGCTGGGCCGCGCGCGTGTGGGCGCTGCGCGGCGGCGACAAGGAGCAGTTCCGCGACCGCTACGCCGCCGCCGTCCGCCCCCACGGCTACCCCGACTACGCTACCTAGAAGGGGCAGTGGCTGGGGGCTGGCGCGTCGATCCGCCGCGCCGCGTCGGCAGGAAGGATCTGCACGGCGATGGTGACTGCATCCACGCTGCCCTCGTTGCGCAGCAGATGCACGTGTCCGTCGCCCGGATCGATGAACCCGCTTCCTGCCTGATACACCTGGGGCGTGCAGGTAGGATCGTCGCCATCGTAAGCCGTGACGGTACCGGCCTGTACCGTGATCAGGCTCGGGCCAGGGTGGGTATGCCAGCCGGTCTGACCGCCCGGCGCGATCGTGTTGGATATTACGTACACGTCGGACGCTCCCATCATCTTGATGCTGGCCTGATGGGCCTGGCCGTTGCCGGTCTGGACGTCGATCTCATCGAAGCGGCCCCGTGACACCGTGCTGCTTGTGATCATCGATCCTTCTGTCGCCATTACGGTCCCTCCGTGCGCCGCCATGCCCAAGAGGTAGAGCACGAAGACCCACTTCAGCTTCCTTAGCATGACTGTCCCTCCTGCCTCAGTTCTGGCCGCGTCATCGTGGGAGACGACGAAAGGATCGGGTCGTGGCTACCCACCCCCGTCCAGGAACGCTCCCAAGGCCAACGCTACCACTCAGTGGGTCGGCGATCATCGCGGAATTCAGCCATCTTGCGTATGTAGGTGGGGCAGGAGACGGTATGTAGGCCGGTCCATGAGCGTGAAGCCGACCGGGCGAGGCTAGAGGAGACTGTGGCGGAGCGCGTAGGCGGTGGCCTCGACGCGCGTGTGAACCCCGATCTTGGTATAGATGTTGGCGACGTGCCGCTCGACGGTGTAAACGCTCAACACCAACTCGTCCGCAATCGCCGGGTTGCTCTTGCCCCCGGCCAGGAGGCGTAGAATCTCCACTTCGCGGGCGGTGAGGCGATCAGGGGCGCCAGTCGCGCCCGTCCGAGCGCACCTGCTGCCGGTGGGTCGCGTCGATAAGTCTGGGGGATCGACGGTGTCCGTCAAACCGTACGTGATGGCCTGCTCCCAGGCCATCGCGCGCCCTTCCGCCCACGCCGCCTTCAGCGCTCTCGCATCGAGAGCAGCATGCACGGCCGCGATGATGGCGTCGTAGAAGTCGCGGCGGTAAACGGGCGCCAACGTAACGTCGCTGGCCTTGCGCACGGCCTCGGCTGCCCCCAGCAACCGGGCGGCCCGCGCGGCCTGCCCCTCGGCGGCGGCGAGCGACGCGAAGGAGTCCAGCAGAATCGCCACGTGGAAAGCGCTTCCCTGTTCCTGGGCGGCGACCATGCTCTCGGTGTACAGCGAACGGGCGGTGGGGTTGTCGCCTTGGTCGCGGGCGACGTTGGCGAGCGTCCAGAGTACGTGCGTGGTGGACATGAATGGGTTCCAAGTAGGCCAACTGCTCTTTAGTTCTCGCAACAGCGCCAGCGCTTCTCGGAGCAGCGCCCACGCGGAGGAATACTCTTGCTGGTGCCAGGCGGCATGCCCCAACTGGCCGAGCGCGCCTGCCATGCCCTGACGGTCATTCAGCTCTCGGTAGAGGGCCAAGCTTTGCTCGCCCATTGCAATCATCGCGGGGACGTCGCCCTCGAAGTGGACGGCATGTGCCAGCATGCCCAACGCATCGGCAGCTCCCCGCGCGTTCCCGCGCGCGCGCCAGAGCGGGAGGCTCTCCGCGAGGAGGGTGCGGGCGCCCGGTCCATCGCTCTGAAGCATCGCCAGCATCCCGGCGCCAGTGAGCGCCTTCGCACGCAGCGCCGCAGGGAGGCCCAGGCCGCCCGTCGCCAGCGCCCGCTCCAGCCAGCTTCGCCCTTCGCTCAGGCGTCCTCGCTCCGACCAGAACGGTGCCAACGCCGCGGCCAACCGCACGCCTGGCTCCACCTCACCAGCACTGAGCAGCCGCGACAGCGCCGACCGCAGGTTATCGTGCTCCGTCTCCAGGCGCGCCACCCAGCGGTGGCGGTCCGCACTCATGAGGTAGGGCTCGGCTTCCTCGGCCAGGCGCAGGAAGTGGGCGGCATGCCGGGCTTCGACCGCCCGGAACTCCCCGCTATCGGTTAGCCGCTCGCGCGCGTACTGGCGCACCGGCTCAAGGAGGCGATAGCGCGCCGCGCCATCCGGCTGGTCGGCCTGAATCAGCGACTTGTCGACAAGCCGCGCCACAAGATCCAACACATCGGTCCGCCCGATGGGGCTTCCGGCGGCGACCGCCTCCGCCGCCGCCAGGTCGAACCCGCTGGCGAAGACGGCCAGGCGACGGAAGAGAGTGCGCTCCTCCGTGTCCAGGAGGTCGTGACTCCAGTCGAGCGCCGCGCGCAGCGTCTGCTGGCGCATGGGTGCGGTCCGGCTCCCGCCGGTCAGGAGCCGGAAGCTGTCGTCCAGGTTGGCTGCGATCGCTTCGGGGGGTAGCACGCGCACGCGGGCGGCGGCGAGTTCCAGGGCCAGCGGCAGCCCGCCGAGCCGCCCGCAAATCTCGCCGATGGCACGGGCGTTCCGCGGCCCGACGGCGAACTCCGGCCGGGCCGCCCGCGCCCGCTCGGCGAAAAGGCGGACCGCGGCGAAACGAGCAAGCTCGACCGGATCCGACGGCGGCGACCCGGGGTCCGGCGCCGGCAGGCCGGTCACCCGCCAGGTGACCTCGCCCGCGATGCGCAGCGGCTCGCGGCTCGTGGCCAGGACCCGCAGGCCGGGGCAGTGGGACAACAGGTCATCGACCAGCCGGGCGCAGGGATCGACTAGGTGCTCGCAGTTGTCTAGCATCAGCAGGAGTGATCGTTCGCGCAGGAACCGGCGCACGCTCTCGGTCACGGGGCGGCCCGGCGTCTCGCGCAGGCGCAGCGCCGCGGCCACCGCCCGCGGGACGAGATCCGGGTCGCCGATGCCCGCCAACTCGACGAACCAGACGCCATCGGCAAATTGGTCGCGTATGGCGGCGGCCACCTCGAGCGCTAGGCGGGTCTTCCCGCTGCCCCCGGTCCCGGTGAGCGTGAGTAAGCCGCGCTCGGCCGCCCCTAAGGCTTGGCAGAGCGCCTGTAGTTCCTGCTCCCGCCCGATCAGCCGCGGCAGGTGGGCAGGGAGGTTGTGGAGCGCTGCCGCGGCATATCCCGCCGGCCCGATGCGGGGAGCGGCCCGGGATCGGCGTGCCTCGCTCGAGCGGCGCGCCAGCTCGACCGCGACCGCATGCAGGCGCGCCGCGGTCAGGTCGCGCACCTTGCCGAGATACGCTTTGTGCACGACGCCGTGCCGCTTGCGGTAAGCGTACCAGTAGACCCCACCTTTCCGCGGCTCGCGTCGCGCGGTGAAGCCGCCGGCGGGGTGCTCGTAGCGGAAGGCGGTGGAACTCGGCAGGTCGAGCCAACGCCACCAGTCCCCGCTCTGGGCGCACAACGCGCCCACCCCGTCCGCCGCGGCGGGTAAGGGCGCATGGCGAACGACCGGGAGCTGACGTTCCATAAACCATCTGGCAGGTCGGGCCGGTACGGCACCGCCCCGTACTGGCCCCAGTATAGCAGCGTTGGGTAACCCGCTCGCCGGCAACCCAGAAGCTGGGCGCGGACACGGCTATGCAGGCCGGGACGAGCGTGCCCACAGGGTCAGGCTGGTGCGACTCTGAGCTCGCGCATGGCGAGTCCTTCTCGGCCCGCCATGCCCTACCGCCGCTCCGCCGCGAACCGGTTGTACGCCGACCAGTTGACCGCCGCGCTTCCGTACGGAGGGAGGATTTTTCGAGCGCGCTGGTGCCTGCGGCGGATCGGATGAAGGGGGGCGGGAGGAATTGGCCGACATGCCGCGGTTGTAGCGCGCCGCGCCTCGTGAGGCAAGCTCGCGCCCAGGCCTCAGGGTGGGGGAGCTGAACGCTTACGACGCTTGTAGTATTCCACGTCGCACCCTTGCCGTCCGGTGGTCGTCCCCATGACCGGGCGGCGGGGTACGAGACCCCGCCCTATTTCCCCTGGTTGAGCAGCCTTGCCAGCGCGATTGCGCGTCATCTGCCATCCGGATCGAAGGTCACTTCGCCTTCCAGCCGCTCGCGTCGACGGTGCGGATGGCGTCTTGCAGCGGGGCGAGATCGAACACCTGCGCCACCGTCAGGCTGTCGGCGTCGGGAATGCTCTCCTTCATCGTCGCCAGCCCCGCTTCCTGCTCGGCCGGCGTGATCAGGCCGTCCTTCGCCATCAGCGGCCGCACGTAGCTGAGCCCCTTCGCCGCGTCGCCACGGTCCATCTCCACGTACTTCAGCAGCACGTCCACGCTCGTGTCCGGGTCCTGCTCCATCACCCGCGTGCCCTTGACCGCGGCGACGAGGAACCGCCGCAGCACGTCGGGCCGCTTCTCCAGCATGTCCTCGGACGTCAGGATGCCGCCCTGGAGGTCTGGCGACTCCTCGCCGAACGAGTAGATCGTGTGGAAGCCCTGGTTCTCGGCGGTGAGGCGCTGGAGCACGTTGCCCACCATGCCATCGGCCACCCCCGCGACCAGCGCGCCCACCAGGATGTCGGAGCCGCCGCCGCCCGCCGAGCCAGCGCCGATCAAGGTGACGTCGTTCGCCGGGTCCATGCCGGCGCGCTCCATCGCGGTCACCAGCAGGCGCGAGTAGGTGTCGGCCTGGCTCAGGTTCGGCACCACCACGCGCTTGCCCTTCAGATCCTGAAGAGTGTTGATCTCGGGCCGCGTGGTGAACCAGTAGTTCGCCTTGGCCGACTGCACGTAGATGACCTTCAGCGGCGTGCCCTGCGCAATCGCCGGGACCGCCGACGACGCCGCGCCGGAGAACTGCATCTCGCCGGCCACCAGCGCCTTCACGCCCGTGGCCCCCGGCGCCTGCAAGATCTCCACGTCCAGGTTCTGCTCCTGGAAGTAGCCCCGCTCGATGGCGAGATACCAGGGCAGGTATGACGTCGAGCGCGACGGCAGGTGCAGGCGCAGCGAGACGGGCGCCGGCGCGGGCGCGGCCGCTGGCCCTGCCGCCCCGGCGGCCTGCTCCCCCGTGGGCGCGCTCGCCGGCGAGGCGGGCGGCGCGCACGCGACCGCTAGCGCCAGCCCGAGCAGCGCCGGCGCCAGCGGTAGAGAGCGGCGCCACTCGGACCATACCGGTATCATGAGAGACTCCTTTGATCGAGGCCACTCAGGGGGCGCTTCCTTGACGCGGGTGGCGGGTGCGAGAGGTCACGCGGCGGGCGGAGCGCCAACGCCACGCCGGAGACTAGTACGGGCGGCGTGGCGCACGGGGCCTGATGCTGCGGCAGTCTAGCACTGCCCCGCGCGAAGCGTCAAAGCCGGCGCACTTACCAGTTCGGCTGGCGAACTACGAGCCCCGCGACCCGCTGAAACTCGCGCAGATTATTGGTGAGCACCGCGTAGCCGTGTGCGAGAGCCGTGGCCGCGATTAGTAGGTCGTGAGCGCCGATCGGCTGGCCGATGGTCGCAAGGTCTGACCAGATCCGGGCATGGACGCGAGCAGCGACAAGACCGAGGAGATGCTGGAGTCGACTAGCTGCGCCATTCTGGCTTGCCCGCCAAGGGCTGCGAGGCCTGGATCGTTTCCAGGTCATCCGCAAAGCGATCGTCGGGCGAAGGGATAGCCCGGAGCCGCACGGCCAGCGCGCCCGCCTCGTCACACGAGCGCCGCCGGCCGCTGCCGTAGCAGTGCTCGATCGCCCAGCGAATAAGCTGGCTCATAGACCGCCCGGTCCGCCGACTCTCATCCGCAAGCGCGCGGTCCTCGTTCTCCCCTAAGTAGACTTGCCGCCGAACGCTCATCATCTGCTCCAGTTGCCCACGTCGGTCGCTACGCCACCACTATACCGCCGGCTGACCTGCGGGGAGCGTCAGCGATCCTGACGCTTGCCATGCACCTGGCCTGGCTCATACAGTAGGCCGCAGGAGGCGTCTGCTAGCGCGCGGTGAGGGGCACGCGATAGGAGGGGGGCTGATGCGGTTCGGCGTCCACTACTTGAACACGTACCTCCCCGCGCTCGACGGGCCGGTGCCCGCGGTCTACCAGCAGCTCTTCGCGCAGATCCGCGAGGCGGAGGCGCTCGGCTTCGACGACGCCTGGGTCACCGAGCACCACTTCCACGCGTTCGGCGGCCAGATCCCCCACCCGCCCGTCTTCCTGGCGGCGCTCGCCAGCACGACCCAGCGCATCCACCTGGGCGTCGCCATCAGCGTGCTGGCGCTCCACCATCCGCTGCACAACGCCGAGGCCTACGCGATGGTCGACGTCATCTCGAACGGCCGGCTGGAGTTCGGCATCGGGCGCGGTGCCACGCCCGAGGAGTTCAGCGGCGCGGCCATCGACTACGCGGACAGCGCGCGGCGGCTGCGCGAGCACGCCGCGGTGCTGCTCCAGGCCTGGTCCGACGCGCCGGTCAACCACCACGGCGAGCTATACGACTACACGGACGTGCAGGTGCTGCCCAAGCCGGTGCAGCGGCCCCATCCGCGCATCTGGGTCGGCGCCTCGCGCAGCGACGACACCTTCCGCTGGGCCGGCGAGCAGGGCTTCCACCTCATGACGCTGCCCTTCACCTACGACCCGACGGTGCTGCGGCACTGGATCGGCGTCTACCAGGACGCCCTGCGCGCGCACGGCCACGATCCCGCGCGCCGCGAGATCCTCGGCAAGTTCCACATGTACGTGGCCGCGGACGACGCCACCGCGCGCCGCGAGGCCGAGCCCTACTGGCTGAACTACTACCGCGTCGCCCACGACCGCGGCTCGTGGAACGTCCCCCACCCGCCGTCGCCCGCCGACTACCAGGACGAGCTGGCGAAGCGTCACATCATCGTGGGCGACCCGGCCCGTTGCGCCGATACGCTCGCCTACTGGCGCGACACGCTCGGCCTCACCACTGTGTCGGGCACCTTCCACTTCGGCGGCATGCCCCACGCCGTGGCGCTGCGCAGCCTGCGCCTGTTCGCCGAGCGCGTCATGCCCGCCCTCGCGCCCGCTGGCGCTGTCCGGGCGGGGCGCTAAGAGGGAGCCGGCGGCCCCTACTGCTTCTGGAGCAAGTTCTGCAGCTCGGCGCGCACGCTCTCGACCGCCTGCGGATCGTCGCGCTGCACGAACTGCACGTTGATCTCGGTGAACTTGATGCCGCTCGCCTGCAACCGCTCGATGTCGGGCGCCACCTTCGAGCCGGGCACTAGGTGGTGGTCGAGGTAGTCCGACTCGTACATCAGGTCCTGGCCCTCGCGGCTCAGCATGTAGTCCACCCAGAGCTTGGCCGCGTTCGGGTGGGCGGCGTTGCGCGGCACGCCCAGATACCAGTAGGAGAGCAGCGCCGCGTCGGAGGCGATGACGTGGCCCAGCGGCGCTCCCTTCACCTGGAGCGAGCGCGCGTCCTCGGCGCCGCAGTCCAGGGCCAGCAGGTCGAACTCGCCGTTCGCCACCCGCTCGGGCTCGCCGCAGCGGATTAGCCCCGCCACTTGGTCGGCCAGCTTCGCCACGTAGTCCAGCGTGCGCTGCCGGCCCCACAGCTGGGGACTCGCCAGCCGGTCGAAGTTCGCCGCATACGTCGTCGAGGCGAGGCGCCCCTTGTATTCCGGCTTCAGCAAGTCCTGCATGCTCGCGGGCACCGCGCCGCCGCTCAGGCGGCTGGTGTTGTAGGTGATGCCGGGCGTGCGGGTCGCCAGCTCGACGGCCACGCCGTTCGGCGCCACCAGTCGCGCGTCGCGGATGTGCGGCGCCCAGCTCGTCCAGTCGACAGGCGTCAGCGCGTCGGCGCGCATCATGGCGACGACGTGCGACTCCGAGCCCAGCAGCACGTCGCTCGTCGCCGGCCGCCCCGCCTGGTACTCTTGCGCGATGCGGCTTGCCATCTGGGGCATCGACAGCCCGGCGGACCACTGCACGTTCACGTTCAGACCGTAGGCCCGGTCGAAGCCGGCGGCCAGCCGCTGCCGCACGTCGCTGTCGTCGATCGAGTCCCAGGCGAGCGTGAGCTGCCCCTCCTGCCGCGCGCCGTCGATCACCGCCTGCAACGCCGGGGAGGCGGCCGCTCCAGCCCCCGAATTCTGGGAGGAGCCCGCCGGCGCGGTCGCTTGCCCCTCAGCCTGCGGCGAGCCAGCAGGGGCCGGGCGCGATTCCGCCCCGGCGGTGGGGCGACTGGCGGAGGCCGCCGGGGCGGTGGCCGGGGCGCAGGCCACAAGCGCGACGAGCCCGAGGCTGGCGATGAAACCGGGCCATGCGGATCGGCTTGCCATGTTCGCCCTCCACGCGCGTCCGGGAGCGCGGTCGCCTCGTGGCCGCCCGAGGCCGGGCGGCCGGGGGGCGCGGAATGCGGCAACGCCGCTGCCCCGGCCCTACCTCATCCCGGCCGGCCGCGTCATTCGCCGCCGGGGCTGGGGCCGAGGCGCTCGACGACGGCCAGCAGGTCGGGCAGCTCGAAGGGCTTCGCCAGGTAGCCCGCCGCGCCGATCTCCTCCGCCCAGCGCCGCGCGTCCTGCGCGGCCGTCATCACCACGATCGGCAGCTGCTCTCCGCGGGCGGCGAGCGCGCGGGCGAAGCCCCAGCCGTCGAGCACGGGCATGCGCATGTCGAGCAGCACGAGCGACGGCCGCGCCTGGGCGACGGCCGCCAGCGCCTCGGCGCCGTCGGTCGCGGTCTGTACCGGGTAGCCCTCGAAGTCCAGAATCTGCGCGACCACGGCCCGGATCGACGGATCGTCGTCCACGACCAGGATGGGACCTGCGCTCACGCGGCGCCCCCCTCGGCCGCGAGCGCCACGGGCAGCGGCAGCGCGACGTGGAACGTGGTCCCCTGCTGCGGCGCGCTCTCGGCCCAGATGCGGCCGCCGTGCTGCTCGGCAATGCCGCGGCAGATGTAGAGGCCCAGCCCCATGCCCGAAAAGCGGCGGTCGTCCACGTTCGTGCCGCGGTGATAGCGGTCGAACAGCCGCGGGAGATCGGCGGCGGGGATGCCGATACCGCGGTCGGCCACGCTCAGCCGCGCCACCCCGTCCTCCGCCCAGACCCGCACCCGCACCTCCCCGCCCTCGGGACTGTATTTCACGGCGTTCTCAATGAGGTTGTCGAGGAGCTGCTGAATGCGCACCGGATCGAAGTCGCCCACGACCGGGCCGTCGGCCACGACGCGGCACGGATGCCGCTCGGTGCTGCGCCGCTCGCACGACTCGTAGGCCGAGACCGTTAGGTCCACGGGCTCGCGGGGGCCGACGAGCTGGCCCCGGTCGGCGCGCGACGCGTCGAGCAGCTCCGTCACCAGCGTGCTCAGCCGTTGCGCCTCGCGCACCAGCCGCTCGATGCCGGTCGTATAGACGGGGCTGAGCGCGTCCCGGCTCGCCTGCCGCGCCAGGAGCTGGGCCTGGCCCAGCAGCGTCGTGAGCGGCGTCCGCAAGTCGTGTGCCGCCGACGACAGGAAGTCGTCCTTCAGCCGCGTCGCCTCCTCGCGCGCTTGGACGCGCGCCGCCTCGTCGATGAGCGCCCGGCTCTCCAGCACGACGGCCGCCTGGTCGGCCAGCAGCCGGACCAGCGCCAGGTCGCTGTCCGCGAAGATCGGCGCGCGCGGAGCGTAGGCCACGAGGACCCCCAGCCGCCGCTCCCCGGCCGTGATCGGCGCGACCAGCACGGCCACGACGTCGTGGGCGCGGTAGACCGCGGCGTTGGCCGGGTCGTCGCGGCCGACGTTCTCGGTAAACAGCGCGCGCTGCGCGGCGAACGCCTGGCCGGCGATCAGCTGGCCCGGGGGCACCTCGAACCATCGCTCGCCGGTCGCCGCGTCCGCACGGCCGTCGGGCCCGGGCGCGGTGGCCGCGCTCGGGCGCTCGAAGCGGAGCACGCCCGCGGCCTCGTCCCACAAGCCGATCGTCGCGTGCGGCCCGCCCAGCGCGCTCGCCGCGCCGCGCTCCAGCTCGCGGCGGATCGCGTCGGTGTCGGGCAGGCGCGGCAAGCTGGCGGCGCGGCCCAGGAAGGCGCGCAGCTCTGGCTCCTGCCAGGCGCGGCGCAGCCACGTCGGCGGCGCAAACCCCAGGAAGTAGCACACGCCCGAGGCCAGCCCCGCCAGGTGGGCGAGCATCGTCCAGAGGTCCGCCAGACTCGGCCAGGCCAGCGCGAAGCCGACTACGAGCAGCATCAGCCCCAGGCAGCCGGAGCCCCAGGCCACCGCGAGCATCCGACTGCGGGTCACGCCGCGGGTTTGGCCCGCTTGGCGCACGAAGGCAACGGCGCCGTAGCCCACCAGCCCGACGAAGTAGGCTACCATCAGCAGGGCCAGCCAAAGCGGCAGGGGCGGGGGGAGCACGAACAGCAGTACCGCCGACAGCGCCAGGCCGGCGGCCGTGCCGCGCATCAACCACGGCGTGACGCCGGCGAAGTCGTCTAGCAGCCGCAGCAGCAGGTACGGCAGTGCGAGCAGCAGCGTGCTAGCGAGGGCGGCCAGGGCCGGCGGCGGCGTGATGTGGAGCGCCGTGGTAACGCCGCCGATGGCGATGATGAGCGTGGTCGTGCCGAACAGGAGCGCCACGTCCACGTTCGCCCGCAGCGGCCGGCGTGCCGCGCGCGCGGCAACCAGCACGAACAACACGACGTACAGCGCCTGCGTCACGAGCTGAATGAAATCGTCCGCGCTCACGCCAGCGTGTCCCCACTGCCTTCGCGCATCCAGGGCCAGGCGAGCCGCTCTATTGTACTGCGGTCCGCTGGCGCCGTTCCCCGGCTCTCGTCCCTCGCCTCCCGGCGGCGATTGACAACCCCGACGCTTCCGGGCATGATGAACACGCACGCCGCGCGGGACTCACTCGCAGGAGCCGCCCATGCCCGCCCGCACGATCGTCCTCGCCGCGTTTGCGGCAGTCGGCGTAGTGGCCGCGCTCGCCGTGGCGCTGCTCGTGCTGCCGGCCGCGCCCGGGGCGGCGCCCAACCTGCGTGAGCTGTCGGCGCTAGTGTCGAGCGCGCAGTTCGAGGTGGTCGACGCGGCGGGCCTGCCCTGGTACTCGTGCCACTAGCCGTGGCGATACTGGGATCGGCGGCGCCGTCACCGCCGCGCCATGGCGCGACGGCCGCCCCGGCGGGGCGGGGCCGCGCCCGCGGCGAGCTGCTGGTCCAGCCGACGGATCATGCGGGCGAGCCGCGCCATTACCGCCAGCGCGACATCGGGGTGCTCGCGCAGCACGGCGAGGAGATCGGCCCGAGCGAGCACGCGGGTCGTGCCCGCCGTGAGGGCGCGGACCGTGGCCGAGCGCGGCGCCCCGTCGATCAGCGCTAGCTCGCCGAACAGATCGCCTGGCCCCACGGTCGCCAGCCGTTGCGGGCGGCCATCGGGCCGCTGCCGCTCGACCGCGAAGCGACCGCGCACGACCAGGTGCATTGCGTCGCCCGGCTCGCCCTGGCGCAGCACGACATCGCCCGGCGCGTGGCGCTGCTCGGCTAGACGCCCGGCCAGCAGGCGCAGCACCCCCGCCGGCAGCCCCGCCAGCACCGACGGGAAGGGCAGCGCCGCCCTGGCGCCCCGCGGCCGGCCTCGGCCGCTCGCGCCCGGGGCGGCCGGGGCGGGGGTCGGCTGTCCGCCCCGCGCCGGGCCGGCGCCGCGACCGCTGCCGCGCGTGCCCGTGGCCAGGTCGGCCGCGGCCTGGTCGCGCTCCGCCGGCGTCAGCGCCAGCCACAGGGGCTCCAGGGCCGCGCCCACCGCCGCCGCGTCGGCGTAGCGCTGCCCTGGGGGCAGCCGCAGCAGCCGCAGCAGGATGGGAGCCAGAGCGGGCGGCAGGGCCGGATGCGGGGCCGGCTCGGGCGGGGCGGCCAGCCGCGAGTCGCCGGCCGCCAGGGCGAGCAACGTCTCGGCGGGATAGGGCCACTCGCCGGTCAGCAGCTCGTAGAGCACGACGCCGAGCGCGTACAGGTCGGCGCGGCCGTCCACGTCGAGCCCGAGCGCCTGTTCCGGCGCCATGTAGGGCGGGGTGCCCAGGACGGTGAAGCGCGTGGTCGTCGTGGCCGCGGTGCCGCGCGCGGGGCGGGCCAGGCCGAAGTCCAGCAGCTTGAGGCCGCCTGGCGCGAGCAGCACGTTCTCGGGCTTGAGGTCGCGGTGGACCACGCCCCGCGCATGCAGGTACGCGAGCGCGTCCAGCAGCGCGCGCCCCACGGCCAGGACGGTCGCCGGCGCCAGCAGCGGCGCGGCCGACGGCGCCGCTGCTGGCTGGCTCGCCCAGGCGCGCTCCTGGAGCAGCCGCCGCAGGCTGGGGCCTGGCACGTACTCCAGGGCCAGGAACGGGGGCCCCGCGCCGTCCACGGCGTAGTCGAGGGCTCGCACGATGTGCGGATGGTCGAAGCTGGCGAGCAGCAGCGCTTCCTGGCGAAAGCGCGCCCGTTGTCCTGCGTCGTCCGCCGCGCAGAGCACCTTGACGGCCACCGTCGCGCCGTCGCGGCAGTCGCGCGCGCGGTACACCTCGGCAAAGCCGCCCGCGCCCAGCGGCTCCTCCAGCCGATACCGCTCCGCCAGCACCAGCCCACGCATGCTATGGGCTCCCGCGTGCCCTAACTGGCAATCGTCCCGTCCCCTCGGCGGCCCCCACGGCGCTCTGCGCACCCCGCCGTCGCCCGTCGCGCCGGTCCGGGCGCGGCCTACCTGGCCGCGCGGCCACGCCGGCGGGTATACCCGCTACACGCCGTGGTTGTCCATGCCGCAGCGACTGGCTGGCAACGCCCGGCCGCGCGCCGCCCGCGCGCTTGCACCCTGCCGGGGGCACGCTTACAATCCCACCTGTAGGCGGGTTGGAGCGACGGCGAGGCGGGAGCGGCACCTGCTCTGAGGATGGGCGGCCCGCCGGGAGGAAGCGCTGATGATTGCCGAGGAGCCCACGACCACGACTGCTGGCGAGAAGGCCGCGGCGATTCCCTTCCGCATCAAGAAGCTGGGCCACGTCGTGTACTACGTGTCGGACATGGATCGCACGGTGAAGTTCTACACGGAGATCCTGCCGTTCAAGGTGAGCGACGTGAACGAGCAGGGCATGGTGTTCCTGCGCTACGGCGCCGACCACCACACCCTCGCCTTCGCGCCACGGCCGGGCGGCGTCCAGCCGCCGAACGAGTACCTGAAGCTCAGCCACGTCGCGCTGGAAGTCGAGAGCGTCGAGACGCTGTTCACGATCCGCGACTGGCTGCGGCAGCACAACGTGACGATCACCTTCGAGGGCCGCAAGGGCCCCGGCGCCAACGCGGGCGTCGAGTTCCTCGATCCCGACGGCTACACGATCGAGCTGTACGCCGACATGGAGCAGATCGGCTGGGACGGCAAGAGCCGGCCGAGCCGGTTCTGGCGGCGCGTGAAGTCGCTCGAGGACGCCGTCGCCATCCCCGTGCCGACCGAGTGAGCGCCCGCGACAGCCTGCGCCTGATCACGTTCACGCCCCCGGTGGTGCTGGCCGTGGCGCAGGCGCGGGGGCACTTCGCCGCCGAGGGGCTGGCCGTGGAGCACACGATCACGCGCTCGTCGGCGCAGTTGATGCACGGCGTGATCGACGGCACCTACGACCTGGCGTTCACGAACCCCGACAACTGGGTGACCTACGTCACCCGCGACGGCGCCGACGTGTTCATGTTCCAGGGCGTTGTCACGGGCGGCGAGCGCACGCTGGTCGTGCGGCCGGAGATCCAGACGGCGGCAGACCTGCGCGGCAAGGATCTCGCCGTCGACGCCGTCGACTCCGGCTTCGTGATGATCCTCTGGCAGATCCTGCACGACCTGGGCGTGGACTTCCGCGGCGGCGACCCGCGCCTGGTGGCCGTCGGCACGACCTCGCTGCGGCTGGCATCGATGGAGCGCGGCGAGACGTTCGGCGCGATCCTGACCTCGCCCGAGACCGAGCAGGCGCTGGCGCGGGGCTACCGCGTGCTCGGCCGCTCGCGCGACCACCTGCCGCACTACCCCGGCCCGCAGGGCGGCACCACGCGCGCCTGGGCGGCCGCGCACGCGGACGCGCTGGTGCGCTTCCTCCGCGCCTACGTCGCCGCGACGCGCTGGGCGCTCACCCCGGCCCACCGCGAGGAGGCGCTGGCGCTGCACATGGCCGCCACCGGCCTCACGCGCGCCCAGGCCGAGGAGGACTACGCGGCGATCCAGCCCGACGCGACGATCAACGTGGCGGGCATCCAGACGATCCTCGACCTGCGCACGGTGCTCGGCTTCCTGCAGGGGCCGGCGCCGCCTATCGAGCGCCTCTACGACACGCGCTACTGGGAGGCCGCCACCGGCCGGCGCCACCCGTAGCGGCGGACCTGCCCGTGCTGCCCGCAAGCCGCGCTGGAGTCAACGTGCGCCTGGAAGTGGCCTTCTTGCCGCGCGACGTGCCGGCGCCGGCGGGGCGCGTGTGCGTGGTGCTGGATATCCTGCGCGCCTCGTCCACGCTGGTCACGCTGCTGGAGCGCGGCGCGGCGCCGGTCTACGTGGCGGGCACGGTGGAGGCGGCGCGGGCGCTGGCGGCCAGCGTGCCGGGCGGGGCGCTGCTCTGCGGCGAGGTGGGCGGGCTGCCGCCGCCGGGCTTCGACCACGGGAACTCGCCGACCGAGATGGCCGGGCTCGGCCTGGCCGGCCGCCCGGTCGTGCTGGCCACGTCGAACGGCACGCGGGCGCTGGCCGCGCTCGCCGCGGCGCCCGCCGTGCTGGTCGGCTGCTTCCTGAACGCCGGCGCGGTGGTGGCGCGCGGCCTGGCGCTGGCCCGCGCGCGCGACGCGCGCCTCACGCTCGTCTGCAGCGGCGACGCGAACGGCAGCCAGTTCTCGCTCGAGGACGCGCTGGCCGCCGGCTACCTGGTCGATCGGGTGCTGGCGCGGGAGGGCGCCGACCGCGTGGCGCTGGACGACGCGGCGCGCGCGGCCTGGCGGCTGTGGCAAGCGTACGCGGGGACCGGCCCCGCGACCGAGGCGGCGGCGCGCGGCTTTGCCGAGTCGGTCCACGGCCGCGACCTGGCGCGGCTGGGCTTCGACGCCGACCTCGCCTACTGCGCGCGTGTGGATGCGAGCCAGGCCGTGCCGCACCTGGCGCTCGACGGCGACCGGCTGGTGCTCCGCGATGCGGGCACCTGACGCTGGCGCGCGGCTAGCCGCCCGGCTCGGGAGGAGTATCCGGGGGCGGCTCGGCGTCGGCGGGCCACCCTTCTTCGCCGACGAGGGGGACGAAGCGCACGGGGCCCAGGCGCTGCACCCGCGTGGCGGCGCCCTGGCGCGTGACGAGCATCAACTCCTGGCTGACGCGGTCGCCCACGGGGATGACGAGCCGGCCGCCATCGGCCAGCTGCGCGACCAGCGCCTCGGGCACCTCGGGCGCGCCGGCGGTCACGATGATCGCGTCGTAGGGAGCCGCGGAGGGCCAGCCGAGCGTGCCGTTGCTGACGTGGACCGTGACGTTGGCGCAGCCCAGGCGGGCGAGCACGGCACGCGCCCGCGCGGCGAGGGCGGGGAAGCGCTCGACGGACACAACGTGCGCCGCCAGGCGGCAGAGCACGGCCGCCTGGTAGCCCGAGCCCGTGCCCACCTCCAGCACGCGCTCGACGCCCGTGAGGGCGAGCGCCTGGGTCATTAGCCCGACGACGAGCGGCTGGGAGATGGTCTGGCCGGCGCCGATGGGCAATGGCGCGTTGCGGTAGGCGCTCGGGCGGTGCTCGGGCGGCACGAACTGCTCGCGCGGCACCGCGGCAATGGCCGCGAGCACCCGCTCGTCGCGCACGCCCTCGCGGCGCAGCTCGGCCAGCAGCCGCTGCCGCGAATAGCCCCCATTCTCGCTAGAGCGCACGTCCGCCTCGCCGAGCGGTCGGTTCTCCGCCGCCAGGCCGGCCGCGGCCGACCTGGCGGCCATCAGCCTGCCGATAGCGGCTGCCAGCCCGCCGCGCGGTTGACGCCCCCGCGGGCACCGGCTAGAATCCGCTTGTTGCGAGCCGAGCGGGCCGCGGCTCCCGCGACGGCGGCACCCCGAGGTTCGCGCGCCGCGGCCCCGCGCGCTATCGATCGGCCAACCATCTGGTACCGTGTCGTGGGCGCTCCCCACACCGGGCGCGGCGGTGCCGCGGCCTAGCTCGCCGTCTCGGCGGTCATGGGCTCCGCCAGGCCGGTCGTGCCGATCCAACCGTGCTCGCTAACGTCGAACACGACCCCGTCAGGCCCAACGAACTTGACCTCGAAGAAGCTGGTCGGCTGGGTCGGCCGCTCGGTCTTCTGCTGGGCGCCCGCCTGGCGCAGGCGGGCGTAGGTTTCGTCAGCATCCGCGATGTGGACGCCGAAATGGTGCAGGCCCGCGTAGTCCATCCCGCGGCCCAACTGATCGGTATGGAAACGCAGGATGGCCATGTTCAACGTGCCGTCGCTCAGATAGACGCCGGTGGCCAGTGGCGTGTTGGTGCGCCCCACCTCCTCGAAGCCGAACACCTCTTTGTAGAACGCCGCGGTCTTCTCGGGGTCCGGGGTGGCGATCGCGATGTGGCGAAGCTTGTTCTTACCCACGATATAACCTCCTTGCGCGCGTCTTGGCGCCAGTGGCGGGGCATTATAGCATGGGGTGCGGGACGTTCTTGACACGGCCACGGGGCGAGTGTAGCGAACGGCGCCAGGGAAGGGCGCGATGAGTGAGTTCCGGCTCGAGGTGGGGCAGGTTACCGATATTGGCCGCAAGCGCTCGGCCAACGAGGATAATCTCGGAACGTTCGTGCCCACCGATCCGGCGCAGCTGTCGCAGCTCGGCGCGCTCTTCGTCGTGGCGGATGGCATGGGCGGTCATGCCAAGGGCGAGGTGGCCAGCGCGATCGCCGTGAAGACCGTCATCGAGGCGTACCAGCAGAGCGACGCGCCCACGCTGGGCGAGCGGCTGGTCGCGGCGCTGCGCCAGGCCAACACGGCCATCTGGGACGAGGCCAGCCGTCAGGTGGACCACGCCGGCATGGGCACCACGGTGGTCTGCGGGGTGGTGGCGGGCCAGGACTTGCTGGTCACCAACGCCGGCGATAGCCGCGCCTACCTCGTGCGCCTGGGGCGCGCGCAGCAGCTCACGCGCGACCACTCGTGGGTGGGCGAGATGATCGCGCTGGGCAAGCTCACGGTGGCCGAGGCCCGCCACCACCGCATGCGCAACGTCATCACCCGCTGCCTGGGCGGGCGTCCCGACCTCGAAGTGCCGCTCTACCCGCGGCAGCAGCTCGTCTCGGGCGACGCGCTGGTGCTGTGCAGCGACGGCCTGTGGGGGACGATGACTGACCAGGAGATCGCCCTGCTCGTCAGCCAGTTCCCGCCTCAGGAGGCGGCCGAACGACTCGTCGCCCTCGCCAATGAGCGTGGTGGTCCCGATAACATCACCGTCATCGTCGTGCGGGTCCAGCGCGAAGGCGACGACGCCACGCTCGACCTGCGGCTCCCAGACGACGACGCGACGCTCCGCGACGAGACCTTGCGAGGAGTCTAGCGGTCTGTCAACGGTCAATTGCTCGGTGTTGGCAGTTGCCAACACCGAGCAAATCACCCGTGACGAGGTAGTAGGATGATTTGCGCCAGTTGCCGTACCGTTAATCTCGAGGGCATGCTGTTTTGTGCCAAGTGTGGCCGCGGCCTGGCGACGGCCAGCGCCGAGGACCCGGGCAACATCCCTCGGCTGGTCTGGCAGATCGGCGACGGCACGCCGCAAACCTTCCTGCTCACCAAGGCCGTCACCACGATCGGTCGCGTCGGCGGCAACGACATCATCCTGCCCGAGGCCGGCGTCTCGCGCCAGCACGCGCGCCTGGAACGCTCGGGCACCCGCTGTATCCTGGTCGATCTCGGCAGCCTCAACGGCACGCTGGTCAACAACGAGCGCATCGAGCAGGAGCGCGACTTGGTCGACGGCGACGTGATCCGCATCGGCCGCACCTCGCTGCAGATCAGCATCCCCGCAAACGTCGCGTCGGTGTCGAACGCGCCGAGCGTGGGCACCCGCATCACCGACAAGGACACGATGGAGCAGGGCGCGGAAGGGCGCCCCACGCGGCTGGCGGCCGCCGAGGAGGGGCCGGCGACGGTGTTCGACATGCCCGTGCCCGGCGCGGCCGCTGCCGCGAGCGCGCCCGATGCCGACCGCACCGTGGCCGGCGACCTCGACGCCGAGCGCACGGTGACCGCCGGCGACGTACCCTGGGACGAGCTAGCCGCCGCGGCACCGGCGAGCGCGCCCGCCGGGCCCGCGAGCGAGGCGCCGTTCTGGCTGGTGACGGCCGACGGCACGCGCGTGCCGGTCGCCGAGCCGGTGACGGTGGGGCGTGGCGAGGACAACACCATCGTGCTCTCGCAGGACCGCCAGGTATCGCGCCACCACGCGCGCATCAGCGTGGACGGCGCCTACCTGCGC
Organism: Chloroflexota bacterium; assembly: GCA_035293805.1. Lineage (GTDB taxonomy): Bacteria > Chloroflexota > UBA6077 > UBA6077 > JAJPHF01 > JAJPHF01. The sequence goes on along the minus strand of DATGMD010000003.1, from coordinate 23,515 downwards.
CTGGAGGACCTGGGGAGCGCGAACGGCACGCTGCTCAACAACCAGAAGGTGACGCAGCCCGAGGCGGTGACCGCCGGCGACGAGATCAAGGTCGGCGGCACGCTGCTGCGCGTCGAGCGGGCGGCCGCGCCCGGCCAGGCGCCCGCGCCCGCGGGCGACAGCCGCACCTTGCACATGGAAGCAGACGAGAGCGACAAGACGATCTCGGGCGCCGAGTTCGCGGCCGAGCTGGCCGCGGCCGGGCCGCCGCCCGAGGCGCCGGCGGTCGTCGTCGAGGCGGGCGACCAGCCGCGTCTCACCTTCACCTGGGGCCCGCAGGCAGGGCAATCGTTCCCGCTCGACCGCGAGGTGGTGGTCATTGGCCGCGCGGGCGGCTCGGCCGAGGCCGACATCGCCGTGCAAGACCGGGCCGTCTCGTCGCCGCACGCCAAGCTGGTGCGCTCGGGCAACACCGTCACGCTGCACGACCTGGACAGCACGAACGGCACGTTCCTCAACTACGAGCAGATCCACGCGCCGCAGACGCTGGCGGATGGCGACCTGATCAAGGTGGGCAAGTCGGTCCTGCTCTACCGCACGGCGGCCGGCGCGATGGCGCCGGCCGCCGCCGCGCCGCCGGGCGCCGGCGGGCCAGCCTCCCAGGTGATCACCTTCTTCAGCCTGAAGGGCGGCGTCGGCACCACCACCCTGGCGGTGAATACCGCGCTCATTCTCCGCGAGCTGACCAAAGAGTCGGTGCTGCTTGTCGACCTCAGCGTGGAGCGCGCTTCGGTCACCAGCCAGCTTAACTTCGAGGTGCGCCGCACCATCGACGATCTGGCCTCGTTGCCGCACCTCGACCCCGACGCGATCGGCGGCATCGTGGCGCACCACAGCTCGGGGCTCGACATCCTGCCCGCCCCGTCGTCGCCGCAGACGGCCGAGCTGGTGACCTCGGAGTTCATGTCGCAGCTCTTCCCGATCCTCAAGGCGCACTACCGCTGGATCATCGTGGACACCGCGGCGTCGTTCTCCGACCTCAACCTGAGCACCTTCGACCAGTCCGACCTGGTGGTCGTGCTGACCGCGCCGGACCTCTCGACGCTGAAGACGACCCAGTCGTGTCTGGACGTGTTCACCGCGCTCCAGACGACCGGCGAGCGGCGGCTGCTGCTGCTGAACACCATCTACCCGAAGTCGCGGCTGGAGAAAGAGGACATCGAGAAAGCGCTGGGCGAGCGCATCGACCTGACCGTGCCCTACGGCGAGGAAGTGCTGCAGGCGATCGACCACGGCGTGCCGCTGGCGCTCAGCAATCGTCAGCACCCGACGGTCATGGCGCTCGACAGCTTCGTGCGCAAGATTGCCGCGGTGAAGGAGCCCGCGCCGGCGAGCCGCGCGGCGCGCGGCGGCTTCTGGCTGAAGCTGAAGGGCATCATGCACCGGTAGGGTGGGGGACACCCCCACCCCCCGGAAAGAGGTAGAGGAGGAGCAGGTGGGGGGACACCCCCCACGGCCCCCCGGCAGGGGAGTCCCCCTGCACCCCCGGGGGACGAGGGGAAGGAGCGGCCCCCGGCAGGGTGCGGCGCGGAATACTGCGAGCGCCACTGCCCTGGCACCCCCGGGGAGGAGGGGAAGGAGCAGGCCCCTGGCAGAGGAGGCACCCCCGGGGGACGAGGGGAAGAAGCAGCCCCCGGCAGGGGAGGGCTCTGTACCACCGGGTGGGGCACGGGGATCGAGAATAGGGGATAGGGATCAGGGGGGCACTTCCCACATCCCCCGGAGGGGGAGCACCCCTGCACCACCGGGGACGATAGCTACGGGGCGATAGCGGCCTTCACGGGGTACAGCCCCGGGATCTCGCCGGCGAGGGCGCGGATGGCCTGCTCGGCCTGGTCGAGCGGGAAGGTATGCGTTAGCATCCGCTCTAGCGGGTACTTGCCGGATTCGGCCAGACGGATGCCCTCGGCGATGGCGTCAGCCCCCTTCGTGAACACGCCTTGCAGGCGCAGCTCTTTCCAGATCACCTGATCGAACAGGAGCGGCGTGACCGTCTCCTTGCCCGTCAGGCCCGCGCAGACGACCGTGCCCTGCTCGCGGGCCATCTCCAGCGAGGTGGCGAGCGCGCGCGGGCTGCCCGACACGTCCACCACCACGTCGGCGCCGTCGCCGCTCGTCAGCTCGCGCACGAGCGCCACGGGGTCCTGCGCGTCCACGTCCACCGCATGGTCGGCGCCGAACAGGCGGGCTAGCTCCAACCGCTCGCGGTCGCGGCCGATGCCCGTGGCGACCACGAGCCGGGCGCCGCACTCGCGCGCCACGACAACCGCCGCTAGCCCCTGCGGCCCCACGCCCTGCACCACCACGACGTCGCCGAAGCGCACGCCGCCCTGGTTGCGCGCCCACTGGATGCCGTTGGCGATGATGCTGGCGACGACGGCCGCGCCCGGCGGCACGTGGGCGCCGATGCGGTGGACGATCGAGCCTGGCGCCAGGTACATCAGCCGCCCGTAGGCGCCCCAGAGATAGGGCGGCTCGGTGGCCGGCGTGGTCGTCCCGTAGCCCTGCTTGCGCTGGCAGAAGCGGTAGCGGCCCGTCTGGCAGCGCAGGCAGGCCCAGCAGGGGACGCTGCCCTCGACGCCCACGCGGTCGCCCACGCGCACGCCCCAGCGCTCGGCCGCGCGCTCGCCGATCTCCGCGACGTGCCCGAGAATCTCGTGGCCCATGATGAGCGGCGTGGGATAGGGGAGGCGGCCGTGGAACGTCTTCACGTCGGTGCCGCAGATGCCCGCTAGCTCGACCTCCAGCAGCGCCTCGTCGGGCCCGATGCGGGGCCGCGCGAACTCCTGCAAGCGCAGGCGCTCCGGGGCTTCGAGGACCATCGCCGGAACGGTACTACTCGCCATGCTCGCCTCCCATCCGCTGCCCGGCGCGCGCCGCGCGCTCACGGACCGCCCGCTCGCGGCGCTCGCACGATGGCGCCCGTGCGACGCCGCGCCGACGCGGCGCCCGCCCGCGTCGGCTGAGTATAACAGGACCACGCTCGGGCGCCGGCCCTGGGAAGCATAGGGGCGGCCGCGGCCGGCCGCTCGTGCCCGGCGGGGCGCGCGCGGCCGCCGAGCAGGAAGGAGGGGCAGAACGTGGGGGAGCCAGCACAGGGCCAGGGAGCGAGCGGGACGGCGCGGGGGCGCATGGCGCGGCGCGGCGTGCTCGCGGGCGTCGCGGCCGTCGTCGCGGGGGCGCTGGCGAGAGCATCCGAGCGGGTGGCGCGGGCGACCGATGGCAGCCCGCTGGTCGTCGGGCAGAACAACACGGCGACGGCGACGACCCAGCTCACGCGCAGCAACGCGAACGCGCCCGCCGCAGCGCTCTACGTGACCAACAACTACGGGGCGGGCGTCGAGGCCCACGGCGGGGCCAGCGGCGGGTATCCCGGCTACGGCGTCTACGGCGTATCGAGCACGGACGCGGGGGTGTACGGACAGAGCGCGGCCAACGTCGGGGTCCGTGGCTACTCTACCAACGCATTCGGCGGCACGGGCGTCTACGGAGAGGTCGACAACTCCTCGGGGACCGGCGTGGCGGGCGTGTCTCTAGGATACGGGGTGTGGGGCCAGACCAACGCCGCCACGTTGCCACCGGACAATAGCGGCAGCATCGGCGTGCGGGGCGAGAGCAACGCCGGCATCGGCGTGCAGGGGCGATCGTTCGACAACGTTGGCGTGCAGGGAATGTCGCTGGGCAACGCCTCCACCCAGGCGGGCGTGGCCGGCAGCTCCACCGGCGGCCCCGGCGTGGTGGGCAGCTCGAACAACGGCGTCGGCGTGCAGGGTAGCTCGAACGGCAACGTGGGGGTGCTCGGCACGTCGAACGGGAGCGTCGGTGTCTACGCCAACTCCCTCAACCAGTACGGCCTCTACGCCACCTCGCCCAATAACTACGCAGCGATCGGCACCTCGAACAACGGCACCGGCGTGTACGGGACTTCCAACGGCAACGTGGGCGTGCTGGGCACGAGCAACAGCAGCATTGGCGGCTATTTCTCGTCGGGCACGAGCACCGGTCTCTACGCGACCGGCCCGAATTCGGCCTTTGCCGCCCGCTTCGACGGCCCGGTGCAGGTCAACGGCGCCTTCACCGTGCTCGGCGGCCCGAAGTCGGCGGCGGTGCCCCACCCGGACGGCTCCTACCGCCGGCTCTACTGCGTGGAGTCGCCCGAATCGTGGTTCGAGGACTTCGGGCGCGACCGGCTGGTGAACGGCCAGGCGACGGTGCGCCTCGACCGGGACTTCGCGGCGCTAGTACGCGGCGACGACTACCAGGTGTTCCCGGTCCCCGAGGGCGACTGCAAGGGGCTCTACGTGACGAACCGAACGCCTGTCAGCTTCGAGGTGCGGGAGGTCCAGGGCGGCACGAGCAGCCTGACGTTCGGCTATCGGGTGGTGGCGAGGCGCAAGGACGTCGCCGGCCCGCGCCTGGAGCGGGTGGACATTCCGGGCGCGCCGCAGCGGCCGCCCGCGCCCCAGTCGCCGCCGCTGCCGCCGCTCAGCCTGCCGCCGATCGACCCTGCTGCCCCACCTCCCGACCACCGGCCGCCCCCACACTAGCCGCCGGTGATTGTCAGGGGCGGGACGCCGGCTCGACACGCACAGGCCGGCCGTGCCCGGCTGGCCCCGGACACGGGACCGTCTCCGGGCGCCAGCGGCGGTACGACCCTGTGCCACTCGTGGCTGCCCCTGGGCCGGCGCCGCCCAATGCTGGACGCCGCGCAACGCGATTACCGCGCCGGGCCGACTGCCTGCTGGGCTTGCGCCAGGTACGACCGCTCGTAGAACGACGTGGCCTGCGGGAGCGGGGCGGGGATGTCGCCTAGCTCGCCGATCGTCTCGATGGTCTTGGTGGTGGCCTGCTCGTTGAAGTTCAGGTCGCGCGCCAGGGCGTCGGGCACGTCGTGGGTGTAGTAGGTGTAGATCTTGTCGGCGATGGCGGGTGTCACCTTCAGCCGCTCCTGGAGGACGGCCGTGACGCCGTCGTGGTTCGCCGGATCGTACAGCCAGCGCAGCGCGCGGAGCTGCGCCTTCAGGAAGCGCACCGCCACGTCCGGGTTCTGCTGCGCCCACGGCGCGTTGGCCCACCACGCCGAGAAGTCGTAATCGGGGATCACGTCCATGATGTTGCCGAGGTGCGCGTAGCCCTGATCGAGCATGATGAAGTTGCCGGGGTCGGAGAGCAGGGCCGCGCCCACCTTGCCGGACTGCAGCGCCGCGACGCGCTCGGTGTTGCCGCCCGCCACGACCAGGTCGTAGTCGCCCGGTTGCAAGCCCTTGGCGCGGAAGAAGGCGCGCGCCAGCACGGCCGTGCCCGAGGCGACCGACGACACGCCGACGTCCCTGCCCTTGAGATCGGCCAGGCTGCTCATCCCCTTCTCGCCGATGATGTCGTAGGTCGGCTTGATGAGACTGGCGGCCACCTCGCGCAGCTGGCCGCCCTTCGTCACGGCGACGATGCAGCCGTCGCTGCCCAGCAGCCCGATCGGCACCGAGCCGCTGACCACGGCGCGGATCGACTCGGGCGTGCCGCCGACCACCCACTCGCCCTTGATGCCCTCCTGCTCCAGGAACCCGCGGTCGCTCGCCAGGTAGCCGCCGATGTAGTACCCGGCGCCCGAGATGATGGCCATGTCGAGGTTCACGGGCGCGGGAGGGGCGGTGGGGGCGGCGGCCCCGGACGGCGCCGTGGCAGGTGCTTGCGCCGCCGGCGCTGCGGTGGCGCCGGCGGGCTTGGCGGGGGCAGCGGGGGACGGCGCGGGCGCGGCGCTTGGCGCGCAGGCGCCCAGCAGCGCGCCGAGGCCGACGGCCGCCAGGACGCCTCGGGCTAGGTTCAGTCGCATCAGCGCACCTCGCTATCGTGGGCGCGCGGCCCGTCCGGCGGGCCGCGGCGCGGAGTGGGCTATTCGCGGTGGCGGCCGCGCACTGGGCGCTGCCGTGCGCGTGGGCGGCGCGGAGCGACTACGCGCGCGCCGCCCGGAAGAGCCCCGCGACCGGGGCCGCGAACCCGGCCAGGAGCGGCGACGTGAGCGTGTCCTCGCGCCCCAGCGTGGCGACGAGCGCCAGCGCGCCGTCCGGCCCGGGCCGATAGACGCGGACGGTTTGCGCCCGCGGATCGGCCGCCCAGTACTCGAGCACGCCCTGCTCGGAGTACAGCCGCAGCTTGCGGTCGAGGTCGCGGCGCAGGTTCGCGGCGCCGGGCGACAGCACCTCGATCACTAGCTCGGGCGCGCCGTGCAGGTGGCGGTCCGCCTGCTCGAAGCGCGCCAGGCGCTCGTGGCTGATCCACACGACGTCCGGCTCGACCGCATCGTTGATACTAAAGATCACCCCCGGCCCGACCAGCACCTCGCCCAAGCCGGTCCGATCATTCCATATGCCCAGATTCAGGATGAAACGTGTGCAGGCGTACTGGTGCTCGTCGCCCGGCGCTCGCGACACGAACAGCTCCCCGTCGATGATCTCGTAGCGGATGCGCCAGCCCGCCGGGTCGTCGGGCAGCGCGTCCAGGTCCGCGACCGTCCAGCGCTTGACGCTCGGCTCCGCCATGCTCGTGCTCCTCGCCCCGGGGCGCGCGCGATGTCCACGGCGCGCACGCTGGCCCATTATCGCACGGCGGCGCGGGGCGCGCGTGGTGCGTCTGGGCGCGCGACAGCTACAATCTGATTGGCAGGCTGGCGCGGGATGCGCGTCAGTCGGTCGGCATGGCTCGGGCGCGAGGCCGGGCGACGAGGAGCGAGGCGACGGTGGGCAAGCGGGTCCTGGTGGGGATGAGCGGTGGCGTAGACAGCTCGGTGGCCGCGGCGCTGCTGTGCGAGGCAGGCTACGACGTGATCGGCGTGACGCTGAACGTCTGGCCCGAGCGCGACGCCATGCAGGCGCTCGCCGAGCGGGAGGATGCCTGCTGCTCGCTCAGCGCGGTCGAGGACGCCCGCCGCGTGGCCGACCAGCTGGGCATTCCCTACTACGTGCTGAACTTCAAGGACGTGTTCGAGCGGCAGGTGATGGCGAACTTCGCCGCCGAGTACGCGCGCGGCCGGACGCCCAACCCTTGCGTGCGCTGCAACCAGTTCGTGAAGTTCGACGCGCTGCTCGCGCGGGCCGTCGCGGTGGACGCCGACTACGTGGCGACCGGCCACTACGCGCGCATCGACCACGACGCGGCGAGCGGGCGCTGGCGGCTGCTGCGCGCGCTGGACCGGACGAAGGACCAGTCGTACGTGCTCTACGTCATGAGCCAGGAGCGGCTGGCCCGCACGCTGTTCCCGCTCGGCGAGCTGACGAAGCCGGCGGTGCGGGCGCAGGCGGCGCGGCTGGGGCTGGCGACGGCTGACAAGGCGGAGAGCCAGGAGATCTGCTTCGTGCCCACGGGCAACTACCGCGACTACCTGGCCGCGGCAGCGCCCGCGACGCGGCGGCGCGGCCCGATCGTGGACCTGGATGGCCGCGTCCTGGGCACACACCAGGGCATCGCCTACTACACGATCGGCCAGCGCAAGGGGCTCGGGCTGGCCGCGGGCCAGCCGCTCTACGTCGTCGACTTGCTGCCCGAGGCGAACCGCGTGGTGGTCGGCCCGCGCGAGGCGCTGCTCGCGACCGGCTGCCTGGTCGAGGACGTGAACTACGTTGCGCTGGCGGGCCTCGACGGGCCGCTGGCGGCGCAGGCGCGCATCCGCTACAAGGCGGAGGACGCGCCGGTCGAGCTGGCGCCTGCTGCCGGCGGCCGCCTGGCCGTGCGCTTCCTTGCCCCGCAGCGCGCGGTGACGCCCGGCCAGACGATCGTCTTCTACGCCGGCGACGTGGTGTTCGCCGGCGGCACTATCGCCTGCCGCCTGGATGCCACCGTGCCCGGCGAGCGCGCCGCGGCGCTGGCCGCCACCTGATCCTCGCCTGAGGAGCCCCGATGCTGCTCGCGGTCGACGTCGGCAACACGAACATCGTGCCCGGCGTGTTCGCGTCCGACGGCCGCCTGGTGGCCGACTGGCGCTGGGCGACCGACAACGCCCGCATGGCCGACGAGTACGCCGCGCTGCTCGGCTGGGCGCTGGCCGACGCCGCCATCGCGCGCAGCGCCATCTCGGGCGTGGTGCTCTCCAGCGTAGTGCCACCGCTCACGAACACCTTTCGCGAGCTGGCCCGGCGCTACCTCGGCGTGGAGCCGCTGGTGGTGGGCGCGGGCGTGCGCACCGACGTGCCGCTGTGCGTCGAGGCGCCGGAGGAGGTGGGCGCCGACCGTATCGCCAACGCGCTAGCCGTCAAGCGGCTCTACCGCGTGCCCGCGATCGTGGTGGACTTCGGCACGGCCACGAACTTCGACGTGGTGTCGGCCGCCGGCGAGTTCCTGGGCGGGGCGTTCGCGCCGGGGATCCAGACGGGGCTGGAGGGGCTGGCGAGCCGCGCCGCGCGGCTGCGCACGATCGAGCTGCGCGCCCCCGGCCAGGCGATCGGCAAGAACACCGTCGGCTGCATGCAGGCCGGGCTGGTGTACGGCTACGTCGCGCTGGTCGAGGGACTGGTGGCGCGCATCGCCGCCGAGCTGGGCGGGCCGCGCCCGCTCGTCGTCGCCACCGGCGGCCTGGCGCCGCTGATCGCCGCGGAGACGCCCGCCATCGACGTGCTCGCGCCCGACCTGACGCTGCAAGGGCTACGGCTGGTGTACGAGCTGAACCAGGAGGGCGGGGGCCAGGAGACGGGGATCAGGGGCCGGGAGCTGGGGGCCAGGGGGCAGGGGCGCGGCGCGGAGCAGGCGGCCGTCGATGGCGCCTCGGGCGCCCAGGCCGGGGGCGCGCGATGAGCGCGGAGCAGGGCGCGGCGAGCGCATCTTCTCTACCGGCCGGGTGGCAACCCGGCGGGGCGCAGCAAGCAGCGCCCCTACAGCGCTCCCCGCTGGCCGGGGCGCGGGTCGTCCTGGGGGTGACGGGCAGCATCGCCGCCTATAAGGCTGTGGCGCTGGCGAGTGCGCTCACGCAGGCGCAGGCGTTGGTCGACGTGATCCTGACGCGTGAGGCGACCGAGCTGGTGCGGCCGCTGTCGTTCCAGGCGATCACGCACCGGCCCGCCTACACGGACCTGTTCCACCTGCGGGCCGAGACGGAGATCGGCCACGTAACGCTGGGCCACGAGGCCGACGTGGTCGTGATCGCCCCGGCCACGGCCCACACGCTCGCGCGGCTGGCGCTGGGGCTGGGCGACGACCTGCTCGCGACGACGGTCTTGGCCACGCGCGCGCCGCTGGTGCTGGCGCCGGCCATGGAAACGAACATGCTGCTCCACCCGGCGACGCAGGGCCACCTGGCGACGCTGCGCGAGCGGGGCGCGCTGATCGTCGAGCCGGGCTACGGCCACCTGGCGTCGGGCGCCGTGGGAGCGGGGCGGCTGGCGGAGCCTGAGGCGATCCTGGACGCTATCCGCGGCGTGCTGGCGCGGGGCGGCGACCTGGCGGGCTGGCGCGTGGTGGTGACGGCGGGCGGCACGCAGGAGCCGATCGATCCGGTGCGGGTGATCGCCAACCGCTCGTCGGGCAAGATGGGCTACGCGGTGGCCGAGGCGGCGCGCGACCGCGGGGCGGCAGTGACGCTCGTCACCGCGCCAACGGCGCTGCGGCCACCCGGCGGCGTACAGGTCGTGCGCGTGGCGACCGCCGCCGAGATGTGCGACGCGGTGCTCGCGGCCATCGCTCAGGCCGACGCGCTGGTCATGGCCGCCGCGGTGGCCGACTTCCAGGTGGCCAAGCGGCGCAGCGCCAAGATCAAGAAGGACGGGCGCGGCCTGACGCTCGACCTCGTGCCGACGCCGGACATCCTGGCCGCCGTGGCGGCGCGGCCGGCGCCCGACGGGCTGACCGTGGTGGGATTCGCCGCCGAGAGCGAGGACCTGCTGGCGAATGCTCGCGCCAAGCTGCAGCGCAAGCGCCTGGACCTGATCGTGGCGAACGACGTCACCCAAGAGGGCAGCGGCTTCGGCACGGACACGAACCAGGTGGCGCTGCTGGACCGCTGGGGCGGCGAGGAGACGCTGCCGCTGCTCCCAAAGCTGGCGGTCGCCCATCAGATCTGGGACCGGGTGCGGGCCCTCCGCGAGCGTGCCGCGTCCGCGCGGTAGGCCGCGCGGGGGCCGCCGGGCACGTGGAGCGGCATTCAGGAGCAGGCCGGCTGGAGGTAAGAGGTCGCATGGCGAGGAGACGCTACACGGTTGTGGCGGTGCCCGAGAACGCCTCGACCACGCCTAGCGGTGCGCCGACGGAGGCGCGGTGATCGACCGACCGGCGGCCGAGGCGGCAGTGCGCGAGCTGCTGCGCGCCATCGGCGAGGACCCCGACCGCGAGGGCATCCGCGACACGCCGCGGCGCATCGCCGAGATGTACGCCGAGGTGTTCGCGGGGCTGCACGAGGACCCCGCGGCCCTGCTCGACGTGACCTTCTACGACGAGCACCAGGAGATGGTCGTCCTGCGCGACATCCACTTCGAGAGCATGTGCGAACACCACCTGCTGCCGTTCTACGGGCTGGCCCACATCGGCTACATCCCCAGCGGCCGGATCGTGGGGATCAGCAAGCTGGCGCGCGCCGTCGAGGTGCTGGCCCAGCGCCCGCAGGTGCAGGAGCGGCTGACCAGCCAGATCGCGGACCTGCTGATGGCGCGGCTGCGCCCGGTTGGCGTCGGCGTGGTGATCGTGGCCGAGCACCACTGCATGACGATGCGCGGCATCCGCAAGCCGGGCAGCCAGGTGGTTACCTCGGCGATGCGCGGCGGCTTCCGCGACCGCGAGGCGACCCGCCTGGAGTTCCTCGCCCTCCTCGACGGGCGCGGGCGCGCGTAGCGGTCGCCATGAGCACGGACGCTCCCCTCGAGCGCAGCCCCCTCGCCTCGCCCGCCTGGCCGGCCCTGCTGCGCGCCGAGCTAGCGCGCATCGGCCTGCCCCCCGACGCGGCGGACGAGACGCTGGCCACCGGGCACCCAGCAGTCAGCACGCAGCACTCGCTTCGCTGGGGCGGCCGCACGCTGGCGCTCGGCGTGCGCACGCTCATCATGGGCGTGATCAACGTGACCGACGACTCGCTCTCGGGCGATGGGCTTGGGCGCGACCTGGGCGCCGTGCTGGCGCGCGCCGAGGCGCTGGTCGCGGCGGGCGCCGACATCCTGGACGTGGGCGGCGAGAGCACGCGGCCGGGCGCGCCCGGCGTGGCGGCCGCCGAGGAGCGGGCGCGCGTCGAGCCGGCCATCGCCATCATCGCCCGACGGCTGGCGGTGCCGCTCTCGGTGGACACGCGGAAGGCGGCGGTGGCCGAGGCGGCGCTGGCGGCCGGCGCCGGCGCGGTGAACGACGTGAGCGGCCTACGCCACGACCGGGCTGTCGCGGCCGTGGCGGCGCGTACTGGCGCCGGGCTGATCCTGGGGCACTGGCTGCCTCAGCGGGCGGCGCGGGATGCCACGAGCGGCGAGGGCAACCCCGTCGCGGAGGTCCTCCGGGGGCTGCAGGAGAGCGTGGACTGGGCGCTCGCGGCCGGGTGCGTGCCCGAGCAGCTGGCGGTCGATCCGGGGCTGGGCTTCGGCAAGGCGCCACGCGTCAGCCTGGCGCTCCTGCGCGACCTCGACGCCCTGCGGGCGCTGGGCCGCCCGCTCGTCGTCGGCCCGTCGCGGAAGGGCTTCATCGGCCGCGTGCTGGGCCCCGCCGAGCAGCACGGCTGGGAAGGCACGGCCGCGGCGGTCGCGCTCGCCGTCGCCGGCGGCGCCGACATCGTGCGCGTGCACGACGTGGCGCGCCTCGCCCGCGTCGTGCGCATGGCGGATGCGATCACCCGAGCGCTGAGCACCGAGTAGAGTCCACGCCCCGCCTCCGCGCTGGCAGTGCCCGGCGGCGCGTAGCTGGATAAGCCCATGAGCCCCGAAGGCCAAGGACCGAGCGAGCGCCCGGCAGCGGACGCGGCAGACCGAGTGGCCTCCTCACGGCATCCCACTCAGCACTCAGCACTCAGCACTCAGCACTCCGTCTACCTCGGCCTGGGGAGCAACCTGGGCGACCGGGCGGCGCACCTGGCGGCGGCTCTGCGCGGGTTGGCCGCGGCCGGGGTGGCGCTGCGCCGCTGCTCGCCGCTGTACGAGACGGAGCCGGTGGGAGTGCGCGATCAGCCTTGGTTCCTGAACCTCGTCGTGGAGGCCGAGACGGCGCTAGGCCCGACGGCGCTGCTCGGCGCGGCGAAGGCCATCGAGCGTGCCGTGGGGCGCACGCGCGGCCGGCGCTGGGGGCCCCGCGTCGTGGACGTGGACATTCTCCTGTATGACGACTGGCGGGTGGACACGCAAGAGCCGTGGCTGACGATCCCGCACCCCGAGATGTGGCGGCGGCGCTTCGTGCTGCTCCCCCTGCACGACTTGCGCCCCGACCTGCGCGCCCCGGACGGCACCCCGCTCGCCACCTGGCTGGAGGCGCTGGCGGCCGCCGATGCCGCCGTCGTGCGCCCCTGGCCTGGGGCGCTCGCGTGGTAAGCTGCCGGTCCAGGTTGGTGTGTAGGTTTGGCTTCGCCAAACACGCACACTATCCCTGGCCGAGTGCTTAGGCGCCGCGTCGGATGGCCGCGTCTCGTTAGGATCCACCGCGATGGCCGTCGATCCGGTACAGTATTCTCGGACGTTGCGCCCGGCAAAGGGGGATGGACCATGGCAAAGCTGCTCTACGTGGGCACCTGCGGGACCGAGGACCAGACGAAGGCGACACTCCCGTTCCTGATGGCGAAAGGCGCCATCGACGCCGGCCACGAGACCGGCATCATCCTGATGGGCGAGGCGACGCCGCTGATCAAGGACGCCGTCGCCGCGCAGGTCCACGGCTACGGCACCCCGCCGCTCAAAGAGCTAGTGGACTTCCTGGTGGAGCGGAACGTCCGGATCACCGTCTGAGGGGCGTGCGCCCGGGCCCGTGGGGTCGCGGACACCGACCTGCAAGGCAAGAATAGCGGCTTCGGCACACCGGCGGATGCGGCAAACGCCTACGCCGAGTACGACCGTGTGATCACCTTCTAAGCTGGTGCTGAAGGATCAGGCAGAGGCGCGGGCACGGCGCCCCCTTCCTTGGCCAGCTCTTAGCCGGTCAGAACGTGCGACCGAGTAGCTGGTCCCAGGGCTGGGGCGCCGCCACGCGGATGATCTCGTCTTCCCGATCGCGCACATAGAGGTATAGGTGCGCGAAAAACTCCTCCTCGGGGAGCGGGTACATGGGGTTGATGCACAGGTAGGGCTGCCGCCAGGGGGGGCGCACGCCGGGCGGGCAGAGCACCTCGATACGGCGCCCGACGCGCAGGCGGTAGGTGACGCCCGCGTACCGCTGCGAGGGCAGATCCAGGTAGCCCTGCCGCTCCAGGTCGGCCCACAGGGCGGGGCCGAGCGTCGCGCGCGCCACCTCCCGCGCCCGCGCTCGCGCCTCGGCGTAATCCTGGGCGCTGAAGTCCGACCCCGCGCTGCGCTTGGGCAGGTAGTCCCAGCGCCGGCGCCAGGGCCGCTCGACGGGCAGCGCGGCAAGCGGGTCGTCCTCGACGGCCCCGCCGAGCAACCGCCGCAGAAAGGCTACGACGCCCACGAGCGATCAGGCCCGGGGCCAGGGGGGTGCGGGGCCGCGCCCACCCTGGCCCCGGGCGAATCTCTCAGCCGCCCGCGATGGGGGCGATGATCTGGTACTCCTCGACGTGCGGATCGAAGGGGCCGTCGTCGAGCACGTGCTGCCCGCCAACCTTCTTCGACACGGCGCAGCCCCGCTCCCGCGCCTCCGCCAGGATGCGCTCGGCCGCCGCGATCTGCTCGCGCGCCTCTTCCGTGTCGGTCGTCTCCCACTCGACTACCTGGTGGCCGCGGCGGTTGGCGATGATGATGCGGTGCATGACCTCTCCTCCCCCCGATCGCGACGCGGCGGGTTCTGCGGGTAGCAGGCCCCGTGCCCCGGACCGAGGCGCTCTCGCCTCGCGCGGCCCCGCCGTACGGCGCGCCGCGCCCCTCGCGTATCTTCATGCTAGCCCTTCCCCATGCCTGTCGCAAGCGACCTCCGGCCACGGAGGAAGAGAGGCGAGGTGGCCGCACCTCCTGGCCGTGAAGCATCCCGAGGCCAGGGGGCGATAAGCGCCGCCCAATTCTGGGCGGCGGGGGCGGGTTAGCGGCCGGGGCGGTGCGAGCGACGGGCCGACGGGCGGGCGGCCTTGGCCGTGGGGCGCGCGTCGAGCGCCTCGCGCACTTTGTTGGCGAGCGCCAGCGGCGTGAACGGCTTTTGCAGCAGCGCGCTCTCCGCGTCGAGGACGCCGTGCTGGACGGCGGCATGATCGGCGTAGCCGGAGATGTAGAGCACTGCCACGTCCGGGCGCAGCCCGGCCACGTGCGCCGCTACGTCGCGGCCGCTCATCCCCGGTAAGACGACATCCGTCACCAGCAGGTCGAGCGGCCCGCCGTGCTGCCCGATGACCAACAGAGCCTGGATGCCGTCGCCGGCCTCGAGGACGCGATAGCCGCAGTTTTGCAGCACGCTCACCATCAGCGCCCGCACCTGCTCGTCGTCCTCGACCACCAGGATGGTTTCCGCGCCGCCCGCGGCCGCCGCCGGGGGCACGGGCGCGGCCGGTGGCGCGCTGGCGTCCGCCACGCGCGGCAGATAGATCTTGAATACGGACCCGCGCGCGGGCTCGCTATACACCCAGATGTGGCCCCCGCTGTGCTGGACGATGCCGTAGACCGTGGAGAGCCCCAGGCCGGTGCCTTTGCTCGGCGCTTTGGTCGTGAAGAACGGCTCGAAGATGTGGGCCTGCGTCGCCGCGTCCATGCCGCAGCCGGTGTCGCTGACGGCGAGCATCACGTACGCGCCCGGCGGCACGTCGCCGAAGGTGCGGGGCGCGGGCGCGTCGAGGTCCACGTTCGCCGTCTCGATGGTCAGCCGGCCCCCCTCGGGCATGGCGTCGCGCGCGTTCACGGCCAGGTTCATCAGCACCTGCTGCAGCTGGCCCGGGTCCACCCGCACGCGGCCGATGGCCGGATCGAGCCGCGTGCGGAGCACCACGTCCTCGCCGATCAAGCGGCGGAGGAAGCCCGCGGTTTCGGCGACGACGGCGTTGAGGTTGAGCACCTCGGGGGCCACTCGGTTCTTGCGGCTGAACACGAGTAGCTGCTGCGTGAGCTGGGTGGCGCGCTCCCCCGCTTTGACGATCTCCTGCACATACAGGCGCAGGGGAGCGTCGGGCGCCATCTCGGCCAGCAGCACCTCGCTGTAGCCGTTGATCGCGGTCAGCAAGTTGTTGAAGTCGTGGGCCACGCCGCCGGCCAGGCGTCCGATCGCCTCCATCTTCTGGGCCTGGCGCAACTGCTCTTCCAGGCGGCCGCGCTCGTCGGCGCGGCCGGTCTCGGCGTCCCGTACAGCCTCGGCCTGCCGCGCGTCGCGCAGGCGCTTCAACTGCACCAAGGTGCGAACCCGGGCCGATAGCTCGGCGCGGTCGACCGGCTTCGTCAGGAACTCGTCCGCGCCCGCCTCCAGGCCCCGCAAGCGCGCGGCTCGGTCCTCTAAAGCGGTGAGCAGCACGATGGGAACCGGGGCGGTGCGGGGATCGCCCTTGAGCCGGGTCGTGACCGCGTATCCGTCGACGTCTTTCAGCGTGACGTCGATCAGAATGAGGTCGGGCGGGGCGGCGCGCGCCAGCGCCAGGGCGCTCTCGCTATCAGCCGCCTCGCGCACTTCGCAAGCCAGATCCCCCAGGTAAGCCGCAAGCGGCTCCCGGTTGGCCGCCTGGTGGCCCACGACCAGAATGGTGACCCGATCCGCAGTCACGATGGGACACGGCGGGGCGAGTACCATGGAGCGTCCTCCCGACTTGACGAATCGCCCAGCTGGTGCAGTGACGTCATGCGCGGTCGCCAGCGCACGGCTCGATCATCCCGCCCACGTGTTGTATGTCTCACCTAGCACGGTAGCAATTGCTAGTCCTGCATTCGGTTACGGCGTCTCTGACCTACCGACGCGCGGCATCACCCGATCGGACTAACAATACGTGTCCATTCAGGGATATCAATACGTTGTTAATATACGCTTGGACAGTTCGTCGCGCTTAGGAGTCGGACGAGGAGTAGCGGCGAGCGATGTAGGCCGCGGCCTCGGCACGGCGGCTGAGGTGGAGCTTCTGAAGGATGTTGCTGACGTAGGTCTTGACAGTGTGCTCGCTCAGGTAGAGCTGGGCGGCGATCTCGCGGTTGGTCTTGCCCTCGGCCAGGAGCGGCAGGATCTTGCGCTCCTGGTCCGAGAGGCTGATCAGCGGGTCTGACGGGGCCTGTGTGCCCAAGCGCCGCATCCACTGGAGCACCGTCTGCGTCACGGCGGGATCGAGCAGCGAGCCGCCCCCAGCGACGAGCTCGGTCGCCTCGACCAGGCGCTCGGGATCGGTCTGTTTGAGCAGGTAGCCCGCCGCCCCCGCCATGATCGAGGCCACGACGGCATCCTCGTCGGCGTAGGAGGTGAGCATCAGCACGCGGGTGCGCGGGCGCGCGGAGCGAATCTCTCGACAGGCTTCGACACCGCTGCCATCCGGCAGCCGGATGTCCATCACCACCACGTCAGGCTGGCTGCGGCGGGCCGCCAGCACCGCCTCGGCCACCGTGCCGGCTTCAGCCACCACGTTGAACTGAGGCGCCGTCTCGAACAGCGTGCGCAGTCCAAGCCGCACGACGCGGTGGTCGTCGACCAGCAACAGCTTTATCGCCGTATCGGCCATTCGTCCCCTCCTGGATCGCCCTGCGGAAGCTCCACGCGGACCGTGGTGCCCTGGCCCGGCTCGCTGCGGACGACCAGCCGCCCGCCGAGCAGCCGGGCGCGCTCGGCCATGTTGCGTAGCCCCTGACCGCCCGCGCCCGGCGCATCCTCGGCGCCCTCCGGGGCCGGAGCGAAGCCGCGGCCGTTGTCGCGCACGGTAAGCGCCAGCGCGGGCCCCTCGCGCCGGAGCGTGATCTGCACGGCCGTGGCGCCCGCGTGGCGGATGACGTTGGCGGTCGCCTCGCGGGCAATTTGCAGCAAGTTCGCGGCCGCTTCGGGTGGCAGCCGGTCGGCGGCGGGCTCGACGGTCAGCTCAGGCTGCACTAGGGCGTTGATCCGCAGCTCGGCCGCCAGCACCTCCAGCCCCGCTCGCACGCCGCGCGCCGCCTGCTCGCCTAGCCGCAGGTCGAAGATGTAGTTGCGGATCTCCTGGATGACGGCGTTGAGATGGGCGACCGCCTTGCGCAGGGCTTCGCGGGTCGACTCGACGTTGCCGTCGAGCGCGCGCGCTCGCGCGCCGAGCCCCAGCGCCACCGCGTAGAGCGACTGGATGACGCCGTCGTGCAGGTCCATGGCGATGCGCTCGCGCTCCTGCAAGCGGGCGAGCAGCTTCGCGTCGGTCGCGTCGCGGAGCAGGATCCCGATCCCCGGGCCCTGCTCGCTCAAGTCGGCCACCGGGAAGAATTGCAGGGTGATCTCGCGCGCCAGCGGGCCGACGGTTTTCAGCTCGAAGGTCGGCTGCTCGGCGAGCCGCGCCGCGCCTTGCTCCCAGGCGGCCCAGGCCGCTCGCGGGTCGGCGAAGAGCTGCCGCACGCTAGCGAACGCCGCCTCGACGCTCTGGCCCAGGAGCGACCCGGCGGGCGCGCCGATGAGCGCCCGCGCGCGCTCGTTGTGGTAGCGAATCTGCCCCGTCGCGTCGAGCACGACGAGCCCGTCGCTCATGCTGCTCATGATGGCCGCGAGGGTGGCCCGCTCTAGCTCGACCTCAGCCGCCAGGCGCGTTCGCTCGGCCTCGGCGCGCTTCCACGCGGTAATGTCGATGAAGCTCGAGATGACCTGCACGAGCTGGCCATCCGGGCCACGCACCGGCACCGCGTCGTTCTGGATCCAACGGCGCTGGCCGTTCGGCCGCTGCACGCTCATGATCAACTGTCGCAACGCGGCGCCCGTGCGCAGCACCACGCGGCTCGGGCGCTCGGCGCTGGACAGCTCCCGCTCGTGCTCGTCCGTCACGGCCCACAGCGCGTCGGGCAGCTTCCCGCGCATCTCGGCCAGGGTGTAGCCCAGGATCTCCTCGGCGGCCTCGTTGGCATCGACGATAGCGCCGGTCGCATCCCGCACCAGGACGCCGCACGCCATGCTGCGGTACAGCAGGCGCAGGCGCTCTTCGGAGGCGGCCAGCTCCCGCATGAGCTGGCGCTCGCGCGTGACGTCCGAGAAGACGCCGACCGCGCCGGTGATGCGGCCCGCCTCGTCGCGCAGCGGCACGGCCGAGGACTGCACCCAGGTGTCCGCGTCGGCGCCCGGCCGGCGGAACAGGTACTCGAAGCGGGGGACCGTCTCGCCGGCGAGGGCCCGCCCCAGCGTCGTCTCCCCCGGTGCCAGGACGCGGCCAGTGGCCGCGTCGCGGGGGAGGTAATACGCCGCTAGCTCGGGCACGGGGCGTTCCGGGGCGGGGGGCTGGCCCCACAGCCCCCGGCTAGCCACGTTGTTCAGGCGGACGCGGCCGGCCGCGTCGACGAGCGTCACGCCGCAGGGCAGCTGCTCGAAGACGGCGGCCAGCTCGGCCGCGCGGGCGGCGGCCTCGCGGGCCAGGTGCTCTTCACGCGCGTAGGAGCGCGCGCTGTCGAGGATGGTCGCCGCGTAGCTGGCCAGCGCCTCGGCCAGCCGCACCTGCGCCGGCGTGATGGCGACCTCGGTGCGCCAGCCCAGAACGAGCGCGCCGAGCGCGCCGCGCTGGCCGAACAGGGGGGTGCTTAACACCGTGCGGCCGCCCTCGGCGCGGTGGCGTGGGAACTCGTCGAGCGGCAGGGCGGGGTTCTCGCCCAGCCGTTCGAGCACGACCGTGCGGCCGGTGGCTATCGCGCGCTCCGCGGCGCCCCGGCCGCTGGGCTGGTTCGGCGGCTCGCGCCAGCCGTTGGTCCGGTTGCCGCGGAGGCCGGCCCAGGCATAGGTGCCATCCTCCGCTTCGATGGCCACGGCGGCGTAGTCGGCCTCCAGCAGCCGGCAGGCATGCTCGGTAATGGCGTCGATCACCCGCGCGGGGTCGGGGGCGGCGGCGGCCTGCCGGGCCAGCTCGGCCAGCGCCTCGGCCTCGGCCCGCCGGCGCTCGGACTCCGCATACAGGCGGGCTGCCTCGAGCGCCGGCCCGACCTGCGCGGCCAGGAGCCCCAACATCTGCACGTCCGCGGCGTCGAAGTGGCGGGGCCTGAAAGTGTAGGCGCCGAGCGCGCCGATGGCCCGCTCGCCGACCAGGATGGGGACGGCGGCCGCGGCCCGGAGTTGTATGGCGGTGGCCCAGGCGACGGCGTGCTCCCACGCCGGGTAATCGTCCACCACGACGGGCGCGCCCCGCGCGAAGGCGATGCCCGGGACGCCCTGGCCCGGGCCGAGCGCGGACGGCGCGTGCTGCGGGTAGGGGACATGGCCCGCCAGCCGCCGCAGCACGGCCGCCTCGGCGTCCCACCACCAGAGCGAGACGCTGTCCACGCCCAGGAGATCGCGCGTGCGATCCACGGCGAGCTGCGCGAGCGCGACCGGATCGAGCACGCCGCCGACCGCCACAGCGATCTCGTGCAGCACGCGGAAGGTGCGCGTGCGCGCCTCGGCCTCGCGCAGCAGGCGCTCTTCCTGCGCCTGGCTGGCGCGCACGCGCGCGTGGGCGGCGACGAGCCGCGCGCGCGTGCGGACCCAGACGGCGACCCGGTCGAGCAGGTCGGCCGGCTCGAACGGCTTGGCGACGTAGTCGTCGGCGCCAGCGGCGAAGCCCGCGCGCCGCTCCGCCTCGCCGCTAAGCGCGGTGAGCATCAGGATCGGCAGGTAGCCCTCGTCGGCGGAGCGGGCGCGCAGCTGGCGGCACAGCTCGACGCCGTCGATCTCGGGCAGCACGAGGTCGAGGAGCACCAGGTCCACGCCGCCGGCCGCGACCCGGTCGAGCGCGGCGCGTCCGTTGACGGCGCAGGCGACCGCGTAGCCCGCCCCGACGAGCAGCGCTCGGAGCGTCTCGCGCACGGCCGTATTGTCTTCGACCACCAGGATCAGCGAGCGCGCGGACTGCACGCGGCCCCCTCCCGCGCCGTGGGGCGCCTTGACCCTGGCGCCGTCACGTCTGCCTATTCGTGCTGACACACTGACGCAATTATAGACGTGAGAGGAGGTGGTACCTAGGTCGCCGCCGCGTCTTTACTAAGCCCGCGGCCAGGGATAGTGTGTCGGTTTGGCAAAGCCAAACCGACACACCGACCTGGGCCGGCCGCTTAGCGCCTGGCCCGGCCGGGGCGGAGCCCGCTTAGCGGTAAGGGCCGAGGGTGCGCAGCGCGTAGTCGGCGAAGCGCTTGTCGACGGCCACGTTCAGGTCGGTCGGGTGGTCCGTGAGGCCGCGATCGACGAACCATTGCATGGTCGTACGGAGGTCGTTCTCGTCCAGCGCCAGGTTGGGGTCCATATAGACCCACAACATCCGGTCGTAGAGCGCGCGGTCTTTGAGCGGCGTGTTGCGGATCAGCGTGTCGATTACCGCCTCGCGGTCGCCGCGGCCGGCGATGATCGCGTCGTAGTAGTCGCGCACGCCGCGCAGGTAGGCGACCATGAAGCGCTGGCCGAGGTCCGGGTTGCGGCTCACGTAGCTCGGGCCGTAGAGAATGTTGCTCACCTGCACGCCCGGCGACCACTCGGCGGCCTCGCGCCACTTTACCGCCACGCCCCGGTCGTCGGCGATCGTCGCCTGCGGCTCGGTGAGCAGGCCCGCGTCGATGGCGCCGTTGGCAAACGCGGCGATCTGGTCGCCCGAGCCCAGCTGTACGAGGTTCACGTCGCCGAGGCCGAGCCCCGCCCGCTGCAGCATGCGCTCGGCCAGCATCTCGATCGTGCTGCCCGACGCTAGGATGGCGAGGGTCCGGCCGCGCAGGTCGCCGTAGTCGCGCACGGCGCCGCTGTCGATGAGGTCCTTCCGCACGTCGAGGAGCGACTGGCTGTAGCCGCGCTCGTAGCGCGAGAGCGGTGCCACGAGCCGCACCTCCACGCCGCGGTTGATGAGGTTGAACAGCGCGGCGCTGACCGCGCCACTCGCCACGTCCAGCTCGCCGGTGCTGAGCGGCGCGACGGCGAACGCCGCCGAGTCGAAGCGCGTGAAGTCCGGGCTCAGCCCCTGCTCGGCGAAGTAGCCGCGCTCGTTCGCCAGGTGGATGCCCACCTCCGAGGAGGTGGCCACGATGCCGAGGCGCACCGGCTGGAGCTGCGGCAGCGCCGCGGGCGCCACCCGGCCCGGCGCGGCGCCCGCGGCCGCCGGGGCCGCCGCGGCGCCTGCGGCTCGGGCGCCCGGCCTCCCCGGCGCGCCACCGAGCCCCAGCGCTCCCAGCAGGAGCAGTCCCACCGCTACCCGACGTGCCCAGCGTCCCCGGCGCATCGTTCTCTCCCCGCGCGAGAATGCCGCTGGCCGCGCACAACTGGCGCGGCGGCCCACGGCTGGCGGCTCGCCTGGCGCCCATTATACGCCCGCGCGCCCGGAGCGGCGTGCGCCGCCCGCGCGCGTCGGTGCGTCGTGGCCGCAACTGCCCCGGGACGAATGACGACCGAATCACGCTCGCGCTCGGGCGCGTAGCGTACCTAGCCAAGAGCGCCGGCCGCCCCGTAGCCTGATGAGAGAAACGGTGGCCGCGCCGTGTGGGGACTCGGGCGGGGCCGCGACACGGTCAGGAGGGCTGATGATCATACCGGAGGGGGACCCGCAGCTCCACGATGCCACGCTCCACCTGCTGCACACGGCGGCGACGCAGTTCGCGCGCGTGGCGGCGGCCGTGGCGACGGGCGATGCCACCCCGGAGCTGCTGGAAGCGCGCCAGCAGGAGCTGCAAGTGGCGGCCTGCGCCTTCGCCGAAGTGTTGCAGGGCGGCGTGCTCGACGATCCTGCCGCGGCGGTGCCGGCCGAGCTGCTGCCGCCCGAGCTGAGCCCAGCCCTCCGCGGACGCGTGCTCCGCCTCATGCGCCGCTTGTCGTGGCTGGACGCGCAGGAAGTGCTCGCCATCGTGGGGACCGTCCAGGACGAGGCGACGACGACCGCGCTCACGGAAGAAGCGCGCGTTTGGCGAGCGGTGGCTCGCCACTTGCCCGGCTACGCGGGCATTTTGGAGAGCATCCGCGCGCACGTGGACGGCTTCGACGAGCAGGATCACTGCCCGCGGTGCGAGCCGCCGCGGCCGCGGCCGCGCGGGGCGCCTCACGCATAGTCGTGCGAGGCGGCGGTGGGTAGCCCGCGCGTCACGTCGAGGGGCTGCACCTGCTGCGCGAGCAGGTTCAGCACGCCCTGCTGGTGCTGCACGGCGCCGGCCACCAGCACCAGCCCCTCGCCGTTGATCGTGCGGCGGTCGTGCGCGTACACCCCCGGCCGCACGATCACGTTCATCAGGCCGTGCTCGTCCTCCAGCGTCAGGAACACGAACCCTTTGGCCGTGGGCGGCCGCTGGCGACAGACGATCATGCCGGCCACCCGCGCGGGGGCGCCGTGGCGCAGGCGGGCGAGCCGCGTGCTGGTGGCGATCTCGGGCGGCAGCCGGGACCGCGCCAGCCCGATCGGATGGTAGCGCGGCGACAGCCCGCTCACGGTGTAGTCGGCCACTAACTCCTCCGCTGGCGTGAGCGCCGGCAGGGCCACCATGTCCTGCTCGGTGGGCAGGGGCAGCGCCGCCTGCGGCCCCGGCGGGCGGTAGACCAGACCGAGCTGCCAGAGCAGCTCGCGCCGCGCCAGCCCGAAGCTGTCGCAGGCCCCGATGGCGATCAGGTTCTCGATGGGCGCGCGCGGCACCCCGGCGCGGCGGCAGAAGTCGGCCAGCGAGCGGTAGGGGCCGCACGCCCGCTCGGCGTCGAGCCGCGCCAGCGCCGCCGGCCCCAGCCCCCGCACGTACCGCAAGCCGAGGCGAAGCGCGGCGTCT
Source organism: Chloroflexota bacterium (assembly GCA_035293805.1). Classification (GTDB taxonomy): domain Bacteria; phylum Chloroflexota; class UBA6077; order UBA6077; family JAJPHF01; genus JAJPHF01. The sequence goes on along the minus strand of DATGMD010000003.1, from coordinate 575 downwards.
TTCACCGTGCAGCGCGCGCGGCTCTCGTTGACGTCGACGGGAAGGATCGGCACGCCGCGGCGCTGCGCCTCGTTGACGATCACCTCCGGCGAGTAGAAGCCCATCGGTTGGTTGTTCAGCAGCGCCGCGTAGAACTCGGCCGGGTGGTAGAGCCGCAGCCAGGCCGACTGGTAGGTGAGCAGGGCAAAGGCGGCGGCGTGCGACTTGCAGAAGCCGTAGGCCGCGAACCCGCCGAGCAGGTCGAACACCTGGTGCGCCGTGGCGGCATCCACGTCGTTCGCCACCGCGCCGTCCACGAAGCGCTGGCGCAGCGCCGCCAGCGCCGCGTGCGAGCGCTTGCGGCTCATGGCGCGGCGCAGCGCGTCCGCCTCGGCCGCCGTGAAGCCGGCGATCGCGATGGCCACGCGCAGGCACTGCTCCTGGTAGAGGATGATGCCCAGCGTCTCTGCCAGCACCGGCTCGAGCTTGGGATGCGGGTAGGTCACCGGCTCCTCGCCGCGCCGCCGCCGAATGTAGGGGCTCACCATGTTGCCCTGGAGCGGGCCGGGGCGGATCAGCGACACCTGGGCCACCAG
>DATGMD010000002.1:0-103745 GCA_035293805.1 Chloroflexota bacterium | reverse complement strand
CCGCTCGCCCGACTTGGGATTGACCGCGACCACCGACGGCGTGATCCGGTTCCCCTCGGCGTTCTCCAGCACCGTCGGCTCCCCGGCCTCCATCACCGCCACCACCGAGTTCGTCGTTCCCAGGTCGATTCCGATTACCTTGGGCATGGAGGGACTCCTCAGTCAGCCGTCAGCTTTCAGCGCTCAGCAGTCGGCTTGGCGGCCGACGACGGGTTGCTGAGCGCTGACGGCTGAGAGCTACTTACTGTAGTGACTCGCGGACCAGACTGTCGATCAGCGTCCCGACGAAGCGGACGAGGGGCACCGCGCGCCAGTAGGGCATGCGGGTTGGCCCGACGATCCCCACGACCCCACGCAGCTCGGGCTCTGGCCCGTAGCCCATGATAACGACGCTGCACTCGCGCATCGTCTCGTGGGGCTGCTCGCGGCCGATCACCACGCACACGCCCTCGTCGGTGAGCGCCTGCGTGAGTACCGGCGCCAGTAGCTGCCCGTGCTCCAACGCCGCCACGATGGGCTGCAGCTTGGCGCTCTGCGCGAACTCCGGCTGGGCAACGATGTACCGGATCCCCTCGTAGGATACGTCCTCCAGCCCCTGTTGTTCCGTATGCTCCATCGCGCGCACGATCGCGAGCAGCACCTCGCGCTCCACCCCGAGCGCCACCAGCGCCGCCTTGCGGACGCCGGCCAGGGTGCGCCCCGCCAGCTCCGCGCTCAGCTTGTTGCTCAGGCGCGTCAGCGCCTCGCGGTCGAGCGGCTCCTCTAGCGGTAGCATTTGCTGGCGAATGTGACCGGATTGCAACATCAGGACCAGCAGCACCGTATGCTCTTGCAGCGGCACCAGCTCGATGCGCCGCACCTTCGGGCGCGAGGCCAGCGGCGGCGTGGCCAGCGCCGCGTTCTGCAACGCCTGGGCCAGCACCGCCCGCCCCAACGCTAGCCACTCGTCGATCGAGAACTCGACCTGGTGGAACTGGTGGTTGATCGTGCGGCGCTCGGCCGGCTGCAGCTCGGCCGGCCCCATCAGGCACTCGACGTAGTACCGATACCCCGCGTCGGACGGCACGCGGCCCGCCGAGGTGTGCGGGTGGCGCAGCAAGCCGAGGTCTTCGAGCGCGGCCATCTCGTTGCGCAGCGTCGCCGTGCTGATCGGCGTCGCCGCCTTGCGAGCGACGCTCTCCGACGACACGGGCGTGGCCGAGCTGACGTACTCTTCGACGATCGACTTGAGAACCCACTGGCGGCGTGGCGTCAGTTCCGCGGGCATCCGGCCCATCCCTCGTGCAGTGCGAGTCTTGAGCGGCCCCGGGGCCAGTCGGCCTCAGGGTACACCATCCGCGGAGCCGGGGGGAACCGCGCGCCTCCGCCGGCAACGAGGCGCGCCCGGCGCCTGAGCCGCCCAGATTAGCACTCGTTGACTACGAGTGCTAGGATGATACCACCATGCCAAGCCATTATCAAGGAACTATAGGCCAGGAACGCAGCCGGCTCGCCATCGCCGCCCCGCGCGGGCCGCTGGGGGGTTGGTTCGCCAACCCCGCGGGGGCTGGTACACTCATCGTAGCTTGGCCGATGCGCCTGCGGCGGCGCGCGGGCGACTGGCCGAGGATGCGGCGGGGACGCGGCGGCAGCGCGCCCCCGAGGGGAGGCGCGGCGTGCCCCAGCCCGGTGCCGACGGCGACCTGGACGCGGCGTTGGCGGCGCTGATCGAGGCGGCGCTCCGCGGCGCGGCCGCGACCGAGAGCGCGTCTCCCGCGGAGCAGGCGCGGCTGGTCGCGCGCACGCTGGCCGTCGGGCTGCGCGAGCTCGTGCGGGCGCCGCTGCGCGAGGCCCTCCAGGCGGGCTACGATCTGGGCTGGCGCGCCGCGCTCGACGCGCACGCCCGTGCCGCCGCCACGCCGCCGTTGCACGACCCGCCGCCGGCCCCCTGCGCCGCTTCCGCGGCGCCGTCGCCCGCCGCGCCCGCCACCCTGGCGCCGCTCGCCGCGATGGCGGCCGACGCCGCTTCGGCGGCTCATCAGGTGTGCGTCGAGGTGAGCCCGCTGCCCAACTTCAGCGCCGTGAATCGGTTCCACGCCGCAGTGGCCGGCGCGCCGGACGTCGCCGACACGACGATGGTCGCCTTCCGCGACGGCCGGCTCACCCTCCAGGTCGAGCACCCCGACGGGCGGGCGCTCGCCGCGGCGCTCCGCGCGCTCGACGTCGGGCGGCTGCGCGTGTTGGCCGCCACCGTTGACCGCCTGGAGTTAGCGTTGGAAAGCCATCAGCCGACCGCAAACAGCCGCCAGCCGGCGCGCGAGGGACGCCGCAGGCCGTCTCCCCATCGCTGACGGCGGAGAGCGACCAGCCAAGTGCTGACCGACTGCCACTCCCACCTCGATCGCTATCCACGCCCGATCGTGGCGGGGATGATCGCGCGCGCGGCGGCCGCGGGGCTCGGCGTGGTCGTCACAGCCGGCGTCGACGTCGCTAGCTCGCGGCGCGGCTTGCGGTTGGCGGCCCGCTATCCACTGCTGCGCGCGGGCGTGGGGCTGCACCCGATTCGAGTGCGCGGCGCCGAGCCCGATGGCGTGTACACGTCCCTCGACGCCCTCGCGGCTCATCCGGCCGTGGTCGTGTGGAGCGAGTGCGGGCTTGACTACCGCGAGGCCGCGGCGCCGCCCGCCGACCAGCGGCGCGCCTTCAGGCGCCAGCTAGGGCTCGCGCGCCAGCACGGCCTTGCCGCGATCGTCCACGCCGTGGACGCCGCCGACGACGCGCTCGCGCTGCTGGCCGCTGCCGGCATGGCCGGGCGGGCCGCGATCCACTACTTCGTCGGCGACCAGGCGCTCGCCGAGGGCTACCTGGCGGCCGGGCTCTACCTGTCGGTCGGCAAGCCGGTCACGCGGCCCGCGAACGCGGCGTTGCGGGCCGCCATCCGCGCGACGCCGCTCGACCGCTTGCTCCTGGAAACGGACACCTACCCGCTCCCCGGCCGCAGCACCGAGCCGGCCGACGTGCGCCTGGTCGCCGCCGCCGTCGCCGAGCTGCACGGCGCCTCCGTCGACGCCGTCGCCGCCGCTACCGTCGCGAACCTCGCGCGGCTGCTCGGCCCGCGGTTCGCGGCACCGCTGGCCTGAATCTTGCCTTCTCGCCGGGCGGCGTGGGTGGCACGGGCGCGTCAAAAATTGTCCGCGCGACGTATCCTCTAGGTAGCGGGCGACGCCCGGGAGCGCCGCGGCAGCCCCCGCGCTACCTCGGTCGGGACAGCGTGGCCCCGACCGTGCGCCCGACCGGGCGGCCAGCGTTGGCCGCGGCGGCCGAGGCCATCTGAGGAGGGACCACTATGACCGTGGTCGGGATTCCCCGGGAGATCAAGACCGGCGAGCGCCGCGTGGCGCTCACCCCGGACGGCGCGCGGGCGCTGTGCGCCGGCGGCGCGCGGGTGCTGGTCGAGCGCGGCGCCGGAGTTGCTAGCGGCTTCCCCGACGACGAGTACGCGGCGGCGGGGGCGACGCTCGTCGACCGCGCGGCCGTGTTCGCGGACAGCAACCTTGTCGTCAAGGTCAAGGAGCCGGTCGACGGCGAGCCCGAGCTGCTGCACGCCGGCCAGACGCTCTTCTGCTACCTCCACCTGGCGGCCGCGCCGGACCTCACCCGGCGGCTGCTCGGGCGCGGCATCGTCGCCATCGCCTACGAGACCGTGCAGGCGGCCGACGGCTCGCTGCCGCTGCTCTATCCCATGAGCGCCATCACCGGACGCCTGGCCGCGCAGGTCGGCGCCAACCTGCTCCAGTCCGACCACGGCGGCCGCGGCGTGCTGCTCGGCGGCGTGCCGGGCGTGCCGCCGGGCAGCGTCGTCGTCCTCGGCGCCGGCACCGTGGGCAGTAACGCCGTTCAGATCGCCGTCGGGCTCGGCGCGCGGGTGCTCGCCGTCGACCGAAACCCCGCGGCCCTCGCCCGGCTCGACGCGGCGTACCACGGCCGCGTGGAAACCCTGATCGGCAGCGCCGACGCCATCGCGCGGGCGGTGAGCGGCGCGGACCTGGTGGTGGGCGCCGTGCTCGTGCCGGGCGCGCGGGCGCCGGTCCTCGTGTCGCGGGCGATGGTCGAGGCGATGGCGCCGGGCAGCGCCATCGTCGACGTGGCGGTCGACCAGGGCGGCTGCGTGGCGACGACGCGCCCCACCACCCACACCGCGCCTACCTACGTCGAAGCCGGCGTCGTACATTACGCCGTGCCCAACATGCCGGCGCTCGTCCCGCGCACGGCCACCCTCGCGCTTACCAATGCCACCCTGCCTTACCTGCAGGAGCTGGTAGTCGACGGGACGGTGCCGGCCCTGCGCGCCGATCCGGCGCTGGCCCGCGGCCTCACCATCTGGGGCGACCGCGTGACCTGCGCGCCAACCGCTGCCGCCCTCGGCCTGCCCGCGGCCGACCCCGCTCCGCTGCTCGCGGCCCGCGGCCCCCTCGCGCTGAGCGCGTAGCCCGGCTCCCCCCTCTCCCCATAGGGAGAGGGGGGAGCCGCGGGGGGCGGGTCCGGCACGCGCCCTCTCCCCTCTCCTCTCTGTCACGGTACCGCCCCATCATCCCCGCCCAGTTGGGCGCCCGGCACAAAGCTTGCTCAACGGCCGCCGACCGCGCGGGAGCGGGCGCTGGCGGGCGCCCCGTCCGCCGCGTGAAACAGGGTGCAGCGGCGTGAACCCTTTTCCCCTCCGGATGGATCAAAGAGGTAGACGCACCGCTGAGGGCGCCCACGCGGCGGCACGGCGGCTGGGTGGAGGAATCGAATGGCGATGAATCTGGCAACCCGAATGGAGCAGTACCGTGCGGCCGAGGCCCAGCTCGCCTGGGAAGGCCCCTTCAGCGAGTACTTCGACCGCGTGATCGCGAATCCGTCCCTGGCGCGGCTGTCCCACGCCCGCGTCTACGACATGCTGATGAGCGCGGGCGTCGAGGCGGGGCCGCACGACCGCAAGGAGTACAAGTTCTTCACCGAAGAGCTGTTTGGGCTGGAGAAACCGATCGAGCAGCTCGTGGACTACTTCGCCTCGGCGGCCCGCCGGCTGGAGGTGCGCAAGCGTATTCTCCTCCTAATGGGCCCGGTGGGCGGCGGCAAGTCCACGATCGTCACGATGCTCAAGCGCGGCCTGGAGGCATACAGCCGCAGCGACGCCGGCGCGGCCTACGCCATCAAGGGCTGCCCGATGCACGAGGAGCCGCTCCACCTCCTGCCCGACGAGCTGCGCGCCGAGTTCATGGCCGAGCACGGCATCTACGTCGAGGGCGATCTCTGCCCGGCCTGCCGCCAGATGCTGCAGGACAGGTACAACGGGCGCATTGAAGACGTGATCGTCCAACGCGTGGCCTTCTCTGAGAAGAACCGTGTGGGCATCGGCACCTTCTCGCCCTCCGACCCGAAGAGCCAGGACATCAGCGAGCTGACCGGCAGCATCGACCTGGCGGCCATCGGCGAGTACGGCGTCGAGTCCGACCCGCGCGCCTACCGCTTCGACGGCGAGCTCAACATCGCCAACCGCGGGCTCATGGAGTTCGTGGAGATGTTGAAGTGCGACGAGAAGTTCCTGTATGGGCTGCTGACGCTTTCTCAGGAACAATCCATCAAGACGGGCCGCTTCGCGATGATCTACGCCGATGAGGTGATCGTCTCGCACACCAACGAGAGCGAGTACAACAACTTCGTCGGCAACAAGCGCTCCGAAGCGCTCCACGACCGCATCATTCTCATCAAGGTGCCCTACAACCTGCGCGTCACCGAAGAGGTGAAGATCTACGAGAAGCTGCTGCGCCAGAGCGCCGTGCGCGACGTCCACGTGGCGCCGAACACGCTGCGCGTAGCCAGCATGTTCGCCGTGCTCAGCCGGCTCGAGCCGTCGAAGAAGGCCGGCATGAGCCCGATGAAGAAGCTGAAGCTATACGACGGCGAGGAGGTCGAGGGCTTCGGCCAGAAGGACCTGAAGGAGGTCCAGGACGAGACAGTGCGCGAGGGGATGGACGGCATCTCGCCGCGCTACGTCATCAACTGCCTCTCGTCGGCCCTCGCCCGCGATGGCGCCGTCTGTCTGAACCCCATCGACGCCCTGCGGGCGCTGCGCGACGGGCTGGGCCAGCACCCCGGCCTCGGCCGCGAGCAGCGCGAGCAGTTCCTGAACCTCATCGCCGAGGTCCGCCGCGAGTACGACGAGCTGGCCAAGAAGGAAGTGCAGCGCGCCTTCGTCTACAGCTTCGAGGAGTCGGCGAAGACGCTGCTCAACAACTACCTGGACAACGTCGAGGCCTATTGCAACCGCACCAAGCTGCGCGACCCGATCACCGAGGAGGAGGTCGAGCCCGACGAGCGGCTGATGCGCTCCATCGAGGAGCAGATCGGCGTCTCCGAGAACGCGAAGAAGGCGTTCCGCGAGGAGATCCTGATCCGTCTGTCGTCGCTCGCCCGGCGCGGCGCGACCTTCGAATACACCAGCCACGAGCGGCTGCGCGAGGCCATCGAGAAGAAGCTGTTTGCCGACCTCAAGGATGTCGTGAAGATCACGACTTCGACGAAGACGCCCGACGTGGAGCAGCTCCGCCGGATCAACGACGTGACCGACCGGCTCGTTCGCGAGCAGGGCTACTGCGGCGTGTGCGCGAACGAGCTGCTCAAGTACGTCGGCACGCTGCTGGCGCGGTAGGGAGCTGTCAGCCGTCAGCTCTCAGCCTGACTCCGTCCCGCGTCTGCTGATCGCTGATGGCTGACAGCTAACGGCTAGGAGCCGCTGATGTTGCAACACACCGTATCGCTCTCGAAGCAGGACTGGTCGCTCCACCGCAAGGGGCCGATCGACCAGGCCCGCCACAACCAGAAGGTCAAGGAGGCGATCAAGCGCAACCTCGCTGACATCGTGAGCGAGGAGTCGATCATCACCTCCGACGGCAGCAAGGTGGTGAAGATCCCCATCCGCTCGCTCGACCTGCCGCATTTCCGCTACGACACCCGCCGCAACCAGCAGCCCGGCCAGGGCACCGGCGGCTCGAAGGTCGGCGACGTGATCGGCCAGAGCGGCGACCCACAGGGGCAGGGCCCCGGCAAGGGCCCCGGCGCCGGCGAGATGCCGGGCATCGACTACTACGAGGCCGAGATCACCATCGACGAGCTGGCCGCCCTGGTCTTCGAGGACCTGGGCTTGCCAAACTTGGAGGACAAGGGCAAGGCCGAGGTCGTGTCGCCCGACGTGCGCTTCAACGAGATTCGCAAGCACGGGCCGATGTCGAACCTCGACAAGCGCCGCACGCTGCTGGAGAACCTGCGCCGCAACGCCCGCGACGGCCACGCGGTCGTCGGCGGCGTGCAGAACGACGACCTGCGCTTCAAGACCTGGGTGGAGGACGTCCGCCAGGAGACGAACGCCGTCGTCATCGCCATGCGCGACGTGTCGGGCTCGATGGGCGAGTTCGAGAAGTACATCACGCGCAGCTTCTACTTCTGGATGGTCCGTTTCCTTCGCACGAAGTACGACCACGTTCAGATCGTCTTCATCACCCACCATACCGAGGCCAAGGAGGTCGACGAAGACGCCTTCTTCAACCTCGGCGAGTCGGGCGGCACGAAGGTGTCGTCGGCCTACCAGCTGGCCCTCGACATCGTGAACGACCGCTACCCGCCGGCGCTCTGGAACATCTACCCGTTCCACTTCTCGGACGGCGACAACTGGGGCGAGGTGGACAACCAGCGCTGCCTGGACATCGTGCGGCAGCTCCTCACGATGTGCAACATCTTCGGCTACGGCGAGATCCAGGAGGGCGGGCGCCGCTCCATCAGCACGCTCATGTCCGCCTTCCAGCACATCGACGACCCGAAGTTCCTCGGCGTGACGATCACCAGCAAGGAAGACGTCTTCCCGGCCCTGCGGCGCTTCTTCAGCACGCGCGAGGCGGTGCCCGCATGAACACGCAAGAGTTGGCCGAGCTGGAGCGCGCGATGGGCCAGTGCTGGGACATCGCTCAGCGCTTCGGCATCGACCCGTTCCCGACCCACTTCGACGTGGTGCCCGCCACGATCATGTACGAGTTCGGCGCCTACGGGCTGCCGGGGCGCTTCTCGCACTGGACGCACGGCCGCGCCTACCAGCAGATCAAGACGATGTACGACTACGGCCTGAGCCGCATCTACGAGCTGGTCATCAACGCCAATCCGGCCTACGCCTTCCTGCTGGAAAACAACTCCGTGCTCCAGAACAAGCTGGTCGTGGCCCACGTGCTCGGGCACTCCGACTTCTTCAAGCACAACGCCTACTTTGCGCCCACCTCGCGCCAGATGCTGGAGACGGTGGGCGTCCACGCCGAGCGCCTGCGCCGCTACGAGTACGAGCACGGCCCAGAGAAGGTCGAGGAGTTCCTGGATGCGGTGCTGTCGATCCAGGAGCACATCGACCCCTTCCCCGACATGCGGCGCAAGGAGAACGCCGCGCCCGACAAGCCGCAGAAGCCGCACGAGACAGCCTACGACGACCTCTTCTACCTCGGCTCCGAGAAGCGGCCCGAGCCGGCGCCGGTGTCGCGGAAGAACCCGCCGGAGCCCGAGAAAGACCTGCTGCTGTTCATCGCGGCGAACGCGCGCGAGCTGGAGGACTGGCAGCGCGACGCCATCCACATGGTCCATGACGAGCAGCTCTACTTCGTCCCGCAGATGCAGACGAAGATCATGAATGAGGGGTGGGCGGCGTACTGGCACCTGCGTATCCTCCGCGAGCTAGACCTCACGCAAGACGAGTACGTGCAGTTCGCCGAGCTGCACGCCAACGTGCTGGCGCCGTCGAAGCGCAGCATCAACCCCTACTACGTCGGGCTGAAGATCTGGGAGGACATCGAGCGGCGCTGGGACGCGCCGACTGCCGAGGAGCGCGAGAAGCTGGGCCGGCGCGGCGGCGAGGGCAAGGCGAAGATCTTCGAGGTGCGCGCCCAGGAGAACGACGCGTCGTTCATCCGCAACTACCTGACGAAGGACCTGGTCGAGGAGCTGGACCTCTACCTGTACAAGCAAGAGAACGGCAAGTGGGTGATCGTCGAGAAGGACTGGGAGAAGATCCGAGACATGCTGGTGCGCAGCATGACGAACTTCGGCCAGCCCTACATCGTCGTGGAGGACGGAGACTACAACCGCAACCACGAGCTGTACCTGCGCCACTGCTACGAGGGCCAGGACCTCGACGTGGACTACGCCGAGCGCACGCTGCGCTACGTCTACCGGCTCTGGGGTCGGACGGTCCACCTGGAGACGGTCATGGACGACAAGCAGGTGGTGCTGACCTACGACGGCGACCGCGCGCGGACGCGCGTCGGCGAGGCGGTGAAGAGCTAGCCGCGGCATTTCACCACGACGGGCTGCCCGGTGTATAATGATGAGGTCCCAGTTGTCCTGGCTACCGGTCTGGCGCGGGGCTCGCAACTGCCTGGCGAGCGGCGAACCCGCTGTTTCCATCCCACGATCTCGACACCGCAAGGGGGCGGTGTGCCCGGCACGCGGGCTGCGTACTGCTGACCTTCGGACGCTCGCGCGGCCGGGGTGAGCGCGCAACGCGCGGTGCCCAGCGCACGCGGTCGACCGCGTGCAGGAGAACCCGGACAACGTAGTCCTGGCGGAGTCGGCTCCGCGGCGGCGAGCCCCGGGGAGCCGACAGACGCGAGCGGGAGGTGTGCGGTGACCTACGCGGAAGGCGGGACCGGCAGCGTAGGGTCCGGCTACGGTCGTCTGGGAGGACGGACGGCTAGCGTGGAGATCGCCGAGCTAACGCACGACGAGATTCGTGGACAGCTCGGCGACTACTTGGAAAACACTCTCGACTCCGCGCCGCGGGCGCGGGTCGCCGCCCACCTGCGGCAGTGCGCCGCCTGCGCCGCTTACCTGGCCACCCTGCGCGCGACGGTCGATCTCCTCGGCGCGCTCCCCACCAAGACCGCGCCCGACCGCTTGCGGCAGCGGCTCCTGGCGATCCCCGATGACGAGCCGGCCGCGCCGGCCTGAGCGCTCGCCCGTCGGGCGCGTCGACCGTGGCCTCGCGCCGTGTCGTGGACTGCTTGGTGGCCCCGCCTGCCGCGGCAGCGGGGCCTTTCGCTTGTCTCCGGCCGGGCGATGCGCCTCGTGCCCTGCCTGAGATCGCCGCACTCACGGCACCGGTACGCCGGTCGGCTCTTCCGCTCCCGGCATGTCGGCCGCCGTGTTCGGTGATTCCGCGCTCCTGCACGTCGGCCCGCTCGAGCTGCGGTGGGCCGGCGCGCTGCTCGTGCTCGGCCTGGCGCTCGGCTACCTGGCCGTGCGTGCCACCGCCGCACGAGGGCAGCTCAGCGCCCGCGTCCTCCACGACGCGGCCCTCTGGTCGCTGCCGGAGGCGTTGCTCGCCGCGCGCCTCGCGTACGTGCTCGGCCACCCCGACGTCTACCTGGCGACCCCCGCCCGCGTGGTCGAAGTCTGGGACGGCGGGTACTCGTTTGGCGCGGGCCTGCTCGTCGGCGCCTGGGCGCTCGCGCGCTACGCCCGGCGCCACGGCCTCTGCGGCGGGAAGCTGCTCGACGCCGCGGTGCCCGGCCTGCTGATCGCCCAGGGGCTTGCCGCGCTCGGCCGCGCCGTCGACGTCGTCACCCAGCCCATCGCCCCCTTGCCCCCCTGGGACCAGTCCGCGCCGCCCGCCAGCGGCAGCGGCGCGGCCCCAGCGCTGGGCGACAGCAGCCTCGCCGTCGCGCCGCTCACTATCGCCTGCTGGGCGCTGGCGCTGCTCGTCGCCTACGCCGCCCGGGCGCGCTGCCAGCCCGCGCCGGGGCTCGTCTTTCGCGCCTACCTCTTGCTCGAGGCCCTCGGCCAGATCGCCGCGCGCCTGCTCGCCGGCGGCGCGGCGCCGGAGATCCTCGGCCTCGTCGCGTGGGCCGCCGTAGCCGTGGCGACCGCCCTGAGCGCGCTGTATCATTTTCGGAGTGCTAAGTGCTGAGTGCTGAGTGCTGAGTGCTGAGTGCTGAGTGCCGAACGCCGAGCCGCTTGCAGTGGTGGCGTAGGGCAGGGGCTCGTCCCCTGCCGCCCGGCGTCCGGCCCGGCCACACGAAACCGGGCAGATGAGGTAGGGCAGGAGCTTGTCCCCGGCCGCCCGGCGTCGGCAGTGATTCGATCCGCGCGCACACCGCGCAACGCCCGCCACGACGAACGGACGCAGGCCACAGGAGCCCGACGGTCATGGAGCACCTCGTGCCTACGCAGCAAAGCGCCCTGATCCTGCCCGCCTCGCCTGAGCCCTCAGCCCTCGGCCCTCAGCGCTCGTCCGCGCACTCGGCACTCAGCACTCCGTACTGTGCGCAGTACTCACCACTCAGCCCTCAGCCCTTCGTAGCTCGGCACTGGCTAGCCCTGCTGAACCTGATCGTTGCCGTGTGGGTGGCCCTGCCGCTCGCCGCGCCCGCGCTCATGGCCGCCGGCTGGCGCGCGCCCGCGCTCCTCATCTATGCGCTCTACCAGGTGGCTTGCCACCAGTGGCCCGGACGCAGCTACTTTCTGTTCGGCCCACGGCTTGTCTACAGCATGGACCAGTTGCAGGCCGCGGGCGTCGGCATGGCCCGCGATTTCGTGGGCAACGCGGCGATGGGCTTCAAGGTGGCCTACTGCGAGCGCGATTTCGCGATCTACACGACGGTGCTGCTGGCCGGGCTGCTCTACGCCGTTCTGCGGGGCCGCGCCCGGCCGCTCCCCTGGGCGGTGTTTGGCGTCTGTCTGGCGCCCATCGCGGTCGACGGCTTCACCCAGCTCTTCGGCTTGCGCGAAAGCTCCTGGGAGCTGCGAACCCTCACCGGCGCGCTCACCGGCTTTGCCGGCGTCTGGCTCGTGTACCCGCGCATCGCCCTGGCGCTCGCCCCATCGCGGCGCCGGCGCGCGCCTGCCGGCGCCGTGGGCGCGCGTCCCGCGCCGAGCCGGCCCCTGGCTGCCGATGGCTGAGCGCTCAGGCCCCGCCACCGCGCGCCGCGGCGGCCCGCGCGGCCTCCTGCGGCTCGGCGCCGGCCTCGCCACGGCGCTGTGCGTGGTCGCCCTGCCGCTCGGCCTGGTCGCGGCCAACGTGCGGGCCGTCACGCTCGACCGGAGCTTCTACCTGACCGAGTTCGCGCGCTACGACCGCGGCGCGTTCGTCGGCCTGGCCCCCGACGAGCTGCGGCTCGTGGCCGACGCCTTCATCGCCTACTTTCAAGGCCCGCCCAGCCGCCTGGACGTCCGTCTGCCGCGCGGGGGCACGCTCCAGCCGCTGTTCAATGAGCGCGAGCTAGCCCACATGGAAGACGTGCAGGCGCTGATGCACCTCGTCTTTCGCGTGCAGGCGCTCGCCTTCGCCTACGTGGCGCTCTACGCGCTCGGGGGGCTGGCCTGGGGGCGGCGCGCCTTCCTGCCGCTCGCCGCGAAGGTGCTCGTCGCCGGCGGGGTCCTGACCCTCGGCATCATCGGCGTGCTCGGCGCGCTCGCCGCAACCGATTTCTCCGACCTCTTTCTGGAGTTCCACCTGCTGTCGTTCAGCAACGACCTCTGGCTGCTCGACCCCCGCACCGACAACCTGATCCGCCTGTTTCCCCAGGAGTTCTTTCTCGACGCGGCCATGCGCGTCGTCGTCTTCACTGTCGTGGAGGCGCTCGCCCTGGCCGTGGTCGGACTGGTCGGCCTGCTGGTGAATCGCCGCACGACCTAACCCCCCTCCCTACCCCCCGGGCTGGAGCACCAGCAGCCCGTCGCCCGGCTGGTTGACCGGGCAGGGGAAGGCTGGCGCCACCACCGGCACGCTCGTGCCGTCCCAGTGCTGCTCGGCCTGCTGACCGCCGATCTCGCCGGGCCGCCACCAGCGCCGGACCGCCCCGACGACGCAGACGCCGTCGCCGAAGTAGGGGAAGTCGCCCGCCAGGTACACGTTGCCGTCCAGGCCAGGATCGCCCGCGGCCTGTTCCAGCGCCGTCAGCGCGTTGGCGGCAATCGCCAGTTGATACGTGTCGCCCTCACAGGCCAGGGGGTAGGCCCCCAGCCAGCGGCCGACGAGCCGCCCGGCGGCATTCGACGTCATGAGCGTGAGCCCCATGATGTTCAGGTCCGGCCGCAGCTCGCAGCCCACCAGCGCGGGGCGCGGCGCGAGCGCCGGGACCGTCACGAGTGTCGCGAGGAGCGCGGCGAGGGCGCGGGGATGAGCGAGACGCATGTCATCTTCCTTACGGCGGAGTGGAGGGCGACGAGCGCCAGCCGGCGGAGCCCACGGCTCATCACGCCGCGCCCGGCCGCCCCAGTAAGGTTAGATGACGTCCTCGCCCAGCGCCAGCCCATAGGCGTGGGCGCTGATCGCCCGGTAGTCGGCTTCAAGCCGGCGCTCGAATTCGCCGGCGTCGGCCGCGAACGGCGCCGGGCCCAGCCGCTTGACCGCCAGCGCGTCCAGCTCAGCCGGCTCGAACGCGATCGCCGGAAGCGCGGCGGCGGTCCAGTAAGTGTCGAGCAGGTCCGCGAGCGCGGGCGCCGGCGCGGCCGCGGGCGCCACCTCGGCCGTCGCCTCCGGCTCCGCGGCGGGCGGCGGAGCCGCGCCGGCGCGGCGGGCGCGGAGCGCCTCGGTCATCCACTGCTGGTCGCGGCCGCGCAGCACGAACAGCAGGAACGGGTCGGCGTCGAAGCGCTCGCCCAGCAGATAGTACACGGCGGCGACGTGCTTGCAGGGATTCGACCAGTCGGGACACGAGCACTCCGTCTCTAGGTCCTGGCGCGCGGCCGGGAACAGGCTGGCGCCCGCCGCCGTGAACGCCTGCTCGATGTCCTGCGGCATCTCGCCGCTCAGCAGCCTCGCCGCGTACCGCGCCTCCCCCGCCAGCGCGTCGGCCACCTGCTCCCATGCCTCGTCCGAGAGGCGCCGGAAGCGGATGCTAACGGTGTAGGGCGTCGGCCGGCTGCCCTGCACCTTGGCCGCCACCCCGTCCGGCCCGACGTCGAGCGTGAGCACCTGGCCGCTGCGGGCGTACGACCGCCCGCGCCCCAGCCGACCCGCGTCCACCAGCCGCTCCAGCGCCGAGATCCAGCGGCTGGCCCACCACGTCTTGCCGAACTGGCCGCGCTGCGTCTGCGCCTTGATGCCGTTCGCCGGACGGCGGGGCGCGCGCTCGTACTCGCGCCACCACGGCTCCGGCTCGTACCGCGTGCCATACGACCGTCCAGCCCGCGCCATCACTCGTCTCCCACCGCCTCGCGCCGCAGCGCGAACAAATCGCGCAGCTCGGCCGTCGACAGCTCCGTGATCCACGCCTCGCTCGTGCCGACGATGCTCTGCGCCAGCGCCGTCTTCCGCTCGATGAGCTGGTCCAGCGTCTCCTCGAACGTCCCCGCGCACAGTAGCTTGTGGACCTGCACGTTGCGCCGCTGGCCGATGCGGAACGCCCGGTCGGTCGCCTGGTCCTCGACGGCCGGGTTCCACCAGCGGTCGAAGTGGAAGACGTGGTTGGCGCGTGTCAGCGTCAGCCCCGTGCCGCCAGCCTTCAGCGACAGTAGGAACAGCGGCGGCCCCGCGCCCTCGCTCTGGAACCGCGCCACCATACGGTCCCGCGCCGCCGCCGGCGTGCCGCCGTGCAGGAACAGCGTCTCGCGCCCGAACGTCGCCTGCAGGTGCTCCTGCAACAGCTTGCCCATCTCGGCGTACTGCGTGAAGATCAGCGCGCGGTCGCCCACCGCTAGCACCTCTTCCAGCATCTCGGTGAGCCGCGCCAGCTTGCCGCTGCGCCCGGCGAGCGCGCTGGCGTCGTGCAGCAGCAGCGCCGGGTGGTCGCACACCTGCTTGAGCTTCGTCAGCGCCGCCAGGATCTGCCCGCGCCGCTGGATCCCCTCGGACTCGTCCGCCTCCTCCAGCAAGGTCTGCACGATCGCCTCGTAGAGCGTCGCCTGCTCGCGCGTCAGCGTGCAGTAGACCTTCATCTCGTTCTTCTCGGGCAGGTCCTGGATAATCGCGCGGTCGGTCTTCAGCCGCCGCAAGATGAACGGCCCGACCAGCCGGCGCAGGCGCGCGGCCGCGGCCGGATCGCCGCCGCGCTCGATAGGCGCGGCGAACCGCTTGCGGAACTGCTCGGCCGAGCCCAGGTAGCCCGGATTGAGGAACTGGAAGATGCTCCACAGGTCGGCCAGCCGGTTCTCGACCGGCGTGCCCGTCAGCGCCGCGCGCCAGCGGGCGGGCAGCGCCCGCGCGGCCTGGGCGGCGCGCGTGGCCGCGTTCTTGACGTTCTGCGCCTCATCGAGGATGACCGCGTCCCACTCCACGGCCGTCAGCGCGTCCTGGTCGCGGTGCAGCAGCGCGTAGGTGCTGAGGACCACGTCGTGCTCGGCGGCCAGCGCGGCCAGCTGCGCCGTGTCGCGCCCGGCGCCGTGGTGGACGAGCACCCGCAGGCCGGGCGCGAAGCGCGCCAGCTCCCGCTGCCAGTTGCCGACCACCGACGTGGGGCAGATGAGCAGCGCCGGCGGCGTCGCGGCCCCCTCGTCGCGAGTGTGCAGCAGTAGCGCGATCAGCATCACGGTCTTGCCCAGGCCCATGTCGTCGGCCAGGCAGGCGCCCAGGCCGTAGCGGCGCAGCGCCGCCAGCCAGCCGACGCCGACCTGCTGGTAGGGCCGCAGCGCCCCCACGAAGCCCGGCGGCTCGGCCAGCGCGACGCGCTCCTCGCCGGCTTGCAGGTCGCGCAGCACCGTGTCGATCCAGCCGTCTGTACTCACGCCGACAATCGGCAGCCCCGCCTCTCCGTCTGGGGCCAGCGCCAGGCCCACCGCGTCGAGCAGCGGCATCTGCCCGCCCCGCCCGTGCTTCTCGAAGTAGGCGAGTGCCTGCTGCAACTGCTCCGGTCGCAGCTCTACCCACCGTCCGCGCACCTGCACCAACGGCTGCTTGAGCCGCGCCAGCGCCCGCAGCTCCTCGCGCGACAGCGGCTCGTTGCCCAGCGCGAGCTGCCAGTCGTACTCTACCAGGGTCTGCTGGCTGAACCCTGCCTTCGTGCTCGTCTTGCCGGGCGCCGCGCGGCCGCCACCCAAGCGCACGCGCACGCCTAGCCGCGTGTCCAGGCCCGGCACGAGCACGCCGAAGCCGCTCGCCCGCAGCAGCAGCGCCTTCTCGCGCACGAACTCGTGCGCCTCCGCGACGTTCAGGCGCGCGGCGGTTGGCGTGGCGGTGCGCAGGCTCGCGTCGATCGGCGGGTACAGCCGCGACGCCTGACCCAGCCAGCCCAGCAGGCGCTCCTGTGGCTGCTCCAGCCGGCGACTCAGGAAGCGCGCCGTCGAGCCGCGCTCGCGCCACACCGCGCCGGCCGGCACCAGCAGGCTCGGGTCGTCGTTCGCCTGAAGCAGGTATTCGAGCGTCCAGTCGCGGGCGCTCGCCTTCGGCACCACCACGCCGTCCGCGGCCGACGGCTCCGGCGGATCGAGCCGCAGGCACAGCCGGAACGGCTCGCCGCTGGCCGTCGCGGCCACGGGCGCGCTCCAGGCGCGGTACTGCGCGTAGAACGCCGCCAGATCGTCCGGCTTGCCGGTCAGCACGGGATCGCCGGCGAGCGCCGCGAGCCAGGCGTCGCCCACGCTCGGCCGGCGCGGCGCGCGCGGTCGGGCCGCGTGGCCGTTCGTCGGCGCGGCCGCTTCCAGCGCCGCGCGGGCCACGGCGTCGGTCACCGCGTCCAGGAAGTGCCGCAGCAGCCCCTCCGGCTCCGGCTCGGCGGCATCCGCGCTCAGGGCGATCGCGCGGCACGCGGGCGGCATCGCCGCCACCAGCGCCGCTAGCCGCTCGCGGTCGGCCGGCGCGTCCAGCAGCGCGCGCCAGCGCGCCACGTAGCGGGCGCCTTGCTGGTCGAGCGCGGGCAGCAGCCGCTGGCCATACAGCAGCGCCAGCGCGCGCCGCGCGGCCGCGGCCCAGTAGCGCACGTCCGTGCCAAGGGCCATGTCGGCGCGGCCGTCGCTCGCGGCCAGGCCCATGAGCAACTCGGCGGCGCGCGCGGGCGCGTAGGCCACGGCCTCGACGCGCCAGGCGGCCAGCGCGCGCGGCTCGTGAGCCGGCTCGTCAGCCGTCGCCAGGCCGGGCGACGGCAGCGGCCCGCGCGCCGTCGACGGCAGCCGAACCACCACCTCGGCCGGCGCCCCGGCGCTTACCGCTGCCGCGTCCGGCCCACGACCGCTGGCCGGCCCGGCCTCCGCCACGCCCGCGCGCGCCGCCCCGGCCGGCGCCTCGGGGCTCCCCGCCTCAGCCTCGAGCGCGCCGGCCAGCGCCTCCAGCAGCTGAGCGCGGCGCGCGGCGAAGGGATGGCGGCGGACGCGGCCGGCCGCCGCGGCTGTCGCCCGGCCCTGCGGCGTCCCGCGCGGCCGGCCGCGCGCGCCTGCGGCTTCGGCCCACAGCACGAAGGCGCCCCCCGCGCCGTCCTGCTCCGGCAGCCACGAGCCGTGTACGACGAGCATCTGCCTGCCCGATTCCACCGACGTGACGCGCCGCGTGCGGGCGACAGCCCGCCGGCAGCGCGTCGCGTTACGTCTTGCCGGTCAAATTGTAGTGCCTGCGCGCCAACCGTGCCGGCAATCACTACCCGTGGGTGCCTGGACGCTGCCCCACCCGGCCTCCGCCTGCTCGCCCACGGACATACGTGCGAGCGCCGAGCTAGCGGGAGTTGGCCGCGAACTCGCGCTCGACCTGCCCGGACTCGACACGTGGCCAAGCTACGGTTGCACCGGGGCGGAGCAGAGGAACGCAGGCGCGGGCGATGGGAAGCGGGCGGAGTGTGGCGCGGCGCGGCATCCTGGCGGGCGTGGCCGGCGCGGTCGCGGCCGTGCTCGCCAAGGCCCGTGAGCGCGTGGGACAGGCCACTGATGGCAGCCCCCTCATCGCTCAGCAGCGTGGTGAGGGAGGTTAGCCACCCGTGGGCACGTCTTGCAGGGCCAGCCGAAGCACTTGGCCAGGAATAGTGTGTAAGGTTGGCTTCGCCAACCTTACACACCAACCTGGGCCGGCCGCTTAGTAGCCGTAGCGGCTGGGGCGACCGCGGCGCTTCTTGAACGCCTCGGGCGGCAAAGGCGCGACCTTCGCGGCTCGCCGGACCAGGAAGCGGTACTCGCCACAGAGCAGGCACAGGTAATCCAGCTCGCCGGCCGCCTGGGGAAACATCGGTCCGCTGCAGCGTGGGCAGCGGAGCGCCGGTGGAGTGTCCGCGAGTTGCGCCATGTCAGGCTCCAGGAGCGGCGGAAGGGCGGGCCGACGCCGTTGTCGGCCACCCACCCGCTCAGGCAGTTCCAGCGCGGCGTTGCGCTTGACATGGCTAGCATCGCAGGGGGGCCGATTTTTCGGGGTCCACAGATCGGGTGATTCGTTGGGGTGATCCAACGATCAGCGATTTGACGATGAGGAGTGCTTGGGCATGGCCCAGCCTGCATCGGGGAGCCTACAACAGACGCGGGCCTCCCAGGACCGTCGCGGGCGGGTGCGCCACGGGCAGCCCCAGCCGCCGCTGCAGCGCCGCCACGGTGCCCGGCGAGTGGCCCTGGTAGTGATTGTTCGCCGCCACAACCACCGTCCGCACCGAACGGTCCGCCAGCGCCCGAACGACCGCCGCCCACTCGTCCAGCGCCTCGTCGCGGTCGATCTGAACGGCGTCCATGTGGACGATGTCCTGCCGCCGCCCTTGGAGCCGGATGTACGCCAGCGCGGACGTCGTCACCTCGACATGCCGGGGCATGTAGTACAGGTCCTGGATCACGAACGCCGCCGCGTGTTCGCGCAGTAGCGCAAACACCTCCGCGTTCAGCCACCCCCGGTGCCGAAACTCGACGGCCCACTGGATCTCGCGCGGCAGGGCTTCAAGGAAGCGCTGCAAGACGCCCAGGCGCTCCGGGCGCCAGTGCCACTGGGGCGGCAGCTGCGCGACGATCGCTAGGAGCTTGGCGCCCAGCGGCCGCATCGCCTCCGTGAACCGGGCTAGCTCGTCCTGCCAGTCGTCAGCCGCGAGCGGCCGGCGGGGCAGCCGGGTCTTGGGGTCCGGATCGTGAGTGATGCTCTGCGGCAGCTTCGCCGCGAAGCGGAACCCCGCCGGGGTGCGGTCCCGCCAGGCCTCCACGATCCGTGTTGCAGGGATGGAGTAGAACGTACTGTCGATCTCCGCGAAGTCGAAGGCCGTCGCGTAGCAGGCTAGCCGATCCCTCGCCTTCAGGCCCCGCGGATAGAACACGCCCTGCCAGTCCGGCTCGCTCCAGCCCTGACCGCCCAGGCGCACGTCGCAGCCGTCGAGTAACACCATAATGCTTTCAGTCCTCTGGCATCGCCAAGCCGGGTCACGGGACCAGGGTGCATCCGTGGCGAGGCCGCTCCTACCTGCTGGCCTACGTCTCGTACTTCAGGTTGTAGTCGGCCATGAACGCCAGGAACGGGTGCGCGCCCAGCGCCGTGAGCTGCTTGACGTTGCGCGCCTTCACAGCCGCGCGCTCCTCGTCGGCCAGCGGGAAGTCCGCGATCGCCGCGTCGGCGTCGGCCAGGAACCGCTCGCGCAGCGCCCGGTCGTTCATCAGGGTGTACAGCGCCGTGTTCAGCGGGTAGCGTGCCGGGTCGGCGTAGACGTAGTGCTGCTCGGCCGGGCGCGGCCCCGCCGACACGTCCCACCACACCACCGCGTAGCCGTGGTGCCAGCTGGGCTGGTAGGTCACTAGCTCGGCCGGTGGCTCGTCGCCCAGCATCCCCAGCAGCACCAGCCACTGCAGCAGCTCCAGGTTGCCGTGCCGGTCCAGCTCCATCGGCGTGAACGCCGCCAGCCGGTGCATCTGGCCGGCCTCGATCAGCTTCAGCACCTCCGCGTCAAAGGCGTTGTCGGGGTGCGGGTACAGGTCGGTGCCCGGATAGTGCGACAGCCCGCCGCTCGCGATCACCGCCACCCGCTCGGGCCGCTGACGAATGATCTCGGCCAGCTTCTGGCCGACCTCGTAGCAGCGGCGCGGCCAGGGCTGCGGCGGCAAATACGTGTTCACGAACAGCGGGATCACCGGCGGCGCCGGCTCGGGCAGCAGGAAGTGCAGCGGCACGACGAACGAGTGCCCCAGGTGCGCCTGCTGCGAGTAGGCGATGTCCACGCCCAGCCGCAGCCCCTCCTCCAGCAGCGCCCGCGCCAGCGCCGGGTGGCCGGGATACGCGTAGTCCTGCCCGGCGAAGTGCCCGCGCGCCTCCGTCCCTGTGAACACGGTAAACGGCGGCACCACGTCCAGGTAGAAGTTCTCCACGTGGTCGTTGGCGATGATGATCACTACGTCCGGCGCCACCGCGCGCAGCCGGCCCTTTAGCATCGTGAGCGCCTGGAAGACCGCTTCGAGCTGCTGCGGGTCTTCCGTGTCCGGCTTGGTCAGGAACTGCGGTGCGTGCGCCGTGCCGATGGCCGCGACGATCTCGCCCATGCTGCCTCCAAGTGCCGTAGGGGCGCTGCTTGCCGCGCCCTGCTACGTCGGGCGCAGCCGCTCCCGGACTGATACCGCATCCGCCGGCCCGGCGGCCAGCCGCTGGCCGGCTGCATGCCCTTGCGGCGCTTCTCCGCCAGAGCTACCCTTTCTCAGCACTCAGCACTCAGCACTCAGCACTCAGCACTCAGCACTCAGCACTCAGCACTCAGCACTCAGCACTCAGCACTCAGCACTCGGAGGCGCCATGCAGCACTACGGACTGTTCATCGGCGGCGCGGAGACCGAGGGCGCCGGCGGCGAGCGGATGCCGGTGATTTACCCCTACACCGGCGAGGCGTTCGCCACTGTCAGCGTCGCGGCGCCCGCGGATGTCGACCGCGCGGTCGGCGCCGCCCAGGCGGCGTTCCGCGACCACCTGCGCGCCATGCCGGCCCACGAGCGCGCGCGCCTCCTGATGCGCACCGCCGAGGCCATCGGCGATCACCGCGCCGAGTTCACCGACGCCATCGCCCGCGAGGCCGGCAAGCCGCTAAAGGACGTGGCGATCGAAGCCGGCCGCGGCGGCGAGCTGTTCGTCATGGCCGCCGGCGAGACGCGCGACATCGTCGGCGAGCTATTGCCCATGGACGCCATCCGCGGTGGCGAGGGGCGCTGGGGCATGGTGCTGCGCCAGCCGCTCGGCGTCGTGGCCGCCATTGGCCCCTTCAACGCGCCACTCAACCTCGTGGCGCAGAAAGTCGCGCCCGCCCTCGCCGCCGGCAACAGCGTCGTCGTCAAGCCCGCATCCAAGACGCCGATCGCCGCCGTCCTGCTCGCGCGCTGCATCCACGAGGCCGGCTGGCCGGCCGGCGCCTGCAACGTCGTCATCGGCCCGGGGCCCCAGGTCGGCGACCCACTCGTGCAGGATCCCCGCGTCCGTATGGTCAGCTTCACCGGCGGCACCGAGGCTGGGCGACGCATCCACGAGCGGGCGGGCCTCAAGCGCGTCACGCTCGAGCTGGGCTCGAACGCGCCCAACATCGTTTGCGCCGACGCCGATCTCACGAAGGCCGCGGCGGCGATTACCCGCTCCGGCTTCTCCTCGGCGGGCCAGCAGTGTATCTCCGCGCAGCGCGTCTACGTGCAGCGCGACGTCCAGGAGCGCTTCACGCGCATCTTCCTCGACACGATCGCGGCTCTCAAGGTCGGCGACCCGTTCGACCCCGACTGCGACGTGGGGCCGATGATCTCGGAGGACGAGGCGCGGCGCGTCGAGAGCTGGATTCAGGAGGCGACGGCCGCGGGCGCGCGGGTGCTCGTCGGCGGCAAGCGCGAGGGCGCGCTGCTCTGGCCCACCGTCGTTACCGACACGCGGCCCGACATGCGCGTCCAGTGCCAGGAGGTGTTTGCCCCCCTCGTCACGCTCACGCCGTTCGACACGGTCGACGAGGTGCTGGCGCTCGCCAACGACAGCCAGTACGGCCTGCAAGCCGCTGCCTTCACGAACGACCTCAACACGGCGCTGCGCTTCGCCCGCGAGCTGGAGAGCGGCTGCGTGTGGATCAACGAGGGCTCGCGCTACCGCCAGGACAACTACCCGTTCGGCGGCGTGAAGGACAGCGGGCTCGGCCGCGAGGGCGTCAAGTACGCGATCCAGGAGATGACCGAAGTCAAGTTCGTCGGCATCAAGACGTGATCCTGCCAGGAGCAACGCCATGCTGCAGCTAGCCAACGTCACCTTCGACGCGGCCGACCCGCCGAAGCTTGCCGCTTTCTGGGCCGCCGCGACCGGCCGTCGCATCGAGCGGTCCGAGCCGTACTTCGCCGTCCTGACCTCGGACGCCGACCCGATCCGCATGCTCTTCCTCAAGGTGCCCGAGGGCAAGACTGTCAAGAACCGGATGCACGTGGACTTCACTGCCGCCGACCGTGAGGCCGAGGTCGCTCGCCTCGTGGGCCTCGGCGCCACGCGCGGTCCCAGCCACGACGAGTACGGCGTCAACTGGACGGTGCTCCAGGACCCCGAGGGCAACGAGTTCTGCGTCGCCCAGGCCTGACGCGCGTCCGACGACGATGCAGGTCTGATTCCCACGAGCTTGCGACGAGGCCGCGGCCACCGGCACCGCGGTCCCGCCGCTTCGTCCTACCCGCCGACTCGCATAGAGATCCACCCGGGCGGATCGCTCGCCGGGAACGAATCCATCGAGGCCTGGGTCACGCGGTCAGGCGCGACGGGCGCTGGCGCCGCGGCCGCCGACTCACTCGCGTCCACCCCCGCGCGTTCGCCGTGCCACGCGGTGCCCCACTGCTCGCCGTCAGCGGCTGAGCTGCCCGCGGCGGTGCGCCCCACGCCATTGGCATTTGGCACGGAATCGGGCGGGGCTTCGGCGGGTATCCACTGGTGATGCTGCACCGCGGGCATCATCTCGCCGCCAGCCGGATCACCCGGCCCCTCCAACGGTGTTGCTTGTGCCTCTCGGGCCGTCATCATACCGTCTCCCACAGAGATCATTCGCCATCTTCCTTCTATTCAGTCTATCAAAGATCGGTAGAACAGTCGCATAAAATCGCAAGAAAACCGCGTGAACATTTCGAAACTGACGTAGCTGCTTGCTAGTGACACAAATAGTGCTATCATTTGGCAGCGACGGTCGCGTTTGCTGCAGTAATGCGGATAGATCATCAGAATCGTGGCGCAATCATATAACCCCGTGGGGCCCTAACGCTCTTTAGCGAGCCGCGGAAGGAGCTACACATGGCCGCCCTGAGATACGTTCCCGCCACAACCCATGACGACGTGCAAGCGCTTCCGGGGCTGCTCGAGACGCTGCGAGCGACCCCGCCGCCGGAAGATGGCGTCCTGTCGGTCTATCTCGCCACGCCGCTGGTGCCGGTGGCCGGCCGCGCTTATCTGCTCTCGTTCCAGGAAGGATGCCGCAGCTTGCGGGCCTCCCTCGGGCCGGAGGTGCCCGCGGCGTTCGAGCGCGCGGTGGCGCAAGCGGCGCACCATCTCGCCGAGGCGTTCGTGCCGCGCGCGCCCGGCCTGGCGCTCTTCGCGTCGGGACAGGCCGACTATTTCTACGCCGCCCCCTTGCCGACTCGGCCGGCCGAGGAGTTCGCCTGGGGGCCGCGGCCGGCACTCGCGCCGCTCGCCGAGCTGCTCGACGCCTACGAGCGCGTGGCCGTGGTTCTCTTCGATCGGCGCCGTGCACGCATCTTCACCGTGTTCCTCGGCGCCATAGAGGAGCAGCAAACGCTGGAGGACGAGGAGGCCGGGAGCCCGCCCGCGCGGCGGCCGGGCGGCACGGCGGAGACGCATTACGCGTTTCGGGCGGGGCAGGGCGGCGATGGGGCGCCCCAACGCGCGGCGCGCGGGGGCGTCGCCGAGACCCGGCTGGCTCGCTACCAGGAGGGCCGGGCCGTGCGCCACGCGCGGCGCACCGGCCATGCGCTGATGACCCTGCTGCGGACTCATCGGTTCGACCGGCTGCTTCTCGCCGGGCCGGAGGAGCCCCTCGCGCTGCTCCGCGCCGAGCTGCCACGGCCCCTCCGCGCGCGCCTGGCCGGCGATCTGTCGCTCGCCACGGACGCGAGCGAGGCCGAGGTGCTGCGAGCGGCAGTGCAGGCCGCGGAGGCAATCGAGCGGCAGGCTGAGGTGGAAATGGTCGATCGGCTCGTCGAGGCGGCGATTACCCCGCGCGCGACCCTCGGCCACGACGCCACCCTGGCCGCGCTTAGCGACCACCGCGTGTATCACCTGTTCCTCGCCGATACGTTCGCCGCGGTCGGCGCCGAATGTCCGCGCTGCGGACGGTTGGTGCCGGGTCCCGGTCCTTGCCCCGCGTGCGGCGCGGCGACAACCGGCCTCGGGGACTTGCGCGAGCGGGTCGTCGAGCGCGCGTTGGAGCAAGGAGCGCGGGTCGAGACTGTGTCCGGGGACGCGGCGTCGCTGCTTACCCTACACGGCGGTCTCGGCGCCTTGACGCGATACTGAGCGACCACACGACGGTCTAAGCGCTCGGCCAGGGATTGCGTGCGTGGTGTGGCGTAGTCAAACACGCACCCCCACCGGGGCCGGCTGCTCGACATGGAGGCTCTGCATGGTAGCGACGACGCGAATCAAGATACGCGGCCTCGCGCTGAACGACCTCGAGGCGCGGCGGATCGAGCGCCAGTTGCGCGCGCTCGGCCAGCGGCTGGAATCGGCCCCGGACCCGCTGATCACCCTGCTGTTGGACCGGCCCGGTGGCCGAACCGACGTGAGCGCGCGGCTGCGAGTGCGCCTGGGGCACCTGGGCGGGCATCTGGTGAGTCGCGAGACGGGGACCACCGCCGATCAAGCCGTCCGCGGGGCGGTAGCGCGGATCAGCCGCCAACTGGAGCGGCAGCGCGCGAACCAGCGCGGCGAGCCGACCTTCGGCGAGCCGAGCCGTCGCGGGACCCTGCGCCCGGCGTGGGGCGCGGCGGCTGATACGGCTGCCGAAGCGCCCACGGCTGACGGACTCGACGGGAGTGAGGAGCCATCCAGCGCGGCGTCGGCTGCTTCTGCCGCGCCCTGAGTGCGCTCAGCCTTGGAGCGCGCGGTCCGCTCGGTCCTCCCCGCGGGCCGCGCGCTTCGCCAGGCCCCAGAGGAGCCCGTCGATCGCGGCGGCGCCGAGCGCCAGGAAGCCGAGGGCGCGCCTGCGCGCGCTCGCGCCCTCCTCCATGTCGGTCCGCGCCATGATCAGCGCGTCGCCCGCGTCCACGAGCAGGCGCGTGAGCAGCCAGGGAGCGTACTTGCCGCCGTGCAGCGCCGCCGACATGAGCCCGACGCCCGTAACCGCGTCGCGCACGCCGACCGAGCGCAGGGCCGCCAGCGCGCCGGCCCCGCCCTCCATCGGTAACCCGAACGTCCGCGCGAACGCCCCCGGCGCCAGCGCCGGCCAGATCCCGAACGCCGTCGTCCCCGCGCCTAGCGCGGTGGCCAGGTAGCGCAACAGCGTGTCGTCCTCGCGGTGAACCATCGTGAGCCCCCTCCGGCCACTCCACGAGCCGGCCCGGCCGGCGGTGGGTGGCGCTGGCGTATGTTGGCGTCGGCGACCCGGCCGGGGCCGGCAGCCTCTCCGAGGGGTGCGCGGCCGTCGCGGGCGCGTCGCCTCTCCGCAAGAGCCGCGCCGGGGCCGTGCCGGGCGCGGGGCCATGGCGCTCAGCCGCCCGGCGCTCGGACGGCCGCGCCCGCCAGCGCGCGCAGGAGGTGCGAGTAATCCACGTACGGCGTGCGGCAGGGGGCGCCGAGCGCGCAGTGCAGCTGGCTGGCGGCCAGGTCGGGCGCGAGCAGCGCCACGAACGACGACACCGTGCCCGCGTCCTCGCGGTGGCGGCAGATCGCGTCGTCGCGCTCGCCGGGCGGCGCGTGGTGGCGCAGGACAGCCTGCAGCGCCGCGCGGAGCGCGGGCGCGTCGCGCTCCGCCAGCCGCGCCGGGTCCAGCGCGCCCAGCACGTACTCGCTACGCCAGCGCGCGTGGTCGGCGCCGATCGCGCTCACCATCACGTCGATCCCCGGCGCGAGCGTGCGAAGCTGCACCGGCCCAGCTGTATGATGGCCGATGCTCGCCGCCCGCACGTCGGCGTGCAGCAGCGTGAACGGGTTGTAGTCGGCGGGGACGATACTCGCCAGCAGCGCACTCACCGCTCCGACCGTGGGGCAGCCCAGCGCGTCCAGCACCAGCAGCCCGCGCGACCGCTTGTCCGGGGAATGGGGGATAGGAGATGGGGGATAGGGAGTCGCCGGCCGCCTCGCGTCTCCCTCCACCACCCCCCGACCCCTATTCCCTATCCCCTCTGTCAATCCCTGGTCGGCCACGGCGACGGCCACACCCTGGGCGTTCACGCCGAACCAGGTGCCGCCGAAGTCGAGGTCGCGTCCAGCCACGACGGCGCGGGGCTCGTCGAGCAGCGCCGGGCCGCTGCTGGGGCGCGCGTAGCGCTCGTCACGGTTGGCGGCGATGACGAGCGGGTAGGCGGGATGCGCCTGGAAGAGGGTGATGATCGTACACATGCGCTGCCCCGCTCGCCTGGAATCTGGCGAGATTATAGCGGTGGGGCGGTAAGCCGCCGTGGCACCCGCTGGCTGCCGCCAGTTCCTGCCATGAAGATCGCCGCGCGGCCCGCGGATCGGGCGAGAGGTTTACGGGGAAGGCCGGAGCGGGGGAGCAGCCTCATGGAAGTCTCAGGCTTTGCGAGACTTCCGCCGTGGCCACCACGAGCGGGGTTGCGGCAGCAGGTAGGCCCCCACCAGGCCCAGCCCGAACATCAGGCACACCGCTCTACTACGACTCTACTACGACTGTCGGCAGCCGGGGACGCGAGAGTAAGCGGGCCCGCCTGGCGCTGCGCAGGTCACGGCGCTGCCGCGGATGGCAGCGCCGGCCCGGACCGCGCGGCGCTCGATCCCTGGCCGCGTGGAGGGCGCGAGACACGGCATGATCGAGACGCGGTAACATAGGGTGCTGGCTCGGTTCAACCGTCCGCTCCACGCCTGCGGCGGCAAGCGGGCGGCTGACAGCTGACCGCGGACCACTGATTGCTTTCGTGGAAAGGGCGCCATGCTCACGACCGACGTGCTCATTATCGGCAGCGAGGGCGCCGGCGCCCGCGCCGCCTGGGAAGTCGCCGACCGCGGCCTGCAGGTCACGGTCGTCACCAAGGGCCGCTTCACGCGCTCCGGCGCCACGCTTACGGCCGCTGCCGACCTCGACGTGGACAGCGGCTCGCTCTACCGCCTGCTCGGGCCGGAGCCGCTGATCAGCGGCGTCCCCCCGAACCCAGCCGACAGCCCCGAGGTCTTCTTCCGCGACATGCTGGTCGAGGGCAAGTGGCTGAACGACCAGCGGCAGACGCTGGCGCACGTCGAGGACGTGCCCGAGCGCGCGCGCGAGGTGCTGGAGGCGGGCCTGCGGGTGTACGACGTGCGCCAGATGCCCGGCCACTCCTACCCGCGCAACATGTACACCAGCGGCCACGACCTGATCCAGGTGCTCAAGCGCGAGATCAAGCGCCGCCCCGTGCGCATGATCGAAGACGTCATGGTTACCGATCTGCTGACCCGCGATGGCCAGGTAGTGGGCGCGGTGGGGCTCGACCTGGAGCGCGGCGAGCCGGTGGCGTTCGCCGCGAAGGCCGTGATCATGGCCACGGGCGGCGCGCACAACGTCTTCGAATACAACACCGGCCCCGAGGAGCTGACCGGCGACGGCCAGGCGATGGCGCTGCGCGCGGGCGCCGAGCTGCTGAACATGGAGATGATGCAGTTCCTGCCCACGACGATCGTCACGCCGCCGCTGGCGCGCGGCAACCTCTTCCCCTTCCTGCTCGGGCCGCAGAACGCCCTGCGCGTCTGGCTGCTGAACAAGTACGGCGAGCGCTTCATGGGGCGCTGGGATCCTGAGCGCATGGAGCACTCGACGCGCGACCTGCTGTCCATCGGCATCCAGACAGAGATCCTGGAGGGGCGCGGCTCCGAGCACGGCGGCGTCTACATGTCGCTGCAGCACCTGCCGCGCAACCTGATCGACTACTTCGCTCAGTGGGGCGCCAAGCCGTTCATCCGCAAGGACTGGTACTCGCACGGTCTGAACTTCGCCGACCTCATGGAGCGCGTGAAGGCCGGCGAGGCCATCGAGGTCGCGCCCGCCGCCCACTTCTTCATGGGCGGCATCCGTGTCGACGAGTGGGGCGTCGCGACCCTCCCCGGCCTGTTCGCCGGCGGCGAGGTGACCGGCGGCTGCCACGGCGCGAACCGCCTGTCCGGCAACGCCTTCGCGCAGATCCTCGTGCAGGGCCAGCGCGCGGGCGCGGCGGCGGTCAACTTCGCCAAGGCGTCGCGGGCCGTGCCCGAGCCGGACCGCGCGCAGGTGAAGGCGCTGCAAGCGGAGGCGATGGCGCCGATCGCCCGCGAGGGGCTGTCGAGCTTCGAGGTGCGCGAGGAGCTACGCAACCTAGCGCAGCAGAAGGTCGGCGTGCTGCGCGACGGCCCGCTCATCCGCGAGGCGCTTGAGCGCTTCGAGGCGATCTGCCGCGACGCGGTGCCCCGCCTGGCGGCGCGCAACCGCGACCGCGTCTACAATCCCGAGTGGATCGAGTGCTTGCAGGTGGCCAACCTGGCGCTCACCACGGCCGCTGTGGCGCGCGGCGCGCTGGCGCGTGAGGAGAGCCGCGGCGCGCACTTCCGCCGCGACTTCCCGCGCATGGACACGACGCGCGGGCCGCAGAACACCATCCAGCGGCTCGTCGACGGCATCGTGGAGACCCGGCTGGAGCCGGTGCCCACGCCGATCCTCGCGCCGCCGCGCGAGTAAGCAGCAGGAGTAACCGATGGCAGGCACGGTGCGCGTCACGGTGCAGCGCTTCAACCCCGAGCACGACAGCGAGCCGCACTTCGAGACCTACGAGGTCCCCGTGCGCGACACGACCAGCGTGACCAACGTGCTCTACGACGTGAACGCGATCCACGGCGCCGCGATTGCCTATCGCGTGAGCTGCCATCGCGGCATCTGTGCGAGCTGCCGCATGAAGGTGAACGGCAAGGCCCGCCTCGCCTGCTGCCATCCGGTCGACGGGGGGGAGATCAAGCTGGAGCCGTCCATGGGCTTCGCGATCGTCAAGGACCTGGTCACCGAGTCCGATTGGAAGGGCCTCGGCCGCGACGACGCCACCGACGAGCTGCTCGACTAGCCTCGTCCTCTCCGGGGGTGCAGGGGCGCTCCCCTGCCGGGGCGCTGTCCTCCTCGTCCTCTCCGGGGGTGCAGGGGCGCTCCCCTGCCGGGGCGCTGTCCTCCTCGTCCTCTCCGGGGGTGCAGGGGCGCTCCCCTGCCGGGGGCTTGGGGGTGTCCCCCCAACTTGCCCCTCCTCATCCCCCCCAATCTTGGGGGAGGGGGTGCTACCCTATGACATCGACGTGCGGTGCAGCGTCAGCAGCTCCGCCGTCGTCTGGACGGTGCCCGGCCGCGTCGTGAGGGCGAGGTCGTAATGCTGCCCGACGAGATCGACCGTGGGCGCGTCGTAGGCGCCGTTGGGATAGCAGAAGCCCTGCACCGTGTAGTCGCCGCCGACGATCTCCTCCAGCCGCTCCTTCGACCGGATGATCTCCGCCTGCCAGCCCCCCGGGTTGCGCACGCGCTCGCGGGGCAGCGTGACGTGGTTGAAGGTGTGGGAGATGACTTCCATGCCGTAATCGTAGACCAGCATGCGGAAGTCGTCGTTAGTCATGTAGCTGTGGACCCGGTCGCCGCGCCAGTCGGGCATCACGCAGAACACCGCTGGCACCTGCCAGTCGCGCAGCACCGGCAGCGCGTTCGTGCGCGGGCTGCGCAGGCCGTCGTCGAAGGTGAGAATGAACGGCCGGCCCCACAGCGGCACGTCCTCGCCGCTCAGCAGGCGGTAGAGCTGGTCGAGGCTGATCGGCTGGTAGCCGTCCTGCAAGTACCGCGCGAGCTGTCCCGTGAACCGCACCCGATCGTAGACCTCGTGGTACGTGAGGATCGGGCACTCCAGGCGCACGTCCGGCGCCTGCGCGCGTGCCACACCGGCTGATGCTGCCAGGCCGGCCGCGACCAGGCCAGCCGCTCCCGCGCCCTGGAGGAACCGTCGTCGACTCCAGCGCTCGCCGCTTGCTCTCCCCACCCGCGTCGCCCGCTCCCCAGGTCTCTGTAACCTATTCTACCCGCACCCGATGGCCGGCTCCGGCGATCCTTGGCCGTGTCCACGGCGCGTTCCTATACTTTTTCGACGAGCATCCGCCGACAGGGAGGAGAGCGTGGCCGAACAGCCGCCGATCGAGACGATCGTGCGCGACTCGAACCGCGTGTCGCGCGCGGAGACGCAGGCGCTGGTGGGCGAGCTGCGCGCCGGGGGCGCCGCCGCGTGGGAGGCGCCGACCGCGTGTCCAGGCTGGGCGGCCAAGCACGCGGTCGCGCACCTCGTGCAGGCGCTGTGGTTCTTCAACGCGGCCACCCACGCCGCGCTCGACGGCCAGCCCCCACCCCCGAGCGAGCCCGCTCTCATGGACGCGGCCGTCGCGCAGCTCGTCGCCCAGCCGCGCGAGTCCGTCCTGGGTCTGCTCGCCGAGCGCAACGAAGCCTACTGCGAGTATCTCGACAGCCTGGACGTGGCCGCGCTGCCCGCCCCCGTCGACCTGACGTACATGGTGCTGCCCTTATGGCAGCTCGCGCTCCTACGCATGAACGAGCTGGTGCTCCATCGCTGGGACATTCGCGCCGCCCGTCAGCCCGATGCGCCGGTCGAATCCGAGGGCGTGCCGATGGCGCTCGAGATGTCGTTGGGCGGCGCGCAGATCATGGCGACGCACGGCGAGAAGACCGACGGCACCTGGCAGCTCGACGTGGCCGGGCCGGGCGGCGGCCCCGTCACTCTGCGAGTGCAGGGCGACCTGGTCAGCGCGACGCGCGGCACGGCGCCAGGCGCCGACGTGCGGCTCGCGCTGGCGAGCGAGGCCCTGCTGCGGCTCCTCTGGGGCCGGCTCGACCTGGCCATGGCGATCGACAGCGGCCGCGTGCGCCTCGACGGCGACCGCGCCAAGGCGCTCGCCCTCCAGCGCCTCTTCCCCGGCGCATAAGCCACGCCCCTACTGGCCCCAGGACCTTGACAGCCGTCAACACAGCGCCGTTCAATGAAAGAGACTTCCCGACGCCAATTCGGCACCGGCTGGTAACAATGGACGGATTTCGCGTGCTCACCTGGGACACCCCGCCCGACGACGGCGCGGCCGATGTGCCCGAGCAGTTCAACATGGCGACCGCGCTGGTCGATCGCCACTTGCAGGCGGGACGCGGCGACCGCGTGGCCGTGTACTACGGCGACCAGCAGCTTACGTACTGGGACCTCGCCGCGCTCGTCAACCGCACGGGCAACGGCCTGCGGAGCCTCGGCATCGGCCTGGAAGACCGCGTGGTGCTGCTGCTGCCCGACTGCCCCGAGTTCATCGCCACCTTCCTCGGCGCCATGAAGATCGGCGCCGTGCCCGTGCCGGTGAACACGCTGGCCACGGCGGAGGACCTGGGCTACTACCTGCGCGACAGCCGGGCGCGTGCCGTCGTGCTGACCGAGGACTGCCTGGAGCGCGTCGAGGCGCTGCGGCCCACGCTGCGCCACCTGCGCCACGTCGTGCTGCTCGGCGAGCCGCGCCCGAACACCGAGTCCTACGCCGCGCTCGTCGGCAGCCAGAGCCCCGAGCTAGCCGCCGCGCCGACCAGCCGCGACGACGCCTCCTACTGGCTGTACAGCTCCGGCACCACCGGGCGGCCGAAGGGCGTCGTCCACCTGCACGCCGATATGGTCTACTGCACGCGCGCCTACGCCGAGCACGTCGTCGGCTTCGGCGAGAACGACATCAGCTACTCGGCGTCCAAGCTGTTCTTCTCCTACGGCCTGGTGAACTCGCTCTACCTGCCGCTCTGGTCCGGTGGCGCGGTCGCGCTGAACCCGGCGCGGCCCGACGCGCCGACCATCTTAGCGACGATCGAGCGGTACCGGCCGACGCTCTACTTCTCGGTGCCCACGTCGTACGCGCAGGTGATCCGCGAGATCGAGACGCGCGCCCAGCCGCCCGACCTCACCTCGCTGCGCCTGTGTGTCTCCGCGGGCGAGGCGCTGCCGCCGCCGATCTACGAGCGCTGGCGCGAGCTGACCGGCGTCGAGGTGCTGGACGGCGTCGGCTCCTCGGAGATCGGCTACATCGCCATCTCCAACTTCCCAGGCCGCAGCCGCGCCGGCACTAGCGGCGAGTTGATTCCTGGCTACCAGGCGCGCGTGGTCGACGAGGACGGCGAGGCCGTGCCGCAGGGCGAGGTGGGCGACCTGTGGGTACGCTCGCGCAGCACGGCGGCGCTGTACTGGAACCAGCACGACCGCACGAAGCAGACGTTCGTCGGCGAGTGGCTGAAGACCGGCGATAAGTACTACCTCGACGACGCCGGCTACTACGTCTACGCGGGCCGCAGCGACGACATGCTGAAGGTCGGCGGCATCTGGGTGTCGCCGATGGAGGTCGAGGCGGTCCTGCTCGCGCACGCCGAGGTGGCCGAGGCCGCGGTCGTCGGCGTGCCGGATGAGGCCGGGCTGGTGAAGCCGAAGGCGTACGTCGTGACCAAGAGCGGCGCCGGCGACGACGCGCTCGCACAGGCGCTCCAGGAGTGGGTCCGCGACCGGCTCGCCCACTACAAGTACCCCCGCACCGTGGAGTTCGTGGCCGAGCTGCCCAAGACGGCCACGGGCAAGATCCAGCGCTACCGCCTGCGCGGCTGAGGCGCCGGCGTGCAGCGCGCACGCTCTCGCCTGCCCAGGCGCACGGTCAAGGAGCGGTCGCTAAGCCGCCGCATGGCAGTCGGCCGCCCCCGCGTCGCGCTGGCGCTCGCCCTCGCGCTCGGCGGGCTGCTGGCCGTCGCGGTGCCGGTCGCCGGGCAGTCGCCGGAGCCTGGCGCCGAGCCCCCGGCCGACAACCCGATCGTCCGCGAGAACCAGCTGCCGGGCAGCCGCGAATGGCAGCGCCCCAACCCGCCCAAGCACACGAGCACAGGTGTGACGAGCGCCGAGAGCGAGGCGCAGGCCGCCAGCGGCGGCGGCCTGGCCTCCTGGGAGCCGCCCGTTATCAGCGCCTACGTGGACCGCGTCAGCGTCGCGCCCGGCGAGTCGCTCGGGCTGTACGTCTCGACCACCGCCGCGCGCTTCGACCTGACCGTGAGCCGTATGGGCTGGTACGGCGGCCAGGGCGGCCGGCTGTTGCAGACCGCCTACGGCCTGCCCGGCGTCGACCAGCCGATCCCCAGCCCCGATCCCGACACGGGCCTCATCGCCGCCGCCTGGCAGCTCTCCTACTCGATCCAGGTAGGCCCCGACTGGCCAAGCGGTATCTATCTCGTGCGCCTGCTCGCCAACAACCCCGACCTGGACGTCGGTTACGCGGTGTTCGTCGTCCGCGACGACGCCCAGATCGCCGACTACGTGTACAAGGTCGCCGTCAATACCTACCAGGCCTACAACAATTGGGGGGGCAAGAGCCTCTACCCCTACAACTCGGTCGGCGCGCCCGCCACCAAAGTCTCCTTCGACCGGCCTTACGACCAATGGGACGGGGCGGGCGCTTTCTTCGACTGGGACTTCCCGATGATCCGCTGGCTGGAGCGGGAGGGCTACAACGTCACCTACATCACCGACGTGGACGCCCATGTGGACACGCGCTACCTGCCCGGCCGCCGCGTGCTGCTCTCTGTCGGCCACGACGAGTACTGGTCGTGGGAGATGCGGGAAAGCTGGGAGACCGCGCGCAACGAGGGCCACTCGCTGGCCTTCTTCAGTGGCAACGACGTCTACTGGCAGGTGCGCTACGAGTCGGCCGCCGGCGGTGCGCCGAACCGCGTGCTCGTCTGCTACAAGGACGCCGACCGCGATCCCCTGCGCGGCGTGGACGATAGCCGCGTGACCGTCCGCTGGCGCAGTCCGCCGGTGAATCGGCCCGAGAACGCGCTGCTCGGCATCATGTCGGAGGGCGTGCTCTCCTTCGGCAACGACTACCCGTTCGTCGTCCAGGACGCGAGCCACTGGATCTTCGCGGGCACCGACGCGCAGCCGGGCCAGGCGTGGAGCCGCATCGTTGGCTACGAGTACGACCGGGTCTACGACAACGGCGCCACGCCGCCCAACCTGACCGTCCTGTCCGCCTCGCCGCTGGTCACGGTGGACGGCCTCGCCTCGGCGTCCAACGCGGCGTACTACCGCCAGGGCGGCATGGTGTTCGCGGCCGGCACGGTCGATTGGGCCTGGGCGCTCGACGACGTGCGGGTGCCCGACCGGGTGGACCCGCGCATCCAGCGCGTCACCGCCAACGTGCTGCAAGCGTTCCGCGAGGGCGCGCCACCCGCTGAGTCATCGCCGGCCGCCTCGCGGCCGCTCTTCTTCGCGCTAGCCGCGGGCGCCCTCGCCGTCGCCCTCGTCGCCGTCTGGGCGGCCTGGATCGTGCAGCGCCGGTCCGCGGCGGCGTACAAGGACGAGTGGTAGCGAGGCACCACGCGCATGATGGACGCAATACCTCCAGCGCCGAGCTTGATCCCGAATCCGACCCGGGAGTTCCCGGACTCCCTCTCCCCCTGGGAGAGGGCTGGGGTGAGGGCGCTATCCTCGTCCCTCCCCCTCTCCCCCTGGGAGAGGGTTGGGGTGAGGGCGCGCCCCAGTAGCCCAACCGCCGGGCCGGATCCGACATGAACCGACAATCCAGCGACGACGCCCTCAGCCGCGGCGCGGCGCCGCCCGGCCTCTTCGCCCAGTTCGCCCGGCCCTCGGGGCCGCTGGGCCGGGTCGCCGGCTGGCTGATGGCGCGCACCGACGCCGACGACCGCTGGATCGTCGATCTCCTGGACGTGCAGCCCGACGACCGTGTGCTGGAGATCGGCTTCGGCCCGGGCGTGGCCATCGCGCTCCTGGCCGCGCGGGCCACGGCGGGCATCGTAGTGGGTGTGGACCCCTCCGACGTGATGGCCCAGCAGGCCGCGCGCCGCAACCGCGCCGCCGTCCGGGCGGGACGCGTGGCGCTCGCGCAGGGCAGCGCCACGGCGCTGCCGTTTGGCGCGGCGCAGTTCACCAAAGCCTGCGCCATCCACGCGCTCTACTTCTGGTCGCCGCTCGACGCGGCCCTGCGCGAGGCCTACCGAGTGCTCGCGCCGGGCGGCCTGCTCGTGCTCGCCGGGCGCACGCTGCGGCCGCACGCGAGCCGCTTCGATCCTTCGCGCTACGGCCTCAGCGACGCGCAGCTCGGCGCGATCGTGGCTGGACTGGAGACAGCCGGCTTCGACGACGTCACGGAGCAGCGGCGCGACCTGGGCCGCGAGACGATCGCCGCGCTCCTAGCGCGGCGGTAGCCTCCTGACGCCTCACGACTCGGCCGAAGTCGGCCCGGTCGGCTGATAGCGGACGGCGGACGGCGGACGGCTGAGCACTCGTCGCACGCGGTGCCAGGCCTCCATAAGCCCGCCCGGCAGCAACAGTACCACCAGGATGAACAGCGCGCCGAAGACGATGAGGTGTAGCTCCACGAGCTGTTGCGCCAGCAGCTCGCTCACCACGACGTAGAAGAAGGCGCCGATCACCGGCCCAACGACGGTGCCCACGCCGCCAATGAACACCGCCAGCAGCGGGTCGAACGTCCACAGCGGGCTGAACGGTCGATACAGATAGTAGCTCACGTCATGGTAGGCGAAGACCGCGCCCGCCAGGCCCGCGAACAGCGCGCTGATGACCAGCGCGGCGATCTTGTGGCGCAGCGCGTCCACGCCCGTCGCCTGCGCGGCGTCCTCGTCCTCCCGCACTGCCACCATGCCCAGCCCCAGGCGCGAGTGGGCCAGCGCGTAGGTCGCCGCCACGGCGCACGCGGCCACCGCCAGCGCCACCCAGTAGCGCGGCTGCAAGCTGTAGTCGATCAGCTGGCTGGTGGGCAGCGCGCTGACGTTCGGCTGCGTGTTCGTCACCGTGATGCGGAGCATCTCGGCGAGCGCCAGCGTCCCGACCGAGAAGTAGACGCCGCGCAGGCGAAAGGTAGGCAGGCCGATGGCCAGCGCGATGACGACGCCGGCCGCCGCGCCCGCGACGAACGCCAGTGGCAGCGGCCAGCCGGCGAGCCAGGTGACCCGCGCCACGAGCGCGCCGGTGCCGAAGAACGCGGCGTGGCCGAGGTTCACCTGGCCCGCGTAGCCCCCGAGCACGTTCCAGCTCGCCGCCAGCGCGACGTACAGAAACACCTGGAACAGCAGGTTGAGCAGGTCGTCGCGCGGCGCCACGAGCGGCACCACCGCCAGCGCCACGACGACCGCCGCGCCCCCCGCCACCGCCCGCCAGTTCGCTCCGATCACGCTTCTCTCCACCTCTCGCCGGCAGTGCAGGAGCGCTCCCCTGCCGGGGGCTGCTCCTTCCCCTCGTCCCCGGGGGTGCAGAGCGTTCCCCTGCCGGGGGGCGTGGGGGGTGTCCCCCAACCTACCCCTCATCCTCATTACCGGGGGTGTGGGGGTGTCCCCCACATAACCTCCTTGCCCCTCTTTCCCCTATCGGCTCCTGCCGAACAACCCCTCCGGCCGGACCAGGAGCACCACGACGAACAGCACCAGCCCCACCAGCTCGCGGTACGAGCCGCCATTCGGGATCAGCGTCACCAGCGATTCACCCACGCCCAGCAGCAGCCCGCCAACAAAGGTGCCGAACACGCTGCCCAGGCCGGCCAGCACCACCACGATCAGCGCCTTCAGCGTCCAGTCCAGGCCGATGCCCGGCGACACCGTGAAGCCGACCGTGACCAGCGTGCCCGCCACGCCGGCGAGCGCCGTCCCGAGCGCAAAGGCGATCAGGTAGGTGCGGCGCACGTTGATGCCGACGAGCGTGGCGGCTTGCCAGTCCTCGGCCGTGGCGCGAATGCCCTTCCCGAGATAGGTGCGCGTCAGGAACAGGTGCAGGCCGACGATCACCGCCAGCGCCACGGCGAGGTTGCCCAGCCGGTCGAGCGGCAAGTTGACGGCGCCCAGACGAACGACGCTGCCGGCGTAGCTCGGCGTGATGCCGCGCTCGTCGGCCGTCCACAGACGGATGGCCAGGTTTTCGAGCACCAGCGCCAGCCCGAAGCCGATCAGCAGGGAGTTCTTGATCTTCGTCTCCTCGTCGAAGCGAGTCAGCGGGCGGAACAGCGCCAGTTCCAGCGCCAGCCCGATCACGAACAGCGCCGGGCCGACCACCAGCAGCGAGGCGAACGGGTCGACGCCGTACAGCGTGAACAGCCAGAAGCTGCCGTAGCCGCCGAGCATCAGCAGGTCGCCGTGGGCGACGTTCAGCACCTTCATCACGCCGAAGACGAGCGACAGCCCGGCCGCGGCCAGGCCGTAGAGCGCGCCCACGAGCACCCCGAAGACGAGGCTCTGAGCGAAAGCCTCCGGCGTTACCGTCACGCGGCCCCTCCCGCCTCGGCCTCGCCCACCGTCGGCGGCACGACCGTGCCCGCGGTCCCGACGACGGCGCCCAGGTACGCCTCGCGCACGTTCGGATCGTGCAGCAGCACGTCGGCCCGATCGTGCCGCACGACGCGGCCGTTTTCGACGACGTAGCCACGCGTGGCCAGGCGCAGCGCCGCCCGCGCGTTCTGCTCGACCAGCAGCACGGTGACGCCCTGCGCGTTGATCTGGTGGATTACCTCGAAGATCGCCTCGACTACGACTGGTGCCAGCCCGAGCGACGGCTCGTCGAGCAGCAGCAGGCGCGGCCGCGACATCAGCGCCCGCCCAATGGCGACCATCTGCTGCTGCCCGCCCGACAGCGTGCCCGCCAGCTGCCGTCGCCGCTCGGCCAGGATCGGGAAGACCTCGTAGACCCAGTCCAGCGCGCGGCGGCGCTCGGCGCGCGCGCGCCCCGGATAGGCGCCCAGCTCCAGGTTCTCCAGCACCGTCATCGTGCCGAATAGCCGTCGTCCCTCCGGCACGAGCGCCAGGCCCAGCGCGACGCGACGGTGCCCCGGCTCGCGCTCGACGCGGCGGCCCGCCAGGCTGATCGTGCCGCGCGTCGGCTGCAGCAGCCCTGCCAGCGTGCGCATGATCGTCGTCTTGCCGGCGCCGTTCGGCCCGATCATCGCGACGATCTCGCCGGCCGCCACGTCCAGCGAGATGCCCCACAGCGCCTGCAAGTCGCCGTACGACACGTCCAGGTCGCGGCACTCCAGCATGCTTGGGCCAGTCCTGAGAGCTGAGAGCTGAGTGCTGAGTGGGTCGCGGGCATCGTTACTCATCACTCGCTACTCATCACTCATTGCTCGGGTAGGGCAGGGGCTCGCCCCCTGCCGCCCGGTCGGCGCGACGCTCCGTTACGGATCGCTCAGCCGCGGGCTCCGGCTGGATTACCCCACTGGCCGCCGCCGTGAACGGCGCGCCTAACCCTGTCCGCTGGCCGGCCGTTCACGGCGGCGGCCAGATCAACCGTGTCCCCAACCTAGTCGCTCAGATAGTTGCCGCGGCCCAGGTACGCCTCGACCACTTGCGGGTCGGCGATGACGGCGGCCGGCGGCCCGTCCGCGATCTTTTGGCCCGCGTTCAGCACGGCCACGCGGTCGGAGATGCCGAGCACCGCCTGCATGATGTGCTCGACCATGATGACGCTGATGCCCCGGTCGCGGATCCGGCTGATGAGGTCCATGGCCCCCGCCGTCTCGGTGGGGTTGAGGCCCGCCATCATCTCGTCGAGCAGCAGCAGCCGCGGCCGCGCCGCCAGCGCCCGCGCCAGCTCCAGCCGCTTGCGGTCCACGAGTGTGAGGCCCGCGGCCAGCGTGTCGGCGCGGCCCGCCAGGCCCACGAACTCGAGCAGCTCCTCCGCCTCGGCAGCGCCCCGCGCCAGGTCGTGGGCCGGCGCGGCGCCGTAGGCGCGGCCGACCAGTACGTTCTCGCGGGCCGTCATCTGGGCGAACGGCCGCACGAGCTGAAAGGTGCGCGCGATGCCCCGGCGGCACGTCTCGACGGGCCGGCAGCCGGCGAGCTGCACGCCGTCCAGACAGACGCTGCCGCCGTCGGGGCGGTAGTAACCGGTCAGGACGTTGAAGAAGGTCGTCTTGCCCGAGCCGTTCGGCCCGATCAGCCCGACGATCTCCCGCTCGCCCACGGTCAGGTCGACGCCGCCGAGCGCCTGCAGCCCTCCGAACGCCTTGCGGAGCCCCCGCACCTCGAGTAGAGCGGAGTGCTGAGGGCTGAGTGCTGAGTGGGTAGCCTCCTGCGTCATCGCTCAGCGTCCGCAAGCCGGCGGTCGGGCGGGCACCAGGATGCCGCGAATCGTGGCTGCTGAGCGCTCGGCACTTTCGACTCGGCCGTCGCTAACGCTGATTGAACGGGACGGCCGGGTAGGCCAGCGGCGCCGATTGCTGCTCGCGTGGCCAGACGAGCTGCGACTGGCCGTTCTGCCACTGCGTGATGATCGTCTCGATGACGCCGGTGCCGTCGGGATTGAACTTCACCGGGCCGATCACCGTGTCCTTCAGGTCGGTGGCCGCGAGCGCGTCGCGGATCGCTGGGCCGTCGACCTTGCCCGCGCGGTGGATCGCGTCGGCCAGGATCTGCACGAGCGCGTAGGACGGGCCGGTGAGCACGTCCGCGGGCCGGTTGAACTTCGCCTGGTACTTCGCGTTCAGCTCGGGCACGCCCGGGAACTTCGCCGCGTGGTGCCAGCCCGGCATGTGCGCAACGTAATCCCCGTCCTTCCCCAGGTTCTGGCTCCAGCTCGGGTCGTCGGGCGCGCGCACCAGCATGACGAACTTGGGGTTCCAGTCCAGCTCCTTCATCTGCTTGACGATCGTCATGCCGTCGGGCGGGTTCGGCATCCCGAGCAGCGCGTCGGCGTTGGCCGACTTCGCCCGCAGGATCGCATCCGAGAAGTCCTTGGCGCCCGGCGCGTACTCCTCGTCGAGGGCGATCTGCGCTCCGGCCCGCTGGGCGCTCTCGGTGTAGTACTTCGCCATCTCCAGGCCCCAGTCCGTCTTCTCGTGGAAGATCGCGTAGCGCTGCGGCCGGTCGCTCTGCGGGATCGCGCTGAGCATGTCGAACGTCGCGCGCGCGATGTCGGGCGACTTCGGGAACGGCGAGAAAAGGTACTTCAGGCCGCGCTCGTGGATCTGGTACAGGCCGAAGGCGATGCCGAGATACGGAATCTTGTTCTTGTCGCCGATCGCCGCGCCCGCCGCGTGCAGGTCCGAGCCGCCGCCGCCCAGGTACGCGACGACCTTGTCCGACGAGTTGAGCGACTCGAGCCGCTGCACGGTCTTCGCCGGGTCCGACTCGTCGTCGAGGATCTTCAGCTCCAGGGGGCGGCGCACGCCCCCCACGTCCACGCCGCCCGCGGCGTTGATGTCGTCCACGGCGAACTCGTAGCCGGGACGAATCTGGCCGCCCAGTGAGGCGTAGCGCCCGGTGAGCGGCACCACGGCGCCGATCTTGATCGGCTCGCCGCTCGCTGCTTGCTGGCCCGTGCCCGCGGCCGGCGCGGCGGGCCGGGTGTTTTGTGGGCTGCAGGCGAGGAGTAGCCCGATCAGCACAACGCTCAGCGACGAAATAACCGAGTGGGTACGTTTCATGCTTCGGACTCCTAGCAAGCGGAAAAGGCTCGCTGCAGCCGCGCGAATCAGGCTGCCAGCGCATTGGCTCGCGCGCTTGCGCCTATCGTACGTCAACTCAAGCGTGCCGCTCAAGCATGCGGAAAAGTCCACGAAACTTGGCTTTGCCGGGTCCGGCGCCTTGGTATTGGCTAATCTGCTAGCTCACAATATCATTCGGGTAGCAGGTGCCCAGCTTGCGGAGGGAGGGGCGGGTCCTGGTGATCGAGTCGACGCCGGTGCCTTCGGAGCGCCCCGCACGGCGCGGCGCGGGGGGCGCGCCCCGCGAAACCGCGGTGCTGGTCGTGCAGCTTGCCGACCGGCGGCTCGCCATACCGAGCGCCGTGGTCGAGCGGGTGCTGCCGATGGCCGAGCTGACGCCACTGCCCGACCCCCCGCCCGGGATCGTCGGCCTGCTGAACGTCGCCGGCGCAACGCTGCCGGTGGTCGATCCGCGCCCGCGCCTGGGCCTCAGCACCCCGGCCGTGCGGCCCGATCAGCACCTCGTGCTCGTCGCCGCCCCCACACCCTATCTGCTCTGGGTGGACCGCGTGGAGACGCTGACCGTCGCGCCGGTCGAGACGCTGGCCGTCGGCGCCGGGGACGAGGCGCGCGGGGTCGCGCGTCTGGGCGCGGCCGCGGTGCCCCTGTTGGCGGTCGATCGGCTGGCGCCCGCGCCGGCCGCGGCCGCGCGGAAGCCGGTCTGATGTGCGCCGCGTCCGCGCGGCCGCGCGCCGCCCAGCTGGACCCGCCGTTGCGTCCCTCCTACTTGCAGCTCGTGGAGCAGCACTACGGGCTGCACCTGACTCCCCACCAGGCGCGCGATCTCGACGCGGCGGTCCGGGACCTGCTACCCGAGGCGGGAGTCGCCAACGCGGCTGCGCTCTACGACCTGCTGGCCGCGGGCGGCCGCCCCGATCTACTGGAGACGCTCGCCGCGCGGCTGACCGTGGGCGAGACGCATTTCTTCCGCATCGGGCCGCAGATCGACGCGCTCCGGCAGATCGTCCTGCCGGACGTGCTCGCGCGCCGCGCGCCGCCACGCCGCCTGCGCCTGTGGTCGGCGGGCTGCTCCAGCGGCGAGGAGACCTACACCCTCGCTATTCTCGTGCGCGAGGCGCTCACGGATGCCGACGCCTGGCAGGTCGATCTGGTGGGAACGGATATCAGCCGCCCGGCGCTGGCCGCCGCGCGCCGCGCCGTCTACGGCGAGTGGTCGTTCCGCGGCACGCCGCAGGCGGTTCGCGGCCGCTACTTCCAGGCCGAGGGCAGCCACTGGCGGCTCGACCGCTCGATCCGCGAGATGGCGCGCTTCGCCTACCTGAACCTCGCGGCCGACGCGACCACGTGGCAGGCCGTGGTGGGGACCGACCTGGACGTGATCCTCTGTCGGAACGTCACGATTTACTTCGGCCGCGAGGCGGCCCAGGCGCTGTACGCGCGGCTGGCCGCCGCGCTGGCGCCCGGCGGCTGGCTGGTGCTCGGCCCCTCGGACCCGGCCCCCGAGCTGGCCGCCGGGCTCGATTGGGTCTTCGCGCCGAACGCGGTGCTGTGGCGACGGCCGCTGCCGGAGCCGCCCGCGAGTGAGCCGGCCGCCACGTCCGCCCTGGCGCCCGCCCCGCGCCGGCCGCCGCCCGCTCCCCGCCGCGTGCCCTCCACGCTCGACCGGCGACGCCGGGCGCTCGCCACGCCAGCGGCGCCCCGCGCGGCCTCGGCCACGCCGCCTCCGGTGGCGCGGGCCGCGGCGGGCGGCTCCGCCGCGGCCCGCCGGGCGGCGCTCGCTCGCCGCGTCGCCGCCGCGCCCCTCGACGCCGACGCCCAGCTGCAGCTCGGCCTGCTGGACCTGGACGACGGCGCGGCGGAGCGGGCGCTGGGCAGCCTGCGTCGGGCGGCGTTTCTGGCCCCCGACAGCGCCCTCGCCCACTACAGCCTGGGGCGCGCCTGGCAGCGTCTGGGCGACGCCGCCCGCGCGCGGGCGGCGCTGCTGCACGCGCGCCGGCTGCTCGCGGCCGTCGCGGATACGGCCCCCGTCGCCGGCGGACACGACCTCCCGGCCGGCGAGCTACGCGCCGCCGTCGAGGCCGAGCTGCGCGTGCTGGACGGCGTGCCGTCGCCTCACGGCGAGGACCGCCGATGAGCCGAGACGGGCCACCCGACGCCGCCGAGCGCGCGGCCGAGGCGCAGGCGGCCGCCATCCTGCGGGAGCGAGCGCGCCGGCTGGCCCTGGCGCCGGTCGTCACGCCGCGCGCCGACGTGGTCGAGGCGCTGACGTGTCGCGTCGGGGAAGAGC
The DNA here is from genome assembly GCA_035293805.1 of Chloroflexota bacterium. Taxonomy (GTDB): domain Bacteria; phylum Chloroflexota; class UBA6077; order UBA6077; family JAJPHF01; genus JAJPHF01. The sequence goes on along the minus strand of DATGMD010000002.1, from coordinate 60,924 downwards.
AATACGCCGTGCCGCTGGCCGCGCTGCGCGGGCTGGAGCGCGCGGCCGGGCTGACGCCGCTGCCGTGTACGCCGCCGTTCGTCGCGGGCCTCCTCAACGTGCGGGGCGAGGTCGTCGCGGTGCTCGACCTGGGCGTGGCGCTCGGCCTCCGCGCGGCACCGGCGGCCGGCGGGGCCGGCCAGGTGCTCCTGGTGGAGACGGCGCGGGGGCGCGTGGGCCTGCTGGTGGACGAGGTGTTCGACGTGCGCCAGCTGTCGCGCGCGGCGCTGGCGCCCTCGCTGTCCCACCGCGACTACGCGGCGGGCGTGGCGGACGCGCGAACGGTGCTCCTCGCCGTCGACCGGCTGCTGGCCGACGGGCGCTTCGAGGTAGACGAGGACGTTCCCTGACGAGGAGGGACGCGCATGGCAGGCTGGGTGGTCAGGCGAGTCTCGACGACGTTGCGCGGACCCATGCCCCGCCACTGGCGGGTGGCGGGCCTGTCGCGCCGGGGCGGCCGATGAAACCGCTGCGCGACCTGGCGCTGCGCTGGAAGCTGCTAGCCGCGTTCGCGCTCGTGCTGGCGATCGTGGTGGCGCTGAACGCCTACGTCTACCAGCGCTCGATCAACACTCTTCAGGCGCGAGCGGCTGTAGAGCGCTCCCGTCAGGCCATCGCGTCCAGCTCCGACCTGCTGGAAGCGTTATTGAATATGGAGACCGGGTATCGCGGGTTCCTCATCACCGGCGTCGATGAGTTTCTGGAGCCGTACAATCAGGGGCGGCAGGAGTATCAGACCGCGCTGGAGCGCGTGAAGCAGGCCGCGGCAGATGATCCCGAGCAGCTGCGCCGCTGGCAGGATGTGGACCAGCGGGTAGCAGCCTGGCAGCGGGAGGTGCTCGACCCCGGCATCCAGCTCCGTCGCGACGTAAACCAGGGGACGAGCACCTACGACAGCGTCATCCGGTTCGAGGCGCTCGGCGTGGGCAAGCGCTACTTCGACGGCTTGCGCGCGGTCATCAGAGACGCGCAGAGCGCCGAGAGCGCCCTCCTGCAGCAGCGCGACGCGCGCGAAACCGAGGCCAGCGAGCGCCTGCACTGGGTGATCGTGGGGGGCACGCTCGCCGCGGTGCTCGCCGGGGCACTGGTCGCCATCGGGCTGGCGCGCTGGCTCGCCGGGGCGATGGGGCGGCTCGGGCGCGCGGCAGCGGGTATCGCGGCGGGCGACGTGGACCAGCGGATCGACCTCCGCTCGAAGGACGAGATCGGCCAGCTGGCCGACTCCTTCCGGGCAATGGTGGCCTACCTGCGCCGCATGGCGAGCGTCGCCAACAGCATCGCGCAGGGCGACCTGACGCGCGAGGTCCAGCCCCAGTCGGCCCACGACGCGCTCGGCGTCGCCTTCGCCAGCATGGTGACGAACCTGCGCGAGCTGACGGGCGCGCTGCAGGCCGCGGCGCGCGATCTGGCCAGCGCCAGCAACGAGATCCGCGTGGCGGTGTCGCAGCAAACGTCGGGCGCCGCCGAGCAGTCCGCGGCCATCACCCAGACGACGGCGACGGTGGACGAGGTGAAGGCGTCCGCCGACCAGGCCAGCGGGCTGGCGGTGGTAGTGTCGGACACCGCCCAGCAGGCGAACCGCGTCGCCGCCGATGGGGTGGAGGCCGTGGCCAACGCCACGGCCGGCATGGGGACGATTCGGGAGCAGGTGCAGTCCATCGCCGACGACATCCTCGCGCTCTCGGAGCAGTCGCAGCAGATCGGGGACATCATTACCACGGTCGGCGACCTGGCCGACCAGTCCAACCTGCTGGCGCTGAACGCCGCGATCGAGGCCGCGCGCGCGGGCGAGCACGGCAAGGGGTTCGCGGTGGTGGCCGCCGAGATTCGCGCGCTGGCCGAGCAGTCGAAGGCCGCCACGGCCCAGGTGCGGACCCTCCTGTCCGACATCCAGCGCGCGACCAACGCCGCCGTGCTGGCCACCGAGCAGGGCACCAGCGGCGTCGATCACGGCGTGCAGCTCACGGCGCAGACCGGGCGCACGATCGACGAGCTGGCCCGAGTGATTCAAGACACCGCGCGCTCGGCGCAGCAGATCGCCGCCGCCGTGCGCCAGCACTCGGTCGGCATGGAGCAGATCGCCGCGGCGATGGCGAACATCAACCAGGTGACCAGTCAGAGCCTGGCGGCCACCACGAACACGCAGCAGGCCGCGGAGCACCTGTCCGATCTGGCTGCTCGGCTGGACGGGCTCGTCGCCCGATATCAAGTGTGAGGGCGGGAGGCGTGACGGAAGCCGATCCTCGCTGGCAGCAGCTGCGCGCGGCGTTCAGCGCCGAGCTTGACGAGCGTGTGCGCGAGCTAAACCAGCTCTTGCTGCGGCTCGAACGCGGCGAGGCGGTCGGCGCGGCGCGCGCCGAGACGTTCGACGCCCTGTTCCGCGAGGCCCACAGCCTGAAGGGCGCCGCCCGCGCCGTCGGCCTCGGGGACGTGGAGCGTTTGGCGCACGCGCTGGAGTCCGCGCTGGGCACGGCGCGGGCCGACCCGGCGACGCCCGGCCCCGCGTGGTTCGACGTCGTCTACCGCGCGGTGGACACGCTCGCGCCGCTCTATCGCGCCGCCCTGGCGGGCCGCGGTACGGACGGCGTGGACCTGCCCGCCACGCTCGACGCCCTCGAGGCCGCCCCGGCCCCCGCGCCCGCCAAGCCGCCGGAGCTGCCCGGCGCCGCGGCGGCCCCGCCGCCCGAGTCGCCCGCTGGCGCGGCCCCGGCGGAGCGCGCGGCAGCCGCCGCGCCGGCAGGCGGGGCGCCCGCGGCATCGGTGCCCCCGGCGTCGCCCATCCCGCCGGGCGCCGAACCGCCCGCGGCGCTCACTGGCGAGCCGTCCCCGACGCTGAGCCACCGGCCCCCGCCCGAGGGCCTGGGGGCGCCAGCGGCGGCCCCGCCCGATCGCGCGGCGCCCCCCATGCCCGACGCGGGGGGCGGGGCGGTCGCGCCGGCGGCCGAGAGCGTGCGCGTGGCCGTGGACAAGCTCGACGCCCTGCTCGCCGCCGCGGGCGAGCTGACCGTGGCGCACATTCGCGTTCGCCAGCGGCTGAGCGAGGTGGCGGCCATGCGCGACGAGCTGCAACGCTGGCGCCGCCAGCGCCGCACCGAGCGCCGCCTGCGCACGCGCCTCCAGCGCGCGCTGCCGGTCGCCGAGCAGATCGACCGCCCGAGCGCGCAGGCGCTCGCGGCGCTGCTGCGCTTCGACGAGCGAGCCGAGCGCGTGACCCAGGCGCTGCTGGAGCGCACGGAGCAGTTCGTCGCCCGCCTGCGCGACGATACGGCGCAGCTCGGCCTCGTCGCCCGCGCCATCGAGGACGACGTGCTGGCCGTCCGGTTGCTGCCCATCGCCACGCTCTATGGGCCGTTCGAGCGCCTGGTGCGCGACCTGGCCCGCCACCAGGGCAAGGAGGTCCACCTGGTGCTGGAGGGCGGCGCCACGGAGATCGACCGCAAGATCATCGAGCAGGTGCGCGATCCGCTCATGCACATGCTCCGCAACGCCGTGGACCATGGCATCGAGCTGCCGGCGGCCCGCGCGGCGCTGGGCAAGCCGCGCGCCGGCACGATCCGGCTGGCCGCGTCGCAGCGCGGCGGCACCATCGAGATCGCGCTGGCGGACGACGGCGGCGGCCTGGACCCCGCCCGGCTGCGCGAGACGGCCGTCGCCAAGGGGATTCTCACGCGCGCGGAGGCGGACACGCTGAGCGACGCCGCGGCGCTCGACCTGATCTTCCGGCCCGGCTTCTCCACGAGCGCGGTCATCACCGAGACCTCCGGGCGCGGCGTGGGCATGGACGTCGTGCGCACGCAGCTCGAGCGCCTCCAGGGCCGGGTGGTGGTCAGCAGCGAGCCGGGGCGCGGCACCGAGTTCACGTTGACCGTGCCGCTGACGCTCGCCACGACCCGCGCCGTCCTGGTGGAGCAGGGCGGTCTGGTGTACGCTATCCCGTCGGCGCTCGTCCAGCGGAGCGGGCGCGTGCGCGAGGCCGAGCTGCGTTGGCTGGAGGGGCGCCGCGCCACGGCGATCGACGGCCAGCCGGTGCCGGTGGCCGAGCTGGGCGTGGTGCTGGAGCGCCCGGCGACGGCGCCCAACGGCCTCCCCGCCGAGAGATGGCGGCCCTTCGTCGTGCTCGCTCAGGGCCAGCGGCGCCTCGCGGTCCTCGTGGACGCCCTCGTCGGCGAGCAGGAGATCGTCGTCAAGCCGCTGGCCTGGCCGCTGCGCCGCGTGCGCAACGTCGGCGGCGCCGCCGTGCTCGGCTCGGGCCAGCTCGTCGCCATCTTGAACCCGGTGGACCTGCTGCGCACCGGCTTGCGGCAGGCGGCGCAGGCGCCCGCGAGTCCAGCACCGCGCGCCACAGCCGCGCCCGCGGGCAATGGGGCGGCCGGCCGCCGCGCCCGCCTGCTCGTCGTGGACGATTCGCTGACGACGCGCATGCTGGAGCGCAGCATCCTCGAAGCGGCAGGCTACGAGGTCCTGGTGGCCGGCGACGGCGCCGAGGCGCTCGACGTGCTGCGGCGCGAGCCGGTCGACCTCGTCGTGTCGGACGTGGACATGCCCCGGCTCGACGGCTTCGGCCTGACGAGCGCGATTCGCCGCGACGAGGCCCTGCGACGGCTGCCCGTCGTGCTCGTCACCTCGCTCGCCGCCCAGGAGCACCGCGAGCGCGGCGTCGCGGTCGGCGCCGACGCTTACCTCGTCAAGAGCGGCTTCGATCAGGTCCAGCTGGTCGAGACGGTCGGCAGGCTGCTGTGAGGCTCGACCCGCCCCGCCCCGCCTCGCCGCGCCGGACGCGCGTGCTCGTGGTCGACGACTCCCCGACCCAGCGCGCGATCCTCGTCGCCCTCCTGGCCAGCGACCCCGAGCTGGAGGTGGTGGGCTGGGCCGCCAACGGCGAGGAAGCGGTCCGCGCCGCCGCTCGCCTGAGGCCCGACGTCATCACCATGGACCTCCGTATGCCCGTCATGGACGGGCTGGAGGCCACGCGCCGTATCATGCACGAGACGCCGACGCCGATCGTCATGGTCACGGCCAGCGCGTCCGGCCGGGACCGCGACCTGGCGTTCGCCGCGCTGGACGCCGGGGTGCTGGCCTTCGTGCCGAAGCCGGCGCTCGCCGCGGCCGGCGGCCCCGCCGCGGACGACCTGGTGCGCACCGTCAAGAGCATGGCGGCGGTGAAGGTCATTCGTCGCTGGGCGCCGGAGCGCCTGACGCATCCGCCGGCCGCCCTCCCGGCCGCGCCCGCCCCGGCCCACGGGCGCCCGCCGGCCCTCGTCGCCATCGGCGCGTCGACCGGCGGCCCCCAGGCGCTGCACGAGATCCTGACGCGGCTGCCGGCGACCTTCCCGCTGCCGATCGTCGTCGTGCAGCACATCGCCGAGGGCTTCGCCGCGGGCCTGGTGGACTGGCTGCGCCCGCTGTGCGCCCTGCCGATCCAGCTCGCCACGCCGGGCGCCGCGCTCGACCGTCCGGCGGTCCACGTAGCGCCGACGGGGCGGCACCTCGTCGTGCGCGGGCGCGCGCTGGCGCTCTCGGACGAGGCGCCGGTGTCCGGCCACCGCCCGTCGGCCACGGTGCTCTTCCGCTCCGTGGCCCAGGAACACGGCGGCCGGGCGATCGGCGTGCTGCTCAGCGGCATGGGCGACGACGGCGCCGCGGGGCTGCGCGACCTCAAGCGGGCCGGCGGCGTGACGATCGCGCAGGACGAGGCCTCGTCCGTCGTCTTCGGCATGCCGGCGGTCGCCATCGGCATGGGCGTTGTCGATCACGTCCTGCCGCCGTCCGCCATCCCGGCGCTGCTCGCGCAGCTGGCCGCGGGGCGGGCCCGGGGGTAGCGATGGACGCCTGGGCGTACCTCGACGAGTTTCGCGCCGAGGCCGAAGAGCATCTCCGCGCCCTCGACGACCAGCTCCTGCAGCTGGAGCGCGACCCCGCGGACCCAGCGCCCATCCGCGCGATGTTCCTGTCGGCGCACACGATCAAGGGCGGCGCGGCGATGCTCGGCCTCGCCGACGTGCAGGGCCTGGCCCACGCGATGGAGGACGAGCTGGGGCGCCTGCGCGATCGCGGCGCCGCCCTGGACCCCGCCAGCGCCGACCTGTTGTTCCAGGCCACCGATGTGCTGCGCGATCTCGTCGCCCGCGCCACCCCCGACGCGCCCTCCGACGACCCCCGTATCACGCCGCTCGTAACCGCCCTGCGCGCGAGGGCTCGGGGCGGGGCCGGGGGGAACAGTGGGCCAACGCCGACCGCCGCGGGCGCCGCGCGGCCCCCTTCCCCCGCACCCCTATCCCCCGCGCCGCGCGCGTTGCTCGTGGAGGACTCGCCCACCGTGCGTATGCTAGAGTCCATGTTGCTCACCGAGGCCGGCTACACGGTCGAGGCGCTCGCCGACGGCGCCGAGGCGCTGGCACGGGCGCTGCGGGAGCCGTATCACCTGCTGGTTACGGGAATCGAGACGCGCGGGCTGCGGGGCCTGGACCTGGCGGCCGCGTTGCGGCAGCAGGGCCGCGGCGCGGCGCTGCCGATCATCGTGATGAGCAGCGACGAGAACCCCGTCAACCGCGAGCGCGCCGCCGCGGTCGGCGTCCAGGCGTACATTCGCAAGGGCGCCTCCGGGGAGCGGCGGCTGCTGGAGGCGGCCCGCGAGCTGTTGCCGCGGCATGAGGAGTAAGGTGCAGTTCTTTGTCGTCGACCTGGAGTTCAGCGGCTTCGTGCCGGGCTACCATGAGATTCTGGAGATTGGGGCCGTCGCGCTCGACGCCGAATACGCCGTGCGCGAGGAATGGGCGATGCGCGTGGCCGCCGAGCACCCCGAGCGGGCGAGCGACTGGGTGCGCGCGCACCAGCAGCACCTGCTGGCGGGCGGCACGCCCCTCGCCGAGGCGATCCCGGCGTTCGTGCGCTGGGTCGAGGCGTTGCGGGGCGAGGACACGGCGCTCTACGTGGGCTGGACCTGCGGCGCGGACCTGGAGCACCTGGAGACCGCCTACCGCACCTGCGATCTGGCGTCGCCCTTCCACTACCGGCACGTCGAGCTGAACAGCGTCGTCGTCGGCCGGCTGGGGCTGCCCTGGGACTACGATCACAGCGCCGCCCGTCGCCTGCTCGGCGTCCCCGGCGCTGGCTCCCACGTCGCGCTGGCCGACGCGCGCGAGGCCGCCGCGGTCTTTCAAGCGGTCATGCGCTGGCCCGTCGTGCGCCCCGAGGGTATCCTCAGCGCCGAGCCCGAAGGCGGGGCGTCCCCGGACGCGACCGCGCCCGCCACTACCTGATCGCCGCCCACCCGCCTCCCACTTTCTCCCACCGGGCGCTGCCGCTTCCGCCCGGGGCCGCGCGCCGCCCGCCGGCCGCGCCCCCGGGCTACCCTCGCACGGCCTGAGCGCCGTTTGCGCGCCAGGCGAGCAGCCGATGTGTCGTAGGGCGGCTCTCGTGGCCGCCACCCCGTCGCCAGCGACTGTTCACCGAAGCTGCAAGCCGCTGTAGCGGGCGCCAGGAAGACGGACCCGCGAGCATCTGTTCACCGCTTATGGTGCGCCCGGCGCGTAATGGCGCGAGTGCGCGAATCAAATCTTACGCGGGGTCCAACCTTGCCGCTCGCGGAAGGGGGTGCCTAGAATGTGGCACGTTGTGGATAACTGTGGGGATAAGTGGAAGGGCGGTGGATAACCGACGGTGTTCCTCGGCGAGTTCGAGCACAGCCTGGACGATAAAGGGCGTCTGGCCATTCCGGCAAAGTTTCGCCCGGAGCTCGGCCAGGGGCTCGTCCTCACCCGAGGACTCGACCGCTGCTTGTTCGCCTGGCCCATGGCCGAGTGGCAGATCGTCGCCGACAAGCTCGGCCGGCTGTCGCTGATGCACGCCGAGGCCCGCCGGCTCCAGCGCCTGCTGTTCGCCGGCGCCGTCGACACGCAGCTCGACCGCTTGGGCCGAGTGCTGGTGCCGGCGTTCTTGCGCGGCTACGCCGGGTTGCAAGACGCCGTCGTCGTGGCCGGCGTCCTGAATCGCATTGAGATCTGGGATCGCAGCCAATGGGCCGAGGAGCGCACGGCCGCCGAGGAGCACAGCGCCGAGCTGGCCGAGCACCTCTCGGAGCTGGGACTCTAGTGAGTGCTGCGTTGCCAGTGCTGGGCCCATCTCAGCACGCAGCACTCGCCACTCAGCACTCGCCGGTGCTGTACGCCGAGACGCTCGCAATTCTCGCGCCGCGACCGGGAGAACGGTATATTGATTGCACGGTCGGCGGGGGCGGGCACGCGGAGGGCGTGCTGCTCCGCTCCAGTCCAACCGGGCAGCTGCTCGGGCTGGATGCCGACCCGGCGGCGCTCGCTCGTGTCGAGGAGCGGCTGGCGCCGTTCGGCAGCCGTGTGCGGCTGTGCCACGCGAACTTCCGAGACGTGGGCCGCTGTGCCGCGGCGGCACGGTTCGCCGCCGTCGACGGCATCCTGTTCGACTTGGGGCTCTCGTCGGACACGCTGGAAGCCTCGGGCCGCGGCTTCTCGTTCCGCCGCGACGAGCCGTTGGACATGCGCTTCGATCCCACGACGGGCGAGCCGGCGGCCGCGTTGCTGGCGAATAGCAGCGAGGCCGCGCTGCGCGACGTCCTGTCGCGCTACGGTGAGGAGCCGGCGGCCGGGCGGCTGGCCCGCGCCCTCGTCGGGGCGCGCGAACGCGGACCGCTGCGGACGACGGGCGACCTGCTGGCCGTGGTGGAGCGCGTGCTCGGGCCGCCGCGCGGCCGCACGCACCCGGCGACGCGCACGTTTCAGGCGCTCCGCATCGCGGTAAACGATGAGCTAGAGAGCCTCCGCCTGGGGCTGGCGGCGGCCGTGGAGCTGCTCGCGCCGGGCGGCCGCTTGGTCGTCATTACCTTTCACTCGCTGGAGGACCGGATCGTCAAGCAGTTCTTGCGGACCGAGAGCGGCGGCGAGTGCCGCTGCCCCCCGGGCCTGCCCGTCTGCGTCTGCGCCCGGGCGCCGCGCCTCCGGCTGTCTACGCGCAAGCCCATCGTGCCATCCGAGGTGGAGATCGCTCGCAACCCGCGCGCGCGCAGCGCCAAGCTGCGCGCCGCCGAGCGCCTAGCGACGGAATCTGAAGGCGACACATGAGACACTGGTCGCAGCGCCACGCGCTCGCCGTCGACGACTGGGACGTCGAGGACGAGGAGCCGGAGCCGGAGGCGGAAGCCTCGGCCCGCGTCGGGCGCCCGCTGCGCGAGCGGCGCCGCGCCTGGGTGCCCCTCGGCATCCTCGGCTTCGGGCTGGCGCTGCTGCTGTACTCGATGCAGCTCGGCAGCTTCACCACGTCGGGCTACGACTTGCAGCGCCTGCACAGCGAGCGCGACGAGTGGCGCCAGCGCAACGAGCAGCTCGACCTGGAGCTGGCGAAGGTCCAGTCCCTGGCCTGGATCGAGGTGGAAGCGGTACAACGCCTGGGGATGCAGAAGGCGTCGCACGTCACCTATCTCGAGGTGCCCCCGGGCACGGCCGCCGCGCCGGACCAGGGGGCGAGCGCGACGGTGACGGCCGCGCCGAGCACCGAACCGGCGCACTCGGCGTTCGGCGACGTGCTGGCGCTGTGGCGCGGCCTGCTGGCGCAGCTCGTGCCGCCTATTGACGCGCGCCCGTAACGTTTCGCGATCTGGCCCACGAGATTCGTGACGAACGCTTGCCGCGGACACCCGTGTGCGCGTCGTTGAGCAGGGACCTGTGAGAGTCATCAGCGGCGAGGCAATCGCCTCGACCTGGCGCCTGTGGGTGCTCGGCATCGCCATCATGGCGTGCGCGAGCGTCGTGTTTGCTCGCCTGTACACCTACCAGGTGCTGGAGCACGATCGCTTCCAGAGCCTGGCCGACGACGAGCAGGTCGAGGACCAGATCATCCACCCTAAGCGCGGCGCCATCCTGGATACCGGCCGCCGCCCCCTCGCCATCAGCGTCATGTATGACAACCTGTATGCCTACGGTCCGGGCGTGAAGGACCCCGACGGCACGGCCGCCGCGCTCGCGCCGCTGCTCGAGATGCCCGTCCCGGAGGTGCGGGCGAAGATCGACCCGCAAAACCGCATCGCCTCGCTGATCCGGGGGCGCCTGCCCGCCAGCCTGAGCGCGAGCATCTCGGCACTGCACCTGCCCGGCATCTACCTCCAGCCCACGCCCTACCGCGACTACCCGGAGGGCAGCCTCGCCGCGCAGATCCTTGGCTTCATCGGGGTCGACGCCCACGGCCTGGCGGGACTGGAGCTGAGCTTCGACGACGAGCTGCACGGCGACGCGGGGCGCCTCATTAGCGCCCGCGACACCACCGGCCAGGAGATCGCCGTCGCCCGCCGCGAGTTCGTGCCGCCCCGCGACGGCGCCGACCTCGTGCTCACGATCGACCGCTACTTGCAGCGTGTCGCCGAGCGCGAGCTGGAGCGCGGCGTCCGCGAGAACAAGGCGGTGGGCGGCAAGCTGATCATCATGGACCCGACCACCGGCGCCATCCTGGCGGCGGCGAGCTACCCGACCTACAACGTGACGGAGCCGCCGCGCCCGGATCAGGCGGCGCTCCAGAAGCCAACCATCGTCACCGACGTGTACGAGCCGGGCTCGGTCGTCAAGCTCGTGACGATGAGCGGCGGGCTCGAAGAGGGCCTGGTCACGCCCGATACCACCGTCCAGGACAACGGCTCGGTGCTGGTGGACGGCGTGCGGATCAGCAACTGGGACCACGCGGGCCACGGCCTGGAGACGATGCGCGAGGTGCTCATCAACTCGGCCAACGTTGGCGCCGCGTTCGTCAGCCGCACGCTCGGGCCCGACCGCTTCTACAAGTATTTCGACCTGTTCGGCTTCGGCCAGCCGACCGGCGTGGGCCTGCCGGGCGAGGCCGCGGGCAGCTACCGCACGCCCGCTGATCCGGGCTGGACGAACGTGGACCTGGCCACCAACTCGTTCGGCCAGGGCATGTCGGTGACGCCTTTGCAGATGATCACCGCCATCTCCGCGCTTGCCAACGACGGCGTGATGATGAAGCCGATGCTCGTGAAGGAGCTGCGGCGCGGCGACGAGGTCACGCCGGTCGAGCCCGAGGCGGTGCGCCGCGTCGTCTCGTCCCGCACCGCCGCGCAGATGACCGACATGATGATCTCGGTCTGGAAGCAGCCGGCGGCGATGCAGTACCGGATTCCGGGCTACACGATCGCGTCGAAGACGGGCACGGCCGACACCCCCACGGCGGGCGGCTACCAGTTGAACCGCACCTACGCGTCGCAGATCGGCTTCGGGCCGGCGAACAACCCGCGCTGGATCATGCTGGTCCGTATCGACGCGCCGGAGGCGCTCTACGGTGGCGCCGCGGCCACCCCGGTGTTCAAGGCGATGGCGGAGGAGCTGTTCACCCACCTGCGAATCCCCCCCGAGGAGCCGGTGCCCACGCCGACGCCCGCGCCCCGGAGCCCGAGCGGCGGCCCGGGGCCAGCCGTCGGGGGCCAGACGGCGGGAGCCCCGGCCCAGGCGCCGGTCGCCCGGCCGACGGCGGTGCCGCTGAACGGAGCGCGCCAATGACCATGCCCATCGCCGGCCCCCGGCGCCCGGCTCCCGATGCCCAGCTGGCCGGCCAGCGAGCGTTGGTCGTCGGGTTGGCGCGCGAAGGGACCGATCTGGCGCGCTACCTCGTCGCCGCGGGCGCGGACGTCTGCGTGACGGACCGGCGGCCGGCGACCGAGCTGACCGCGTCGCTGGACGGCCTGGAGGGGCTGCCCATCCGCTACGCGCTCGGCGGGCATCCACCGGCGCTGCTCGACGACCGGGACACGCTCTACCTGAGCCCCGGCGTGCCGCCCGAGCTGCCGCTGGTCGTCGAGGCGCGCCGGCGCGGCCTGGCGCTCAGCAGCGCCACGGAGCTGTTTCTGGCGCGCTGCCCGGCCCCCGTCGTGGGCATCACCGGCAGCAGCGGCAAGACCACCACGACCGCGCTCACGGGCGAGGTGTTCCGCCGCGCCGGCCGCACCGTGTTCGTGGGCGGCAACATCGGCGTGCCGCTGCTCGGCCGCTTGCCCGAGATCACGCCCGCGGCCTGGGTCGTGCTGGAGCTGAGCAGCTTCCAGCTCGAGCCGCTCCGGCGCAGCCCCCACGTCGCGGCCATCACCAACATCACCCCCAACCACTTGGACCGCCACCCCAGCATGGAAGCCTATACGGCCGCGAAGTACCAGATCGTCGCCCACCAGCAGCCCGCCGATTGGGCCGTGCTGAACGCCGATGACCCGCTCGCCGCGGCGGCGCCCGGCGCCGCGCGTCGCCTGCGGTTCAGCCTGGCCGGGCCAGTCGAGGGCGCCTACCTGGCCGACGACTGGCTCGTGGTACGGCGCGGCGGGCGGGAGACGCGGGTGGCCCCGCGCGCCGTGCTGCGGCTGCTCGGCCGCCATAACCTGGCGAACGCCCTCGCCGTGTGCGCCATCGCCGCCGCGGCCGGCATCCCGCCGGAGGCCGTCCGCGCCGCGCTGGCCGAATTCCCCGGCGTCCCTCACCGCCTGGAGATCGTGGGTGAGGTGGACGGTGTGCGCTACGTGAACGACTCGATTGCCACGTCGCCGGAGCGCAGCATCGCCGCCCTGGAGAGCTTCGACGCGCCGATCGTGCTCCTGGCCGGCGGGCGCGACAAACACCTGCCTTGGGACCGCTGGGCGGCGGTCGTCGCGCGACGGGTGCGCCACCTCGTGTTGCTCGGCGAGGCGCAGGACCTGATCGCCGCGGCGGCGCGAGCACACGGCGCGGCGGCGGTGCCCCAGCACCGCGCGGCCACGCTGGACGCGGCCATCGCGCGAGCGCACGAGCTGGCCCGGCCGGGCGACGTGGTCCTGCTCGCGCCGGGCTGCACCAGCTACGATCAGTTCCGCGACTTCGAGGAGCGCGGCGCGCGCTTCCGCGCCGCCGTCCAGGCCCTGGCGCCCTCGGCCCCCCAATCTTGGGGGGAGCACGAGGACCGCCCAGGCGATGGCGCCCACTCGCTGGGGACGCCAGCCCCCTCTCCCACGGGGAGAGGGCGGGGGGCGAGGGCGATAGCCCCCTCTCCCTCTGGGAGAGGGCGGGGGGTGAGGGCGGGCGCCGCCGCGACCAGCAGCCTGCCGCATCGGGAGAGGAGCGCCAATGACTGAGTCGCCGCGGCGCCCGCCTGACCTCTGGCTGCTCGTGGCCGTCCTGCTGCTGCTCGTGGCCGGCATCGTCTGGGTGTACAGCTCCAGCTTCATCGTCGCGCACAACGAGTTCGGCGACGACAACTACTTCCTCACGCGGCACTTGATCGCGCTGGCGGGCGGACTGGTGCTGATGGGCTTCCTGGCGGGCGTGGACTACCGGCGCTGGCGGCGCTGGGCGCTGATGGGGATGGTCGTCTCGGTCGGGCTGCTGGTGGTCGTCCTCATCCCCGGCTTGGGCGTCGAGGTGTACGGCTCGCGGCGCTGGCTCCAGACTGGAGGGCTGTTGCCGGGCGCGCAGCCCAGCGAGCTGGCCAAGATCGCCGTCATCGTCTTCATCGCGAGCTGGCTGGCGAGCGGCCGCGAGCGGGCGAGCGGCCTCAAGAGCGGCTCCCTGCCGTTCCTGGGGCTCGTCGGGCTGGTGGCGTTCCTGATCATGCGCGAGCCCGACATGGGCACGACCATCGTGCTCGTGCTGGCGGCCGCGACGGTGTTCTGGGTCGCCGGCGCGAACGTCGTGCACGTGGCCGGCGCCGCGGGGGTCGGCGTCGCCGCGATGGCCTGGCTGGTCACCTCGGCCGCGTATCGGGCGCAGCGCCTGCAAGGGTGGGCGGACCCCTGGTCGGACCCGCTGGGCGCCGGCTGGCACACCAAGCAGGCGCTGACCGCGCTCGGCTCCGGCGGCCTGGTGGGGCGCGGGCTCGGCGCCAGCCTGGCCAAAGCGTACTACCTCCCCAGCGCCCACACCGACGCCATCTTCGCGGTGATCGGCGAGGAGCTGGGCCTGCTCGGCACCGGGCTCGTGCTGCTGCTGTTCGTCTGCATCGCCTGGCGCGGACTCGTCATCGCCCACCGCGCGCCCGACCGCTTTGGCCGCTTGCTGGCCGTCGGTACCACGGCGCTTATCGTCTGGCAGGCGCTGCTGAACATGATGGTGGTCACCAACGCCGTCCCCTTCACCGGCGTCACCCTGCCCTTCGTGAGTTTCGGCGGCTCCTCGCTCGTCATCTCGCTCGCGGCCATTGGCCTGCTGCTCGGCGTCTCGCGCGCCACGCCGCGCCCGGAGCCGGCCGAGCTGCGGCCGGCGGTGCCGCGGCGTGCCGAGCGCCCCCTCCTGGGAACTCCCCGCCGGCGGCCGGCGGCGGCCCGCCCGGCGCGTCCCGCGCTGGCCAGCCGGCCGCTGTCGTCGGTCAGCCGCTCCGGCGCCAGGGCGCGCTACGCGGACCGCGGTTAGCCGCGCCGCGGGTCTGGAGCTCCGTCTTGTGGATGACTGATCGCTGATGGCCGATTGCTTGCCGCTGGCTCTCGACGCCGTGCGCCATGCCCACTTCGTGGGTATCGGCGGCTCCGGCATGAGCGGGCTCGCGCGCCTGTTCCGCGAGCGCGGCCAGGGCGTCTCCGGCTGTGATGCCCGGCCGGGCCCCGCGTCCGACGCGCTGGTCGCCCACGGTGTGCCGGTGTACACCGGCCACGCGGCGGCGCACGTCGACGCGGCCGATCTGGTGGTCGTCACCGCGGCGGTGGCCCACGACAACCCAGAGGTGCGGGCCGCGCGGGCGCGGGGCATCCCGGTGCTTAGCCACGCCGACGTGCTGGGCCTGCTCACCGCGCGGGCGCTCGGGATCGCGATCGCGGGCACCCACGGCAAGACCACCACCACGGCGCTGGTCGGCTTCTTGCTGGAGCGGGCCGGACGCGACCCGACCATCCTGGCCGGAGCGGAGATGCTGAACTACGGCGCAAGCGTGCGCCTGGGGCGCGGGCCGCACGTCGTCGTCGAGGCGGACGAGTACGATCGGCGCTTCCTGCGGCTGACCCCCCGGGTGGCCGTCGTGACCAGCGTCGAGGCCGACCACCTCGACTACTTCCGCGACCTCGCCGAGATCGAGGCGACCTTTGCCGCCTTCGTGGACCGCCTGCCCGCTGAGGGGCGCCTGATCGCCTGCGCCGACGACGCGGGTGCCCGGCGCCTCGCCGCGCCCCAGCGCATCGCCTACGGCCTGACCGCCCAGGCCGGCTGGCGGGCGCGCGCCTGCCGCGCCGCGGCGCTGGCCGACGCGCCCGGCGAGGAGGCCCTGCCTCGGTACGGCATGGAGTTCGTCGCGGTCGCCCCGGACGGCGCGGAGGCCGCCGTGCGGCTGCCGCTCGTCGGGCGCCACAACGTGGCGAACGCTCTTGCCGCGCTGGCGGTCGCGCACGGCGAGGGGGTGCCGCTCGCCGAGGCGGTCGCCGCGCTCCCGGCCTTCCGCGGTACGCGGCGGCGCTTCCAGCCGTTGGGCCGCGCGCGCGGCGTGGCCGTCGTCGACGACTACGCCCACCACCCGACCGCCGTGCGGGCGACGCTCGCGGCGGCCCGCGCCGTCCACGCGGGGCCGCTCTGGGTCGCCTTCCAGCCCCACACCCGCAACCGCACGAGCCGCCTGCTCGCCGAGTTCGCGGCAGCCCTCGCGCTGGCCGACGGCGTACTCGTGACGGCGATCTATGAGCCGGTCGGCCGCGAGCGCGAGCCGATCGCGGTCTCGGGCGCCGATCTGGCCGCGCGCGTGAGCGGCCCCCCGGCCGTCTACGTGCCCGACCTGGAGTCCGCTGCTGCCTACCTGGCCGCCCGCCTGCCGCCCGGCGCCCTCTTGCTCACCATGGGCGCGGGCGACGTAGACCGCCTCGGGCCGCTCGTCCTTGAAGCGCTGGGTGCCGCGCGATGAGCGCTGAGTGGCTGCCGCGCGAGTGGGAAGGCGGCGACGTGCCGTCCGAGCGCCTCGACGCGCTTTACGCCGCACTCAGCACCCAGCACTCCGCACTCGGTATGGCGCTGCGGCGGGCCGAGCCGCTAGCGCCCCACACGTCGATCCGCATCGGCGGGCCAGCCGACCTCTTCCTCGTCGCCACGCGCCCGGAGCAGGTGGCGGCCGCGCTGCGCGCCGCGCACGCGCTCGGCGTGCCGTGTCGAGTGATCGGGGGCGCGAGCAACCTGCTGGTGGCCGACGCCGGCGTGGCGGGCCTGGTGGTGAAGAGCATGTTACGCTCGCCCGTGCGCTACGTGGCCCACCCCGACGAGCCGGGCCGGGTCACCGCCGTCGCGCCGGCGGGGCACTTGCTCGCCAGCTTGGCTCGCCAGACCGCGCGGCGCGGGCTGGCGGGCCTAGTGTGGGCGAGCAACGTGCCGGGGACGGTGGGGGCGGCGGTAGTGAACAACGCGGGCGCCTTCGGCGGCGCGATGGCCGAGGTGCTGGAGCGCGCGCTGGTGGTCGGTCCCTCGGGGCAGACCGCCTACTTGACGCCGGACGACCTGGCGATGGCCTACCGGACCACGCGCCTGAAGCGCCGTGAGCTGGACGACGTCGTGCTCGAGGCGGAGCTGCGGCTGACCGCGGCCGACCCCGGGCCGTTGGCGGCGGAGCTGCGCGCCGTGCGCGATCAGCGGCGCCGCACGCAGCCCGCCGGCTTCAGCGTCGGCTCGACGTTCACCAACCCACCCGGCGACTCGGCCGGCCGGCTGATCGACGCGGCGGGCCTGAAGGGGCGGCGCGTCGGCGGCGCGGAGGTGTCGCCGCTGCACGCCAACTTCATCGTGAACCGCGACCACGCCACGGCCGCCGACGTCTACACGCTCATGCGCACCGTGCAGGACGCCGTCTACGCCCAGACCGGCATCTGGCTGGTGCCCGAGGTCCAGCTCGTCGGCCGCTGGCCGCGCGCCGCGCTCGCCGGCCTGGCGGCGCCGCTCCCCGATCCGCCCGACGGAGGCGCCTGATGGAGACGCGCTCGCGGCCCCGGCCAGTAGCCATGCGCGTGCGGAGCACCACGCGCCCGCGCGCGCGGGCACCGGTCGAGCGCGGGCCGGGCCCGCTCGATCGGCTGGTCAGCGGCCTCCGCGCACCCAACTTCTGGTGGTGGTGTCTGGCGAAGCTGGGCGGCCTCGCCGTGTTGCTGCTCGGTGTCACATTTCTGTATCATCTTCTGACCTCGTCGAGCTACTACGTCAGCGAGGTCACAGTAGACGGCAATCACCTGCTCACGTCGCAACAGGTGGTCGACGCCGCCGCGGTCAGTGGAGTCCATATCCTCTGGGTCAATGGCCGACAGGTCGCCCAGCGCCTGCTTGGGTTGCCTGCCGTGGCGTCCGCCGAGGTTCACCCGATCTTTCCGCGCCGGGTAGCAATTCGCATCACCGAGCGGGTGCCGTACGCCCAGTGGCAATTAGGCGCCGTCACGTTCTTGGTGGACCGGGATGGGCGAGTGATCGGGCCTGCCGCGCGCGGCGACTCGCTGGTCCTGGTGCGCGAGAACCGCGCCGGGACGCTGGAGCCGGGCGCGATGGTGCCCGCCGAGGCCGTGCGGGCGGCGGTGCAGCTCAGCGCCCTCCTCCCGCCGGCCTGGCAGCCGTCTACCGGGGCGTTCGAGTACGCCGCCGACACGGGCATCGCCATTACGACCCGCGGCGGCTGGCAGGTGCGGTTTGGCGACGACACCGATCTGGCCTGGAAGGTGACGACGTTTCAGGCGCTGGCCGCGGAGATCGAGCGCCAGCGCGCCCCCGTGCAGCTGGTCGACGTGCGCTTCCCGGGGCGGCCATACTACCGCTAGCACGGTAGGTGCAATTGCGAACCCGTTGGGATACCGCGGCGCCGGGGCCGGGCGGGGCGCCCGGCGCGGTGGGCGGGCGCTCCACGGCTGATAGCGGATTGCGACGCGCGCTTGCCTGGCCGCGCCGCCGGTGGGCGCGATATACTGCCGCCACGACTACGGCGGAACGGCGGGAGCGGGCGGCCTGGCGGCCACGGGCGCTCTTGCCCCCGAGCCGCGTGGGGGGCGATGAAGGGGCGGTAGGGGCAACGGATGGGGGAGCACATCGTCGTCGGCATCGACGTCGGGACCACCAAGGTGGTCACGCTCATCGGCGAGGTTCTCGTCGATGGGCGCGTCGAGGTGATCGGCGTGGGCATCACCCCCTCGCGGGGGCTGCGGAAGGGCATCGTCGTCAACGTCGACGAGGCCGTCGAAGCGATCGGCGCCTCCGTCCGCAAGGCCGAGCAGCAGTCCGGGTTCAAGCTCGTCGGGGCCTACGTCGGCATCGCCGGCGGCCACGTCGCCTCGGAGAACAGCCACGGCGTCGTGCCGGTCCGCCGCCACGACAAGGTCATTACCCAGGAGGACGTGAACCGGGTCCTGGACGCGGCGCGCATCGTCAACCTGCCGCCCGACCGCGAGATCATCCACATGATCCCGCGCTACTTCGTGGTCGACGGCCAGGAGGGCGTGCGCAACCCGGTGGGCATGCTCGGCCATCGCCTCGAAGTCGAGGCGAACATCGTGACCGGCGCGCTCACGTCGGTCCACAACCTGCTCCGCTGCGTCGAGCGGGTGGGCGTCGGCGTGGACGCCCTGGTGCTGCAAGGGCTGGCGGCTGGCGAGGCGGTGCTCACGGAGGCCGAGAAGGACCTGGGCGTGCTGCTCGTGGACGTGGGCGGCGGCACGACCAGCGCGGCGGTGTTCGTGGACGGCAGTATCAGCCACGCGCTCGTGTTGCCGGTGGGCGGCTACCACCTGACCAACGACATCGCCATCGGCTTGCGCGTGCCGTTCCACACCGCCGAGGAGATCAAGCTGCGCTACGGCTGCGCGCTCGCCAGCGCGATCGACGAAGACCGCGCGCTCAACGGCACCACGCCGAGCGACGGCCGCGGTCGCCAGGTGTCCGAGCGCATGGTGAGCGAGATTCTCGAGGCGCGGCTAGCCGAGACGTTCGAGTTGGTGTACACCGAGTTGCGGCGCGCGGGGTACGATACGAGCCTGCCGGCGGGGGTGGTGCTCACCGGCGGCACGGCTCAGTTGCGCGGCATTCGCGAGCTAGCCGGCGTGGTCTTCCCGGGCGCCGTGCGCGTGGGGGTCCCGCAGGGCGTGACCGGCCTGACCGACGCGCTGGGCACCCCGGCCGCGGCGGCCGCGGTGGGCCTGCTGCGCTGGGGCAGCGTGCAAACCGAGGAGCCCTCGGCCGCACCGCACCGTAAACTGGTAGGGGGGGCGCTCGGCGCCATCAGCCACTGGCTGCGCGCGTTGTTGCCGGAATAGCTATCAGCTATCAGTGGTCAGCCATCAGCAAGCCTGGGAGACGGTAGCCAAGCTTATTGCTGAGTACGAAGCGCTGACTACTGACAACTGACCACTGACAGCTAGAGGGAGGGAGTAGTGTCCGTTGGCGGTGAGTACGAGCGGAACCAGCAGGGCACCGCTCGCATCCTGGTAATCGGCTGTGGCGGCGGCGGCAGTAACGCCGTGAACCGCATGATCCAGGCCGGCGTGCGCGGCATCGAGTTCGCGGCCGTGAATACGGATTTGCAGGCCCTCCACCGCTCGGAGGCGCCGACGCGCATCGGGATCGGTGAGAAGCTGACGCGTGGGCTGGGCGCGGGCGGCAACCCCAGCGTGGGCGAGCGGGCCGCCGAGGAGAGCGCGGAGGAGCTGTTCCACTTGTGCAGCGCCGCCGACATGGTGTTCATCGCGGCCGGCATGGGCGGCGGCACCGGCACCGGGGCCTCCCCCGTGGTGGCCGAGATCGCCCAGAACTGCGGCGCGCTCACCGTCGGCGTCGTCACCAAGCCGTTCGCCTTCGAGGGCGCCCGCCGCCGCCAGGCGGCCGAGCAGGGCCTGGCCCGCCTCAAGGAGAAGGTGAACACGCTGATCACCATCCCCAACGAGCGGCTCCTCCAGGTCGTCGAGAAGCGCACCTCGGTCGAGACGGCCTTTATGATCGTGGACGATGTGCTGCGCCAAGGCATCCAGGGCATCTCCGAGCTGATCACCGAGCCGGGCCTGATCAACCTCGACTTCGCCGACGTCAAGACCATCATGTCCGAGGCCGGCTCCGCCCTCATGGCGATCGGTCGCGGCTCAGGTGAATCGCGGGCGGCCGACGCGGCCCGCATGGCCATCTCCAGCCCGCTGCTCGATCTGTCGATGGAGGGCGCCCGCGGCGTGCTGCTCAACATCACCGGCGGCACCGACCTGACGCTCAACGAGATCAACGAGGCCGCGGAGGTCATCCGCGAGGCCGCCGATCCCGAGGCGAACATCATCTTCGGCGCGGTCGTCGATCCGCGCATGCAGGACGAGGTCAAGCTGACGGTCATCGCGACCGGCTTCGACGGCCGCACCGAGCCCAAGGCCGCCTCGCCGATCGCCGAGCGGCTCCGGTCGCCGGCCCTGCGCGCGCTCGAGCGCCAGCGCGAGCTGGCGGAGCCGCCACCTGCCCCCAGCCCCTACGTCGACGAGGACCTGGAGGTGCCCAGTTTCCTGCGTAAACACTTCCGCGACCGTCGCTGACGCCGCGCTCGTCCCGTACCTCCAGTTCCCCGCGCTGGCCGCGCTGCCGGGCCTGGTACACGGGGTCTTCACCCGCGCGGGCGGCGTCAGCGAGGCGCCTTACGCTAGCCTGAACGTGAGCTTGGCCGTGGGCGACGAGCGCGAGCGCGTGCAGGAGAACCGCCGTCGCATCGCCGCGGCGCTTGGCGCGGATCCCTCGGCCGTGTTCGGCGCGCGCCAGGTTCACGGCGCTGCCTGGCGCGCGGTCGGGGCGCACGAGACGCCCGCCGCCACCGAGCGCGAGCCGTACGACATCCTGCTCACGAGCACGCCCGGCCACCTGCTGCTGCTGAAGTTCGCCGACTGCACCCCCCTGATCCTCTGGGACCCGCGGCGGCGCTGGGTCGCGGTGGCGCACGCGGGCTGGCGCGGCACGGCGCAGGACGTGGCGGGCACGGCCGTGCGGGCGCTCGCTGCCGCGGCGGGCACGCGGCCCGCGGACCTCTGGGCGGGCATCGGTCCGGCGATCGGCGCGTGCTGCTACGAGGTGGGGCCGGAGGTGGTGGCGGCCGTCGAGCGGGCGGTCCCCAACGCGGCGGCCATCGTGCGCCCGAGCAGCGGCGGCCGCGCCTATCTCGATCTCGAAGCCGCGAATCGCCAGCAGCTCGTCGCGGCGGGTGTGCCGCCCGCTCAGGTCGCCGCGGCCGCGCGCTGCACCTGCTGCGATCCGGCGACGTTCTATTCGCACCGGGCGCTCGGCCTGCCCGCCGGGCGCTTCGGCGTGGCGGCGGGGGTGCGCGCATGACGGCACAGGAGACGGTGGCGACGCGCCTGGAGCAGGTGCGCGCGCGGATCGCGCGCGCGGCCGCGCGCGCGGGCCGCGCGCCCGACGCGATCGTCCTGGTCGGGGCGAGCAAGACCGTGGAGCCGGCGCGCCTCGCCGCGGCGCTCGCCGCCGGCCTGCGGGACTTCGGCGAGAACTACGTCCAGGAGGCCGAAGCCAAGCAGGCGGCGCTGCGCCAAGCGGGCAGCCCCGCGGCCGAGCGCGCAGCCGGCGACGACGGAACGCCGTCCGGTGCGCCGGCTCGCGTGCGCTGGCACCTGATCGGCCACTTGCAGACGAACAAAGCCAAGACGGCCGTCGAGCTTTTCGATATAATCCAGTCGCTTGATAGCGAGCGGCTAGCCCGAGCGCTGGCGCGGCACGCGGCGGCCCGTAGCAAGCGCCCGACCGTCCTGCTCGAGGTGGACTACACCGGGCTGCCCGAGCGCACGGGGCTGGCGCCCGAGGCCGTCTACCCGGTCGTGGAGGCCGTGCTCGGCCTGCCCGCACTGGAGCTGGCGGGCCTGATGACGGTGCCGGCGCCGGGCCTGTCCGCGACGGACACGCGAGCCGTGTATCAGCGCCTCCGGACGCTGCGCGACGATCTGGCCGGCCGTTACCCCACCGTCGATTGGCGCCACCTGTCGATGGGGATGACCGACGATTTCGAGCTGGCGATCGAGGAGGGAGCGACGATGGTCCGTATCGGCCGGGCGCTCTTCGGCGAGCGACCCTGAGCGGCCGGCTGGCACGGAACTTGCGTAACCAGTGCCGCACCGCCGACCGGAGTGCTCGCGCTGCCGACCTGATGCCCGAGAACGCGGGATGAAGCACGACGTCAGGGGTGCGGTGTAATGGCGTGGACGCTCTGGCTCGTCCAATTCGTGCACCTGCTGTTCACGGTGCTCGTCTTTGCGGTCATCGCGCGGGCGTTGCTGTCCTGGTTCAGTCTCAGCCCGAGCAATCCCCTCGTGCGGATTCTCAACGACGTGACCGAGCCAATACTCGCACCGCTGCGTCGCGTGATACCGACCATTGGCATGATCGACATAACGCCAATCGTGGCCATACTGCTGCTTCAGGCGGTCCAGCAGATGCTGGACACGGTGCTCCGGACGATGCGGTGAGCTTCCTCCCGCCGGTTGTGATGGGGTTGTGTCACCGCATTTAAGGGGGCCGTCCTCTAGCATAGTTGCCGCGAGTTTGGTAACTTGTGAGCGGGCCTAGTGGCCTCGCACCATGCTAATGGGTGGTTCGGGCCACGCTAGCCGCGAGCCTTTATGAATGAGGAGGGGCAGTCGACGCGTAGACGTAACTCTGGGAGGGGAGGGAACATGCCGCGAGGCCCAATCGTTACGGCGCTTGTCGCCGGTCTCCTCATCACTGCCGCGGTGCCGGCTCTGGCGGCGGATGAAGAGATCCAAGACCAAATCGCGCCCCCGGATGGCACGGTCGATCAAGTGCCGGTCCCAGCGCCGGTCGGGGTGCCGGTGCCAGACCCGGTGCCCGTCGGGGTGCCGGCGCCGGTGGCCGTGCCCCAGCCGGTAGCCGTGCCCCAGCCGGTCGGCGTCCCGGCGCCCGTGCCCGTCGCCAACCCGGTGGCGGTCCCGGTCGACGTACCACAACCAGTCCCGGTCAGCGTCCCGGCGCCCGTGCCCGTGGCGAACCCGGTCGCGGTGCCGGTCGACGTGCCGGCGCCGGTGGCGAACCCGGTGGCGGTCCCGGTGAACATCCCGCAGCCGGTCGCCAACCCGGTCGCCGTGCCGGTCGACGTGCCGCAGCCGGTCGCCGTGCCCGTCCCGGCGCCCGTGCCCGTCGCCAACCCGATTGCGGTGCCCGTGGACGTGCCGCAGCCGGTCGCCAACCCGGTAGCAGTCCCGGTGCCCGTGCCGCAGCCCGTCGCCAACCCGATTCCGGTGCCCGTGCCGAACCCGGTCGCGGTGCCGGTCGACGTGCCGGTGGCGGTGCCCGTGCCGCGGCCGGTCGAGGTCGACGTGCCGGTCCGCGTCGCTCGGCCCGTCGAGGTGCCGGTCGACGTGCCGCGCTATGTGGCGCGGCCGGTTGACGTCGAGGTGCCGGTCCAGGTGACGCGCTACGTGCCGGTCCCGGTGGACGTGCCGCAGCCCGTCGCCAACCCGGTCGCGGTGCCGGTCGACGTGCCGGCGCCGGTGGCGAACCCGGTGGCGGTCCCGGTGAACATCCCGCAGCCGGTCGCCAACCCGGTCGCCGTGCCCGTGAGTGTGCCCGTGGCCGCGCCGGTGGCGAACCCGGTCCCGGTGCCGGTCAACGTCGCGGCGCCGGTGCCCAACCCGGTGCCCGTGGCCGCGCCGGTCGCGAACCCGGTGCCCGTGCCGGTCAACGTCGCGGCGCCGGTCCCGGTGCCGTCTGGCTTCCCGGTGCCCGTGCCCGGCTTCCCGTTCCCGGGTGGCTCACAGGACTCGGGTCAATAAGGCATCACCGCCAACGCTCTCGGCTGGCCCGACTGCCAGTCCGCGAGTGCATGGTCTGGCGCGAAGGGAGCCCCGCGAAAGCGGGGCTCCCTTCTGGTTTCCTGTCGCCTCTCCGCGCCCCGGCCGCCCGCTCGCCGGGCGCTCAGTCGGCGTCCAGCGCCCGCCGCACGGCGGCCGGGTCCAGGGGCAGCTCGACCAGCTTCTCCCGCCCGCGCTCGCCCCGCAGCAGCGTCACCTCGCGGCGGCGCAGCCGCAGTCGCGCGGCCAGCAGCGCCAGCAGCGCCGCGTTCGCGCGGCCTTCCACGGCCGGTGCTGTCACCCAGGCCTCGAGCGCGTCGTCCTCGTGCAGCGCCAGGCGCTCGCGAGCCGCGCGTGGGTGGACACGAACCGCGTAGCGCACGTGTACCTCCGGCCAGGGCGCGGCGACCGCCATGTTATAATTCCTGCGCGATCCGCGATCGGTTGTGGCTGCCCCCTGCTCCTCAATACCCGCCCCGGTGGTGAGTGGTGGCGGGCGGCGTTCCCCGCGTCTCGTCCTTGGCCGGTCGGCCGCTGATCTGTATGGCAGTTGCGGAGGTCTTTCGCCCGTGTACCAGGCGCCGCGTGGCACCCAGGACATCCTGCCCGAGGAGGCCGCTTACTGGGACTACGTCGAGCGCGCGGCCCGTCGGCAGGCAGGGCTCTACGGCTACGCCGAGATTCGCACGCCGACCTTCGAGGATACCGGGCTGTTCCTGCGCGGTGTCGGTGGCGGCACCGACATCGTCGAGAAGGAGATGTACTCCTTCCAGGACAAGGGCGGCGGCGACCTGACGCTGCGCCCCGAGGGCACGGCCTCGGTCGTGCGGGCTTATCTAGAGCACGGCATGGCGTCCCGCCCGCAGCCGGTACGGCTCTTCACCTTCGTAAACTGCTTCCGCTACGATCGCCCGCAGCGCGGCCGTTACCGCGAGTTCCACCAGTGGGACTGCGAGGCCATCGGCGAGATGGACCCGCTCGTGGACGCCGAGATGATCGCGCTGCTGTGGCGCTTTTACGAGACGCTGGGCCTGCGCGGGCTCACGCTGCAGCTCAACAGCATTGGCGACCTGAACTGCCGCCCGGCCTACCTGGAGCAGCTCAAAGCCTACTACCGCGGCCGTGTGGACGAGCTGTGCGGCGACTGCCGGCGCCGTCTGGAGACGAACCCGCTGCGCCTGCTCGACTGCAAGAACGCCTCGTGCCAGCCCGCCATCGCCGGCGCGCCGCGGCTGCTGGACGCGCTCTGCGCGGAGTGCGCCGAGCACTTCGCCGCCGTCCAGCGCTACCTGACGGACCTCGACATCGCTTTCGAGGTCAATTCACGCCTCGTGCGCGGACTAGACTACTACACGAAGACGGTCTTCGAGGTGTGGCCGGCCGAGGTGGGCGCGCAGTCTGCGCTCGGCGGCGGCGGCCGCTACGACGGTCTGGCCGAGCAGCTGGGCGGTCGGCCGACGCCCGCCATCGGCTTTGCCACGGGCATCGAGCGCATCATCCTGAACCTGAAGCAGCAAGAGGTTCCCGTGCCGCCCGCCCCGCCGCCGCACGCCTTCATCGTCCACGCCGGCGAGCCAGCGCGCGAGAAGGCCGTGGCGCTGGCCGATGCGCTGCGCCGCCGCGGCGTGGCCACGCTGGTGGCGACGGGCAACCGGTCGTTCCGGGCGCAGCTGCGTCAGGCGGGGACGGCGGGCGCGGCCTGGACCGTCATCCTCGGCGAAGACGAGCTCGCGGCGGGCGCGGCGACGCTGAAGGACATGGCGACCGGCGGGCAGGAGCGCGTGCCGCTGGGCGACGTGCCCGGCCGACTGACAGGCGGGTAGCCGCAGCCTGAATGCCTCCGAGTCCGTCGCTTGGACGGACTGAAGCCTGATGGCTGACCGCTGACAACTCGCCGTGGAGAATCCCCGTGGTAATGACCGAAGACGCGCTGCTCCAGCGCCTGGACGACATGGCGCGGCGCTACACCGCGCTAACGGAAGAGATGAGCCAGCCCGACGTGCTGACCGACGCGCGCCGCATGCGGGCGCTCGGACGGGAGCAGGCCGAGCTGCAGGAGCCAGTCGCCGCCTATCACGAGCTGCAGGCCGTGGAGGCCCAGCTGGCCGAGGCGCGCGCCTTGCTCGCCGACGGCGCCGACGAGGAGCTGCGCGCCCTGGCCCAGGAGGAGGCTGAGACGCTCGGCCGCCGCCGCGCCGACCTGCTGGCCCAGCTCGCCGACCTGCTGCGGCCGCGTGACCCGAACGACACGCGCGACGTGATCGTGGAGATCCGCGCGGGCACCGGCGGCGAGGAGGCGAGCCTGTTCGCCGCCGACCTGTTCCGCATGTACGTGCGCTACGCCGAGGCGCGCCGCTGGAAGGTGGAGGTGCTGAACACCAGCGAGACTGACCTCGGGGGCTTCAAGGAAGTCGTCTTCGAGGTGGCCGGCCGCGGCGCCTACAGCCGCCTGAAGTACGAGAGCGGCGTTCACCGCGTGCAGCGCGTGCCAGCCACCGAGGCAAGCGGCCGCATCCATACCTCGACCGCGACGGTGGCGGTGCTCCCCGAGGTCGACGAGGTAGAGATCGACGTCAACGAGGCCGATCTGCGCATCGACGTCTACCGCTCTAGCGGCCACGGCGGCCAGAGCGTGAACACCACTGATTCGGCGGTGCGCATCACCCATCTGCCCACCGGCCTCGTCGTCACCTGCCAGGACGAGAAGTCGCAGCTCAAGAACAAGGTGCGCGCCATGTCCGTGCTGCGGGCGCGGCTGTACGACCTGGAGCAGCAGCGCGCCCACGCCGAGCAGGCCGAGGCGCGCCGCGCGCAGGTGGGCACGGGCGAGCGGGCTGAGAAGATCCGCACCTACAACTTTCCGCAGAACCGCGTGACCGACCACCGCATCGGCCTGACCCTGCACAACCTCGACCGCCTGATGGCCGGCGACCTCGACCCCCTCATCGAGCCGCTGATCCTGGCCAATGGCGGCACGACCGAGTAGCGGGGCCAGCATGAACGCCCCGCCGCTCCCCGCGACTCCGGCCCCGCCGCTCGTCCTCGATGCGACGCTGCCGGACGGCGTCACGGTCGATGCCGCATTGTCCTGGGCCAAGCGGGCGCTGCGTGCTGCGGCGGTGCCGTCCCCCGCGCTCGACGCGCTGCTCCTGCTGGCGGCCACCCTCCATGCGAGCAAGGCCAGCCTGCTTGCGCACCCCGAGCGCGCGCTAACCGGCGCCGAGGCGGGCCAGTATGCCGCCTGGGTCGCCCGACGCGCGCAGCGCGTGCCGCTCGCCTACCTGCTCGGCACCCGCGAGTTCTATGGCCGCGACTTCCTGGTCACGCCCGACGTGCTGGTGCCCCGCCCCGAGACGGAGCTGTTGATTGAGATCGCCCTTGACCACCTGCGCGGGCAGGCCGCGCCCGGCTGGGCCGCCGACCTGGGCACCGGCAGCGGCGCGCTGGCGGTGACGCTCGCCGCCGAGCGGCCGGGCCTCCGCCTGGTCGCGACCGACCGCTCGCCGGCGGCGCTTGCCGTGGCCGCGACGAACGCCGCGCGCCACGCCGTTGCGGACCGCGTGTCCCTCCTTGCCGCCGACCTGCTGGGCGGCGTGGTCGGCCCGCTCGGCCTCGTCGTCGCCAACCTGCCCTACATCCCGACCGCCGCGATCGACGCGTTGATGCCCGAGGTCGCGCGCCACGAGCCCCGCCTGGCCCTCGACGGCGGCCCAGACGGCTTGGCGCTGAATCGCCGCCTGCTCGCCGAGGCGGCCACCCGCCTGGCGCCCGGCGGCTTGCTGCTTCTCGAGATCGGCAACGACCAGGGCGCCGCCCTGCGGGCCGAGGCCGCGCGACGACTGCCCGGCGCGGACGTGGCAGTCGTGACGGACCTGGCCGGCCACGACCGCGTACTGCGCGTGAGGACTAGCTGATGAGCCAGCAGCCGCCCCACGATCCCACCCCGCGCTCCGCACCGGACCGAGCGCCGCAAGCACCTTCCCCACAGCACGGCGCAGCAAGCGACGCCCCTACACCGCCCGGAGGCGCGGACCGGGAGCGCGCGGCAAGCCGCCAGCCCGCGCCAGTCGCGACAGCGACCGGGCAGGGCGCAGCAAGCAGCACCCCCACAGCAAGCAGCCCTCAGTGTTTCGTCTGGCCGGGTGACGCGGCGGCGCAGGCCCCCGCGCTGGCGGCGGCCGTCGCCGCGCTGCGCCGTGGCGACCTCGTCGTGCTGCCCACCGACACGGTCTACGGCCTGGCCGCGCACCCCGACCTCCCCGACGCCATCGCGCGCGTCTACACCGTCAAAGAGCGGCCGGCCGAGAAAGCGCTGCCGCTGCTCGTCGAGAGCGCCGCCCAGGCCGCGACGATCTGCGTCGTCTCCCCGCTCGCCGAGCGCCTGATGGCGCGCTTCTGGCCCGGCGGCCTGACGCTCGTCCTGCCGACCGCGCGCGAGCCCGGCACCCTCGCGCTCCGCATGCCCGACCACCCGGTGCCCCTCGCGCTCATCCGGGCGCTGGGCGCCCCGCTCGCCACCACCAGCGCCAACCGCTCGGGCCAGCCAAGCTGTACCACCGCCGCGGCCGTGCAAGCCCAGCTACCCACGGGCTACGCGGTCCTCATCGACGCCGGCCCGTCGCCCGGCGGTCGCGACTCCACCGTGCTCGACCTCGCCAGCAGCCCGCCCCGCGTCCTCCGCCCCGGTGCCATCGCCACCGCCGACCTCGCGGCCCTCGTCGGCCCGCTGGCGGAATGAGTACGTCAGTGACCCCGGCCAACCGAACACGCTCGCGTACCGATTCCACCTCTGGGATTCCCCTCCTTCCTCGCCCCTTCTGAGGGGGCTAGGGTGAGGGAGTCCCTCCCGTCCCTCCCCCTCTCCCCCTGGGAGAGGGCTGGGGTGAGGGCCGGTTCCTCCCCCTCTCCCCCTGGGAGAGGGCGGGGGTGAGGGCGCGCCCCGGTTGGCACGCCGCCGGCCCACATCCCGTTGCGCCTATCTTCGCCGGACGACCGCCCCGTGCCAATGCATTATCTTGTAGACGCGCTGCTTGCTGCGCCATGCCCGGCTGTCACCCAGCCAATATCCGGCCGCGAGGCGCGCCGGAGAGCGCCCGCTACCTCGCGCGACGTGGTCGCCGTCCCTGCCCGTACACGCATCCCACCGCGCTCGCCGCCCGCGCCCATGCCCGGGGCACGCCCCCGCCGGCCCGGCCCGCCGCGAGCCATCGGAGGATTATCGTACGGGGCAAACGATGCGACCTTCCGCGCCCGACCAGCGCGCGCAGACCCGCGCCCGGCCTAGCACTTAACCGACTGGTAAAGGAGCATCGTTTGACCGTTCCTCGGATAAACTTGCGCACCCCGCACTCGGGGTCTCACGTCCGGTCGGGCCGCGCCCCGACCACGCGACGCCGAACCGCGGGAAACACCCGATTGGGCTATGTGGCTCGTCTCCACGGGCCAAAGCGTGCTATGGTGCCCCCAGAGAGGCGTCCGGGGGCGCTACACGGCAGAGAGAGCAGAGCGATGGAGCGCACTGAGCTGGTCGCGCGGCTGCAGCAGGTCCTGGGGCCGGATGGCGTCGTGCACCGGCCGGACGAGCTGGCCATCTACGAGTACGACGGCGCCTTCGACGTCCACGAGCCCTCGGTTGTCGTGCTGCCCACGCGCGCCGAGCAGGTCGTCGAGATCGTCCGCCTGGCGAACGAGGCCGACGTGCCGATCGTGCCGCGCGGCGCCGGCACGGGACTGTCGGGCGGCGCGGTTGCCAAGCGCGGCGGCATCCAGGTCGCCATGACCCGCATGAACCGTATCCTGGAGCTGGACTACCGCAACCGCCGCGCGCTGGTCGAGCCCGGCGTCATCAACCTCGACCTCTCCATGGCCACGAGCCCGCACGGCTACTACTACGTGCCCGACCCCTCCAGCCAGAAAGCCTGCACGATCGGCGGCAACGTGGCCGAGAACTCCGGCGGGCCGCACTGTCTGGCCTATGGCGTGACCACGAACCACGTGCTAGCGCTGGAGGTGGTGCTGCCGAGCGGCGAGTTAGTCTGGACGGGCGGCCCGGGGCTCGACACGCCCGGCTACGATCTCACCGGCGTGATCGTCGGCTCCGAGGGCACCCTGGGCATCGTCACCAAGGCGCTGTTGCGCCTGACGCGCCTGCCCGAGGCGGTGCGCGTGCTGCTCGCCCAGTTCGACAACGTGGTTGACGCCTCGAACACCGTCTCGGCGGTGATCGCCCAGGGGATCGTGCCGGCCGCGATGGAGATGATGGACCGGCTCGTCTGCCAGGCCGTCGAGGAGGCGTACCACGTCGGCTTCCCGCCCGACGTGGGCGCCGTGCTGCTGATCGAGGTCGACGGGCTCGGCGAGGGCCTGGACCTCGCCATCGAGCGCATCGCCGCCATCTGTCGCGACAATGCGGCCCGCAGCGTGCGCGTCGCGGCCACCGCCGAGGAGCGGGCGGCGTTGTGGAACGCTCGCAAGATGGCGTTCGGCGCGATGGGCCGGCTGGCCCCCAGCTACTACATGCAGGACGGCGTCGTGCCGCGCACGAAGCTGCCCGCCACGCTGGCGCGCGTCGAGGCGGTGAGCCGCGAGTACGACCTGCGCATCGCCAACGTCTTCCACGCGGGCGACGGCAACCTGCACCCGCTGATCCTGTTCGACCGCCGCGACCAAGGGGCCGTCGAGCGCGTGCTGCGCGCCGGCGTGGAGATCCTCCAGACCTGCATCGACATGGGCGGCACGATCTCGGGCGAGCACGGCATCGGCCTGGAGAAGAAGGAGCAGATGGCGCTGATCTTCACGGCCGACGACCTGGCGGCGATGGCGCGGCTGAAGGGCAGCTTCAACCCGCGCGACCTGTTCAACCCGGACAAGATCTTCCCCAGCCGCGTGTCCTGCGCGGAGGTGCGCGAAGTGCGCCAGGACAGCCGCCACGCGGCGCTGCTGGCCGAATATGGCCACTGAGGCGCAAGGCCCGGCGCAGCGACCTGCGGGCGGGGGGCAGGGGCCAGCGGGAGACGATAGTCTCTGGCCCCCGGCCCTCAGCCCACGGCCCCTCGCACCTGACGCGGCGGTCGCGCTCCAGCGACGCTTGGTGGACGCGCTGGGCGCCGATTGGGTGTACGCCGGCGAGCGGTGCGCGGCATACCGTGTCGACGATCTGACGCCCGCGCTGGTCGCCGCGCCCGGCAGCGCAGAGGAAGTGGTCGCAGTGCTGGCGCTGGCGAACGAGGCCGGCGCCGCCGTGATCCCCTGGGGCGGCGGCACGGCGATGGCGCTCGGCTATCCGCCCCGCGCCGCCGACCTCGCGCTCGACCTGCGCCGGCTGAGCCAGGTTGTCGCCTACGAGCCCGCCGACCTCACGCTAGCGGTCCAGGCGGGCGTCAGCTTCGCCGCACTCGACGCGGTACTCGCGGCTCACGGCCAGCGGCTCGCGCTCGACTGCCCGCGGCCCGAAACGGCGACGCTCGGCGGCCTCGTCGCCGCCAACCTTTCCGGCCCGCGTCGCTTCCGCTACGGCACCGCCCGCGACGCGCTCATCGGCGTGCGCGCGGCTCACCCCGACGGCACGCTCACGCGCGGCGGCGGCATGGTCGTGAAGAACGTCTCCGGCTACGACATGATGAAGCTGTACGTCGGCTCGCTCGGCACGCTGGCCGTGATCGTCGAGCTGAACTTCAAGCTCTCGCCGCGCCCGCCGGCCGACGGCACCGCCGTGCTCAGCTTCGCCGCGCTCGACGCCGCGCTCGTCGCCGCCGAGTCGCTGCTCGCGTCGCAGCTACTGCCCTGCGCCGTGGTCGTGCTCGACGGCGTCGTCGCCGGCGGCCTGGGCGTGCGTCCGTCGGCCAGCGGCAGCCCGGGCACTGCCGGCGCCGCGCTGGCCGCACGCTTCGAGGGCGCCGAGGTGACGACCGCGCGCCAGGTCCGCGAAGTCTGCAGCCGCGCCGGGGTCTGGGGCGCCGCCGACGCGCGCGCGCTGGCGGCCGATGCTGCGGCAACCTTCTGGGACGGCCTGCTGGCGTTTCAGACGCTCGACGCCGACCCGCGCAACAGCGCATTGCTCAAGCTCAGCGTCGTGCCCAGCGACCTGCCGGCGGTAATGGCGGGCGTGGCCGAGGTGGCGGGCCAGGTGGACCTCCGCTGCCTCCAGTTCGCCGACGCGGGCTCTGGTATCATCTACCTGCGCGTGGGGCAGCCGGAGGACGCGCTGCCCGCGGTGTTCGCCTGGGCGCTCTGGGCGCTGCAGACCGAGCTGGTGCGTCGCTGGGGGCAGTCGGTCGTGCTCTCCTGCCCCACGGTGGCGAAGGAGAACCTGCCGCTGTGGGGCCGCGAGCCGGCGGGGCTCGCGGTCATGCGCGAGCTAAAGGCGCGCTTTGACCCCAGTGGCATCCTGAACCCCGGGCGCTACGTGGGCCGCATCTAGCCCGGGCGCCCTGCCGCGCCGAGCGCCTGGCCCCTGGCGGTGGCCCAGGCGCATCCCAGCCTCGCAGGCGGTAAGAGCCGTGGACACGACCGCAGCGCCTCCTCGAGCGGGCTTCACGTCACCCGACGTGCCGTCCGACAACATCCTGCAGACGTGCGTCCACTGCGGACTGTGCCTGCCAAACTGTCCGACGTACCGCGAGCGCTACGTCGAGCCGTCCTCGCCGCGGGGCCGCATCCACCTGATCCGCCAGGTGGCCGAAGGGCGCATCGGTCTCGACTCGCCAGTCTTCCGTGAGCAGATGTACCAGTGCCTCGACTGCCGTGCCTGCGAGGCGGTGTGCCCCTCCGGCGTGCAGTACGGCCAGCTCGTCGAGGCGGCCCGCGCCCAGATCGAGCGCGCGACGCCGCGACCGTGGTCGCAGCGCCTGCTTAGGCGGGTGGTCTTCGGCGGTCTCTTCGCCTCGATGCCGCGCTTTCGGCTGTTCGCCGGGCTGCTGCGCCTGTACCAGCGCACGGGGCTGCAACGGCTCGCCCGCGCCACCGGCCTATTGCGCGTCGCCGGCCTGGCCGAGCGCGAGCGGATGCTGCCCGCCATCGACCGCCAGTTCCTGGTGCCTAAGGGCCAGACCTGGATGCCCACGGGGACAGCGCAGCGGCGCGTCGCGTTGTTCGCCGGCTGCGTGATGAGCACCGCCTACGCGGAGATCGACCGTGCGACGGCCCGCGTGCTGGCGGCGAACGGCTGCGAGGTCGTCGCCCCGCCCGGCCAGGGCTGCTGCGGCGCGCTGCACGTCCACGCGGGCCTCTTGGACGACGGCCGTGCGCTCATGCGGCGCAACGTCGAGGCGTTCGAGCGGCTCGACGTCGAGGCGATCGTCGTGAATGCCGCCGGCTGCGGCGCCGCGCTCAAGGAGTACGGCCACCTGCTCGCCGACGACCCGGCCTACGCCGAGCGCGCCGCGGCCATGGCCGCCAAGGTCAAGGACGTGACCGAGTACCTGGCCGCGCTCGATCTCGTCCCGCCGCCCGGCCGGCTCGACCTGCGGGTCACCTACCAGGAGCCGTGTCACCTCGTCCACGCGCAGGGCATCAAGACCCAGCCGCGCCAGCTCTTGCGGGCGATCCCCGGCGTGCAGCTCGTGGAGATGGCTGAATCCGACCTGTGCTGTGGTAGCGCGGGCATCTACAATCTCACCAATCCGGGCCTGTCCGGCGACCTCCGCCGGCGCAAGCTCGCCAATGCCCTCGACATGACACCTGAGGTCATCGTCTCGGCCAATCCCGGCTGCATGCTCCAGCTCCAAGCGGGTCTGGCCGAGATCGGCAGCCCTATCCGCGTCCGCCATCTCGTCGAGTTGCTCGACGAGGCGTACCGGACTCCCCCGGCCCCTCTTCCCTCCGAGGCAAGCGGGGAGCCGGCTTAGCCGGTGCGAAGGCCGCCACGTCGCCGTTGTGTAAGGAAGGGGGGCAGACGGCGCCGGGGCCGTTGCCCCCGCTCGGTTGAGCGCGGCTTGGGTAGTGGACTGCGATGTGTCGTTCCGGTCCACCCCATTCCATGCCGCGAGGAGGGGTCGAGGGCACGTCGGTTACTCTTCGTCGTCCGCGAAGTCGTCGATGGCGTTGCGCGCGTCCCGGGCCTGGTCGGGCTTGCCCTGCGCCGCGAAGAGATCGGCTGCGCGCTGCATGTCGGCGCGGGCGCCGGCGCGGTCGCCCAGCTCGCCGCGCGCGTAGCCCCGGCCCATGTATACATCGGCCAGGGTGTCGTCGATCGCCAGCGCCTGGCTGAAGTCGTCGATTGCGCCCCGCGTGTCACCCATCGCCACGCGAGCGTACGCGCGGCCGCTGTAGGCATCGGCGAGCCGCGGATCGAGCTGGATGGCCTGCGTGAAGTCGTCGATGGCCGCCTGCGGGTTGCCGAGCGTTGCGTTCGCGTAGGCGCGGCTGCTGTAGGCGGCAGCAGTGGGCCGGAGCCGGATGATCTGCGTGAAATCCTCAAGGGCGCCTTGCGCATCCCCGCTGCTGGCGCGCGCGTTGCCGCGGCCGTCGTAAGCGTCGACCAGGTTCGGATTGAGACTAATGGCCTGAGAAAAATCGTCAATGGCGCCCGTGGTGTCATTCTCTGTAATGCGCGCGTAGGCGCGCCCCAGGTAGGCATCGGCGAGGTTGGGATTGAGTTGGATGGCCCGGGTGAAGTCGTCGATGGCGCCGGCCACGTCGCCCGCGCTGGAGCGCGCGTAGGCGCGGCCGCTGTAAGCGTCCGCCGCGTTGGGATTCAGCTGCAAGACCAGGCTGAAATCCTCGATGGCGCCGTTCGTATCGCCGAGCGCCGAGCGGGCGTAGCCTCGGCCGCTGTAGGCATCCACCGCGCGGGGATCGATCGCCAGGACGCGATTGAAGTACTCGATGGCCGCCTGCGGGTTGCCGCTGTCCGCGAGCGCGCCGGCCTGTGCGCTGAGCGCGTCCACCGAGTTGGGGTTGATGGCGATGGCCTGTGCCAGGTCCTGCATCGCGCCCTCGCGGTCGCCGGCCTTCATCCGCAGGTCCGCGCGAGTCGTATAGAGATCGGCGGTCGGGCGGAGGCGGATCGCCTGCGCCAAGTCGTCGAGCGCCCCAGCCGTATCGCCGCGTGCGGCCCGCATGGTAGCGCGAGCGCTGTACACGTCGGCGGCCGCCGGGCTATTGGCGGTCAGGCGCAGCGCCGTCGCGTAGTCGTCCATCGCACCCTGCACGTCGCCCTGCCGCGCCCGCGCATCGGCCCGTCCGACGTACGCCTCCGGCGTGTTGGCGAACAGCAGGGAGTGGGTGAAGTCGTCGATGGCGGCGGTGAGGTTGCCGAGCCGCGCGAGCGCATTGCCCCGTCCCACGTACGCGTCGGCGCGACTGCGGTCGTTGTTGC
Organism: Chloroflexota bacterium; assembly: GCA_035293805.1. Lineage (GTDB taxonomy): Bacteria > Chloroflexota > UBA6077 > UBA6077 > JAJPHF01 > JAJPHF01. The sequence continues at coordinate 25,816 of DATGMD010000002.1, read as the reverse complement.
GGTTGCCTTGGATGGCGCGGGTGTAGTCGTCGACGGCGCCCTGGAAGTCGCCCGCCTCGAAGCGTTGCGCGGCGCGTCCCTGGTAGTCGAACTGACCCACCGGTGCTGCCAGCGCTCGCGGTGTGAACGGCGTGAAGGCACCGGAGACGAGCGCCAGGCTTGCGGCCAGCACGGCGGCCATGCGAAGGGTAACATGCATGGGTAGCGCAGCCTTTCTGTCAGAGGTGGTCGCGAGGTTGGGGCCCGTGTTGCGGCCGAAGAGTTGAGCCGCCAATGGTGCCTATAGCTTGGCATCGACGGGGGGGCGCGTCAAGCATATCGCTGCTGCTGCCCCGGGATCTTATTGGCATACATCTTGCTGCGCGCGTAGACTGCGCGTGGCGTGCCGACGCCGCTGGCCTGCCTTTTGGCCCCGGGCGTATCATGCCGGGCCGGGTGGTTCTCCGGGCCCTATACACCTGCTATTCTGTCGTGGGGTGATCTGATGACCGCGGAAGAGGAGGGGCTCCTGGCTGCTATTGACGAGCGTCCGTCGGCGCGCGACCCCGACGAGGGCAAGCTGGTCTATTGCATCATCGAGGCGGACGTGCCCCGCAGTTTCGGGAACATCGGTATGGGCGGCCGTGGCGATGAAGTGTACACCATCCATCACGGCGGGTTGGCGGCGGTCGTGTCGGATACCCCCGTGATGGTCTACGACCCGACGAGGGAGAACGCGCTGACCTACGAGCACGTCAATGAGACGGTGATGAAGGAGTTCACAGTCATTCCGATGAGCTTCGGCACGGTGTTTCGCACTGAGGAGGACGTGGTCGAGTTCCTGAAGGACACGGCCGATGCCTTGCGCGACGTGCTGGAGAAGATGAAGGACAAGATCGAGTTCGGGCTGAAGGTGAACTGGACGCCCGAGACGGTACTGAAAGAGGTCGAGGACGAAAGCGAGGAGATCGGGCGGTTGAAGGACGAAATCATGTCCAACCGACAGACCTCCACGTACTTCGCACGCATGCAACTTGGCCGCCTGGTGGAACAGGCGATGAGTGAGAAGTCGGACGCATACGTCCGCGAGATCTACGATCACCTGCGCGACTGCGCCATTGCCTCGCGGCACAACAAACCCATTGGCGACAAGATGATCCTGAACGCCGCCTTCCTGGTGGAGCGCAGCAGCGCGGGCGCCTTCGATCAGAAGGTGCAGGAGATCGCCCAGCGCTACGAGGGCAAGCTGCGCTTTCTTTACACTGGCCCCTGGCCGCCATACAACTTCGTGAATATTCGCCTCAAGCTAGAGCGCGCAGGGACCTCGGGCTGATGCTGTTGAAGCTGCTCACCGCTCCGCTCACGGCGCCGCTGACCGGATTCCGCTTCATACTGAACCGGATCGAGGAGATGGCGGAGCGCGAGCTATACGACGAGGCCCGTATCCGCGAAGAATTACTTGAGCTGCAGCTTCACCTCGACGAGGGGGAGATCACCGAGCAAGACTACGCCGCGCAGGAGGCGGACATCATGGCCCGCCTGCGGGCGGCCCGCGAGTACCGCCAGTCGCTCGCCCGCCCATCGGCGGAACCCGATTCGCCCGCGATCACCTACAGCGGGCAGGAGCCGCCATGACCCCAATCGGCGGGCGCCGGGGAAGCTCGCCACGCGATGCGGGAGAGCGGCCTGCCGGCGCGGTAGACGTCACACTCACTGGAGCACCGGCACTCCTCTACCTATACGGGATCGTTGAGGCCGGGACCGAGGGCGAGCGACTCTTGGCGAACCGCGCGGTGTCAGGACTCGACCCGCGCGAGCCGCTGTTTCCGATCACCGTGGGAGACCTCGTGGCTGCCGTGAGCCGCGTGCCGAGCGCGACGTTCGAAGAAGAGCCGCTCAACGCGCTGCTGACCGACCTCCCGCGGTTGGCGCCGCTCGCCGTACAGCACGAGGATGCGGTCCGTGCCCTGCTACCGGCTGCGCCGGCCCTGGTGCCGATGGCATTCGGCACGGTTTACCGAGGGCCGGAGCGGGTCGAGGCGTTGCTCCGCGAGCGCGCGGAGGAGTTTCGCACCTTGCTGGAGCGGGTGCGTGGCAAGTACGAGTGGGGGCTGAGGGTGTACCGAGACGACGCACGCTGGCTCGCCACGGTGAACGAATCTAGCGACGAGCTGTGCCGGCTCGCCTCGGAGATCGCTCAGGCGAGTCCCGGGCGGGCCTACCTGCTCCGCAAGCGGCGCGAGCGGCTGCGCGCCGCGGCGGCCGATCGCCTGGCTGCGGAGGCGCTCGCCGCGATATTCGGCCGGCTCGAATCGCTAAGTGCCGCGGCGCGACGCAATGCTGTGGGGGCGGCGGCGCCCGGTCCGACGCGGCTGATGCTGAGCGCGGCCTTGTTGGTCGATGCGACCGCCGCCGACGCGTTCCGGGCAATCGCGGCCGAGCTGGCGCGCGCGTACGAGCCGCAAGGGGTGAGTGTCCAGCTGACCGGCCCGTGGGCCCCATACTCGTTCGTCGGGCAGGATTATGGCGCCGCTTGAAGAGCCGCTGACGGAGCGCCTCGCGCTCGTCGACGCTGTCGATCACCTGCTCAACCGAGGCGCGGTGCTGGTCGGCCAGACTACCCTGTCGCTGGCGGGCGTGGATCTCGTGTACCTCGGGCTTAACCTGCTGGTGTCGTCGGTAGAGACGCTCCGCGAGCGCGAGCCGGGCGCGGGAGCGCCGGGACCGCTGGCCACCACGACCGGCGGGGCCCTGGCGGCCAGATCAGTTGTGGCCCAGCCGCCAGTCGCCGCGAAGACCGTCGGCCCGCGACCTGGTGCTCTGGGCTCGGTGGTCCGGGACATGCTGGTAGAGCAGTCCCCGTCCGAGCTGTTGGCAGGGCTGCCAGGGCGAACGGAGGCAGATGCGGGCGAGTCGCCCGAGCGTGGGCTGGCGCGTCTGGTGTTAACCTTAGTGGAGCTACTGCGCCAAATCCTGGAGCGCCAGGCCGTGCGACGCATGGAAGGGGGCGGGCTCGCTGCGGAGGAGATCGAGCGAATGGGGTTGGCCCTGATGGAGCTGGAGGCGAAGATGGTCGAGCTACGCGCCGTCTTTGGCCTGGAGGAGGGAGATCTGAATCTCGACCTGGGGCCGTTGGGTGATCTCCTGTGAGCCTGGAGCGGACCGCTTCCAGTCAGCCACGGGCGACGAGCCTAGTCGACATCCTCGACCGTGTGCTGGACAAGGGCCTGGTTGTCGCCGGCGACATTCGTGTGTCGCTAGCCAACGTGGAGCTGCTCACGGTACGTATCCGGCTGCTCGTATGCTCGATTGACAAAGCGCAGGAGATCGGGCTTGACTGGTGGCGCCACGACGGGTTTCTTAGCAGCCAAGCCGAGCTTGCTGAACCGGAAGAGTTAGCCGCGCTGCGGGCGCGGGTAGAGATGCTGGAGCGGCAGCTTGCCGCCCCGACCACACCGGCAGCGCGGTCGGCCCGAAGGGCCGCGCGGCGACAACAGAGCGGGAGTGAATAATGGCCGTTGAACGCCGCCCCGGCGGTACTAGCCTCATCGACGTGCTCGACCGCGTGCTCGACAAAGGCATCGTGATCGACGCGTGGGTGCGCATCTCGCTCGTCGGCATCGACCTGATCACCGTCGAGGCACGCGTCGTCGTCGCCTCCATCGACACGTACCTCAAGTATGCGGAGGCGGTTGGGATCACTGCTCCTGTCGCTCGGCCGGCGCTGGAGCCACCAGCGGAGCCGCTGCCGGCTACCCGTGCCCGGGGCACAGTGGAAACGCGCCGGGAGTAGGTAAGCGCTGCCACGCCGAGGAATCGTCGTCACGATGCAGGATCTTCTCGAGGTCTATCAAAGCGCCACGTCAGCTGCGCGGATGGCCGAGCTACACGATCTCGTGCAGCCCATCCTAGAAGAGTTGGCGGCCGCGCTAGATTACCGGCGGGCCTTTATCGTTGTGCTCAACGAGGGGCAGGGCACGCTAGAGGAGGCGGTCGGGGTCAACGTGCCGGACGAGATCCAGGAGAAGATTCGGGCGCGCCCTGACGAACCCCCCGGGCCGTTGGTACAGGCATTCCAGTCAGGCCGGCCGCTGCACGTCGATGACGCGCTGCGCGACCCGCGCATACCCGAGGGCCGGCGGTCCTACTATGCGGATGCGGGCCTGCTGGCGTTTGCCGCCATCCCGCTGCTGCCGGCGTCGGCGGTGCTCGTCGTGAGCAAGGACCGCCCGGTCACCGACGCTGAGCTGAGCGACCTGCTGCCCTACGCTGGCCGCATCGTGGCGATGATCGCCGACCGAATGGAGGCTCAGCGCTCGCGGGCCTCAGGCGAGCAGCACGCGATCGAGAAGGAGTGGCTCTGGTGGATGGCCAACTCCGTGCAGGACCCCATCGTGCTGAGCAACGAGCAGAACGAGATCCTGCTATACAACATCCACGCCGAGCGATTGCTGGTGACGACGCCCGACGACAGCCCGGGCAAGCGCCGTGCTATCGAGCTGAACAACTTCCTGCTCTCAGCGGCGCTCTCCAGTTTTACCCTAGACCAGGGGCGCGCGATGGGCCGCGAGCTAACGCTGGTCGATCCTATGGAGGGCGCCGAGCTACTGTTCGAGGTGATCTGCCAGCCGGCTACCAACCTGCGCACGGGCGAGCGGGGCCTCGTCTCCTTTCTCAAAGATGTGACTGACCTACGCCGCGCGGCCGAGGAGCTTAATCGCAGCCTGGAATCGCTCCATGAGGCCGGCGAGGAGGCGCGGCGCGAGCGCGATCGGCTGAACCTCATCCTGGCCAGCGTGGCGGACCCCATCGTGGTGACCGATGCCACGGGTCAGTTCGTCTTGATGAACCAGCAGGCTGAACGTCTGTTGCAGCCGCCAGCACGGCCCGGGACGCCCGGCACGACGACTTATTTGGCCAACAACGCGAAGCTAACGTCGTTCGTGTCACAGCTGGGGCTAGAGGCCGCATCCCTGCGGCGCGGCGAACTGGAGATGGTGGACCCGGAAACCGCCGAGCCGCTCACGATGAGCGTCACCGCGACCGAGGTCTACGACGAGCTGGGCCAGGTCACCGCGTTCGTCTCCGTGCTGCACGACCTCACCAAGATCCGGGAGTTAGAGCGGCGGACCATCGAGCAGCAGCTTTTCGAATCGGAGAAGCTAGCCGCGGTGGGCCGGCTTGCCGCCTCCGTCGCGCACGAGATCAACAATCCGCTGGAGGCGATCACCAACGCCCTGTATCTCGTCCTGTCGCGCACGCCGGAAGACGACCCGAACCGGCGCTTTCTGGAGATCGCTAACCGCGAGACGGCCCGCGTGTCGGGCATTATCCGCCAGATGCTTGGCTTCTACCGCTCGAAGGCGGCGAAGGCTCCCACCGACGTGAACCAGGTGCTCGACGAGACGATGGCTCTGGTGGAGCGCCAGCTACGACAGCACCGAGTGGCGCTACGCAGCGAGCTGGACCGAGGCTTGCCACCCGTCCCGGCCTCGGCGGACCAGCTCAAGCAAGTGTTTCTGAACCTCTTCCTGAACGCTCAGGAGGCGATGCCGGATGGCGGCACGCTATATGTGTCCACCCGCCTGTCGAGGGAGAACGATCCCGAGTTCCTGTCGGGGCGCTACGTGCTCGTGCAGGTGCGGGATACGGGGACGGGGATTCCGGAAGACAAGCTGCCCCACATCTTCGAGCCGTTCTACTCGACCAAGGGTGAGTCGAAGGGGACTGGGCTGGGGCTCTGGGTCAGTCTCGGCATCGTGCAGAACCACGGTGGACTGCTCAAGGTGCGCAGCCGCTCGGGGCGCGGGACGACGTTCACCGTCGCGCTGCCGGCGACGGCGGAGGGCTGAGCAGTGCGGACGACTAGGAACCCCGCGGGCGAGCCGGGACGGGGGACGGGCCGAGCGCGTGACTGGGCGCAGCGTGCGGAGGCGGTCCAGGACGCGGAGGAGGCGCATCGTGGCGCCTAGTGTACTGATCGTTGAGGACGAGGAGGCAGTCGCCTTCACCTTGCGAGAGATTCTGAAGCAGGAAGGCTACACTGTAGAGGATGTCAGGAACACGGCGGATGCGCTGGCGCGGGTGGAGCGCGAGCGCTTCGACGTCGCGCTCCTCGACTTGCGGGTGGGCGAGGACAGCGGCCTGACGGTGCTCGCCCGTCTGAAAGAGCTGTCGCCGAGCACCGTCGCTCTGATCCTCACCGGCTACGGGTCGCTCGAGACCGCCATCGAAGCAATGCGCCAGGGCGCCTTCGACTACCTCCTCAAGCCATGTGACGTACAGGAGCTAAAGGCCGCCATCACGCGGGGATTAGATCAGCGCCGCGCCGGGAGTCCCGACGCCCACCCGGCTAACGCGAGGGACGCCGCCGCAGCGCGGGCCGAATTGCAGGAGGCGGTCGAGCAGGCGACGCGCGCTCGCGACGCTTTCTTGACGGTGGCTGGCCACGAACTGAAGACGCCGTTGTCAGCCGTCATCGGCTGGGCGCAGTACGTCCAGCGGCAGCTTGCTCGTGGCTCGGCGGACGAGGCGGCCGAGAAGCTCGATGTGGTAGTCGATCAGGCGCGGCGTGTGTCGCGGCTGGTCGAGGCATTTTTGGAGGTGGTGCGCATCCAGCACGGCGGTATACAGCTAGCTCACGCCCCGATAGATCTGCACCAGCTCACGGAGCAGGCCGTTCGCGATGTAGCGAAGCGCTATCCGCATCACCAATTCAAGGTCGACGCGCCCGATGGCGAGCTGTCGGTGCGCGGCGATGCCACGCGGCTCAGCCAAGCACTCGGGCACCTGTTGGAGAACGCGGCGAAGTTCTCTCCTGGCGGCGGCGCCGTCACAATCCGCCTGAGGCGGGCGGACGGCGAGGTATGGCTCGCCATCCGCGACCCTGGCATTGGCATTCCTGCCGACGAGATTCCCCACCTGTTCGAGCGCTTCTACCAGATCGACAATGACATCATGACGCGGCGGTTTGGCGGCATCGGCGTTGGCCTATACCTAGCTCGCGCGCTCATCGAGGCGCACGGCGGACGCGTGTGGGCCGAGAGCGCCGGCCCGCAGCTTGGCAGCACCTTCACGATCGCCCTTCCCCTCGCGACCGCCGCGACCAAGTAGCGCCTGGTGTACGTCGGCCCCGTTAGCGTAGCCTATCGCTGGCCTGCCCGACGCCCGGCGCGGGGCTTGCGAGGCCGCGGTGGCGCAAGTTAGAGCCGAGCCGTCGGTCCGCGCCTATGTCCTGGCGCTGGCTAGCGCGGCGCTTGGCTTCCTCGTGATCACCCTGGCGACTGCGCATGGCTGGTTGCTGCCCGTCGACGAGCCGATGCTTCGTTGGATCGCCGCCCACCGCGACTGTGGCGACGTCGCGCTGGCAACTGGGTTGAGCTTCGCCGGGGCAGGGGAGGTATCCTTACTCCTGACCGCGCTCCTGGCGGCGGTTTGCCTGGTCCGCCGCCGGTCCCGCGCGGCCGCGGCGCTGCTACTGCTCTATCTCAGCGTGCCTATCGAACTGGGCCTGAAGCTAACCCTGGCTCAGCCGCTGCCGGGCGTCCTGTTCCCCATCCCGGGCGCCTGCGAGTGGTATCACCCGACCATCTCCGTGCTGACGCCGCACTCCTACCCGAGCGGCTACGCGATCCGCGTGACTTACTTCTTCGTCCTCGCCGCGGCTTGGCTGCTCCACCGACAGGCGGCGAACTCCGCTCACGTCCCGCAGGCCCGGCTCCGCGCTCGCCTGATCATGCTGCTCCTGGCCGGGGTGCTCGCGCTGCTCCTCGCCAGCCGCCTAGTGCTAAGCTGGCATTGGCCGACCGACCTTCTGGGTGGGGCGCTGCTGGGCGGGGCGCTGGCGACCGCCACCCTGCTCGCCTCCCACCACGCCGCTCCCGTGCAGCCGGTGGTAGCTGGTCGGCGCTAGCGAGCCGGCAGCAGCGTGGGCACGGCGATCGCCGGCGGCGTTAGCCGTGGCTGGGGCATTAGGCTCGTCGGAAATGCTTGGGGAGCCGGGGCTAGGCGCGCAGGCGCCTCCGGCCGGGCGGTCGGCGCGGGGCTTGGGTGCGTGGCCGGGGGCACGGGGGCGGCCCGGGCCGCCGTGGGCGGTGGGGGCACGGCTGTCGGGGGCGCCGGGGGCGGAGCGGCCGGCGCGGGCGGGCGCGCGATCGTGGGTGGCGGTGGCACGGCGGTGGGCGGTGCCGCAGCGGCCGGCGGCGGGTTGCTGGGCGGCGCTGCAGGCACCGCGGCGCTCGCGCTCTCCGGCGGGGGTTCTGCGGGCGCTCGGCGGCTCGGAGCCGCAGGCGCGCGGGGCGCCGCGACGGGCGGGTTCGGGGCTGCGGGCGCGACACGCCGGGCGGCGGTTGGCGTCGGTGCGGCAACGCGGGGCACGGCCGTGGGCCGTCTGGCCGGTGGCGGGCCCGCGGGCGGCGCTGGGGCCGGCGGGACCGCGGCGTCCACCGTGGTATCCGGCTCGTCTGTTGCCTCCGTTGCCTCCGACTCGTCGGTCTCCGCTGTCGTGGAGGGTGGCTCGGCTGTTTCGGGTGCTTCGGCGGCTGCCGGGGCCTCCGTCGGCTCCTCGGTGGGCGACGGGGTCGGCGGGGCGGGCTGCGGCGTCGGCGGCACGGTCGGCGTGAGCCCGGGGAGCAAAGCCTGGACCGTCACGGTGGGCGCTGGCGTCGGCCGGGGGGTGCCGACGGCTGGCGTGGGCAGTGACCGTGCTGCTCCGGGCGCCGCCGTGCCGAGCCTGTAGCCTCCCAGCGCGGTCGCGCCGGCCATCGTGAGCACGAATCCGACCACCGCGCCCGCCAGGACCAACGCAACTTGCTGCAGCCGCGGTTCCACGCTTCTCGCTCCCGTTAGCTGGGACCCGATGCCGGACGCTCATTCATCGTAGGCAGCAATTGGGGAGGCGGGCAAGGTCGCGAAGCCGGCACGGTGTCTGGATGGAGCTACAGTTTTGAGATGGGAGCGGGCGCGGACCGGCGCCGGCAATCGGCGGACGAAAGAAAACAGCGCCGCGGAGAACCACGGCGCTGTGGGTGGACGTGAGGGGAATCGAACCCCTGACCTCGCGGATGCGAACCGCGCGCTCTCCCGGCTGAGCTACACGCCCTGGGACGTAAGGATTCTACTGGAGCGCGGGGCCCGAGAGCAAATGGCGTGCTTAGGGTGGCGCTGCCGCGTACCAGGTGCCGCCGTGGCCGCGTGGCGAACGGTACCACGGACGGGGTAGCAGCAGACATCGGCCATTCAGGAGCGAGCGGCCGGCTGTGGCCGCGTGGCGAACGATACCAGGGACGGGGTAGCGGCAGCTCAGCTCATCGTGAGGCCGCCGCTGATGCTGAGCGTCTGCCCCGTGATGAAGGCCGCGCCGTCCGACGCCAGGAAGGCTACGGCCGGCGCGACGTCGGCTGGCTGTCCCAGGCGGCCCATGGGGATTGCCCGTTGCAGCGCCTCGACCAGCCGGGGGTTCGCCTCCGTGAACCGGGCCAGCAGCGGCGTGTCGGTCGGGCCGGGACAGACGCAGTTCACGGTGATGCCGTGACGCGCTGTCTCGCGGGCGATTGTCTTCGTGAAGGCGATGACGCCGCCCTTCGCGGCGGAGTACACTGCCTCGCCCGAGGAGCCGACGCGACCGGCGTCCGACCCGAGGCTGATGATGCGGCCGTAGCGGCGCTCCTGCATGGCGGGCAGCGCCGCGTGGACCGTGTGGATGACCCCGCGCAGGTTGATTGCTAGCAGGCGCTCCCACGTGGCCGGCTCGCTGTCCACGAAGCGCTCGGGGGTGTCCCAGCCGGCCGCGTTCACCAGGATGTCCACAGGCCCCAGCCGCTCGCGCACGAAGGCGAAGGCACGCTGGACCGCCGCGTAGTCCGTCACGTCCACCGGCACCGCGAGCCCTCGCCCGCTAGCGGCGGTCCCCGGGGCCGCGCGTCGCTCGTCGTGGGGCTGAGTATCAGCCGAACGCGCTCCAGGATTCGGGGGCGAGGCGGGCGAGCCTCCCTCGGCACTCGGGGGCCGAGGGGCTGCCTCGGCTAGCTGCGCGACTGTCTCGATCGCGCCCGCGGCGTCCAGGTCGGCGACGGCCACCCGCGCGCCCCAGCGTCCTAGCTCGAGGGCGATCGCCCCCCCGATGCCCGACGCCGCGCCCGTAACGAACGCCACGCGCCCGTCCAGGCTGCTCATGAAGGAGCCTGTCGGCTGCATACTTGCCTCCTTGCCTTGCCGCGTCTGGCGCACGCCAGCGGAGCCCCCGAGGGGGACCGGGCGGCCGGGACGGCCGCGCTCCCAGCGGGTCGGCGACGCTTACCGCCAGCGGCTCAGATCGACTTTGGGCGGCGTATCGCCCAGCCGGCGGCGCATCGTCGCCTCCGCGAGCGCGCTCGGGATACGGCGCAGGGCCACGTCGACGAGGGCGGGGCGCCCCGCGGCGAATGCGCGCTCGAGCGCGCCGGGCAGGTCGTCGGGCCGCTCGACGCGCTCGCCGTGGCCGCCCAGGTCGATCATCAGCCGGTCGTAGCGCACGGGGCGCAGGTTGGTGGCGACCGCGCGGCCGTAGTACGCGAGCTGGTAGCCGTTGTCGATCCCCCAGGTGGCGTCGTTGCCGACAACCACGACGACGGGCAGGTTGTGGCGCACGGCCGTGTCCAGCTCCATGAAGTAGAAACCCAGGCCGCCGTCGCCGATGAACAGCGTCACCCGCGCGTCGGGCGCCGCCACCTGGCAGCCGAGCGCCATCGGCAGGCCGACGCCCAGGTGACCCAGCGGCCCGGTGCGAATCCAGCGGCCCGGCCAACGGGCGGGCAGGTACGCGCGCGGCCACTGCACGAAGTCACCCGCGTCCATGACGACGATCGAGTCGGGCGCCAGGAACGGCTCGACGGCCCGGGCAACGGTCATCGGGTGCAGCGGCGCCTCTGGGTCGTCGGCCAGCTGGCGTAGGTGGGCGAAGTGCTCCTCGCGCGCAGCGTGCAGCGCGTGGAGCCAGGCGGCGCGCGCGGACGATGGAGTGTTGGCGGTAGGGGGCGGGGGCACGGCGGCCAGCGTGTCTACCGTGGCGCCGAGGTCGCCGACGAGGGCGAGGTCGACGGCGCGGTTGCGGCCCACCTCGGTCGGATCGGCCTCGACCTGGATGACGCGCGCATCGGGCGCCACGGCGGGCGGCCGGCCGAAGCCGATGCGCCAGTCGAGGCGCTTGCCGATGAGCAGCAGCACGTCGGCCTCGCGGAGGTAGCGGGCGGCGGCGTTGAGCGTCACGTCGGCGTAGCCGAAGCTCAGCGGGTGGTCGTCGGCCAGGAGTCCGCGCGCCTGCTCCACGGTGAAGACGGGCAGGCGCTCCCGCTCGGCCAGGGCGGCGAGCGCCTCGGGCGCGACACCGTAGCGCGCGGCCGCGCCGACGATCACGACGGGTCGCTCGGCGGCGCGCAGCATCGCCAGCGCTTGTTCGACGCTGGCGGCGTCGGGCGTGGCGCGGCTCTCTGCCCGCGCACCGACCGCGGGCAGGCGTGGCACGCGGCTGTCGTCCACCGTGGCGTCCTGTACGTCGAGCGGCACGGTGAGGTGGACCGGCCCGGGCCGGCCGGCGCGGGCCAGCCGGAAGGCCCGCGCCACGGCCTGCGGAATGTCGGCCGGCGCGCGCACCAGGGCCGCGTCCTTCGTCACGGGCGCGGCCATGCCGAGCTGGTCTAGCTCCTGGAGGGCCAGCAGGCCTTCCTGGGCGATGTCGGGCCGGCCGCTGATCTGCACCACTGGCGTCTCGACGAGGTAGGTGACCGCCAGCCCGGCGATGACGTTGGCGTGGCCCGGGCCGCCGGTGACCATGCAGACGCCGGTACGGCCGGTTGTGCGCGCCCAGCCATCCGCCATGTGCATGGCGGCCGACTCGTGGCGGGTGTCCACGAAGCGAATGCCGTGCTCGAAGGCGGCGTCGGCCACGGGCAGGATGTGGTCGCCGATCAGCGTGAAGATCGTGTCGACGCCCTCGGCGCGCAGCGCCCGCGCCAGCAGCTCGGCTCCCGTCACCGTGCCCATCGCTCCGACCCCCTTGTCTCTGTCGGCGGCCGTGGTGCCGCCCGCGCGGCTAACTCTACCACGCGCCGCCCCGGGCTCGGCACGCCGGCCGAGTCCGGCCCTCGCGGCGTGTCCTCCGCGGTTTGGCGGTGCGGGGCGCCGCGCTTGGTGGCGTCCGCGGCCCCGCTGTCGGGTGTATGCGTTTAGCCGAGGAACGGTCAAACGATGCTCCTTTACCGGGTGGTTAACTGCTAGGCCGGGCGCGGGTTTCTGCGTGCTGGTCAGGCGCGGAAGGTCGCATCGTTTACGCCGTACGATACTCCCTGGCTCTCCTGCCGCGGGCCGGGCCGGCGGGGCGGGGTGCCCCGGGCCGGGCGCGGGCGGCGGGCGCGGGGAGGCGTGTACGGCGTAAGATAGGCGACCACGTCGCGCGAGCTAGCAGGCGCTCTCCGGCGCGCCTCGCGGCCTCTCTACTATGAACGCATTGGCAGGGGGGCGGTCGTCCGGAGGGAGCGGGGGAGGACGCGGGGACGCCCTCACCCCGACCCTCTCCCAGAGGGAGAGGGGGAGGGACCGGCCCTCACCCCGACCCTCTCCCAGAGGGAGAGGGGGAGGGACCGGCCCTCACCCCGACTCTCTCCCAGCGGGAGAGGGAGTGGGACGCCCCATCACCGGATTCGCTCGGGCACTAGGACGGCTGGCGACCGGGCAGGGCGCAGCAAGCGGCGCCCCGACCCTACTGATCGCAAGGTGAGTTTGGAAACAGGTCTGCGGGTGCTCCTGCGCCCGCAACCGCTGGGCTTGAAACGCTGTCTGAGAATAGTTTATATATAAACTATCGATGGCAGAGCAGGGGGTGGCGTGCATCTACCAACCGACCCGGGAGGCGGGGAGGCCGTTCGCGCGGGCCACCGGCAGGCGAGTGTTTTGGCCTGGATGCGGCTGGCACGGGTGTACGACAAGATCCAGCGCCGCAGCCAGCAGCACCTACGCCGCTTCGGCTTGACCGTATCGCAGTTCGACGTGCTCGCCCAGGTCGGCTCGGCAGAAGGGCTGTGCCAGCAGGAGCTGGCAGAGCGGCTGCTGGTCACCAAGGGGAACGTGTGCGGTCTGATCGACCGCATGGAGCAGGCGGGGCTGATGGTACGCCGACCTGATCCTGAGGACCGGCGAATCCACCGGCTGGAGCTGACACCCGAAGGGCGCCGGCTCTACGCCGAGGCGGTCCCTGCCCAGGAGCAACTGATCGCTAGCCTGCTTGCGGGCCTAGAGCCCGAGGAGCAGCGGGCCCTGCACGGCTTGCTGCGGCGGCTGGATCGGTCCATCGACTCTTCGTCGTGTCTCAGCTACCGGTGAGCAGGAGGTCAGGAGGTCACTATGCCAGCAGTTACCGTCGACAACGTTCTCGCCCTTCCTCGGGTACCCGCGCTGGATCCGCAGCGCGATCGACTGCGCGGCGTGCGCTCCATCAGCACCGCGCCGAGCGGCTTCGAAGGGGAGGGGTTCCCGGTGCGCCGCGCCTTCGCCGGCGTGCCGCTGGCCGACCTCGACCCGTTCGTTCACCTCGACCAGATGGGCGAGGTGGAGTACGCGCCGGGCGAGGCGAAGGGCACGCCCTGGCACCCGCACCGCGGCTTTGAGACGGTCACCTACATGATCGACGGGGTGTTCGAGCACCAGGACTCGCAGGGCGGCGGCGGGATCATTACCAACGGCGACACGCAGTGGATGACGGCCGGCGCCGGCATCCTCCATATCGAGAAGCCCCCGGAGCAGCTCGTCGTCAGCGGCGGCTTATTTCACGGGCTGCAACTGTGGGTCAACCTGCCGGCTCGGGACAAGATGATCGCCCCGCGCTACCAGGACATCCGCGGCCAGTCCGTGGCCCTGCTTAGCTCACTGGATGGCGGTGCGCTGCTACGCCTCATCGCCGGCGAGCTGGGCGAGCTGCGAGGACCGGGCGCGACCCACACGCCGATCACGATCGTCCACGCCACGCTCCAGCCCGGCGCGGAGGTGGACCTGCCGTGGCGGCCCGACTTCAACGCGCTCGTCTACGTCCTGAACGGCGCCGGCTACGTCGGCGCGGAGCGTCGCCCGATCCGCGCGGGACAGCTCGCGGTGCTTGCGGCTGGCGACGCGATCCGCGTGGGGGCTGACCGGGTCCAGGAGAGCCGCTCTCCGACGCTGGACGTGTACATCATGGGCGGTCTGCCGATCCGCGAGCCGGTCGTGCAGTATGGCCCGTTCGTGATGAACACTCCCGACGAGATTGCCCAGGCGTTCGCCGACTACCAGGCTGGGCGCTTGGGTGCCGTGCCCCCTGGTCAGGCGCGCTAAGCGGCGGAACAAGCTGACGCGCGCCGCGGTGTGACAGAATGCCAGACACAGCACTTGGCCCATTGCTCATCTGGCGATCGGTGTCGTTCGACTCGGTATCCCGCCTGATGGCAGCGTGGGCACATGGCTGACAAGGACACCGACCGGACGGAAGCCTTCAGTGATGGCGTGTTCGCCATCGTCATCACGCTACTCGTCCTCGATCTGCGGAGTCCACAGCACGAGCCAGGTCAGCTGCTGCCAGCGCTGCTGCAGCAATGGCCCGTCTATCTTGCCTACTTCGCGTCGTTCCTTTACGTCGGCGTGATCTGGCTGAACCACCACGCCGTCTTCGCTCACATTCGACACGCCGATCAAGGCCTACGGCTTGCGAACCTTGGCATTCTCTTCACCACGGCGCTGCTGCCGTTTCCGACCGTGGTCGTGTCTGACGCGTTCCGGGGAGGGAACGCCACTGACATTCAGGTAGCTGTTGCGGTCTATGCCCTCATCGCCGCGGCGATGTGCGCGAGCTGGCTCGTCTTCTACAGCTACCTGGCCCACCGCCACGGCCTGCTTGCGGAGCGGGGTGTCGACGCAGTCTTCTTCCGAGAAGAGCACAAGCGGGCCTGGGTCGGCATTGCTGGCTACACGGTCGCGGGCATCCTCGGCTATGCTGTGATGCCAGTTATTGGGCTCCTGGTCTTCGTGGCTCTGCCTGCCTTCTACGCTCTAACGAGCGAAGGCCTGCTCTCCCTGCGTGCTAGAGCATAGCGCAGCGAACAACGCCGAAGGTCGATGCTTGACAGGCGCGGGGCGGATGGGCCTACACTGCGGCCAGGAGCGATTCAGCCACGGGCGAGAGGGAGGGCGTGGTGCGACTGCGCTACTTTGGGGTGCCCTACGACCGCACGCACGCGCTCATGACCGGCGCGGTGCGCCCCGAGGGCGTCGAGCTGGAGTACGTCGCCGGCCTGCCGAACGACATCTTTCGTCGCATGTTCGCCGGCGCGGAGTTCGAGGCGAGCGAGCTGTCGTCGTCGAACTACGTGATGGAGCGGGCGCGGGGCGTGGATCGGTTCGTGGCGTTGCCCATCTTCCCGTCGCGGGTGTTCCGCCACAACACGCTGTACGTGAACACCGCGGCGGGCATCGAACGGCCGGAGGACCTGGCCGGCCGGCGCGTGGGCCTGCCCGAGTATCTCCAGACGGCGAACTTCTGGGTGCGCGGGTTCCTGCAGCACGACTACGGCGTGGCGCCCGAGTCGATCCACTGGGTGCGCGAGGACTCGGAGAAGCTGCCGTACCCGCTGCCGGCGGGCCTGGACGTGACGGACGCGCCGCCGGGCCGCGCGCTGGGCGACATGCTGGAGGCGGGCGAGATCGACGCGCTGATCCACCTGCACCAGCCGGCCTGCTTCGTCGCGGGGTCGCCGCGCGTGCGCCGCCTGTTCCCCGACTACCGGCAGGTCGAGGCCGACTACTACCGGCGCACGGGCTACTTCCCGATCATGCACCTGGTCGTCCTGCGGCGGGAGGTGTACGAGCGCGACCGCTCGCTCGCGCGCCGCCTGTACGACGCGTTCTGCGCGGCGAAGGAGGAGAGCTACGCGCTGCTGCGCCAGAGCGGCTTCCTGGCGACCGACCTGCCGCTGCAGGTGGCCCACGTCGAGGAGACGCGGGCGCTGTTCGGCGACGACCCGTTCCCGTACGGCATGGCACGCAACGAGCACACGATGCAGGCGATCGCGCAGTACGTCCACGAGCAGGGCATGGCCGACCGCCAGGTCGATCTGGAAGAGCTGTTCGTGCCAGAGCTGCTGGACACGTAGGGGAGGAGAGGACTCGATGGAGAACGCCCCGCCGCCCCCGTCTGAGCTAGAGATGCTCATGGAGATGCTGAAGCGGGCCGAGACGCCCGAGGCGCGTCAGCGCGCGTGGGACCAGCTCGTGCGCTTCCAGCGCGAGCGCGGCGTGCGTGCCCAGCCGCGCGGCGCCCCCGAGCCACCGCAGGCGTGAGTGCGGAGGCGAGACGGGGCGGGCCCTCACCCCGACCCTCTCCCAGGGGGAGAGGGGGAGGGACGAGGAGGACGCCCTCACCCCGGCCCTCTCCCAGGGGGCGAGGGAGAACGACCGCCCTCGCCCCCGCCAGCTAGCAGGGGGTGAGGGGGAAGGGCTGAGCGGTAGCGGGCGAAGACCTCGTCGGTGAAGCGCTCTAGCTGCGCGGGGGCGTCCCAGGCCGCGAAGCGCACGACGAAGAGGCGCACGCCCGCCTCGATAAAGGCGTCGATGCGCTCGCGGATCGTGCTGGCCGGCCCCCATGGCCCCCAGCGGTCGCCCCAGTGGCGGCGCGGATAGTAGCTCAGCAGGAACTCGTCGGCCTCCCGCTCGGCAGCCCTCACGTCGTCACCCAGGTGGATCGTGAAGTAGAGCGCCGGCGTGAGCGTCGCGGGGTCGCGGCCACGCTGCCCGGCCGCGGCCATCACCTGCGCCCAGATGCGGCGGTACTCGTCGGGCAGCGCGCGGCTGGGCATGATGCCGTCGCCCCACGCCAGGACGCGGTTCAGCTGCCGCGGCGAGAGCTGGTCGCCGTTGTTGCCGACGCTGAGGAGAATGCGCGGCCCGCGGGGCTGGGCGGGCCGCGGCAGGACGGTGACGTTCTCGATGTGGAAGTGCTTGCCGTCGTGAGTGACAGCCTGCTCGGTCCACAGCCGGCGCAGCAGCAGCAGCGTCTCCTCCAGGCGGCTGAGACGCCGGTCGGGGTCGACGCCCACGCTGCGGTACTCGTGCAGGCTGGCGGGGTCTTTCGCGCCCATGCCCACGCCGAGCGTCAGGCGCCCACCCGAGATCAGGTCCAGCGAGGCGAGGGTATACGCCAGCAGCACCGGCTCGCGCAGCGGCGGCAGGAAGACGCTGGTGCCGATGCCCAGTCTCCGGGTGCGGCCGGCGACGAAGGCGAGGGTGGTCAGCGCCTCCAGGCGCGGCCGGGCCAAGAGGCTATCGCCGACCCACGCTGAGTCGTAGCCCAGGGCCTCCACGCGCTCGGCCATGTCGAAGATGCGGGGGCAGTCCTCCATGCGCTCCCGCACGATAAAGTCGCGCGTGGGCAGCACGATCCCGAAGCGGACGCCGTCGGAGCTACGCTCTGGCATTTCGCACAGCCATCCACGGATGATCGGCTATCATGAAACCACCGCCGTCACGCATCCTGGGGCGGGCTTCGCCCGCGCCCGACGCGGCCCGGCCGCGTCGGGCCGCGGCCTGTCGGCTCGCGGCCGCTCGCAGCATACCACACGACCGGCACGGAGGCTACGCGATGGACCACGCGCCCGGCCCGCTGGCGGGTGTCGCCGTGCTCGACTTCTCGCGCGTCGTCGCGGGGCCATACTGCACGATGCTACTCGGCGACGACGGCGCCGACGTGGTGAAGGTCGAGCGACCGGGCGCGGGCGACGACACGCGCGAGTGGGGCCCGCCGTTCGTCGGCGGCGAGAGCGCCTACTATCTCGCCATCAATCGCAACAAGCGCAGCATCGCCATCGACCTGCAGAACCCGGAGGGGCGCGACCTGGCGCTGGACCTGGCGGCGCGCGCCGACGTGGTCGTCGAGAACTTTCGGGTGGGCACGATGGAGCGGCTAGGGCTCGGGTACGAGACGCTGGTCGCGCGCAACCCGCGCCTGGTCTACTGCGGCATCTCGGGCTTCGGGCCGAAGGGGCCGCGCCGCGACCAGGCCGGCTTCGACCTGATGGTGCAGGCGTTCGGCGGCATGATGAGCGTGACCGGCCACCCGGATGGCGCGCCCGCGAAGGCGGCCGTGCCGCTGCTCGACATCGCCACGGGCCTCACGGCGCACGGCGCCATCTGCGCGGCGCTGTACGGGCGCGAGCGCAGCGGCCGGGGCCGGCGGATCGACCTGTCGCTGTTCGCCACGCAGATCGGCATCCTGATGAACGCCGCGGGCGACTACCTGCTGGCGGGCAAGGTGATGGGCAGGATGGGCACGGCGCACCCGTCCATCGTGCCCTACCAGGGCTTCGCGGCGCGCGACGGCTACCTGATCATCGCGGCGCCGAACGACCGCCTGTTCGCGCGGCTGGCGCAGGCGCTTGGGCATCCCGAGTGGCCGGAGGATCCGCGCTTCGCCACGAACGCCGGCCGCGTGGAGCACCGCGCCACGCTGGTGGCGGCAATCGAGGCGGTGACGCGCGAGCGCGACGTGGCGGACTGGGTGGCGGCGCTGGAGCCGCTCGGCATCCCGGCGACGCCGATCAACTCGGTGGACCGCGCCCTAGAAGACCCGCAGGTGGCGGCCCTGGAGCTAGTGCGGGCGGTGGAGCATCCGACGGCAGGGCCGATCCGTCTGCCAGGGCCGTTCGTCCAGTTCGACGGCGCGGCGCCGCCCATCCGCTTGCTGCCGCCGCTGCTCGCGGAGCACACGGACGCCGTGCTCCGCGAATGGCTCGGCCTCGACGCCGCGACCATCGCCCGCCTGCGCGCCGACGGCGCTATTCAGTGATGAGTACTGAGTGCTGAGTGCTGAGCGGGGCGCGGCCCATCACGCGGTACTCGGCGCTCGATGCTCGGAGGGGTCGTGTACTTCGAAGACTTCGCGGTGGGGCAGGAGCTGGTGACGCGCGGGCGCACGGTGTACGACTACGAGGTCGGCCAGCTCGTCGCGCTCGCCGGGCTCAACGAAGAGTTGTTCCTGAACCGCGAGCACTACGAGAAGGAGAGCGTGTTCGGGCGGCGGGTGGCGCCCGGGCTGCTGACGCTTTGCCTCGCCGAGGGCCTGGTCATGTCGGAGGAGTGGTTCCGCGGGACGGGCATGGCGTTCCTGGGGCTAGACGAGCTGCGCCTGCACGCGCCGGTGAGCCCCGGAGACACGATCCGGGTCCAGGTCGCGATCGTCGAGACGCGGGCCTCGCGCCAGCCCGGCCGGGGCATCGTCACGGCGCGGCATACCGTCCGCAACCAGCAGGGAATCGCGGTCAATACCTTTCGCATCACCCGCCTGGTCCGCGGCCGGCCCGCCGCCAGCGGCGCCCCGCACTGAGAAGGAGCCAAGCAGCATGATGTCGCGCTGGACGCCGAGCAGCGGAACGCCCGCCGGGCTCATGACGGAGGGCGACCAGCACTCCGCGGCCGGCAAGCCGCACGAGAGCGGTTTCGAGGCAGAGCGAACCGGGCAGCATCGGCCGGGCGGCGGGGGGCGAGGCCCTGCCCGACGTTATCTAGACGGTCTCCAGAGGGCTCCTCGCCTAGGGAAACCGCTGTAGCCGATGGACGTGCCGCAGCTCATCGTCGACCTGGCCATGGCGCTCGTCGCCGCGCTCGTCGGCGGAATGGTCGCCCAGCTGCTCCGCCAGCCGGTGATCCTCGGCTACTTCCTCGCGGGCATCGTGATTGGGCCGTTCACGCCCGGCCCGGTGGGGGACGTGAACCGGCTGGAAGTGCTCGCCGAGATCGGCGTCACGTTCCTCATGTTCGCCCTGGGGGTGGAGATCTCTGGGCCGGCGCTGCTGCGCGTCGGTCGGGTGGCGCTGCTCGGCGGGGCGGGACAGATCGCCGTCAGCATGGCGCTGGGTGCGGGCCTGGGCGCGCTCCTCGGGCTGGAGGGGAGCGCGCTTGTGTTCTTCGGCGCACTCATCGCGCTGTCCAGCACCGTGGTCGTCGTGCGCCTCCTGGCGCAGCACGGCGAGCTGGCGGCGCCGCAGGGCCGCATCGCGCTGGGCATGCTGGTCGTGCAGGACCTGAGCGTGGTGCCGATGATGGTGATCCTGCCGGCGCTGGCACAGCCGACCGAGGACCTGGTGCCTGGCCTCGCCCTGGCGGCGGTGAAGGCAGCGGCGATCCTCGCCGGCACGCTGCTGCTGGGGCCGCGCGTGGTGCCCTGGGTGCTCTTGCGCGTCAGCGTCACGGGCTCGCGTGAGCTGTTCTTGCTCACCGTCATCGCGCTCGCGCTGGGGACGGCGCTCGTCACCGCCTGGGCGGGGCTCTCGCTGGCCTTCGGCGCCTTTCTCGCGGGGCTCGTCGTCGCCGAATCCGAGCTGAGCCACGAGGTGCTGGGCCAGATCACGCCGCTGCGCGACGCATTCATCACGCTGTTTTTCGTGTCGGTCGGCATGTTGCTCGATCCGGCGTTCGTGCTGCAAGAGGCGGTGCTCGTGCTCGGCCTGGCGCTCGCCGTGCTCGTCGGCAAGGCGGCCATCGCCGGCGCCATCCCGCTCCTCTTCGGCTATCCTCTGCCCACCGCCCTGTTCGTGGGCGCGGCGCTGGCGCAGGTTGGGGAGTTCTCGTTCGTGCTGGCCCGGCTGGGCGTCGCGGAGGGCATTCTGTCGGAGCGGGTCTTTGGCCTGGTGCTCGCCGTTGCCATTGTGACGATTGTCCTGACCCCCGCGGCGATGCGCTTGGCCCCGGTCCTGGCGCGTGGGCTCCGCCGGGTCGGGTCAGCGCCCGTCGGCCCGTCCGGCGAGGCACGGGCTGACGATCGCGCGGCAGCCGAACCGGAGCAGCCGGCGCTGCGCGACCACGTCGTGCTGCTCGGGTACGGCCGGGTGGGCGCCGAGGTCGCGCGCTGGCTGGAGGCGCACGGGGTGCCCTACCTGGCGATCGACGCCGATCCTCTCCGCCTGCGGGCGCCGCACGCGCGGGGGGTGCCGACGCTCGCGGGCGACGCCAGCGGCCCGGCGCTGCTAGCCCACGCGCAGCTCGGGCTGGCGCGCGTGCTGGTCATCACGATTCCGGAGGTGCCGGCCGCCGAGCGCGCCATTCACTACGCACGCGAAGCCAACCCGGCGATCGACATCGTGGTCCGCGCCGACGCCGCCGCTACCGTCGCGGCGCTGCAACGGAGCGGCGTCGACGAGACGGTACAGCCGGAGTTCGAGGCCGCGCTGGAGTTCGTGCGCCACACCCTGTCGCGCTACGGGGTGGACGGCGCTGCGCTGGAGGTTGACCTGAACGCCCGGCGCACGGCCTTCTACGCGGCCGGGGCGGAAGCCTGAGCGGGGCGAGCCGCGGCCGCAGCGGTCGCGATGCCCTACAATGCGGGAGTGAACGGCCCCGCTGCTGCCCCGCTGTTCGTCGTCAACGCGCGCGCCGGCGCCGGCCGCGCGGGCGCGCGGTGGCCCGCACTCGCCCGCGAGCTGGGGCGCGTGGGCCTGGCGTTCGAGCCCGCCTTCACGGAGGCGCCCGGGGACGCGACGCGCTTGGCCGCGGCGGCAGCGCGCGCCGGGCGGACGGTGGTAGCCGTGGGCGGGGACGGCACGATCAACGAGGTGGTGAACGGGCTGATGGCGGGGCGAGCGCCGGGCGCGCCCCCGCCCGTGCTGGGCGTGCTGCCCAGCGGTACGGCCCAGGACTTCGCGCGCAGCGCCGGCATACCGCTCGCCCCGCGCGCGGCCATCGCCCTGCTCGTGCGGGCCGAGCCGCGCCTGACGGACGTGGGGCGGATCCGCTTCGGCTCGGGCGCCGTCCGCTACTTCGCCAACTACGCGGGCGCGGGCTTCGACGCGATGGTGACCGTGCGCGCCCAGGGCTGGAGCAACCGCTGGCGCGGCGCGCTGGCCTACGTCCTGGGCTTTTTTGCGGTGCTGCGCGGCTACGAGAACAAGCGGTTCGAGCTGCGGCCGGACGGGGGGCCGCCGCTGGAGCCGCCGCGGCGCATCAACATGGTCATCGTGGCGAACGGGGGCAACTACGCCGGGGTGCTGCGGATGGCGCCGGGCGCCAGCCTCGACGACGGCCTGTTGGACGTGGTGGTGATCGGGGACGTCGGGCGCTTCGAGCTGCTAGCCTACCTGCCGCTCGCGCTGTTCGGGCGGCACTTGGAGCATCCCAAGGTCGCCACGCTGCGGGTCCATTCGGTCGCCATGAGCGCGGGCGAGCCGCTGCCGGTGCAGAGCGACGGGGAGATCGCCGGCGAGCTGCCGGCGGAATTCGACGTAATGCCGGGGGCGCTGCGCCTGCTTCGGGCATAATACGGAGTGATGAGTGCTGAGTGCGGGGTGCCGAGTCGGGGCGGTCCACTCGGTACGGGCCGTCGGCACTCCGCGCTTGGAGGAGTGATGTCTCGTTATGGCCGGTCGCTCGGGACCGGGCTACTGATCGGAGCCGCGGCCGGCCTGTTGCTGGGCGTGGTGGACCACTACGGGCGCCGGCGCGGCCCGCAGCTGATCGACTGGGATTGGGCGGTCAACATCGCGCGCCGGACGTGCGGCGCGGTCGCGCCGCTGAGCGGCGCGGAGCGCGCCTCGCTGGAGGCCGACTATCGGCGGGTCCTGGAGCTGATCGAGGCGCCGATTGGCAACTACACGCGGACCCACCTGCCGCTGCAGGGGACCGCGGTTCACGTGCTCGACCGGCCGGGCTGGATCGAGGCGAACGCGGCCAACTTCGAGGAGCTACTGCAGCCGTTCGAGGCGTTCTACGAGGAGAAGGCGCGGAAGGAGCGCGGCGCCGGCCAGGGCATCGGGCGCATGGCGATCAGCAGCCAGCTTGGGGTGCTGTTGGGCTATCTGGCGCGGCGGGTGCTCGGCCAGTACGACATCAGCCTGCTGGGCCGCGAGCCGGTGGACGCGGGCAAGCTCTACTTCGTGGAGCCCAACATCCGCGCGCTCGAGGCGACGCTGGGCATGCCGCCCGCCGAGGTGCGCACGTGGATCGCGCTGCACGAGGCGACGCACGCGCACGAGTTCGAGCTGCACCCGTGGGTGCGGCGCTATCTGAACAGCACGCTGCAAGAATACCTGAGCAGCATGGTCGAGGAGCTGGCGGACGGCCGCGGCCTCGGCGCCCCGTTCGGGGGATTGGCCGAGCGGCTGGTCGAGAACCTGCGGCACGGGCACAACCTGCTCAACTCGTTCATGACGCCCGAGCAGCGCGCGCTCGTCTCGCGCTTGCAGGCGCTGATGGCGCTGCTGGAGGGCTACAGCAACCACATCATGCACCAGGTGGGGAAGGGGCTGCTGCCGCACTTCGCCGAGATCGAGGCGCGCGTCGAGGCGCGGCAGAAGCAGCGCTCGGCCGTGGAGGTCTGGTTCCTGCGCGTTACCGGGCTCAGCATGAAGATGGAGCAGTACGCGCTCGGCGAGAAGTTCGTCGGCCAGGTCGTGCAGGCGCGGGGCGTGGACTTCCTGAACCGCGTCTGGGAGGGGCCGGCGACGCTGCCCACCGAGGACGAGCTGCGCGCGCCTGCCACTTGGATCACCCGCGTCGACGCGGCAGCCGCCTAACCGCTCGGCAACGGTCAAATGCTCGGCAGGGGGAGTTCCCCTGCCGAGCATTTGACCGTTGCCGGACAACTAGTGGTATCATTCAGCGCCAGGCGCCCGCCTGGGAGGGCTGTTGTGGACGTCATGCGCTTCACGATCATCGATATGGCCTCGCGGGTCAGTTTCGTGGCGCCGTGCCCCGTGCTGGACGCGCTGGTGGCCGCCTGCGCGCAGCAGCCGACGACGCTCGTCGAGCTGCTGGACGCCGCCGCGCCGTTCGCGCCGGACTTGAAGGACCGGGTGCTGAGCGGCCTGGCGGTGTTCGACGAGCACAACTCGCCGCACAACCTGGAGCGCATCCACGCGGCGTTTCGCTACTGCAAGCCCGAAGAGCTGCCGGTGTTCCGCATTCTGGACGGGCCGACGCGCGACGCCTCGACGACGCCGGTGCGGGCGGGCGTCGTGCTGTTCAACCTGCGCGAGAAGCGCATCGTCCAGCTACAGAACACATATTCCGAGATCAAGCGGAAGGGGCGCATTCGGGAGGTGCGGTCGCCGGCCACGCAGGGGCGCGTGCGCCGCTACGAGCTGCCTCCCGATTGGTCGCTCGTGCCCAGCCGGTAGACCCCTCACCCCCCTGCCCCCCTCTCCCCCATAGGGGAAAGGGGGGAGACGTGGGGGAACCTAACCTCCCAGCTCCCCTTCCCTTCGAGGGAAGGGGGTGGACGGCGGGGCGGCTCCGCCGGGAGCCCCCGCCCCCTATGCGGAGAGGGGGCAGAAGGAGACCCACGTGGAGACTTCGGAACGGTTGGCTGCCACCTGGAGCGCGATTCTGCCGCTTGGGGCGGAGCGCAACGGCGAGGGCCATCTGGTGGTGGGGGGGTGCGATTGCGTCGCGCTGGCGCGCGAGTACGGTACGCCGCTGTACGTCTACGACGAGGGGACGATCCGCGCGCGCTGCCGCGAGTACGTGGCCGGGATGCGCGCGGCCTACCCCGACGGGCTGGTGATCTTCGCCGCGAAGGCGCTGGGCTCGCCCGCTATCTTCCAGATCGTGGCGGAGGAGGGACTAGGGCTCGACGTAGTGTCGGGCGGCGAGCTATACGCCGCGCGGCGCGCGGGCGTACCACTGGAGCGGGTGTACTTTCACGGCAACAACAAGTCGCCCGCCGAGCTGGCCGAGGCGCTGGACGCGGGCGTCGGGCGCGTCGTCGTCGACAACTTCTACGAGCTGCGGCTGCTGAACGAGCTAGCGCAACAGCGCGGCGTGCGGCAGCGCATCCTCCTGCGCGTCGGGCCGGGCGTCGAGGCGCACACGCACGACTACCGCAAGACCGGCATCCTCGACTCGAAGTTCAGCCTGCCGATCCAGACGGGGGACGCGGAGCGCGCCGTGCAGGAGGCGCTGGCGGCCCCGGGCTTGGAGCTGATGGGCCTGCACGCGCACATCGGCTCGCAGATCTTCGAGCTGGAGCCCTACGCCGAGACCGTCCGCATCGTGCTGCGGTTCGCGGCGGAGATGCAGGCGCGGCACGGCCTGCGGGTACAGGAGTTCAGCCCGGGCGGGGGCTGGGGCATCGCCTACACCGAGGCGGACGACCCGCCGGCCTACGGCGAGGCGGCGGCGATGGTCGGCGGCACGGTGCGGGCCGAGGCCGCGCGGCTGGGGCTGCCGATCGCGCGCATCACGCTGGAGCCGGGCCGCTCGATCGTCGGGCAGGCGGGCGTGGCGCTGTACACGGTGGGGGCCATCAAGGACATCCCGGGCGTGCGCCGCTACGCCGCGGTGGATGGCGGCATGGCCGACAACATCCGCCCGGCGCTGTACGGCGCGGAGTACCGGGCGCTGCTCGCCAACCGCGCCGACGCCGGCCCGATCGAGCGCGTGACGCTGGCGGGCAAGTACTGCGAGTCGGGCGACGTGCTCATCCGCGACGCCGACCTCCCCGCGCTCCAGGCGGGCGATCTGGTGGCGCTGCCCGCCTCGGGCGCCTATAACCTGGCGATGGCGAGCAACTACAACCTCGCGCCCAAGCCCGCAGCCGTCCTCGTCGCTGACGGCCAGGCGCGGGTCATCCGGCGGCGGCAGACCTACGACGACCTGCTCCGCGAGGAATGCCTGCTCTACAGCGGTTTGCAGCGAGACTGAGCGGGCGGCCGATGCGGGGGCGGCGGCAGTGGCGCTCGCAGTATTCCGCGCCCCAAGCCCCCGCGGCGCCGGCCCTCCCGGTGGCTCCGGCGCCGGCACGGGGGCAGTGGCGCTCGCAGTATTCCGCGCCACAGGCCGCGGGCGGCCACGAGAGCCG
>DATGMD010000001.1:0-213264 GCA_035293805.1 Chloroflexota bacterium | reverse complement strand
GGTCAGAGCGAACGCGACCGGGGCCACGCCGACCAGAGCACCGGCCGGAGCCGCTGCCACGGTCACGTTCCAGGTCGCGCTGCCCGTGATGGTCGCGCTACCCGTCAGCTGCCCGGTGATCGGGCAGGTCGAGCCGATGCCGATGCCCGTGGCCGTGCCGTTGATGCCGTTGAACGGCGTGATCGGGTTGATCGGGTTGATCGGGTTGGTCAGCCCAACGCAGGACTGCACGCCGTTCGCGGTGAAGCCGCCCTGCTGCAGCGCGGCCAGCGCCGTCGCGCCGGTCGGCGACTGGTTGGGGCCGCTCACCATCGTGAACAGGATGTTGGTCGAGTTGGTGAAGCCCGTGCCAGTCGACAGGGTACCATTCACCGTGACCGGGTCCACCACCGTCGTCGGCGCGGTTGCGGTCGCGGTCAGCACGATCGTGACCGTCGCGTTCTGGGCAGCGGTCAGCGTGCCGATGGTGCAGGTAACCGTGCCGGTGGTACCGACCGTCGGCCCAGTACAGGTGCCCACCGTCGACGAGGCCGATACGAACGTCGTGCCCGCCGGCAGCGTGTCCACGAGCTGCACGCCGTTTAGGGTACCACCCGAGATGTTGTTGACCGGGATCGTCTTCGTTACGTTCGAGCCGACCGTCACACCCGTGTTCGGGCTGGCAGTCGCCCCGGTACCGAACGAGACGCCCTGGCTCGTGGCCTGCCCCAGCACGCTCGCCTGGCTGAAGCCGAAGTGATGCGACGGCGCGTCGACGGACCCAACCGAGTCGGTGACCGTCACCGAGTCTCCTGTCCCTACGACCGTGCTGGGAGCCGCGCTCGCGGGCAGCGCGAGGCCGACCATGAGAACGAGCGCCAGCATGGCAGCGAGGACAGGATGCGACGGGATTCCTCGAGTCATCAAGTCGCCCCCCTTTCCTTCGGGATGGTTTCGTGGCCCAATCCCTAACCGTATGGCTAACGCCGTGCGCGAACCGCCAGGTACCTGCGGCGCGAAACCAGACGTGCGACCCACGGCCCCTCCGGGCCAGGAGCCGCTGCCCGTTCGCCCAGGGCCTACCTTTGCACTCGTTGTCGCCTCGTCCAACTTACCCTCGGCCACAAGCTCGTAAGGTTCACACTACGCCGTCATTGCGCCGCGGCAGGCTGCCCCGTGGCGTCGCCGGCCGCCGGTTGCCTGAAGTTCGCGCCTGGCTCTCACCTCCTTCCCTAGTTGCGCCGGCTGCAGCTCTGCCGAACTGAGAGCGCCCCAACTGTAAGTCCACGGGAGCCCCGTCCGGCCCCCCAGGGCGACCGACTCCCGCCTGCGCAGCACATGCATGCACTGCGCTTCCACCGTATTAAACGACTCGCCCGGCGAAACGTTACACCTGTTGGCCCGTTGCAGAGGTACTCGCTTCAGCGAAATGCAGGCGCCCCGCGCCCCGCCAACGGCCGCCGCGCCCTGTCCCGGCGCGGTCCCGCCGCCCCTAATCGGCCCCGGCGCCGCCCACGCGGCTCATCTGGACCGCCCGCGGATTTGTGATGCAGCCTAGCTCCTGCGCGCCGCCCCTCGCCGGCGCGCGGCCTGCCGGCGCTCCCGGCCGCGCGCCCGCGCCGCGCCCGGCCGCTGGCTGGCTCCGCTTGGTTGCTGGGCCTCCGGGCCCGTGTTAGAATCCCGCCATTCGAGCCGTCGTCGTGGCCACCCAAAGGCAGAGCGCATGGTCGTTACCCCCCAGGCGCCCGCGTTCCAGCCGAAGCCCGTCGCCAGCCTCGAAGAGACGGGCCTCTCGCCCGGCTTCCTGTCCGACCTCGCGCTGCGGACCATTTACTTCGCAGGCACGGTCAGCGGCCACGAGGTCGCCCGCCGGATGGCCCTGCCCTTTCCCAACGTGGTGGAGCGCCTGCTCGACGGGCTCAAGCGCCAGCTCTACGTCGAGGTGCGCGGCGGCAGCGCCGTCAGCAGCGCCAGCTACGAGTACGCGCTGACCGCCAAGGGCCACGCCAAGGCGCTGGAGCTGCTGGAGCGCTCGGGCTACACGGGCCCCGCGCCGGTGCCGCTCGCGCTCTACTGGGAGGCCGTGCAGACCCAGACGATTCGCCAGGTGATGGTGACGCGCGAGCAGCTCATGCGCGCCTCCGCCCACCTCGTGCTCGGCGAGCGCCTACTGGGCCGCCTCGGCCCCGCGATCAACTCGGGGCGCTCGATGTTCCTGTTCGGTCCGCCGGGCAACGGCAAGACGTCGATCGCCGAGGCCGTCGCCCGCTGCCTGGGCGGCGCGATCTACATCCCGCACGCCGTCGAATACGACAACCAGGTCGTCAAGCTCTTCGATCCCGTCTGCCACGAGGCGCTCGACGCGAACGACGACCGCCGCGCCGACCAGATCGACAAGCGCTGGGTGCTGACGCGGCGGCCGGCGGTCATCGTCGGCGGCGAGCTGACGCTGGCCTCGCTCGACCTCGTGTACTCGGACTCCAGCCACTACTACGAGGCGCCGTTCCAGATGAAGGCCAACGGCGGCTTGCTGCTCGTGGACGATTTCGGCCGCCAGGCGATCTCGCCCCGCGACCTGCTGAATCGGTGGATCGTGCCGCTGGAGAAGCGCGAGGACTATTTGAACCTGCGCACGGGGCAGGAGATGACGGTCCCCTTCGACCAGCTGATCATCTTCTCGACGAACCTGGAGCCGCGCAACCTGGTGGACGAGGCGTTCCTGCGCCGCATTCGCTACAAGATCGAGGTGCCCAACCCGGCGCCGGACGAGTTCGAGGAGATCTTCCAGCGCATGGCGGAGGCGCGGAGCCTGGCGTACGATCCCACCGCGCTGGACTACATCTATACCTACTACAGCCGCATGGGCATCGAGCCGCGCGCCTGCCACCCCCGCGACCTGATCGAGCAGATCATCGACATCGCCCACTTCCAGGGCGTGCAGCCGTCCCTCTCGCTCGAGCTGGTCGCCCTCGCCTGCGACAGCTACTTCGTGCGGCTGTAGCGGTCAGCTTTACTGCGTTGCTTCCACCAGGCGGCGCAGGTCGCTCTCCAGCGCGCTCAGCTCCTCGCCGTAGCGGCTCCAGTCGCCTGCCCGCAAGGCGTCTTGCGCGCGCGTGTAGTGGTCCTGCGCCGACTTGGCGAGCGCCGCGGCGGCCGGACTGAGGCCGGGGCCACCGGATGCGGGGGGCGCGGCCGAAGCAGCGGGGGGGGCCGCGCCGGGGCTGGCCGGCGCGTTCTCGAACAGCCGCGCCAGCGCGTCGTCGAGCGTCGGCTCCATCGCGATGCGATTGCCGCTCGCCACGACCACGCGGCGCAGCTCGGGGAATTGCCCCTGCGAGGCTTGCAGGTAGATCGGCTTCACGTACAGATTGCTGTTGCCGATCGGAATGACGAGGGTGTTCCCGCGGCTCACGCGCGACCCGCTCTGGTTCCACAGCGTGAGCTGCGCCGAGATCGTGGGGTCCTGGTCGATGCGCGTCTCGACCTGCAGCGGCCCGAAGACGGTCTTGTCCTTCGGGTACTTGTACACCAGCAGCTTGCCGTAGTTGTCCCCGTCACAGCGCGCCGCCAGCCAGGCGATCATGTTCTCGCGGCCCGAGGCCACCAGCGGCAGCATCAGCAGGAACTCTTCGCGCGCCTCCCCGGGAATTCGCATGATCGTGTAGTAGGGATCGATGGCCCGGGGCTGCGTGTCCTGCCCTTCCCGCTCGCGCGGCACGCTCCACAGGTCTTCCCGGTTGTAGAACACCGCCGGACTCTGGACGTGGTAGCTCAGGTACATCCGCGTCTGCCACTTGAACAGGTCCTCCGGGTAGCGCAGGTGCGCCCGCAGGCCGGGAGACATCGTGTCCAGCGGCACGAACAGGTCGGGGAAGATCGTCGCGTAGGTCTGGATCAGCGGGTCGCTGGGGTCCGCCACGTAAAACGTGGTGGTGCCGTCGTAGGCGTCGACGGTCACCTTCACGCTGTTCCGCACGTAGTTGAAGCGGGCGAGCGGCGCCGTGTCGGTGACCGTCGGCTGGGCGTACGGATAGCGGTTGCTCGTCGTGTAGGCATCGAGCATCCAGACGAGCCGCCCGTCCACGACCACGAGGTACGGGTCGTCGTCGAGCCGCAGGAAGGGGGCGAGCGTCGCCACCCGCTGGCGGACGTTGCGCCGATACAGCACCTGCGAGTCGGGCCGCAGGTCCGTGTTCAGCAGCAGGTTGCCGTCGTGGAACTGCCAGGCGTAGGCCAGGCGGCGCCAGTACGAGTTCAGCTCCACGCCGCCCCGCCCCTGGTACACCGTCGTCTGCGCGACGTCGTTGCCGCGCGGATAGTCGAACTCCGACGCGGCCGTGTGGACGACCACGTACTGGTCGGGGCGGTCGCGCTCGCCGTAGTAGATCTCCGGCCGCTCCACGGGCACGTCGCCGGTGGGCGGCAGGTCCTTGATGAAGAACTGCGGCAGCCCCTCTGCCCCGGTGGCGTTCACCGGGCTCATCGCCACGCCGTAGCCGTGCGTGTACACCAGCTTCTGATTAACCCACGTCTGCGCTTGGGGCGGCAGCTTGCTCTGCACCAGCTCCCGCGCGCCGAGCATGACCTGTCGGTACTGGCCGTTGATGACGTAGCGATCGACGTCCAGGCCGGCGAACTCGTAGTATTGGCGGATCACCTGGATCTGGTTGTAGGTCTCCAGTAGCTGGCGATGGTCCCACAGGCGAATGTTGTCGATCGTCTGCGGATTGGCGCGGACCTCGGCCGGCGTCACGGCGTCCTCGGCCGGAAATGACCGCTCCTCGATCCCGGCGAGGTTGTAGGCGTGCAGGGTGGCCTCGATGTTGGCCTCGATGTAGGGCGTCTCGCGCGCCAGCTCGTTGGGCCGCACGTCGAAGTTCTGCACGAACGTCGGGTAGAGCACGCCGAGCGCGAGCGCGCCGACCAGCCAGCCGCCCAGGCCGAGCGCCAGGAACCGAAAGCCGCGGGTAAAGATCGTGACGACCGCCAGCGCGGCCGCCGCCAGCGCTAGCGCGGCCATCGCCCACTGCGCGGGCACCTGCGCGTGGACGTCGGCGTAGCCGGCGCCGCGGATGGCGCCGTTCAGACTGCGGGCCGAGTACACCAGCTCAAATAGGTCGAGCACGTGGTGTATCGCCAGCAGCACGAGGAAGGCCGCGAGCAGCAGCAGCAGATGCGCCCGGATGGCAGGCCCCAGACGGTAGATGAGCCGCTCCACGTCCAGGTTCAGCTCATAGACCAGGATCACCGCGTACACCGCGAGCGTGCCCACGGCCACGAGCAGCAGTGCCGTCACCAGCCAGCCGTGTACGAACCGCATGAACGGCAGGGTAAATACGTAGAAGCTCACGTCCCGCCCGAAGAGGGGATCGGCCACGCCGAACGGCCGAGCGTGTACGAAGCTGAGGAACGTTAGCCAGCTGCGGGAGGCCGTGAGCCCCAGCACGACGGCGAAGAAGCCGCCCGCGGCGAGGATCCCCGCGTTCAGCGTCCGGGCGTAGGGCGCGCGGTCGCCCAGCTGCTCGCTCATGCGGGCCAGGTACGCCCACAGGCCGTCCTCGTGGGGGAGAGCGCGCCGCTCGAAGCGCCGCGCCAGGCGCCGCGCGAGCAGCACGTTGCCCGCGAGCAGGCCGAAGAACAACAGCGCCGCGACGACGAAGATCGCCACCTGCGCCAGCAGCCTGGTCAGGTAGACGCGGGTGTAGCCGAGGCTCTCGAACCAGAGCCAGTCGGTGTAGCGGTCGACGGTGAGCATGGCGAGCAGCAGCAGCGCCACGAGCCCGCCGAGCAGCAGCAGCCGGAAAACCGCGACGACCCGCTGCGCCGAGGGGCGCTTGGCCTGCCACCTTGCCATGATCGCTTTGGCTCCTGGGAACCGGGGTCAGCCGCGACGTGCGTTAGACGTTGGTTAAATGTAGCACAGCGCCCGGCGCCACCGCCGACAATGGCTCGCGCGGCCGGAGGTTGCCCGCTCCCCGCCCACGCGGTACGCTCAGAAAGGGCCTGTTCGGTTCGATGGGCTCGCCCGCGGACCCTGACGGGCCGCGAAGACGACGATGGGGCGCGGCAGGCACGCCCGCGCGGGGAGGCAACCCATGGAGCGACCCCTGTTGGCCATTACGATGGGCGACCCGGCGGGCGTCGGCCCCGAGGTCGTGCTGAAGGCGCTGGCCGAGCCGAGCCTGAGCGCGCTCAGCCGCCCGCTCGTCGTGGGCAGCGCGGCCATGCTGGAGCGCGCGCGCGCCTGGGCGGGCGTCGACCTGGCGATTCGGCCCGTCGCGGCGCCCGAGGACGCCACGGGCACACCCGGCACCGTGGACGTGCTCGACCTGGACAACGTGGACGCCGCGCGCCTGCCGCTCGGTCAGCTCAGCGCCGAGGCCGGCGGCGCCGCCATGGCCTACGTACTGCGCGCGATGGAGCTAGCCCAGGCCGGGCGCGTGGCCGGCATGGTGACCGCGCCGATCAACAAGGAAGCGACGAGTCTGGCCGGCTACCCCGACATGGGCCACATGGCGCTCTTCGAGCGGCTCCTGGGCATCACCGACCACGCCACGATGCTTGTCGCCGGCAAGCTGCGCGTCGTCCACCTCACCACCCACTACTCGCTCGCCGAGGCGTGTACCAAGGTGACGCGCGAGCGCGTCCTCAGCCAGCTGCGACTCACGCACCGCTCCTTCGAGACGTGGGGCTGGCGGCGGCCGGCCATTGGCGTCGCCGCGCTCAACCCGCACGGGGGCGAGGGCGGCCTGCTGGGCCGTGAGGAGATCGAGGCGATCGGGCCGGCCGTCGAGGCCGCGCGGGCCGAGGGCATCGACGCGCGCGGCCCCTATCCGGCCGACTCCCTGATGGCGCAGGCGCTCGACGGCAGCTACGCGGCCGTCCTCGCCATGTACCACGACCAGGGCCACGTCGCCATCAAGGTCCACGATTTCGCGAGCAGCGTGAGCGTGGCGCTGGGACTGCCGTTCCTGCGCACGTCGGTGGACCACGGCACCGCCTTCGACATCGCCGGCCAGGGGGTGGCGGACGCGGTGAGCATGGTCGAGGCGATCCGCGTCGCCGTCGACCTCGCCGTCGGTCGCCCACTCACGGCCGGCGCGGGGGCCTGAGGCCTTACCAGGCCTCGCCTGCCCGCGTCGCCGGCGCGGCCTCCTCGGCGCCCGGCAACGTGTCCGCGTCCAGGCGCTCGGCGCTCGCCGCCAGGCGCCGTGGCCCGCCACGCCGCGCCCGCCGGAGCGTCTCTTCGATGAAGGCGTTCACCGTCGCGCCGAACAGCACGACGTGCGCGAGGAAGTAGAACCACGCCAGCAGCAGCAAGACGAACGCGAAGCCGGCCCCGTAACGATTGAAGTTGCTGAAGTAGTCGAGGTAGACGGGAAACAGCTCCGTAATGCCGACGAGCAGCAAGGCGGCGAGCGCGGCGCCCGGCCAGACCTGGCCGGGGCTGAACTTTCGGTTCGGCACGATCAGATAGATCAGCAGGAAGAACAGGAACGACCAGGCCAGCGACAGCATCCACGCTAGGCTGACGCCGACGGCGCGCAGGTCGAGCAGGGGACCCAGCCAGCTGGCGCGCGGCAGCCAGCGTTCCAGCGCCTGCTCGGACACGCTGCCCAGCAGGTCCGCCAGGCTGGCGGCCACGAGCGACAGCAGCAGCAGCGAGGTGCAGATCAGCAGCATCGCCGTGGCCATCAGCTTCTGCCGGACGTAGGGGCGACCCGGGAGCTGATAGATCCGGTTGAACGCATCCTCCAGGCTGCCAAAGAGGGCGGAGCCACTGTACAGGAGGCCGGCGATACTGAGCACGCTGAACAGCCCCGCATTCTGCCGCGTACTCCGCAGCATGGCGACGAGCTGCTGGGAGGCCTCGGGCGGGAAGAGAAACGCCACCGCGGCGATCGCCTGGTCCAAGCGTCCCGGATCCGGGACGATCAGGCCGATCAGCGTGACGAGGGCCAGCAGCAGCGGGAAGAGCGAGAAAAGCGTGTGGAAGGCGACGGCCGCGGCGAGATTGGGAAGCTTGGCGTCGACGTAGCGCTGGATCAAGCGCGCCGGGAGGCTGCGGCCTGCACGGCGCGCGAGGCGGCGTGCGCGCCGCCACCACGGGGGCGGCGCCGCGCTGGGTAGTGGTAGCCTGGTACCCCCTGCGGGACTCGAACCCACGCTTCTGGCTCCGGAGGCCAGCGCTCTATCCACTGAGCTAAGGGGGCGTGCAGCGACGGCGCTGGGCCGTCACTCTGGGATTTTACGGGATTGCGGGCGGGGCTGGCAACGCATGGACCACCACGCCTCTAGGCGCCCGCGTCGTCCTCCTCGTAGTACCCACCCTCGCCCGAGCCAGCAGCAGCCGCCTGCAGCTCGTCGCGGAGCTGGGCCACCTGCGGCGCCAGCGTTTGCAGCGCCTGCTGCGACGGCGCGGAGATGCGCACCTTCTGCAGGATGTAGTCGATCATCTTGCTCAGCACGTCCGCCTGCTCAGCCGAGAGCCAGAGCGCCCCACTCGCGGCCGCGCCGCTCCCCTGCCAGAACCCCACGTCCGGTCCCAGCCCGGCGACCGTGACCTCCTCCCCGCCGGCCAGGCGCACCTGTAGCGTGCCGGCTCCCGCGTCGTAGCGCACGGCCGGCGCGTCGTCGTCCATCGTGTCCTCCCGGCCGCGGCCCCGGCGCGCGGCTCAGCCGGCGCCGGTCGCGGGGCTCATCCTCACGAAGTAGGCGCGGGCGGCCGCGTCGATCAGGTCGGGTGTCATCGCGGGGACAAGCACGTTCGTGAATTCCTGGCGGATAGCAGTAGTATCGAGAAGGCTGTCCGGACCTGTCAAGCGGGCTGGCCCGCCGGAACGCGGTACAGCCCCGGTAACAGGACGCGGTGGGGTAGAATTTGGTGGGGGGCGGCCCAGGCCGGCAGGCCCGCGGCGCCCCCAACCGCGCACGAGGCAACAGCCATGAAGCGCTTTCTAGCGGCCGCGGCGCTCACCGTCGCGGCGCTCACGTGGGCGGCGGCCGGGGCCGCCGCCCCGGGCACCAACTGCCGCTGGGTCGGCGAGGGCGTCGGGCTCCTCTGCCTGGAGGGTGATCTCGGGTCAGCGGCCGCGCGGGGTTGAGCGTTCCGGCCCGCGCCCGCGACATCAGAGCCGTCAGGCGCCGGGCTGGACCTCCGGGCGCGCGTCGACGGTGGCGCCGCGCCGCGTGCCGCTAGTCAGCGCGCGAGCGCCGTAGCTGCGCAGGACGTTCTCCACCTCGCGGAGCTGCGCTTCGTCGACGTCGGCGACCACCAGCACGTCGCCGGCCCGCACGCCGTCCGCGTAGACGGCGACCTGCCGGCGCGCGGCGAGCTTGCCCAGCAGCCAGCCGAGCACGGCGCCCAGCACCAGCCCGAATGCCAGCCCGAGCGCGGCGATGTTCGGCGCGATCGCCTGCGCCGCGTTGATCGCATCGCGGTTCGACAGCGGATCGATGTTCGTCGCCGCAGCCCAGCCGGTGATGCCGCCGGTCAGCGCGCCGGCCAGCGCGCCGGTGAGCACGGCGGCCGCGGCGCTCCCCCCCAGGCTGGCCACCACCGCTCGCGCCGCCGGTACGTCGCCGGTGATTGACTGGATCGCCTCGGGCGCTACCCCGAGCGATCGCAGCTTCTGCACGGCATGGCCGGCCTTCACGTGCTCGCCGATCAGCGCGGCCACCGTTAGCATGATCGTGCTCCGATTCTCAGAACTAACCATGAACGCCACCAGGTACTCACACCGTAGCGCCCGTTGCCCGGCCTGTCAATCAATCTCGCGGGCTGGCCGTTCAGCCTAAACGTCTGCCCGGGGATACCGCACCGGTATGGCCAGACGGGTACACCATACCTCCGAAGCCTGCCTAGTCGAGCTGCTCGCCAATGCGGAAGGTCTTCCCCAAGAAGCGGACCACCGGCCGCGTGGCGTCGTCGAGGTGACAAACGAGCACGTCGGCCAGATAGAGCGTCACGTCGCCCGCGGGCAGGGCGCTCCGCACGCGGCACTCCAGGCTCGCGTGGCAGCCGACCACCAGCGGCGGCGCCACCTCCCGCGCCGGCCGCGTGGCGAGGCCCAGGGCCGCGAACTTGTCCTCCGTCGTCCGCGCCGACAACACGCGCCCTTGAGGGATGGCGCGGACCTGCTCGTCCGTACACACGTTGACGACGAACTCGCGCGTCTGCTCGATCGTCTCGTAGCTGTAGTTGGAGTGCTGGATACCGACCAGGACGAGCGGCGGCTGCTCCCAGATGCCCAGCCCCCGAAACGCGAATTGCACGTTGGGCTGGCCGTCGCGGCAGGTCGTGATCAAGAACAAGCCGCTGGGGATCGTGCGATACGCCCGCCCGAGGTCCACCTCCTGAAGCATGCGCCGTCCCCCCGAGTGCTGACTGCTGAGTGCTGCGTGCTAAGCGCGATGCCGGCTCAGGGCGCAGCGCTCAACGCTTTCCGCGCCATCGCCTGCGCCGTCTTCTGCAGCTCAGGGGTGCGCGCCTGTAGCTCGGCGAGCGCGGCCGGCTCGCTTTGGCCCGCGGCGACCAGCGCCCGCCCCTCTTCCCGCAGCCGCGCGCGCACCGCGTTCAGCGCGCCCCGGTAGCGCTCGCGGTAGCCGCGCTTCTGGTCGTCCTCCACCGCGTCGAGCTTCACGCCGCTCGCCGCCAGCTGGGCGCGGAAGACGCGGAACGGATAGACCGCTGTCGCCAGGTCACGAAGGCCGCGCTCCAGTGCGCCCCGTGCCGCCATCTGCCGCTCCAGGTAGCTCGCCAGGTCGACGCTCGTGAACAGATGCCGTGACGTGCGCAGGCGGACCAGCGCTGCGCGCGCGTCAATGGCCGTCGGCGTCTCGGCGAACAGCGGCGTGGCCAGCCGCGTGAGTGCCCCCGCGAACCCAGCGCCGAGCCGGAAGTAGCGCTCGGCCCCGTCGATCGTCGCCAGCAGCCCCACGCTGCGATCCATCTCTGCCAGCCAGCGGCCCAGCTCCCAGCCGTCGAGCGGGCCAAAGAACGCCTCCGGGTCCACCGGGCAGAGCACCACGTCGGCGAGCGTCAGCGGAGACTCGGCGTGCGCGTTGGCCTCGCTCGCCAGGAAGGCGCGGTTCTCGGGGTGCTCGGGCGCGAAGAACAAGCCATCCACGTACTCCAGCGTCGCGACCGCGAGGCCGGCAGCCTGCTCCACGGCGGCCAGGTGCGCCTGCACCTGCGGCACCGCGGCGCCCAGCAGCCGCTCGAGGGTCACCGCGCTGACTTGCGGCAGCTCCGCCCGCTCCAGCGCCCACTTGAAGTCGACGGGCTGCAGCACGGCCGCATCGGGGGCCCTGGTCCCCAGCAGCGCGGCGTCGGGGTTCGGAAGCCCCGTCGCGTGGATCTCGCGCCGCAGCGCTTCGTCGTCGGCCAGCGCCACCACGGCCCGCGGCACGTACTCGCCCAGCGCGGTCAGCCGCGGTGCGTCGAGCTGCCCTGCCAGCGCGGCCAGCCCGACCTCCTCCCATTGGCGCCCCAGCGCCTCGTCGGCGCGACCCCAGTTGCCGATGCGCTGGAGCCGCGCCACCGTCCACACGCCGCGCGCTGCACCGCGCCCTCCGCCGCCTCGCATCCGCTGCCGCCTCCCCGCGTTGGCCGCATTGTACCATCGCCGCCTTCTTTACCCTGACTTAACCCCATCCCTCCCGCGCTCGCCCGTTCAAGGCTAGGCCGGGGGCATGGCGTCCGCTATGATGTGGCATATAGGGGAGGACACGATGACCGAACATCCATCCGTCGAACCGGTCGAGGAACAGGCGGAGACCATCGAGGTGCTCGCCACCGTGTTCCACGACTGGAAGCAGACCCACCCGGAGGGAACCTGGCTCGAGTTCTGGACGGCCGTGGGCAACGGCGACGTGCAGATGCCGAGCTAGCGCCATCACCCGACGGGGGCGCCCCGCTCGACCAGACTAGTGCCAGCGCGGCGCTCAGTCCAGCAGCGCGAACACGCGGCACGGGGCGGCCCCGGTGCCCCGCAGCCGCAGCGGCGCGACGTAGAGCTGCACTTCGGGCGCCGTCAGCGCACCCAGGTTGACCAACCCCTCCACGATCAGCACGTCGCGCTCCAGCAAGAAGCGATGACCCGCGTAGTCGGGCGTGGCGTCGAAGTCGAAGGCGTCGATGCCGAGCAGCCGCACCCCGCGATCCACCAGCCAGGCCAGCGACTCCAGTCCCAGCATGGGGCGCCGCCGGTCCCGCGGCGCGATCGGCCCGCCTCGATCGGCATAGCCCGAGCGCAGGAGCAGGAACGGGTTCCGCCGCACCCGCCCCTCGGCGGGCGCCAGATCCGCCACGCCCAGCGCGCGGCACGACACGTCCACCACGCTCGCGCGGCCGATAAAGCGATCGAGCGGCTGGTCGCCCAGCGTGCGACCGCCCGCCAGGAAGTGCGCCTGCGTCTCGACGTGCGTGCCCGCCTGGTCGCTGAGCGCCAGCCGCGCGACGGCGAACCCGTCGGCCGCCACCGTGGCCGCGGGCGCGATCGCTACCGGCGGATCGCCCGGATAGACGGGCATCCCCGACCACAGCTCCGCCGTCAGGTCCACCACGCGCATCGCCCCTCGCTCCCCGCGCCCCGTACTCACCGGCTCGCCCACCCCTGGTGCAGCATCAGAGAAGCCCTTCGGCCAAGCGCCGCCCTCCAATCGGGTCCCCCGCGCTCGTGATACCCTGGGAGACTGGGGGACGCCACCGATGACCGCGCCAGCCAACGCCGACCTGCTGCACGCGGCACAGTTCCGGGCCCGCACCATCCCCGACATTCTATTGCAGGCCCGCGCCCGTCACGGGGCACGGCCGGCGCTGGCGCTCCGCGATCCGGCGCGCGGCTTTAGCTGGACGTTCGATGAAACCGTGGCGTTCGCGGCGGGCGTGGCCCGTTGGCTGCGGGTGCAGGGCGTGGAGCGCGGCGACCGTGTCGTCCTCTGGGGCCCCAACGAGCCGGCCTGGGGCGGGACCTTCTTCGGCGCGCTGCTCGTCGGCGCCGTCGTCGTGCCGCTCGACGCCCGCGGCGCGCCCGATTTCGCCGCGCGGGTGACGGAGCGCACGCGCCCGCGCCTCCAGGTGCTCGGCGCCGCGCAGCCGCCGGTGGCGGGCGTGCCGGCGGTGCGCTTCGCCGACCTGCCGCCGCTGGAGCGCGGTCTGGAGCCGCCCGCGCCGGTCGCCGCCCCGGACGACCTGGCCGAGATCGTGTTCACCTCGGGCACCACCGGGGCGCCCAAGGGCG
Source organism: Chloroflexota bacterium (assembly GCA_035293805.1). Taxonomy (GTDB): domain Bacteria; phylum Chloroflexota; class UBA6077; order UBA6077; family JAJPHF01; genus JAJPHF01. The sequence goes on along the minus strand of DATGMD010000001.1, from coordinate 200,041 downwards.
TGATGATCACGCACGGCAACCTGGTGAGCAACGTGCGCTCGATGATCGAGGTGGTTCCCATCCAGCCCACCTACCGCCTGCTCTCGCTGCTGCCGCTCAGCCACATGTTCGAGCAGGCGGTCGGGCTCGGCGCGGCGCTCAGCGGCGGGGCCTCGGTGGTGTACGTGGGCACGCTCCGCCCCGACACGATCTTCGAGGCGCTGGGCGCCGAGGGGATCACGACCATACTGGCCGTGCCGCAGGTCTTGCAGCTTTTCCTCAGCGCGATCGAGCGCGAGGCGCGGCGCGGCGGGCGGGAGCGTCTCTTCCGCCTTCTCCAGGCCGTCGCGCCTGCCGTGCCGTTCGACCTGCGCCGCCACCTGTTCGCGCCCGTCCATGAGCGCCTGGGCGGCCGGTTCCTCTTCTTCGTCAGCGGCGGCGCCTACCTCGATCCGGCTCTGGCGCGCGCCTGGGAGAACATGGGCGTGAAGGTGGTGCAAGGCTACGGCGCCACCGAGGCATCGCCGGCCATCGCGGCGAACTCGCTCGCCCGCCGCAACCTGCGCTCCATCGGCAAGCCGCTGAGCTGCAACGCGGTGCGGCTCGCGGCGGACGGCGAGATCCAGGCGCGCGGCGCGAACATCACGCCCGGCTATTGGGAGGACCCGGTGGCCACGGCAGCCGTGTTCGAGGACGACTGGTACTGCACGGGCGATCTCGCCCGCCAGGACGCCGACGGCTACCTGTACCTGATCGGCCGCAAGAAGAACGTGATCGTGCTGGCGAGCGGCGAGAACGTGTATCCGGAGGACGTCGAGAGCCTGCTCGTGCAGCAGCCGGGCGTCCGCGACGCCGTGGTGCTCGGCCTGACGCGGCCGGACGGCGAGGTGGAGGTCCACGCCGTGCTGCTGGCGAGCGACGCCGACGCCGCGGCGGCCGCGGTCAAGGCCGTGAACCGCCACCTGGCGATCCACCAGCGCGTGCGCAGCACGACGCTGTGGCCCGACGAGGACTTCCCCCGCACGCTCACGCTGAAACCGCGCCGGCCGGAGATCGAGACGCGCCTGCGGACGCTGCGCCCGGAGTACCGGTAGCCTGATTTGGTGCTTGGAGGGGTCGATCCATGCCCCGCGCCGGGCAGCCGGGAACAAGCCCCGGCCCTACGCCGCGGCCCCGTTTCACGAGTCCTCACCCGCGAACGCCGCCCTCACCCGTAGGAGGCGCGCTCAGGCTTCGGCGGCCAGCGGCCAGAGGCGCGGCAGGGCGGCGCGCGGCACGAGGAGCGGCCAGGCGCCCACGCCGCTGCCCCGCCCCTCGACGAGCGGCGCCAGGACGAGCGGCTGCTGCCCGAACACGCCGACCACGAGCCGCGCCCGCGCCTGGTACTCGTCCACTGCCCAAGCGTAGCGCTGCGTGTACGGGTAGGCGCCCGTCGCGGCGCGGTGCTGCTCCAACAGCCAGACGTAGGCGGCCGCCGGGCCGATCGTCGCCGCAACACTCGCTGGCAGGTGCTCCGACAGCTCCGCCATCATCCGCGCCGCGGCCTCATACGGCTGATTGAAGCTGCCGGGCAGGAGCGCGGCTTTGTACGCCAGGTCGATGGCGACGGTCGTGCGCTCGACCGTGTCGGGCGCGTGCGCGGCGAAGTAGCGCCCGCCCTTGAACGGGGCGCCCGCGGCCCGTAGGCCCGCCAGCGTCAGGCCGGCCGGCAGCCGGACTAGCGTCCAGCCGCTCTCGGCGAGGGTCCGCGCGTCGTGCGGCGCGAACGCGCTCGCGGCGTCGGCCCCCGGCCCACTCACGCTCGCGCTCGCGCGCCGCGCGCATGTCGAGCCGTCATTCGTCGTCGTCCAGCGCGACGAGGCGCTTGCGGACCGCGTAGACGGCGGCCTCGCTGCGCCGCGAGAGCCCCAGCTTGTCGAGGATATGGCTGACGTGGTGGCCGGCGGTCTTCTCGCTGATGACCAGCCGCTCGGCGATCTCGCGGTTCGTGCAGCCGCGCGCGATCAGCGCCAGCACCTCGCGCTCGCGCTCGGACAGCGGGTCGGGCAACGGCTCGGGCGCACGGGCAAGCTGCGTCAGCCGGCGTGTCACCTTGCCGGTAACCGACGGGTCGATCAGCTCCTGGCCGGCTGCCACGGCGCGGATCGCCCGCAGCAGCTCGGCGCGGCTGGTGTTCTTGAGCAGGTAGCCAGAGGCGCCCGCCAGGATCGACGAGATGACCGCGTCGTCGTCGCTGTAGGAGGTCAGCATCAGCACCCGCGGCGGGTGGGGCAGGGACCGGAGCGCGCGGCACGCCTCGACGCCGCCCAGCCCCTCCATCACCACGTCGAGCAGCACCACGTCGGGCCGCAGGCGTCGCGCCTCCGCGATGGCCGCCTCACCGCTCGCCGCCTCGCCGGCCACGTCGAGGTCGGCTTCCAGGTCGAGCAGCGTGCGCAGCCCCGCCCGCACCACCTCGTGGTCGTCCACGAGCAGGAGACGCGTCGTGCGCGCCGGGTCCCGCGCGCCGGTTGCGCCGTCGTCGGCCATCGTCGCGCACCTCGCTTGACTGGGACTGGGCCGTCCGACCATCCACTCTCTACTCGCTAGCATACGGCACGAACAGCTCGACGTGGGCGCCGCCGCCCGGCCTGGACTCCACGACGACGCGCCCCCTCACCTCGGCCGCGCGCGCCGCCATGCTCGCCAGCCCGTGGCCGCGCGCGACGACGGCCGGGTCGAAGCCCCGCCCGTCGTCGCGCACCGCGAGCACCAGCGCCGTGGGCTCCCAGCGCAGCGTTACGTCCACCCGCGTGGCGCGCGCGTGCTTGAACGCGTTGGCCAGCGCCTCCTGGAGCACGCGGTAAACGGCGGCGCGGGCGCGCGGCGACAGGGGCCGCTCGGTCCCGCTCGCGTGGAGCGTCGCCGGCAGCCCGGCGATCGTCTGGAACTCGCGTAGGGGATTGCGTAGCACGTCCGCGAGCGGCGCCTCGCCGCCCAGCAGCGGCTTGAGGTCGAAGATGTAGTGGCGCACTTCCCAGAGCGCCTGCCGCGCCAGCCCGAGCAGCTGGTCGAGCCGCGCGGCCAGCGCGGGGGCTGGCGGTCGGCGGTTGGGGGCCAGGGGAGCGGAGGCGACCAGACCATCTCCGGCCGCTCGGCCCCCCTCTGGCCTCTGGCCCCTGGCCTCTGGCCCCTGTTGCGCCGCCAGCTCGGCGCACGCTTCCAGGTTCAGCGTGAGCATGTACAGCGATTGGGCCACGCCGTCGTGGATCTCGCGGGCCAGGCGCTCGCGCTCGCCGGCCGCCGCGAGCATGGCCTTGTCGCGCGCCAGCGCGGCGTTGCGCAGGCCAAGCGTGACCTGCCCGGCGAGCGCCTGCACCACCGCCTCGGTCGGCGCGGCGGCGCCCGGTCGGTAGACGGCGACGAGCCAGGCGGCGGGCGCGTCATCCGCGCCGAGCGGGGCGGCCACGATATCATCGCCGGCCACCCCGGCGTCGGGAGCCGAGTCCGCACCGGTCGCCCGCGCGGGTAGCGCCAGGGCGGGCAGTGTCCGCGGCACGCCGTAGCCGGCGAGCAGCGCGGCGGTCGGCGCCTCCGTCGTGTAGATGCCGAAGCCGGGCAGGCGCAGATGGCGCCGCACGGCCGCAACGGTCTGGGCATACAGCGCCTCCACCTCGGGCGGGCTCTCCAAGACGCGCTGCGCCACGGCGTACAGGGCGCGCGTCTCCTGCGAGACCGCTGCCGTGCGCCGCCGCTCGACCTCGACGCGGTGAACGAGATCGGCCAGGTAGGCGCTGAACAGCGCGATCAGGTACGCGTCGGCGAACGCGGCCACGAGGCTGTCCAGCTGGCCGGCGCGCAGCACGCCGGCCAGGCCGTCGCCCGCGAACAGCACGGCGAGCAGGTACAGCGCGTCGAAGACCGTCGCCGCGATGAGCGCGCCCCGCCAGCGGAAGACCAGCGCGGGAAAGATCAACGACGTGAGCGCGTACTGAAAGAACGGGCTGCGGAACCCGCCCGTGCCGGCGACGGCCGCCATGGAGAGCAGGAGGTCCGCGGCCGCCCACAGCGCGCTGCCCTGGCGACGGTGCAGGCCCGAGCGCCGCAGGAGGGGGCGTAGTTCGCGGTGCAGCAGCGGATAGTAGACCGTGAACAGGGCCGTCTGGAGAAACGTCAGCGCGAGGAACGGCCCGGCCGTGGCGCGGTTGAGCGCGGGCGCGCCGCCGACAAGGGTGATGACGAGCGCCAGCCCCCAGGCGATCCAGCGCACCGCCACCTGGAAGTAAGCGGGGCCAAGCGCCCGGGCGCGCTGCCAGTGGCGGCGCCAGGTGACGCGGCGCGCGGCCGTCGCCGCCTTCGCTGTCCGCGCCGGCGCTTCGCGCACGCGCCGCCTCCGTCCCCTGGCCCCGTCGCAGCAAATATAGCAGCTTGCCGCCGTCGTCCCCCCGCCGACCGGCCAGGCCTCAGGCGCCTCCGAACCCTGGCTCGCCGCCACCTGGATTCGTCGCGGCACTATACAGCACGGGCCATGCACCTTATCGTGCTCTTAGGGGCGGCTGGTATGCTGTTTGCTGGCCGTCGCACCGGCGCGGCCTGCCGAGCGTAGCAAGTGAAGGTGGGACCCATCGTGACACACCCGACAACTCAGCTGGGCAAGGAGCGGCGCCCGCGCCTGCCGGCCGGCTGGGCCGGCGCCGCCGTGGCCGGGCTGGTGGCGGTCATGGCGCTGTCGTGTGCGGCGCCGGCCGCCCGGAGCGCGGCCGCGCCCGCGGTTGAGGACGCGCCCGCCGCGGTCGTGCGCACCTGGAGCGAGAGCGGGGGCCCGGCCCCGGCGCAGGTTGCGGTGACGGCAGCGACCGCCACCGAAACGCTGCCACCGGCGACGACTGGCAATGCGCTGCCCGAGTACGTCGGACCCATCCGCGGGCGCTTCCTCGAGCGATGGTTCGACAGCGCGGCGCTCGAGCGCACCATGCGCTACTTCGTCTACCTGCCGCCGGGCTACGACGTGAGCGGCCGCCTGTACCCCGTGCTCTATCTCCTGCACGGGGCGAGCGGCGAGGCCGAGGAGTGGGCGGCCTACGGCTTCCTGAACCGCCTGGACGCCGGCATCCTGGCCCACAGTCTGAACCCGTTCATCGCGGTGCTGCCCGAGGGCGAGTTCGGCTACTGGGTCAACCACGCGGAGGGCGGCGCGCGCTGGGGCGACTACCTGACGCGGGACGTGGTGACCGACGTGGACGCGCGCTATCGCACGGTGCCCACGCCCGCCGGCCGCGCCGTGGGCGGGCTGTCCATGGGCGGCACCGGCGGGCTGGTGCAGGCGTTCACCTACCCGTCGATCTTCGGCGTAGTCGGCGCCCACAGCCCATCGCTGCGCGAGGACAACAGCGTGGTGCCATTCCTGGGCGAGGGCGCGGAGTTCGCCGCGCGCGATCCCGTGCAGCTCGCGCGCACGCGGGATGGACTCGATAGCCTCCGCATCTGGCTGGACATCGGCGAGGCGGACCAGTTCTACCCGCGCGCCGCGGCGCTGCACGGCACGCTGCAAGAGCGCGGCGTGGCCCACGAGTGGCACCCCTTCCCCGGCGAGCACTACGAGGGCTACTGGATCGAGCACACCCCCGACTACCTCAGCTTCTACAGCCGCGCCCTCGGCACCAACAGCTAAGCACCTCCTCAAGGATGGTGCGTGGGTACGGTGTAGCTGCCCCACGCACCATCCTTGGAAACCGGCCTGGCTGCCCCCTGTAACGTTCCCGCCATGGCAGCGTTCTATTTGACGGCCGCGTGTCGATAGCCGGCGCCCCGATCCGGGCGCCGGCCTGACGCGCCTGCATTCGAGCCGTCACGTGGGGGACGTTCCATGCCTGGTCAGGGGCAGGCGCCTGCTCGCCTTCGCGTCATGCTGGTCGCGCTCGCGCTCGGCGCCAGCGTGCTGGGCGGGCTGCTCCCGCCCGCACGCCACGCGGCGCTCGTCCATGCGCAGACGCTCGGCACGGGGGCGCCCGCCAACGCCAGCAGCGACCAGCCGCAGGCCGACCCGGGCGCTGTGCCCGCCGGGCAGGACCAGGCGCCCCCCGACAGCCAGGCGACCGGCGAGCAGCCGCCGTTCGCGGCGCCGCCGCTTGGCGCGCTCTGGGCCGCTCAGCAGTGGCAGCAGGCGCAGTCCCTCGCCATGCTGCAGCAGTGGCAGCAGGCCCGGGCGCTCGTGGCGGCCCAGCAGTGGCAGCTACAGGCCCAGATGACGCTCGCGGCCTGGAGCCCGAGCGTGCTGGCCGCGAGCCTGCTGGCCCAGCAAGCCGCGCCGGTTCCGCCGCGTCCGCCGGCGCCGCCCGTCCCGCCGCCGCCGAACGACAAGGCGCGCATCCAGCGGTCGCTGGTGCTCGACGGCGACGGCCTGTGCGGCCTGCTCGCCGGGCACGTCTGCCAGGTGGGCGGCGACCTGGCCGGCAGCACGGTCACGCCCAGCGCCCCGGGAACGACCACGGGCAGCCAGTGGCGCATCGTCCTGCCCGCCGGGCGGATCGTCGCGGGCGCCACGGCGACCGTCTTCGTCCCCACCACGCGCGGCATCGAGTTCTTCGACTGCCCGCCAGCCACGGCCGGCACCCAGACCGTCTGCACCGGCACGACGCGCGGCCACGCGCTGCAGCACGGCACCGCGCGCGTCCACGTCGGCAACGCGCTCATCGCGCAAGGCACCATCAGCGGCCCGGGGCCGGGCATCCAGAAGCTGCTGATCGTCGTGCCGGGCATCGACGGCACCCAGTCCAGCGCGCTGTACGACCCCTACCAGCGGGCCTCGAGCTTCTTCGGCTCCGCCATCTGCAGCAGTGTCAGCCCGTGTACGGCCCTTTTCCCCACGATCGGCTGCCCATCGCAGAGCGGCGGCCCGAGCACCACGCTCGTGCCCTGCGGAACCAGTGGGCTGGCCTGGCTGCCGTACTCGTACCAGGGCGTGGCCGGCAGCGGCGCGAGCGGCCTGCCGCTGCTGTACACCGGCGCCGACACCGGCCAGCGCCTCGCTCTCTCCTCGGCCGCGATGGGCCAGATCGTCGCGCTCGGCCGCGCCCTCCTCGGCTCTAGCGCGACGACGCAAATCATCCTGATTGGCCACAGCCTGGGTGGCGCCGTGTCGTCCGACTGGGCCGGCGCCAACGCGCCCAACGTGCCCGTCATCACGATGGACTCGCCAGTGAGCGGCATCTGGCCGACCGACGACGCGATCTTCGATCCGTACTGCTTCCACTCGACCGGCCTGCTCGACGTCTACAACCTGTCGACACTGCTCTGCCGCGCGCTGGCCGACGTGCCCGCGCTCGACTCGGCCGTCGTCCCCGACCTGCAAGCGCCGGCGACGATCGCGCGCGAGGGGCTGGCCAACGCCGTCAACCTGTTCAACCCCGCCGACGTGATCGTGCCGAGCTGGTACGCGGTGAACCGCGCGGCGCGGCACGGCGCGGTGCAGTTCGTCACCAACTGCGGCTCCCTCGACTTCAACCATAGCTGCATCCTCGGCTACGCGCCGGCGGTCACGGCCGCGGCGGCGATCATCCAGCGCGGCACCTACCCCGCGCCCACGCCGATCCGGGCGTCGATCAACCTGAACGTGACCGTGACGCTCGACGGCTCGCCCGCGCGAAACGTGCCGATCACGGTGAGGCAGGGCTCGACGCCCACCTGCACGTCCGACTGCAACCCGCCCAGCGTGGTCGTCGGCTCGGCGACGACTGGCCCCCAGGGGACCGCCACGGTGAGCGTGCCGTGGCGCGACTCGCTCATCACCGCCAACGTGGGCACCTTCAGCGGCGCCCTCTGCAAGGCCGGCGCACTCCCCGCCAACGACACCGACCTCAACGTACGCATCGCCGCGCTCAGCGTCGTCGGCTGCGACTTCTCGGCGCCCGCCCCCGCGGCCGCACGCCGCTGATGCATGCGCCCCTACACGCAAGTAGCGCACAGGCATGGGCTCTTGCGCCGGGATATGAATAAGAACCGGTGAACGCTGCGCTGCACGCCCCCGCGCCGTTCCAAGCGCCTTGACACCTTCCTCGCAATCCGTTTAAGATTGCCCGCGGTATCCGGCGGACGACCGTCGTGGCGCGAAACCCGCCGCAGCTGGCGTCACCGAGGACCACCACCGCCTGGGGAGCGATGTAGCATGCCGCCACGCATCTCGCTGTCGCGACTTGTATCGCATGCGATCTTCTTCCTATTCCTAGCATTCGGCGCGTGGTCACTCCCGGCTCCTCGGCAGGCTGCTTCTGAACCAAACGCTGCCCCAATCGATCAGGCGTGCAGCCCGCGCCCGTCTGTCCGCCTCTCGGTTGACCCCGCCAATGGCCTCTTCACCATCTTCATGGCCGATGGCGGCACACCATTGCAGTCGGTGCGCTTCCCGAGCGCGGCCAACGCTTACGTCAACAACTACGTCGTTGACCACTGGATACCGCTCACCATCCCGACTACCGTCACCGTCCCGAGCGGTAGCTCATCTCAGATCAGCTTCGCCGTCAGTGCGGTAAGCGCGGATGCGCCTACGACCATCCACCTCGTCGTCGTGGACGGCTGCGGCGATTGGCCGACCTTCGTAGGCACTGGCGGCACGCCGCCATTCCCAGTCGCTACTCTAACCCCGACCGCTACTGCCACTCCGACGAACACCTACACACCTACCGCGACCAACACACCCACCAATACGCCCACACGCACCAATACACCTACACCCACGAATACACCCACCAGGACACCGACGCCGACGTTCACCCCCACGCCGGCACCTACAATGGCCGCTGACCAAATCAATATCGGCGCTGGCGGTGTACTGACTGCCTACTGGTACAACATCCAAAATCCTAGCACTAACGACTGGATTGGACTCTTTCCTGCCGCGCAATCGTTGGCCGATCCCACGACCAACTGGGCGCGCACGACCACAGGCACAACGTCTGGCTACGTACCGTTTGAAATCCCAGTCCACCAACCTGCGAATATCTATCAGTTGCGCTTATATAAAGGCAACGCGAACGGCGGCACCAATCAGTTGCTTGCCTTCAGCGATCCGATCGTGCTAAATATTGTCCTAAGTGCCTTCCCGAATACACTGAGTCCTGGGAACTCTACCACGATAACCATCTGCAATCTTCGTTATGCCCTACCGAACGACAGAGTTGGATTTTACTTTCCCTGGATTGGCGACGCGGCTCCCGTGCCGAGCTCTCCTACCAATGGCTTGCTCTGCGGTAATCTCCCATTCACTGTGCCGTTGGACGCGAACCCAGGGCTTCATCAGTTCCGGCTGATTGCTCAGGGTACGCGGTTAGCTACAGAAAACCCTGTCATCGTCAATGGCATCGCGCACAGCACTGACGATCAGGGTAACGAGTTGTGCCCTGCTGTGAAATACTATTGCAGCCACCTAGACTACGATGCCGCTACCAGAATTATCACCTAACTATTCTACAAAGTATCACTTGGCGATTTACCCAATAACCCTAGTGGTAACGTTAACTGGTATCGTATGTACGCGCATGAGTATGACTGCCCTGATGATAGTAGTAGCTGCGCGTCGAATTATCCTCCCTATGACTACGGGCGAGTAGGACCATTTACCACTCCTAGCCAGCTAGCAAACGCTGCCTATAGCCAGATCGCACCGATTCGTCAAGGTGTATCAGGACAGCTCCACGAGTGGGACGTGCAGTTTGCCTATTCCGGCTACCAGCAAGACCCGAATTGCCAGTTTGCCGGCTGCCCGCTAGTGCTGAGATGCACCACCCAACAGATTCAGTTTCACTTTAACTTCGACCGGTTCAGCGGGCAAGGTGGCCTATCTGGTCAGCCATGCTAGTCACGACGGGTGACGCAGAGCGAGGAGGGCTGTGATGCGAACGCATGACTCTTTGAAGAAGTGGCTTCTGTTCGCCGGCATGCTCCTGCTCGGAGTCGGTCTATTGGGCCTGGTGGGATACCATAGGGCTACTGAAGCGGCACAGATTCCGACACCACTACCTGTGGCCGACCACTGGCCTCCCTTCATTATGGTGTTCCAGCAGACCCAGTTTGATCCCGACTCGCAAGGCACGACTCAGGTTGAACGCTTCCGCGTGGAATACACTGATCGTCATCATTTTCGTACAACAGAAATCTATCACTCAAGCGAGCCTAGCTTTGTTGGTGCGGTATGGGAACAAGATGGTGACAAGAGCCTGTTCACCCGCTCGACCGGCAGCCAGCCAATGGTGATGGACAGACTGCCCACTGGCAGCCAGATTCTTCCAGCACCGACAGAGTTTTTGATCCCCGAGTTCTTTGTGCCTGATAAGCTACGCGCGATGGTGAGCCTGCCAGAGCGTCGCGTTGAACGGTTAGGTAACGGGCTATCACAATTTGAATGGATACCTGTCCAGGGCGGCTCTGAGCGACGCGAGGTTACATACCGCGAGGCTGACTCGATACCAGTTTCTTATAGAGTGTTCCAAAACGGTGTCGAGATTCGCCGTGACGAAGTGCTAGATATCCAGACCTACCCCAAGGGCACTGTCCTGCCAACTGCGGCTCCCGCTACTGCTACGGCGCCTGACATAGTACGTGGACCCGATGCGATCAACAATGCCGTACCCCGTGTCCCCATGACCCCTAATCCACCACCAAGTGCTACCGCCACCGCCGTGGCGACCGCTACCGCTGTGGCGACCGCCACCGCCGTGGCGACAGCGACGGCCGTGCCGAGCATCGTGCCTACCTCGGTGCTCCCGGTTGGTACAGCCACCGCAACGGTGGTCGCGTCACGTACTCCTACCGCCGTGGCAACACGGACGTTGGTGCCAACTCCCACGATTGGCCCTACCATCGCGCCGCCACCTACAGGTTTGCCCCCGACCTTCCTGCCGCTGACCGTCGTTCCAACTCCGGTGCTCCCAACACCGTTGGGCCTCTCCACGGCGACGAGAGTTCCAGCCACCAACTCGACTACAGGTGCTGCGCCGGCAGCGCGGTAGCGCAGCAGGGAGCGATTCGCAGACGGATCGAATGGCCTCCCACGGGGCGGCAGGGGACAAGACCCAACTCGACGCCCCTGCCAGTCCTCGGTGACTCCACGCTCGCGAACACCACGGTAGGCGATGTAGTCCGGGCGGCGGCACACTCCTTGCGTTGGTGGGCGAGCGCCAGGCGCATTCCCTGGCGCGAACGGAGATGCGGCCATGCTACTCGCTATCGCGGGCATCCTACTCGTGCTCTGGATCGCGGGCTTCGCGCTCCACGTGATTGGGGCCTTCATTCACATCCTGCTGATCCTCGCGGTCATCGCCGTCATAGCCCACTTCTTCCGTGGGGCCGGGGCCCGCACCGCCTGACCCGACCCGCTCGGCGAGCCTAGCGCGGTGTTCGTGGGCATTGAGCCAGCGGCGGCGCCGGGGTTGCGGCCTGCGGGCCGCCGCGGGCGACAAGCGACCCGCGCTACGGACCGACGACGCCCTAAGGCGCTCCAGCCATCCGAAGTCCGCGCTAAGGTCGGCCGTGAGGGCTGACCCGGCGCGCGGGGCGCGCTGGCACGGCCGCCTGGCGACCGCCTAAGATGTAAAGGGGGTCGGCGCCCCGAACGGCCGACCTGTGCGAGGAGCGGGGGCCGTGCCAGAGGCGCCAGGGCTGTCCAGGGTTCGCGGGACCAACGACTTCGTGCCGCCCGAGGCGGGCGCGCTGCGCAGGCTGGAGCAGGCGCTGCTCGCCCACGTCGCGCTCTACGGCTACGCCCCCATCGCCACGCCGGTGCTGGAGACGACCGACCTCTTCCTCCGTAAGTCGGGCGAAGAGATCGCCACGCGCATGTACGCTTTCACGCACTGGAACCGCCGCCTCTGCCTGCGCCCGGAGTTCACCGCGTCGGTCATCCGCGCCTACCTCCAGCACTTGCAGGACCGGCCGCTGCCGCTGCGCCTCGCCTACAGCGGCCCGACGTTCCGCTATGAGAAGCCCCAGCGCGGGCGCTACCGTCAGTTCACCGAGGTCGGCGGCGAGCTGCTCGGCGCCGCCGGGCCGGCCGCCGACGCGGAGATCTTGCAGGTGGCCTGCGGCGCGCTGGAGAGCGTCGGCGTGCACGACTACCGCCTGACCGTCGGCCACCTGGGCGTGGCGCTGCAATTGCTGGCGCAGCTGGGCATCGACGAGCGCGGCCAGGCGCTGATCGTCGGCCAGCTCGAGCCGCTGGCGCGCAAACAGGCCGACGCCGACGCCGTGGTCGAGCACGTGGCGCTGCTGCTCGGTGCGCCCGCCGAGGCGGCCGACGAGGAGGACGAGGACGGCGAGGAGGCCGCGCTGGGCGACCTGCTGGCGCGGGTCGGCCCCGAGGCGGCCGCGCTGCTGGCCACGGAGCTGCTGCACCATGCGAGCCTGCCGCTCGACGGCGGCGTGCGCTCGCCGGCGGAGATCGTGCAGCGGCTGCTCGCCAAGGCGGCGCGGCCCGACCCCACGCCGCAGGTGCGAACGGCGATCGAGTTCTTGCAGCGGCTGCACGGGCTGGCCGGCCCGCCCGCCGAGGCGCTCGGCCGCCTGGAGGACCTGCTGCGCGCCTACGGCGTGAGCGCCGCGCCGCTGGAGGAGATCGACGCCGCGCTGGCGCTGTTCGCGCGCTACGGCGCCCGCCCGGGCCAGGTGGTCGTCGATCTCAGCCTGGCGCGCGGCCTGCGCTACTACACCGGGCTGGTGTTCGAGATCTACGACGACGGCCCGGACGGCCCGCTCCAGCTTTGCGGTGGCGGGCGTTATGACGATCTGGTGCGGGCGCTGGGCGGCCGTGAGGCGGTGCCCGCCTGCGGCTTCTCGATCGGGCTGGAGCGCGCCAAGCTGGCGCTGGAGCGCCACGGCGCCCTGCCGGCGCCCACGGCGGCCGTCGAGGTGCTGGTGGTGCCCGTCGAGGCCGCCGACCACCCGGCGGCCGTGGAGGCGGCGCAGGCACTGCGCGGCCGGGGCATCCGCGTGGAGCTAGACCTGCGCGGCCGCGGGCCGGGCGGCGCGCTGAAGCACGCCGATCGCCAGCGCATTCCCCTGGCGGTGCTCGTCGGCGAGCGCGAGCGCGCCGACGGCACGGTGGTGCTGAAGCGCCTGCACGCTCGCGCCGAGACCGTCGTGCCGGTCGGCGACCTGCCGCTGGCGGCGCTGGCCGCGCTCGGACGCGAGAACGGAGAGGTCCACCATGGCTAGAGCCGCCGAGCGGCGCGCGAGCGAGGAGCTGCGCCTGGCGCTGCCCAGCAAGGGCATGGAAGATGCCACGGTGAGCTTCCTCGCGGCCTGCGGCCTGAGCGTCGATCGCAGCAACCCGCGCCAGTACCGGGCGGCGCTCCGCACCCCGGCCGGCGTGACGGTGATCTTCCAGCGCGCCGCCGACATCTTCGAGAAGGTGGACGAGGGCAGCGTCGACCTGGGCATCACGGGCTACGACATCGTGCGCGAGCACGAGCACGAGGAGGGCACCGTCGAGGTGCTGTACCCCGAGCTGGGCTACGGGCGCTGCCAGCTCGTGCTCGCCGTGCCCGACGCCTGGCTCGACGTGAAGAGCATCGCCGACCTGGCGGAAGTGGCCACGCAGCTCCGCGCGAAGGGCGGCGAGCTGCGCGTGGCGACCAAGTACGCCAACCTAACGCGCCACTTCCTCTACGAGCACGGCATCAACTACTTCAACATCGTGAGCAGCCAGGGCGCGCTGGAGGCGGCGCCGACGATGGGCTACGGCGACATCGTGGCCGACCTGATGACGAGCGGCGTGACGCTGCGCGAGAACCGCCTGAAGACGATCGCCGGCGGGACGATCCTGCGCTCCGAGGCCTGCCTCATCGGCAACCGCCGCGCGCTGGCCGCCAGCGACGCGAAGCTGCAACGGACGCGGGCCATCCTGGAGCTGATCGAGGCCTACCTGCGCGGCCGCAACTACGCGAGCATCACCGCGAACGTGAGCGGCGAGTCCGAGGAGGCGGTCGCCCGCCGCATCACCGCCCACGAGACGAGCGCGGGGCTGCGCGGCCCGACGATCGCGCGCGTGTACTCGAAGGCGGAGGGCGACCACAAGTGGTTCGCGGTCACGATCATCGCCCGCCGCGATCAGCTTCTCCCGGCCGTGGAGCAGCTTCGCAAGGCCGGCGCCGTGGACATGACCGTACAAGACCTCCACTACGTCTTCGAGCACCGCTCGTGGCACTTCGAGGCGCTGCAGCGGCAGTTGGGAAGAGCCGTCAGCCGTCAGCCGTCAGCTATCAGCCAGCAATCGCCAGCGGCCCAGGCGGGGGAGCGCCCCGTGCCCGAGGTAACCACGCCCGTCTCCTGACGACTGACCGCTGATAACTCGCACGGAGTGCTCATGAGCTTGCTGCGCGTGTACGATGGGCTAGACGCCGCGCGGAAGACGATCCTCGCCAGCCGCCGCTTCGGCGAGGTCGAGCTGCCGGAGGGGGTGCGGGCGCGCATCCGCGCCGTGTTCGGCGCCGACCTGACCGCCGAGCAGGTGGTCGCGCGGGTGATCGCCGACGTGCGCGCCGACGGCGACGAGGCCCTGCGTCGCTACGGCGAGGCGTTCGACAGCGTGGCGGTGGACACGTTCCGCGTGGACGATGCGGCGCTCGACGCCGCCGTCGCGAGCGCCCCGCCAGCCCTGGTGGAGGCGCTGGAGGTCGCGGCCCGGCGGGTCCGCGCCTTCCACGAGCGCGCCCGGCGCCAGTCGTGGCTCGACTTCCGCGGCGAGGGCGCCCTCGGCCAGCTCATCCTGCCGCTCGACCGCGTGGGCGTCTACGCGCCCGGCGGCCGCGCCGCGTACCCCAGCTCGGTCGTTATGGCCGTCGTGCCGGCGCGGGTGGCGGGCGTGCGAGAGATCGTGGTGGCGACGCCGCCGCGCGCCGACGGCACGGTGACGCCGAGCGTGCTAGTGGCCGCGCGCGTCGCCGAGGCCGACGCCGTGTATCGCGTCGGCGGCGCGCAGGCGATCGCCGCGCTGGCCTACGGCACGGCGCAGATTCCGCGCGTCGACAAGATCGTCGGGCCGGGCAACATCTTCGTCGTGCTCGCGAAACGCGCGGTCTACGGCGTCGTCGGCACCGACGGGCTGCCCGGCCCGACCGAGACGATCGTGCTGGCCGACGATTCGGCCGAGCCCCGCGCGCTCGCCGCGGACTTGCTGGCGCAGGCCGAGCACGACCCGCTCGCCCAATCGATCCTGCTCTGCACCTCGCGCGCCTGGGCCGGGCGCGTGCAGGCCGAGCTGGCCGAGCTGCTGGCGCGGGCGCCGCGCCGCGAGGTCGCCAGCCAGGCGTTCGCGGCGCGCGGCGGCGTCGTGCTCGTGGACTCGGTGGCCGAGGCGCTCGCTTTCGCCAACGAGTACGCGCCCGAGCACCTGTGCCTGTGCGTGCGCGAGCCGTGGCAGTATCTCGGGCTGGTGCGCAACGCGGGCGGCGTGTTCGTGGGCGAGCGGTCGGTGGAGGCGCTGGGCGACTACACCGCCGGGCCGAGCCACATCATGCCGACCAGCGGGGCGGCCCGCTTCGCCTCGCCGGTCGGCATCGACGACTTCGTGAAAGTGACGTCGGTATTCGCCTTCGGCCCGAACGACCTGGCGACCCTCGGGCCGCCGGCGATTGCGCTGGCCGAGGCCGAGGGCCTGGAAGCGCACGCCCAGGCGATTCGCCTGCGGCTGGATAGCGAACAGGCGCGGCAGGGCTAAGGGACGGTGCCCTGATCAAGGAGAACGAGATGAGCGTGAAACCGCGGGCGACGCCGCAACTGGTGCGGCCGGTGATCGCCGACATTCAGCCCTACGTGCCGGCCGAGACCGAGGAGGTGCTGGCCCAGCGGTCCGGCCTACCCGTCGAGCGCCTGGTCAAGCTCGACGCCAACGAGAACCTCTACGGTCCGTCGCCCCGCGTCCGGGCGGCCCTCGGCGCCTACGATCGCCACCAGATCTACCCCGACCCCGAGCAGGTCGCGACCCGCGAGGCCGCGGCCGCATACTACGGCGTGCCGGCCGAGAATGTGCTGCTGGGCGCCGGGTCGGACGAGTATATCCACCTGCTGACGATGGTCTATCTGGACCCGGGCGACGAGGTAATCGACTTCAGCCCGAGCTTCGCCATGTACCCGATCTACTCGGGGCTGATGGGCGGCCGCATGGTCTACGTCCCGCGCAACGAGCAGTTCGCGATCGACGTGGACGCCGGGCTGCGCGCCGTGACCGACCGCACCAAGCTCATCTTCGTCGCGACGCCGAACAACCCGACCGCGACCGCGACGCCGCGCGCCGCCATCGAGCGCCTGCTGGAGACGGGCCGCATCGTCGTCGTGGACGAGGCCTACGCGGAGTTCACCAACCAGACAATGGTGCGCGACGTGCTGGAGCACGAGAACCTGATCGTGCTGCGGACGTTCAGCAAATGGGCGGGGCTGGCCGGCTTCCGCGCCGGCGCCGTCGTCGCGCAGGAGAGCGTGCTGCAGCACCTGTGGAAGATCAAGAGCCCGTTCAACCTCAGCGTGCCGGCGGGCATCGCCGTGCGCGAGTCGCTGAAGGACCTCGACTACGTCCAGGACTGTGTGCGGAGGATCGTCGCCGAGCGAGCGCGCATGGCGGCTGCTCTCGCCGAGCTGGACTGGCTGCGCGTCTACCCCTCTGAGGGCAATTTCCTGTACGTCGAGGTCACGCGCGGCAGCGCCCGCGACGTCCGCGAGCGCTTGGTCGTGGAACACGGCATCTCGGTGCGTCACTTCGGCGGCCCGCCGCGGATCGTGCAGGGCCTCCGCATTACCGTCGGCAAGCCCGAGCACACCGATCTGCTGGTAAGCGCCCTGCGAGCCGTCGCGCCGGCGTGACCCACCCCCCCGGCCCCGCTCTCGCTGCGGGGAGGGGAGAGGACGAGGCCGGGGTGGCTCCCCCCTTCCTTCCGAGGGAAGGGGGGCCGGGGGTTAGGTCCCCCTCCGGTACACCACCACGTCCCCCTGCTCGAACACTGGCTGCCAGGCGGGCGAGCGCGCCACGGCTTCCACCAGGCCTGGCTGGCCGGTGCGGCTCAGCACCAATTGGCCGACGCCGTAGCCCGCGAGGCGCGCGTCCCACCCCGGCTCGGCCGCGCTAATGCGCGCGTAGTCGTCGAAGACCTCGGGGCGGTAGGCCTCGTAGCGGCCGTCCACGAAGATGCGCTGGCTTGGTCCGAGGCGCCAGGCCAGATAGCCGCCCCAGGCGATGTAATGAAAGACGTGCCCGGCGCGCGCGTCGGGCAGTACCAGGTCGGCGGCCGCGGCGAGCGGCGACGGCTCGACGACGGCCCGGGCCTCGGGCGCGAGTCCCGGCAGCCGCGCGCGCCACCACGGCAGCGAGCCCACCGCCAGCACGAGCGTCAGGCCCAGCAGGAGCCGGTTGAGGGCGGGGCGGCCGGGCGGCGCGGGACCGGCTGGCTTGCCGACGAGCGCGCGCTGGAGTAGGCCGGCGAGCGGCGCCGGCAGCACCAGCCCCCACCAGACGATCGCCCGGATCCACCGCAGCGCCAGCCAGGCGAACGTCAGCAGCCGCGCCGCCTCCGCCGTCCCGAGCCCGAACGCCGCGCGCGGGCGGCCCGTGCGCCAGCGGGCGTTGACGTACAGCACGAGCAGCAGCACGACGAGCGAGACGAAGAACGGCACCCCGCCCGGCGTCGCCAGGCTCGTCGGCAGCCACTCGGTCAGCAGGCCGCCAAGCTGGCGGTGGCCGGGCGACACGGTGAGCAGGCTGCGGAGGTACTCCAGCGCGCGGAGCCCGTGGGGGCTCACCAGCGGTGCCAGACTGCTCGCTACCAGCACGCCCCCCAGCCGCCGCAGCCCGCCGTTGGCGACGATGCGTCCCCCAGCCCCGGCGGCCAGCAGGTCCAGCAGCTGGCCGACGAGGGCCAGGGCCACCAGCCCGAGACCCAGCAAGAATGAGCCGTGGACGTTCGCCCAGAACACCATGACGAGTGGGAGCGCGTAGAGCGCGGCGCCAGTACGGCACGGTCGGCGCGTCGCCTCGAGGTAGAGCACGAACGGCACAAGCGCGAAGAGCTGGGGGCGGAGCGCCAGCCCAACGTTGACTAGGGGCAGCGCTAGCACGGTGCACAGGCCGGCCACGGCGGGAACAGCCCCGGCGCGACGACACCCCACGTATAGCAGCCCAAATACCACGGCCACAATAGCCGCGCGGAGCACCACGAGCAAGGCGAAGCCGCCGAGCAAGTAGGTCCCATACAGTAGCACATCTGCTAGCCATTGCCCCTGGATATAGGCACCAGGCGCGGGAGTGTAGGCAAGCGGCTCGGCGCTTGGCAGCGCGCCCGCCTGCCATACGGCGCGGCCCAGGGCTAGCGACCACCACAGGTCGCCATCGTCCACTTGCAGCGTGGCGAAGCTCAGCACGATGAACGGGTACGCCGCCGCGAGCGCGACCCATACGACGTCGAGAGCGACAAGCGCAGGCCGCCGCTTACTCAGCGCCCGGCTACGGAGGCTCACAATCATGGGAGACTCATGCGAGCATCGCGGCGGCCAGATTCACACCGGTAGGTCCCCTGTCGTACTGAAACCGCCTAGCGTCTGACCGGTGCTCGCTTCGCTGTCTATGGCCGGCACGGTGGCGGCGGAAGGTTCGAGGCAACTACGGACCAGTAGGGCCCACAACAGAATGAGCCCAACCAGTGGGCCGCAGCTCAGCAGGTTGCCCCAGCCGTAGCGCCAGGGAAGCGCTGCCAGCGGCACCAGAGGAAAGTAACTCTGGCACCATTGCTCCGGCCCCAGATCGCAGTACTCGACGGGCAGGCTCAGCAGCAGACCCACCCACAACAGCCATCGCAAGTGCCCCGGCCAGGTCGCTTGAACGTATGCCGCGGCTGCCACGAGCCCCACTAGCGCGATCATGAGATTGTAATGACCGTTGATCGGAGACAGCAGTAAGCTGGCTACGACTACCATCGCGTAGGCGCGCGACCGGCTCTGGCGAGCCGCTCGCGCGCGCCATACTGCATAGGCGCTTGCGCCGAGAATCCCCGCCGCACACAGCGCGGTGAGGCCAGCCGCCAGTGCTTCGGCGGAGACAACAGGCGTGGTGAACGCATTGTCGCTAAGCAACCGTGTGAAAAAGCCTACGATTGACACGTTGGACGGCATACCGTACCAGTAATGCAGCGTGGCCACGACGGCGGTCAGGTACTCGCGGTGCGGCTCCCATCCCAGCACCGCTACGGAGGCCGCGAGCTCGAGCAGCGCTAGCAGCGCCGTGCTGACGCAGGCCTGGTAGCGGCGGCCCAGAACGAGATAGAGTCCCAGCAGCGCGGGGAACCCCTTGAGGCCCGCTGCTACCGCCACGGCGGCTCCAAGCAGAACCGGGCGGCCTGCCCTGATGGCGGCGTAGCCCGCGGCGACGACGAGCAGCAGGATGGGGCTGAGCTGGCCGATACCTAGCGCTACGACAACCGATGGCAGCACGCCGATACAGGGCACCAGCGCCAGCAGCCGGCGCCCGCGCAAGTGCAGATCACTCGCGCGCCAGGTCAGCCCTACTCCGCCAGCCAGGCAGACCACCCCAAGGAAGAGCCATGACCAGCGGGCCGCGGGATAGTCGAGCAGACGCGTGAAGGGCGCGAGCAGCAGCGCCAGCAACGGTGGATAGAAGTAATCGGCATTGGGCGTAGCATATGGACGGTTCTCGGCCAGCCACTCATAAGGGCTGTGGCCATCGGCAACGCTCCTGGCGCCATTCCAATACGAGGTGAAGTCGTCGCCAACGGCGATCGATCCGCTGATCGTGGCGTGGATCCGCACAGCATTCACGGCGAGGAGGGTAATCCCGAGCGCGCCGCCGCCAATCAGCATCGCCCAGCGGCCCCAGCGTTCTGCGCCGCGTTCGCCGGGTAGCCCTAGCGCCGTCGGACCAGCATAGCATTTGGGGGTTGCCATAGCGATCGGTACTCCCGCCGGGATTGCCCTCGCTGCGATGATAGCAAGTCGCCTGCATGCTCCGGTCGCCGTTTGAGCGCTTCGAAGTGCAGAGTGGGTGAAGAGCGCCGCGCAGGCTCTCCGTGTGTCCCCGGGCCACCGTAACGTCGTTCGGCACCGCCTTCAGCGCCAGGACCGTCCGTCCACCGGGCCGCGTGCTATCCTCCCGCCGGCAGTTGCGTCGCACACCACTCAACCGGCTAGTTGGCCAGCTTAGCAGCCCTCGCGCGAGTCAGGGCCAGCCAGTTCGCGCCGCACGTACACGGCGGCAACATCGTCGCAGTACACGGCCTGCCAGCCCCCGGCGCCGACGAGCGCGCGTAGGAGCGCGGGCTGGTCGGCGCGGCTGATGACGATGCCATCCACAGCGTGAGCCGCCAAGCACTCGGCCCAGCCCGGCGCGGCGTTGGCGATGGCGAAGTAGTCCTGGTACACCACGGGCGGGTAGAGTTGGAACCGCGCGTCCACGAAGATGCGCTGCCGAGGCGCCAGGCGCCAGGCCAGGTAGCCGCCCCAGTCCATTGCGTTGTACAGGCGCGTGGTCGGCAGCGTCGCCAGCCGATCGGCCGCCGCCACCGGCAAGTCCGGCCCCTGGATCGGCCAGCGGTCGGGCGCGAACAGCAGTCCCAGCGGCCGCAGCCACGGCAGACTGAGCGCGGCCACGGCCAGGAACCCCGCCACGATCACCGCGTTCAGCGCCGGAACCCCCACGCGATCGGCGCTCGCATCCCCAATGGTCCCGCCCGCGGACGCTGCCTTATCCACACGCCCCGGCCCCCGGACCGCCACGGTGATGCCCCACGCGAGCACCGGCGCGGCGACCATCGCCCACCACAGCGTGCTCCGCACCGCCTGGAGCGCCAGTACGCCGAAGACGAGCAGACGCAGCAGGTCGGCCAGGCGCGGCGGGCCGGCGCGCAGCAGCACGACCGCCAGCACGAATGCGCCGAGGAAGAACAGCGTGCCGTGGACGGTGCCGAGGCTCGTCGGCAGCCATTCCTGCGACAGCGTCGCGAGGCCCGTACCGCCGAGGTTGAACGTGAGGTAGTCGACCAGCCACGGGATGATCCCGGCACCGTACGGGTTCACGAGCGGCGCCAGCAGGCACAGCCCGAGCAGCAGCGCGAGCCGGCGCGTGAGCGGCTCGCGCCACACGCGGCGCCAGACTCCCACGAGCCCGTCCAACGGGGCCAGCTCTTCCAGCGCGCGCGCCAACAGGGCGATGCCGACCAGCGCGATGCCGAGCGGGAACGAGCCATGGGCGTTCGCCCAGACGACCATCGCCGCCGGCAGCGCCCAGAGCGTCCAGCCCCGCCCCGCCGAGGTGGTCGTGCCGAGCAGGAACAGCGCGAACAGAGGGATCGCCAGTAGCTGCGGGCGAATGGCGGCGCCGCCGACGACGGACAGCATCGCCAGAGAGCAGGCCGTGGCCGCCGCCGGCGCGCCGGCACCGGCCCGCCGCGCGGCGTGGTAGAGCAGGGCGGCCGTCAGCACCAGGATCGCCGCCCGCAGCAGCAGCGCCGCCTCCAGCCCGCCCCAGCCGTGGACGGCGGCGAGGACAAGCTGGGCCAGCCATTGCTGCTCCACGTACGGCTGGCGCGTGGACGTGAAGGCCAGCGGGTCGGCGGGGGGTAGCTGGTGCGTCGCCCACAGCCCCTCGCCCAGCTTCACCGTCCACCAGTAGTCCGGCTGCTCGGCGGCCAGCAAGGTGCCCGTGAGGAAGGCGAACACGAGCGTGCCGACGAGCCAGACGTGGTCGAGGGTTAGCGTGCGGCGGCCACCGCGCCGGCCCGTCACGCCGAGAGCCGCGCCCGGCCGCGCCTCCTCAGCGTTCACCCTCGCCCCTCCTAGGTGGCCGCAATCCGGCCAGGCGTGTGGGCGGCGAACGAGTGCTGATCGCGCTAGCTTAGGCCCCATCACGCCGCCGTTGGGCGCGGGCGGGTGCCCGCGCCCAGTGCCGCCTCGCGCGCGGTTTCCGCCACCTCAGGCCTCCAGGCCGCGCGTGTCGCCCAGAGGACGAGGAGGACGTTCACGGACAGCATCGCGAGCCCGGCCGCCGGATGGCCGGCCTTTGGCGCCATGCCGAAGGCCGCGAGAAAGAAGCCCGCACCCGGCAAGACGAGCCAGGCGTTCAGCAGCCAGTTTGGCAGCAGACCGCGGGCGCGGAGGTAGAGCAGCGGCGCGAGGGCGGGTAGTCCGCTGTAGACGTGCGAGTGCCAAGTGGTCGCGCTGGATGCGGCAAAGCTGCCGAGCAGCGCCACGACGAGCTGATCGTTCGCGTCGCCGCGGCGCGGCGCCGCCCACACGGCCAGCCCCGCCAGCGCGGTCGCCACCAGCCCCGGCAAGGCGACGCTCCAGGCCGCCACACCGCCGATCAGGGGCATCAGGTTGATCGCCAGCCCGCGCCAGTTCATGCCGGCCTCCGGATAGGTCGGGGCTACGCCGCCCGAATAGTACCGGAGCAGCCTGAACAGGCCGAGCAGGCCATCACTGCCCGCGATGGCGAGCGAGATGCCCGCCAGTAAGGCGCTGGTCAGGCCGAAGCCCAACAACACCCGGCCGCGCCGCCCGATCGCTAGCCCGGGAAGGACCAGCAGCAGCACCTGGGGCTTGACGAGCATGCCCGCCAGCCAGGCGCCGCCTCGAAGCTGGCGGCCGCGGAGACACGCCAGAATCGCCTCGCCGAAACAGACAAACAACAGGACGTTCACCTGCCCCGCCACGAGATTCTCATACAGAGCGTACGCCAGGGCCAGCTTCAGGAGCGCCGCGGGCCCGTGATCGGCGCCGACCGCTCGACCGAACCGGTAGCAATAGAGCACGAACACGACAAGCCCCAGTCCGGTCCACAGCACGTATCCGGCGATCGGCGGAAGCAGCGCGAGCGGCACGAGCAGGGCTTGAAACACCGGCAGGTAGGGGTTTGGCGGTGTCTGGCAGGTCGCGGACTCAGCCCGACCCGCGTCGACCACGCGATAGAACGCGGCCTGCGCCGACGGATCGTACGCCTGTGCAAAACCGTTGTGGTGAATGAAGCGCAGCGTACACAGCGTGTTCCAATAATCGACGCCGACGTAGGCAAAAGGGCCAGTGAGCGCGAGCATCATCGCCACGAAGAGCAGGTACGCGAGCGCGATCACGCCGAGCGCGACAGCGAACCATCGTCGCGACGCCGATGCCTTCACCGGTTCCCCATGAGGACCATGCTCCATCGACTGCGGACTCATCCGGGGCGTTCCCACGGCAACACCCCGTCCTACCGCCAGGGTCCCTCGCGCAATCATAGCAAGCGGGGAGCGGTCCACGGCTATTTACGCGACGCGCCGCGAAGTGGAGAGACGGTAAAGCTGCGCGGCCAGCCGCGCGGCCCGGCGCGCTCTGCCCCGGCCCCGACGCCCGAGCAACACGGGGCGGGGCCGGTATGGACGATCCGGCAGCCGCCGACGAGTCATCTCCGCGCCGCCTACCAAGGTGCTGCTGCCTGTGGCATACTGGCGGCGCCAGGCTGCCGGGCGCCGTAGCAGACCACTGTGCCCGGCGCCCAGCCCCGGAGGAGTGCCGACGAGCCGTCTTGTCTTAGTCGCCCCCCCTTGCGGCCCGCAGCGGAGCCCCGCGCGGAGCGTGCTCGGGTCCGCGGCAGCGGTCGTCGGCGTATCCCTGGTGGGAGCGCTCGTGCGCGGCGGGCCGACGCTGGCGAGCGACTTCCCCCTGAACGACGGCGGCCTGTTCTACGTGATGGTCCGCGATCTCCAGGCCGCCGGGTTCGCGCTGCCGGCGACGACCACCTACAACGACGCGGCGCTGCCCTACGCCTACCCGCCGCTCGGCTTCTACCTCGCCGGGCTGCTAGCCAGCGTCGGCCCCTGGTCGCTGCTCGACCTGTTTCGCTGGCTGCCGCTGGCCTGCAGCGTGCTGACGGTCCCGGCCTGCTGGCTGCTGGCGCGCGCGGTGCTGCCCGGCCAGCGCGCCGCGATCCTCGCGGCCGGCGCGTTTGCACTGCTGCCGATGAGCTTCCAGTGGCTGGTCATGGGCGGCGGGCTCACGCGCGGCCTCGGGTTCGTCTGCGCCCTCCTCGCGCTCTGGCAGGTCTACCTCCTCTGTCTCCGGCCGAGCCGGCGCGGCGTGGCCGTGGCCATCCTACTCGCCGCAGCAACCGCGCTGAGCCACCCGGCGATGGCCTGGTTTCTCGCCTACAGTAGCGTCGTCTTCTTCCTGGCCCACGGGCGGACCCGCGCCGCGCTCTGCCGCCTGCTCGTCGTGGCGGCCGGTATGGTCGTGCTTGCCGCGCCGTGGTGGCTGACCGTGCTCAGCCGGCACGGGCTATATCCACTACTGGCGTCGGGAGGCTCCGGCTCGGGCATCTTCGCGCCGCTGCAGCTCCTCACCCTGACCGTCACCAACGAGCCGTTCTTTCCCGTCCTCGGCGCGCTGGCGGCGCTCGGCGCGCTGGCCTGCCTGCGCCAGCGGCAGCCGTGGCTCCCCGCGTGGCTCGGCGTGATGGCGCTGCTGGACGCGCGCAGTCCGCTGGCCACCGCCAGCGTCCCGCTGGCGCTGCTCGCCGGCCTGGGCGCGAGCGAGGTGCTGCTGCCCTGGCTAATGCGCGGCGCGAGTGAGGACGCGCTCGGCGCGGCAGCCGCGCCCGGCGGTAGCTCGTGTCTCCAGCGACGCGTCCCCGTGCTCGTCTGGGCGGTCGGGGCGTTTGTCGTCTTCCTGGCCACGCTCGGCGCGACCGTCGACTTGAACCGCGTGCTCGTCGGGCTCACGCCCGAGCAGCGCGGGGCCATGCGCTGGGCCGCTGACGCCACGCCGCCCGGCGCTCGCTACCTGATCGTTACCGGCAGCCTGTTCCCCACACGCGATCGGGTCAGCGAGTGGTTTCCCGCGCTCAGCGGCCGGGTCAGCGTCGCCACCGTCCAGGGATACGAGTGGGCGCCGGATCAGGCCTTCGCGCGGCGCGTGGCACGCTACCCGGCGCTCCAGCGCTGCGCTTACCGCGGCGCCGACTGCGTGGCGGCTTGGGCCAGCGATAACGATGCCCCGTTCGACTACCTCTATCTGCCCAAGGGCCCCACCGGCGCCAGCACGACCCCGGCGCTCGTTGAGGACTGCTGCTGGGCGCTGCGGACGAGCGTGGCCCAGGATGCGCGCTTCGAGCCCGTGTACGACGGCCCCGGCGCAACGATCTACCGACGACGCGCGGGACCACCGGGGGCCTGAGCCGCGCCGGGGACCGGCCCTGCTGGACCCCAGGCCGCGCTCCCCTGGCCGGCGGGCAGCGGCTCGGCTCGCGCCCCGCGGGCCGGCAGCCCCGCGCCTCGGAGGGCATCGCCCTCCTCGCTGGCCGCCGGCGGTTCCAGGCAGAGGCGCACTAGCAGCCACCAGAGCGCGAGCAGGCCGGCGAGCGGGACGAGCATCGTCAGGTTCCACCAGCCCGCTCGTAGCGGCAGCGCGTTCAGCGGGCCGGCGCCCGTGGCGAGAGCGGCCACGCACCACGACCCGCTCGGACGGGCCGCGCGCCGGGGGCGAGGCAGAGCCGAAAGAGCAGCGCCCAGAGCGCCAGCAGCCCCCACAGCGGCCCGGTGATCAGCAAGCTCCCCCAGGCCTGGCGCCACGGCAGCCCCTCCGCTAGGCCCGCCGGCCCCATACAGGCGTCGCGCAGAAGCGCCAGGTCGCACGGCTCGACCGGCAGGCTGAGCAACAGCGCGATCAGCAAGAGCCAGCGCAGGTGGCGCGGCCAGGCGCGCTGCACGGCGGCCGCCGCGACTGCCACCGGCACGACCGCGATCACCAAGTTGTACTGGCCGTTGATCGGCGACAGCAGCAGCATGGCGACCACCGCCAGCCCGAACGCCGCGGCCTCGCCGCCCCGGTCGGACCGCGCCCGCCAGATCGCATAGGCGCTCGCGGCGAGGAGTGCTGCCGTCGTGGCGCCGATCGCGAGCGACGCCAGCGCGGGGGCGTCGACCACCGGCGTGCCAAAGCCGCCGGCGCTGAACAGGCGCGTGAACAGGCCGGTCAGGGAGACGTTGAGCGGCATCCCGAACCAGCGGCGCTGCGCGGGAATCACACCCGTAAGGTAGGCCCAGTGGACCTGCCAGCCGAGCAGCAACAGCGACGCGGCGACGAGCAGCAGCCCCGAGGCCAGGGCGGCGAGCGCCGCGCGCCACTGCCGCCGCAACAGCAGGTAGCCGCCCAGCAGCGCCGGAAACGACTTCAGGTAGGCGCCCACCGCGACAAGCGCCCCGGCCAGGCGCCCGCGGCCGCCAAGCGCGGCGGCGAACGTCCCGGCTGTGGTGAGCGCGAGCACGGGACTGAGCGTGCCGGCGCCGAGCGCCGACGTGGCGGCGGGCAGCAGCACGAGCAGCGGCACGAGTGCCATCTTGCCTGGCCCCCGCGCCCGCAGGCCGCTCGTGCGCCAAGCAAGCGCGGCGGCGACGAGCAGGCAGGCCGCACTCAGGGCCAACCACGCCCAGCGCGCGGCGGCATAGTCCAGTACGAGCGCGAACGGCGCCAGCAGCATGGCCAGCAGGGGTGGGTAGATGTAGTCCGGCACCTCCTGCGGCCGGTTCTCCGCCAGCCAGGCGTATGGGCTCTGGCCCGCGGCGACGGCGCGCGCGCCGTTCCAGTACGGCGTGAAATCGTCGCCCGCGACCAGCCCGCCTTGCACGACCAGCACTACGCGGACGCCGATCGCCAGCAGCAAGAGCAGCGCCAGCGCCACCACGCCCGCGTTCCGCGCCCACGTTCGCCCGCGGCCGGGCGCGCCCGGCCGCGGGCGCGCAACCAGGGGGGACGCGCCGCCCTGGCTCGCGTCCGGCACGTCCCCGCGCTCTCTAGTCGCCGGGCGGCCTGGCGGGATCATCGCAAGCCGCCTCCTGCCGCCATCGCCCGTCGGCCGGAGCGGCCGCGTGGAGCCAGGCACAAGCGCGGGCTGTCGCGCCGGCCGGCCGCCCGCCCGAAGCTCATCGCGAGCGCTCCAGGCAAAGCCGGATGAGCAGCGCCCACAGGGACACCAGCCCGAAGAACCGCGCGGACATCAGCAGGTTGCCCCACCCCTGCCGCCAGGGAAGATCCTTCACCGGCACGTTGCTCAAGTCGGGGCCGCACCAGTGAGTGAACAAGCCTAGGTCGCAGAACTCCACCGGTAGGCTGAGCAGCAGCCAGACCAGCAGGAGCCAGCGCAGCCCGTGCGGCCACCTCCGCTGCACACTCGCCACCAGTTCCGCCAGCGGCACCAGGGCCAGCGCCAGGTTGTACTGCCCGTTGATGGGCGCGACGAGCATCATCGCGACCACGGTGAGCGCAAAGGCCGCGCGCTCCCCCTCGGCGCTGCTCCGTGCACGGGCGGCCCAATAGCCCGTCGCCGCCAGAACCAGGAGGGTGCTCAGCGCGATGAGCGCCAGCCCGGCCCCCTGCGCCGCGACAATCGGACTGGTGAACGGCGTATCGACGAACAAGCGGGTGAAGAACCCGGTGAGGGACACGTTGAACGGTCCGCCGAGCCAGCGGCTCTGCGCCGGGATGACGCGCGTCACATACTCCCAGTGGGCCTCCCAGCCGAGCACGGCCAGCGAAGCCGCAACCAGGGCGAGGCCCGCACTGATCGCCGCGATGCAAGCCCGCCACTGCCGCCGCAGCAGCAGGTTGCCGAGAAGCAAGCCCGGGAAGCTCTTGAGATACGTTGCCACCGCGGCCAGCGCGCCGGCCCAGCCCGCGTGGCGGCCGAGCGCCCCGTAGCTGAGCGCGATCACGAGCAGCAGCTGCGGGCTTAGCTGGCCCATCTCGAGGGCTATACACGTCGCCGGCAGCAGGCCGATGAACGCCAATGCCGCGATGCCGCTCGGCTCGCGCCAGCGCACCCCGCTCGTCCGCCAGGCCACCACGACGCCGATCCCCACGCATAGAGCGCTGAAGGCCAGCCACGCCCAACGGGCGGTGGGGTAATCGAGCACCAGCGTCACGGGTGCCAGGAGCAGCGCGAGCAGCGGCGGGTAGTTGTAGTCCGTGACTTCGAGTGGTTGGTTGGCCTGCGCCCACTCATACGGGCTCCGGCCCGTCGCGACCGCCCGGGCGCCAGCCCAGTACTGCGCGAAGTCGTCGCCCTCCATCAGCCAGCTATTGACGAGCGTGACCACCTGCACCGCGCCGGCGATCAGCACCACCAGCGCCAGCAGGCTCAATACCACCGGCCTCAGCCGAGTCCAGTGCGCCCCGCCCGCCGGCGGCGCCAGCCGCGCCGCCGCAGCCGGCGCCTCGTCGAGCGTGCCCCACACTAGGCCAGCTCCCCACGTGCCCGCGGCGCCCGGCCGGCCAGCAAGCCAGCCGCGTCCCCCGCCGGACACACGCCCGACACTCGGCGCTGACCGGCACGTTGCAGGCTAAGCCGCAGCACCAGCGCCCAGAGCGCGATCAGGCCGCAGAACGGTCCGTCCAGCAGGAGGTTGCCCCAACCCTGCCGCCAGAACAGTTCGGTCACCGGCACCTGCGCCCCTTGCTCCAGATACCACGCCCGAACGGGCGCAAGCTCGCCAAATTCGACCGGCAGCGCCAGCAGTAGGGATGCGATGAGAAGCCAGCGCAGGCCGCGCGGCCAGTCAGCTTGGACGCGCGCGGCGGCCGCGGTGAGCGGGATGATGGCCAGGATCAGGTTCCCGTTGCCGTTGATCGGCGACACGAGTAGCATGGCCGTCACCGCCAGCCCGAAGCCCAGCGACTCGCTTTCCCAGTCGGCCGGCAGCCGCCAGACGGCGCATGCCGTCGCCGCGAGCAGCGCGGCGGCCGCCAGCGCGATGGAGGCCGGCGCTATGACCGGCGCGGCGGCGACTGGCGTCGTGAACGGGTTCTCGCTCAGCAGGCGCGTCACCACACCCGTGAGCGAGACGTTCGACGTCGCCCCGAACCAGAAGCGCTGCGCCGGGACGACGCCACTCAGGTAGCGCCAGTGTGCCTCCCAGCCTAGGGCCAGCAGCGTCCAGGTCAGCAGCGCTATCCCCGTGGCCGCCACGCCCAGGCAGGCGCGCCATCGGCCGCGCAGCAGCAAATACACCGCGAGCAATGCCGGGAACGACTTCGAGTAGCCCGCCAGCGCGACGAGGCCGCCCGCCACTAGCGGCCGCCCCGCCCGCAAGCTAGCATAGGCGCCCGCGACCGCGAGGAGCAGCATCGGACTGAGCGTGCCGGCGGCCAGGGCCGAGACGAGCGACGGCCAGAGCCCAATCAGCGCCGCGCAGGCGAGAGCGCTCACCCCCCGCGCGCGGAGGCCGCTCGTACGCCACACCAGCGCGACGCTCACCGCGACAAACGCCGCGCCGAGCGCCAGCCAGAGCCAGCGCGCCGTGGGGTAGTCGACCACCCGAGTCAGTGGCGCAAGCAGCAGCGCCAGCGGCGGCGGGTAGATGTAGTCGGCCGTCTCTTGATGGCGGGCCGTGCTGACCCACGCGTAGGGATCCTGGCCTGCCGCAACTGCGGCCGCGCCGTTCCAGTAGGGGGTGAAGTCATCGCCATCGGCCAGCTGGCTCGCCACCAGGCCAACGACCCGCACGGTGCCCAGGCCGACCAGCAGGACCGCCGCCGCGAGCAGCAGGCCGCGCCCCCAGATGGCGAGCCAGCGCGCGCACAGCGCCCGCGCCCTGCCGCGCCCCCCGAACCCGGCTGCCGCCACGCTGCTCTCCGCCCCCCCCCCGCTCACTCGCCGGCATCATACCAGGAGCGGTGAATTATCAGCCGCGCCGAGCCCTCCCCCGGCGGTTCAGAGTGAGTGAAGCATCGCCGCCCACGACCCCGTTGCCACCGCCGGCCCGCCAGCGTACATAATGTCCTGCGCCTCTCCACAAGCGGCCAGCGGCTGGCCGCGAGCAATTCGCGCATGTTGGGCACACACCCCTTCTTGCCTACTACATGTTGTGTCTTGAGGCGTGCTGGGAGCGCGCCTGGCTCCGTTTGGCGGTTGATCCGACCCTTCGCGGTCTGGTATCGTAAGAGCAATGGCGGCGACACTTGGGCCAGCCGCCGACGGTTTCCGGGTAACGATGGCTCAGCGACCTTGCGGCCGCTCTCGAGCGCGCTGGAGTCGGTGTCTGAGCCATTTTTGTAACCAGCCCCGACCAGGACGTCAGTGGTCAGCGGCGAGCCGTCGGCTCGGTGGTCGGTCCCTCGGATCGCCGCGGGCTCGGGCGCTGATCGCTCGCTGGGGAGGTGCAGATGGCCACAGAGCAGCTTACGTCCACGGTCGCGGACATGCACGTAAGCGGGAGCGCACGGCTGCGCCCCGCTTACGGTTTTGATGACGTAGCGCTGGTGCCCGGCGCGCTGACGATCGATCCCGACGACGTGGACATTTCCTGGCAGGTCGGCCCTCACCGGTTCGCGTTGCCCGTGGTCGCCTCGGCCATGGATGGCGTGGTCGATCCCGCCTTTGCGATTGCCCTCGGCCGGCTCAGCGGCCTGGCCGTCCTCAACCTCGACGGTTTGCAGACCCGCTACGACGACCCGGCCGAGCCGCTGGCGAAGATCGCCGCGGCGCCCGCTGAGCAGGCCACCGCCCTGCTACAAGACCTCTACCGCGCGCCCGTGCGCAACGACCTCATCAAGCGCCGTGTCGAGGAGATCAAGGCCGGCGGCGTGATCGCGGCCGTTTCGGCCACCCCGGCCAACGCCGCCGCCTATGGCCGCATCGCGGTGGACGCGGGCGTGGACATCTTCGTGGTGCAGGCGACCGTAACGGCGGCGCAGCACCGCTCCCGCGCGCAGACGCACCTGTCGCTGCGCGACTTCTGCCGCTGGATGCCGGTCCCGGTGATCGTAGGCAACTGCGTGGCCTACTCCGCCGCCCTGGAGCTGATGGAGACGGGCATCGCCGCCCTGCTGGTCGGCGTCGGCCCCGGCGCCGCCTGCACCAGCCGCGAGGTGCTGGGCGTGGGCGTGCCGCAGGTCACCGCCACGCTGGACTGCGCGATGGCCCGCCGCGATTACCGCGCGCAGACCGGCCGCTACGTACCGATCATCACCGACGGCGGCATGCGCACCGGCGGTGACATCGCCAAGGCTATCGCCTCCGGCTCCGACGCCGTGATGCTGGGCTCGCCGTTCGCCCAGACCCAGGAGGCGCCCGGCAAGGGCCACCACTGGGGCATGGCGACGCCGCACCCGGGCCTCCCGCGCGGCACGCGCATCAAGGTCGGCGTCCAGGGCTCGCTGGAGCAGCTGCTGTTCGGCCCCACGTCCCGCACCGACGGCACCCAGAACCTGATGGGCGCGCTGCGCACGTCGATGGGCGTGCTCGGCGCGGCGAATCTCGGCGAGATGCACGCCGTGGACATGGTCATCGCGCCGTCGATCAAGACCGAGGGCAAGCTCTGGCAGCTCGCCCGGGCATTCTAGCGAGCGGTCAGCTATCAGCTGTCAGCTTTTAGCCGTCAGCTTTCAGCCGAAGGTCGCGGCGCTGCGCTCAGCTGATAGCTAACGGCTGATCGCTGAAAGCTGATCGCTGACGGCTGATAGCTAACACACTGAGGGCTGATGGCAAACAACTCGCAGGATACCGACACCGAAAGCACTGCCCGCCCTGGCGGCGACTCGCACCGCGTGGCCGTCAGCGGCGACATCGAGGTTTCGACTTACCTGGAGATTGGCGGCGCGCGCGCCGGCGGCGCGGCCGAGCGCGCCGCGGTCGCCACCGCCCCACCCGAGCCGCCCACGCCGCGCGATGCCATCGCGATCCTCGACTTCGGCTCGCAGTACAGCCAGCTCATCGCCCGCCGCGTGCGCGAGAACCAGGTATACTGCGAGCTGCTGCCGCACGACGTGGACGAGGCGCGGGTGCGGGCGCTCAACCCGCGCGGCTTCATCCTGAGCGGCGGCCCGGCCAGCGTCTACGCCAAGGATGCGCCGCGTCTGCCACCTTTCCTGTTCCGCCTGAACCGGCCCATCCTCGGCATCTGCTACGGCATGCAGCTCATGGCCCACGAGCTGGGCGGCGCCGTGGCGGCCAGCGACAAGCGCGAGTACGGCCACGCGCTGGTCAGCGCCGATCCGCCCGTCTCGCCGCTGTTCGCCGACCTGCCCGAGGAGTTCCCCGTCTGGATGAGCCACGGCGACGCCATCACGGAGCTGCCGGCGGGCTTCCGCGCCATCGCGCACAGCGACAACTCGCCGGTAGCCGCGATGGGCAACGAGCGCGGCTGGATCGGGCTGCAGTTCCATCCGGAGGTCGCGCACACGCCGAACGGCAAGCAGCTCCTGGCGAACTTCCTGTTCAAGGTGTGCGGCTGCCAGCCCACCTGGACGCCCGGCTCCTACGTCGACGAGGCCGTGGCCGCCATTCGCCAGCGGGTGGGCGACGGCAAGGTGATCTGCGCCCTGTCGGGCGGCGTGGACTCTGCGGTGGCGGCCACGCTCATCCACCGCGCCGTGGGCGACCAGCTCACCTGCATCTTCGTGAACAACGGGCTCCTGCGCCGCGACGAGGCCGAGCGCAGCCTCACGGCGTTCGAGCGCCACCTGCACCTGAACGTGATCTACGTGGACGCCACGGAGCGCTTCCTGACGCGGCTGGCGGGCGTCACCGACCCCGAGCAGAAGCGCCAGATCATCGGCGACGAGTTCATCCACGTCTTCGCCGACGAGGCCCGGCCGCTCGGCAAGATCGACTTCCTGGCGCAGGGCACGCTCTACCCGGACGTGATCGAGAGCAAGACGGCCGACACCAAGGCCGCCGCGCGCATCAAGACGCACCACAACGTGGGCGGCCTGCCCGACTGGCTGCCGTTCCGCCTGGTCGAGCCGCTGCGCTACCTGTTCAAGGACGAGGTGCGCCAGGTCGGCGCGGCGCTCGGCCTGCCCGACGACGTGCTCTGGCGCCAGCCGTTCCCCGGCCCCGGCCTGGCGATCCGCATCCTGGGCGAGGTGACGGCCGAGCGGCTGGACATGCTGCGCGCCGCCGACTGGATCGTCGTGAACGAGATCAAGAAGGCGGGGTTGTATCATCGCGTATGGCAGAGCTTCGCGGTGCTGACGCCGCTGCGGACGGTCGGCGTGATGGGCGATGGCCGCACCTACGCCAACGTCGTCGCGGTGCGGATCGTGCAGAGTGACGATGGGATGACCGCCGACTGGGCGCGCGTGCCCTACGACCTGCTCGCGCGCATCTCGACGCGCATCGTGAACGAGGTGCCCGGCGTGAACCGCGTGGTCTACGACATCAGCTCCAAGCCCCCCTCCACGATCGAGTGGGAGTAGCCATGGTAACCGTCAACCGTCAGCCGTCAGCTATCAGCAGCGCGACTCCTGGCGACGCACGCGACCACCGCCCGGCGCTGGAGCGCCCAGCGCCGTCCCGCCGTCTGCTGACGGCGGAAAGCTGACGGCTGATGGCTCGTCCGAAGATCCTGGTCGTCGGCGGCGGCGCCCGCGAGCACGCCCTGCTGTGGAAGCTCGCCCAGAGCCCCACGCGCCCCACGCTGTACTGCGCGCCGGGCAACGCCGGCACGGCCGCGCTGGCCGAGAACGTGCCGATCGGCGCCGAGGACGTGTCGGCGCTGGTGCGCTGGGTGGCGGAGCACCCCGTCGACCTGACGATCGTCGGGCCGGAGGCGCCGCTGGTGGCCGGCCTGGCCGACACGCTGGCCGCCCGCGGCCTGGCCGTCTTCGGGCCGTCCCGGGCCGCGGCCGAGATCGAGGCGAGCAAGGCCTGGGCGAAAGACCTCATGCAGCGCCACGGCATCCCCACCGCGCGCTTTGTCGTGGCGACCGACCGCGACGCGGCGCGGCGGGCGCTGGACGCGTTCGGCCTGCCGGTCGTCGTGAAGGCTGACGGACTGGCCGCCGGCAAGGGCGTGACGGTGGCGCAGACGCGCGCCGCGGCCGAGGCGGCGATCGACGCCTGCCTGGTCGAGCGCGCGTTCGGCGCGGCCGGCGAGCGCGTGCTGATCGAGGAGTGCCTGGAAGGCCAGGAGCTATCGGTCCTGGCGTTCGCGGACGGCCAGACCGTCGTGCCGATGGTGCCGGCCCGCGACTACAAGCGCGTGGGCGACGACGACACGGGGCCGAACACGGGCGGCATGGGCGCTTACGCCCCGCCCGCGCTGGCGACGCCGGCGCTCATGGCCCGGGTACAGCGCGAGATCCTGGAGCCAACGCTGGCCGCGCTCGCGGCTGCAGGGCGGCCCTACCGCGGCCTGCTCTACGCCGGGCTTATGCTGACGGCCGACGGGCCGAAGGTGCTGGAGTTCAACTGCCGCTTCGGCGACCCCGAGACGCAGGTGGTGCTCCCACTGCTGGAGAGCGACCTCGTCGAGGTCGCCCAGGCGGTCGTGCAGGGCCATCTCGACGAGATTGCCGTGCGCTGGCGGGATGCGACCTGCTGCGGCGTGGTGCTGGCCGCGGGTGGCTACCCGGGCAACTATGCGACGGGCCAGCCGATTCAGGGGCTCGACGCGCTGCCCGCGGACGTATTGGTCTTCCATGCGGGGACGCGGGCGGCCGCGGGGCAAGTGGTGACGGCTGGGGGGCGAGTGCTGACGGTGACAGCCGTGGCGCCCACGCTGGCGGCGGCGCGGGCGCGCGCCTACGCGGGGGCGGCAGCGATTCAGTTCGAGGGCGCACACTACCGCCGCGACGTGGCGGCACGGGAGGTTGCGATGCCTGCGATGGCCGGAGGGGCCGACGACACGAAGCCGCTGGTCGGCATCATCATGGGCAGTGAGAGCGACCGGCAGGTAATGCAGAATTGCGCGGACACGCTGGCGGCGCTCGGCGTGCCGCACGAGATGCTCGTCATGTCAGCCCACCGCACGCCGGAGCGCGTGGGCGAGTACGGCCGCGGCGCGGTCGAGCGCGGGCTGCGCGTCATCATCGCGGGTGCGGGCATGGCCGCGCACCTGCCGGGCGTCCTGGCGTCGTGGACGACGCTGCCGGTGATCGGCGTGCCGCTCGCCGCCGGCGACCTGCGCGGCCTCGACGCGCTCTACGCCATCGTCCAGATGCCGCCCGGCGTGCCCGTCGCCACCGTCGGCATCGGCAGCGCCGGCGCGCGCAACGCCGCCTACCTGGCCGCCGCGATCATCGGCCAGGGCGACGCGGGCGTGCGCGAGCGCTACGAGGCCTTCCGCCGCCAGCAGTCGCAGGGCGCGGCCGCCACTGCTAGCCCCCCGCCGGCCGGGGGAGCGAGCCGGGGCTAGGAGCAGGGCCGATGATCGAGCGCTACACCTTCCCCGAGATGAAGCGCGTCTGGTCGGAAGAGAACAAGCTCGCCAAGTGGCTGCGCGTCGAGATTCTCGCCTGCGAGGCGTGGGCCGAGCTGGGTGCCATCCCGCGGGACGACATGACCGCGATCCGCGGCGCCACCCTGAACCGCGCGCGCATGGCCGAGATCGAGGCCGAGAGCCACCACGACATGCTGTCGTTCGTCCGCGCGGTGGCCGAGAGCGTCGGCCCGGCGGGGCGCTTCATTCACCTGGGGCTCACCTCGTCCGACGTGCTGGACACGGCGCTGGGGGCCGTGCTCGTGGAGGCCTGCGACATCCTCGCCGCCGACCTGGCGCGCGTCGAGGCGGTCCTGGCGCGGCAGGCGGTGCGCCACAAGCACACGGTGATGGTGGGGCGCACGCACGGCATCCAGGCCGAGCCGACGACCTTCGGGCACAAGCTGGCGGTGTGGGTGGCCGAGATTCGCCGCCACCAGGCACGCCTCGCCCGGGCACGCGAGGCGGTGGCCGTGGGCAAGATCGCGGGGGCGGTCGGCACGCACGCGAATGTGCCGCCGGCCGTCGAGGAGTACGTCTGCCGCGAGCTGGGGCTGCGGCCCGAGGAGGCCGGCACCCAGATCGTGCAGCGCGACCGCCACGCCGAGTTCGTGCTGGCGCTGGCGCTCATCGCGGCGTCGCTGGAGAAGATGGCGACGGAGCTGCGCGGCCTCCAGCGCACCGAGGTGGGCGAGGTGGCCGAGCCGTTCGCCTCGGGCCAGCAAGGCTCGTCGGCCATGCCCCACAAGCGCAACCCGGAGCTGGCCGAGCGCATCTGCGGCCTCGCGCGCGTGGTGCGCAGCGCGGCCACGCCGGCGCTGGAAGACGTCGTGCTCTGGCACGAGCGCGACATCAGCCACTCGTCGGTCGAGCGCATCATCCTGCCCGACGCCTGCCTGGCGCTCGACTACATGCTGCGCACCTTCGAGCGCGTCATGGACGGGCTCGACGTCTTTCCGGAGCGCATGCGGCGCAACCTCGACAACGCGGGCGGCCTGGTGTACTCTGGCCGCGTGCTGCTCGCGCTGGTCGAGAAGGGCCTCGGGCGGCAGGAGGCCTACGAGCTGGTGCAGCGCCACGCCAAGCAGGCCTGGGCCGACGCCGGCAACTTCCGCGAGTCGCTGGCGGCCGATCCGCGCGTGCAGGCGCGGCTCACGCCCGACGAGCTGGCGGCGCTGTTCGACCCCGCCTACCACCTGCGCGAGATCGACACGACGTTTGCGCGGTTGGGGCTAGACGAGCCGTCAGCGGCCAGCGGTCAGCCCTCCGCAGATGGAGAAGCGCTGCCCGCCGGTCGAGCGCGCTAACCCGCGGACTGCCTGCTGATAGCTGCGAGCTGACCGCTGATAGCTGATAGCTAATTTGCTGGGGAGTTGATGGCGAAGATGCATCACCCATTTCTCGAGGGCGGGCCGGCGCCAGCGCCGGTCGGCGGCACTGACTTAGAGCTACCGCGCTTCAGCCGCGGCAAGGTCCGCGACATGTACGACCTGGGCGACCGGCTGCTGATGGTCACGAGCGACCGCATCTCGGCGTTCGACGTGGTCATGGACTCGCTGATCCCCGGCAAGGGGATCGTGCTGACGGCGCTCACGGCCTTCTGGCTCGGCCGCACCGCCGGCATCGTGGAGAACCAGCTCGTGACGACCGACGTGGCCGCGGCGCTGCCCGACCTGGCGCGCGCCCACCCGGAGCTGGAGGGCCGCAGCATGGTCGTGCGCAAGACGCAGCGCGTCGACATCGAGTGCGTCGTACGCGGCTACCTGGCCGGCTCGGGCTGGGCCGAGTACAAGCGCCACGGCACCCTCGCCGGCGAGCCGCTGCCGCCCGGCCTGCGCGAGTCCGACCGCCTGCCCGAGCCGCGCTTCACGCCGTCCACCAAGGAAGACACGGGCCACGACGTCAACATCTCCGTCGCCGACATGGCGAACCGCGTGGGCGACGAGCTGACGGCACTGATCACGACGACGAGCCTGAAGCTGTACGCCCACGCCGAGGAGTACGGCCGCGAGCGTGGCATCATCATCGCCGACACGAAGTTCGAGTTCGGCCTGCTCGACGGCCGCCTGATCCTGATCGACGAAGTGCTGACGCCCGACTCGTCGCGCTTCTGGCCGGCCGACCAGTACCAGCCCGGCGGGCCGCAGCCGAGCTTCGACAAGCAGTACCTGCGCGACTACCTGGAGACGACGGGCTGGAACAAGGAGCCGCCGCCGCCGCCCCTGCCCGAGGACGTCGTCCGCACTACGTCCGACAAGTACCGCGAGGCGTACCAGCGGCTCGCGCACAGCTAGAGAACGGCACCGCTGGCCGCAACCCCGGCGTCTGAGGAGAGCGGCGGAGGCGAACAGCGCTGTGTGGGGCACCGCGCCGCTCCTATCGAGCCCGGAGAGCGGGGGAGCAAACGATGTGGCTCGCGCGGATCCACGTGACGTTGAAGCCCGTGGTGAACGACCCGCAAGGGCTCGCCGTGATGGGCGGGCTGCACCAGCTTGGCTACACCGGCGTGGAGAGCGTGCGGCTGGGCAAGTACCTGGAGGTGCGGCTGGCGGCGCCCGACCGCGCGGCCGCCGAGCGCCAGGTAGACGAGATGTGCCGCCGCCTGCTGGCGAATCCTGTCATCGAGGACTACCGTTACGCGCTCGACGAGGCCCCGAACGCGGCCTCCGCCGCGCCCCCGGCGCATTAGCAGTCCAGGCCCCTGCCCCCCGATGCTGGCATACAGGTTGCTGTCTGCTTCCCGCCGACAACCGCGAGCCCGGCCGGCCGCGAGGGGCGGCGACCGCTCCCCGCTAACCTGCGGGACAGCCGCCGCGGCTGCCGGCAGCGTGCGGCACAACGAGGGCGGAGGGCTGAGCACATGGCAGCGCGACACGATCGTCGGCAAGGACGAGGCCGAGTACTCCTGCTCGTGGTCACTATCGGCGCGCTCTGGGGCGCCTCCCTGGGGCCGGCCGCGACGAACGCCCTGGCCGCGGCCGGCGCGGACCGCATGTCCGGACCAGACGTGTCGCAAGTCCAGGTGCCGGGCGCTGGCCCGCTCACCGTCCGCGAGGTAGCCGAGCGCATCCGCCCGGCCGTCGTCCAGATCGTCTCCCAGCTGGGCACCAGCAGCCTGGACCTGCTGACGGGCGCGAGCAGCCCCGACACCGGCATCGGCTCGGGCGTCGTGATCGACAGCGCGGGCCACATCCTCACCAGTCAGCACGTGGTTGCCGGCGCGCGGTCGCTCACGGTGGCGCTGCCCGACGGGCGTACGTTCGATGGCCGCCTGGTCGGCGCCGATCCGGACACCGACGTGGCCGTCGTGCAGATCGACGGCACGAACCTCCCGCAGGCGCCGCTGGGCGATTCCAGCCAGTTAGCCGTGGGCGACTGGGTGGTGGCCATCGGCAACGCCCTCGGGCTGCCGGGCGGCCCGACCGTGACCGCGGGCGTCGTGGGCGCGCTCGGGCGCACGATCGAGGAGCCGGCCGGCCCGTCGGGGCTGCCCGGTCCCCGACTGTACGACCTGATCCAGACCGACGCCGCTATCAATCCCGGCAACTCCGGCGGGCCGCTCGTGAACCTGAACGGCGAGGTCGTGGGCATCAACACCCTCGTCGCCGGCTCGGACGAGGAGGGCAACCCGATCCAGGGGATCGGCTTCGCCATCGCGATCAACACCGTCAAGCCCATCGCCCAGGAGCTGACCGCGACCGGGCACGTGGTCCACGCCTCGCTCGGCATCGCCTACGCCTGGGCCGGCCCCGCCGATGCGCAACAACTCGCCGGCGTCGCCACCCCCGGCGCGCTCGTCCTGCGCGTCCAGCCCGGTTCGCCAGCCGCGCAGATCGGCCTCCAGCGCGGCGACCTGATCACCCAGGTCGATGGCCAGCCCCTGCAAGACGAGAGCACGCTCCCTCGCCAGCTACAGGCCCACCATCCCGGCGACCTCCTCCAGCTCACCGTGGTCCGCAACCGCGTTCCCAGCACCGTCGCCGTGACGTTAGCGGCGCGCTCGTCGTAAGCGGCGGCTAGCTGGCGGCGCGTCAGGAGACGGCAGCGCGGCGCTGCTCAATGCGAGCGCGGAGGCGCGCGAACCGCGTGCCGTCCACGCCGAGGCTCCCGGGGAGCGGGTCGCGCGGGCGCCCGTGCCAGTCGGAGCCGCCAGTGGCAACCAGGCCCAGCGCGTCGGCCAGATCGCCAAAGGCTGCGCGCTGAGCCCCGTCGTGTGAAGGATGGACGACCTCGACGCCGTCGAGCCCCGCGGCCGCCAGGGCCGCGACGGCCGCGCGGTCGAGCGCGACGCCGCGCGCGCGACGGCCCGGGTGCGCGAGCACGGCGGCGCCGCCCGCGGCATGCATCAGCCCGATCGCCTCCGCCGCCGGCATCCCCTGCGCGCTCGCCCGTAGCAGCGGCAGGATCGCGAGCAGATCGGCCCGCGAGCGCAGCAGGCGCCGCTGGACGAGCGCGAGCAGCAGCGTCGTCGGCGTGGGATAGCGGGCGTGGTAGCGCGCGAGGTCGGCCGACGAGAGGTCGTAGCCGCGCGCGCGGAGCGCGTCCAGCGCCGCCGCCACCGCCGCTTCCGCGGCGGCACGGCCGTGCGCCAGCGTCTTGTGAAGGCGCGGCGTGGCGGGGTCGAAGCCGTAGCCCAGGATGTGACAGGTCCGACCGCGCCAGCGCGCCGTCAGCTCGACGCCGGCGATGACCTCGACGCCCAGCCGCTCGCCCGCGGCCCGGGCTTCCTCGAGGCCGCTAACAACGTCGTGATCGACGACAGCGATAGTCTTCAGCCCGCGCGCCACGGCCGCCTCGACCACCACGGCGGGCGCCAGCCGTCCGTCCGAGTGCGCCGTGTGCAGGTGCAAGTCGACCGGCACCGGGACCGCCTCGCTCGCTGCGCAGTGCCCTTGGGCCGCGGCCAGCGGGGCGCGACCGCCCGCCGCCGCGGCCCAGCGCGTCGGCACGCTCACGCGGCGCTCGCTATTGGAGCACGCCCTTGGTGCTCGGCACTTGCTCCGCGACGCGGGGATCGATGCTGGTGGCCCAGTCGAGCGCCTTGGCGAACGCCTTGAAGGCCGCCTCGACCTTGTGGTGATCGTTCTCGCCCCGCAGAACGTGCACGTGCAGGGTGATGCGCGCTTCCATGGCGAGCGACTGGAAGAAGTGGGGCACCATCTCCGTCGGCAGTTGGCCCAGGCGCGGCGTCCGAAGCGGGATGTCCAGTGTGGCGAGGCCGCGTCCGCTCAGGTCTACGGCCACGAGCGCCAGCGCCTCGTCGAGCGGCACGGTCGCGTCGCCCATGCGACGCAGGCCGCGGCGGTCGCCCACCGCCTCGCCGAGCGCGCGGCCGAGCGCGATCGCCACGTCCTCGACCGTATGGTGCTCGTCCACGTGCAGGTCGCCGCTGGCGCGCAGGTGGAGGTCGAACAGGCCGTGGCGCGCGAGCGAGTCGAGCATGTGGTCGAGGTAGCCGACCCCGCTCGCCACGTCGGCGCGGCCGCTGCCGTCGAGCACCCACTCAGCGGTGATCCGCGTCTCGCGCGTCTCGCGGCTGCAGCGGCCGACGCGCTCGCCCATCGTACGCTCCTCTGGCCGCCCACTCGGCTCAGGGCGCCGTGCCC
Organism: Chloroflexota bacterium; assembly: GCA_035293805.1. Lineage (GTDB taxonomy): Bacteria > Chloroflexota > UBA6077 > UBA6077 > JAJPHF01 > JAJPHF01. The sequence continues at coordinate 159,267 of DATGMD010000001.1, read as the reverse complement.
TCGGTCGTCGCTACCGCCTCCGCTTCGACCTGGTCACGCGTGCGGCGCCCGCGTCCGCCGGTGGGGCGGCTGCGGCGCCGCGCGGGCGGCGCCGCCGGTATCTCGCCCGCCGGCTCCTCCGCCGCTGTCTCCGTCGCCACGGCGGTCGCCTCGCCAGGCGCCTCGGCGGACGGCGTCTCGGCGGCCGGCGCGGCCGCCGCAGGCATGGCGTCCAGCGCCACCGCCAGCGGCGGCGCTTCGACCGGGCCGATCGTCGCAACCGCGCGGTCGGCCTCGGTCGGCGCGATCGGCGCGGGCTCGACGGCCCGCGGCGGCTCGGCGGCGGGCGCTGTCTCTTCGAACGATCCAAACGACGCGAAGCCCAGGCGGCCCGTCGGCGACACCGGCCGCGGCGCGGGCGGAGGCGGCGGCGCCTCGACTTCCTCCTCCAGCGCTTCCGCGTCGGGCGCCCCCGCGGGCGCCGCCGCTTCCGCCGCGAGCACGCTCGCGCCCGCGCCGGCGGCCTCCGCCAGCGCGTCGCCCTCGGCCAGCGCCGCCTCCGGCGGCCCGCCCATCTCGATCTCGGCGCTCTCGCTCAGCGCCGCTTCCATTTCCAGCGTCCCAGCACTGCCGGGAGCGCCCAGGCCGGCGCCAGCCGCCGGCTCCGCCGCGCCCGAACCGCGCCCGCCCCGGCGGCGCCGGCGGCGGCGCGACGCGGTAGCGGCCTCGGCCGCAGTCTGCGCGCCCGGCTCCTCGGCGTGCGTGCCCACCTCCGCCGGCGGGCGCGCCGCTAGCGGGCCGTTGGGCGGCGCTCCCTCGGCGACCGGGCTGGGCATCGCCGGGGCGGCACCGCTCGCGGACGCCCCCAGCGGGCCGGCGCTGGTCGGCGCGCGGCGCGGCTCGACCGGCCGGCGGACGTTCGGCCTTGCGGCGGCCGGCTGGCGCGGCTCGGGCAGTAAGCGCGGGCCGCGCGGCTCGGACTGGCCGCGCGAGAGCGGCACCAGCCCCGCCTTTTGATGGGTCGCCACGGGCACGCCGGTCCCGGCCACCAGGTCCCGGTAGGTAACGTACTCGTCGGCCAGGCGCCGCAGCGGCACAGCCGTGCGATCGCTGCCGACGACGACGGTGCGCGTCCCGCGCAGCCGCGCGAGCCGGGCGAGTGGCAAGATGTCCTTGTCGCTCGTCACTAGCACCAGGACCTCCGGCGCGATGCGCCAGATGATGTCCACGCCGTCGGCGACGAGCACCGTGTCGGCCAGGCTCTTGCCAGGCTGGTCGGCGGTGGTGCGGAAGATAGGCGCGAAGCACGGCTCAATACCCGATTCGTAAACCGCCAGCCGCTCGTTGGGGTCGCCCCAATCGGCGTAGGCCCGCGCCACCACCACGGTCCCGTAGCGCTGGCACAGCTCGATCACGCAGCCGAGGTCGAGCGGGCGGCCGGGCATATCATAGCTAGCGCCGATCTCCAGGTTGTCGTAGTCGATGAGCAGTGCTACGCTGGGCAATTCACGGCGCATCCAGTTCACCTCGCCGCAAGATAGGCGGCCGGGGGGCGTCCCGCATCGGGCACGCCCCTTCTCTCTAGCTTCATTGTAAAAGATGGCCGTTGGCCCAAGGCAACCCGCGTTGACAGCCCCCCGGACGTGTGGTAGCCTGGCGTAGCCCTCAGGGCGGTCGTCACCGTGCGGCGCGCGGGGCCGGCACTCGATACGCGGCTTCGCTCGTGCCGTCCTGGGGCGCCCCTCTCGTGCGGGCTGGCGCGCGTGTTGATCGGCTGGTGCGCGTGGTCCGCCGGGCGCGATGGCGTCCGGCGCGAGCGCGCCCCGCCCTAGCCGCCCGACCCCGGCCGAGGGCCGCCCCGGCGCCAGGTGGCGCCCTCCCCGCGGTCTCGCTTATCCAGGCAGGCGAGGTGTGCTGTGATTAGCGACCAGATACAAGATCTGCGGCAGAAGGTCACCACCAACCGGGTCTACCGGAGTATCTTCCGCCACAGCTACCCGGATGATGCCCGGACGAGCGCCCTGGTAGTTTTCTCGAACGTCTTCCTGCACCTGCACCCGATCAAGATTCGCAAGGCCAGCCTCCGCATCACCTACACCTTCTGCCTGGGCGGGCTGTCCTTCTTCCTGTTCCTGCTGCTAACCGTAACCGGCGTGCTCCTGATGTTCTACTACCGCCCGGCCGTTGAGCACGCCTACCAGGACATGAAAGACCTGGAGACGGTCGTCGGCTTCGGCATGATGCTGCGGAACATCCATAGATATTCCGCGCATGGCATGGTCATCACCGTCTTCCTGCACATGATCCGCGTGTTCTACACCGGCGCTTACAAGCCGCCGCGCGAGTTCAACTGGGTGGTCGGCGTCGTGCTGTTCACGCTAACGCTGCTCCTCAGCTTCACCGGCTACCTGCTGCCGTGGGACCAGCTCGCGTTCTGGGCGATCACGGTCGGTACGAACATGGTCGGCAGCGCACCCGGCTTCGGCGACCAGGTCCGCTTTATGCTGATCGGTGGGTACGAGGTGGGCGAGAACGCCCTCATCCGCTTCTACGTGCTGCACGTAATCGGGCTGCCGCTGCTGCTGGCAGTGTTCATGGCGGTCCACTTCTGGCGTATCCGCAAGGACGGCGGTATCGCCGGGCCGCTCTAAGCCGCTCAGGGAGGCACGTATGGCTGAAACCACGCCCGCAGAAGCCGCCCAGCCCAACGAGCCCCGCCAGCGTGTGGCGGCCGCCGCGGCCCGCCGTCCCGGCCGCGCCGCGGCGCGTGAGCGCGACGAGACCGTCTTCGTCTGGCCCAACCTGCTGGTCATCGAGTTCATCGCCGCCATGGTGATGATGCTGTCGCTGATCATCCTGGGCTGGCTGGTCAACGCGCCGCTCGAGGCCCACTCCAATCCCGACCGCACGCCGAACCCGTCCAAGGCGCCGTGGTACTTCCTGAACCTGCAGGAGCTGCTGCTCCACATGCACCCGGCGCTCGCGGGCGTGATCGTGCCGACCGCCGCGCTCATCGCCCTTGCGGCGATCCCGTACATCGACCGCGACACGGACGACGTCGGCAAGTGGTTCGGTCAGCCGAACGCGATCCCGATTGCCATCTTCACGACGATCTACACCAGCATCATCATCCCGATTATGCTGCTGCTCGACGAGGAGCAGACGTGCAGCGTCTGCAACTTGAAGCGGCTCCTGGAAAGCATCGCGCACGCCACCGGCCTGCTAGTCCTCACGAACATCTTGGTGTCGGGCGTCATCTTGCCGATCATCATCATGCTCGGCCCGATCGTGATCCTGGTCATCATCATGCGCCGCGTCTGGAACGCGAACATGCGCGAGATCATGATCGGCCTGTTCACCGGGTTCGTGGTGACCTTCATGCTGCTGACGATCTCCGGCACGGTGTTCCGCGGTCCAGGCATGCACTTGTACTGGCCCTGGAACATGCCGCCATCGACGGACTAGGCCCTTCCTGGGGAGGCGATCATGGACCAAGCGAGCATCACCGTTACCGCTCTCTCGGGCACGGCGCTGATCCTGGCGGCCGCGCGCCTGCTGCCCCATCGGTCCCCGGCGCTTCGCCTGTCGCCCGCGGTCGCCGACCTGCGCACGGGCTGGTACGCGAGCAGCGCGGCGCCGCCAGCCAGCGGCGAGGGCCCGACGCCCGCGCCCCCGCCCACGCCTGCCGACACGGCCCCCATCGACACGGTGGCCCGCCGCAAGCTGCTGCGTTGGTTCGGCTGGGCCACGCTGCTGGTGATTCTCGGCGAACTCGCGGCGGGCTTCCTGCCGTTCTTCTGGCCGCGCCGCACCGGCGCGTTCGGCGGCACGATCGCCGCGGGCAGCGTCGACGACTACAAGGTCGGCGACGTGAAGAAGATCGTCGAGGGCAAGTTCTTCATCTCGCGCGTGCCCGAGGGCTTCCTGGCGCTCTGGCAGAAGTGCCCCCACCTCGGCTGCTCGGTGCCCTGGATCGACAGCGCGCCGTCGCTGGACGACATCGAGCCGACCGGGCGCTTCAACTGCCCGTGCCACGGCTCGCTCTACGACCGCTACGGCCAGATCAAGGGCGGCCCGGCCCCGCGGCCCATGGACATGTTCCCGCTCACCATTACCGGCGGGAAGATCTCCGTCGTCACCACGCCGAGCGGCGTGAAGCAGCGCACGGTCGAACAGGGCAACGATCACAGCTACGGCCCGGTACCCGCGGCATAGGAGGCACAAGTGCCGCCAATTGTCGGCATACTGTTTGGCGTTATCCTGCTCCTGGTGCTCCTCTTCGCCATCGCCTACGCGTCGGGCTGGACGCCGCGCACGGCCGGCCCGAGCGGCGAGGGCCTGGCGCCCGGGGTTGGTCCCGAGCGCAAGGCGCAGATCGCCATCGCCATCACGCTGGCCATCGGGCTGCTGCTGCTGATCTACGGTCTCAGCGAGCCCAGCCGCCAGGCCGAGGCCTACCAGCGCCAGCGCGAGACGTCGATCGAGTTCGGCGCCCACGAGTTCGCGCAGTACTGCTACGGCTGCCACGGCTACAACGGCCAGGGCGCGATGGTGCCGGGCCAGAACATCATGGCCGCCAACCTGACGCTGCGGAAGGCGACAGGCAATCCCGACGACGACAAGAAGCTATTCGACTTCCTCACGAAGACGATCACGCGCGGGCGGCCGAACACGCCCATGCCCGCCTGGGGGCTCAGCGACGGCGGCTCCCTGCAGCCCGAGGAGATCAACGAGCTGGCCGTCTTCATCATGAACGGCGACTACAGCATGATCCCAAGCCTGGTGGCGCCCGGAGCGCCCACCCCGATCTTGCCCGAGATCGCCGGCGGCGGGCCGGAGGCGCAAGCGCTGCAGATCATGGTCTCCAAAGGCTGCGGCGCCTGCCACACGATCCAGGGCACGCCGCTCAGTGGCACCGTCGGCCCGAACCTCAGCCAGGTGGGAGCGAACGCGGGCACCCGCGCGCCCGGCGTTAGCGCCGACGACTACATCCGCAACCACATCCTGCAAGGGTCCGGCTACCAGTACCACGCGCCGGGCTTCCAGCCCGTCATGCCGCCCTTCCAGGGCCAGTTGACCGACGATCAGCTGAACACCCTGGTGGCGTACCTCTCGACGCTCGGCACGCCGCAACAGGGCCAGGCGACCGGCGCCCCGGCCGCGCCCGCCGCCCAAAGCGAGTCGGGCGGCCCCGTGCCCGCCACCCCGCCCGCGTCGGGCACGGGCACCGGCGGCGGCGCGGCCCAGCCCAACCCGGCGAGCGCGCCGGGCGGCCAGATCACGACCCCCAGCCCCACCCAGCCGCAGCCCTAACCCCGCTCGCCCGCGCGCCAAACAGCCCCGCCCTCCTCCGAGAGCGGGGCTGTTTCCGTCCGATGAGCCAAACCAGAGTGGCAGAGTCCCGCTACGCGCCCTCTCCCACGCCCCGGTCGGGCCGCTGGGCCGCCCGGGCCCTACACCGTCTCGGTCGTAGGAGTCGTAGAACAGGTGCTGTCCCGTTTCGCCCGGCACCGCTGGCGGCTGGCTCGGTACCCGATCGGAGACGAAACGTAGGGCAGGGGCTCGTCCCCTGCCGCCCGGGAGCCGGCTTAGAGCCGTTTGCGCGCCAGGTGAGCGGCCCGCGTGTCGTAGGGGCGGCTCTCGTGGCCGCCCGCGGCCTGTGGCGCGGAATACTGCGAGCGCCACTGCCCCCGTGCCGGCGCCGGAGCCACCGGGAGGGCCGGCGCCGCGGGGGCTTGGGGCGCGGCATACTGCCAGCGCCACTGCCGCCGCCCCGATGTCAGCTGACCGCTCAGTCTCGCTGCAAACCGCTGTAGTGCAGCAGCCCAGCACCGGCGCGGAAGGCGCGGGCGCCCCGCCCGCCCGGTCTGCCGTACCGCATCCGGAGCGAGCGTTCGCCTCCTCCCTCTCCCCCTTGGGAGAGGGTCGGCGTGAGCGGGCGCCTCGCTGACTCTTGCCCGCAAGGCGCTCTAGCCCCGCCAGTCGCGACGTAGGGCCGGGGCTCGTCCCCTGCCGCCCCGTCACGGGTGCGGCTGCTACCCAATTGCGGCGACTATGACGTAGGGCCGGGACTCGTCCTCTGCCGCCCGGCCGGCGCTACTGCTGTCCCCTACTCCGGCGAAGCGGACGTAGGGCGGGGGCTCGTCCCCTGCCGCCCGGCCGGCGCCGCCCGGGTCCTATCATCCTGGCAGCCCCGCTCGGCGCCCGCGGCCCACCATGCGGGCATCCCCACCATGCCGAACCGAACAGGTTCGCACCTGTCCGCGCCGGACGACGGCTCTCCGCCAATGCGTTCATAGTAGAGAGGCCGCGAGGCGCGCCGGAGAGCGCCCGCCATCGGCGCGACGTGGTCGCAATCTTACGCCGTACACGCCTCCCCTCGCGCCCGTCGCCCGCGCCCGGCCCGGGGCCTCCCCCCGCCGGCCCGGCCCGCGGCGCAGCCCCGGGGGAGTATCGTACGGGGCAAACGATGCGACCTTCCGCGCCCGAGGAGCAGCCGCCAACCCGCGCCCGGCCTAGCACTTAACCACCCGGTCAAGGAGCATCGTTTGACCGTTCCTCGGATAAATTGCGCCGCCACGCAGCGGGGCCTGTCCCCGCGCTTTGCCAGCGCGTGTTGGGTGCCAACCGCGATGTTACACTGGTAGTGCGAATGATCTCGCCGTCGGTGGACGTGGCAGCATGGCGACCGCGGACGCGGCCGCCGAGCGCACGGCCGCGGCAGGCGCCGGGTCGCCTGGCGGCGGCGGCGGGCGGAGACGCGCGGGCGCGACGCCGCGCCGCGCAGGCTGAGGAGTGAGCACGATGGCCGTCCGCGTCGGCATCAACGGCTTTGGTCGCATCGGCCGCCAGGTCCTGAAGGCCATCCTCGAGCGGCACCCGCAGGCCCTGGACGTCGTGGCGATCAACGACCTTTTCGACACGAAGACCAACGCGCATCTCTTCAAGTACGACTCGAACTACGGCGTCTTCCCCGGCACCGTCGTCCCGCACGAGAACGCCTTCGTGATCGACGGGCACGAGATCCGCGTGACCTCCGAGCGCGACCCCAGCAAGATTCCCTGGCGCGACGAGGGCGTGCAGCTCGTGGTCGAGTCCACGGGGTTCTTTACCGACGCCACCAAGGCGCGCGCCCACCTGGACGCCGGCGCGAAGAAGGTCATCATCAGCGCCCCGGCCCGCAACGAGGACATCACGATCGTCCTGGGCGTGAACCAGGAGCGCTACAACTCGGCCGAGCACAACGTCGTCTCCAATGCCTCTTGCACGACCAATGGCCTCGCCCCGGTGGCCAAGGTGCTTAACGACAAGTGGGGCATCGAGAAGGGCCTGCTCACTACGGTCCACTCGTATACCAACTCGCAGCGGCTGCTCGACCTCGCCTCGCCCGACCTGCGCGACGCGCGCGCGGCGGCGCTGAACATCGTGCCCGCGGCGACCGGCGCCGCGCGGGCCGTTGGCCTGGTCATCCCGGAGCTGCAGGGCAAGTTCAACGGCATGGCCTTCCGCGTGCCGACGCCCACGGTGTCGGTCATCGACTTCGTGGCCCTCCTCAACGGCGACGTCACGGCCGACGCCATCAACGCTGCCATGCGCGAGGCGGCCGAGGGCAGCCTGAAGGGTATCCTGGCCTACACCGAGGAGCCGCTGGTCTCGATGGACCTGAAGGGCAACACGCACTCCTCGATCTATAGCGGCCTCGACACGATGGTCGTCGGCGGCAACATGGCGAAGGTGGTCTCCTGGTACGACAACGAGTGGGGCTACTCGTGCCGCGTCGCCGATCTCGCCGCCTACATGGGCGAGCGCCTGTAAGCGCGGCCGCCATGAACAAGAAGACGATCCGCGACGTCGACGTCGGCGGCAAGCGCGTGCTCGTCCGCGTGGACTTCAACGTGCCGCTCGACCGCGAGGGGCACGTGACCGACGCCACGCGCCTCCGTGAGGCGCTGCCCACGATCAACGAGCTGCGCGCACGGGGCGCCAAGGTCATCCTGATGTCGCACTTGGGGCGACCCGACGGCCAGGTGAAGGAGTCGCTGCGACTGGCGCCCGTCGCCGCCGAGCTTCAGCGGCTGCTCGGCGCGCCGGTCACGCACGTCCGCGACTCCGTCGGGCCGGAGGTGGAGGCCGCGGTGGCCGCGCTCCCGCCGGGCGGCGTGCTGCTGCTGGAGAACCTGCGCTTCCACCCGGAGGAGGAGGCCAACGATCCGGCGTTCAGCCGCCAGCTCGCGGCGCTCGGCGATCTGTACGTGGACGACGCCTTCGGCACGGCACACCGCGCGCACGCCTCCACCGAGGGCGTGACCCACTTCCTCCCAGCGGTCGCCGGGCTGCTCATGGAGAAGGAGCTAGAGTCGTTCGCCCGCATCCTGGAGCATCCGGAGCGGCCGTTCGTCGCCATCATCGGCGGCGCGAAGGTTTCGAGCAAGATCGGCGTGCTAGAGCACTTGCTCGACAAGGTCGACCGGCTGATCATTGGCGGCGGCATGGCGAACACCTTTCTGAAGGCGCAGGGGCATGGCGTGGGCCGCTCGCTGCTCGAAGCCGACAAGGTGGACGTGGCGAGCGACCTCATGAAGCGCGCCGCGGGCGCCGGCGTCCAGCTTCTCCTGCCAGTGGACGCCGTGGTGACCGACCGCCTGGAGGCCGAGGCACCGCGCCGAGTCGTGAGCGTGGACGCCGTGCCGGCCGACGAGCTGATCGCCGACATCGGCCCAGCGACGATTGAGCGCTTCGGACAAGCGCTGGCCGATGCCCGCACGATCCTCTGGAACGGGCCAATGGGCGTGTTCGAGGTGCCGCCGTTCGCGGCCGGCACCCGGGCGCTGGCCGAGACCGTCGGCCGCTCGCACGCCGTGACGGTCATCGGCGGCGGCGACACCGTGGCGGCCGTGGAGCAGGCTGGCTGCGCCGACCGCATGACCCACATCTCCACGGGCGGCGGCGCCTCCCTGGAGCTACTGGAGGGCCGCGTCCTCCCGGGGGTGGCGGCCCTCCAGGACCGCGACCAGTAGTCTGTTGGGCGCGACAAGTCGCGCCCGGGCGCTGGCCCCGAGTCGGGTCAGCGGGGACGGGCTCGGGCCGGCCGTCATATCGTGTAATTCTCTGATCGGCCGTCCTGGCTCTGATCGACTACGCCACTGCAAGGAGGCCCACGGTGCCCAAAACGCCGATGGTGGCCGGCAACTGGAAGATGAATACGACGGTGGGCGAGGCGATCGCGCTCGCGGAGGCGATGCGCCCCGACCTGGAGGCGATTGCCGGGGTAGACCGCGTGCTTTGCCCGCCGTTCGTCTCGCTGGCCCCCCTCCACGACTTGCTCGCCGAGAGCCCCGTGCGGCTGGGCGCCCAGAACGTGTACTTCGAGCCGAAAGGCGCCTTCACGGGCGAGATCAGCCCGACGATGCTCGTCGGGCTCGTGGATTACGTGATCCTCGGCCACTCCGAGCGCCGCCATGTTTTCGGTGAGACGGACGCGCTCATCAACCGCAAGGTGCAGGCGGCGTTGGCGTCTGGCTTGCGGCCGATCCTGTGCGTCGGCGAGACGCTGGACGAGAACGAGGCCGGCCGGACGCGGGAGGTCGTCGGGCGGCAGCTGCGACTGGGTCTGGCGGGTGTAGCCGATCTCGCGCCGGTGGTGGTCGCCTACGAGCCGGTATGGGCGATCGGCACAGGGCGTGCCGCCACGCCGGACGGGGCGAACGCCGTGATCGGCGACATCCGCCGGCTGGCGGGCGAGCTCTACGGCGCCGAGGCGGCTGCGGGGCTGCCTATCCTATACGGCGGCAGCGTGACGCCCGACAACTTCCCCGCCTTCATGGCGGCGCCCGAGATCGACGGCGGCCTGGTTGGGGGCGCGAGCCTGAACCCGGCGAGCTTCGTAACCCTTACGCGGCAGGCGGCCGCAGCCCGGGTGCCCGCCGGCGACTGACGCCCCGGGCTGGCCGCGGGCAGACCTGTTGGCTATACTCGGGCCAGGAGACGGCGCCCGGCCGTGGGCCGGGGGACAGGCGAAGCGCTTCGAGGAGGAGCACTCATGGAGCGGATCGCGGCAGTCGACGCGGACGGCCACATCACCGAAACCCAGGCGCAGCTAAAGCCATACTTCGACGGCTACGTGGACGCGGGCGGCGCCTGGTCCATCAACCGGCCGTTCTATCCCGTGGACAACTGGGACCGGGCGCTCGCCGACACCCTGGGCGACCGGGCCAGCACCGCGAAGGAGTGGCTCGACGCCATGGATCGCGGGGGTATGGAGTACGCGTTCCTCTACCCGACGGCGGGCCTGGGCGTCGGCTGGATTCGCGAGCCGGACTGGGCCACGGCGCTCTGCCGCGCCTACAACAACTTCGTGTCTGAGGAGTTCCTCAAGGTCAGCCCCCGCCTGCGTGCGGTCTGCCTGATCCCCATGCAGGACCCGGCGGAGGCGGTGAAGGAGCTGCGGCGGGCCATTAGCGAGCTGCACTTCAGCGGCGTGATGCTGCCCGCCAACGGCTTGCGGCTGCCGCTCGGCCACCCGCAGTTCCACGAGATCTACGCCGAGGCGGAGCGGCTCGACTGCTTCGTGGGGATCCACGCCACGGTGCGCGGCCCGCAGAGCTTCGGCGGCGACCACTTCGACAAGTTCATCGAGGTCCACACGCTGTCGCACCCGCTGGCGCAGATGATCAGCATGACCGGCTGGGTGTTCGAGGGCGTGCCCGAGAAGTTCCCGAACCTGCGTACGGGCTTCATGGAGTCCGGCTGCTCGTGGGTGCCCTACTGGCTCAACCGGATGGACGAGGAGTACGAGAAGCGCGCGCCCGAAGCGCCGCTGCTCAAGAAGAAGCCGAGCGAGTACATCCGCAGTGGGAACATCTACTTCCATGGCGAGGCCGACGAGGTGCTGCTGCCGGAGGCGATGCGCTGGCTGGGCGGCGGCAGCGTGTTCTACGCCTCGGACTTCCCACACTGGGACCACTCGTACCCGCACAACATCGATGAGTTCCTCGAGATGGACAGCCTGACGCTCGAGGAGAAGCGCGCGCTACTGCGCGACAACTGCCTCCGCATGTACGGCATGCTGGCGCGGGTCTAGGACGCGACGCTCCGGTGCGGCGCGGTCCGCGCGCGGCCCTGGCCCGAGTTAACGTTTGACGGCGGCGGCGCGGGCCGCTATACTGACACCACAAGTGAAGATGCCAATGGCCGCGAGCAGGACTAGTACGTAGCGTGTTCGGCCCAGCGAGTCGGGTACGGTGGGAGCCGATGCTGGAAGCGCTACCGAATGGACCTGGGAGCTGCTGACCGAACGGCCCTCGCCCAGTAGGCTCAGCCGGAATCGCCCCCGTTAGCCGGGCGCCAGCGTCACGATGCGACCGCGAGTCGATCGGCGCGCTGGGCTAAGGGCACCACGCCCCCCCCCGCCTTTCCCGGGTCGGCGGGCGCTGGCGCTGAACTAGGGTGGCACCACGAGAGAACCTCGTCCCTGTGGGACGAGGTTCTTTATTGTTCGCAACACGCGGAGGTCGAGGAATGCGGGGACGGATTCTTACGGGCGATCGCCCCACCGGTAAGCTGCATCTGGGCCATTGGGTAGGCACACTGCAGAACCGGGTGCGGCTGCAACGCGAGTACGAGTGCTTCTTCATCGTCGCGGACTACCACATCCTCACGACCCGGCTGGACAATCTCGGGGAGATCGAGGGAAATATCCGCGACATGGTCCTCGACTACCTCGCCGCTGGTATCGATCCCGAGCAGAGCACGATCTATCTCCAATCGCTCGTCCCACAGGTATGCGAGCTTCACTTGCTCTTCTCGATGCTCACAACGGTGCCCCGCCTTCAGCGCGTGCCCAGCCTGAAGGAGGTCATGCGGAGCCTGCACATCGAGACCGCCTCGTACGGGCTTCTGGGTTACCCGGTCTTGCAGGCAGCGGATATCCTGATGGTCCGCGCGAACCTCGTGCCGGTCGGCAAGGACCAGGCGTCGCACTTGGAGCTGACCCGCGAGATCGCCCGACGCTTCAACGACCTCTACGGCGAGGTGCTGCCGCTGCCGGAGACGTTGATCGGCGACGTGCCGACCCTCGTCGGCACCGATGGCCAGGTCAAGATGAGCAAGAGCCTGAACAACGCCATCTTCCTCTCGGACGACGCCAAGACCGTCGAGCGCCGGGTGATGAGTATGTACACGGACCCCACGCGCATCCATGCCACAGACCCTGGCCACGTGCGCGGCAATCCCGTCTTCGCTTACCACGACGCCTTCAATCCCGACCGCGAGGAGGTCGCGGATCTCAAGAAGCGCTACCGGGCGGGCCGCGTTGGCGACGTGGAGGTGAAGCGCAAGCTGGCGGCCGCGCTCAATACCTTTCTGGAGCCGTTCCGGGAGCGCCGCGCCGAGTACGCGAGCCGCCCGGGCCTGGTCGACGAGATCCTGCACGCGGGGAGCGACCGCGCGCGCCGAGAGGCCGCGGAGACGCTGCGGCTGGCACGCGAGGCGATGGGGCTGAACTACTTCCGCACACCGGCGACCGCGGGGCGGTGAGAGATGGAGACGATGCAGCGGCGGATCGACCCGGCGCCGCGTGTGGCGCAAGGGCAGTGGCTGGAGGTGACGCCCTCGCGCGCCGAGGCGCGGCGGCTGGCGGGACAGGCGCGGCTCCTGCCGCTGTACCGCGAGGTGCTAGCCGATGTGGAGACGCCCGTTTCGGCGTACCTGAAGGTGGCCCGCGGGGCGCCGTCGTTTCTGCTGGAGAGTGTCGAGGGCGGCGAGCGGCTCGCACGCTACTCGGTCGTCGGCACGGAGCCGTGCCAGCACCTCGAGGTGCGTGATGGCCTGGCGCGGCTCACGGGGCGCGACGGCGTCGTTGAGCGGCCCTGCGACGACCCGCTGGCGCTCGTGGACGAGTGGGTCGGCCGCTATGAGCCGGTAGCCGTCTCCGGCCTGCCGCGGTTCCACGGCGGCGCCGTCGGCTACCTGGCCTACGAGCTAGCCCGCTGCTACGAGCGGCTGCCCGCCCCGAGAGCGGACCCGCTGGGCCTGCCGCTCGCGCGCCTGGCGCTGTACGACAGCCTGCTGGTGTTTGACCACTTGCAGCGCACCATCAAGGTTGTCACCCACGTGCCCCTCGACGGCGACGTGGACGCGGCCTACGACGCGGGGCTCGTGCGCATCGACGCTCTTGTCCAGCGTCTCGCCGCCCCGCTGACGGTGGGCTCCCTCGCCGTCGGCGAGCCACCGTCCCGGCGTGTGGGACTCGAATCCAACATGACCCGCGCTGCCTACGAGACTGCGGTCCAGCGGGGCCAGGAGCACATCGCGGCAGGCGACGTCATCCAGGTGGTGCTGGCGCAACGCTTTTCGCGCCCGGTTGCTGCCCCCCCGTTCGCGGTCTACCGCGCGCTGCGCGCCGTGAACCCGTCGCCCTATATGTACTTTCTGGACTGGGGCGACTTCCAGCTCGTCGGGGCGTCGCCGGAGCTGCTGGTGCTGGTCGAGAACGGCCAGGTGGTCACGCACCCGATCGCCGGTACCCGGCCGCGCGGCGCAACGGACGAGCGCGACGCGGCGCTGGCGGCCGAACTGCGTGCCGACGAGAAGGAGCGGGCTGAGCACCTGATGTTGGTGGACTTGGGCCGCAATGATATCGGCCGCGTCAGCGCACCGGGCAGCGTGAGCGTCCCGCAGTTCATGGAGATCGAGCGTTACTCGCACGTTATGCATCTTGTCTCTCAGGTGACAGGCCGACTGGCGCCGGGCCTGCGGCCCGTGGACGCGCTGCGTGCTTGCTTCCCGGCGGGCACGGTGTCGGGGGCGCCGAAGATTCGCGCGATGGAGATCATCGCCGATCTGGAGCCCGAGCAGCGGGGGCCCTACGCGGGCGCTGTTGGCTTCTTCGGCTACGACGGCAGCCTGGAGACGGCCATCACGATCCGCACGGCCGTACTCAAGGACGGGGTGGCCCATGTGACCGCGGGCGCCGGTATTGTGGCCGACTCGGTGCCGTCCGCCGAGTACGAGGAGACGCTGAACAAGGCGCGCGCGGCCGAGCGCGCGCTGGAGCTGGCCGAGCGGCTCGGGGCGGCCACGTCGGTTGACGCGGCCGCCGTCAGCGGCAACGGGGAGTAGGCTGGTGCTACTACTAGTCGACAACTACGACTCGTTCACGTACAACCTGTACCAGTATCTAGCGGACCTCGGCGCCAACGTACTGGTGCGCCGCAACGACGCGGTAACGGTAGCCGAGGTCGCGCGCCTCGCGCCCGAGCGAATTGTGATCTCGCCGGGGCCTGGCGCACCGGCGGGGGCCGGCGAGTCGCTGGCCATCATCCGCGAGCTAGGCGGCCGGGTGCCGATTCTGGGTGTGTGCCTGGGGCATCAGTGCATTGGCGAGGCGTATGGCGGACGGATCGTGCGCGCGCCAGAGCTGCGGCACGGCAAGGCGTCCGCAGTGCATCACGATGGCCGAGGCGTGTTGGCCGGGCTACCGGACCCGTTCCAGGCGATTCGCTATCACTCGCTCGTCGTGGCGCGCGAGGGGCTACCGGATTGCCTCGAGGTGAGCGCCTGGACCGACGACGGGCTGATCATGGGCTTGCGCCACCGCGAGCACGCGGTTGAAGGGGTGCAATTTCATCCCGAGTCGGTGTTGACCGAGGGGGGGTATCGGCTCTTGGCGAATTTCCTCGGTATCGCGCTCGATGAGTTGCCGGCCACGGCCCGAGCAGGGATTGAGCGGAACGGCAGCTCAGCAGCGGCCGCTCCAGCGGGCGTGACTGTATAGCTGGGCAGGAGGGGGCTGAGGTGAGTATCAGACAGGCGATTGCGCTGCTCGTCGAGGGGCAGGCGCTGACCGAGGAGCAGGCCGCAGCGGCGATGCAGGAGCTAGTCGACGGGACGGCGACGCCCGCGCAGATTGGCGCGTTCGCGACAGCGCTTCGCATGAAGGGCGAGACGGCGGAGGAGTTGGCGGGCCTCGTGCGCGTGATGCGCGGCGCGCTGATTCCCGTCGAGGTGGATGGATCCGTGGTGGACACCGCTGGCACGGGGGGCGACGGTGCCTGCACGTTCAATATCTCAACCGTAGCCGCGATCGTGGCGGCCGGCGCCGGGGCGCGTGTGGCCAAGCACGGCAACCGCGCTGCGTCCAGCGCCTGCGGCAGCGCCGACCTGCTCGAGGGTATGGGCGTCGTCATCGACCTGCCGCCGGCGGGCGTGGCCGAGTGCGTGGCGACCATTGGGATTGGCTTTATGTACGCCCCGCTGTTCCATCCCGCACTGCGGCACGCAGTCGGCCCGCGCCGCGAGCTTGGCATCCGGACAGTGTTCAATCTGCTCGGCCCGCTGCTGAACCCTGCGCGCGCCCAGGCGCAGATTCTTGGGGTATCCGTGCCAGAGATGGCAGGCACGATGGCGGAGGTGCTGCGCCGGACCGGCTCGCGCCACGCGCTCGTGGTCTACGGCGAGGACGGCGTGGACGAGTTGTCGCTCTCGGCGCCCAGCGTGGTGCACGAGGTGGTGGATGGGACGGTGCGACGGTACACGGTGAGCCCTGAAGACGTCGGACTCGGCCGCGCTCCCCGCGAGGTGCTGATGACGGATAGCGTCGCCGCGAGCGCGGCGCGCGCCCAGGCTGTCCTGGGGGGCGAGCATGGCCCAGCGCGCGACGTGGTGCTGCTCAACGCCGCCGGCACGTTGCTGGCGGCCGACCTGGTGGCGGATCTACGGGAGGGGATCGGCGTCGCCGCGGAGAGCATCGACAGTGGCGCCGCGGCCAGTCGACTAGACGCGCTCCGGGCGCTAACCCAGGAGTTGAAGGCCCGCGCTGAGGGGGTGCCGGCGTGACCGCCGCCGACAGCGCGGCCCGCGGTGGCACGGCGAGCGACTTCCTGGCGCGCATCGCCGCCCAGAAGCGCGAGGAGCTGGCGCGGCGCGAGGCGGCGCGGCCACTTGAAGCGGTGCGGGCAGCGGCCGCCGCCATGCCGCCGCCGCGCGATTTCGCGACCGCGCTCGCCGGCCCCGCGCCCCGCCTGGTCGCGGAGATCAAGCGCGTGTCCCCCGCGAAGGGAGCGCTGAACCCAACGCTCAGCCCGGCAACGCTGGCGCGAAGGTACGCGGCTGCGGGCGCGCACGCCCTATCGGTGCTCACCGACGAGGCGTTTTTCCACGGCAGCGACGCGGACCTGGCCGAGGCGCGCGCCGCGGTGGACCTGGCCGTGCTGCGTAAGGACTTCGTCATCTCGCCCTATCAGGTCTATGAGGCGCGAGCGCTCGGCGCTGATGCCGTGCTGCTGATCGCCGCGCTGCTGGAGGCGACACGGCTAGCCGAGCTGCACGCGCTAGCGGCCGAGCTGGGGCTAGCGGCTCTAGTGGAGGTGCACGCGCCGGACGAGGTGGCGGCGGCGCTTGGGGCTGGGGCGTCGCTGGTGGGTATCAACAACCGCGACCTGGCCACGTTCCGGGTCGATCTGGCGACGACGGAGACGGTTCGGCCGCTGCTGCCTGCGACCGTAACGGTTGTTAGCGAGAGCGGCATCGCATCGCCGGGCGACGTGCGGCGCGTCGTAGCGGCTGGGGCGAGCGCGATCCTGGTCGGCGAGGCGCTGGTCACGGCCCCCGACCCCGCCGCCCGCATCGGCGAGCTACTCGGGGTGGCGGCGTGGTCAAGGTAAAGATCTGCGGCGTGCGGCGCCTCAGCGAGGCCGAAACGGCACTTGCCTACGGGGCTGACTTCCTCGGGTTCGTTTTCTACCCGCCGAGTTCGCGCTACGTGACTCCTGAGGAGGCGCGCGCGCTCTTGGGCGAGATCCGGCGGAGGACGGACCGGGGCGATTGGGCCGCGGTGGGCGTGTTTGTGAACGAGCCGGCCGCGTGGGTGAACGACGTGGCCCGTCTCTGCGGGCTCGACTATGTACAGCTTCACGGCACCGAGTCGGCGGACTACTGCGCGCGGATGGCGCAGCCGATCATCAAGGCGCTGCGTCTGGCTGAGATCGACGGCGAGGCGGTCACGGCCGCGCGCTACGGCGCGACCCGCCTGCTGCTGGATTCCCAGGTGCCCGGCTACTGGGGCGGGACGGGGCAGCGGTTCGACTGGGCCGGCGCGCGACGCTATGCGGGCGAGGCCCTGGTCGCGGGCGGGCTGACTCCTGATAACGTCGGTGAGGCGCTAGACGCGTTGCGACCCTGGGGATTGGATGTAAGTAGCGGTGTGGAGCGCGGGGGCGTGAAGGATCCATTGCTCATCCGGGCTTTTCTTGAGAACGCGCGCCGCTGGGAGGTAGCCACCCATGTTGACTGAAACGCTCACGCCGCGCGGCCGCTTCGGTGAGTTCGGCGGCCAGTTTGTGCCCGAAGTGCTCATGCCCGCGCTGGCGGAGCTAGAAACGGCCCACGCCGAGGCGATGGCAGACCCGGCGTTCGTGGCCCGCTTCGAGCTGCTCCTGCGCACGTTCGTGGGGCGCCCGACGCCTCTCTACGAGGCCGAGCGGCTGAGCGGGCAGCTAGGCCACCGCGTGTACCTCAAGCGGGAGGACCTGGCGCACACGGGGGCGCACAAGATCAACAACGCGCTGGGCCAAGCATTGCTGGTGCAGCGGATGGGCAAGCGGCGCGTGGTGGCCGAGACCGGCGCGGGCCAGCACGGCGTGGCGACGGCGACGGTGTGCGCCATGCTGGGGCTAGAGTGCGTGGTCTACATGGGCGAGGAGGACGTGCGGCGCCAGGCGCCCAACGTCTATCGTATGCGGCTCCTAGGCGCCGAGGTGCGCCCGGTGCGGGAGGGCAGCCGCACGCTCAAAGACGCGATCAACGAGGCGATCCGCGACTGGGTCACGAACGTGCGCACGACACACTACCTGCTCGGTTCCGCGGTGGGGCCCCACCCCTATCCCGCGCTCGTGCGCGACTTCCAAGCGGTGATCGGTCGGGAGACGCGGGAGCAGGTGCTGGCGGCCGCGGGCCGCTTGCCCGACTGCGTGGTGGCGTGCGTGGGTGGAGGCAGTAACGCGATCGGTATGTTCGTGCCATTCGTGGACGACGCGGCAGTCGAATTGCTGGGCGTGGAGGCGGGCGGCCGCGGCCTGGAGTCCGGCGAGCACGCCGCGTCGCTCAGCGCGGGCAGCCTCGGGGTGCTACACGGTGCGCGGACGCTGCTCCTGCAGGACGAGGACGGCCAGGTGCGGACCACCCATAGCGTGTCGGCCGGGCTGGATTATCCGGGCGTCGGCCCCGAGCACGCCTACTTGCAAGCGCAGCGACGGGCGCGCTACGTGGCCGCTACCGACGATGAGGCGCTGCTCGGCTTCCGCACGCTCTGCCTCGCGGAGGGCATTTTGCCGGCGCTTGAGCCGGCACACGCGATTGGGTACCTTCTGACCCACGCGGCGGACTGGCGTCCCGAGCGCCTGATCGTCGTCAATCTGTCGGGCCGCGGCGATAAGGACGTACAGCTCTACGCCGAGGCGAGCGGCACTGCGTTGGAGGCCGAGGCGTGAATCGAATTGACACGGCCTTCGCTGCCCTGCGCGCGCGGGGCGAGATGGCCCTGCTGCCCTATCTCAGCGTTGGCTTTCCGGCCCGCGGCGAGACGGCGGCGCTGGCGCTCGAGCTAGTGCGAGCGGGTGCCGACGGGCTGGAGCTCGGCATTCCTTTCTCCGATCCGCTGGCCGACGGCGCCACGCTGCAGCGTGTGAACCAGCAGGCTCTAGACGCCGGCTTCCGGTTGGCCGACGCGTTCGCGACGGCCCGCGAGATTCGCGCGGCCACCGACGTACCGCTGGTCTTCATGAGCTACTACAACCCCGTCCAGCATTACGGACTGGAGGGGTTCTGCACGCAGGCCGCCGGATCCGGCGTAGACGGCCTCATCGTGCCTGATCTGCCAGTCGAGGAGGCCGAAACCCTGCGAGTGGCCTGCGGCCGCGCCGGCCTGCAGCTGATCACGATGCTGGCTCCCACGACGCCAGACGGGCGGATGGCTGCGGCCTGCACCCAGGCGGAAGGATTCATCTACTGCGTGTCCGTGGTCGGCGTGACCGGCGCTCGCACATCACTGGCCGACGAGCTACCCGCCTTCTTGCGTCGGGTCCGTCGCTACACGGCGGTGCCGCTCGTCGTAGGGTTCGGCATCGCCCGGCCTGAGCACGTGGCTGCAGTGAGGGAGTACGCCGATGGCGCCATTGTGGCCAGCGCGCTCGTGGACCTGCTGCGCGGGGTGCCCGCAGACGAGCGCGCTGCCGTAGCCGCTCGGTACATCGCGGAGATGAAGGGCGTTAGCCGGGGTGAGGTTGCCGCGGAGTCGCGCGAGCGAGCCTGACCGTGTGCGCGTTATTGGTAAATCTGCCGGAGTTCACGGGGCCACTAGACTTGCTGTTCAACCTTATCCAAAAGCGCCGGCTAGATGTGACCGAGCTGAGCCTAGCCACGGTAGCGGACCAGTACCTGGAGCGGGTGCTAGCGCTAGAAGGCGAGCTCGACGCGCTTTCCGAGTTTCTTCTGGTAGCCTCCCAGCTCATGCTCATCAAGTCGCGCGCCCTGCTGCCGCCTGTCGCGGCGAATGACCCCGCAGGCGACCCGGCCGAGGAGCTTCGCCGCCGGCTAGCCGAGTACCAGGTTCTGCAGGCCGCGGCGCGTTGGCTGGGGGAGCGGGAGAGTGAGGGCTTGCGCTCGTGGCCGCGTGGCGGTGAGCTACCCGCCCTCGCCGCCTCGATGCCGCTCGCGCCGCTCGAGCCGGCAACGCTAGTTCGGCTTCTCCGGCACCGGCTGCGTCCGCATTCCACGGACAACTCGCCTCGTGTACTGACCACATCGACGCGGCCGACGCTCGTGGAGCGCGCCCGCGTGGTGCTGGCCGCCGTCAGTGGCAACCGTTGGTTGCCAATCCATGAAGTGCTGGGCTCCGACGTGTCCAGCGCCGTGGCAACCTTTCTAGTGGTGCTGGTGCTAGCGAGGCGCGGCGTTCTACTCGTCCGTCAGACCGATTGGGCGAGTCCTCTGGAGATCCGTCGGGCGTCGACTGTAGCTCCCGAGGCCGCGGACCTGAGGGGGTTGGAATGACTGCTCGGCTGCCTGCAGCCGTTTCCTCCGCAGGCCTGTCTACCAGCAGCCGAGGTGCTGTTATCACTCGTGCTTGAGCGCCCCGCCTCTGGTGGCGGTGTCAGTATTGCCGGTCGCACTCGCCTCGATCGCCGCAACCGCCGATCGATAGCGCGCCGCCATTTCCGAGTACCGCGACAGCCCGAGCAGCTGTAGCACCTCGACGTCGTGCTTGGCACGGAGTCGTGCGAACTCGCGCGCGCTTCTCCCGTGCCGCAGTGCCTCGGACTCGTTGTTGACCCGCTCGCGCATGATCCGGACCGCGAACGTGTCACGGAGGATTTCCGGCGTCAGCTTCTTCAGCCGCACAATCTCCGCGCGTCGGCCCACGGTTTCGATCACGAAATTCACTCCCCGTACTGAAAAGGAAAACACGGGTCCGCCCGGCAGCGGCGCTCGCAGCAGACGGGCAAGGGCGAAGTGGGCCCGGGCGGTCAGTGGTACCGAGCGGCGGCGCACGCGCTTCGCCTGCGCGCTATGCCGTATGGTCACCCGGCTATCCGATGGCTCCCGCGCCAAATAGAGGTCCTCCGCTTGCAGAGCGAGCGCCTCGTCGCGCTTCAAGCCGGCGTCGACGAAAAGCAGGACTAGCGCGTGCCAGGCGGGATCAACGCTACCTGCGGCCACTACCGCCTCTACCTCGTGCGAGTCCAGCACTATTACCGGCGCGCGTTTTAGCTGCGGGTAGACGAGGCCCTCCGCCGGGCTTTCGGCAATCCAGCCAGCCGTCACGGCGTAGCGGAGGAAGGTCTTGAGTGTCGCGATTTTGCGCCGCAAGGAGGAGGAGCTGTTACCCCGCTCGCTGCGCAGCCAGCGCACGTGCTCAGCTAACTGAGCGGGCGCGAGGTCTAGCAGACTCTCATCCCCGATGTGCTCTAGCAACCCCTGCAGGTCCAACCTAGTGCTCCGGACGGTGTGCATGGCGCGGCCTGCGGCGACCAGGTAAGTGCAGTACGCTTCAACTGCCTCACTGAGCCGCCGGGCGGGCGTGGGTTCGACGGTAGTGGAGGCGGGCAGTAGCACTTCTGACGGGACGAACAGCGGCAGCTGCCTTCCTGCCGGAAGCCCCAGCGGATTCATGCTTCCACCTCCCGCACCGGTCGCGATGCAACACCATCATACACATAAACAAAAAAAAGAGGCATCAGTTTTTGAGGTGGGAATTGAGACAGAGATATGTTAGATGCGACTTGTCTGTTTATGTGTAGAAGTACGCGGTCTCGACGCAGGCCGCACGGTCCGCCCATCCCGCCTCTCGCCCCACCGCCTCTCTCGCCTGGTCTGCCTGCCGACACCGCTCCTCGCGCTTCTGTAGCAGGTCAACGGTACAAGCGACCAGCGTGGGTCCGTCGCCGGCCGCCACGACTCGTGCCGCGCGCCCGGCGAGCCTAGGCACCTCTCCCACCCCCTCAGCGACGACGGCTCTCCCATGCGCCAGGAGCTCCAGCAGTTTGGCCGGCGAGCGCGCTCGATTGATCGCATTGTCGTCGAAGAGCCACAGCGCTACGCTGTCGAGTTCAAGAATCTGGGCGAGGGCCTCGCCAGTTAGCAGTCCGCATCGCGTTACCCGCGCCCCAAGGCCGCGCCGCTCAAGCTCCCGGAAAAATGATCCCGTGGCCGCCGCCGGCCCGTCTCCCACCACGACTAGCCTGGTCCTTGGCACGCGGCTCAGGATTGCCGCTACGATAGCCGCGCCGCGGCGCGGCGCGAACTCATTGAACCGAGTGTAGAGAAGCAGGGAGGCCGCGCCAGATGCTCCAGGGCCAACCCTAGGCTCGCCGCGCGGCTCGTAGGGCGTGACTCCGTTCGGTACATAGGCGGGGGCGCGGTCCCAGGGCCGGAGAGCGTGCACCCGCCTGCTCAGATCAGCGCTCGCGGCCGTCACGATGTCGGCGCTCCGCAGCACCGCCCGCTCCTGCCAGTCCAGCAAGCGGACCTGCCACTCGGGCCGCCCGCTGCGCGTGGCCCACCCTTCCCGCCCTTCCAGGTCGTCCGTGTCCACGGCGAGCAGACCCCGCCAACCGGCCCGCCGGCCTAGCCGTGCGAGAAGGAGTGTCACGAGGCCGGAGTAGCCGATGGGCTTAAAGCAGTGAATCACATCGGGCCGGCCGGCCAGCGCGCCGCGGTATGCTTCGCGGAGTAGCTGCACCGAGATCAACTGCCGTGGAGCATCGGGAGAAGTCAGGTGCCATATGCCGGCCGCCCCAACCCGATAGCGACGAGGCACCCCAGGGGAATAGTCCCAGTCCGGCACGACGACGCGGACCTCGTGTCCGCGGGCCGCAAGCGCTTCGGCAAGTGGAATGACGCGGGCTCGTGTCGTCCCCCGTCGGCATAAGCCGAAGGGCGCCACAAACGTGACTCGCAGCCGGCGCACTACTCCACCGTGACGGACTTCGCTAGGTTCCGGGGCTGGTCGACGTCGCAGCCCCTCTCCACCGCCGCATAGTACGAGAATAGCTGCATGGGGATGACGTTCACCATCGGCGACAACAGCTCCGGGGCGGCGGGCACATAGACGACCTCGTCGGCATGCCGCGCAATTTCCTCATCGCCCTCAGTCGCGATGGCGACCACACGGGCCTCGCGCGCCTTCACCTCCTGTACGTTCGCCACGACTTTGTCATAGGTGCGGCTCCGCGTAGCGAGCGCCAGCATGAGCATGCCTGGCTCAACGAGCGCGATCGGCCCGTGCTTCAGCTCGCCCGCCGGATATCCCTCGGCGTGAATGTAGGAGATCTCCTTGAGCTTAAGCGCCCCCTCGAGGGCCGTCGGATAGCCGACGCCGCGCCCAATGAACAACAGGTGGTCGACGTTTACGCAGGCCGCCGCGATGCGCTGGGCCGGCTCCGGACACGCGAGCGCCCGCTCGATAGAGGTAGGCAGCGAACTAAGGGCTTCGAGTAGCGCGCGGCGGGCTGGCGGCGTGAGTTGCCGCCGCTGGGCCGCCAGGTGGAGCCCGATGGCGTAAAGCACCGCCAGCTGACCGGTGAACGTCTTCGTGGCCACGACTCCGATCTCCGGTCCCACCTGCAAGTATACTACCGCCCGCGCGCGCTGGGTCAGTGCGCTGTCCACCACGTTGGTCACCGCCACCGTATACGCGCCCGCTTCTGCCGCCCATTCGGCCGCCGCCAGCGTATCCGCTGTCTCGCCCGACTGGCTCACCGCCACGAACAGCACATGCTCGTCCACCGGCGGCGGCGCGTAACGAAACTCGGAGGCTACCACTGTCTCCACCGGAAGGCCGAGCCACTCTTCCCAGGCGTACTTCGCGACCATGCCGGCATAGTGGGACGTCCCACAAGCCACCAGGTAAATGCGGCTAATTTGGTCCAGCGATAGACTGTCCAGCTCCGGCAAATGCGTCTCCCAGCCTCGGAGACGCCCGGCCAAAGCCGCCCGCACGGAAGCCGGCTGCTCGTGGATCTCCTTCAGGACAAAGTGAGGATAGCCCGCTTTCTCCGCAGCCGTCTGATCCCAGCCGATGCGCATCGGTTCGCGCGCCACCAAACGCCCGCGCTCGTCGTACAGCGCCACCCGCTCCCCGTCGAGCACCACCAGCTCGCCTTCACGCAACCGGATGACGTCTCGCGTCTCCTGTAGCAGCGCCGGGACATCTGACGCGAGGTAGTTGCCGCGCTCGCCCAGACCGACGACGAGGGGCGCGTGACGGCAGGCGCCGACGAGTACCGACGGCTCGTCGAGGCTCAAGACCGCGATGGCATACGCACCCTGGACCCGCTCAAGCGCCTGGCCGACGGCAAGCCGTAGGCGCGACGAGAACGCGCTGTCCCCCGTCCGATCCAGACACCGCAGCTCTTCCTCGATCAGGTGTGCCAGCACCTCCGTGTCCGTCTGGGAGCGGAACTGGTGCCCCTGGTCGGTAAGCTGCGCGCGCAGCACCCCGAAATTCTCAATGATGCCGTTGTGGACCACACAGATGCGCGCGGCACAATCGGTGTGCGGGTGAGCGTTCTCATCGGACGGCCGCCCATGCGTCGCCCAACGCGTATGACCAATCCCCACCTGTCCGGCGGGCGCCCGCCCATCCAGCAGCGTCACCAGATTCTGAAGCTTGCCGGCCGCTCGGTGAATAGCAAGCTCCTTCTCGGGCGTGATGACCGCGATTCCCGCCGAGTCGTACCCGCGGTATTCCAGTCGATGCAGGCCCTCAAGTAAAAAAGGCGCAGCCGCGCCGCGCCCCGTATAGCCCACTATGCCGCACATGTCGCCTCCAGCAGCTCCCCGGCCGTCCGCGCCACGAGCAGCGTGCCCGGGAGCCGGGCCGCCAGGTCGGCCAGGGTCCAGTCATCCAGGGTGCGCTCGCCTGCCGCGTCGAACATCGCGCGCGGCAGGACAATCCGGTCCGCCGCGCAATCGGCGAGCGCCCGCGCGACATCCGTGGCGGTCAGCAGCCCAGAGACCGTGACGCCGGTCCCGAAGAATGCATTCGGCACGGCCGCCACCGCAACCTCCAACCCATCCACCGCGGCCATTTCCGCGGCGACGAGCGCGAGCGCGCGCTCCATCGCCTGCCCGCACACCCAGACGACGCGGCGCGGCGAAACCGCCGCCGGCAATCGCCGCCGCGCGCGGCGCCACTGCCCGAGAAACAAGGGGACAAGCCCAACGCCGTTCTGGAGCTGCGGGTAATCGTCGTAGTGGCTGGCTGCTGGGAACCGACGATCGGCCAGCAGGAACAGCTCGTCGCTCGGATAGACGAACCGCACCCCGAGACGCGCCCGCAGCCGCCGCTGCCACCGCTCACACTCGTCCAGGGCCCGCCCGGCGTCGGCCGCGTCGAGCGTCCGCAGACCCGCCGTGTGTGAGTGCCGCGTCAGGCCGACCGGCACGACGGCGACCGACCGCACGGTCGGGTATCGGTCGGCCAGGTCCGCGACCGTTTTCGTCAGCACCGCGCCGTCGTTCTCGCCCGGCACCAGCACGACTTGGGCGTGAAACTCGATTCCGGCCCTGCCGAGGCGATCAAACTGCTCAAGGATGTCGGGCGCCCGGGGATTCGCGAGCAGCCGCCGCCGCACGGTCAGGTCAGTCGCGTGTACCGAGACGCGCAGCGGGCTCAGCCGTTGAAAGCAAATGCGCTCCTCGTCGTCGGGCCGCAGGTTTGTCAATGTGACGAAACTGCCGTAGAGAAACGAATAGCGATAGTCGTCGTCACGAATATAGAGGGTATCGCGCATGCCCGTGGGCAGGCCGTCGATGAAGCAGAACGGGCAGGCGTTCGCGCAGCGACGGATGCCGTCGAGCGTGGGAGCAGCAAGCTCGATCCCCAGATCCTCGCCCGGCGCCCGCGTCGTCCGGATGGTCAGGGCCTGCTCGCCACGCAGCAGCGTCAGCACCGCGGTGGTACCCGTTGCAAGCTCTGCCAGATCGATCGAGTCGCGGGGCCGCAGCCCGTTCACCGCCAGTAGCTCATCGCCGGCGCGAGCGCCCGCGCGAGCTGCGGGGCTGCCGCGCCGCACCCGCGCGATCACCCCACCGCGTCGGCCCAGCGCCCGCGCCGGTGGGCGGGCCAAAGTGGCAGCTATCTCCAATTAGTCTCCCCCTCCGTCACCGAGTGCCTGGCGCCGAGCCCCACGTGACCGGCGCCGGGGTCGGCCGTGGGGACCCGGCCGGCGCCATACCGGCCACGCTGCCCCTCAGGCATCAGCGCGGCGATATGCTGCATCATCTCGTCCGCGATCGCGCGGTACGCTCGGCTGCCGCCTCCCTCGGGGCGCGCCGGCAGCCACGCCGTACCACAACGCGCAAGCAACCGCGGGCGGCCGAGCCACCCGCGGGGCGAATGCAGGCGCTCGGTCCCAAGCAACGCCACGGGCAGGACCAGCGCGCCTGACCGGCTCGCCAGGAGTCCCGCACCTGGCTGCGCCGCTTGCAGCCCGCCTTCTACGCTGCGCGTCCCCTCCGGGAAAACCACCAACGCGCCGCCCGCTCGGAGCACCTCAAGCGCCGCGTCGAGCGCCTGCCGATCGGCGTGGCCGCGGCGCACTGGAATGATACCAGCCGCGCGCAGCGCCCAGCCCCAAGGCATAGGATGGAACAGCTCCTCCTTAGCCAGAAACGCCAGCGGGCGCGGCATGGCTCGCGCGAGCAATAGGGGATCGACGTTGCTCGTGTGGTTCGCGACGACGAGCAGCGGTCCGCGACGCGGCACCCTCGCCGCCCCCTCGATGCGCGTCCCAGTCACCACGGTCAGCAGCAGCGCCACGAGGGCCCGCCCGACTCGGTACAAGATCTGGCCGATCCAGGTCGCGCCGCCCGCCCGCACGTCCCCCGCGCGAGGCCCCGCCGGCATCTATCGCGGCTCCGCGGCGCGCGCCTGCCAGAGTCTCAGCACTTCCTCCACCACCTCGTCCACGGTGCGTTGGTCCGTCACGATCCGCCAAGCATCGCGCGCAACGCTCAGCGGCGCGTGCAACCGTCCACTATCCAGGCTGTCGCGCCGCCGGAGCCGCGCGAGGACATCTTCGTGCCGCTCTCTTGAGCCGCGGGCGGCCAGCTCTGCCGCCCGGCGTCGCGCGCGCTCCTCCGGGGTGGCGTCAAGATAGACCTTCAGCGGGGCTTCAGGAAAGATCACGGTGCCGATATCCCGCCCGACGACGACTGCCGGTCCCTCGGCCGCGGCTCGCCGCTGCGCGGGCACCAGCGCGACCCGCACAGCGGGTAGGGCCGCGACAATCGACACCGAAGCGTCGACCCCAGGCTTGCGGATCTCCCAAGTTATGTCACGGTCCCCGAGAACGATGTCAGCATCACGCCCGTCGGCAACCGACGGGCGGCTTACTCGAACATCCAGCTCGCGCGCTAGGGCGGCGAGGCCGGCTTCATCCTGAGCGGAGAGGCCCCGGTCGTTAGCTAGCCAAGCCAACGCTCGGTATAGCACGCCGGTATCGAAGAAGGTCCAGCCCAGGCGCTCGGCTAGCCGCCGGCCCACCGTGCTCTTGCCCACCGCCGCTGGGCCGTCAATGGCGATTACGGGATGGTCCATGCCGCACCGCCGCGGCGCTCGCCCGCGCCGCCAGCCCGCTCTCGCGGCGCAAGCGCTGCACTTCGGCCGGCGTAAGCTCGCGCACGGCCCCGGCGGGCCATTCGCCGAGCGCCAGACTACCCACACGCACCCGCACCAGCCGCTCCACGCTGCACCCCACCGCCGCCAGCATACGGCGCACCTGGCGCTTCCACCCTTGCTTCAACACGAGGCGCAACCAGGCACGCTGGCCATCATCCGAAAGGCGCTCTACCACAGCGGGAGCCGTCCGCCCTTCCTCAAGATCGATGCCGCCCCGCAAGTGCGCCAGGACGGCGTCGTCGGGTACGCCGCCCACAAGTGCATGGTATTCCTTTGGTACTCCGTAGCGGGGATGGGTCAAGTGTAACGCTAGCTCGCCGTCGTCCGTGAGCAGCAGCAGCCCCTCGCTGTCGGCATCCAGCCGCCCGACGGGATAGACGCGCCGGCTCCCCGACACTAAGTCGAGGACCGTGCGCCGCCCGCGCTCGTCCCGTGCGGTGCTAACGTAGCCACGCGGCTTGTGAACGGCCAAATAGACGTGGTCTGGCACGGCCCGCACCGGCTGCCCGTCGACCGACACGGTGTCGTGCGCTGGATCGACACGTGCGCCCAGGACGCGGACCACCTGTCCGTTCACCGCAACCCGGCCCTCCTGGACGAGCCGTTCCGCGGCACGTCGGGAGGCCACCCCGGCATGCGCGAGGACCTTCTGGAGCCGCTCTTCCATCTTGGAGCCTCAGGGGACAGCCTCCCGGGCGGCCAGCGCGAACGCTCCCAGCCGGCGCAGGCCCGACTCCACGACGAGACGGAGTCCTGGCTGGCCCCCTTGCCCGTCCGCGGCTGTCACCACCCGCGTCCGCATCTCGGGCGCCTCCCAGCGCAGTACCGCTACCGCCGCAACCGTATCGAGCCGCGGCGTCACTCGCTTATCGCCGCTTCGTATCGTGGGAAGCATCCCGTCCGGCGCCGGCACCCAGCTGTAGTTGCTGAACGCGAAGTCCAGGAGCACCCGGGCATCACTAGCAATGTTCTGACTGTCCAAGACCACGACTACCACGCGGTGTCCCCCGCGGACGGCCGTGACGGCGAGGCAGCGACCACAGCCGTCGGTGAGCCCGGTCTTGCCGCCATCCACGCCGTCGTAGGCGCCCAGTAGCGGATTGCTGTTGTGGAACTTGTATAGCGGCGGCCCAGGGATCGTGTACTCGCGGGTGCCGACGATGCGGGCGAGGACCGGCTGGCGCATCACGGCCGCCAGCAGCCGCGCCAGGTCCTCGGCGCTCGAGTAGTGGCCCGGCACGTCGAGGCCGTGTGGCGTGATGAAGTGGCTATTGCGGAGCCCCAGCGTGGCCGCCTTCGCGTTCATCCAGTCCGCGAACTGCGGCATCGTGCCGGCAAGCCCCTCCGCGATGTCGACGGCCGCGTCGTTGCCAGACCAGACGAGTAGCCCGTAGAGCAGGTCCTGGAGCGAGAGCGACTCGCCCGGGTCCACCCCGATCACCACCGGCTCGACCCGCACGTGCTCGGTGGCGGTGATCCGCTGATCCAGCTGGCCGTGCTCGATTGCCACCAGCGCGGTCAGCATCTTCGTAAGGCTCGCCGGCTGGATGTGCTCCTCGGCGTGCTTGCCGTACAGCAGCGCCCCACTCTCGGCGTCAAGGATCGCAGCCGCCCGCGCCGTCACGATGGGGCTCTTGTACGCCTCCAGGGCGCGCACCTCGGCCGGTCGCAGCCCGAGCTGCCCGCCATCGCTGGGCATGAACTGCGGCGGGCCGAACCCGCTCGTTAGAAACGCGGCTACCAGCAGCAGCGCCGCCCAGCCCTCCCGCGGCCTCAATCCCATTCGGTCACGCTCCGCAAGTGCTCGACGCGCGCGACCCGCCCGCCCGGCCCGACCTCGATGGCCACCAGGTCGACACGCCAGGGACGCTCCGCCGCGGCTGTCGCCTGCAAGTAGTGCTCGGCGGCGCGGAGCAGGCGCTGCTGCTTGCGGCGAGTGACCGATTCCTCGGGCCCGACCAGGGCGCCCGCGCGCCGCGTGCGCACCTCGACAAACACGATCTCGCCGCGGTCGTCCGCGATCAGGTCCACCTCGCCCCGCGGGCAGCGGTAGTTGCGGGCAACGATCCGCAGGCCGGCGCGCTCGAGCCAGCCAGCGGCGAGCGCCTCGCCGGCCGCCCCTACGGTCCGGGCGTCGCCGGTCAGCGGCCGCACCGAGCCCTCACCGGTGCGTAGGAGCGGCGGTGCTGCGCGCACGGCCCGTGGCTCTCGAGCGCGACCTGGTGCACCGCCGTGGCATAGCCCTTGTGACGGTGGAAGGCATATTCGGGAAACGCCGCGTCCAGCTCGTCCATGAGCGCGTCCCGCGCGACCTTGGCGACGACCGAGGCGGCCGCGATCGAGAGGCAGCGGGCGTCGCCATGGATCAAGGCCAGCTGCGGCGCGGGCGCCTCGTTCAGACGGAAGGCGTCCAGCAAGAGGAATTCCGCCGGGTGCGCCAGCGCCTCGACAGCACGGCGGAAGGCCAACTGACCCGCCGCCGACAGCCCAGCGCCGTCCACCAAGCTGGCCGGAACGATAGCGATGCCAACGGCCAGCGCAAGCTCCTGCACGCGCGCGTTCAGCGCCGCGCGCTGCCGCGGTGTCAGCAGCTTGGAGTCCCGCACCCCGGCCAGCGCGGTCGCGCAGGCGGGCTCGGGCGGCAGAATTACAGCGGCGGCGACGAGCGGACCGGCGAGCGCTCCGCGGCCCGCCTCGTCGATACCCGCCACGCGCGCGTACCCCCGCGCCCAAAGCCACGTCTCGTACTCAAGCGAGGGGTATGCGCGGCGATCCACGGCCGCATGAGCAGCGGGGCGCGGCGCAGCTGGGGCCGCCATTACGCCCCCGCGCGCTTGCTCCCCGGCCGGCGACCGCCGGACGCGCCCTCGCGCCGCTCCCGCAGCCGCGCGGCCTTGCCCGACAGCTTCCGCAGGTAGTAGAGCTTCGCCCGGCGGACTTGGCCGTGGCGCACCACCTCGACCTTGTCGACGCGGGGCGAGGCGAACGGGAAGGTGCGCTCGACGCCGATGCCGTGCGTCACGCGGCGCACCGTGAACGTACCGTCAACCCGCTTGGGATTGTGCTCGGCGATTACCACACCCTCAAACACCTGGGTGCGCTCGCGCCCGGCTTCCACCACCCGTACGTGTACGCGCACGGTATCGCCAATCTCGACGGTCGGGTATGTGTCCGGCAATCGGCCCTGTACCAGCGTTGCTAGGTCCAGCATTGGATCCTCGATCCTCGACGCCGCCCGGCGGCGTGGCGCGCAGCGCCAGGCTGCCGGGCGGCGTTCACTTTCGTCTCAGTTGCCGCCAGTCCAAGCGGCAATTATAGCAGCCGTTAGCGCGTCAGGAACAGCGGCGCCATGACCAGGGTGATCGTGCTGAGTAGCTTGATGAGCACGTGCAGGGACGGGCCGGCCGTGTCCTTGAAGGGGTCGCCGACCGTGTCGCCAGTCACCGCGGCCTGGTGAGCAAAGCTCCCCTTGCCAATCACGTTCCCGGCATCGTCCTTCAGGTTGCCCGCTTCGATGAACTTCTTCGCGTTGTCCCACGAGCCGCCGCTGTTGTTCAGCACGGTGGCGACCAGGATGCCGCTCATCGTGCCGACCATCAGCAGCCCCGCCTCGGCCTCCGCCTTCAGCACCAGCCCAACCGCAATCGGCGCCAGGATGGCCAGGAGCCCAGGGGCGACCATCTCGCGAAGCGCGGCCTTCGTCGTAATGTCCACGCAGCGGCCATAGTCGGGGCGCGCCTTGCCCTGGAGAAGGAGCGGGTTGGTCTTGAACTGGCGCCGCACCTCTTCGATGATGTCGCCCGCCGCACGGCCGACCGCGCGGATAGTGAGCGAGCTGAACAGGAAGATCAGCATCGCGCCCAGGAACGCTCCGATGAACACGTCCACCCGCGACAGGTCGATCGGGATCGCCGCCGTCGCCGGCAGCCCGCGTAGCTCGCGCAGCCGATCGAGGTAAGCGCTGAACAGCAGGAACGCGGCCAGTGCCGCCGAGGCCACCGCGTACCCCTTGGTGAGCGCCTTGGTCGTATTGCCCACCGCGTCCAGCGCGTCGGTGATGCGCCGCGCCCCCTCAGGCGCGTGCGACATCTCGGTGATACCGCCCGCGTTGTCCGTGATCGGGCCGAAGGTGTCCATCGCCAGGATGTACGCCGCCGTCATCAGCATGCCCATCGTCGCGATGGCCGTGCCATAGATGCCCTTGTGAACGTCCAGAGCCGGCGGCAGCACGGTGCTTTGGGTCCCTAGCCAGTAGGCCACCCCGAGCGCGATGGAGATGACGATCGCCGTCAGCGCGGTCGTCTCGAAGCCCACCGCCACCCCCGCGATGATGTTTGTCGCATGACCGGTCTTCGAGGCAGCCGCGATCTCCTTCACGGGTCGCCAGGAGCCGGCCGTGTAGTACTGCGTGATGTACACGAATGCGATGCTCGTCAGGATGCCCACGAGCCCGGCCCAGGCGAAGTGCAGGTCGCCCAGCATCCAGTTCGCCACGAACACCATGGCGACTGCCGACAGGCCGGCGGCCACCCAGTAGCCACGGTCCAGTGCCCGCATCGGGTCCTCGTGCTCCCCGCCGCGCGCCAGCAGGACGCCGACCAGCGACGCGAGCAGGCCGAACGCGCGCACGACCAGCGGGAAGAGGATCCAGTACTCGCGATGCGGTGTGGTCGGCGGCAGCGCCGTGTAGACGGCCACCCCCAGGATCATGGCGCCGATGTTCTCGGCGGCGGTCGATTCGAACAGGTCCGCGCCACGGCCCGCGCAGTCCCCGACGTTGTCGCCCACAAGGTCCGCCACGACGGCCGCGTTGCGCGGGTCGTCCTCGGGGATACCGGCCTCGACCTTGCCGACCAGGTCAGCGCCCACGTCGGCGGCTTTGGTGTAGATGCCGCCGCCCAGCTGGGCGAACAGCGCCACGAAGCTGGCGCCGAATCCGAACCCGACGATCAGGAACGGCGCCCGATCGGGTTCTGTGGCGCCGCCGAAGGCGTAGTAGATGATCGCCACGCCAAGCAGGCTGAGCGCGACGACAAGGAAGCCCGACACCGCGCCGCCGCGCAGGGCCACCGTAATGGCCTCCTGCAGGCTCCGCTGCGCCGCCGATGCCGTCCGCAAGTTCGACTTCACGGCGATGTACATGCCGATGAAGCCGGCCAGCGACGAGCAGGCCGCCCCGACGAGGAAGGAGACGGCGGTGCGCCAGCCGAGATCGAACGCCAGAGCGCGATCCGGCTCTAGGGCGTACAAAACGATGCCGATCAGTATGGCCGCCACGATCGCGATCATCCAGATCGTGCGGTACTGCCGGTTGAGGAACGCCATCGCGCCCTCGAAGATCGCGCCCGCCACCTCCTGCATGCCGGGCGTTCCCTGGTCGCGGCTGAGCACGTCACGCGCTAAGAACGCTGCAAAGGCGACGGCGATTAGCCCGGCCACCCAGACAATTATCATCGGCTCCATTACACGACCTCCTCCCTACGCCCCATCGCGCACCGCGCCGCACGCAACGCCCACCGTTCGCTTCCACAAGCCGTATCTGCCGACGACCACGGCCCGTTGCGCCACCGTCCGGGAGGGAATGCCCCGTGCGGACACCCTCGACCCACCGCTAGCGCCACCCCGGGCGTCCCGCATTCTTATGCCGCTCGCTGCACATCCCGGGCCGGTGTACACGATCCGTGCCACCACACGCGGCGGCCCGCACCACGCCATCGCACCACGCCATCGCGGTACACCGGTGAGCCAGCGAAGAGGACCGTCCAATCTGTCGTCAGCACGCCCCCGGGGATATCGCGTCGGGGACGGGTCGAGGTGGGACCTCAGTGAAGCGCCAGGCGGCGGGCATCGCCGCCCGCCAGCCGGTACAAGTCTATCAAACCCCCCGCCCGCGGTCAAACCTGCGCCGCGCGGATCAGCGCCAGTAGCTCGCGGGCGGCCGCTCCAGGCTCCGACGCGCCGGATACCGCGCTCACGACCGCCAGCAGGTCCGGTCGCGCTGCCAGTACCGCGGGCGCGTTCTCGGCCGTGATGCCGCCAATCGCCACCAGGGGCAGCCGCGTGCGCTCCCGCGCCTCGGCCAGCAGCGCCGGCCCCGCGTACTCCGCATCCTCCTTCGTCGGCGTCGCGAACATCGCGCCGAAGCCCACGTAGTCGGCGCCGTCCCGCTCGGCGGCCACTGCCTCCTCCACGAAGGACGCCGACACCCCGACGAGCAGGTCGTCACCCACCACGCGGCGCGCGGCGGCCAGCGGCAGGTCCCCCTGGCCGACGTGGACGCCGTCAGCGCCGGCCGCCACCGCCACGTCCGCCCGGTCGTTGACGATCAGCACAGCCCCATGCGCGTGACAGAGCGCGGCCAAGTCTTCCGCTTCGGCCAGCAGCGCGCCCCCCATCGCCGTCTTGTCGCGCAGCTGCACCACTCGTACCCCGGCTGCCAGCGCCTCGGCGACGACTCGCCGCCGGGCCTCGGGCGTTTGGCGGTCGTCCGTCACCAGGTACAGGCCGGCCGCCCGCAGGATGGTCAATCGACGGGCTCGTGCCTCGCTCATCACGTCCACCCCGTTCCGACCAGGCGACGCTCGCTTGCCGGCGCCAGGCAGGCCCCGTACAATACCGTCGCCACGCTTGGACATTCGAACCCGGCGACCGCGGCGTGCCGCCCCCGCCGCGCCCGGCCGCTGGCAGCCCGCCCTTGCCGGCGGAGAGCCTCAGTGCCGGGGTAGCTGTCGTTGGACCGCATTCGCGATCCCTGGCTCCGCGCCCTCTCCATACTCCTCGTCCTGATTGCCAGCCTCTATTTGGCGGGCATGGTATGGTCGCTAATCGTCCAGTTCGCCGACATCCTGATCCTCTTCTTTTTCGGCTGGCTGGTCGCGTTTATGCTCGACCCGGCCGTCGCTTTCGCGCAGGAGCGGCGGGGCCTGCCGCGTCCCGCGGCCGTCGCCGTCGTCTACCTCGGCCTGCTGGCTGCGCTCGTCGGCGTCGCCTTTTGGCTGGTTCCCGCCCTCGTCGCCCAGCTCATCGCCATTGGGCAACAGTGGCCGCTTTACGTCGATAACGCCACGGCCTACGCGCTGCTGCTGCACCAGGACCTTGCGAGTCGGGGCTTCGACCCCTACCCAGAGGTCTGGGGCAACTACCAGGAGCTGCTGCGCCGGCTGGAGGGCTTGGGCCCGCCACTGCTCGCGAATGTGGTCGCGTTCGCGCGGGGCGCCGCGGCCACCGCCATGGACGTGGTCATCGTCCTCATCCTGTCGGTCTACCTTATGCTGGACACACGCCGCATCAGCCACGCGGCTGTCCAGGCGGTGCCGCCAAACCAGCGTGACGACCTAATCTACTTCATGGAGAGCGTCAGGCGCGCGTTCGGCGGCTTTCTGCGGGGACAGCTCATCCTCGGCGGCTTGTACGGGCTGTTGACCGCCGTGGTGATGTCCCTGGCCGGCCTGGACTTCACCCTGGTCGCCAGCGTCTTCGCCGCCCTGGTGATGCTGATCCCCTTCCTGGGCCCGGTCCTGGCCGTGTTGCCGCCCGCGATCATCGCGCTGCTGCTCCATCCTGACCGCGTCTGGTGGATCGTCGTCGTGCTGGTCGCCGCTCAGTTCGCGGTGCTCAACGTGGTCAGCCCGCGCGTCATGAGCCAGACTGTCGGCATGCATCCCCTGCTCGTCTTCGTCGCCGTGCTGGTGGGCGCCAAAGTGGCCGGCCTCTGGGGCGCGCTGTTCGGCGTACCCATCGCCGGGGTGGTCGTCGCCATGGTAGCGTTCTACCGCCTGACGCTCGAGGAGCGCCGCCTACGCGCCGCGGCCGTCGTCCAGAGCCAGGCGGCGGTGCCCGAGGACAGCCTGCCGTTCGAGGAGCCAATCCTGCGTGCGCCCGGCTAGCGGCACGCGAGTTGCGACCCGTAGGCCGCCGCGGCCGATGCCCGCGCCGTCCTTTGCGCGTACCTGTCAAGCGCACCTGCCGTGGGTAATACCTGGAGGACATCGTGCGATTGCGAAAAGCTGTGATCCCCGCCGCGGGGTTGGGCACCCGTTTCCTGCCCGCATCCAAGGTCGTGCCGAAAGAGATGCTGCCGGTCGTCGACCGCCCGGTCATCCAGTACGTGGTCGAAGAGGCCGTGGCCGCCGGCATCGAACAGATCGTCATCGTCTCCGCGCAGAGCAAGCGCGCGCTCGAAGACCACTTCGATACCCACTACGAGCTTGAGGCGCGGCTGGCAGCTGCGGGCAAGGAGCAGGAGCTAGCGGAGCTGCGGCGGCTCCAGGGCCTGGCAGAGTTCATTTTTGTGCGGCAGCCGGCGCCGCTCGGCAATGGCCATGCCGTGCTCTGTGCGCGGCCCGCCATCGGCGATGAGCCGTTCGCGATGCTGTGGGGTGACGACCTCGTGGACGCGGAGGTCCCCGTGCTGAAGCAGCTCGCGACGGTGTTCGAGCAGCGCGGCCAGTCGGTGGCGGCAGTCATGCGCGTGCCCCAGGCGGAGATTCCGAAGTACGGCGTGGCGCGCGCGCGCCCGGTGGGCCCGCGCACCTACGCTGTGGACGAGCTGGTGGAGAAACCGCCGGCCGAGACCGCGCCCTCCGACCTGGCGCTCGTCAAGGAGTACGTGCTGACCCCCGACGTCTTCGAGGAGCTGGAGCGAACGCCCGTCGGGAAGGGCGGAGAGATCTGGCTCACCGACGCGCTCAACCGCATTGCCGCGCGTGGGGGCCTCTGCGCCTACGAGTTCGAGGGCCGGCGCTACGACGTGGGCGACAAGCTCCAGTGGCTGGAAGCGAATGTCGCGTTTGCGCTCAAGCGGCCCGACGTGGGGCCGGGCCTGCGGGAATTTCTGCGAACGCAGACGGGCTAGCCGATCGGCGAGCGCCCCCTAGCCTTCGCCTGGCCGCGCAAACTGCTTGAAGCCGTAGAACTGGTCGTTGGCCACCATCTGCTCGAGCTGCGCGTCCGAGAGTAGCAGCCAACGGCACTGCCCGTCGGGGCACCAGTCGACCAGTTGCTCCCGCACGTGCGTGAGCGGCATGGGCTGGTTGCCGTTCGCCAAGTAGATGCGGAACACCGCCTCCAGCGTCGGCATGTCGGGCGTGATGAAGCCCTTCTTCTTCGAACAGTCATCGTGGATGCGCCGCACCGGATTGCTGGCGAAGGGCACCGAGCGCTTGCGCACGAAGGCACGACCGGTCTTCGGGTCGTAGTCGGTGTACTGCTCCTCGGCTACCTCACCGGAGGCCGCGCGGGCCTGGCAGGCCTCGCACATCCGCGCCTGCACGACGTCGTGGAAGGACAGCCCGTGCTCGTCATACCACTTCTCATCGATGAAGAACGGAGCGGAAGGACGCTTCTCTTCCGGCTCTAGCTCCAGCTCCGTATGCTCGTCGAGGACCATCTTGCTTTCCCTACTCTAGCCCGTCGCGCGCGCTGCCCGCCCTTGAGAAGGCCCGGGCGCCACTCAGCCGGCCTGGTACGCCTGCAGGACCGCCTCGGACAGCTCCAGGTTCGTGTAGACCCGCTGCACGTCGTCCAGGTCTTCCAGTTTTTCCATGAGTCGCAGCGTCGCGGCGGCATTCTTCTCGTCCAAGGGCACCGTCGTCTTGGGGACCAGCGCCGCCTCCGCCGAGGCCACCCGCACGCCGTTGGCCTCGAGCGCGGCGCGCACCGCGTCGAGGTCGCCAGGCTGCGTCAGCACCTCGACCACGCCGTCCTCGACCCGTACGTCCTCCGCCCCCGCGTCGATGGCCACCAGCCCTAGCTCGTCCGGATCCCGGTCGCCGTTCGCTACCGCGATGACCCCGCGCGGCTCGAACAACCAGGCCACGCAGCCGCTCTCGCCGAGGCTGCCGCCGGCGCGCGTGAACGCGCTGCGGATCTCGGCCACGGCGCGATTCCGGTTGTCGGTCAGCGCCTCCACCAGGACCGCTGCACCGCCCGGGCCGTACCCCTCGTAGGTGATCTCTTCAAGCGCGGCCCCCTCGCCCCCACCGGTCGCGCGCTTGATGGCCCGGTCGATCGTATCCGTCGGCATGCTGGCTTCGCGCGCGCGCTGGATCACCTGCCGCAGGCGCGGGTTGCCATCGGGGTCGGGGCCGCCCTCCCGTACGGCGATGGCGATCTCACGCCCCAGTTTGGTGAAGACCTGGCCCCGCTTGACGTCGGCGGCGCCCTTCTGGCGCTTGATCTGGGACCATTTCGAATGTCCGGACACTGCTCGACCTCACGGCTGGCAACAAGTCTGTCGTCATTCTATCACGGCGCCCGCGGCGCCCAGCAACCAGGCGAGGGCGGGCGCCCGTCCCGCGCGGCGACCGGGAGCGCGCTGTCAATAGCGTCCCAGGTCGGCCATCGGGGGCATCACGCGCGGCCGAAACAGCAGCGCCAGCAGGAGCCCCGCGACGAACCCGCCGATGTGCGCCCAGAACGCCACGCCGCCCGTCTGCTGCGTCCGACTCGTGAGCGCGCCGATGCCGGACACGAGTTGCGTCAGGAACCAGAACCCGATCAGCAGCAGCGCCGGAATCCGCGGCAGGAGAATGATCGGACCGAGAAAGACGAGCGTCCGTACGCGCGCGCCGCCGTACATGACGATGTAGGCGCCGAGCACCCCGGCGATCGCGCCGCTGGCCCCGACACTCGGAACGGTCGAGGTGGGATCGATGGCGATCTGCGCCAGGCCGGCGATGATCCCGCACACGAAGTAGAACAGCAGGTAGCCCAGGTGGCCGAACGCGTCCTCCACGTTGTCGCCGAACACCCACAGATAGATCATATTAGAGGCGATGTGGAGGACGCCGCCGTGCAGAAACATCGACGTGATCAGCGTCAGGTAGACGTTGCCCAGCGGCGCGGTCGGCGGGATGTCCCGGCCCGAGACGATCTCGGCAGGCACTGCGCCGAACGCCTGGAGGAATGCGTCGCTCTGATTGCCCAGGCTGAGTTCGTACAGAAAGACGAGCACGTTGACGACGATCAAGGCGATCGTGACGAGCGGAAACGAGCGCCGCTTCGGGTCGTCGCTGAGTGGGATCACCGCCGCCTCCTCGGCTCCGCCGCCCCCCGCGTCGCCGCGCGAATGAGCCCACGGAGCGCCGTTTCCCCCTCTGCTATAATCCGCCTTATCAGCCCTTGGCAAGCCCCCGCGACTCCCATCTCCGGAGGACGGTAGGATGAAGAGCTACTCGGCCGAGCACATTCACAACGTCGCGCTGATCTCTCACGGTGGAGCCGGGAAGACGTCGCTCGCCGAGGCGCTGTTGTTTTTGTCCGGCGCGATCACCCGTCTGGGCCGCGTGGAAGAGGGCACGACCACGTCCGACTACGACCCCGACGAGATCAAGCGGCACATGTCGGTGTCGACGGCCATCATCCCGGTCGAGTGGGACGACGACAAGGTCAACCTGCTCGACACGCCCGGGTACGCCGACTTCTTCGGCGAGGTTGTTAGCGCCTTGCGCGTCGCGGACGCGGCGCTGGTGGTGATCGATACGGCGTCCGGCGTCCAGGTCGGCACGGAGCTCGCCTGGCGGCGCGCGGACGAGCAGAGCCTCCCGCGCGCGATTTACTTCAACAAGATGGAGCGGGAGAACGCCGACTTCGAGCGGGCGCTCCAAGACTGCCGTCGCGTGTTCGGCAACAAGGTAGTGCCGCTCACGGCCCCGCTCGGGCACGAGCTCGGCTTCCGCGGCGCTATCGACCTGATCACCATGCAGGCCTACGGCGAGGCCAAGGAGCCAGTCTCGGTGGACGACGCCGCCCGCGCCGAAGCCGAGAAGTACCGCGAGATGCTGATCGAGGCCGTGGCCGAAGTGGACGACGACCTGATCACGAAGTATCTCGAGGGTGAAGCCCTCAGCGAGGACGAGATCCGCAGGGCGCTCCGTCAGGGTGTGGCGAGCGGCAAGGTCGTGCCCGTCCTCTGTGGCTCGGCCACGCACCTCTACGGCATCGCGGCGGTCGCGGACGCGCTGGTACGCTACCTGCCGTCCGCCGACTCAACGGCTATGGTTCTGGAGGACGGCGAGGTCCGGCCAACCACGCCCAACGGGCCGCTGGCCGCGCTCGTGTTCAAGACGATCTCCGACCCCTATCTCGGCCGCCTCAACTTCTTCCGCGTCTACCAGGGCAGCCTCGCCTCTGACTCGCACGTCTGGAACGCCCAGCACGCGCGCGACGAGCGGATTGGCCAGGTGATGACCATGCGCGGCAAGCAGCAGGAGCCGGCGCATGAGATTCCGCACGGTGATATCGGCGCTATCGCCAAGTTGCAGGAAACCGCCACCGGCGACACGCTGACGACGAAGGACTCGGGGATCCGCTTGCGCGGCATCGACTTTCCCGCGCCGGCCTACGCCGCCGCCGTGCAGCCCAAGACGAAGGCTGACACGGACAAGCTCAGCGCTGCGCTCCAGCGAATTCAGGACGAGGACCCGAGCCTGCGCGTTTACCGCGACGAGAGCACGCACGAGCAGATCATCGCAGGCCTCGGCGAGGCGCACATCGGCATCGCCGCCGAGCGGATGGAGCGCAAGTTCGGCGCGAGCGTTACGATCGGCGAGCCGCGCGTGGCCTACCGCGAGACGGTGACGACCTCGGCGAAGGCGCAGGGGCGGCACAAGAAGCAGACCGGCGGCCACGGCCAGTTCGGCGACGTTTGGCTGGAGGTCGAGCCGCTACCGCGGGGCTCCGGCTTCGAGTTCGTCGATCGCGTCGTCGGGGGCGCGGTGCCCAAGAACTTCATTCCCGCGGTCGAGAAGGGCGTGCGGGAGGCGCTGAACGAGGGCTTCCTGGCGGGCTATCCGGTCGAGGACGTGCGAGTCACCCTGTATGACGGCTCGTCCCACCCGGTCGACTCGTCGGAAATGGCCTTCAAGATCGCCGCCTCGCTGGGCTTCAAGAAGGCCGCGCACGAGGCGCGTCCCGCTCTGTTGGAGCCGGTCATGGCCGTGGACATCACCGTGCCCGACGAGTTCACCGGCGACGTGATGAGCGACTTGAACGGCAAGCGTGCCCGTGTCCTGGGCATGAACCCGGAAAACGGTCGGACCACGATCTCCGCGCTAGTGCCGCAGGCCGAGATGCTGCACTACGCTACCGACCTCCGATCGATCACGCAGGGCCGCGGCTACTACGTCCAGCGCCTCGACCACTATGACGAGGTGCCGCCGCACATCGCCCAGCAGATCGTGCAGAAAGCGCAGAAGGAACGCGAGGAGCACAGCGGCCACTAGTCCCTCGTCACGGGTGAATTGCTATGTGTCGGCAACTGCCAACACATAGCAATTCACCGTTGACAGACCACTAGAGCCGCTTGCGCGCGAGCGGAGCAGGCAACGCGTCTTCGAGGTCGTCCTATGCGCCGGGCCCCAGGTCGGCGGAGGAGAGGCAAACCCGCGCACTGGCGATGTCCGCGGTGATCTGCGCGCGGAGCGCCTCGATCGACTCGAAGCGCCGGATGGTGCGGACGCGCTCCACGAAGTCGAAGGCCAGGTGCCGTCCGTAGAGGTCGCCCGCGTAGTCGAGCAGGTGGACCTCGATTAACGGCCGGTCCTCGCCAAACGTGGGCCGCGTCCCGACGTTCGCCACGCTCGCGTACGTCGTGCCCTCGACCGTGGCCCGGCCTGCATACACGCCGTGCGCCGGCAGCACCTGCTCGGCCGGTGGGACGAGATTGGCCGTCGGGAAGCCAAGCTGGCGCCCCCGCTGTGCGCCGCCGAGCACCTCGCCCGCCAGCCGGTACGGTCGCCCCAACAAGCGCGCCGCCTCGGCTACCTCGCCGGCCTCTAGCAGGTCCCGGATCCGCGTGCTGCTAATCGGGCGGTCGCCGTCGTAGACGGGCGCTCGCGCGTGTACGCCGAAGCCGTAACGTTGGCCGAGCTCCACCAGCGTCTGCACGTTGCCCGCCCGGTCCCGCCCAAAGCCGAAGTCGACGCCAACCCACACTTCGATAAGCGGGTAGCGCGCGCACAGATCGGCCATGAAGGCCTCGGGCGACATCTGGGCCACCGCCGGCGTGAACGGCCAAACGTACACCTCGTCCACGCCCACGGCGCGAATGAGGCGCTCGCGCTCCGCCGTCGAACACAGCGCACGAGGATGCACATCGGGGTGAAGCACCTGTGCCGGGTCAGGGTCGAACGTCACGCACACGGCGCGCGCCCCCAGCTCGGCCGCGCGGGCCACCATGTCGCCGAGCAGCACCTGATGCCCGCGGTGGACGCCGTCGAAGGCCCCTATCGCCGCCACTACCCCCCTACGCGGAGTGCCAAGGCCGGAGCCCTGAGTGCGAACGCCGCTGGCAAGGCCTCCAGTCGGCAACGGGGTAGAGGCAGCCTCTCGCGTCATGTCGTGCTCACCGCGCCAGATCATGGCTTATGTCACGAGATTGAGGAGGATACCACGCAGGATTCGGTACTCGCTAACCAACCGCGGCGCCCGCATCATATACAAAGGACAGCGCGGGTTGCCAGCGCGCCGGCGGCACTCCCGCTCGCAGCAGTCCGAGGAAGCGGCCGTCCGTGCCGTAGGCGCGCGCGTCGCGCGGCACCCCGGGGTTCGCCGCATCCCACGCGCGCCCGTGGGCGAAGTGGGCCGCGGCTACCGCCCCGAGAATAGCCGCGGGCAGGTCGACGGCCGCCCGGTCGGGCGGGTCGACCAGCACCTCCCAGCGACCGGCGGCCGCCTGCTCCTCCAGCTCTTCCAGCGCAATCGCCCCAGCAAGCGTAAACCCGCCAACCGCTAGCCGTACCAGCGCGTCGAGATACGCCCCGCACCCAACTCTGGCGCCCACGTCCCGCGCCAGGGCCCGCACGTAGGTACCCCTCGAACAGCGCACGAGCAACGACAGCCGCGGCGGCTCCCACGCTAGCACGCACGTGCCGTGAACAGTCACCGGGCGCGGCGCGAGAGCGACGGCCTCGCCACGCCGCGCCCGCGCGTACGCCGCTTCGCCCCCTACCTTCACCGCCGAGTAGTGCGGCGGCACTTGCTGGATCTCGCCCTGCAGCTCGGCCAGGGCTTGTAGGATCATGTCGAGCGATGGAGCGCCGACGGCTGACGCGGGGGGGCCGCCGGTCAGGAGCGCGCGGCCCTCGGCGTCGCAGCTGTCCGTCTCGAAACCGAGCACCACGTCCGCCGCATAGAGTTTGGCGCCCGCGGCCACGCGATCGGCCAGGCGGGTGGCGCGGCCTAAACACAGCGGCAAGACACCAGTCGCGGCGGGGTCCAGCGTGCCCGCGTGACCCACTCGCTGCTGCCCGACGCGACGGCGGACGAAGCCGACCACGTCGTGACTCGTCCAGCCGAGCGGCTTGCAGACGTTGAGGAAGCCGTCCACCTGCGGCATCAGACCGCCCTCTGACCCCGCCCCCGCCGCGGGCCGCCCCGCCGCTAACCCTGCTCGATCTCGCGCAGCAGCTCCATGACGCGGGCGCCGCGCGCCAACGAGGGATCGAGCCGAAAGTCGAGGTTGGGCACGCGGCGCAAGCGGAGTCGATCGCCCAGCTCGCGCTTCAGGTAGCCGGCGGCGCGGCGCAGCGCCCGCAGCGCATCCGAGGTCTCCTCGTCCGAGCCCAGCACGCTCACGTAAACGTGCGCCAACGCCAGGTCCGGCGAGGTATCGACCTCGGTAATGCTGATGATGCCGCCGAGCCGCGGATCGCGCATCTCGCGGCGCAGCAGCTCTGCTAGCTCCTCGCGGATCGCCTCGTTCAGACGCAGAATGCGGCGACTTGTCACACCGGCCTCCCGGGCTGGCGCCGCGCGGCCTAGCTCACCAATTCGCGCTCGTAGCTCTCGACGACGTCGCCCGGCTGGAAGTCATTAAACCCGTCGAACGTCATGCCGCACTCCTGCCCCGCGGTCACCTCGCGCACGTCGTCCTTCACCCGGCGCAGCGATGCGAGCCGGCCGTCGAAGATGACCTCGCGTCCACGCAGGATACGGACCAGGCCGCCGCGAGTGATTGTGCCCTCCGTGACCAGGCAGCCGGCCGCCTGGCCGGTCTTGCCCGCCTTGAAGGCCATGCGGATCTCGGCCATGCCTCGCACCGTTTCCCGATACTCCGGCTCGAGCATGCCGGTCAGTGCGCGACGTATGTCGTCAACAAGGTGATAGATCACGGTGTAGAGGCGCACGTCAACGCCAAGCGACTCGGCGGTGCGCACGGTCGTCGGCTCCGCGCGCACGTTGAAGCCGATGACGATTCCCTTGGATGCGGCGGCCAGCATGACGTCCGAGTCGGTGATGTTGCCAGTTCCCGACTGCAGCACCTTCACCCGGATACCTGTCTCGTCCTCCAGCCGCGCGAGCGAGTTCAGGATCGGCTCCAGCGAGCCTTGC
This sequence comes from Chloroflexota bacterium, assembly GCA_035293805.1. Lineage (GTDB taxonomy): Bacteria > Chloroflexota > UBA6077 > UBA6077 > JAJPHF01 > JAJPHF01. The sequence continues at coordinate 115,778 of DATGMD010000001.1, read as the reverse complement.
ACGTCGGTCTTGACGACCAGCGTAACCTCTTTGACCTCGCCCGCCTGCACCTGACTGGACAGCGCCAGCAGCGACAGCTCGCGTCGCCCCTCGCTCGCCTCGCGCTCGCCCGCCTTCGCGGCGTCCGCCAGTTGGCGTGCCGTCTTCTCGTCCGCGACGGCTATCATCCGGTCGCCCGCCTCCGCCACGCCGTTCAGCCCCAGGATCTCGGCGGGAACGGAGGGGCCGGCCTTGCGAATGCGCTTGCCGCGGTCGTTGAAGAGCGCCTTGACTTTACCCCAGGCGCCGCCCGCGACTACCGTGTCGCCCACCGCCAGCGTGCCGTTCTGGACCAGCACGGTGGCTACCGCGCCCCGCGCCCGGTCGAGCTTGGCCTCGATCACCACGCCGGCCGCCGGCCGATCGGGGTTCGCCTTCAGCTCCTGGATGTCGGCCACGAGCAGCACCACGTCCAGCAGGTCCTCGATGCCCTCGCGCGTGCGCGCCGACACGGGGACCGACGGCACGTCGCCGCCGTAGCTCTCGACCACCAGCCCGGCTTCAGCCAGCTGCTGGATCACGCGGTCCGGCTGGGCGTTCGGGCGGTCGATCTTGTTGATTGCCACCACCACCGGCACTTTCGCCGCCTGGCAGTGAGCGATGGCCTCGCGTGTCTGGGGCATCACCCCATCGTCGGCGGCCACGACCAGGATGACGATGTCGGTCGCCTCGGCGCCACGTGCCCGCATCGCCGTGAACGCCTCGTGGCCCGGGGTATCCAGAAACGTGATGCGCTTGTCGTGGATCTCGACCTGATACGCGCCGATGTGCTGCGTTATGCCGCCCGCCTCGCCGCTGGTCACGTTCGTGTTCCGGATCGCGTCGAGAAGGCTGGTCTTGCCATGGTCGACGTGGCCCATGACCGTCACCACCGGCGGCCGCGGCACGAGCAGGCCCGTATCCTCCTCCGGTGCCCCCGCGGTCGCGGCTTTCTCGCGCGCTTCCGGGGCCGCCTCGAACACCTCGAAGCCCAGCTCGCTCGCCACCTTGGCGGCGGTCTCATAGTCCACGCTCTGATTGACGGTCAAAAGGATGTTCTGCGCTACCAGCGCGCTGATCACTTGCGTCGGACTGACGTTCAGACGGTCGGACAGCTCCTGGACCGTCATCCGCGCCGGCAGCTCGACCGGCGCCCGTTCCAGAACGGCGCTAGGTGCGCCGCCAAAGCCGCCGCGCATGGGCGCGCGGCGGTTCCCGCCCCGCCGCGCGGCGCCGGGGCGGCCGCCGGGCCGGCGTTGTGGTCCACGATTGAATGGTCGCGCCATCTGGCACCCCCTATGTTGGGCTGCCGCTGGTGTCGGTTCGTCGGCCGGCGGCCGTGGCAGCTCTCTAAGTGTGACTAACGATACGTAGCATTCTACGACGCGGCGAGCCGTGCCCCCACGCGGAGGGCGGTGCAGCCGCCAGCCCGGGGCACGCGACACCAGCCTCGACGGAGCCGGCGTGCGCGGCGGCGCCCGCCTAGGACCGCGGTCCGTGCGGCGCCGCGGAGGGGCTGAGCGCCGCACCGTATTCGCGCAGAGCTGCCAGATCGTCCGCCGTGAGCGGGCCGCGCAGCGCGCCCGCGAGGAGGTTACGCCGCAGCGCGGCCGTCCAGCACTCCGGCCGTCGGCACAAATACGCGCCGCGGCCGTTCGCCTTGCCCGTCGTGTCCACCACGACGGCCCCCTCGGGCGTCCGCACGACGCGAACCAGCTCGCGCTTCGGCTGCTCCTGCCGACAGCCCACGCACGTACGCATCGGCACGTGGCGAGGGCGTGCCGTCATCCCGTCGCCCCCGCGCTGTCCCCACTCGCCCCTGGCGCGCCGGCTCCGACTCGCACCTCGTCCCCACCAGCGGCAGGCGCCTCGCCCGTAGTAGCAGAGGCCGTCGTGCCCCCGTGCTGCGCGGCGACCGACGCGGGCGGCGCGGCCTGCTGGGCCGGCTCCGCGCCGTCAGCCGCTGCAGGAACGACGCTGGCGGCATCACTACGGATGTCGATGCGCCAGCCGGTCAGCTTCGCGGCCAGCCGGGCGTTCTGGCCCTCCTTGCCGATTGCGAGCGAGAGCTGTCGCTCGGGCACGATCACGCGCGCCGTGTTCTCGTCCTCGTTGATCGTCACGCTGACAACTTGCGCCGGGCTGAGTGCGTTGGCCACGAATACCGCCGGGTCAGGGTCCCACTGCACCACGTCGATTTTCTCGCCGCTCAACTCGTTGACCACGTTCTGGATGCGCACGCCCCGCATGCCGACACACGAGCCGACGGGATCAATGCCCTCCTGGCGAGCCGCTACGGCGACCTTGGCCCGGGCGCCCGCCTCGCGGGCAATCGCCTTGATCTCCACCGTACCGCTGAAGATCTCCGGCACTTCCTGCTCGAACAACCGTCGCAGCATCAGCCGGTGGGCGCGCGACACCAGCACTTGCGGCCCCTTGTGGCTGTCGCGTACGTCGACGATCACGACCCGCAGCCGCTGCCCAGGGTAGTACCGCTCGGTGGGGATCTGCTCGGTGCGCGGCATGATCGCCTCGGTCTTGTCCAGCTCGATGATCGCCGTCCCCTGCTCGATGCGCTGCACTAGCCCGTGGACGATCTCGCCCTGCCGCTCGGTAAACTGGTCGAACACCCGCCGCCGCTCCGCCTCGCGCAGCTTCTGCAGCACCACCTGCTTCGCCGTTTGGGCGGCGATCCGCCCGAACTGCGGCGGCGTCACGTCGGTGCGCAGCACCCCGCCGACCTGAGCGCTGGGGTCGATCGCGCGCGCGTCGTCCAGCGTGATCTCGTCCGGGTCCTCGCCCAGCTCCGCGACGACCTTGCGCACCAGGAATACCTGCGGTGCCCCCGTCTCCGGGTCGATGACGGCGTCCACGCTCTGCGGCGCGGTCGGGAAATTACGGCGGTAGGCCGACACGAGCGCCGCCTCGATGGCTTCAATCACGACCTCTTTCGGCATGTTCTTTTCGCTGCTGAGCATGCTGATTGCTGTCATGAATTCGCTCTTCAACGGTCCGCCTCCCTGGCCGTCCAGGCCGCTGACGCGCCGAGCCAGCGCCCTATCCGCCAGTCTGCCTGCAACAAAAAAGTGGGGGTTACCCACTTCTCGCACGGTATCCTCAACTGCCGAAATTATACCATCCGGCGGGGGGACAGACAAACGCTGCACCCCCACGGATGCCGTCTGCGGGGGTGCAGCGCGGGTGCCGCGAGTTACCCCGCCGCCTCAGCGACGGACGCCCCAGTCGACCGGCGGCGCCGGCGACACGATGTCCGACACAATCAGCACTCCCATCAGCGCCAGCAGGATCGCGATGCCGATGGCGTGGACCAGCTCGGCGCGCTCGGGCGCGATCCGCCGCCCGCGCACCGCCTCGATGATGAGGAAGAGCAGTCGGCCGCCGTCGAGCCCCGGTAGCGGCAGCAGGTTGGCCACCGCCAACCCCGCGCTAAACGCAGCGGTCAGCGTAAGGATCGGGAACACCCAGCCCGTCTCCGCGACCTCGGTCGCCGCCTGCCCCGCCAGCTGGGTCATGCCGACGATCCCTATCGGACGCACCAGCTCCGGCGAAACCGCCCCCTGCACCAGGAGCACCGGAATCGACAGCGTGAGCCCCACCAGCTGGGCCGCCCGCTCCCAGCCCCGCGCGAGAGCTTGCGGCAGCGCGTAGGCCACCGGGTGGACGTCCACCGGCCGCCCGCGCAGCTGCACGCCCAGCGGCCCAGCGCCGTTCGGCCAGGTGGCTCGCAGCGCGACCGGGATCGTCAGCTGCTCGCCCTGGCGGTCGATCAAGAACGGTACGCTGTTGCCCGCGTTAGCGCGCGTCACTTGCTGGACCGTCTCTAGCGAGTCCGCGGGCTGCCCGGCGACAGCCAGGATTACGTCGCCGGCCTGCAGCCCGGCCACCTGGGCGGGGGCGCCGTCCTGCACGGCGCTGATCGCCACCTGGACGGATGAAGGCGTCGGCCAGCCCGTCGCGAAGGCGATGGCGAACATCAGCACCGCGAGCAGGAAGTTCATCGCCGAGCCCGCGGCGAGCACGATGAACCGCGGCAAGAGCGGTTTGCTGGCGAAGCTGCCAGGCTCCTTCGGGTCGTCCTCGCCCAGGATGCGCACAAACGCGCCGAGCGGGATCCAATTCAGCGAGTAGATTACGCCGCCCACTTCCTTGCCAATGAGACGCGGTGGAAAGCCGAAGCCAAACTCCTCGACCTTCATGCCCGACAGCCGCGCCGTGATGAAGTGGCCAAGCTCGTGGACGAGCATCAGGAGGCTCAGCACGGGGATAATGATTAGGTAGTTGCGGTTGTCCCACAGAAAGCTGAATGGGTCCATCTAGCGTTCCTTCTTGTCACCGGGTTCCGCGGCGAACAGCGGCGGCAGCGCCGCCGCCCCGTCGATGTCGGGTCATGCTACCTCCGATGCCGCGCCGGTGCAAACCAGCTCGCGACAGACTTCCCGCGCCCACGCATCCGCCTCGAGCACGCCTTCGAGCGAGGCGGCCACCGTGGAGCGGTGGCGCGCGAGAACGGCCTCGACCACGTCCGCGATGCGATCGAACTGCAGCGCACCCGCCAGGAACAGGCGCACGGCCTCGTCGTCCGCGCCGCTCAGCGCGGCCGGATACGTGCCTCCAGCCCGCGCGGCCTCCAGCGCCACGTACATGCAACGGAAGCGCTCGCGGTCAACCTCGCCAAAGCTGAGCGTGCCCAGCTGGGCAAGGTCCAGACGCGGCACCGGGCACGGCCATCGCTCCGGATAGCTCAGGGCGTACTGAATCGGCAGCCGCATGTCAGGCACTGCCAGTAGGGCTTTCAGCGACCCGTCGACGAACTCCACGAGCGAGTGGACGATGCTCTCGCGGTGCATCACGACGCGCACGCGCTCCAGCGGCACGCCGAAGAGCCACGAGGCCTCGATGATCTCCAGGCCCTTGTTCATGAGCGTGGCCGAGTCAACCGTGATTTTCGGTCCCATCGACCAGGTCGGATGGCGCAGGGCCTCCGCGGGCGTCACGCTACCCAGCGCGGCCACCGGCAGGTCGCGGAAGGCCCCCCCCGAGGCCGTCAGGATGAGCGACGCGACCTCCGTCGTCGGTCCCTCCGCGCCCCCTTCGCCGCGCAGGCACTGCCAGATCGCATTGTGCTCGCTATCGACCGGCAGGACCGCCGCGCCGTGCGCCTCGGCGGCCGCCATCACCAGGTGGCCGGCCATCACCAGCGATTCCTTGTTAGCCAGCGCGACGGACTTCCCGCTCTCCAGCGCGGCGAGCGTTGGCAGCAGGCCCACCCGCCCGGGCACTCCGACGACGACGAGGTCGGCGTCGCACTCGGCGGCGAGCCGGGCGAGCGCGTCCTCACCTGCCAGCAGTCCCGCCCTCACGTCACCCGCCGCGGACGGGGCACTCACCGCGGCAAGCGGTGGCTGCCAGGTGTCGAGTTGGCGCTGGAACGCGGCGGAGAGCTGGCTCGCGGCTAGCGCGACTACCGCAAAGCGCTCGGGGTGTGCGGCGGCCACGTCGAGGGCTTGCCGCCCGACCGAGCCCGTGCTGCCGAGGATGGCGATGCGCTTCCTCACCCGGTCACCCGCCAACGGCGACAAGATAAAAGTATGCTACCACCCCGGCCCCCAAAAGACTATCTAACCGGTCCAGCAGCCCGCCATGGCCCAGCAGCAGCCCGCTCGAGTCTTTCGCGCCCAGCTGCCGCTTCACGAAGCTTTCGACCAGGTCGCCCACCAGGCCCGCCCCGGCGACCAAGAGGCCCAGCCCCAGCAGCACCGGCAGAGAGCGGCCGCCAGCGGGAAAGACGAGTGCCAGCAGGGCGGCCAGTAGCACCGCGGCGCCCGCGCCGGCCAGCGCCCCTTCCACCGACTTGCCGGGGCTGAGCGACGGCGCGAGCTTGGTGCGGCCCCAGCGCCGCCCCACTCCATACGCCGCGATATCGGCCGCCCAGGTGGAGCCAAGCACGGCCTGCACCCAGAAGCCGCCGTCGGGCCGCAGCCGCAACAGCGGAAAATAGCCGAGCAGGCCCCCCACGTACAGGGCGGGCGCCAGCGTCAGCGCCCAGTCGAGCAGCCCCCGGCCGCGCCGGTGCCAGAACGCGGCCCAGGCGAGGGCGCCGAACACCGCGGCAGCCTGCACGTGCGCGGCGAGAGTGGGAGCCGTCGCCGGCAGGATGGCCAGCCCCACGCTGAGGAGCAGCCCAAGCAGCCAGAACGGCTGGTAACCCGCCCGGATCAGCAGACGATACAGCTCGCCGCTGGCCACCGCCGCGAGCAGGCCGACGACAATCAGATAGGCCGGCACGACGTCGCGCGCTGCTACCCAGAGCACGAGCGGCGCCAGGATGACGGCGGGCAGCCCGCGGCGCCACAGCGGGCTGCCGGGCGTGAAGGCCGCGCCTAGCGGCGGCAGCGGAAAGCCCGGTAGCCGCACGACTGGCCTGGAGGACGTGCTCCCCTCATTGCAAGTCGCCCCCGGCTCGCGGCCTCCGCCGACGCCTGACGCCGTCGGCAGCGCGAGCGCCTAGTCGGCAATCGGCGCCGGCGCGTCGGGCACGCCGCCAAAGCGGCGCTGGCGCTGGCCGTACGCGCAGAGCGCGCGGTAGAACTCGTCCTTGCCGAAGTCCGGCCAGCGGGTGGGCGTCGCCCAGTATTCGGCGTAGGCCGCCTGCCAGAGCAAGAAGTTGCTCAGCCGCATCTCGCCGGCCGTACGGATAATCAGATCGGGATCGGCCACGCCCGCGGTATAGAGATAGGAGCTCAACAGCTCCTCGGTCACGGCTTCGGGGTGCACCCCGTCGGTCAGCATCCGACGCACCGCGCGAATGATCTCGGCGCGTCCGCCGTAGTTGAATGCTACGTTCAGCAGAAGCCGCTGGTTATTGCGCGTCAGCGCGACCGCGCGCTCGACCCGCTCCCGCAGGTGCCGCGGCAACCCTTCCGGGCTGCCAATGTGGCGCAGTTGCACGCCGTTCTTGTGCAGGTTCGGGACCTCGCGGTCGATGACCTGGCCGAGGATGTGAAACAGGCCATCCACCTCGTCGCGGGGCCGCTGCCAGTTCTCGGTGGAGAACGCGTAGAGCGTAAGTATGCTCACCCCGAACTCTACGCAGGCCTCGATAATGCGCCGCGTATTCTCGGTGCCCGCGCGGTGCCCTGCCAGGCGGGGCAATCCACGGTCGCGCGCCCAACGGCCGTTGCCGTCCATGATGATGGCCACGTGCCGGGGCACGACGGTCAGCGCGGGGCGATCGCTCGTTCGGTCCGACTCTACCAGCATCAGATCTCCATGACCTCGCTCTCCTTGCGCTTGCCGATGTCGTCGACTTGCGCGATGAAGCCGTCAGTCAGCTTCTGGAGACGATCCTGGGCGCGCTTGACCTCGTCCTCGGACACCTGCTTGTCTCGCTCGCCCTTGCGTAGCTCGTCGATCGCGTCGCGGCGGCAGTTACGTACCGCAACGCGCGCCTCCTCCACCCGCTTGTGGACTTGCTTCACGAGGTCGCGGCGCCGCTCCTCGTTGAGCGCCGGGATCGGCAGCCGCACGACGTTGCCGTCACTGCTCGGCGTCAGCCCCAGGTCGGACTTCTGGATCGCCTTCTCGATGAGCGGCAGCATCTTCTTGTCCCACGGCTGGATCATGATGAGCCGCGGCTCGGGGATCGTAATCGTCGCCACGCCGTTCAGCGGCGTGGGTGCGCCGTAGTACTCGACCTGGACGCGCTCGAGGAGCGCCGGCGACGCCCGCCCGGTGCGGACCGAGCCGAGGTCGTGCTGCAGGGCCTCCACGGCCCGCTTCATCTTCCGCTCGGTATTCGCAAAGACCTCGTCGATCATCTCTCGCCTCCGCTCGGAGCGATCAGGGTACCTACCTGCTCGCCACAGACGATGCGCGTCAGGTTGGTCGGGTTCAGTAGGTCGAACACGATGATCGGCAAGCCATTGTCCATGCACAGGGCCAGCGCCGTGCTGTCCATGATCTGCAGCTCGCGCTGGAGCGCCTCGCGATAGTCGAGGCGCTCGAACCGACGCGCCTCGGGGAACCGGCGCGGATCGCGGTCGTAGACCCCGTCCACCCGGTTCTTCGCCATCAGCAGCACTTCGGCGCAGATCTCCAGGGAGCGGAGCGACGCGGCCGTGTCCGTCGTGAAGAACGGGTTGCCCGTGCCCGCCGCGAAGATCACCACCCGGCCTTTCTCCAGATGGCGGATGGCGCGACGGCGGATGTAGGGCTCCGCGACCTCGGCCATGTTGATCGCCGTCTGGACCCGCGTCTGCACGTCGCCGCGCTCCAGCGCGGCCTGGAGCGCCAGCCCGTTCAGCACGGTGGCCAGCATGCCCATGTAGTCCGCGGTGGCGCGGTCCATGCCGCTGCGGCTGGCCTGCTCGCCGCGCCAGATGTTGCCGCCGCCGATGACGACGCCCACCTCGACGTCCAGGCGCACCAGGCCCGCGATCTGGTCGGCGACGTAGCTAACGGTGGGCGCGTCGATCCCGTACGCCCCCTCGCCCTGCATCGCCTCGCCGCTGAGCTTGAGCATCACGCGGCGGTAGCGGCACTCGCCCACGCCGATCTCCTAGCCCCTACCTCCCTATTCAGCGCCAAGCTCGAACCGCACGAAGCGGCGCACCACGATGTTCTCGCCGAACCCCGCCATGCCCTGCTTGACCAGATCGCGGATGGTCTTGCTGTTGTCGCGGATATATGCCTGATCGAGCAAAGGGTTGTCGCCCGCCGGCGCCGCCCCGTCGCCTGCCGGCTCGTCACCCACGTGGCTGGGGTTCATCGCCGCGATCTGCATGGCGATCTCGTGCGCCAGCTCCTTGAACTGCGGGTTGCGCGCCACGAAGTCGGTCTCGCAGTTCAGCTCGACCATCGCGCCGACGCGCCCGCCCGCGTGGATATACGCCTCGATCAGCCCCTGGCGGGCCTCGCGGCCCATCTTCTTCTCCGCGCGGGCGATGCCCTGCTCACGCAACACATCCGCCGCGCGGTCCATGTTCCCCTCGGTCTCCTGGAGCGCGCGGCGGCAGTCCATGATGCCGGCGCCCGTGCGCTCGCGAAGCTCCTTGACTTGCTGGGCAGTGACTTCCAAGGATTCCTCCTCGCTGGCAGGCGGCGCGCCAGGGCGCGCCACCGAACAATCAACAATTCTAGACGGCGGTGGCCTCTTCCGTGTCCGGCTCGAAGATGCCGCCCATCGCGATGTCGGCCAGCTCCTCATCGGTGCCGACGACCTCAGGCTCCTCGGCCTCCTCGGTCTCCTCGGCCATCGCCGCCTCGCGCTGCTGCCGCCCCTCGATGATCGCGTCGGCCAGCTTGCCCGCGATCAGCCGGATCGCCCGGATGGCGTCGTCGTTCGCGGGGATAGGATAGTCGATCAGCTCCGGATTGCAATTCGTGTCGACCATCGCCACGATCGGGATCTCCAGCCGGCGGCACTCCGCCACCGCGATGTTCTCCCGGTGCGGGTCGACGATGAACACCGCGCTCGGCAGGCGGCGCTGTGACCGCATGCCGCCGAGCAGGCGGTTCAGCCGCGCCAGCTCGTCGTTGAGCCGCGTGGCCTCTTTCTTCGGCAGCACGTCGAACTCGCCGCGCTCCTTGCGGCCCTCCAGGTCTTCCAGGCGCCGGATGCGCTGTTGGATGGTCTGGAAGTTGGTCAGCGTGCCGCCCAGCCAGCGCTGGTTCACGTACGGCATGTTCGCGCGGGTCGCCTCTTCCTGGATGGTCTCCTGGGCCTGCTTCTTCGTGCCGACGAAGAGCACGGTGCCCCCGTCCGCGGCCACTTCGCGCACGAAGTTCATCGCCTCTTCGAGCTTCCGCACGGTCTGTTGGAGGTCGATAATGTGGATGCCGTTGCGCTCGGTGAAGATGAACGTGCGCATGCGGGGGTCCCAGCGCCGGGTCTGGTGGCCGAAGTGAACCCCTGCCTCAAGTAGCAGCTTCATAGAAACGGGTGCAGCCATCGGGGAACGCCTCCTTCGTTTTGGTCGTCCGCAGCCTTCGCCCCACGCGGGAGCCCGGGACAGGGCACGCCCGCGTAGTCCAGCCACGTGTGTAGTGGAGCGGATGCCAGCGTCGAATTATAGCAGGTCGCCGTGCGAGCTACGGATTGCTGGCCTGCTCGCGCCGGACGTTCGCGAGGTGCTCGTCGAGCGTGCGCGCGAACACGTGACTGCCGTCGGCGCGCGCCACGAAGTACAGTGCGTCGGTGGAGGCCGGCTCGGCGACCGCGTCGAGCGACGCCAAGCCAGGGCTGCAGATCGGGCCGGCGGGAAGCCCTTTGTGGCGGTAGGTGTTGTACGACGAGGCGACGTCGAGGTCGTCCAGGCTCAGATCGCGCTTCCACAGTGCCTCGCCCGGCGCGGGTACCTCTGGCTCCGCCAGGGCGTACTGCACGGTCGGGTCCGCCTGCAGCGGCATGTCGAGCGCCAGCCGGTTGTAGTACACTGCGGCGATCAGCGGCCGCTCCTCCGGCAGGACCGCCTCGCGCTCCACGATCGACGCCAGCGTTACCGCGTCGCGCAGCGATAGCCCGTGAGCGCTCGCCTTGTCCCGGCGCCGGGCGTCGAATTTCCGCAGAAACTCGTTGACCATCCGGCCCACCAGCGCCTTGCCGCCGTCTTGCGGGCGCCACTCGTACGTGTCCGGGAAGAGAAACCCTTCCAGGCTAGCGCCCGCCGGCAGGTCGAGGTCCGCCGCGTAGCCCGCGGGATCGTAGACCGCGCCGAGAAAGTCGTCGCCGCTGCCCGGCGCGATCGCGTTCAGCTTCCAGGCAATCTCCTCCGCACGCCAGCCCTCCGGCACGGTAACGCTTAGGCCCCGCCGCACTCGCCCGCCCGCCAGCGCCGCGACCACCTCGCGCGTGGACATGGATGGGCTTAGCTCATACTCGCCGGCGGCCAGCCGGTTGCCAACCCCCTCCTGCTCAACCAGCAGGCGGAACACCTGGGCGGACCGGACCAGGCCTTGCGCCTGCAGCGCTTCGCCGATCCGGGCAGCGCTCTGCCCGGGCTCCACCGTGAACGTTACCGGCGTGGAGTCGTCGCTGACCGGACCGTCAAGTCCCGTCAGCGTGCCGTGCGCCAGCTCCAGCGCGTGCCCCACGACCCAGTAGGCGCCCACGGCCACACAGCCGCAGAGCGCCAGCGCCACCAGGATTGCCGGGAGCCGCTTCATCGGTCCGAGTCTAGGTAGTCCTGCAAGATCACCGCTGCTGCCGCCGCGTCAATGCCCGGCCGGCGACGCGCCGGGACGGCCGCGAGCCGCCGCTCCGCCTCGGCCGTCGAGTAACGTTCGTCCCAGTACACGATAGGCACTGGCAGGTGTGACTGCAAGCGCGTCGCCCAGCGCCGGACCCGGCGGGCCTGCGGACCGAGCCTGCCGTCAAGCGACCGCGGCAATCCTACCACCACGCGCTCCGCTCCGTGCTCGCGCACCAGCGCCGCGATGCGGGCGAAGTCCCGCTCGGCCGCGCGTCGCTCCAGTACCACCAGGGGCGATGCCAGCCAGCCCTTGGCGTCGCTTAGGGCCACGCCGATCCGCCGCTCTCCGGCGTCCAAACAGAGCGATCGGCCGCGGGGCACGCGCTCACTCCCCGCCGCTCGGCAGTAGCCGCAAGCGGAAGGCCCGCGGGGCCCAGCTCGGCCACATCTCCACCGCGACCGGCGCGTCCGCGCCGCCCCGCGCGGCAAGCGCTCGCCGCGCCTCGTCCAGCGTGGCGCCCCGCAGGCGCGCGGCGAGCACCCCCGCGTCCATCACGCGCGCGATCTGTCCCTGCACCCCAACTCGGAAGAGCGCCACTCCCGAGTCGAGCCCCAAGTACTCGGGCACGGTAAGCTGTACCGGCTCGCCGAGCGGCCGGAAGCCGGCTGGCAGGCTCGCCGCCCAGGCGGCTTGGGCCAGCCGATTGAACTCCGCGTTGGCAAAGGCGAGCGCGGATGCCTGCACCGTGACGTGGCCGGTCACGTCGCTCGTCGCGACGCGCAGCCCGGGCGAGAAGGTTTCGTCCGTCGTTTCCACGCGCAGGGTGTCGGGCACGATCGTGAAGTCGTCGCCCGCGGCGGCCGTCAGGTGTTCGACGGCCGCCTGCTGCACCTGCTGCTGCAGCTCCCCCCGCGCCGCGATGAAGTCGCGCTCCGCGGCCTCCGGAAACTCCTCCTCCGTCCCGCCCTCCGTAGGACGCTCGTTGAACACCCCCAGCCCCGGCGGCTGAGTGTCCACCAGCCGCGTGATCGCCATGGCCGGCACGTTGCCCGCCGGCCCCGGCTCCTGCGCATGGACCCCCACCCTTATGCCCACCAGCGTGTTCGGCGGCAGCCGCACTTCCCCGTCGGTCGTGAAGCGCGTGCCATTGGTGGCGACGAGCACCAGCCCTTCCGGCACCACCAGCAGGTTCTCGCGGCTGTTCACGAACGTGACGACGCCCTGCGCCACCCCGGTCGGGCGATGGCCCAGCCCCGTGGCCGGCACGCTCGCCTCGACGTCGAATCGCTGGCTCAGCGTCGTACCGGGCAGGCGCCGGCCCTCTGGATCAGGCTGCCGCACGCCAGGGTCCACCCGCAGCTCCAGCAGCGCCGAGTCCACGTCGGTCGCCGGCGCCGCCGTCACGCGCAGCTCGGGCAGCGCCACCAGCACGATCGCGGTCAGGCCGAGGACCGCCAGCGCCGGGCTGATCAGCGTCAGGAAGGGGACGACGGGAAACCAGCGCCAGAAGCGATACCAGCGGAAGCGGAAACGCTCCGCCTGCTCCGGCGCCATCAAGTGCAGCAAGCCGCGCAGCCCCCGCCGCGCCCGGAACCCCGCCATCCGCGCGAGCCGCCGCCGGTCGCCATCGCCCGAGACCACCACGACGTCGGAAGCCAGCGACTGGAGCATGCGGGCGAAGACCCGGAACTCTAGGGCCGAGCGGAGCACCACCGCCTCCCGCGGCAGTACCAAGAAGATCTCGTCGGCGGCGGTGCTCTCGATCTTCGACCGAAGGCTGCCTAGATCGTCGTCGCGGTCGGCTACGATTACGTCCTGTGAGTCCGCGCGCGTAGCAGGCATGCGCTCCTCGTCGTCCTGAGGTCCCTACCGTGGTGGCAGCGCCCCGCCCACGCGCTCGGTCGCTCCCAGTGCCCTCACCGGGTGGGCAGACACGCACGGCTCCGTCCCGCGTCCTTGCCGACCTGGCCCGGGCGCTTAGGTATGCGCCTCGCGGACGAGCTGCGGCACCAGTGCCAGCGCCGCGTCGAGCTGCGCCGCGTCCTTCCCGCCGGCGCGCGCGAAGTCCGGCTTGCCGCCCCCGCCCCCGCCCGCAACTTTGGCGATCGCGCCGACCAGCTTGCCCGCGCTCAGCCCGGCCTGGACCGCCTCCGGCGTGAGTGCCGCCACAAACTGCGGGCGATCGTTGATCACGGCGCCCAGGACGACGACGCCGCGGCCGAGCCGCTTGCGCACCTGGTCAGCCGTCTCGCCGAGCGCGTCCGGGGTGGGCGCGTCCACCCGCGCGGCGAGCACGCGCAGCCCGTCGACGCTCTCCGCCGCCTCCGCTAGCTCTTCCGCCCGCCCCTTCGCGGCGCTCGCTTGCAGCCGGCTCAGTTCGCGCCGCGCTGCTTGCAGCTCTGCGGTAAGGGCCGCCACGCGGTCGGCCGCGGCATCCGGCGGGGCGTTCACGGCGCTGGCCACCCGTTCGAGCTGGGCCAGCCGCCCCTGCACCCATTCGAGCGCGGCCGGGCCCGCGACCACCTCGACGCGCCGCATACCGCTCCCGATGCCGCTCTCGCTGGCAATGTACGCCGAGCCGATCTCGCCGCTGCGAGCCACGTGCGTGCCGCCGCACAGCTCCTGGCTGTAGTCGCCGACCCGCACGACGCGCACCTCGTCGCCGTACTTCTCGCCGAACAGCGCCCATACCCCGCCTTCCACCGCCTCGCTGTATGGCGAGACGGTGGTTTCTACTGGCAGGTCGCGCAGGATCTGCGTGTTGATCGCCTCGCTCACCGCGCGGCGCTGCTCCGCCGTGAGCGGGCCGGGGTTGGCGAAGTCGAACCGCGCCACGTTCGGCGTCACCAGCGACCCCGCCTGGGTCGCGTGCGGCCCGAGCACGTCGCGCAGTGCCTTGTGCAGCAGGTGCGTTACCGTGTGGTGCTTGGCCGTGCGCGCGCGCCGCTCGGCGTCCACCCGCGCCTCGAGCGCGCTGCCGACTGCTAGCTCGCCCTCGGTCACACGCCCCCGGTGCAGGTGGTGCCCGCCGGCGTCGGACTGCGTGTCCTCGACCACGAAGCACACGCCGTTCCCCCGCAGCTCACCCTGGTCGCCCACCTGGCCGCCGCCCTCGGCGTAGAACGGCGTCTCGTCCAGCACCACCGTGCCCGCCTCGCCCGCCCGCAGCCGGCCGGACGGCCGGCCGGCTGCGTCGAGCAGCGCCAGCACCCGCCCCGGCGCCGTGAGCGTCTGGTAGCCGAGGAACACGGTCGGCGGGGCGTCCTCCACCGACGCGCCCAGCCCCGCCCCGGCCGCGTGCGAGAACGCCGCCGCCGCCCGGCTGCGCGCTCGCTGCTCCTCCAGCGCCCGACGGTACTCCGCCTCATCGGCCGTCAGTCCGGCCTCCGCGAGAATCTCCGCGCTCAGCTCATACGGGAAGCCGTGCGTGTCGTAGAGCCGGAAGAGCAGCGCGCCCGACAGCGTCTGCTCGCCGCGCGCCCGCGCCTCCGCGATCCAGCGCTCCAGCAGCGCCAGCCCGCTCTGCAGCGTGGCCGAGAAGCGCTCCTCCTCCTGCGCGATGACGCGCTGGATGGTGTCGCGGTTCGAGATCAGGATCGGGTAGCGCCCCCCCATGATCTCGGCGACCACGTCCACGAGGCGGCCCAAGAACGGTCCGCTGAGACCCAGCCGCCGGCCATAGCGCACCGCGCGGCGGATGATGCGGCGCAGCACGTAGCCGCGGCCCTCGTTGCCCGGGAACACGCCGTCGGCCACCAGGAACGTCATCGCGCGGCTGTGGTCCGCGAGCACGCGCATGCCGTAGTCGCGCTCGGCATCGGCGGCGTACGGCAGGCCGGTCAATTGCTCGATGCGGGTGAGTATGCGGCGAAACCCATCCGTCTCGTAGACGGACGGCACGTCCTGCATCACGGCAGCCAGCCGCTCCAGGCCCATCCCCGTGTCGATGTTGCGCTGCGGGAGCGGCGACCGCGCCCCCGTCTCGTCCTGGAAGAACTGCATGAACACCAGGTTCCAGATCTCCAGGTAGCGGTCGCAGTCGCAGCCCGGCGCGCAGTCCGGCCGGCCGCAGCCAAGTGCCTCGCCGCGGTCGAGGTAGATCTCCGAGTCTGGGCCGCAGGGGCCTGACGCGCCCGGCGGCCCCCACCAGTTGTCGTCCAGCTCGCGCAGGTGCTCCGGCAGCAGATCGGTCTGCCGCCAGATGGCGCGCGCCTCCTCGTCCGTGGGGTGGGTGGTCGCCCATAGCCGCTCGCGCGGCAGCCCCAGCCGCCGCGTCAGAAACTCCCAGGCCCACGGGATCGCCTCGGCCTTGAAGTAATCGCCGATCGAGAAGTTGCCCAGCATCTCGAAGAACGTGAGCGTGCGCGGGTTGCCGACCTGGTCGATGTCGGTCGTCCGAAAGCACTTCTGGACCGAGCAGAGGCGCCGCGACGGCGGCTCGCGCCGACCGAGCAGGTACGGAATCATCTGCTGCATGCCGGCGGTCGTGAGCAGCACGGTCGGGTCGTCCTGGGGGACCAGGCTGGAGCTGGGCAGCTCCAGGCTGCCCTTCTCCTTGAAGTACTCGAGGAAGAGGGCCCGGAGCCGATCGGTGCTCCAGGTCGGGGCCGGGGTTTCCTGGGTCATCAGTTTGCGCCTCGCGGGCGGCTCGTCCTAGCTCTCGCGCCCATCCCGGGTCGCGGACGACAAGCGCCGGTTCGTTCGTTCAAAGTCCGTGGCGGTGACGCTCATCTCGATGCTGTCGCACCACTGCCCGTCGACCAGCGCCACGTTGCGCCGCACGCCGTCGACTCGGTAGCCGCACTTGCGGTACGAGGCCATGGCGCGGTCGTTGAAGTCGTAGACGCTGAGATACACGCGTTCCAGCTGCAACTCCGTAAAGTGGTGGTCTAGCAGCGCGCGCATTGCGTCGGTGCCGTAGCCCTTGCTCCAGTACTGCTTCTCGCCGATCCCAATGTAGACGCGGCACGACCGCCGCTCCAAGGACAGCGTGTCGTAGCCGACCATCCCGATGCGCTCGCCGTCGAACGTCTCGATGATAAACAGCTCCATCGTCGGATCGGCGCGAATCTGCCGATAGCGGCGGTTGACCTCGTCCATCGACATCGTCCGGTGGCGGTCCGCGTTAAGGTAATAGGTCAGCTCCGAATCGTTCTCCCACTTCCACAGGAGGTCGAGATCGGTCTCGTCGATGGGGCGGAGCAACGACTTCGTACCGCGCAGCACGGCGGCCTCCAGGTGGGGGACTCCGCCTGCATTATAGCTCACCGCCAGGTCCGCCGGGCCGCGAGGGCCGGCGCGCGCGTGCTACAATTGGGCCGCCAGCAGGTGTTCCCCGGGGAGGCGGTCGGGTGAGTCGGACGCAGTGGGTGTTCACGATAATCGGCGTGATCGTCGTGCTGTCAATGGTGCTCAGCATCCTCCGCGCATGAGGCCGCGCCGGCCCCCGCGCGCGCACCGGCGCCGCCTGCCGCCCGGCCGCTTCGCCCGCATCGTGCGCGAGGCGCTGGCCGAGCTTCCCCCCGCCTTCGGGCGGCGGCTCGACAACGTGGCCGTGCTGATCGCCGACCGGCCCAGTCCCGCCCAGCGGCGCTCGGTGGGCCTCCGCCCGGACGAGACGCTGTTCGGCCTGTATGAAGGGACGCCGTTGGGCGAGCGCGGCACCGGCTACCATCTCGCGCTGCCCGACCGGGTGACGATCTTCCGCGAGCCGATCCTGGAGGCCTGCGCCAGCATCGAGGAGATGAAGGACGAGATTCGGCTGACGGTGATCCACGAGCTTGGCCATCACTTCGGCCTGGGCGACGCCGACCTGCCGTAACCCATGCCTGCAGCCCAACGAACGCGGCAGGCAGCCGCGGCGGCTGACGTCGACGGGAAGGAGACAGCGACCGATGGCGTTTCTCAAGGGGCTGTTTGGCAGCAAGGGGCTCCCCCCCGAGGAGCGCGCGGCGATCGAGCAGTACTTGGCCGCCGCCGACCCGCTCCTGCGGCAGCTCGAATCTGAGTACCGCCAGTGGCTGGAGCGCGTCGGCGTCACGCGCGGGACGGACGTCGGCGGCATCAACGATCCCCAGGGCGAGCATTCGGGCGTCTTCGTCTGGCGCACGATCGAAACCGAGCGCACGTTCGCCCAGCTCGAGCCGCCCCGCCGCGCCTCGGGGATGCACAACAGCTACGTCGATTGCGTCGAGGCCCGCCACAACGCGGCCAAGACTATCTACGACGCGCTCCAGGTCGCCGACGTCCGGCCGCCACAGAGCGCGCTGCAGGACGCGACGCGCATCCTGGCCGAGGCGGAGAGCCTGCGCAAGCAGGGCGACCGTCAGCGCGACAAGCTCGAGCGCCTGCTCGGCTAGCAGCGCATGGCTCTGCGCATCGACGTCATCACCCTGTTCCCCGAAATGTTCGTCGGCCCGTTCGACGCGAGCATCCTGCGTCGCGCGCGCGACGCCGGCCTCGTCGATCTCCGGCTCCATCAGCTCCGCGACTTCGCCACTGGCCGCCACGCCGTCGTCGACGACTACCCTTACGGCGGCGGGCCAGGGATGCTGCTAAAGCCCGAGCCGATCTATCGCGCCGTCGCGTCCGTGCGTCAGCCCGGCGCCCAGGTGGCCGCCCTGGCAGCCAGCGCGCCGCCCTTTCGCCAAGCGCTCGCGGCCGCGTGGGCCGCCGCGCCGCAGCTCGTCCTCGTTTGCGGCCACTACGAGGGCGTCGACGAGCGCGCGCTCGACGAAGTGGGCGCGCACCGCGTCTCGATTGGCGACTATGTGCTCACCGGCGGCGAGATCGCCGCAATGGTGATCGTCGACGCGGTGGCGCGCCTGATCCCCGGCGTGCTGGGCGACGAGACGTCGAGCGCCGACGAGTCCTATGCCGCCGGCGTCCTGGAGTACCCCCAGTACACGCGGCCGCCCCAATTTCACGGCCGTGAGGTCCCGGCGGTGCTGCTGCGCGGCGCACACGCCGAGGTGGCCGCCTGGCGCCGCCGGGCAGCCCTGGAGCGGACGCTCGCTTGGCGCCCCGATCTGCTGGACGACGCCGCGTGGGACGAGTGCAGGCGTCTGGGGCTCACGCCCGACTGAGACACGCTCGACCATCCTGCGCCCAATATACCTCGGCGCGCGTAGTCCCCGGGGCCAACGGCTTGCTATACTGCCGGCGGTCCGGGGTCCCGGCCCCGCCCGGAGCACATCGCCCAGGAGCCTGCGCCATGCAGAAGCTCGACGTGATGATCGCTCGGCTGCGGCTGCTGCTCGCCGACATAGCAGCCAAGGAGCAGCAGCTCAACACTCTCCGGCGGCAACTCCGCGAGCAGCTCGAACGGCTGGTCACCTACAGCGTCTACGGCGACGCCGAGGTGGATCGCAGCCTCGCCCTGATGGCCGACGTCGAGCAGCGGCTGGCGCAAGCGGACCTGAACGCGCGGCATCTCCAGCGCATTCGCGAGCGCGCGGAGCGCGAGCTAGAGTCGCTGCTGCTGACCAAGGGCGTGGAGGAGGCGAAGGCGCGGCTGGCCGCGCTGCACGAGCAGAAGGCGCAGGTCGAGGAGGCGCTGCGCGTGGTGGCCGCCCCGGGCGCGCCCCAGGTCGATCTCGCCTCGGCCGCCAAGCTGCAGGAGACCGAATCGGCCCTCGACGACGAGATCCGCCGCCTCCAGCACGACATCAACGAGGCCAGCGAGCGCGCCGCCCGCACTATCGAGGCGCGACCGCGGTGACCCGGCGCGCGCGACGTGCCCACCGGCCGTTCTGCCGGCCCGTCCCGTCCGGCAGGCGCCCGTGAACCTCGCGCAGCTCATCGCGCAGTGGGAGCGGGCGCCGGCCATCGCCCCGTGTTTGACCGCCTCGCGCCGCCTGCCGCCGCGGCCCGCCCGCCACGCGCCCTGGCCTGCCAGCCTGGACCCGCGGCTGGTGGCGGCCTTGCAGCGCCGCGGCATCGCGGCGCTGTACACCCACCAGGCGCAGGCCGTGGCGGCCGCGCTGGCCGGACGCAACGTCGTGGTCGTCACGCCGACCGCCTCGGGCAAGACGCTTTGCTACAACCTGCCGGTGCTCGACCGCCTGCTTCACGAGCCGGCCGCGCGCGCGCTGTACCTCTTCCCAACCAAGGCGCTCGCCCAGGACCAGCTGGCCGAGCTGCACGCGTGGGCCAGCGAGCTGCCCATCGCGCTCCGCGCCTATACCTACGACGGCGATACCCCTGCCACCGCGCGCCAGGCCGTGCGTGCCGCGGGCAGCCTCGTCGTCACGAACCCCGACATGCTACACACCGCCATGCTGCCGCACCATACCCGCTGGACGCACCTCTTCAGCCAACTTCGCTACGTCGTCGTGGACGAGCTGCACTCGTATCGCGGCGTGTTCGGCTCCCACCTGGCCAACGTGCTACGGCGCCTCAAGCGCACTGCCGCCTTCTATGGTGCCCGTCCCCAGTTCCTGCTGGCCTCCGCCACCATCGCCAACCCGCGCGAGCTGGCCGAGCAGCTCGTCGAGGAGGAGGTGGAGCTGGTGGACGACAACGGGGCGCCGCAGGGCCCGCGCCACTTCCTCTTCTACAACCCACCCGCCCTCGACCCGAGCCTCGGCGTGCGCCGCAGCGCGGTGCTCGCGGCCCGCGACCTCGCCACCGACCTGCTGCAAAACCAAGTGCAGACGATCCTGTTCGCGCGCAGCCGTCTCACCGTCGAGCTGCTGGTCACGTACCTGAAGCGCGCCCTGCGTGGCCCCGCGGCGGACGCGGTGCGCGGCTACCGCGGCGGCTACCTGCCGCTGAAACGCCGGGCCATCGAACAGGGGCTGCGCGAGGGCGCGGTGCGGGGCGTGGTCGCCACGAACGCGCTGGAGCTGGGCATCGACGTCGGCGGGCTCGACGCCTGCGTGCTCGTCGGCTACCCGGGCACGATCGCGAGCACCTGGCAGCAGGCCGGCCGCGCCGGGCGGCGCAACGACCTGACGCTGACCGTGCTGGTGGCCACCAGCAGCCCCCTCGATCAGTTTATGGTGACCCACCCCGAATACCTCTTCGACCGCCCCGTCGAGGCGGGCCTGGTCAACCCGAACAACCTGTACATCCGCACGAGCCACCTGAAGTGCGCCGCCTTCGAGCAGCCGTTCGACGACGGCGAGCGCTTCGGCGGCGACGCCACGGAGCAGCTCCTCGCCTACCTGGAGGAGGAGCGCGTGCTCCACCACCAGGACGGCCGCTGGTACTGGATGGCCGAGGCGTTCCCAGCGGAGCAGGTCAGCCTTCGCAGTGCCGCCATCGACAACTTCGTGATTGTCGACCTGTCCGAGGCCGCCAAGCCGCGCGTCATCGGCGAGATGGACCGCATGTCGGTGCCCACCCTGCTGCACGAGGAGGCGATCTACCTCCACGAGGGTCGCCAGTACCAGGTCGAGCGCCTGGATTGGGCCGAGAAAAAGGCCTTCGTGCGGTCGGTGGACGTGGACTATTACACGGACGCCGAGTTGGTGGACCACTTGCAGCCGCTCGAGGTGATCGACGAGGACGCCCGCCCGTGCGGCACGCGGGCCTGGGGCGAGGTCGCTCTGACGTTTCGCGCCACCATCTTCAAGAAGATCAAGCTGCACACGCACGAGAACGTCGGCTGGGGTAAGATCCAGCTCCCCGAGGAGACGCACCATACCACGGCCTACTGGTTCACCCTCGCGGAGCCGGCCCTGCCGATCCTGTCCAAAGAGGACCTGGAGGCGGGCCTGGTCGGGATGGCCCACGTGATCGGCCAACTCGCGCCGCTCTACCTGATGTGCGACCCCCGCGACCTGGGCGCTCGCGCGGAGGCCCGGTCGCCGTTTACGCGCGCGCCCACGGTCTGGGTCTACGAGCGGCTGGCGGGCGGCGTGGGCCTGGCCGAGAAGCTCTACGCCGTCCACGCCGACCTGCACGCCGCCGCCCTCGCCCACGTGGCCGCCTGCCCCTGCGCCGCCGGCTGCCCGTCGTGCGTCGGCCCCTCGGGCGGCCACCCCGGCGCGCCCGCCGTCGTGCCAGGTCGCCATCTCGACAAGAAGCAGGCCACACTGCGGTTGCTGCGGCTGTTGGGCCGCGAGGCGGTCGATGCCGGGTGACCTCGCGAGCAAGCTGCGCCAGTGGAACGCTGCCGGACGCCCCGGGCCGGCAGCGCGCGCGCCTCGCCCCGGCATCGAGCGGATGCTGCCCGGCCGCTTCGAGCGCACGCCGCACGGCGACTGCTTCGTGATAGAGCGCCGCTACCCCCTGGCTTCGAGCCAGGGCACGATCGCCCTGGCGAGCGCCCTCCAGCTCTCGCCGCGAGCGCGTCAGCTCCTCGCTCGCGGCCACCCGCCCGAGGCGCTCGACCCGAGCCGCGCCTTGTTCCTGGACACCGAGACCACCGGGCTAGCGGGCGGCACGGGCACCTACGCCTTCCTGGTCGGCGCGGGGTACTTTGACGGCGGCGACTTCTGTCTACGGCAGTATTTCATGCGCCACCCCGGCGAGGAGGCCGCGCTGCTCGCGGCGCTTGCCGACCTGCTCAACGGCTTCCCGCTCTGGGTCACGTTCAACGGCAAGACGTTCGACGTGCCGCTGCTGGAAACGCGCTTCCTGGTCACGCGGCGCCAGCGGCTCGCGCCCCCGGGCCATCACCTGGACCTCTTGCACCCCGCGCGGCGGCTGTGGCGCACCCGCCTGCCCAGCTGCGCGCTCGGCAGCCTGGAGCGCGCGCTCCTCGGCGTCCAGCGGACCGAGGACGTGCCAGCCTGGCTGATCCCCGGCATTTACTTCGACTACGTCCGGCGCGGACGCTGCGAGCCACTGGGCGGCGTCTTCGCCCACAACGCCGACGATCTACTGAGCCTGGTGGCGCTGCTCGGCCTGTTCGGCCAGATCTTCGACGCCCCGGCAGAGCACGCCCACCGCGTCGATAGCATCGCGCTGCTGCGCCTGTTCACGCGGGCCGGCCTGACGGCGGAGGCAGCCGGCTGGTGCAGCGCGTCGCTGGAGCGCGTGCCGCCCACGGAGCGCCGCGGGCTCCAGTGGGAGATGGCGCTGCTGCTGCGCCGGGCCGGCGACCGCGACGGGGCGGTCGCCCTGTGGCAGCACCTGGCCGGCGAGAGCGGGCCGTGGGCGCTGGCGGCGCAGGTGGAGCTGGCGAAGCACTATGAGCACCAGCGCCGCGACTACCTGGCGGCCAGTCGTGCTACGGAGGCCGCCCTCGCCGCGCTCGCGGTAGCGCCGTGGCCGGTTCCCCAGCAGCAGCGCCAGGAGCTAGAGCGCCGGCTCGGCCGACTCTACTTTCGACTGCAGCGGCAGAGGACCAGGCTGTCGCACCCTGCGGTCCTCGGCGCCGCAAGCGAGGCGGGCGCCTCGGCGTCGCGGCAAGTCGGCTAACCTGCCGGCCCAGGTTGGCGGGTACGCTTGGCGATGCCAACCAGACCCACCATCCCCGGCGAGTGCTTAGGCTGGCTGTCCGGCCGCGACGCGCTCGTGCAAGTCGATCGCGCTGCGGTACGTCTCGGGGTCCGTTAGGTTACGGAACTTCTTGGCAAACTCGATCACGCCGTTCAGCGGTACCCGCCCCTGCCGCACCATGTCCATCAGCTCGTGCCGGCTCATGTGACACTCGCGATACAGCTTCACGTAGTTCTCGATGAACTCGCGGATCGGCAGCGCCGTGGGCAGCACGGGGTGCAGGAAGTCGAAATACCGGCGGTCCTGGGTGATCAGCTCCTCCTTGTATTTCTGCCAGTCCACGGTCCCCGGTAGCGGCGTGTGGATCGTGAACTGAGGACATTCGATCCCCAGCCGCTTGTTGTACTCCATCAGGTGCTCGAACCGCTCGGCCACCCAGTCGGCGAAGACGATCTGTGCCCCCCACACTTTGACCTTCAGCGAGTGCAGGAAGTCGATCGACTCGTCGTTGACGTTCACGCGGGAGCCCTTGTTCACGCGCTTCAGCTCGGCCGGGTCGTCCGACTCCAGGCCGATGAGCACCATGTCGAGGCCCGCCTCCGCCCAGGCTGTGTACAGCTCCTTGTTACGCACGATGTTGTCGGCGCGGCACTGCATCCAGAAGCGCCGCTTGTTGCCGGTCTTGATCAGCTCCTGGGCCAGTTTCCAGGCGTCGGACTGGCGGTAGTCCTCGTGCGGCATTACTTGGATGGCCAGGTCGTCGACGATGTTGACGTACGAGCCATCCGGGATACGCTGCAGCTCCTCGAACGTCCGCTGCCAGCCCTCCACCTTGTACACACCGTGGTGGAACTGCCATACCGAACAGAAGCTGCAGCGGTAGCGGCAGCCGCGAGCCGTCTCCACCGAGTACGGGCGTGGATAGTACAGGAAATAGTACTCGTCGCGGTATGGGTCGCACAGCTCACGCAGCGGCATCGGTCGCCGGTTCATCTCGTGAGAGTCGTGCAGCACCTCGTTCACGATCATGCGCGGCACGACGGTCGTCTGGAAGGCGCCCTCCGCGTCACGGTAGTACACGTAGGGCACGCGCGACAGATCGCGCCCGGTCCCCAGCTCGTTCACGATCAGCGGGAACACGTCCTCGGCCTCGCCGTAGGCGATCGCGTCGACCTCGGGGATAAACAGGTCCTGGGGGCTGAGTGAGATGTGGTGGCCGCCGACCACGATCGGCAGGCTCGCGTCGAGCTGTTTGATCTGGCGAGCCAGGTCCGCGACGACGGGTACGTCGGTCGTGTAGCCGCACTTCAGGGCAATGAGCTGGGGCTGAAACTCCTCCATCGCCGCCAGCAGATCGCCGCGCGAGGTCCGCAGGTCCACCAGGCGGCACTCGGCCACGTCCTGCACTGAGCCCGCCAGGTACTCGGGGCCAAGCGTCTCCACCCGGACGGTGTCGTTGAAGCCGGTCGAGTAGCCGCTTTGCGGCTCGACGAAGAGGATGCGCTTGATCGCGGACTCGATGAAGCGCTTGCCGATCACGTCGGGCATCTCGCAGATCCTCCGCTCCCCCCAAGATGGCAGGGGCACGCGCGCTCGCGTTCTGTACGTCTCGGGGCACCCGCCGAGCCATTCATCCCGGATGAACGCTCGCCAGCCAGGGCTGCCAGGTCGCGGATCGATGTCGGCTCCGGACCGCCGCATCTGCCTGCACGCCGCCGCCGGTCCCGCTCGGCGGGCCGTTGCCGTTATCGGGAATTATAGCGATCAGCAATCCGCGTGCCGGCGCATGCGCAAAGGTACGCGGATCGCCGCGCCCCGCTCGGCGGCCGCGGCACTCACTGTCACGCGTGCCAGGTACAATGTTGCTAGCCTAACAAGAACGATTTGTACACCACAAGGTTACACAAGTCGAGAGCCGGTTGCCATGCGCGCCCCCGAAGCGACACCGTTCGTGCCCAAAGCAAAGCCGACCCACAGCCGCAGGCCGGCATTAGTGCTGGCCTCCGCCTCCCCACGCCGCCGCGCGCTGCTGGCGACGCTCGGGCTCACGTTCGCGGTCGTCGCCCCGGACGTGGACGAATCCCCTCGCGACGGCGAATCCGCGGAGGCCCTGGCGACGCGGCTGGCCCTGGCGAAAGCGGCCGCCATCCGCCGAGCCGACGCGGTGGTGCTAGCCGCAGACACCGTCGTCACACAGCGCGGCCACATATTCGGCAAGCCGCGCGACGCCGCTGAGGCGGTTCAAATGCTTACCCGGTTGCGCGGCACGCGACACGAGGTCATTACCGGCGTCTGCGCACGGCCGGTGGGCGGGCCGCCGCTGCTGGCGGCCGCGCGTACGTTCGTCTGGATGCGGCCGTACTCCGAGGAGGAGCTGCGAGCCTACGTGGCCACCGGAGCGCCCTTCGACAAGGCGGGCGGCTACGGCATCCAGGACGCGCCGTTCCGGCCCGTGGCCCGAATCGAGGGATGCTATACCAACGTCGTGGGCCTGCCCCTCTGCGTGACCCGCGCGGTGCTCCACCGGGCAGGCGTCGAGCTGAGGCGGGCCAGACCGGCCTGCGAGCACGCAGGGACCTAGCCGGTCGCTCCGGCCCGGTACCATCCCCGCGCTCATCCGCAGCTATGGCTCAGCCGCGGAGCGGCGGGCTCCCAGCTCCATCCTCCCGGGGGACCATCAGCAGCAGCGCGTCGTCGGCGCATTAAGTCAACTCCAGCGACCGGCCGCGGGAGCACTACCGACCGGAGGAGTTCCCAAAGCGCGGCACGTTCGGCGCGGTCGCCGGCGGCGCCACCGGCGCTGCCGGCTGGGCCGCGGGCGCCGCTGGAGCAGCTGCCGGCGCCGGGGCCTGCGCGGCGGGCGCCGCGCTGCTGCTGGACGAGCCAGATGTCGCGGGGACACCCGCCGGATGGGCTTGCGGGCTCGCCGCCGTGCCGCTCGCCGCACCAGACGAAGCCGGCGCGGCGGCAGGCGCCGCAGGCGCAACGCTGGGTGGCTGGATCGCGGTGCTGTTGCCGGCCTGCGTGCCGCTTGGCACCGCCGGCACTAGCGTGGGCGCCGGCGTGGGTTGCGGCGCCGCCTGGACGCTAGACGCTGGCGCGGCCTGAACGCTGGACGCCGTCGCGGCCGGCGCGCTGCCCACGGCCGTGTTCGGCCGCTGCCGGTTCGAGGCACGAATCTCCGCGGCCGCGCCGGCGGGCGCCCCCTTGACGCCAACGACCACCATGTTCTGCGAAGGCTCGTAGTGGGTGCGCAGGTTCAGCGTGCGCACCGTCCCACTATCGTTGACCGACCGGACGATGGCCACGTCGAACCCGTCGCCAGCGCTCTCCACTTGCAGGCGCTGGCCCCACGGCAGCGACGGCTCGGGCGACTGCACGACCTCCTGGCTCGCCGGCTTCCGATTGGTAATGGTCGGGCCGTCGACCTTCACCGACCACGTGGGCTTCGTCCCGTAGAGGCTGATCGTCAGGCTCGTGTCGTCAGTTGCCGTCTGGATCAGCAAGTAGTCGGCGCTCGAGTTGATGAACCGGAAATCTAGCCCCGAATCGTCGTCCACCGTAGCGTCGAGCCCAGTGCGGCCGAGCGGCGGCTGCCCATAGGCATAGATCCAGTAGAGGTGGTTGTGCCGCTCCTCGATCTGATAGCCGCCCCAGAACACCGGCTGAAACAGCGTTGTCGCCACCTGGCAGATGCCGCCCGCAACGCTCGGCACGGTGGCGTGGCCGCCGTCGCCGCTCGCCGCGATGCCCCACCCCACCTCGTAACCCGAGTCGAGCGTCGTCGGGCCAAGCTCCTGGTTGAACGAGAACATCGCTCCCGGCGGGACCACCACCCCATGCAGCCGCGACGCCGCCAGCTTGATGTTGTGAATCTTCGGCGGCGAGGATCCCGCGAAGCGTGTCTCGCCGCGCTCGATCAGCTCGTGGATGCCGAGCTGCTCCCGCTGCGCGGTCGTGACGGCAGGCTGGGTGATCTTGGCCGGCACCTGTACCGTGCGGTCGTCCGACGCGACCGCCTGCCGGATCGCCGCGAGCGTCGCCGCGAAGTCCACTTCCCGGCCCTCGCGGCTTTCCCGCAGCGGCCGTAACTCCCCGCCAACAAACTCGAAGCGCGCATTCGAGGCCGGCTGGTTGATACCAGCCACGAGGCGCCGCGTGGCCTGCTCGATGACAGCGTCCTTCAGCTGCACGCCGGTCGGGCGGTCGGCCGGCCCCACGATTTCCAACGCCGCCGCGATGTCCTGCGTCTCCAGCCGCCAGCTATCGCCGCCCAGCTCTAGTACGACGGACCCGGCGAGGTAGCGTTCCGCCTGCTCGCGTGCGGGGGCCAGGTCCGCGTCCGTGATGGGCGGATTCCGCTCGGCCACCGCGAGGGGCACGCGCAGGTCTTCGCCCACGGTAAGCGCCTCGCGCAAACGCTCTCGGCTCGCGGCGATGTCCGTCCGCCGTTCGGTCTCGGCCGGTGCATAGTCGACGCGCCCCGCCGGGTCGATGGCCAGTCGGGCGTTCGCCATCGGGCGATCGACGGCGCTTGCGATACCGCCGAGGTAGGCATCGACCCGGGCTTCGTCGAGGGTGACTCGCGGCTGCGGCACCTCGCGAGCGCCGAACAGGCCCCGCATCGGGCGTGTCAACCGGTCGAGCGGGTTGCCCGCCCGACCGACCGCATAGGCAGCCGCCACTACCGCATCCCGATCGAGGCTCGCCCCCAAGTCGGCGGGAGTCGTGGTCCATTCGCGGTTGTCGAAAGTCACGACCAGCGGCTCCCGGCCAAACGCCGCGAGCCGGGCCGCGACCAGGTCCTGAGCCTCGCGCTCGGTCTTGCCGCTCAGGTCTAGACCGAGCGCATGGACGCCCGGCAGCACGCGCTCGCCGTACGCGACTTGAAGCGCCAACGTGCTTACGAGGAGCAGTAGGAGGATGCCGCCGCCGACGCCGGCTCCCACCGCGCGCCAGGGCAGGACGCGGAGCTCGTGCCATGGCAGCGCCGCGAGATACTCGCAGAGCGCCTCGAGGCGAGCCATCACGGCTGTCGCGCGGGTCGACCACGAGCGGCTGACCGCCTGGCGTCGGCGCCGCCGTTCGAACCGTGTGCGCAGGGAATCAAGGGCCGCGGGCGCAGTGTTCGCCCGGACGATGTACTCGGTCTTCCGCATCCCCACGCCGACGCCGCCTCCCACGCCAATATCCAGGGGTGCTCGCCGGACGGTCGCGACGGTCCTCCGGGCGCGCCGTGACTTCACTAGGCCAAGTTACCAAAAAAAAGCAGCCACGAGCAACCATATGGCCGCCCGGTTGGGCGGGGCGCCGGCCCCTGACGGACCGCGGCCGCCGACTGCTACAATGGCACGAGCGCGACGCTGGACGAGGAGCGAGAGCCTGATGGCCAAGTTACGAGTCACGCTCGCCTGCGGCGACTACGACCGGACCCGCGCGCTCGCGGACGGCACGGTGCAGGTCGAGGGTGTCGAGCTGAACTACATCCCGCTAGGCCCCGAAGAGACGTTCTGGCGCATGGAGCACTTCGAGGAGTTCGACGCTTCCGAGATGTCCTTCGGCGCTTACACGGTCCACCGCGGCCACGGCGAGAACCGCTTCATCGCCATTCCGGTATTTCCCTCGCGGGCCTTTCGCCACAACGCGATCTACGTCAACACCGCCTCGGGGATCGAACGCCCCGAGGACCTGAAGGGACGCCGTGTCGGCGTGCCGGAGTACAACGTCACGGCCGCCGTCTGGATTCGCGGCATGCTCCAGCATGAATACGGGGTGCGGCCGAGCGACGTCCGCTGGTTCCAGGGCGGCCTGCACGATCCCGGGCGCCGCGAGAAGGTGATGGGCAAGCTGCCCGAGGGCGTCTCGTTGGAGCCGCTCCCGGAAGGGCGGTCGCTCAACGACATGCTCGTCAGTGGAGAATTGGACGCCCTCACCGTGCCTCGCATGCCGCGCGCGTTCGTCGAAGGCTCACCGAACGTGCGGCGCCTCTTCCCTGACTACCGGTCCGTCGAGCAGGACTACTTCCGCCGCACGGGCCTGTTTCCCATCATGCACACGATCGTGCTCCGCACGGAGGTCTACGAGGCGAACCGCTGGTTGGCAGAGAGCCTGTTCAAGGCGTTCGTGCGCGCGAAGGAGGCCTGCGCGACCGCCATGACCCTGAACACCGCCGCCCTGCCTTACATGCTGCCGTGGATGATGGACGAGCTGGAGCAGACGCGCCGGATCATGGGCCGCGATTACTGGCCCTACGGACTGGAGGCCAACCGCGTGCCGCTCACCGCCTTCGGCCAGTACGCCGTCGAGCAGGGCCTGACGACCGAGCAGCTCCCGCTCGAGTCGCTGTTTGCCGCGTCGACGCTCGAAGAGTTCAAGGTCTAGCGCGCGAGTGTCGGCGACCACTCCCCGCGCGGAAGCCACGGCAGCCGACGGCCGCGCCGGTCCGGGCCGCGAAGTCAAAGCTAACGGCCAGGGGAAGGGCGCGCTCCGGCCGGCGCAGCCGGCGTCCCGCCTGCGGCGTTGGCGCGTCCTGGCGCCCGATCTCGCCGCTCTCGCGCTGTTCCTCGTACTCCCCTGGCTACGCTTCTGGCGGCTCTTCACTCCCTACCCGCCGGACCAGATGACGCTCGCCGAGGGCGACTTCAACGTCGAGTTCTTCCCGCTGACGCGAGCCATTACCGCCATCGTCCACGGCGGCCAGCTGCCGCTCTGGAACCCCTGGTCCGACGCGGGACAGCCACTTCTCGCGGACCCGCAGTCCGCCATTTGGTATCCCCTCAACTGGGTGTTGCCGTGGCTCGTGACCGGGCACGACGGAGCATCGCTCGTCCGCTTCGAGGCCTTCACCGTCTTCCATCTGTTCCTGGCAGCGACCTTCATGTACCTGCTCGCCCGCCGGGTCATCGGCTCCCGCTTTGGCGCGCTGGTGGCCGCGCTAGTCTTCGCCTACTCGGGTCTAATGACCGCGTACCCGATCCAGCAGGTGCCGATCGTTCGCACCGCCGTCTGGATGCCGCTGTTGCTGCTCTGCCTGATCCGCGCCTTCGAGGGGGCCAGCGTCGGCTGGGCAGTCCTCGGCGCCGGCCTGCTCGCCGTCGACGTCTTCGCTGGCCACCCACAGCTGCTGCTGTTCCAGCTCTACGGCCTGACCCTCTACGTGGCCTTCCGGCTGTGGCAAGTCTGGCCGAACCGGCGAGCCGCCGCACGAACGATCGGCCTCTACGCCCTCTTCGGCGTGCTGGGGTTTGCCTTGGCCGCCGTGCAGGTGCTCCCCAGCTACGAGTTCATGCGGCTGTCCGACCGCGCCAGCGGCGACTACGCCTTTACGGCCGTCGGCTTCACGCCGTTCGAGCTGCTGATGGACGTGGTGGCGCCGCGCATCATTGGCGGGGTGCCTCCGTATATCGGCATCCTGCCGCTCCTGCTCGCGTTCCTGGCGGTGCGGTTCGTCCGCCGCCCGCTGCTGCCGTACTGGGTCTTGCTCGCCACGCTGGGACTGGTCGTGTCGCTGGCCGGCAACACCTTCTTCCACAGCGTGTTGTACCTGCTTGGCCCAGGCTACGCGCTGTTCCAGCACCAGGAGCGCGCCATCTATTTGTACACGTTGGCGATGGCGCTGCTCGCAGGCTATGGCGCGGCCTGGCTAGCCCGGCCGCTCCGGCCGGCCGACCGGCGCGCCCTCGGACGGCTCGGCGGCGCCGCCTTCGCCGGCGTCCTGGCGGCGCTCGTCGTGGCCGGGGTGCTCTATGTCGGCAACCTGTACGCCGAGCCCACGCCGCGCGCATACCGCTGGGCCGACGTGATCGGCTGGTACAACTGGTTTGTGTTTATGCTTCTCCTCGCGCTCGCGCTGCTTGCGCTGCGCCGGCTCTGGCGCCGCGGGCGCGCGGTCCTCCTCGCCGCGCTCCCCGCGGCGATCCTGCTCGATGTATTCACTGTAAGCTGGAGCTACGACCTCGCGCCCCGAGCGCCCGACCAGATCTTCGTGCCGTCGCAGATCGTCGACTTCATCGGGCACGAACCCGGCACCTTCCGCGTAGCGGACTATACGGTGCTCAACGGCAACCACGGCCTGGTCTACCTGATCCCGACGGTAGACGGCACCTATGGCATGTTCGTCGAGCGCTACATGACCCTGCGGAAGGCGCTGCCGCGCGAGCGGTTCAACCAGCTCCTGAACGTCCGCTACGAAATAGCGCGCGACGAGCCGGCCGAGCGGTCTCTGGTCGCCCTGGAAGAGCCATTTCAGGACCACATGAACCGCGTCGTCCGCGTGCCGGGCGCGCTCGAGCGGGCGACGGTGGTCCCTGGCGCCCGCGTCGTGCCGGACGACGCCGAGCAGCTAGCCATTCTCGCCGCGGCGGACTTCGATCCGCGTCGCGAGGTCTTGCTGGCCGCGCCGCCGCCAACCGAATCCGCCGGCCCGCCGGCTAGCCCAGGTGCTCCGGTCGGCCAGGCGGTCATGCGGCAGAGCGACGCGAACCACCTGGAATTCGAGGTCAGCGGCCAGGCGGAGGGCAGCTACTTGCTACTCAGCGAGGTGGACTTCCCGGGCTGGCGCGCCGAGGTGGACGGCGCGGAGCGCCCCGTCTTGCGCGCCGACTACGCGCTCCGCGCGGTCCCCCTCCACGCGGGCGATCACATCGTCCGCCTGAGCTACGAGCCAGGCAGCCTGCGGCTCGGCGCGCTGATCACGCTTCTCGCGGCGGTCGGGGCCGCGGCGCTGCTCGTGTGGTGGAGCTTGGCCGTGTGCCTCAGGCGCCGGTGGCCCGCTCGGCAGGCTGGTGCGCTCCGACCGGGCTGAGGTCGTATACCCGCACCAGCGCGTCGCGCACGGCGACCGCCTGGCCCAGCGCGTCCTCCAGGCGAGCGCCCCCGTCGCAGATGCGGCGCACGTTGTTGAAGCGATAGCCGTGGCTCATGAGACGGGTGGCGCTCGCTGCGCTCTCGAGCGATCCGGTTAACGCCTCGTGCCAGGCGTCTAACGCGCGCGGCACCTCCACCGCGGCCAGCCGGTCGAGCAGGCCCCGCAAGTGCCAGTGGTACACGGCCGCCGCGTTCGCCAGGCGCTCGTTGCGCCGCTGCTCGTCCACCTGCTCCAGCCAGTCCCGGTGCAGCGCTTCGCAACGCGCCAGCAACACCAGCGCCGCCTCCACGTACCCGCGCTGCGCGTCGTCGGGCGCGTCCCCCTCCGCCTGATTCCGACCGAACAGACGGATCCACGGCCAGCGTCGTCCGGGAAGAGTCGGTTGCTGCAAGGGGGTCCCCTTTCGGCGGGGAGCCACGACAGCGCCGCGGGAGCGCGGCAACGTTCCATTGGCGGATGGCTCCGCCGCGTGGCCCCCGAGAGGCGCGCTGCTGTGTTATCGCGCGCCGGGGCGGTTCTGCCTAGGTTCCGTCGACGGCGCCTCCACCATCGCGGCTTGGCCCGATGGCGCCGCCCACTCCTACAGGCTACCGTGCCAGTGCTCGCGAGCGCTGGCCTACGACGTTACAAAACTGTCTCAATCGCTGTCCGATATGCCACCCGCAGCCAGGCGCATCGCGGCGGCCACAGTCGATCCCTCGCGTCCGAGGCGCGCCGGGCTGCTAATCGACGCGCTCGAACAGCGTGGCGATGCCTTGCCCCACGCCGATGCACATCGTCACCAGGCCGTAGCGCGCACCCCTCCGCCGCATCTCGTGCAGCAAGGTCGTCGCCAGCCGCGCGCCGGTGCATCCCAGCGGGTGACCCAGGGCGATCGCCCCCCCGTTGACGTTCACCTTCGCGGGATCGAAGCCCAGCTCCTGCATGCACGGCAACGCCTGCGCCGCGAACGCCTCGTTTAGCTCCACCAGGTCAAGATCGTCCGCGGTTAGCCCCGTTCGGTCCAGCAGGCGGCGCGTGGCCGGAATCGGGCCGATCCCCATGTAGTTCGGCTCGACGCCGACGACCGCCGATTGGACGTAGCGAGCCATCGGCCTCAGGCCGAGGGCAGCCGCGCGCTCGCGCGAGGTGACGAGCAGCGCCGCGGCACCGTCGTTGAGTCCCGATGAGTTGCCGGCCGTGACCGTCCCCTCTTTGCGGAACGCCGGCGCCAGCTTCGCAAGCTGCTCCAGGGTCGTGTCGGGCCGCGGATGCTCATCCGTGTCGAAGACGACCGGCTCGCCTCGTCGCTGCGGCAGCTCGACCGGCACGATCTCGTCCCGGAACCGCCCCTCACGGATCGCCGCCGCCGCCTTTTGTTGGCTGCTCAGCGCGAATCGGTCCTGGTCCTCCCGCGGCACGCCGTAGCGCTCGGCCACGCGTTCGGCCGTCTCGCCCAGACTGATCGCGTACTCCTTCAGCTTGGGGTTCGTCAGCCGCCAGCCCAGCGTGGTGCCCTCAAGCTGCATGTTGCCGCGCGGGAACGCCTCGTCGGGCTTGAGCATGACGTAGGGCGCGCGGCTCATGCTCTCCACGCCCCCCGCCACGAAGACGTCGCCCGCTCCCGTCAGGATCGCCTGGGCGGCCGCGTTCACCGCCTGGAGCCCCGAGCCGCAGAGGCGATTGATTGTCTGGCCCGCGACCGACTGCGGCAGCCCGGCGAGCAGCACCGCCATCCGCGCCACGTCGCGGTTATCTTCGCCGGCCTGGTTCGTGCAGCCCAGCACGACGTCCTCGATCACGGCCGGGTCGATCCCGCTGCGCCGCACGACCTCGCCGACTGCCAGCGCCGCCAGGTCGTCCGGTCGCACGCCCTTCAGCGCGCCCGCGTAGCGTCCGATCGGCGTGCGCACCGCCTCGACAATGACTGCCTCTCGCTCGCCCATGCTGCCTCCCGGCCCAGGTCCCTATCGCGCGGCGCACCTCAGTTCGGCCCGCCCTGCGGCATTACTTCATTAGGAGAGATTATACCGCGCCCGGGCACGCCCGCCAGCGGCAACCGCCAGGCCAGGGTTGCCACCGGGCGCGGCCGACCACGGCTGGCGCCGCTACCGGGTCACGGGGAGCCACTCGGGCGGCGTCGCCGCGAGCGCGAGCCTACGTCCGCTCGGCGTACTCGAAGAAGCCTCGGCCAGTCTTGCGGCCCAGCCGCCCGGCCAGCACCATTTTGCGGAGCAGCGGGCAGGGCCGGTAGCGGTCCTCGTCCTGTTCCGCCCGCAGCCCCGCCAGCGTCGCGTATACGAAGTCCACGCCCAGCAGGTCGGCCCACTCCAGGGGGCCGTGCGGGTAGTTGGTGCCCAGCTTCATGGCCGTGTCGATGTCGCGCGCCGTCGCGGCGCCTTCCATGAGCATCGCGGCCGCCTCGTTCACGATCAGGCACAGGATGCGCGCCAGCACGAGCCCCGCGTCGTCCCGCACCCGCGCGACCTCCCGGCCGGCCGCCACGAGCAGTTGCTCGATTGTCGCGGTCGCCGCCTCGTCTGTCGCCAGGCCGGGGGCGATTTCGATCAGGCCAGGGGCCGCAGCGCCCGGCAGCATGCCAAACCCCACCACCTGCTCGGGCCGCGTCGTCCACGCGGCAAGCTCCGTTGTCACCTGGGCCGTGGCGAGCGTCGCCAGCACCGCCTCAGCCGGCAGCGCACGGTCGAGCGTTTCGATGAGCGCCCGCTTGCGTTCGGGCGGCCACACCGCGGTCTCGAAGGCAATCGTCGCATCCTTCGCCGCGGCCGCCAGGTCCGTGGCGCGGTCGACACCGGCCGGCCCCACGCCGCCCCCCTCGACGACGTACAGGCTCACCGAACAGCCGGACTCGGCCAGCAGCGCGGCCAGCGGCTCCGCGAGCGAGGCGTCGCCTGCCACCAGCACCTTGCCGCCAGGCGCCTCCCCCGACCGGACCGGGCCGCGCGCCGTCCGCATCGCAGCGCGCTCACTCATAGTCGTACCAGCCCCGCTTGGTCTTGCGGCCCAGGGTGCCGGCCTGCACCACACGCTGCTGCAAGTACGACGGCCGGTACTTCGGATCGTCGAAGTAGCCGGCGAACACCTGACTCGTGACCGCGAAGTTCACGTCGTTCCCGATGAGGTCCATCAACTCGAACGGCCCCATGCGGAAGCCGCCGCCCAGCTTCATGATCCGGTCGATCGTCGCCACGTCAGCGACCCCGTCGTTCAACAGGCGCAGCGCCTCGTTGTAGAACGGCCGTGCCACGCGATTCACGATGAAGCCCGGCGTGTCCTTCACTTCTACGGCCGTCTTGCCCAGCTGCCGCACGAGCCCGCGCGCCGCCTCCAGCGTCGCCGCGTCGGTCCGCAGGCCCCGCACGATCTCTACGAGGCCCATCAGGGGCACCGGGTTGAAGAAGTGCAGGCCGACCAACCGCTCCGGCCGCCGTGTCGCGGCCGCCAGCTCGGTCACGCTGAGCGAGGACGTATTAGTGGCGAGAACCGCCTCGGGGCGACAGACCTGGTCGAGCCGCTCGAACACCTGCCGCTTGAGGTCGAGGACCTCGGGCACGACCTCGATAGCACAGTCCACGTCCGCCAGGTCGGCGAACTGCGTCGTTGGCTGGATTCGGCTCAGCGCCGCGTCGACGTCGGCTTGCGCGAGCCGGCCGCGGTCTACCAACCGCGCCAGCGTGCCGCGCAAGCCGTCCATCGCGGCCTGCATGCGGCTCTCGTCCACCTCGCAGGCCACCACGTCCAGCCCCTGCTGCGCGGCCACCTGCACGATGCCGATCCCCATCGTGCCCGCGCCGACCACGCCCAGACGCTGCATGGCGCACTCCTAAGATCGGCCACTAACGATTGCGGCCGGGGAGGGCCGACCCTCCGTGCCTACCGGCCTCACGTGCGCCGCCGACCGCCCGGCTAGACGTCCAGCAGCGCTGCCCGCTCGGACGCCGGGTACGACTTGCCCTCGCGGATGATGTTCGTATACGGCGCCTTCGGCTTCAGGTCGCCAATCAGCATCGCGCCCACCAGCTTGTCCTCGCGGAAGAAGAGGCGCCGGTACGTGCGCTTCTCCCAGTCCACGCGGTGGATCGCCTCCATCTCGGGGAAGATGTCCGGCGTCAGCCCGACGGCGCTCAGCCGCGAGTCGAACAGGCCGCTCGTGTAGTACGGCACGTCGCGGTACGGCTGATGCGCGCCCTGCATGTTCTGCGCCGCCAGGCGGCCGTGGTGCGTCGCGCTCGCCCAGGTACCCATCATATAGCTCGTGTTCGTGAACGGATCGTAGAACTCGGCGCAGTCGCCGGCCGAGAAGATCTCCGGCACATTCGTCTGCAAGTACTCGTCGGTCAGCACCCCCTTGTTCGTCTTCACCGGGGTGCCCGCGAGAAACTCCGTGTTCATGGTCAGGCCGAGGCCCGCGCCGACCAGATCGGTGGCCAGCCGCTCGCCCTTGCCGGTGATCACCGTCGTATGACCGTTCGTCTGCTCCAGACCGCTGATCACCTCGCCATACATCATGTGGACGCCGTGCTCTTTGGCGATGCGGTCGACCAGCTCCCCGCCCTCCTCCTCCAGGATGTAGCGCAGGAACCGCGGCCCGCGAATCAGCCAGTACGTGTCCAGCCCGCGCGCCCGGAAGGCCTCGGCCAGCTCGTACGCGATGTAGCTGCCGCCGGTCACCACGCCGACCTTCGAGTCAGCAATCCGATCCGAGATGTGCTTCGCGTCGTCGAGGTACTGGAAGTTGTACAGGAACGGCGTGTCCTCCGCGCCCGGGACTTTCAGGTGGTTCGGCCGGCCGCCCGTGGCCACGAGCAGCCGGTCGTATGGGAACGTCTTGCCAGTGTTCGTGTACACGACGCGCTCGGTGCTGTCGACGCGCTCGACGCGCGTCTCCAGGTGCAGCTGGATGTTGTTCTTGGTGTGCCACTCCCGGTTCCGCAGGAAGACCTTGGCCTCGGGCACCTGGAGCTTCAAGAACGGCGGCAGCGCCACCCGGTTGTACAGCGTGTAGGGTTCGTCCGAGATCAGGACGATGCTGCAATTCGCGTCGCCCTTGCGTAGGGTGTCGGCCGCCGTGGTGCCGGCAATGCCGTTCCCGATGATGACGTAGCGCTGCGGTGCTTCGGCCAATGCTGAGGAGTCCTCCATTGGTCGTCGTCTGGGGCCGCCGGCCGGGGTGCTCGATGGCGCCTTGCATCGCCCCTAAGCCGCGCGCGGGCGACGGCACTAGCCGTCACCTACCAGTATATCAGGCACATCCCGTACCACCAGCCGCGGCGGCCCCGCCGGCAACCCGAAGGAGTGCCCCGTTTTGCCGCCCGCCGGCAGCGGCCAGTATAATCCGGCGCGACCGCCAGGGGCGCCCAAGCGACCACCCGGCGGCGACACCGCGGAGGTTACGAGACGATGGAAGCCTACGCCTTCTTCCGCAACGAGTTCGTGCCGCTTGCGGAGGCGAAGGTAAGCATCGTAACCCACGCCCTCAACTACGGGACCGGCGTCTTCGAGGGCATCCGCGGCAACTGGAACGCCGAGCAGGACCAGCTCTACCTGTTCCGCCCACGGGAGCACTTCGAGCGCCTCACCCGAAGCTGCGGCGTGATGAAGATGTCCCTCCCCTACTCGCCCGAGGAGCTGTGCAAGCTCACCTGCGAGCTGGTGGCCCGCAACGGCTACCGCGAGGACGTGTACATCCGCCCGATCGTCTACAAGGGGTCCGAGGTCATCGGCGTGCGCCTGCACGATCTGCGCGACGACTTCGCGCTCTTCAGCGTGCCGTTCGGCGCCTACCACGAAGTGGACAAGGGCGTGCGCTGCTGCACGGTGTCGTGGCGTCGCGTCCCCGACCTGTCCATCCCCACGCGCTGCAAAGTCACCGGGATTTACGTCAACAGCGCGCTGGCACGGACCGAGGCCCACGAGCAGGGCTGCGACGAGGCGATCATGCTGACCGTGGACGACATGGTCTGCGAGGGCTCGGGGGAGAACATCTTTGCCGTGATCCGCGGCGAGCTGGTGACGCCCGACCCCTCGCAGGACATCCTGGTCGGCATCACGCGCGACTCGGTCATCCGTCTCGCGCGGGAGGAGCTGGGCCTCCCCACCGTGCAGCGCTCCATCGCCCGCAACGAGCTGTACCTCGCCGACGAGGTGTTCATGACCGGCACCGCCGCCCACGTGACGCCGGTGCTCGAGATCGACCGCCGTCCGATCGCCGATGGCGACGTGGGGCCGATCACCCAGCAGCTCAAGGACCTCTACTTCGACGCCATCACCGGCCGCAACCCGAAGTACGCCGAGTGGTGTATGCCCGTCTATTCGGGCCGGGCCCCGCTGACCACAAAGGAGCGCGAGGTACCTGTCGGCCTGCGCGCCGGCGACCCCGCCTCCTAAGCGCGCCAGCTCGTCGCGCTAGGCACTTTCGCTGAGCCCGCGCGCCGCGTCGCGGCAGCTCGCTGCTTGCAGCACTGCCGTGCGCGCGGCGTTCGCGAGCTTCGCCCAGTCGCCCCAGTCCGCCTCCCCCCGCCGCGCCTGCGCTTGCGCCCGCGCCAGCTTGTGCAGCTCGACGGCACTGCGGTTGACCAGCTCCGCCAGCGCGACGGCAGCATCAGCCGGGGGCCGCCCGGTCGCCGACCGCAGCGCCTGCTCAACTGCCTGGGGCGCCGACGCTTCCTGCTCCATGCTCGTCTCCACGCTGCGAACTACCGCGGGGGCCGCGCGGGCGCCGGCCCTTACCCGCCGTGCTGTCGGTATTGTAGGCGATGTCCGAGTGACCCGCGGACCGTCAGCCGCGCGCCGCGGACCTATACTGTCGGTATGGACCGACAGCTCGATCTCTTCGCGGACGTAGCCCCGACCACGACATTTGGCAACCTTGACGAGGCGCGCACGGCCGCCCGCGCCTGTGTTCGTTGCAATCTAGCGACGACGCGCCAGCAGGTAGTCTTCGGCGAGGGGGCGGCGACCGCGCGGCTAGTGATCGTCGGCGAGGGCCCCTCCGAAGCCGACGACGCGAGCGGTCGACCCTTCAGCGGACCATCGGGCCAACTACTGGGGCGCTGGCTTCAGGAACTGGGCCTGAGCCGCAAGGAGGTCTGGCTCACCAACGTCGTGCGCTGCCGGCCCACGGCCGCCGCGGGCGGCCGCCTCCGCAATCGGCCGCCGCAGGCGAACGAGTTGACCGCTTGTCGCCCGTGGCTGGATGCCGAGCTGGCGCTGCTGCGGCCCGAAGCGGTCCTCTGCGTCGGCGCTACCGCGGGCCGGGCGCTGATCGGCCGGGACTTCAAGATGACGCGCGACCGCGGCCAGTGGCGGTGTGCGGCGAACGGCACGCCGACCCTGGCGACCTACAATCCGGCCTACGTCCTGCGCCTCGAGGGTGACGCCCGCCAGCGCGCCGAGGCGGAAGTCGCCGCCGACCTCGCCAGCGTCCGTGACCGCCTGCGCGTCTGAGGGAAGCGACGCCGGGAGCTAAGCTGCCGGCCCAGGGCGGTGTGTAGGTTTGGCTTCGCCAAACCTACACACCGCCCTGGCCGAGTGCTTAGAACGCAACCTGTTCGTTCGCCTGCTCGGCGCGACGGCGCGCCTCGTTCGCCTGCCGGTAGTGGTCCATGCACAACACCTGTCCGTGCTTGCGGCGGCCGAGGCTCGCCAGCTGCACCGGCAGCCAGGCGGTCCCATCCCGGAAGCGAATCTCGGCCAGCTCCTGCCCACACTTCTCACACGTCAGGCGCTCGCCGGTGTCGCCTGCCGCCACCGCGTCCGCCGCGGCGGGCGCCTCCTTGCGCGACAGGTAGAGCCCCACACCGATCAGGCTGGCACACTTCTTCAGCGCGTCGGTCGTCGCCCCCTTCAGGTCGAAGCCGATGTCCAGCGGATTGCCCGTCTGGCGCGCGCGCTTGATCTTCTGCGACCCGAACTGCTGCCGCGTGGCCGTGACGCCGTCAATCGTGACCGATAGCTCGCCCAGCACCCAGATCTCGTCCGCTTCGGCGTTCAGCCCGTGCTCCCGCACGACGAACGACCAGGCCGCCGGGCCAAGCACCTGATTCAGCCGGCTGACGCACTGCTCGCCGGTGATGTACTCCAGCTCGACGCCGCCGCGGTTGTCGCGGAACGTCGTCTCGAACGGCGCCGCGAGCCGCTGGTACACCTCCACTACCGTGCCAGCGGCGGGCACCCCGCTGCTCGCCTCGTCCTTCAGTCCTCGCCCGCTGCCCTTGCCTAGCTCCTGCACCTTCTCCACCATCTCTGTTCCTCACAATCTCCGCTGTCTTGCACCAGGAGCCCGAACGCCGCCCGGTGGCCGCGCGCGCCACCAGAACGTTTGTTCTAGTCCATTGTACAAGAGGCGCCGGATTGTCGCAAGGGGATTCCGGCGCGGGCCCCGAGCTGGCGCTAGTGCAGCACGCAGGCTAGGCGGTCAACCAGCAGGTCACAGGGGCTGGGTTTATGCACGCCCGCGGCCCAATGGCCACGGCCCCTCCGGCATCGTCCGCCGCCTCTGTCTGGGTGCAAACTGCTGCCCGGCCCAGGCCCGGGTGTCGGCGCCGACCCACGCCGCGGCGGTCGGGTCACCGCGCCTATCTGGCCTCGCGGGGAAGACGCGGCAGCACCGAGCGCCCTGGGGCCTGCTCGATCGGGGAAGGTGTAGTGGTCGGGGTGGGCGGACTTGAACCGCCGACCTCATGGTCCCAAACCATGCGCGCTGCCAACTGCGCTACACCCCGTCGGTCGCTTGGGAATTGTACCGTTCCGCGGGGCCGGCTCGCTAGCTTCGCGCCGTGCCGAGCGCGGTCTTCAGCGCCGCGACCACCCGCTCGGGCGCAACGCTCAGCATGCAAACGTGCTCGGGCAGCAAGCAGCCGTCGTTGCGGAAGCGGTTCTCCTCACAGCGCAAGCACGGCTCGGCCGGCAGCAGCGTCTGCACGTTCGGCGCCCGCGGCCTCCACACGCGCCACGGACTGCCGCCGAAGATCGCCACGGTCGGCGTACCGACGGCGGCGGCCAGGTGCATGATTCCATTGTCGATCGTCACGCACGCCCGCGCCTGCTGCAGCGCGCCCGCCACCGCCGGCAGCGTGTAGCGGCCCCGTAGGTCCTCTAGCGCCGTCTGCGCCAGCAGCCAGCTCTCCGTGTCGACCGAGTGGTAATACTGCGCCTGCTGCGCCGGCGCGCTGCCCAGCAGTCCCACGGTCAGCCCTTGCCCCGCGCACCAGTCCATTACCGCGCGCCAGTAGTCGCCCGGCCAGAGCTTCGCGCCGCGGTTCGCGCCCGTCGCGATCAGCACGTCCGGCACCCCGGGGCCAGGCGGCGCGATCGGCGCCTCGGTTCGGTAAAAGTCGGTCTCTACCCGCGCCAGCCGGCACAGTATCTCGCCAATGTACTGCGTGTCGAGCACGTCCCCATACCGGTCGAGCAGGTCCGCCGCATTCCAGCCTTCCTCCCACAGCGCGTCGACGCGTCCCGTCCCGTAGGGCAAGTCCGCCCGCAGGTCGGGGCCGTAAGCTGGGCCGACGGCGTACCGCGGGGCGAGAAACGCCAGCGCCAGCCGCGCCGCCGGATGTGACTCGCAGTTCACCGCGAGATCGTAGGGACCCGCCACGGCCACGCGCTCGGCTACGTAGGCGGGCAGGCCGGGCAGGCTCCCCGGTGCGCCGAACAGCGAATAGCGGCTGTCCAGCAGTGACGACGCCTCCTCCAGCTCCCGTGTCCGCTCGCCGCCGAAATAGTCCACCGTGCAGCCAGGGTACTTCTCGCGCAGGCCGCGCAACAGCGGCGTGGCCACCACGAAGTCGCCGATGGAGTCGTAGAACAGCACCGCGAGGTGTGGCGCCGGCCGCAGTGATTGGTCGGTAAACCGCTCCATGAAGCTCACTTATCGGACGTGTCAGCCACTTCCGGTGCCGCGACTCCGCGCGTTTTGCACCGCGACAGGGCTGCATTTCAGTATACGGCTGCCCTCGCCCCGTCAGTTCTGCTATACTGGCCGCAAGCCGTGCGTTGAGAGCGCGGCGGGTCTGCGGGAGGGTTGGCCATGTACGACTGGTCGCGTTTTTCCAAGGGCGGCAATCGCGGGAACGAGGACGAGCCCGAGGCGGTCCCGCCTGCCGACGCGGCCGATCTGCCGCCCGCGCCGGGCGCGGCGCCGACCGGGCCCCGTGCGCAGATGCCGGAGGCGAACGTCACGCTGACGAGTCGGCCCGCGCCCGCTCCGGCAGCGCCGCCGCCGATGCCGACGCCGGCAGGCGCGCGCGAGCCAGTGGAGACCGTGGTCGGGCGAGAGTCCTCCATCCAGGGGACGATCCGCTCCGAGCACAGCATCCGCATCCAGGGGACCGCGCAGGGCGAGATCGAGTCCAAGCACGCCGTCTACGTTGAAGAGGGCGCGAGCGTCAACGCTAAGGTCACGGCGGCGGAGATCACCATCTCCGGCGCCGTCGACGGCCAGATCTTCTCCAAGGGCCGCGTGGAGATCAAGCCAACCGGCCATGTCACCGGCGAGATCAACGCGGCCTCCCTGATCATGCAAGAGGGCGCCTACTTCGACGGGCAGATGAAGATGAAGAACCGCGGCGAGCCAGAGGACGGCAGCGCCGCCGAGCGAGAGACGCCCGCCAGCCCAACCGGGCGGCGGCTCCCCGGCGCGGCTGGCAGCCGCAACAGCATCCCCAGCGAGTAGCCCCCTGACCCGGCAGCCACTCTGACGTGGCGCCTCTCCGGTTGCCCTTTCGCGGTTTCGCGCTCGTGGCGCCGCTGTACAGCGGCCACCTCGTAGGGCAACTGCCCTTAATCGCCGTCCTCGCGTCGTAGGGCAGGGGCTCGCCCTCTGCCGCCCGCTGGCCGGGCGTTCAACAGCTACGGATACTATGCCAAGCGCCCGGCGGCGGCGCTCGTGTTCGCCTGCAACTTCCGGCGGTCTTGTCGGGGCGCCTTTCCTGGCCGCCTGCGGCCCCGGCAGGCCGCAGCCCCGCTGTCGGCCGCCCCTCAGCTGGGCTGCCAACCGCCGTAAGCGGACGGCGGGTAGCTCTCCAGCCGCTGCTTCACGCCCTGCAAGAAGTGCCCCGCCGCCGCGCCGTCCAGCACCCGGTGGTCGAACGTGAGGCAGACGTTCATCATCGAGCGAATGGCAATCGCGTCGTCTACGACCACGGCCCGCTTCACGATCGCCTCCATCGTCAAGATGGCCGACTGCCCGTGTGGCACGATCGGCACCGAAACCACTGAGCCGAAAGCGCCTGTGTTGTTGACGGTGAAGGTCGCACCTTGCACGTCGCTGGGGGCCAGTGTGCCGGCGCGCGCGCGAGCGATCAGGTCGGCGAGGCCGCGGGCGATGCCCACCAGGTTGCGCTCGTCCGCGTCGTGGAGCACGGGCACGATTAAGCCGTCGTCCAGCGCCACCGCGACGCCCACGTGGATGCGTCGTCGTAGCTGTATGTGATCGTCGGCCCACAGCGCGTTGAGTAGCGGCTGTTGCTTCAGCGCCTCGACTGCCGCCTGGATAAACGGCGCGAGGTAGCTCAGTGCGACGCCTTCACGGCGCTGGAACTCGTCCCGCACGCGCTCGCGCCACCGCACCAGCCCGGTTACGTCCACCTCGACCATCGTCCAGGCGGTCGGCACCGTCTGGTGCGTGCGCGTCAGGTGCTCGGCGATCATGCGGCGCATCGGCGTGAGCGGCAGGCGCTCCCCGGCGGCCCCGGCCACGCCGCCTATGCCGGTCGGCGCAGCCGCCGGTTGCGTGGCCGCCGGCGCGGGCGCTGCAGGCTGCGGAGCTGGCGCGGGCACCGGCGCCGCGGCTGGCGTAGCTCGCGCCCCTTCCGCCGCCGGCGCGGCTGCCGGCGGCATCTCGGCCGCCACCGGTTGCCGGCCCGCGATGTAGTTCAGGATGTCGTCCTTCGTCACCCGGCCGCCCAGCCCGGTGCCGGGAACGAGCGCGAGGTCCACCTGGTGCTCCTCGGCGAGGCGGCGGACCAGCGGCGATGAGCGGACGCGCCGGTCGCTGGCGCCGGCCGCCGGACTTGGCGCCACCGCAGCCGCGTCGTCCCGCGGGCGTGCCGGTGCCGCGCCGCTGGCGATCGGCGCGTCCAGCGACTCCAGCGTGCCCGCGAACATCCCAACGTCTGCGGCCGCCGGCTCTGCACCGCTCTCGTCCGCTTGCCTGGCTGTGGCCGAGGGCGCGGCCGCGTCGGCGGCGGCAAT
This sequence comes from Chloroflexota bacterium, assembly GCA_035293805.1. Taxonomy (GTDB): domain Bacteria; phylum Chloroflexota; class UBA6077; order UBA6077; family JAJPHF01; genus JAJPHF01. The sequence continues at coordinate 72,097 of DATGMD010000001.1, read as the reverse complement.
GCGCGCGATTGGCGTGCCCACCGCGACGGTTGCACCCTCGTCCACGAGCAGCGCCTCCACCTGGCCGGCGATGGGCGACGGCAGCTCCGCGTTCACCTTGTCGGTGATGATCTCCGCGAGCGGCTCGTCCCGCTCGACGTGGTCGCCGGGGCGCTTCAGCCACCGACCGATCGTCCCCTCGGCCACCGACTCGCCTAGCTGTGGCATCGTCACGGGCGTAGACATGGCTTAATATGCCGCCAGGCGCCGGATCGCGTCCAGAATGTGCCGCGTGCCCGGAATGACCGCCTCCTCCAGCGTAGGCGCGAACGGCACGGGCGTGTCCAGCGCCCCGACGCGCATGATCGGACCGTCTAGCTCCTCGAACAGCTCCTCGCCGATGAAGGCCGCCACCTCGGCGCCGACCCCGGCGGTCTTCACGTCCTCGTGGCAAATGACGACCTTGTTCGTCTTGCTGACCGACGCGGCCACCGTCTCGCGGTCCCACGGCAACAGGCTCCGCAGGTCCACCACCTCGACAGAGATGCCCTCGCCCGCCAGCGCCTCGGCCGCCTCCAGCGCCTGGTGAACCATCGCTCCATAGGTGACCACGCTCACGTGCCGGCCCGGCCGCTTCACTTCCGCCACGCCGATGGGCACGACGTAATCGTCGTTCGGTACCTCGCCCCGTACCCGCCGATACGTGCGCTTGTGCTCGAAGAACAGCACCGGGTCCTCGTCGCGCACGGCAGCCTTCAGCAGCCCTTTGGCGTCGTAGGGCGTGGCGGGCGTGACCACCTTCAGGCCCGGCACATGGCAGAAAAACGCTTCAACGCTCTGCGAATGGTACAGCGCGCCATGCACCCCGGCGCCGTAGGGCGCGCGAATGACCATCGGACAGCCGAAGCCCCCGTTCGAGCGATAGCGAATCTTCGCCGCCTCGTTGACGATCTGGTCGACGGCCGGGAAAATGTAGTCCGCGAATTGAATCTCGGCGACCGGCCGGAGCCCGTTCAGCGCGCTGCCGATCGCGGTTCCGACGATCCCCAGCTCGGCGATCGGCGTGTCGATCACCCGGTCTTGCCCGAACTCGGCATACAGGCCGTCGGTAGCACGGAAGACGCCGCCGTGTACGCCCACGTCCTCGCCCAGCACGATCACCCGCCAGTCGCGGCGCATCTCCTCGGCCAGCCCGTCGCGGACCGCCTCGACGAGCGTTCGCACTGCCACCCTCCCACCTCCTCTCCGCCCGCTGTGCTGCGGCCCATGCTAGGCTCTCGGCCAGGTTGGTGTGTAAGTCTGGCTTCGCCAAACGTACACACCAGCTGGGGCCGGCAGCTTAGTGGTGCATCCGCCAAGAACGATGCAGTTCTGCACCGCCTTCCCGAGCGCCGCCTGCAGCCATTCCTGAGCCGCGTCGCCAACCCAGGAACCGCAGCGAACATGGCGGACGCACCACTTGGTACCGCGTCACGGGTAATCCGATACGTGTTGTGAACTCAAACACATATCAATTAACCTGACAGAATATTAGGCCGCGTACACCTGCGTCGTTGCCTCCTCGGGCCGCGGCGCCGGGCTCGCCTCCGCGTAGCGCTCCGCGTCGGCGATCTCCCGCGCCACCCGCTCGCGGATCTCGGTCACCAGGGCGTCGTTCAAGACGCCGCGGGCGCGCAGCGCCCGCTCGTAGCGCGGCAGCGGGTCGTGCTGCTTGGCCTCGGCGCGGTCCGCCTCTGGCCGGTAGCGGCGGTCGTCGTCGTCGCTGGTGTGCGACCCGAGCCGATACACCTTGGCCTCGATCAGCGTCGGGCCTTGTCCCGCCCGCGCGCGCTCGACCGCCTTGCGCGTCGCCCGGTACACGGCCAGCACGTCCGTCCCGTCCACCAGCACGCCCGGCACATTGTACGCGCTCGCCCGGTCCACGACGTGCGGTACGGGCATCTGCTTGCTCGCCGGGACGGAGATCGCCCAGCCATTGTTCTCACAGAAGAAGATCACCGGCAGGGTCCGCAGCGCGGCGAAGCTCACGGCCTCGTGGAAGTCGCCCTTGCTTGCCGCGCCCTCGCCGAAGTACGTGACCGCCACCGTGCGCTCCCCCTTCAGCTTAGCGGCCAGCGCGACGCCCGTCGCTTGCGGGATCTGTGTCGCCACCGGGCTCGACACCGACGCGATGTTCAGCCGCGCCGAGCAGTAGTGCGCCGGCATCTGGCGGCCCCCGCTGGAGGGGCCTTCGGCCCGCGCAAACGCATCGAGGAACACGTCCCGCGCGGTCATCCCGAGCGTCAGCACCACGCCCAGGTCGCGGTAGTACGGCAGCACCCAGTCCTCGCCCGGCCGCAGCGCGTAGGCGCTGCCCACCTGGGCGGCCTCGTGGCCGAGGCCCGTGACGTAGAACGGGATCTTCCCCTGGCGCTGAAGCAGCCCCAGGCGCTCGTCGACGGCGCGGCTCAGCGCCATCTTGTAGTACATCTCTAGGAGCTGCGGGGCCGTCAGCCCGTGAGCGTCTCGGCTCTCCGCGCGGACCCGGGCCTCGCTCGAAATGCGCTGCTGCACCATCTTGCCCTCCGACTGCCGACCTGCCGCGTCGCTCACCCTCAAGCCTACGAGGGACGCCCGCTACGACGCAGTGAACCCGGTCACAGCGCGACGGTAAGCTACGCGACAGACTGACCCGGGGCGACAAGAGGGAAGGGCCGCTGCCCCCATCGGTTGGGCGCGCTCCCCGCGGTCGAGGATGGCCACCACGCCACCTGGGCCGAACCCCATTGTCCGCCCACGAACATCGTAGCACGCCGCAACACGACAACCATAGATATTTCGGCCCTCGGACCGCCCAGCCGCGGCGTCACGCGCTGCTTGCTCGCCATTTTGCAGGGCATGTGCCAGTCCCCCGCACCGAGCGGCGGCGAGCCTAGATCGGGCGGGAACCCCGGCCGGTCCGGCGCGTGGGAGCGGCGCCGTGTGCGGCGCGGGGCCGCGAGGCGCGAGGGCGACCGGGGGAGCCGAACGCGAGCTAGGCGCCGGCCCGCACGACCTCGGGCTGGCGCTGGAAGCGCGGCATGACCTCGCGCGCGAATAGCTCGAACGACGCGCGCGCGCGCTCGTACGGAATGCCGCCGTAATAGAAGGTGCAGTCTACGTTCGTCAGACCGAGCAGGTCACGCGCCCGTTCGAGGATGGCCGCGCAGTCGTCCGGATTGCCCATGCAGACGCGCCCATCGCCCAGCACGTCCTCGAAGCTCTGGTGCTGGATGGGCGGCGGCGGCGCCTGCCCGCGCTCGCGGGCTCGGCTGATCTCCTCGCTGTAGCGAATGATCGCTTCCTTGCCCACGCGCCGCGCCTCGTCCCCGTTCTCCGTGCAGTACACCTGGAAATGCGTGGAGACGCGCTTCGTGTCCGGGTCGTGGCCGGCGCTCGCCGCGGCCTCCCGGTAGACCTTTAGGAACTCGGCGAGCCGGGCGACCGGGAACAGATAGACGACCGTCAGCAGGTCATAACCCTGCCGGCCAAACCAGGCGAAGCTCTCCTCGCTCCGCGTGGCCGACCCCCAGATCGGAGGGTAGGGCTTTTGCAGCGGCGTCGGCCACACCGACACGTCATCGTAGTGATAGTAGCGGCCGTGGTGGGTGAACGGCTGTCGCTGCCAGGCGGCCAGCATCACCTCCAGGCTTTCGAACATCCGGTCCTGGGCGTCCGCGTAGTTCACGCCCATCGTCTCGTAGTCGTAAGGAATGAACCCCCGGCCGATACCCAGCTCCAGCCGGCCGCCGGAGATCTGGTCCAGCATGGCGTAGGACTCGGCCTGCTCCAGCGGATGGTGCAGCGGCAGCAGCGCTACCGAGGTGCCCAGCCGGATGCGGGACGTCTGCGCCGCGATCGCCGCGAGCAGCACCGGCGGCGCGGGGATCATCCCGCCGTAGCGGTGGAAGTGGTGCTCGTTCACCCAGGCGTGCTCGAACCCCAGGCGTTCGGCATCGCGCAGCATCGACAGGATGTGTTGGTAGAAGTCCTGCAGAGTGCCATCTACCTCGGGAAAGTACGTGGGCAGCGAAAAGATGCCGAACTTCACGAGCTTACCTCCCTGGCACGCCGCGGCAGGCGCCAGCCATCCGGTCACGCGGTGTTAAGCCACCATAGCGGCTGCGCGCGCACGCGGTCAACCCGCGCACGCCTCACGCGGCGCTCGCCAGCGGCGCGGCGGCCGCCGGCAATGCGGGCGCCGCAAACCGGTCGGGGTGCAGCAGGTGGCCCAGCAGCTCCAGACCGTCCACCAGGCGGGGGCCAGGCCGGTTGAAGTAGCTCGACCCGTCGACCGCGTAGACCCGGCCGGCCTCCACCGCCGGGAGCGCGGCCCAGCCGGGCAGCGCCTCCACGACCGGCCGGTCCGCCAGCGTCCGCGCCAGGTCGTAGCCACACGGCATCAGCACCACCACCTCCGGCCGCGCCGCGACGACCCGCTCCCACTCGAACGGCCGCGATGGCGCGCCGGCCGTCCCGAGCACGTCCTCCCCACCCGCCAGCGCGACCATCTCCGGCACCCAGTGGCCCGCCACCCAGGGCGGATCCATCCACTCCATGCAGAACACGCGCGGCCGCGTCGCCACCGTCACGCCCGCCGCGCCCACCCGCTCGATCCGCGCCGCCAGCGCGGCGACCAGCGCGGCCGCCGCGGCCTCTCGCCCCGTGGCCGCGCCGACGGCCTCGATGGTGCCGAGCACGTCGCGCAGCGTATTGGGCTCCAGCGACAGCACGCGGGGCGCCGTGCCCAGCTCACGCACCGCCCGCTCCGCCTCGGGCTGGGCTACGGCGCACACCTCGCACAGCTCCTGCGTCAGCACGAGGTCGGGCGCAAGGCGCCTGAGCAGGTCGTCGTTCAGATAGTAGAGCGTTCCGCCGGACCGCAGCTCCTCGCGCGTCCGGCGGTCGATCTCGGCGCTCGTCAGGTCATGTCCGTGCAGGGGGCTGCGCGTAATGGCTGGCCGCTGCCGTGCCGCGGGCGGGTAGTCGCACTCGTGGCTCACCGCGACGACCTGGTCGCCCAGGCCCAGCGCGAACGCGATCTCCGTCGCGCTCGGCAGCAGCGAGACGATCCGCACCGTCAGACCTCGACGTCGTCCGGCAGGTCCTCCAGCAGCCGCCAGCCGTGCTGCTTGATCTCCGCCTGCACTTCCTCGCGGGCGTCGGCGCTGAAGTCGTCCAGCCCGTAGAGCAGGGGATAGGCGCACGCGAAACAGAACACCGAGGCGTAGCCGAGGGCGTCCACGACCAGCGTCTCGCCCTCGTTGTGACGGTCGAAGAACAGCCCGCAGCGCCCACAGCGCACGCTCGCCTGGTTGCCGAAGCAGGCGCCACACAACACCTGGTAGCCCAGGTCCGTGTAAACGTAGACGTGCTCGCCGGCCGCACCCGTGTGCCAGGCCTCGTCCGGCTCGGCATCTTCGTGCTCGGCGCAGCAGTCACACCAGTAGCGCTCGCCGCTCTCCTCGCGGCGACTGTGGCTGGCGACGTACGCCAGGAATTCGCGCGCCTCGTCGGGCGGCAGGTTGCTCAACAGGTCCCGCGCCAGCTCGCCGAGCCGCGCCTGCTCGGGCGCCGCGCGGCGGCGCCGGCGCGGCCGCGGCGATGCGGTCACGGGCAGCGCGCGGAAGGCCTCGCGGGCCTCCTCGATGGCCGGCCGCTCGCCCTCGACCGCCACCGTCCCGCACTCGGCCCGCTCCAGCTCCAGCGCGCAGCGCGCCGTCCCGTGCTCGTCCTCCGCCCGCCAGTAGCAAGCGGCGCACGGGTGCGCGACCGGCTCGGGCCGCGTGGCGACCGCGGCGGTCGCCAGGCGCTCGAAGCGGCGGATCAGCTCGGGCCAGGCGCAGGGCCGGTCCGGCCCCGTGACGTGCCGCAGCTGGTGGCGCACGACCATCTGCCGGAAGACGCTAGCCAGCGGCTGGTGCCGCGGCTCGGCGTCGCCGCGCGCGCGGCAGTCGCCGCAGCCCCGCAATGTGTATGCACCCTCGTCGCGCGCATCCACCAGCTCCAGCTTGCCGCAGTAGAGACACTCTAGCTCGCGCCGCTGGTGGCCGCGCCCGCGTCCCTGGCGCTGAAACAGCCGCTTCATGCTTCCTCACCCTGGCGGCAACGCCCGCCCTGCGCCGGATTATACCCGCCAACCGCACTCGGCGGGTGATAAAGCCGGCCCAAGAGCAGTCGGCAAGCGAATGCGCGGCCCGCGTGTGGCAGCCACGGGCCGCGTACCCGCCCGGCGCACCGCGGGCCGCCGCCCGGGCCGCGGCTCAGCCTCGGTGCAAACGGCTGTCGGGAGGTCGGAACGCCCCGCGGCGCTCGCATCGCGGCCCACTCCGTCACTGGGCCGCACGCGCCGTGATAACCCGCCGGGCGGCAGCAGCACCGAGTACAGAGCCGCCAGTTCCGGCCGCGCGAGCGGCGCGGCTAGGCCGCCTCGCCCGGCTGCGCCAGCGGCCCGGCGCCTGCCGGGGCGCCACTAGGCTCGCGCAGGGGACGGCCCTGCTTCTCTGTCACCTGGTAGCGCAGGTAGCGGCCCAGCAGCAGCCGCGTGTGCGCGTCCACCGCGGGCAGCGCGACCAGCACGAAGCCCACCACCGGCAGGCACACCCACGACGCGCTGAAGCTCGCTACCTCGCGGAGGAAGCCGCCGCCCCCGGGTGGGCGCAGCTTCCAATTCAACCAGACCAGCACGAGCAGGCTCGGCAGACAGGCCGTGTAGGCCGCCGACGACAGCTCCGCCAGGTTCCGACCGATCTCGCTGGCCGCGAAGCTGGGTGCCAGAAAGGGGAGCAGGTTGAAGCTGCCCACCAGCCAGAACCAATGGCTCGGCCAGAGAAAGTGCTCGTGCGCGTAGTGGGCCGCGTGGATGTAGCGCGGTCCCGGCCGCAGCCGGCCCGCGTGCGCCACCTGCCAGACGAGGTACGGCACGTCCGAGATGCCCCACGCCCAGCGGCGGGCCTGCCGGTAGTGGCTCAGCACGGTGCGCCACCAGCGCGGTCCCTCGGCCGCATCCGACCACACTGGCACGAACAGCGGCACGACGCGCACACGATCCCCACACGTGAACAGCGCCTTGAAGAACATGTGCGAGTCTTCCGGGATGACGTCGACGTCCCAGTACCCCGCCCGGTGGCACAGCTCCAGGGGCAGCGAGTAGTTCGACTGCGTGATCAGGCGGAAGCCCACCAGCATCCGCGACAGCTGCATCACCGAGTACATGCTGTTCAGGATGCGCAAGGGCAGCGGCAGGCGTCGGATGTTCGCGTGGAAGAGCACGACCGGCTGATAAAGGACGCAGTCGGCGTCCGGCTCCCCTAGATACCGGTACGTCAGAGCGCTGAGATAGCGGGCATCCAGCCGCGCGTCGGCGTCGCAGACCGTCACCAGCACGCGGTCGAGGTGGATCGCGGCGTCGGCGGCCAGCGCCCGCCGCGCCCAGGGCACGGCATAGGCCAGGTTCGACGACTTGCCCCAGACCTCGCCGGGCCGATCCGGGTGGAACGTCGTCCACAGGTTCGCGAACTGCCCGGCGAACATCTCTTGCAGCTGGCGGGCCTTCGCCGGGGCGCCGGCCTCGCGTTCCTCGAACGCGAGCAGCACGCTGATCCGGTCGCGCGGGTAGTCCTGATCGACGAGGTGCTGCAGCGAGTCGGCGAGCACGCTTAGGGGCTCCGTGTAGCAGGGAAACACGATCAGGTGGTGAATGCTCCGCCAGCCGGGGCGGCCCTGCAGCGCCCCCAGCCAGTCGTAGCCGCGCGCGACGTGGAGACGACGGTACGCCAGCGTGGCCGTGACCGCCACGCTCATCGACTTGTAGAGCCAGTACAGGCTAAACGCGGTTGCCAGCCAGGCCCATTTTGCCGGGGCCAATACAGCACCCCACACAGGCGCCGTGATGAGCCCCCAGGTCAGCGCACCCGTGAGCAGTTCTAAGGCCCGCTGCACCTGGGGGCTCGCAACCTCGGCTTTTTCCATCGATCCTCCGTCCGGGTGCCGGGACTCGACCCATCGCGTGGTCGCCGGGGGTACGCCCCCGGGCGGAAGCCGACGGCAACCCGCGATGCCCAGGGGCGCGAAGCAAGTAGTGCCGCGTTTGCAAGAACGGGACCACCGGCCCCCCGGCGCCCGCTGGCCCGCCCTCGTTCCGCTGGCTATAATAGCGTGTCCTGCCCGCTACTCGCGCGTGCACGCCCGGGCTAGCGCACGCGGCGCGGACCGGCCCAGGCCACCCGCACGCGCGCTGTGCGAGCGGCCGCTCCCTCGGGTCGGTCCATCCGACGGCAGCTCGATCAACCGGAGATGCGAGACAAGGCATGCAGGGCGCGATCGGCGTGGGAATGCTGGGGCTCGGGATCGTGGGGTCCGGAGTCGCCCAGGCGCTCCTCACCAAGGCGGACAGCATCGCTCGTCGAGTGGGCCGCCCCGTTGTGCTGCAACGCGCATTGGTCCGCACTCCTGACAAGCCGCGGGCGCTGGCGCCCGCGCTCCTGACCACCAACCCCGCGGCCGTCCTCGATGATCCCGCGATCGAGGTCGTCGTCGAGGTGCTGGGCGGCGAGCAGCCCGCCCATCAGTATATCCTGGCGGCCATCGAGCGGGGCAAGCACGTCGTGACGGCCAACAAGGAAGTCATGGCCAAGTACGGTCCCGAGATTCTGGAGTCCGCCGCGGCGCGCGGGGTCGACGTGGCGTTCGAGGCCAGCGTCGGCGGCGGCATCCCGGTGATCGGCGCCTTCCGCCTCGATCTGCTCGCCAACGACCTCCAGGAAGTCACCGCGATCATCAACGGCACCACCAACTACATCCTGACCAAAATGGCGCGTGAGGGCGTCGACTACGAGACCGCGCTGGCCGAGGCGCAGGCCCTCGGCTATGCCGAGGCCGACCCTCGTAACGACGTGGATGGCATCGACGCCGCCTACAAGCTGACCATTCTGGCCACCCTCGCGTTCCACGCCCGCATGCGGCCCGCCGATGTCTACGCCGAGGGCATCGCGCGCCTGGCGGCCGCCGACTTCCGCTACGCCCGCGAGCTGGGCTACGCGATCAAGCTGCTCGCCATCGGCCGGGCCACCGAGCGCGGCCTGGAGCTGCGAGTGCATCCGGCGTTCCTGCCCGCCGACGCGCTGCTCGCCAACGTGGACGGCGTCTACAACGCGGTCAGCGTCGAGGGCGACCTGGTCGGCCGAGTGCTGTTCTACGGCCGGGGCGCGGGCGCCGGCCCCACCTCCAGCGCCGTGGTCGCCGACGTCATCGACATCGCCCAGCGCCTGCACGCCGGGCGCCTGGGCGGCGAGGCGCGCGCCGCCAGCCCGCTCACGCGGCTGCTCCCGCCGCTCGACGAGGCGCGCCGCGTGCTGCCGATGCAGGACGTCTGGACCCGCTACTATCTGCGGCTGATCGCCGCCGACCGCCCAGGCGTGATCGCCCAGATCACTCACGTCCTGGGCGAGCACGAGATCTCCCTCGCTTCCGTGATCCAGAAAGAGGACGTGGTCGTGGACGCGGCGAGCGACCTCCGCCACGCCGAGATCGTGCTTATGACCCACCGCGCGCACGAGGCGGCCATGCAGCGCGCGGTGGCGCTCATCGCCGAGCTGCCGACGGTGGCCCGCATCGGCAGCCTCATCCGCGTGGAGGGCTAGTGCAACCCCACCTGGGAATCCTACGGCGCTACGGCGAGTTCCTGCCGCTGACGCCGGCGACGCCGCTGTTCAGTCTCGGCGAGGGCGACACCCCGCTCGTCGCCTCGACGCGGCTCGTGGACGAGCTAGGCTGCGCCTCCCTGCACTTCAAGCTGGAGGGCTGCAACCCGACCGGGTCCTTCAAGGATCGCGGCATGGTGCTGGCGATGGCCAAGGCCGTGGAAGCCGGCTGTCGGGCCGTCCTCTGCGCGTCCACCGGCAACACCTCCGCCTCCGCCGCCGCCTACGCGGCCCGCGCGCACCTGCCGGCCATCGTCCTGGTGCCCGCCAGTTACGTCGCCTTGGGCAAGCTCGCGCAGGCTATGATCTACGGCGCCCGCGTTGTCGTGGTCGACGGCAACTTCGACCAGGCGCTCGAGGTCGTCCGCGCGCTGGCCGAGCGCCACCCGCTCACCATCGTGAACTCGATCAATCCCTTCCGGCTGGAAGGGCAAAAGACGGCCGCCTTCGAGGTCTGTGACGTGCTCGGCGACGCGCCAGACATCCTGGCGATCCCCGTGGGTAACGCGGGCAACATCTCCGCCTACTGGCGCGGCTTCACGGAGTACCACGCCGCCGGCCGCACCACCCGCCTGCCGCGGATGCTCGGCTTCGAGGCGGCCGGCGCCGCGCCGATCGTGCGCGGCGAGATCGTCCGCGCGCCGGAAACCGTCGCCACCGCGATCCGCATCGGCAATCCCGCGAATTGGGCGAACGCGGTCCGCGCGCGTGATGAGTCGGCCGGGCTGATCGACTGCGTCACCGACGACGAGATCCTGGATGCTTACGCTCTCCTAGCCCACGGCGAGGGCATCTTCTGCGAGCCGGCCTCGGCCGCGTCCGTCGCCGGCCTCCGCAAGCTCGTGGCCCAGGGCAGGCTCGACCTGCGCGGCCAGACCATCGTGTGCGTGCTCACCGGCAGCGGCCTGAAGGATCCTGACCGCGCGCTGAAGATGGCCGCGGACGTGCTGGAGGTTGCGCCGGCCGTGGCCGCGGTCGAGGCGGCGCTCGGCTGGCAGGACGGCGCGCCGCTGGGCGCTCCCTGATGGCCGAGGCCGCTCCCACCATGACTCAGCACCCAGCACGCGGCGCTCAGCACTCCTTCGCCGTGCAGGTTCCTGCCACCAGCGCGAACCTCGGTCCCGGCTTCGACGCGCTCGGCATGGCGCTCGGGCTGTCGAACACCGTGTACGTCGAGCCGAGCGCCGAGCTGTCCATCGAGGTGGTCGGGGAGGGCGCCGGCGAGCTGGCCCCCGGCCCAGAGAACCTGGTGTACCGGGCGCTCGCCCGCGTCGCCGAGCGCCTCGGCACGCGCCCGCCGCCCGTCCGGCTTCGCTGCGAGAACGGCATCCCCCTAGCGCGCGGGCTGGGCAGCAGCAGCGCGGCCATCGTCGCCGGCCTGCTCGTCGGCAATCGGCTGCACGGCGACGCGTTGAACGTGCCGCAGCTGCTGGACCTCGCGGTCGAGATCGAGGGCCACCCCGACAACGTCACCCCCGCTTTGCTGGGCGGGGTGCGCGTGTGCGTGGCCGGTGAGCGCGGGCCCGTCCAAGCGGTCGTGCGGCTCGAGCGTCCGCTCCAGGCCGTGCTCTTCGTGCCGGACTTCCCGCTGTCGACGGCCGCGGCGCGCGCGCTCCTGCCCGCTTCCCTACCGTTGGGCGATGCTGTCTACAACCTCGGCCGCGCCGCACTGCTCGTCGCCGCGCTCACCAGCGGGGACTACGCGCTGTTGCGCGAGGCGACCCGTGATCGACTGCACCAGCCGGCGCGCAGCGCGCTGTTCCCGGCCATGCCGGCCTTTTTTGCAGCCGCGCTGCAGGCCGGCGCGCTAGGCGCGTTCTTGAGCGGCGCGGGCCCGACGCTGCTCGCGCTCGTCGAGGTCGCGGCGGCGGCCGACGCGGTGGCCGCCGCCTTCGCCACGACCGCGCAAGAAACTGGCGTCGCGGGACGATCCCTGGTCGTGGCCGCGGCGACGAATGGGGCACGGGTGCTGGCATGAAAGCGCTGGTCCAGAAGTACGGCGGCTCGTCCGTGGCGGGCGCCGAGCGAATCCGCGCGGTAGCCGAGCGGGTGGCCGCGAGCCGCACCGACGACCACGGCATCGTCGTGGTCGTATCGGCGATGGGCAAGACGACCGACGAGCTGCTCGCCCTCGCGCGGTCGGTGACGCCGGATCCCGCGCCGCGCGAGCTAGACTTGCTCTTGTCCACTGGTGAGACCGTCTCGGCGACCCTCCTTGCGATGGCGCTGCGCGCGCGCGGCTGCCCCGCCGTCTCGCTCACCGCCGGCCAGGCAGGCATCCACACCAACGCCTGGTTTACGCGCGCGCGCATCACGGCGATCCAGCCTGAGCGGTTGGAGCGCGAGCTGCGCGCCGGCAACGTCGTCATCGTCACGGGCTTCCAGGGCATCACGGACGAGGCGGACGTTACCACCTTGGGCCGCGGCGGCTCCGATACCACCGCCGTCGCGCTCGCCTGTGCGCTCGGCGCCGAACGCTGCGAGATCTACACCGACGTGGACGGCGTCTACACCGCCGATCCCCGCGTGGTGCCCGAGGCGCGCAGCATTCCGCGGATCGCCTACGAGGAGATGCTGGAGCTGGCGCAGCAGGGCGCCAAGGTGATGCACCCGCGCGCGGTAGAGCTGGGCCAGGTTTACAATATGCCGATTTGGGTGCTCTCTAGCTTCACGCCGGGTGCGGGCACTCTGATCGACGCGGGGGACACCGTGGAGATACGGCAGCGAGTCCAGGGCATCGCGCACGACACCGACGTGGCTAAGATCTCGCTGGCCGGCGTGCCGGACCAGCCCGGGATCGCCTACGCGATCTTCAAGCCGCTGGCCGATGCTGGCGTCAGCGTGGACGTGATCGTCCAAACGGCCAGCTTCGAGGGCGTAACCGACCTGTCGTTCACCGTCGCGCGCGGGGAGTTGCAGCGCGCGGTCGCCCTGGTCCAGCCAGCCGCCGAGTCAATCCACGCCAGCAAGATCGCCAGCGCGAGCGATCTGGCCAAGGTCTCGATCGTGGGCACCGGGATCCAGAGCGCGCCGGGCTACGCGGCCCGCATGTTTGGCATCCTGGCGGAGGCTGGCATCAATATCGAGATGATTACCACTTCCGACATCCGCATCACCTGCGTGGTGCCGCGCGACGACGTCGCGCGCGCCGTGCGGGCGCTCCACGCGGGCTTCGAGCTGGACAAGCAAGCTGCGGCCGCCAGCTAGCGCGGGGCTAGCAACAGCACCTCGTCCGCGATCAAGCCCGCGTCGCCGCTCACGCGGCCGGTCGCCTGGACCCGTTGCCCGGGCCGCAGGTCGGCGGCGCTGCCCGTTGAGCCATCGGCTCGCCGAATGGTAGCCGACGGAGACAGGCTCACTTGCCGCCGGCCCCCGCCGTCCACCTGGACCTCCATCACCCGCGCGCTCGCCGCGAACTGCGTGACGTCGCCCGTCAGCCGCGCCTGGGTCCCGGGCAGCAGCGCGCCGGCATCCGCGCCTCGCCCCGGCGTCGCGCTCGGGGCGCCGGCCCGCCCGAGCGTCGGCGCGGCGGACGTGCTGCGAGCCGCCAGGGCGGGCGTCCGGGTCGGCGCGACCGGCGCGGCCGGGCCGGTCGGCGAGCGGACTGGCTGCGGTGTGGGAGTGCGCGGCAGCGCGGTCGGCGGCACTGGCGTAGACGACGCGGGCGGGCGCGGCGGGGTGGGCGAGCTTGCCGCGCTTGCGCTGCGGCCGGCCGTCGCGCTGGGAGCGACGCTGGGCGGAGCGCTGGCAAACTGACAGCCGGCCAGCCAGACGACGGCCAGCGCCACGACCCAACTCGCTCTACCCGCCACTGCCGTTTACCGTCCCCGGATTGGATTCCGACCGAGTCTGCGCGGGCGTCACAGCGTCGCCCGCGGCAGGGTCACGGTTGCTGCGAGTCGGATGACTGCGGTGGTGGGAAGCGCGCCGCCAGCTCCTGCATCCAGGCCGTGTAGGACTCCCCCGCCGCGCGCTCCTCGTCGGCGCCGCGGGTGTTCCACTGCGGATCGTTCGCCTGCACGCCCGCCAGCCATTGCTGGGCGGCCTGCTGGATGTGGCGGCGGTGCTCGATGCCCATGTCGCGGAAGCGCTGCAAGCTCGGCGGCGCCTGGGGCACGCCGGCCGGGTCCATGCTGATCAGGCGGTTCAGTTCGGCGGTCAGCGACTGCCGCCACTGGTCGTTCTGCTGCTCGGCTGGCGTCGCCGCGAGTAGCTGCAGGTTCGTGAGCGCTAGCATGTACGATTGCTCGAGCCGCTCGTCCGCGTCGAGGTACGCTAGTTCGGCGTCGCTTACCGTGAGACCGCTAGCGCGAAGAAACTGGCCGAAGGTCGTCGGTGCCGCCGTCGCGTCGGCGTCCTGTGCCAGGACGCGCTGGGCGCCGCCGACGGCGAGGCTGGTCATCGTCAACAGCGCCACGAGGAGAAGTCGCCGCATGTAGACACGTCCTCCAAACCCGAAGCGTGAAACTGCCACAAGCCGCATGGCTTTCGCGAGGGAGAGTAGCACGCCGCGCGGCGGCCGGACAAGGGAACCGCGTTATGACACGTCAGTCCCTATTCCGGCCGCGTGACGTCTGCGAGCATCGGAAACAGCCCCTCGCGCGGCCTTCGGTTGACACCCGCGGAGGCTAGGCGTACCCTACCGGGCACAGACAGCCGCCGCTCGCGCGAGGGCGGTCTAACTTGCCCGACCACCCCGCCGCCCGGCGGGACTAGCGGCTCAAGACTGGAGCGACCATGAGCGCGACGAACGGGACCAAGCCGACGCTGCACGCTTCCACATTGGCCGGTTGGTGCTCTTTCGCGTCCGATGGCGAACGCTGGAGGCCGAACGGGCGAGCCTTGACGTACTGGTCGGCGAGCTGTCTCGCCCTCGACCCCGTCGATTCGCGCGTCGTCTACGTTGGCAGCGAGCGCTCGGGCTTGTTCGTGTCCCGCGACGGCGGCGCGAGCTGGGCGCGCCCGCAGCCCAACGTGCCCCGGCTGTCCCTGTTCGCGCTGCTTGCTCTGCCGGGCGCGGTGCTCGCCGGCACGATCCCGGCCGCGCTCTATCGGGGCGATGCGCGGGGCGGGGGCTGGGAGGAGCTGGAAGACGTGCGGCGTGGCGGCAGCACCGGCTCGTTCCCGCCGAACCCCGATCTCGGCACGCGGACCCGCTATCTGGCGCAGGACCCGCGAAACCCGGACCGGCTGTACGCGGGCATCGAGGTCGGCGGCCTGCTGGTCAGCGACGACGGTGGCGCCGCGTGGCGGCCGGCCAACGAGGGCCTGAGCGATCCGGACGTCCACCAGGTGCGGCCCAGCGCCGTGCGCTCGGGGCTCGTCGTGGCCGCCTGCGGCGAGGGTGTCTTCCGCAGCCTGGACCACGCAGACCACTGGGAGGAAGTCACGCCGCCCGGCGGCCGTACCTACGGCATGGCGGTGACGGAGGACGGGCAGGGCACCTGGTATCTCGGCATCACCCGCGGCCGGCCGAACACCTGGCTGCGCCCGGAGCGCGCCGACGGCGCCATCTTGCGCAGCGACGATGCGGGCGCCACCTGGCAGCCCGTCGCCGAGGGCCTGCGCGGCGGCATCATGGACCTCTGCCCCGGTCCCGGCGAGCGCGGCGTGCTGGCGGCCACCTCCGAGGGGGAGGTGCTCGCCGTGGACGATGCCGGCTGCCGCACGCTGATTGACGGCTTGCCCTGCATCACCGCGCTGGCGCTCGCTAGCTGACCGCGTTCAGTGGTCGGTCACCGGTCAATGCAACGGGTTGGCAGTTGGCAACCCATTGCAAATCGCCCTTGACGAGGTACTGGCGCAAGCTGCATCCCGCGCCGAGCCGCCCGCGGCTCAGGAGGACCGATGTTCGCCGCACGCCTCGCGCCGCTCGCCGCCCTGCTCGCCCTAGCGCTCGCCTGCTCGCCCGCCGCCCCAGCCGTATCCGGCCAGGGCGCGGCGCCGAGCGGGAGCGCCGCGGCGGCCGCCGTGTCGCCCGTGCCGACCGCCGCCGGCCAGCCGGCGGCGGTCGGCACGGCCGCCGATGCGCCGCTCACCAGCGTGATCGCCTGCATCCCGTCCCGATCGGATACGATCCTACCCATCTTCGCCGCCGAGGATGGCGGCTTCCTCCGACAGCAGGGCATCGATGCGAACATTCCGTACTTTGCTGGCGGCCAGGTGGACGCGGCGCTCGCCGCCGGGCAGTGCGACTTCGTGTTCGGCGCGGGCGGCGTCGGCCCGCTCCTGCAAGGCCTCGACGTCGTCGTGGTCGCCGTCACCACGACCTACTCCCCGGGCGAGCTGTGGGGGCGCCCGCCGCTCCAGACCATCGCCGATCTGAAGGGACACACGGTGGGCTCATCCGGGCCAGGCTCGCTGAGCTGGCGCACCGCGCGCTACTTCCTGCAAGTCAACGGGCTGACCCCAGATCAGGACGTGGCCGTGCTCACGACGGGCGACGCCGTGTCCACGCTGGGTGCGCTCACGGCCGGCCGCGTGGACTCCGCGCTCCTCTTCTCGCCAGGAACGTTCGAGGCCAAGAAGCAAGGCTTGAACCTGCTGTACAAGGCGCCCGCGTCGTTGCAGCTCCTCAACACCGGCCTGGTAAGCACGCAGCATTACGTCGCGGCCAACCGCGACGTCGTCCGCGGCATGGTGCGCGGCATCACCGACGCGATGGTGCGACTGAAGGCCGACGAGGCATTCTATAGCGCCGAGATCAGCAAGTTCACCGACTCGACGATGGATCCCGCCACGATCCACGACTACTGGGTTGCAGCAGGTGAGCTGTTCGCCGTGCCGCCGCGAGGCTCGCACGAGGGGGCGGTCGCCGCGCTTAACCTCTATGCCGAAGAGGCCACCAACGAGAACCTGGACGCGCTCGCCCAGCGCTGGCTCGACATGTCGATCGTCGACGAGCTATACCCGCCGGGCGCGAGCCGCTAGCCGCGCCTTACCATTTCTCCAGCGGCTGCTCCGGCTTGGCGCCCGCACCGCGGTGCCGCGCACTCTCCCAGTGGGCCACCTCGTCCCACCGCGGCACCACGTAGCCCTCGTCGGTGACGAAGCGGATGGCGCCCGAGGGGCAGCTCCACGCCGCTTTCCAGAGCAGGTCCGGCTCTACCTGCTGCCAGCGCGCCGGCCGCGTCTTGCCGCTCTTCGGGTCAGGCAGGAAGGCGCCCCGCGCGATGCGGACGCAGTTGCGGAAGTTCATGCACAGCTCCGGCACGACTTCCACGTCGACGATCGGACCGCCCTGGCGCTTGACCTCTCTCACAGGTATCTCCGGTTCGCCAGCGGGTCCGGCGGCTCCAGGCCCACGGCCCGGATCACGGCGTCCACCTCCTGGCGGAACGCCTCGCGCATCTCCTCGTTCGTGCGACGGCGCAACCCCCAGCGGATGTAGTCGTACTGCCGCTCCGAGTCCGAGCGCCCGAACATGTCCAACCCCGCGGGATACCAGAGCTCCAGCTTCTCCTGCGCCTGCCTCCGCCCCTCCGGCGTGGCGCACACGTCCCGCAGGATCTCGTACCCCATCTGCGCGTGGCCCTCTTCCTCGCGCCAGCTGCGCTCCGCCACGCGCGCAAACGGCGCGTAGCTGGAGTCGATCCACTCCCAGCCCATGTACGCGCCCTGCCGGTCGGCGAACAGGCTGAAATAGGCCCACTCGACCCACGTGTCCGCGGGATCGCGCATGTCGAAGATGTAGATGGGCTTCGGCGTGGACATGAACTGCTCGTCCACCGTAATGCCCAGGTCGGCCAGCATCCGTATCCAGTAGCTCGCGTGCTGGCACTCCTGTGCCCAGTAGGACGCGTAGCGCACCCAATCGTCGGGCGTGGGCGCGAGCCGCATGGCCGGCACCAGCGTCCGCTCCGGGAACATCGGGTATTCCGTCTCGATCCGCGCCTGAATCGTCAGGATCTTGACCACCGCCTCCCGGTAGTCCGCGGGCATGTCGTCCCAGGGCTCGTAAGTATTCGGCGGGATCTCCCGCGCCGGCTTCGTAGCGAGCATCGTTCCTCCACGGGATGCGGGCGCCGCGCCCCGGCGGGCTCCCAACCGAAGCATACCAACCCGCCAGCCACTGGGCAACCGCCGCGCCAGCCGCCTGCCTGCAGCCGCTTGCGAGATGAGCACCCAGCCTTGCACAAGGGCCGGTCTCGTGCCCGTCCGCGGCCTACGGCGCGGCATACCGCCAGCGCCACTGCCCCAGTCCCGGCGCGGCAGCCTGCGTGCCACGAGCGCGCCTCATCCCGCCAACCGGGTGTGGACCCGCCCCTATCGCCGGGGTCCGCGACCGGTTAGCCTTACGCCAACGCGCTCCGCCGCTCGCGCCACAGATGGATCGCCGTGGGCAGGATGGACAGCACGATGATCACGGCGATGATCGGCAGGAGATACCGGTCCGGGTCCGGGATCACGCTCCCTAGGAAATACCCGCCCACGGTGAGGCCCAGTGCCCACAGTGCCCCGCCGATGAGGTTGAAGAACAGGAACCGGGGATACGGCATCTCCCCCACCCCGGCCACGATCGGCGCGAACGTGCGGACGGCGGGCAGGAACCGCGCCAGCACGATCGTCTTGCCGCCGTGCTTCTCGTAGAACTCGTGCGCCCGGAGTAGGTGCTTGCGGTGGAAGAACAGGGAGTCTTCCCGCGTGAAGATGCGCGGGCCGACAAACTTGCCGAAGGCGTAGCCCACGCTGTCGCCCGCCGCCGCCGCGACGAAGCAGCCCACCGCCAGAATGGCGATGTTAAACCCTCCCCCGTGCGAGCCGCCGACGGTCTCCCAGATGCGGCGCGCCGCGGGCGAGGCCAGAAAACCCGCGGTGAACAGGAGGCTGTCGCCCGGTAGAAAGAAGCCAAAGAACAGGCCAGACTCCGCAAAGATGATCGCCCAGACGCCGAGATAGCCCGCGGTGATGATTAGCTGCTGCAAGTCGAAGTGCATGAAACTCCTACTTCCGGCCGCCGCCCACCCGCGCGGGGGGCCGAGCGACCGCTAGCGCGTCCAGTCGATGCCCCCGAACCCGCCGACGGTTTCGAGCTGCGTGATCTGCCCGTTGCTAGCGTCGATAACGTAGACGCCCGTGCCCCCCGACGCCGCCGAGAACCGGCTGTCCGGCGACCAGGTCACCGTCGGATCGTCCTCGGTGAGCTTGGCCAGCTGCCGCACGCCGCCGCCGTTCGCCTCGACCATCCAGATGTCCCACGGCTCTCCGTGCGCGTATGCCACACCCGGCAGCAGCTGGCGCGCAAGCGCGCCGACGGCCGTCGCCAGCCCCCCGGCCGTCGGCGCCTGGGGCTCCACGCGCGTCCCCACGCTCGGGCCGTTCCCGTAGGCCCGGAAGGCGATGTGCTTGCCATCCGGCGAGTAGCGGGGCGCCGCCATGTTCACGAAGCTCCGGTCCGACAGCAGCACCTTCTCGTTGCCCGCCGGGTCGAGCTGCACCATCTCCACCCCAGCGCGAGTCAGCCGCGTGAACACCAGCGTGCCATCCGGGGCCATGGTCGGCCCCTCGGCATCGGGCGCGAGCGTCGTGCGCTCGCCGGTCGCCGCGTCGACCCGCTCGGCCCGGATCGTCTCCCCCTTGATCGAGCCGTTCTCGACTACGAAGCCGTGGTACGTGTAGACGATCCCCTTCCCGTCCGGGGTCCACTGCGGATACTCGAGCGTCGCGTACGAGGCGGACTCGTCGATCAGCTTGCGTTCGCCGCCGCCCGTCGCATCGCTCAGCCACATCGTCGAGCCAAACCCCTCGACACGGACATACGCCAGCTGCGAGCCGTCGGGCGAGCGCGCGCTGAACACCGCCTGGCTCTGCGGCGGGAAGTCGGTGAGCTTGCGCTCGGCCTTGGAGTCGAGCGGTAGCGCGTACACGTTGCCGTCTCGCTGATACGTCAGCACCCCGGTCGCCTCGGCCGGCAGCGGCGCCGACTGCACGTTGCTCGGATTCGTGCCGGGCTTCGCGCCGGCGCCGCCCCCGGGCGCGCAGCCGAGCACGCCGGCCAGCGCCAGCCCCGCGGCCAGACAGGCGGCGGCAAGGCGGGCGCGGCGGCGGACGGGCCAGCTCCTCAGGGTTGGCGGGACCGCGGGGCGCGGGCGGGGGGGCACTAGGACGTCCAGTCCATTCCTCCAAACCCAACGGCGTCGCTGATGTGATAGAGCGCCGTCGTGCTCAAGTCTATAAGATACACGCCCGTGCCGCCCTGGAGCGCCAGCCAGCGGCCATCAGGCGAGTAGGCCACCGACGGATCGTCCTCCGCCAGCTCCGTGAGCCGCCGCAGGCCGCTGCCGTCCACGCCGATCTCCCACAGGTCCCACGGCAGGCCGTGAGCCGCGGCCACGCTCGGCCCCGGCAGCGGCGGCAGCGCGCCCACCTCACGGCGAATGGCGGCCGGGCCGCCGACAGCGGCGAACGCCAGGCGCTGGCCATCCGGCGAGAACCGCGGAAACGCCAGGCTGCTGAAGCGCTTGTCGTCGAGCACCGCCCGCGCGTTCTGGCCGTCCGCATCGGCCACCCACAGCGTCACGTCCTGGTCGATCGCGCCCGCCGGCGCTCGCAAGAAGGCCATCTGCCGGCCCTCGCGGCTGACGGCCGGGCTGAAGCCATCGGCGACCAGCAGCTGCCGCTCGCCGCCGCTGGCCGCCACGCGCTCGATCTGGTTCGTGGTCTCGCCGTAGCGGCTGTCCGGGACCTTCACGATCGCCGTGTAGACGAGGCTCGCCCCATCCGGCGTCCAAACCGGCTCAGTAAACGACACGTCCTCCCCGACCGCCGGCAGCACCGTCGTCGGGTCACCGCCGTCGGCGCTGATCGCGTACAGGTCCGAGCCCGGCGGGCGATCCGGCCGCCAGAAGCGGAACAGCGAGTACGCCGCGCGCCGACCGTCGGGCGACCACGACGCCTGGGTGATGCTGGTAAGAGTCGGGCCGGCGAACAGTCGCTCATCCGTGCCCGTCGCCGCGCCCATCTGCCACAGGTCCCGGTTCCGCGGCAAGATCAGCCGCCCGCTCACGCCGGCCGGCGGCTGCTGTAGCAGCGGCGCCGAAGCGGCGTCGGCAAGCGGCTGGGCCAGCGCGACGAGCAGCGTCAGGGCGGCGGCGACCATCGCGGCGACCAGCGGGGGCGGCACGGCGCTTCCTCGACTTACTGCTCGGCGGGGGCGAAGGTCTGCAGGTAACCGATAACGTTCCACCGGTCCTCCACGCTCAGGTCATTGGCGAACCCTTGCATGGCGGTGTCCGGCACGCCGTTACTCGTCCAGTCGAATAGCTGCTCCGGGGTGTGCCCTTCCGCCATGTGGACGCGGAAGTCCGCCGGCCGCGGCACCATCGTGCGCGCCAGCGGCCCGTCGCCCCGGCCCTGCAACCCGTGGCACATCGCGCACATCTGCGCGTAGATCTCTTGACCGCGCGCCAGCGACGCGGGATCGGTCGGCACTTGTGCGTTCGGCGCGGCCGCCGCGCGCCCCGCGCCCGCCAGCCCGATCGCCAGAAGCGCTCCCATTACTGTCAGTAGCCAACCGCCGGCCCGTGCGGTCACGTCGTCCTCCTCACCCCGCCTGGCAGCATACACGATCGCCCCGGGCCGCGAACACAATTCCCTTTCGGTCGACCGCGGCCGGCGAAATGTGTCAGTATGGCGATGAGCCGGGAGGCGCGGCGCCCACCGCAGCACGCGGCGCCCGTTGACGCCCCCGCAGCGAGCGCTTCCCTACCGAATGTCGAGCTAAAGGAGACACGGGGCTTGTCGAAAGGAATTACGGGGATGCCGCGGCGCGCGATGAGGGCGCCCGCGGCCCTGCTCGTCGCCGTCGCGCTCCTCGCGCTCGTCGCCCAGGGCGCCTCCCGCGGCGCTGCGGCGCAGCAAGCGGCGCCAACCCCGACCGCCCCGGCGCAGCAAGCGGCGCCAACGCCGACCGCTGCCACGCCCGCTGCGGCGGCCTCGCCCGTCGCCGCCAGTCCCGAGCAAGACTATCTCGACTGGCTGCAGGCGCACCAGGCCCGCGAGATGACCGTCGTTCAAGCCGTGCCCGCCTCGCTCGACCTGGCCGACCCAGGCTGGCGCCGCGACCTGGCGCTGGCGCTCGATAGCTGGGGCGCGCTCATCCAGCAGGCGCGCGACCAGCGCCCGCCCTCCAGCGCGCAGGGCGTCCACCGCACGCTGCTCAGCGCGCTCGACGCCCTCGACCGCGCGCGACGCTTGCTGCTGGTGGCCGCCGCCACTGGCCAGGACCCCGGCCCCGATGTGGCCGCGGCCGTCGAGCAGGGTCGGCAGGGCCTCCTCCAGGCCGCCGCCCAGGCCCAGGCGCTCGCCGAAGGCCGCGCCCAGGCCATCCCCGCGCCCGCGGGCACGCGCGGCAACCTCCGCGTCACCGTGCTCGGCGCCACGCGCCCCTACACCGACCGCGGCACACCGGCCGACCCGGGCTTCGAGTACCTGGCCCTGCGGCTGCGGCTGGAGAGCATCGCGGGTGAGCCGGTCCTCTACGATGCCTTCCACTTCCGCGTCCGCACCGCCGACCAGACCGACCACCCCCCCGCCGCCCTGGGCGTGCCCGACGAGCTCCTCTATGGCGCACTGGAGGGCAACCGGCTCGCGGGCGAGATCGTGGGCAACGTGGCCTTCCCGGTGCGCACGGGCGTGCCCGCGCTCGCGCTCACCTACGCCGCCGATCCCAACGATCCGCCGCTGGTGATCCCCCTGGGCGAGCCGGTCACCACGGCCGTCGGCGCCGCAACCGCCATCCCAAACCCCTAGCCTCGCGCCGCACGCCCTCGCGGCGTGAGCAGGTATTCCCCCACGCGGCGCGTCTGGCTGCTGCCGACGAGCACGATCGTCAGCATGTCGACGGCCTGTGCCGCGAGCGCGCCCAGCGGCACGACGCCAACGCGCTGGCCGGGGCGAAAAGCGTCGCGGACGACGCCTACCGGCGTGTCGTCGGCCCGGTGTCGCCGCAGGATCGCGCACGCCTCGGCAAGCTGCCAGCGGCGGCCGTGGCTGGCCGGGTTGTACAGCCCGATCACGAAGTCCCCCGCTGCAGCGGCCTCCAGCCGCCGCGCGATCGTTGGCCAGGGCACCAGCAGATCGCTGAGGCTCACCGCCGCGAAATCCAGGCCGATGGGCGCCCCCAACAGCGCCGCGGCGGCCAGCAGCGCCGTGACGCCCGGGACCACCGCCAGCGGCGGGCGCGGCGGCGGCCATCGCTCCCATTCTTCCAGCGCCACGCTCGCCATGCCGTAGACCCCGGCGTCGCCGCTGGAGACGAGCGCCACGCTCTGCCCCGCGGCCGCCAGCCCCAGCGCGTCGCGCGCCCGCGCCTGCTCGTCGCCGATCGGGCTCGGCCGGTAGTCCCCGCCGGGCAGCCACACGCGCACGTGCTCCAGATAGGCCGCGTAGCCGACGACCACGTCGGCGGACTCCAGCGCGGCCCGCGCTTGCGGTGTCAGCAGCGCCGGGTCGCCCGGCCCCAGGCCAACGACGAACAGCCGGCCCGCGCCGGGAGGCGCGTCGCCAGGGTCGAGCCCGCCGCCCGGCCGCTCCACGCTCACCCCGTCTCGCCCGCCGCAACCGTCTCGCCCGCCGCGGCCGGTTCCCCGGCCGCGGCGCGGCGCGCCACCGCCACCGTCGCGCGCGCGCTCTTCCGCTTCGCTACCACGAGCGGCCCGCCCTGCGCGGCGAGCAGCGCGGCCGCCTCGCACACCGACGGCGTGCCGACGAGGCGCTGCACCGTCCCCGACGGGTGCGGCACCGCGACCGCGGCAAGCGCGTCGGCCGCGTAGCCGTGCAGGGATAGTCCGTGCCGCGCCGCGAACGCATCGATGCCCGGCTCCCCCACCTTGCGGTCCAGCGTGCCGACGGCGACCAGACTTGCCCACGCCAGCCCGGCGCCTGCGAGCGCCGCCCGCGCTAGCGTTTCGATCTCGTCAGTCGTGACCCCGCTGCTCGCGCCAACTCCCAGCACCAGGGTGCGCGGGCGGAGCACCACCCACCGGTCCGCGGGCGGCAGGTCCGGCAACAGGCGGTCCATGATGACGATGCCCGGCAGCCCTGACGCCGCCAACGCCTCGGGGCTTTCGTAGCTTACCAGCTGCGGCGCGTCGGCGGGCCACCAGCTCGTCTCACCGGCCTCCTGGACCACGCCAACCAGCTCCCCGTTCACCAGCGCCGCGCTCACGCGCTTGGCCGCGGCCGGCTGCTCCAGCCGCCAGCCCCACGCCCGTCCCAGCAGGTCCACCGCGGGCAGCCCGTGGGCCTCCGAGGCCGTCGTGATGACCGGCTCGCCTCCGATTGCCGCTGCGACGCGTCGCGCCAGAGCGTTGCCGCCGCCGAGATGGCCCGAGAGCACCGCGACCGCGTACCGGCCGGCGTCGTCCACGGCCACGACGCCCGGGTCCTCGCCCTTGCTCCGCAGGTGGGGGGCCACGAGCCGGACCGCCGCTCCCACCGCCGCGAAGATCACCAGGCCGTCATACGCGGCGAATAGTCTGCCCACCTCCCGGCCGACGCCCCCGGCCAGCGGCTGGGCGTCGGAGCCTGCCTCCGCCCGCCACTTCGGCGAGGCGTATACTTCGGCCCCGGGCAGCGCCTGCGCGACGGCGGCCGCCAGCCGCGCACCTCCGCGCGTAATGGCGACGAGCGCCACGCGCTCCGGACACCCAACCGGAGGCGAGCTGCTCGGCCCAGCCGAGGCAGGCCGAGACGCGGCGCCGTGCTGGGCTGGCCCTCCCGGGCCGTCCTCGGGGCTCAGCGGGGATACTCCGCGCGCATCTGGTCGAAGAACCCGCTGCTCTCCAGCTGGTTCAGTGGCCCTTCGTCCACCAGGCCGGCGTAGCCGGCGCCCGAGTTCTCGTCGGTCCCGGCTGGCCGCTCCTTGAAGATCAGGTCGAGCCCGGCCCACGTTGGACGCGGCACGTCCGGCAGAAGGTCGCGGTAGGCGATCCACGTCTCGTCCAGCGACTGCGCCTCTTCCTGCGCCGACGGATCGAACGCCAGATAGTCGGCGAGCAGCTCCTTCGTGCGCGCCGGGTCCGCCTTCCATAGGTACAGACTCTCGACGTAGCCCTTCAGAAACGCGTCCGCCGTCTCCGGATGCGCCTTCAGGTAGTCGCCGCTGGTCGCCACGGCCTCGTGCGCGTACTCCACGCCCAGCCCCGACAGGCTCACGACCTCCCGCAGCCCCAGCTTGCTGGCCAGCACGTTTAGTGGCGGCGACACCACGGCAGCGTCAACCGACCCGCCTTTCAGCGCGGCAAACCGTGTCGCCTGATTGCCCGTCCCGACGATCGTCACGTCGCTGTCCGCGTGCAGACCGATGCGGTCGAGCGCGTACCGCACGGCGAAGTCCGACGAGGTGCCGACGCGGCTAACCGCGATGCGCTTGCCCCTCAGCGCCGTCGGCTCGCTGATCTCCGGTCCCGCCACGATGCTGTAGGGAAGCGTGTTGATGTGGACTCCGAGAATGCGCACGTCTGCGCCGCCGAGGCGGGCGGAGAGCAGGTCCACGCCGCTCGTCTCGATGAACTGGTAGTCGCCCCCGAGCAAGCCCTGGATGGTCGGCGTCCCCCCTTGTAGCACCTCCGGCTGGACATCGAGGCCGTACCGCTGAAACAGCCCTCCCTTCGCCGCGATCCAGACCGGTGCGAGCGCCGCGCTCACGCCCGCGACGCCAACGCGCAGGTGCTGGGGCGCCGGTGCGGCCGCTGGCGCGGTGGCGCCCGCGCCAGCCCCATCTGGCCCCGCGGCCGGCCGCGCCGGCTGCGCGCAGGCCGCCACTGCCATCAACACAATTGTCGCTGCGACTGTTGCTATTGCAGCGTTACGGCGCGCTCCAAGCGACATTCCGGCTCCTCGGCTCCACGAGGTGAAACGAGCGCTCGGCTCGTTCCCGCTACTATACACTGGGCAGGGCCGGCCGCCGCCAGTTGCGCCATCGCCCCGCCTGGTTTAGCCTGTGTCAGCACCCGCCCAGGGAGGCCGATCGTGACTAGACTTCTGATCCGCGACGCGACCGTCCTGACGATGGATCCTGACAACACGATCCTGACGCCCGGTGACGTGGTCGTTGAAGGGGAACGGCTAACCTACGTGGGGCCGCCGGACGCCGCTCGCCGCCAAGAGCAGTACGACGAGGTAATCGACGGCGCGCGGCTAGTCGCCACGCCCGGCCTCGTGAACGCGCATACCCACACGTATGCCACCCTGTTCAGCGGCAGCTTCGAGCAGCTCCCGCTCGACATCTGGCGTCTTCGCATGCGGGCGCCGATTCAGCGCCTCAGCGGCGAGCAGCTCTACCTGAGCACGCTGTTCGCCTGCGCCCAGATGCTCCGGACGGGCACCACCACCTGCCTCGACCACTACTTCGCCAGCCCCACGTTGCCTTACGCGGGCATGGAGCACGAAGTGCAGGCGATGGAGGAGGTGGGCGTGCGCGCCGCCGTCGCCTACATCCTCGCCGACCTCCCCTGGGAGGACACGCTGCCGCTGGACGAAGCCGAGCTAGCGCGCGTCCAGGCTGCGGCCGACTGGGTAACGGCGCAGGAGACAGCGCAAAGCCTCGACGCCTACGAGGGGTTCCTGGCCCAGTTCAGCCGCCGCAATTCCCGCATCTCCTGCCTGGTCGGCCCGTCGGCCGTCCATCGCCTCAGCGACGGGCTCTTCCAGGGCTGTCGCGGCCTCGCCGACAAGTACGGCGTCGGTATGCACCTCCACTGCGGTGAGGCGAAGGCCCACGCGCTCCAATGTCGCCTGCACTTCGGTACGACGCTCGTCGGGCGGCTGGAGGCCCTCGGCGTCCTGCGCGGCGACGTGTCGATGGCCCACTGCGTTTGGCTAACCGACCAGGAGCTGGACCTAGTGGCCCGCGCCGGGGCGACCATCGTCCACAATCCCGCCAGCAACTTGAAGCTGGGCAGCGGCGTGGCCCGCGTGCGCGCCATGCTCCAGCGCGGCGTGCACGTTGCCCTCGGCACCGACGGCCCCTGCTCGAGCGACCACCTCAACATGTACGAGGCGATGCGCTGTGCCGGACTGCTCCACACGTCCAACCAGGTGGACTACCGCGAGTGGCCGAGCGCGCTCCAGGTGCTGCGCATGGCCACGCTGGAGAGCGCCCGCGCCTGCGGCCTGGCCGACCAGATCGGCTCGCTGGAGGCCGGCAAGCGCGCGGACCTCGTGCTCCTCAGCCGCGACTCGTACCACCTGGCCGCCGACAACAACCTGCCGGTCCAGCTCGTGTACTGCGAGAATGGCGCCTCGATCGACCGGGTGATCGTGAACGGCGCGGTCGTCGTCCGCGACGGCAAGCTGACGACGATCGACGAGCCCGCGCTCTTCCGCGAGGTCGGCGCCGCGCGGGCCTCGCTGCAGGAGGGCTTCGCGGCCGAGGTCGCGCGCGCCAGCGATCTCGAGTTGCCCCTCCGCGAGATGTACTTCCGCGTGGCGGAACAGTCGGTGGACGGCATCAGTCCCTCGGCCACGTTCCAGTGAACGCGGCCGGACGCGCCTACTTGTACAGGCTGTCGATGAAGCCCGACGCCTGAAGCTCCTGCACGATGCTGTTGTCGTAGAAGCGCTCGGGATTGGCGGTGCGGGCGGTCGGATCGCGCTCGGCAATCGACTCCAGTACCGGTGGTATCGCCTCGGGCACCACCAGGGGCACGCGCTTCGGGACGTAGGCGTTGTAGACCTCGTCCAGCGACTCAGGGTCCTCCTCCTTCAGGTACTTCTGGAGCACCTGCACCGCGAACGCCTTGTCCTGCCGCAGCCGCGCGATCGCCTCGACCGTCGCCTTGAGGTACCGTGTGAGCGCCTCTCGGCCGGCCGGATCGTCCAGCATCTCGCGCCGCACGATGACCGAGTTTGCGTTGAACGGCACGTAGTTGAGATCCAGCAGCTCGACCATCCCGGCTTTGCGCGCCTTGGCGGTGGTCGGCGCCGAGTATACGCCCGCCTGCACCTTCCCCTGCTCCAGCGCGGCAAGCTGCGCGGCCTGGTTCCCCACCGAAAGTATGTCGTAGTCGCGGCCAGCCACCATGCCGCGCTCGCGGAAAGCGTAGTCGACGGCGTAGTAGGTGGACGTGCCCACCTGATTCGCGGCGACGATCTTGCCCCGCAGGTCTTCCAGTGAATGAATCTCCGGCGCCGCATACAGCCAGAAGCCGGTGCCCGGCGGCGGGTTGGCGATGGCCACCAGGTCAGTGCCGCCCTTCAGGCTCGCCTCGATTGCGGCGTTCGGCGTGATGTTCAACACGTCGATATCCCGCGCGATGACGGCCTGGACTGCCGTCGTGCTGGCCGCGATATCGGGCACCCCGTCCACGTCTAGGTTGTATTTCTTGAAGTAGCCCCCCTCGTACGTCGCCCACGCCGTCATGAGATTGCCGCTGATCCCTGCGCCCGCGACGTGGATCGTGACGGGCGCCTCGCGCGCGGCCGGGGCAGTCGGCGCGCTCGCAAGGGCGCCCGCCGCGCCGCCGTTCGCTCCGACAGATGGCGCCGCGGTGGGCGCCGCGGGACTAGCCTGGCTTTGCGCCTGCCCGCACGCGACCACGGTCAGGCTCCACACCGCGACCACCAGCAAGCGCAAGCACATACCTTCCCCCGCCATCCCCTCGCGTGGCCACCCATGCCAGATCTCTCCGGCGTTCACCCTGACGGCTAGGGCGCGCGTCTGTCTCCCCGCCGTCCTGCCGGTACAGCGCCTCGCCCGGCTGCGGCCCGCAGCATGTAGACGCCCTGGCGCCCCCGATCGCTATGCGGTCCGATGGCGCGCGGCACGCGCTGCCAGACGTGCCCCGCGCCATATCAGGGAGGGGCACGCCCCTTGCCACCCGGGCGCTCCCGGCCGCTCAGTACTCAGTCTCGGCCCCCGCCTGCTCGTAGGGCCGGGGCTCGTCCCCCGCCACCCGGCCGCGCTTGCTAATCCCAGCCCATCTAGCGACCGCGTCGCAGGGCAGCGGCTCGTCCCCTGCCGCCCGGCCGACACGGGGGATCGCCAACGGAAGGCGGGCCGGGCCACACAATCAGCCAACGTAGGGGAGGGGCTCGTCCCCTGCCGCCCGGTCGACGCTGCGCGCCCCGATTACGCTCCAAACCGCTGCAGCGAGCCGGCCAAGCCCCACCCTGCCGCCTCGCCGCCCGCGGCCTGCACTCGGGGCAGTTTGGCGTCAGGAATCGTAGCGGCCACTCCGCCCAGTGTCAACTCCAGCAACACGCGCGCCCTATCCGCTGCCACTCTGCCGGCGCCGCGCTGCCCCGGCCGCCGCGCCCCGCCCGGCACCCGCGCCGCCACGCCTCGCGCCCGCCGGCGCCGCCGGACGATCGCCCCCCCGCCAACCCGGTATCTTATAGGCGCACCGCTTGCGGCGCCCAGCCGGATCGCCACCCGGCTCGGTGTCCTGGCGAATCCGGTGCTGGGGCGTCCCTCCCCCTCTCCCCCTGGGAGAGGGCCGGGGTGAGGGCGCGCCCCGGTGGATAGACCGCCGGTCGGAAGGATTCCCGGCCGCGAGGCGCGCCAGAGAGCGCCCGCCGTCCGGCGCGACGTGGTCGCGTATCTTACGCCGTACACGCCTCCCCCCCGCCCGCCGCCCGCGCCCGGCCCGGGGCCTCCCCGCCGGCCCGGCCCGCGGCAGGCCCCCGGGGGAGTATCGTACGGAGTAAACGATGCGACCTTCCGCGCCCGACCAGCGCGCGCCAACCCGCGCCCGGCCTAGCAATTCGCCATCCAAGGAGGGAGCATCGTTTGACCGTTCCTCGGATAACTTCACTGGCGCCCCGGTGCTGTCGGCCGGCGTCGCGCGGCGATTGCCGAGACGCGGGACGCGGCGCTACCATCCCCCGGGGCGCTCTCGCGTCCCAGCGCACGGCGGCGTGAAAGGGACAGCGGCATGAAGCTAGGCGTCGTGTTCCCGCAGACAGAGATCGGCAACGACCCGAGCGTGATTCGCGATTACGCGCAGGCCGCCGAGAGTCTCGGCTATCACCACCTGCTCGTCTTCGATCACGTCGTCGGCGGCCACCCCGACCGCTTCGCGGGGCAGCGCCCGCCGCCGTACACTCATGAAAGCGCCTTCCACGAGCCGTTCGTGCTCTTCGGCTACCTCACGGCCCTCACCACCCAGTTGCGCCTCGTGGCCGGCGTCCTGGTCCTGCCGCAGCGGCAGACGGTCCTGGTCGCCAAGCAGGCTGCCGAGGTGCAGTCGCTAAGCGAGGGCCGCCTGCGCCTCGGCGTCGGCATCGGCTGGAACTTCGTCGAGTACGAGGCGCTGAACGAGAGCTTCAGGAACCGCGGCGCCCGCATCGAGGAGCAGGTCGCGGTGCTCCGGCGCCTCTGGTCGCAAGATCTGGTCGAATTCCAGGGCAAGTACCACACCCTGGACCGCGTCAGCATCAACCCGCGGCCCGCGCGGCCCATCCCCATCTGGATGGGCGGCACCGCCGACGCGGTGCTGCGCCGCGTCGCGCGCCTGGCCGATGGCTGGTTCCCGCAGGCCGCGCCCGGCCCGGAGCTGACCGAGATGCTCGCGCGGCTGCGCGAGTACGTGCGCGCGGCCGGTCGTCG
The DNA here is from genome assembly GCA_035293805.1 of Chloroflexota bacterium. Classification (GTDB taxonomy): domain Bacteria; phylum Chloroflexota; class UBA6077; order UBA6077; family JAJPHF01; genus JAJPHF01. The sequence continues at coordinate 41,848 of DATGMD010000001.1, read as the reverse complement.
GCCCGAGGACGTGGGCGTCGAGGGGCGCCTAACGATCGCGCAGACGCCGGAAGCGGACTGGGCCCCGACGGTGCAGGCGTGGCGCGACGTGGGCGCCGACTATCTGAGCGTGAACACGATGCGCGCGGGGCTCGCGTCGCCGCGGGCGCACATCGAGGCGATCCGGCGCTTCAAAGAGGCCGTGGAGGCGTGACTCCGGTCCGAAGAGAGGAGAAGCCGTGCGCTTGCGCTTCAACGGGGTCGCCTACGACCGCACCCTGCCGCTCATCTCTCGCGAGGTCCAGCCGGAGGGGATCGAGCTGGAGTACGTCGTTGACCTACCCAACGCCATCTTCCGGCGCATGTTCTCGACCGAGGAGTTCGACGCGAGCGAGTTGTCCTCCTCGAATTTCATCATCGAGCGGGCGCGCGGCGACGAGCGGTTCGTGGCGCTGCCCGTGTTTCCCTCGCGGGTCTTTCGCCACAACTCGATCTACGTAAACGCCGACGCCGGCATCGACCAGCCGCGCGACCTGATCGGGCGGCGCGTCGGCATTCCCGAGTACCTGCAGACGGCCAACTTCTGGGCGCGCGGCATCTTGCAGGACGAGTACGGCGTGCGTCCCGAGGACTTGCAATGGGTGCGCGGCGACACCGAGAAGCTGAAGCTGCCGCTGCCGGCCGGCCTGCACATCACCCAGGCGCCCCCCGGCCGTACGCTGAGCGAGCTGCTGGAGCGGGGCGAGATCGACGCGCTCATCTCGCCCCGCAAGCCCGCTTGCATCGAGGCCGGCTCGCCGCGCGTCCGCCGTCTGTTCCCGGACTATCCGCGCGTGGAAGCCGACTACTTTCGCCGCACCGGCCACTTCCCGATCATGCACCTGGTCGCCATCCGCCGCCACGTCTACGAGCGCGACCGCTCGCTTGCCCGCCGGCTCTACGACGCGTTCGTCGAGGCCAAGCGCCGCGCCTACGAGGCGCTCCGCCAGGGCGTGTTCCTGACGTCGAGCCTCCCGCTGCAGATCGCCTACGCCGAGGAGTCGCGCGCCACCTTCGGCGACGATCCGTTCCCCTATGGGCTGGCGGCGAATCGCCACACCCTCGCCACCGTCGCTCGCTACGTCCACGAGCAGGGAATGGCCGACCGCGTGCTCGATGTCGAGGAGATCGTCGTTCCCGAGCTACTGGACACCTGATCTTCGCGTGGGCCTCCGAGCGGCTGGCCGGCCGTGCGAGCGCTTCAATGACGCGAAGGTCCCGCATCCCGGAAACCAAGTTTAGCCAAGGAGTGTGCCGCCGATGGCTCCTGCCCGCTTGCTGGTAGTCACCGCGCACCCTGACGACGAGGTATTGCACTTTGGCGGCCTGATCCATCTCACCGCCCAGGCAGGCGGCCAGGTCACGCTGGTGTGCGCGACGCGCGGCGAAGTCGGCGAGATCGCGGATCCCATGCTCGCGACGCCGGAGACACTGGGCGCCGTGCGCGAGGCCGAGCTGCGCGCTTCGGCCGCGCTGCTGGGCGTCCACGAGCTGCGGCTGCTCGCCTACCGCGATTCCGGCATGCTCGGCACCCCCGCGAACGACCACTCGGCGGCCTTCGTGCGTGCCGCCGCGGATGTAGTGGTCGGCACACTGGTGGCCGCGATCCGCGCCGTCCGCCCCGCCGTGGTCGCTACCTGGGCGCCAGACGGCGGCTACGGCCACCCAGACCACGTGGCGGCCAGCCGCCACGCCACGGCGGCGTTCGACCTCGCCGGGGAGCCAGTCTCGCCCGATCTCGGCCCCCCGTGGCAACCCGAGGCGCTCTACTACGCCGCGCGCCCCGCCGGACTGCGCGACGAGCTGCGCGCGGCGCTAGACACCCGCCTCCCAGCCGCCGCGCGGCCTCGCCCCCCGGCAACGCGCCCGGCCGCGCCGCTGCCCATCAGCCTGGCGCTGGACGTCGGCGCCGCGCTTGAGGTGAAGAAGGCCGCCCGTGCCGCGCACCGTACTCAGGTAACGCCCTCCTCCTGGGCACGCTTGCTCCCTCCCGATCTGGAGCGCCGCTTCATCGGCACCGAGTATTTCTACCGGGCACGCCCGGCCTGGACGCCAGACGCGCCCGACGACCTGCTCGCGCGGGCCTTGGGCCTCCCACTCGCCGCCGCACCACTGTGACGCCGGTCCACCGGCGCCCGCGTGAGCAGCGTACCGAGTCCGCCGGCCGCCAGAGACTGTGTCATAATACGGACAGGGCTACTGGCGCCTGCCGCGCGACACCGCACAGTCGAGAGCTGGCCGTGAAGAAGAAGCACGTTCTGGTGATCGACGACGACCCGCACATCCTCGAGCTGATCCAGATCATTCTCGAGGACGAGGGCCACCAGGTGACCACCCTCCCCTCCGGCGACCGCGCGGTGGAGGTCGTCGGCCAGGCGGCGCCCGATCTGATCTTGCTCGACATCGTCATGCGCACGCACCATGGGATGGAAGTGCTCGCCGAGCTGCGGAAGGCGGCGCCCAACGTGCCGGTCGTGTTGTTGTCCGGGGCGGTCAGCCAGGTAGCCGACATGCCCGCTATCGCGCGGGCGCTTGGCGCCGAGGACTTCGTCGAGAAGCCGTTCGACGCGGAGCAGCTTATCGAGCTAGTCGACCGGCTGCCGTGACCGGGCGCCCCCTGCTCGTCGGCCAATCCGGCGGTCCCACCGCGGTAATCAACAGCAGCCTGGCCGGCATCCTCGCCGAGGCCACCCGCCAGCCCGCGGTCAGCGCGGTGTATGGACTGCGCCACGGCGTCGAGGGCCTCCTGGCCGAGGATTGGCTAGCCCTACCGTCCGCCGACCCCACGCTGATCGCGGGCCTGCGCGCAACGCCGTCCGCTGCGCTCGGCTCGGCCCGCCACCGCTTGCGCGACGACGACCTCGACGCCGCCCTCGCCGTGCTGCGCCGCCACGACGTCGGTTACTTCCTGCTCATCGGCGGCAACGATTCCGCCGACACCACCGACCGCCTGGGCCGCGCCGCCGCGGCGGCCGCCTACCCGCTCCAGGCCGTCGCCGTCCCCAAGACTATCGACAACGACCTGCCCGCCACCGACCACTGCCCCGGCTACGGCAGCATTGCTCGCTACCTGGCGATCTCCGCGCAAGAGGCCGCGCTCGACACCGCCGCCATGCGCCTCACCGACCCGATCAAGCTGGTGGAGGTGATGGGGCGCGGGGCCGGCTGGGTCGCCGCCGCCGCGGCCCTCGGCCGCCAGCACACGGACAGCGCCCCGCACCTCGTCTATCTGCCGGAGCGGCCCGTGACGGCCGAGAGAGTGCTGGCCGACGTAGAAGCCGTGTATCGACACCACGGCTACGCGGTGATCGTGCTCTGCGAGAATCAGACCGAGCCGACGCCTGACGGGATTCGCGTGCTGGGCGCGGGCGACGAGCCCGAATGGCTCGATCCGTTCGGCCATCCCTACTACCCGAGCCCCGCAGCCTACCTATGCCGCCGGCTGCGTGCCGATCTCGGCGTGCGAGCGCGTTACGATAAGCCAGGCTCCCTCCAGCGCATGGCTCGCGCCTTGATATCGCCAGTCGACGAGCGCGAAGCCTTCGCCGTGGGTCGCGCCGCCGTGCGCGCCGCCGTGCGCGGCCAAGGCGGGCACATGGTAACACTAGTCCGTCACTCGGACGCCCCGTACCGCGTGACGACCGGCCTCGCGGCCCTGTCCGCCGTCGCGAACCGCGCCCGCGAGATGCCGCCTGAGTTCATCGGCGACCACGCGGCTCGGCCAGTTACGGCGGCCTTCGTCGCGTACGCGCAGCCGCTCCTCGGCGGCCCGCTGCCGCGCTACACCTGGCTCCCCGAACCAGGCAGCTAGACCCGGCGGCGGCGCGGCACACGCTCAGCCCTGGCCTCCGCGCGCCGCCTGCCGCCGCGCCTGGCGATGCCGCTCCTGAGCCGCTCGCCATCGTGCGCGCTGGTCGCGGCCCGCCGCCGGGTCCGAGGGCACCCAAGCTGCAAGGAACGCATCGCGGTACGCCGGAAATGTCCCCGCCAGAATCGCATCACGCGCGCCCCGCATCAGATCGCACAGAAAGTGCACGTTGTGGTAACTCGCCAACCGCCCCGCCAGCGCGTGCTCCTCCTGAAACAGCCAGTGCAGCGTGGCCGCCGAGTAGCGCTCGCACACGGCGCAGCCACACTCGGGCTCGGGCGGGCCCGGCTCGCGCCGAAAGCGCGCATTCCGCAGGTTGATCCGCCCCCGCCGCGAGAGCAGCCCGCCCGCGCGAGCCATGCGCGTGGGCAGCGTGCAGTCGAAGAGGTCGATGCCGAGGCTGACGGCTCGCAGCAGATCGTCGGGTGCTCCAACACCCATCAGATAGCGCGGCCGCGTCGTCGGCAGCTCTGCGACCGCCGCCGCGACAGCGCGAACCGTGGCGTCCTTCGGCTCGCCCACGCTCAGGCCGCCAATCGCGTAGCCGGGCAGGTCCAGCGCAGCGAGCGCCCGCGCCGCCTGGGCCCGCAGCTCGGGATAAACGCTCCCCTGCACGATGCCGAACAGCGCCTGGCCCTCGCTCCGATGGGCTGCCAGCGCCCGCACCATCCACGCCTGCGTGGTCTCGACGGCATCAGCGGCCTCCGTCGGGCCGGCAGGGTAGTCGAGGCAGACGTCGAGCGGCATGATCAGGTCCGCCCCGAGCGCCTCCTGTAGCGCGACCACGCTCTCCGGCGAGAACGTCAACGGCCTGTCGTCCAGGTGCGAGCGAAAGCGGACGCCCTCGGCCGATAGCTCACGCAGCGGCGCCAGGCTCCAGACCTGGAAGCCGCCGCTGTCGGTGAGTATCGCCCCATCCCACCCGGTGAAGCGGTGCAGCCCGCCGAGCCGCCGCACGGTTTCCGCACCCGGCCGCAGCGCCAGGTGGTAGGTGTTGGCGAGCACGCACGCCGCGCCCAGCAAGCGTAGCTCGTGTGGATCGAGGCTCTTCACCGTTGCCTGCGTGCCGACGGGCATGAAGGCGGGAGTCGGCACCGGGCCGTGCGACGTTTCAAGAACTCCCGCACGCGCGCCCGTCTCGGGACATACCGCAAGAACGCTAAAGGCCAACGGCTCATCCAGCTGAGTCGCGCCGCCCGGCGGTCAGGTCGCCCGGCTGTCGGGTCCGGCGGCGCGGCTCGGTTGCTATACTTTACTCAAGCATACCTGCTGCGCCGGCGAGCGGCCGGCCAGCAGCTTGACGGGCCGGGCGCTATCATGCCTTTGGAAAGCATTGGTCGCCTGCTGATCGTCGGCGGCCTGATCGTGGTTGCCGTTGGGCTCCTGTTCCTCCTAGGGAGCCGCGTACCCTTCCTTGGGCGGCTGCCTGGCGACTTCCGCTGGCAGCGGGACGGCCTCTCTGTCTACGTGCCGCTAGCCACGAGCCTCCTCGTGAGTGTTGTGCTCTCTGTGCTCCTGACCCTTGTGTTCCGGATGATGGGTCGCGGTGAGTGACCCCTCGCCGTTGCGCACCGCCGACTTCGATTACGAGCTGCCGGCGGAGCTGATCGCCCAGACGCCGGCCGAGCCGCGCGACGCCGCGCGCCTGCTGGTCGTTCCGCGTGACGGCGGCCCCTTCGAGCACGCTGTCTTTCGCGACCTGCCTCGCTACCTCTCGCCCGGCGACTTGCTGGTCCTGAACCGGACCCGCGTTCTACCCGCCCGCCTGCGCGGCCGGCGCGTCGACGCGGGCGGCGGGCGCGTCGAGATGCTGCTACTGCACCCGACGGGCGATGGCGCCTGGGAAGCCCTCATCCGGCCGGCCCGCAGCCTGCGGCCAGGGACGCCGTTGGTCTTCGGCGCCGGCCGCCTGCGTGCCACCGTCGAGGCCCGCACCGAAGCAGGCACAGCACGCGTGCGCTTCCACACCGAGCCCGATGAGGCGTTGCTGCGTGAGCTGGGCGAGATGCCGCTGCCCCCGTACATCCACGCCTGGCACGGCGACCCGGAGCGCTACCAGACCGTCTATGCCGAGATCCCCGGGTCGGCCGCCGCGCCGACGGCGGGGCTTCACTTCACGCCCGCGCTGCTTGCGGACCTGCGGGCGCAGGGCATCGGGATTAGCTTCGTCACGCTCCACGTCGGGCTCGACACCTTCCGTCCGATCCACGAAGACGATCCGCGCGCCCACGCGATGCACCGCGAGTACTGCGAGGTGCCGGCGGAAGTCCTCGAAGCGACCCAGGCCGCCCGCGCCGCTGGGCGCCGCGTCATCGCCGTCGGGACTACCTCGGTGCGTGCCTTGGAGAGCGCCGCTGCCCGCCGTGCGCCGCCGGCGCCGCATGCCGCCGCCGGCGCCGAGTCGTACGCGGACTGGACTAGCCTCTACATCACGCCGGGCTACCGCTATCTGGCGATCGACGGGCTCATCACGAACTTCCACCTGCCGCGCTCCACGCTCCTGCTCCTCGTCAGCGCGCTGATCGGCCGCGAGCGGCTACTGGACGCCTACCGCGAGGCCATCCGCCTGCGCTACCGCTTTTACTCCTTCGGCGACGCCATGCTCATCCTCTAGCCATTGCCGTCGTCCCTCGTCCTCGCCTCTGCGGACTGCACGGTCCTCGCGTCCCGGGTGGCACGCCGGTTGCCTTGAGTCAGACGTATAGGTGCGGGACTCGCGGCCGGCCGCAAGTCGGCCAGGGAGACGAGAACGGTCGCCCGGCGCCCGGCTAGAGCATCCCAAGTTCGGGCCGAGCGCTCCACGGCTAGCCACGCCGCGACCAGAGCGCACCCGCGCCGGCCGCCATCGGCACACGGTTTATCCGGGGGTCGGGCTCCCCGCCAGGACGGGGGAGGGACCCCTTCTTCTTGTTGGCCGCGCGCGACGGCTCGGTGCCCCGCCGGAACTCCCGGCCCGCCCTACAGACGGCTGAACGCGGGCGACTCGCGGGTGATCACCTCTAGGAGAGCCGGCTGGCCGGTGGCGATCACCTCCTGAGCACGGTGGATGGCCGGCATGATCTCGCTCGGGGCCTCCACCCGCTCGGCCCAGGCGCCTAAGGACCGCGCCACGCCGGCGTAATCGCCCGAGAGCTGCTTGATGTTGTACCGCTCCACGGCGATTGGCTGGTGCGACTCGTAGTTGCCCATGACCGAGTTATTGATCAGCACGGTGAGGATCGGGATGCGCAGGCGGGCGGCCGTCTCGATGTCCATACCGCACATGCCGAACGCGGCGTCGCCCAGGAAGTTGACTACCAGTTTTTCGGGCGCCGCGAGCTTGGCCCCCATCGCCATGCCGAGCGACGTACCAAGCTGTGTCGAGTTTCCCCAGCCGATGTAGCCCCGCGGGATGAGCGTCTCGTAGAAGGGCGACACCACGTCGCGCACGTTGCCCGAGTCGTGCGTCACGATCGTCTGGGTGCGGTCCACGGCCTGCATCAGGTCCCAGACCACCCGGTACGGGTTGATCGGCGCGTCATCCGCCGTCAGGTGCGGCATCCACTCCTCTATGACAGCCGCCCGTGCGCTCGCCACATCGGCCGCCACCCGGTCGTCGCCGCGACGGCCGGCGGCGCCGATCTGCCGCCGCACCTCCTCGCAGAGCTGCTGTAGCACCAGCTTCGCGTCGCCCAGGACGCCGTAATCGACCGCGTACTCTGCCGCCAGGTCCTTCTCGTCGACCGTACACTGGATCATGGTCTTGCGGCCCGGGATGCCGCAGGACACCAACGTGCGCGCCAGCGCCGCGCCCACGCTGAACACGAGATCGGCTTCGGGTAGGAAGCGCCGGACGAGCGGGCTAACGGTCGTGCCGCCGCTGCCGATGGCCAGGGGATGGTTCTCGGGGAACGCGCTCTTCCCCAGAGTCGTCGTCATCACCGGCGCCTGGACCAGCTCCGCAAACTCGCGTAGCTCCTCGGTCGCCTCGGCCCACAGCACGCCCTGGCCGACGTGCAGCAGCGGTCGCTTGGCCGCGAGCAGCGCGCGCACCGCCTCGCGCACCGCGTCCGGGTCGCCCGCGCTCCGCAGCCGCGGCACCGCGCGGTAGCTGAAAGCGCTGTCGTCCGCCTCCTCGGCCATTACGTCGGCGGGCGTCTCCAGGAGCACCGGGCCTGGCCGGCCCGCGCGCATGAGCGTGAAGGCGCGTCGCATCTGATCGGGCACGCGCGCCGCCGACGTGATCCGATCGGCCCACTTGGTGATGCTGCGGTATGCCGCCGTCGCGTCGAAGATCGTCGGTAGCCCCAGACGCGACCGTGCGGCCTGCCCCGGCAGCATCAGGATGGGAGTCGAGTCGGCGTATGCCTGGGCGACGCCGCCGAAAGCGTTCTCGATGCCCGGCCCCGCCTGTACCATGCACACGCCGGTCCGCCGGCCGTTGGTCACCCGGGTATAGGCATCGGCCATGTTGATCAGGGTGCGTTCAGTGCGAGTGACGATCGGCCGGATGCCCGCGGCGGCCGCCGCGTCGATGAGCTGGTTGGCAGGAAAGCAGAATACGTACTCGACGCCCTCGCGTCGCAGCACCTCGGCTATGGCCGCGCTGCCCTTCATGTCACGCCTCCTCGCGACGCCTGCCGACTGCCGCCCTGTGCGAGCACCCCGGCGCGCCGACCTGCCATTATAGGCGGCGTAATCGCCTCGCACACCGCCCGGGGGGCGGCAGGCCCGCTCCCCCGCCGGCTCCCGGGGGCCAGCCACTCCACCACGCTAGGCGTCCTGCTTCTGACCGAAGAGGTCGCCAACCGTTAGCCGCGGAGCCGGCGGCGCCTGCGGCGCCGCCGAAGGCGGGGCTGCCGGTACGCCCAGCTCCAGATCGCCCGCTTCCAGCGCCGTCTGAAGGTTCTTCAGTTGGTCGATTTGGTACACGTCGTGCGCGTGCATGCGGGCAATCTTCCGCTGGGCGTCCTCGTCCTCGACGGTCTGCATCTCTTCGGCGTAGTGGTTCGCCAAGGCCTGTTGGCGCGCGATGTCGCTGCGAATGACATACGCCGCGTCGCGCGTGCGATCGATCTCCTCGTGGTGCGTCGTCACCTCCCCGCCCAGCTCGGCCACTCGCTCGGCCAACCAGCCCCAGTGCTTCATGTGCCACTGCGCCAGGTCGATCTGCAGCTCAGTTCCGAGGCGGTTGCTCTTGTTCACGAACGACTGGAAGAGATACTGCAGCACCGTCGTGTATTCGCGGCCGATATCGCTGTTCAGCGTCGCGATCAGCTGCTCGTGGCCGGGCGGCAGCTGGAGGTTCGGCGGGGCATGATAGGGTGTGACGGAGATTACCTCGTTCGTGGGAGGCCGCTCCTGGCTGAACGGACCGGTCGCCTCGGGGGCCTCGCTGGCAGCTTGCTGCGCCGAGCCGCTCGAGGCGCGTTGGCCGCTGAACGGCCCCACCCCTGGTCGCGGGGAGGGCGCGTCGGGGTCGCCGCCAAAGGCCGTCACGTAGCCGCGGAACAGCTCGCGGTGTGCACGCTCGTCCACCAGGATGCGATCGATGACCCGCGTGACCCGGCGGTCGTCGATCTCGCGCGTGTGGGCCACGTACTGCGCGATGGCCCGGTCCTCGGCGTCGATGTCCAGGAGCATCAGGTCAGCCGGCGGCGAGCCGTTGATATAGATTACGTCGCGCTCGACCGTCGGGTCGGCGCCCAGGTCCACCACCAGCTCGGCGACCCAGCGAAAGTGCCGCATCTCATCGCGGGCGATCTCCTGCACCTCGCACGGGATGTCGCCGCCGGCATCGCCCATACGCCAGACGTGCTGCATGTACTGGATAATCGCGGCGTGCTCGCCCGCGAGATCGTCCTGGAGCATCCGGACCATGGCGTCGTGCGCGGCGCTGCTCACTGTTACTCTCCTGGACGCGGAGTCTGGTGAGGAGACGAGTCGCCACTGGGGATTGCGCGTCACACCTGGCGCGCTGGCAAGGCTTCGGCCACCCTAAGTCTAGCGCAGCCCGACGTGGCATCCAACACGACGATGTATATAATCTTGACAGTAACGCTCACGAACCACGCCCGGTGCGGCGTTTGACGCTCGCGTGAGTAGTGTTACACTCTGGCCGGCGCTCGCTTGGGAAAAGGGGACCCGCGCTAGCGCCGCCGAGCCGCCACCCAGCCCGATGCAGGAGGAACAGCGATGCAGACCCCAGTCTCCACCGCCGAGCGACGGTCGCTGCCGCGCCTCAACGAGCCGGCCCCGGACTTCGAGGCCACCACCACGCAAGGCCCCATCAAGCTGAGCGATCTGCGCGGCAAATGGGTAGTGCTCTTCTCGCACCCCGCCGATTTCACGCCGGTCTGCTCGACCGAGTTCATGGCGTTCGCGCGGAGCTACGACGAATTCACGAAGCGCAATGCCGTGCTGATCGGCATCAGCGTCGACAGCGTCTACTCGCACATCGCCTGGATCCGGAACATCGAGGAGAAGGCCGGCGTCAAGATTCCTTTCCCGGTCGTGGCCGACCTCGACATGAAGGTCGCTCAGCAGTTCGGCATGATCCACCCGGGCGAGGGCGCCACGGCTACCGTCCGCACGGTCTTCTTCATCGACGATAAAGGCATCGTGCGGGCGATGATCTACTACCCGATGAGCTGCGGCCGCAGCATCGACGAGATTATCCGGGTGCTCGACGCGCTTCAGACGGCGGACAAGAACGGCGTGGCGACACCAGCCAACTGGCGGCCGGGCGAAGATGTGGTCGTGCCGGCGCCGGCCACCCAGGAGGGCGCCGAGAAGCGGCTCGGCGAGCAAGGCCTGAAGCAGGTCGACTGGTATCTCTCGACCAAGCCGCTGCCGCGCTAACCCGGCGCGACGTAGCCCCGCCGACTCGAGCCGCCGGCTGGCCAGCCGGCGGCTCGAGTCGGCGGCACGGCCGGAACGCCTGCTTCGGCCCTCCGCCATAACAGCAGCGAAAATACCCCTGCGGAGGTTGCCATGGCCGCGCACGCAGGCCCATCTGTTGCACGGAGGCGAAGCGGCTGCGCAAGGCGCGGACACCGGCCCGGCGCATCCCACGTGGCCGCGCTGTTGATCGTCGTCGCCCTCCTGGCCTGCACGTCGCCCGCCACAAGCCCGGGCGCGACGAACGCTCGCCCGTCGGCAGCCGCCAGCCCCGCCAGCGCGACCACGACCGCGCCGGCCGCGGCCTCCCCTCAGGCGCTAGAGCGCCTTCGCGTGCCGTATGTCGCGATCAGCGCCTCGCAGCTCCCCGCCTGGGTGGCGGAAGACTCGGGCGTCTTCGCCAAGTACGGCCTCGACGTTTCGCTGGAATATATCCCCACGGGGACGACCCTCGTGCAGACTATGGTCGCCGGCGAGGCCGCGTTCGGCATCGCCGGCTCCGAGGCGCCGATCTCGGCGTCGCTAGCCGGCGCCGACATCGTCATCCTGGCACCCACCGTGGACCACCTGCTCTTCACCATCTACGCCGTGCCGAGCGTCACGGATCCGAGCGCCATGCGCGGCAAGCGCCTGGCGATCACCCGCGTGGGCAGCAGCACCGACTTCGCGGCGCGGCAGTGGCTGGACACGCTGGGCTTGCGGGCCGGCGACGACGTGGCGCTAATCCAGGCCGGCGGCCAGAAGGAGATCCTGGCGTCCATGCAGTCAAACGGCGCGGACGCGGGTGTGCTCTCCTCCCCTACGGACGTCGAGGCGCGGCACCTCGGCTATCGCGAGATCGCGGACCTCGGCAAGCTGCCCAAGCCGTTTTATCAGTCCAGCCTTCTTGCTACGCGCAAGCTCATCAACGAGCGGCCCGACCTCGTCCGCCGCTTCGTACAAGCGATCGTCGAGGCCGACAGCATCATCCACCTGGACAAGGCGGCCGCCACGCGCGCCCTAGCGAAGTACGCCCAGATCACCGATGACGAAGTCCTTGAGGCGACGTACGAGTCCGCCGTCGCGGTCGTCCCAAAAGTGCCCCTCCCGACGCGCGACGCCATCGAGTCGGCTATCGAGCTGGTGGCGCTCACCAATCCCGAGGCCCGCAACGTGGACCCCACCCGGTTCTTCGATCCGCGCTTCGTTCAGGAGCTGCAGGATAGTGGGTTCATCGACAGCCTATACAAGTAGCCGCTCCCGCCCACAATGGGCCTGCCGCGAAGCAGGACGTTCAGCGTCAGCCTGCTCGTCGGCCCACTCGCTGGAGCCCCCCACTTGCGGCATGCGGTAGCATATTCTATGAGCAAGCGGCCATCCGGCGGGCCGGCCGCCCTCCAGAGGGACATCAGCCCTTTGCCGCGACGGTCCCGCTAGGGCCGAGCGTTTGCATGACACTCGCGCGCGGCCGGGCCTGACCGCCGGCCAGGGGCAACTCGAGGACACCGTGGCAGCTACCACCAGCGACCTGACCAAACAGCAGATGCCGCGCGACGCGGCCGCGCCCCCCGCTTCCCCGGTGCCGGCGGCCGGCGGCCTGCTCGATCGCGTGGCCGGGTCGCTGCCCCTGCTGGCCGATCTGCTCCACGCCGACCTGCTGCTCTACGTCCCGGAAGCTGGGCAGGTTTGCGTGCGGGCGCACGCCCAGCCGCATCCGCTTCCCTCGCTGTACGGCGGCTCGCAGGTAGGCACGCGGACGGGGCCTGGCGCCGAGGCGGTGCGGCAGCTCTTCGAGAACGGCCGCTCCCACTCCGGGGTCAACGGACTACTCGTGCGCGGTGCGCCGGCCGTGCAGGAGATTCTACCGATCTACGAGGGCGAGCAGCTGCTGGCGGGCCTCAGCGTCGAGACGAACGTGCTCGAGTACGAGCGGATGCGCCACAAGGACCCCGTTCTGCGCGATGCCCTCGCCAGTATCCGCCAGACGGTCCTCGAGGGCCGCCTGCGTGGCGCCGAGCACCTGCGACGCATCGGCGAGCATGACGGACTGATCGTGATCGACGCCGACGGCCAGATTCAGTACATCAGCACCGTCGCGGAGAACCAGTACCGGCGCCTGGGCTACCCCGAGAGCCTGTTGCACAGCCAGATCTCGGAGCTCGACACCAACGAGTACATCTGCTTCAAGGCGATGGAACAGGGCGTCTGCCTGGAGCAGCGTATCGAGGAGCAGGACCAGATCTGGATCAAGCGGGTCGTGCCGCTGCCGCAAGCGCCCCGCCGGAGCTGGTGGGGCCGCCTGCGCCGCCCAGCCGCCCAGCCCGCCGGCGCGCTGATCGCCATCCAGGACATTACCGATGACGTGCGAAAGGAGCAAGAGCTTAAGATCAAGTCGGCGATGATTCGGGAGATCCACCACCGGGTCAAGAACAACCTGCAGACCATCGCCTCCCTGCTACGTTTGCAAGCGCGTCGGTCCAACCCGGAGGTAGCCGAAAGCCTGCGCCAGAGCATCAACCGCATCTTGAGTATCGCAGTGGTCCACGAGTTTCTGTCCCACGGCGAGTCAAGCGTCATCAACATTCACGAGGTCTGCTATCGCATCCTGACCGAGGTGACACAGGGGATTCTGGACCCCGAAAAGAACATCAGCCTAACGCTCGAGGGCCACAACTACTACCTGGCAACCCAACAGGCCACGTCGTGCGCCCTCGTTGTCAACGAGCTGCTGCAGAACGCCGTCGAGCACGGCTACGCCAATCGCGACCAGGGAACGATCCAGGTGACGCTCCGGGACACGGCGGACAGCATGTTCATCGAGATTCGTGATGACGGGGAGGGCTTGCCGCCCGGCTTCGATCCACGGCGCGATGGCAGCCTGGGGCTACGCATCGTCGATACGCTCGTGCGCGACGACCTGAAAGGCCGCTTCGAGCTGATCGGCGACGGGGGCGTCACGGCGCTCATCGCCTTCCCTAGCTGGCAGCTTCGCGAGCCGCCCAGCCACTTGCGCGTAGACGCGTGATCCCCCCTGGGGAACGCTCGGGCGGCGAAGCCCAGCCCAACAGCCAGCCAATCGCAGGAGGACGCGGTGGTTGCAACTCGCATCTTGATTGCCGAAGACGAGTCGATTCCGCGGCTCGACTTGAAGGAAATGCTGGAGAATCTCGGCTACCAGGTGGTCGGGGAGGCGGCCGACGGGCGTGCCGCGATCGAGCTGGCGCGCGAGGTGCAGCCCGATCTGGTCGTGATGGACGTCAAGATGCCCGAGGTGGACGGCATCGCGGCCGCGCGCGTCTTGGTCGAGGAGCGCATCGCGGCCGTGCTGCTGGTCTCGGCGTACTCCGACCGCGACCTCGTGGACGGCGCCAAGGCGGCCGGAGTCCTGGGCTACGTGACCAAGCCCTTCGGCGAGGCTCAGCTCGTCCCGGCAGTCGAAGTTGCCCTGGCCCGCTTCCGCGAGTTCCAGGCGCTCGCCAAAGAGCTTGGCGATACCCGAACCGCCCTGGAGACGCGCCGGGTCGTCGAGCGCGCCAAGGGCATCCTGATGGACCGCCACGGATTGAAGGAGGAGGAAGCCTTCCGGCGCATCCAGAAACTCAGCATGGATACCCGCAAGTCTATGCGCGAGGTCGCCGAAGCCATCCTCCTCGCGCGCCAGGCGGAAGGCTAGGCGTGCGGCCGCGCCCGGCCTTGCCGCGCCTAGCCGGGCGGACGGAAGACGGAGAGCCAGTTGGCGCCCATGACGGTCGCTAGCAGGACCACGAGCGAGAGCAGGACGGCCATGGCGAGGAGCCCGATCGCCAGCGCCAGCATGAACCCGCAGCCAAATTTGAAGCCGTCGCCAACCGAGAAACTAACCGGGTTGCGCGCCGAGCGGCCGGTCGCCCAGCCCGGCCCTCGCGGCAGATCATTCGGCCCCGGCGCGAACGTTCGCCCCAGCATGCTCCTCCGTGAGGGCCGTCAGGAGATAGTGTGCGGCGGGCATGCCGCCGCGCGCAAGCGGGCGACCGTGCGGCCCGGCTATTCTAAGCGCCCGTTCTAGCAGCAGGCAAGTACTGTGTACCGGCAACGCCTGCCGCGCTCGGCCCCGGCCTCGGCGTCACAGACCCGGCGCTCGCGCCCGCCGGAGCCGCTTGACAGGAAGGAGCAGGCCCGAGAGAATCAAGAGGGCGCGCCGCGGACGCGGACAGAGCCATGCCGCGCCGCCGGGCCGGCCACGCGGCCGCGAAGGAGTCGGGAGTCATGGTAGTTGGCGAAGCCTGGGAACTGGCGATTATGTTCGTGCTGATCCTTGGTAACCTGGCGCTGCTCGTGCTGCTCCAGCGATGGTTCGGGCTGACGTAGACCGCTGCTCATGCCGATCTACGACTACCGCTGCGCGGGCTGCCGCCGCCGCATCAGCCTCCTCTTTCAAACGTTCGCCGCCGCGGAAAGCGCGGCCTGTCCTCATTGCGGCTCGCGTGACCTGGCGCGACTGGTTACGCGGTTCGCGGTCGGGCGCTCTGAGGAGCGCCGACTCGACGATCTGGCCGACCCCGCGGCCTTCGGTGACCTGGACGAGAGCGACCCGCGCAGCGTGGCGCGTTGGGCCCGGCGCATGGGCCAGGAGTTCGGCGAGGATCTCGGCGACGACTTCGGCGAGATGGTCGACCAGATGGAGGCCGGCGAGATGCCGGACGACGGCGACAGCAGCGACGCTGACCTCGACTGATCTGCCCGAGACCGTCCGGATAGCATCAGGCCCGCCTGGCTAGCCAGGCGGGCCTGGTCTTTGGTGCCATTGTGTGTTTGGCCCGCGGGGCGCCTACTCCGTGTACGCCTTCAGCTTGCGCGCCCGCTGCGGCTGGCGCAGCTTGCGGAGCGCCTTCGCCTCGATCTGCCGAATCCGCTCGCGTGTGACGCCCAGCGCCTCCCCGATCTCCGAGAGCGTGTAGTACTTGCCATTCTCCAGCCCGAAGCGCATCTGCAGCACGCGCTGCTCGCGGTGGCCCAGCGACGCCAGCACGCTCGCCATGTAGTCCCGCAGCAGCGACCGCGCCGCCGCCTCTTCCAGGTCCTGCGCGGCCTCGTCCTCGATAAAGTCCGCCAGAAGCGCGTCCTGATCGTCGCCCACGGGCGTTTCCAGCGATATCGGCTGCGGCAAAATCTTGAGAATCTCGCGCACCTTCTCGGCGGGCATCTCCATCGCCTCGCCGATCTCGGCCGGCGTTGGCTCGCGTCCGAATTGCTGCTGCAAGCGGCTGAGCGTCCGCACCAGGCGATTGATCGTCTCGACCATGTGGACCGGAATGCGGATCGTGCGCGCGTGGTCGGCTATAGCCCGCGTGACCGCCTGCCGAATCCACCACGTAGCATACGTGCTGAATTTGAAACCACGGCGGTAGTCGAACTTCTCCACGGCGCGCAGCAGCCCCATGTTCCCCTCCTGAATGAGGTCGGGGAGCGGGATGCCGCGATTCATGTAGCGCCGCGCGACGCTGACCACCAGCCGCAGGTTCGCCTCGATCAGGCGGCGCCGCGCCTCATCCCCGCGCGCCACCGCCAGCTCCAGCTCGGCCGCCTCCTCGGCGCTCGCCTCGCCGCCAGCCAGCCGCGCCGCCGCGAGCGAGCCGGCTTCGATGGCCATCGCCAGCGCGACCTCCTCCGCCCCGGTGAGCAGCGAAACGCGCCCAATCTCCTGCAAGTAGAGCGGTAGCGCTTCGCCGGCTAGCTCCGCCTCGCGTACTGGGGCTGATGCCCGCCCGGCGGGCAGGCCAGAAGGGTCGGCGTCAGGCTCTACCTGAGTCGCGCTGGGTGCCGGAGCGATCCGCATGCTTTCCCCCGCAGACGCGCCGCGCGTCCGCCGCAGTGTGCGCCCGGCCGGTCAGCCGGCGCCGCGCCGCACGTGCTCGGCTCACGAGCCGCGTGCGTCTTCGAGGGGGAGCATAGCAGGTGTTTCGTGCAAAATCGGGCAGATATTGCAGGATTGCGACGTGTACTAGCCAATATCGCAGGATCGCAACATGGAGTCACGATTTGATATAGCTAGCCGTTTCGGAATTGCGATGGGAGTGTCACAATCACACTACTGCAGCGCCGTCGAGGACGTGGAACATGAGGCCAGACGACAGCTTGGGGTAAAAGTAGGTGGACTTCTGCGGCATCCGCTCGCTCACGTCTGCGACCGCGGCGATCTGCGTCGGCAGAGTCGCGTTCATAAGCACCGCAAACCCTGCCTCGCCGGCGTCGACGGCGGCGACCGCCTCGGCGGCGTCCCGCGTGTAGTTCAGCGCCTCGGCGGCCTCAGGCCCCAGCAGCGGCCGGAGCAGCAGGCTATCCAGTTGGGCCACGTCCAGCGCCCGCCAGGCGGGCAGTCGCTCGGCTGGCAGATAGCGCGCCGCCTCGGCGCGCGGCTGCAAGAAGCTGATGACGCCGGGCCGGTACAGCGCGAGCGCCGTGCCGCTCGCGCCCCGCCGCGCGAGTTCGGCCAGCGCGCCCGGCACGCCGCCCGCCGCCGCTAACGGCCGCGCCTCGGCGTCGAAGCGCTCGGCGAGCAGCGCGTCCAGAGCGGCGTCGGGAACGCGGCCCGCAGGCACGACACGGTGCGTGGGCAGCACCAGGAGCCCCGGGTCGTCCATGGCCACCAGGTACGTCATCACGAACTCGTAGCCGGCGTCTGGCCCGTCTGAGCCTGCGGCACGGCGCTCGTCGCGGTAGCGCAGCGCGGTTTCGTACCGGTGGTGGCCATCCGCGATGTACAGCGGGCACGCCGCCAGCGCCCTGCTGAGCGCGGCGCCGTCGCGGCCCACCGCCCAGACGCGCGTCTGGCGCTGATCGGGCAGCCGCACCTCGGCCAGCGGCGCTTCGCACTCCGCGGCTCGCCACAGCGCCGCCTCCGCGTCCGGCTGGGGCGGATACAGCATGAAGATGGGACTGAAGTTCGTCCGGCAGGCGCGCAGCAGCTCCAGCCGGTCGGCCTTGGGGCCGGCCAGCGTGTGCTCGTGCGGCAGGACGACGCGCGCCTCCCAGTCGGCCAGCCGGACGGCGGCCATGACGCCACGCCGGCGGTGCGTCGTCCCCTCCCAGGCGAACGTCTCCTCGATCGCGTACAGCACCGGCTCCGGGTCACGCGCCAGCACGCCTTCCGTGCGCCACGCCGCCAGCGTCTCGGCCGCGCGCCGGTAGCGGCTTAGCCCCGCTGTGTCGCCGGCCTCCGGCTCGGGCAGCTCCAGCCGGATGGCGTTGTACGGGCTCGCGGCCCGCAGCTCGGCCGCTTCGCGAGGCGAGACTACATCGTAGGGCGGGCAGACCACCGCGCTCAGGTCGCCCACTCGTTGCGGCGCGTACCGCAAGCCGCGAAAGCCACGCACGTCGGCCATGATCCACCCCCGTCCATGCTCAACCGCGCCGCCGCCTACGGCGCGCCGCTCGACGTCAGCCAGAGCCCGGCGAAGCACGCCCGCGCCTGGGCATCCGCCCACAGTCCAATCGCCCCGCCGGATAGCGCGTCGTCCGTCGCCTGGAGCAGCGGCTCCCCGTCCAGCGCCACGGCGAGCCGTGCGCCATGCGCCCGCACCGCCAGGTCATGCCACTGTCCGACCGACACGCCGAGATCGCGCGCCGCCAGCAGCGACAGCGTGCCACCCTGCCGCCGATACAGGCGCACGTTGTTGTTCCGCGTGTCCACGCGCGCCAGATAGTAGTTGTCCGCGTCCTGCAAGTGGACCGCCACGCCGTAGCGCTCGCCCGCGCTCGGCTCAGTGCGCGCCCGTACCCGCACGTCCACGTCGTCGGCCGCCGCGACTCCCGGCACCGCGCGCCACGGCGCTCCGCCGGCCGCGTGGCACACCGCCTCTGCCGCGTCCTCGGCGCCCCGCTCCAGGCGCCAGCCGCCGTGCCCCCCGGCCAGCTCTGGCCCTCCCCCTACTAGGGCCGCGAGCGGCCAGGCGCTGCTCGCGGGTGGCGGCTGCGCGAGCGCCGCCCACCACGCCGCGTCGGCCACGTCGGCGGCCGGCGCCCGGCACCCCAGCGTAAGGCCGAGCGCCAGCGCGCCGGCCATTAGCGCGCTCAGCCGCCGTCGGGCAGCAGCAGCACCAGGAGCGCGCCGGCACACAGCCCCGCCCCGTAAGGCAAGTAGCTGCGGGCCCCAGCACGCCGCAGCAGCAGTAGCACGACGGACACGACGGCCACCAGTATCCCGCCCAGGAACAACGCCGGCAGCACGCGCTGGATCCCTACCATCGCGCCGATCATCGCCGCGATCGTGATGTCGCCGCTGCCCATCGGCTCCTGGCCGTGGTACAGCAGCCGCCCGAGCCAGTACAGCAAAAAGAACAGGCCGCCGCCCGCCAGCGCGCCAGCGACGGCGGCGATCGGGCCCGGACCCGCCAGCGGGCTCAGCAAGAGCCCCAGCAGCACTCCGGGGTAGCAGATCACGCCGTACACCCAGCGGTGGCGCAGGTCGATCGCGAGCACGGCCACGAGAAACGCCGCGAAGGCCGAGTTGGCGATCAGCGCGACCGACAGCCCGTAACGCCAGGCGAGCGCGCCGAACAGCACCGCCGTCGGCAGCTCGAGGCCCGTCCCCAGCCGCAATGGCCGCGCGCCGCAGCCAGCGCAGCGCCCGCTGCCACGCGGCAGGAGTGCGGACAGTGCGAGCGGGCTTAGCCGCCGTTCGCACGCGGCGCAGCGCGGCCAGGCCACAGCGTGGCCGCGCGGCAGCTCGTGGACCACCGCGTTCAGCGCCCAGCCCACCAGCCAGCCCAGGCCGCCCCACAGCCACTCCATGCAGGCCGTCCATCTCCTCCGCGGCAGGCAACGAGAAGCCCGCCCGGGGACGCCTTCGCGTCGCGCCGGTGCGGGCCAAGGGTGCGGAGAACAAGCGAGCGGCCGCCGGGCTAGCGGCCAAAGAACTTGATCGGGACGCCGGCTGCCTTCTGGCCACCATCGCTCTGCTGGTAGGCCAGCACGCTTAGCCGCGCGGCCGTAGCGCCCGCCACTTGGCGGAACGCCTCGGCCTGTGGCGAGTCCGGCGCGGCGACGACAACCGGTCGGCCCTGGTCCCCGCCCTCCCGGATGGCCGTGTCCAGCGGCACCTCACCCAGGAACGGCAGATTCGTCCGCTCGGCCAGGCGGTGGCCGCCGCCCGTCCCGAAGATGTCCGTGCGGGTATGGCAGCAGGGACAGATGAAGTACGCCATGTTCTCGACGATACCCACGATGGGTACTTCCAGGCGGCGGAACATCGCGATGCCCTTGACCACGTCCTGAAGCGCCACGTCCTGCGGCGTTGTGACTACCACGACGCCCGAGAGCGGCACGATCTGGCTGAGGCTCAGCGGCGCGTCGCCGGTGCCCGGCGGCAGATCGACCACCAGGTAGTCTAGCTCTCCCCACTTGACGTCGCGCACGAACTGCTGGATGGCGCTGTGGACCATTGGCCCGCGCCAGATCACCGCCTGCTCGTCCGGTCCCAGGAAGAAGCCGATCGAGATCAGCTTCACACCATACGCCATGATGGGAATGATCTTGCCCTCCTCGCCCCGGACCTCCGGCGCCTGCCGGATGCCCATCATGAGCGGGATGTTGGGCCCGTGGATATCGGCGTCGAGCAGGCCCACGCGGGCGCCCGTGGCGGCCAGCGCCAGCGCTAGATTTACCGAGGTGGTGGACTTGCCCACACCACCCTTCACGCTGGCGACTGCCACGACGTGCCGAACGCCCGGCAGCACTCGCTCTTGCGGCCCCTGCGGCGTGCGGCCCATCGTCGTGTTCGCGCGCATCGTCACGCTAACCTCGCGCACGCCCGGCAGCCCACGCACCACGCGCTCCGCGGCGGCTTGCATCTGGTCACGCACGGGGCACGCGGGCGTCGTGAGCACGATCGCGAAGCTTACGCGCCCGTCCTCGATCTTGAGGTCTTGAATGAACCCGAGCGAGACGATGTCGCGGTGCAGGTCAGGATCTTGAATCGTCCCCAGGACGCGCAACACGTCGTCCTGGCTCACCGTGGCAGCCATTCTGTCGTCCACTCCCCACGCCGCGAGACAAGCGCCGGCCAAGTTTCCTGGCATCCAACTTCATCATAACATACGGCCGGAGCGCGGCCGGGCAGGCCACCGGGGCGGCGCGGGAGGGATGAAACCGCACCGGGTGCGGCGTTAGCGACTCTCCGAGCCGGACGATCCGGCCGCTTCGCTCGCCCGTTTGACGTCCAGCACTTCAATGTCGGCGCCATAGCGTTTGGTAACGTAGCGCGCGGCGTTGGCAAGCTGGTCGATGATCGCGACCAGCCGGTCGGTCGCCTCGCGAATCCGCGCGCACAGCTCCTGCGCGGCGGGGTCGGCCCCCGGCCGGTTCGCCAGCAGCTCCGCGTAGCCGTACACTTCGCTTAGGCTTTGATTGACCGCATCGGGGATCGCCAGCGCCATGTGCCGGATCGCCTGGTCCTGCGCCGTCTGCCGCTCCGCCTCCAGGCGCTCGCGGGCGAGCTGCATGGCGCGGATGCGGCGCGACGTCGCGCCCCACACGCGCACGCGCGCGAGCAGCTCGGGCAGGTCGAATGGCTTCGTGACGTAGTCGTCGGCGCCGCGTGCGAATCCAAGCTGCTTGTAGGCGGTAGTATCGAGCGCCGTGAGCATGATGACTGGGAGATATGGGGCGGGCGCCTGCTGCTCCCGTACGCGTGCGCACAGCTCCAGCCCGTCGACGTCAGGGAGCATGAGATCGAGCAACAGAACGTCGGGCTGCGCGTCGTCAAGCGCCTGCAGCGCCGCGCGGCCGTCGCTGGCCACGCGCACGTCGAAGCCCTCGGCCTCGAGCGCAGTCCGTAGCAGTTCGCTGATGTCGCGGTCGTCTTCGACGATCAGAATCGCCAGCGGCCGCTCGTCCATCCGTCCCCCCGTGCCAGCCCGCCGCCGGCTGACCGGAGGCGAGGTTAGCCGGCGCAAAGCAAGAGTCGTTCCACGATGGCCGCATGCTCATCCCCGCTCGCCGTCGACGAGTCGCGGTGCGGCCCGGTGCTCGCCCAGCCAATCTTACTGGTCGGAGCGTCTGCCTGTAAACGTGTTGAGGCCAATCGACGGGCCGCGAGGCAGACCGCGCGCCGCGCCGGCGGTCCCGTGGCAGGCTCGCGAGCCAGCCTTCAGCTCAGCACTGCCGCCCGCACACCACCGGCGCCGGCTGCGGCCCTCCTGCCGCGCTGGGCTACCGGCTCCCGCCCTCCTCACTGTTCAGGCGGCATTCAGGCGGCGCGCGGAAGCTGTCAGGAAGCTCTCAGGCGCCGCCGAGTAGCATGACGAGGAATCTCTCGGCTCGCCTCCCGCCGCCGTACCCCGGGCAGCCGGCGGGCCAAGGAGCGGCGCATGCCCCGCCACCCCTGGGCGAGCTACGCGAGGGCACTCACTCTCTCCGCCGCGCTCCTCCTGGCTCCCGGCTGCGCCGCGACCCCAACGGTACTCGTTCCCGCGTCGAGTGAGGCCGACGAGATCCTTCACCTCACCTGGATCATCACCGGGATTGCCGCTGCCGTATTTTTCCTGGTCACCGGGCTGCTGCTCTACTGCGCCGTGCGCTTCCGCGCCGGCCCGGATGCCCCCACGCCGCCGCAGATCGCGAGCAACCACGTCCTCGAGTTCACCTGGACGATCATTCCGATCGTGATCCTGGCCGGGGTGGTCGTGGCCACGATCCGCGTGATTCGCGACGTGGTGCAGCCGAACGCGGCCGCGGCCTCCACGCTCCATGTGCGGGTCGTCGGGCACCAGTGGTGGTGGGAGTTTCAGTATCTAGACCAGCAGGTGACCACGGCGAACGAGGCGCACGTGCCGGTGGGCGAGATGGTGGAGTTCCAGCTCGATTCGGACAACGTCATCCACAGCTTCTGGGTGCCGCAGCTCTTCGGCAAGACCGACGTGATTCCCGGCCACGACAATCGCATCTACTTGCACGCCGACACCGCCGGCGTCTACCGGGGCGAGTGCGCCGAGTTCTGCGGTCTGCAGCACGCGAACATGCGTCTCCTGATCGTCGCCGAGCCGCCCGACCAGTTCGCCGCCTGGGTGCGCAGCCAGCAAGGCCCGGCCGCCACGGTGATCGGCCAGGACGCACAGCAGGGCCGCGACCTCTTCATGGCCTCCACGTGCGCCGGCTGCCACACGATCCAGGGCAGCCCGGCGCAGGGCCAGGTGGGGCCTGACTTGACCCACCTGGCCAGCCGCGCCGAGATCGCGGCCGGCACGCTGCCCAACACCTCGTCCGACCTGGCCGACTGGCTGAGCAACCCGCAGGCCGTCAAGCCAGGCAGCGACATGCCAAACCTGAACCTGGACGACGCGAGCGTGGCCAAGCTGGTCGCGTTCCTCAGTCAGCTCGAGTAGCGGGGGAGCAGAGAAGCGTATGGCCGCCACTGCCGTCGGCACCGCCCGCCCTCACGGGGCGGCCCTCCCTCACACGGGGCTGCTGGCCTGGCTGGGGACGACCGACCACAAGCGCATCGGCATCCTGTACATCTGCACGACGTTTACCTTCTTTCTGTTTGGCGGCGTGGAAGCGCTGCTCATGCGCACGCAGCTGGCGCTGCCCCGGAGCACGCTGCTGGCGCCCGACACGTACAACCAGATCTTCACGATGCACGGCACCACCATGATCTTCCTGTTCATGATGCCAATGCTCGTGGGGCTCGGGAACTACTTGGTGCCGCTGATGATCGGCGCGCGCGACATCGCCTTCCCGCGCCTCAACGCGCTGGGCTACTGGGTTCTGCTGTTTGGGGGCATCTTCCTCTACAGCAGCTTCCTGTTTGGCGCAGCGCCCGACGCCGGCTGGTTCGCCTACGCC
The DNA here is from genome assembly GCA_035293805.1 of Chloroflexota bacterium. GTDB lineage: Bacteria > Chloroflexota > UBA6077 > UBA6077 > JAJPHF01 > JAJPHF01. The sequence continues at coordinate 18,285 of DATGMD010000001.1, read as the reverse complement.
CCGTTGACGACCGCGCCGTTCTCGCCCACGCCGAACCTCGACTTCTGGATACTTGGCATCGAGCTGCTGGGCATCTCGTCGATCGCGGGCTCGATCAACTTCTTGACGACGATCTTCTGCCTGCGCGCCCCGGGGATGACGATTGGCCGGATGCCGCTCTTCGTCTGGATGACCATGGTGACGGCGGTCCTTACGCTCGTGGCCATGCCGAGCCTCGCCGTCGCCGCGGCGCTGCTATTCCTCGACCGCCACCTTGGCACGGGTTTCTACTTGGCGCCGGTGGGCGGCGATCCGCTGCTCTGGCAGCACCTGTTCTGGAGCTTCGGGCATCCGGAGGTCTACATCCTGATCCTGCCCGCCTTCGGAATTATCTCCGAGGTCGTGCCGGTGTTCTCGCGGAAGCCGCTCTTCGGCTACTACATGGTCGCGTTTTCGGGCGTGGCCATCGGCTTTCTCTCCTTCCTCGTCTGGGCGCACCACATGTTCGCCGTCGGCCTGCCCGTGACCGCCCAGGCGTTCTTCGCCGCGTCCAGCATGACGATCGCCGTGCCCACCGCGATCAAGATCTTCAACTGGATTGGCACGATGTGGCACGGGACGATCCGCCTCACGGCCGCCATGCACTTCGCGATCGGCTTCATCGGCAACTTCATCATCGGCGGCCTAAGCGGCGTGATGGTAGCCGTCGTACCGTTCGATTGGCAAGTCACCGACAGCTACTTCATCGTCGCGCACATGCACTACGTGCTGTTCGGCGGCAGTATGCTCGCCGTCTTCGCGGGCCTCTACTACTGGTTCCCGAAAATGACCGGGCGGCGCCTGAGCGAGCGGCTGGGCATCTGGCACGTCGTGCTGACGTTCTTCGGCTTCAACCTGACCTTCTTCCCGATGCACTTCCTGGGCCTCTTGGGCATGCCCCGCCGCGTCTACACGTACGCGCCCGATCAGGGCTGGGAGTACATCAACTTCGCCGAGACGGTCGGCGCCTTCATCCTCGGGATCGGCGTGCTCGTCTTCATCGTGAACGTGCTGCGCTCGCTGCGCCACGGCGAGGTCGCGGGACCCGATCCCTGGGACGCCTGGACGCTGGAGTGGGCGACGACCTCGCCGCCGCCGCCCTGGAACTTCGTCACCCATCCGCCCGTGCGGAGCGCCCGCCCGCTCTGGGACCTGAAGCATCCCGAGGACCCCGACTGGAGGCGCGGGCGCTCGGGTGGCGGCGCCGCGGGGCTGGGCCAGCCGGCCGCCGCGCCGCAGCCCGCACGCGACACTCACCGCGACGAGTCTGTCCCTGCCCAGCCGGCACACCCCGCCGACGTGGAGCTACCCGAGCAGACGTACTGGCCGCTGCTGCTCGCCGCCGGGCTGGCGGTCGCCTTCGTGGGCGCCCTGGTCCACATCGTCCTCCTCGTCCTCGGGCTGGGCCTCGTCGTCTACGCCCTGTTGGGCTGGCTGTTGAGCGAGCGGCCCAGCCCGGATGCGGAGCCGGCGCGATGAGCACGAGCGCCGCCGTCCCGGCGACCGCGCACCACCCGGCGCCGTTTGGCTGGAGCGTCGACCGCTGGGGCTTCAACCTGTTCATCGTCTCGGAGGCGATCATCTTCGTCAACCTGGTCGCGGGCTACGTGTACCTGCGCTGGATCAGCCCCGTCACGCCGGCGATGGTCGTGCCGCCGCGCGAGCTCATCGTGCCGAGCGTCAACACGGTCATCCTCATCGGGAGCGGTGTCGTGGCGCACTGGGCCCAGGGCGGCCTGGCGCGCGGGCGCCGCGGCCGCCTGGAGGGCGGCCTCATCGCGACTATCGTGCTAGGGGTCTTGTTCCTGCTCGGGCAGGCGTACGAGTACACGCACGCGCCGTTCACTCCGCAGAGCGGCACGTACGGCGCGGCGTTCTTCACGCTGACCGGCCTGCACGGCCTGCACGTCGTGGTCGGCGTCTGCTTCCTGTTCGTTCTCCTGCTGCGGGCGCGGGCGGGCGCCTTCTCGGCGGACCATGCCTTCCCGGTCCAGGCAGGGACGCTCTACTGGCACTTCGTCGACGCCGTGTGGATTGTGCTGTTCACCACGCTCTACCTGCTGTGAGGAAACCGATGGGACTCCACCCAAACAACGGTGCCGGCCTCGCGCCGATCACGCCCGAGGACTGGGCTGTCATCGCCGCCGGCCTGCACTATCTGTGGCTGTGGGCGGGCGGCGCGGTAGTGGCGGCGCTCGCCTTTCTCGTCGCCCAGGGGATGATCCCGTCGCTCCTGGCGACGGAGAGCATTCCCCGCCGGCTGGGCATCATCCGGCCGTTCGGCTACGCCGTCACGGCGCTGGCGCTGGCCGTTGGCATCTACGGGCTCGTGCGGCTGGCACTCATCTACGCCGCGGTGTTCCTTCACGTCTACCCGCGGTTCGTGATCTGAGCGCGAGGAGAGAGCATGCGGCGGCGCCTGGTGCTGACCGGAGTGCTGGTGGTCATCCTGCTGGCGATTGCCGGGGGGGTGGCGGCCGCCTACCGCCACGTGCAGTCCGAGATCTCGCCCCGGCAGCCCATCGCCTTCAGCCACGCCGTCCACGCGGGCACAGTGGGGCTCGACTGTCTGTTCTGCCATCGCAACGCGGACAAGGGCGACAACGCCTCGGTGCCCGCGGCCCAGCAGTGCATGTTCTGCCACCAGACGGTGGCGCTCGACAATCCCGAGGTGCAGAAGCTGCGCGACTACGTGGACCGCAACCAGCCAATCGACTGGACGCGCGTCTACCGCGTGCCCGACCACGTGCACTTCAAGCACGAGCCGCACATCCGCGCCGGCGTGGCCTGCCAGACGTGCCACGGGCCGGTGCAGACGATGCAGCAGGTCTACCACTACCGCAACCTGCGCATGGGCGACTGCCTCGACTGTCACCGTGCGATGAACGCGCCAACCGAGTGCAGCACGTGCCACTACTGACGCGCCTGTCCGCTAGCCGCGGGACCCACGCGATGAGCGCCGAGAGGGACAGAACGGGATGGTGCTGACGCGACGCGAATTCCTGAAAGCGGCGGGCTGAGTGACCGTGGCGAGCGCGGCCGTGGGCTGCGCGACCCCGCTGCACGAGGTGCAGGTCCAGAGCCCGGCGCGCATCCCGGACGACTACGCGACCAGCTTCGAGAACTGGTACGCCTCCACGTGCGCCGAGTGCGGCGCGGGCTGCGGCGTGATCGTGCGCGTGCTCGAAGGACGCGCCAAGAAGGTCGAGGGCAACCCGGCCTTCCCCACCAACCAGGGGAAGGTGTGCGCGCGCGGCCAGGCGAGCGTCCAAGGCCTTTACCATCCGGACCGCGTTGCGGGGCCGCTACGGCGCCGCGGCGACCGGGCCAGCGGCGACTTCGTGAGCATCTCCTGGGACGACGCGCTGGCAGACGTCGTGGGGCACCTGAGACCGCTGCTCGACGGCGGGCGCGGCGGCGAGGTGCTGCTCGTCACGGCGCCGGTGAGCGGCGGCCTGGCGCGGATCGTCACCCGCTTCGCTCAGGGGGCGGGCGCGCAGCACGCGGTGCTGGACCCGCTGGACCGCCGGGTGGAGCGAGCGGCGATGAGCCGCGTCTTCGGCCAGAGCGTGCTGCCCCACTTCGACATCGCGAACGCCGCGTACCTGCTGTGCTTCGGCGCCGACCTGCTTGGCACCTGGCTCGCGCCCGTCGCCTATGGGGTGGCGTACGGCGAGTTCCGCCAGGGACAGCCGGGGCGGCGCGGCTACTTCGTCCAGGTCGAGCCGCGGCTGTCGCAGACCGGGGCGGCCGCGGACGAGTGGGTGCCGGCGCGCCCGGGCAGCGAGGGACTGCTCGCGCTCGCGCTGGCCCAGGTCATCGCGAGCGAGGGCCTCGGCAATGCGGCCGCGCTCCAGGCGCTCACGGCCGGCGCCGGGGCGGGCGCGCTCGCGGCGTTCGCGCCCGAGCAGGTGGCGAGCGCCACCGGCGTCGACGCGACCCGCATTCGCGCGCTCGCCCGCGCCTTCGCCCAGACGCGGCCGAGCCTCGCCGTCGGCGGGGGCGTGGCGGCGTCCCAGACCAACGGCCTCTTCAACCTGCAAGCGATCTACGCGCTGAACTATCTGGTGGGCAGCGTGGGCGTGCCGGGGGGCGTGCTGTTCAACCCGCCCCCGCCCCTGGCGGATGCGGCCACCACGCCGGCCACGTCGTTCGCCGACTGGCAGGCCATCCTCCAGCGGCTGCGGTCGAACGCGCCGCGCCCCGTCTCCGCCGTCCTCGTCCACGGCGCGAACCCGGTCTACGCGCTGCCGGGCGGGTCGGGGGCGCGCGAGGCGCTTGGCCAGGTGCCCTACGTCCTCAGCTTTGCCAGCGTCTTGGACGAGACGGCGATGTTGGCCGATCTAGTGCTGCCCACCCACGTGGCGCTGGAAGACTGGGGCAGCCAGGTGCCGGACCCCGCCCCCGGCTACGCCATGATCAGCTTCCGTCAGCCGGTCGTGAACCCGATGCTGGACACCCGCGGCTTCGGCGACGTGCTGCTCACGTTGGCCCCGCAGCTGGGTGGAGCGGTGCAGCAGGCGTTGCCCTGGCAGACGAGCGTGGACGTGCTGCGCGACCAGGCCCGGCAGCTCCAGGGACGCGGCGGCTCGCCGCCGAACCCGCCGGCCACGCCGCTCCAGGCGCCGCCCATGCCGGCCGGGGCCGCCACGAGCACGGCCGGCCTGGGGGCGGCGGCCAACGAGGCGTCGGACTTCGAGACGTTCTGGCTCGCGCTGCTGCAGCAGGGCGGCTGGTGGAACCCGGCGCAGCGCGGCCCGGGCGCCGCCGCTCCGCCCGCGGCGCTGCCGCGCGCGCCCGAGACGGCGCAGTTTGCCGGCGCGGAGGCCGACTATCCGTACTACCTGGTGGTCTACCCGGCGAACGCCCTCGGCGCCGGCGAGGCAGCCTACCTGCCCTGGGCCCAGGCCACGCCCGACCCGATGACCTCCGCGGCCTGGAGCACCTGGATCGAGTTGAATCCGGCGACGGCCGCGCGCCTGGGCGTGAGCGAGCGCGACGTGCTGACGGTGGAGTCGCCGGCCGGCGCGCTCGACGTGCCGGTCTACGTCTACCCGGCGATCCCCCCCGACGTGGTGGCCATTCCGCTGGGCCAGGGCCACGCGGCCTCTGGCCGCTACGCCGCCGGGCACGGCGCCAACGCGCTCGCGCTCCTGGCGCCCCTCACGGAGGCGACCACCGGCGCGCTGGCCTGGGGCGCCACGCGGGTGCGGCTGCGGCCCGCCGGACGGCGCGGCGTGATCCCGAAGCTCGAGGGCACCTGGCCCGCCTATCTAACGCCGGGGATGGACTTCTACCAGGTCACGCGCGCCTGAGTGCACGGAACGACTAGCGTTGTCGGCGCTGTGTCCCGCGCCGACAACACCACCGAGACGATCAATTGCCGCCGGAGGAGACGACGCTGATGGCCGAGATAGCTGGCGTGAGGTGGAGCGGCTCGCCGGTTCCGCTGAAGCTGGTCGCGCCCGAGGCGGCTCCCGAGCCGCCGGCCCGGCCGGCCGGGCTCGAGCCCGGCCAGGACCACCAGTGGAGCATGGTCGTCGACCTCGACCGCTGCACGGGCTGCCAGGCCTGCGTGGCGGCGTGCTGGGCCGAGAACAACGTCCCCATCAACACCGTCGAGCACTATACGTCATACCGGCCGTTCGTCTGGATCCGCGTCGAGCGCTACTGGGAGGGCGAGTACCCCGACGTGAAGGCGCGCTTCCTGCCGATCCTCTGCCAGCACTGCCAGAACGCCCCCTGCGAGCCGGTCTGTCCGGTCTACGCCACCTATCACAGCCCCGAGGGCCTGAACCTGCAGACGTTCAACCGCTGCGTGGGCACGCGCTACTGTCAAAACAACTGCCCCTATCTCGTGCGCTTCTTCAACTTCTTCGAGCCGAGCTGGCCCGAGTCCCTCTACAACCAGCTCAACCCCGACGTGACGGTGCGCAGCCGCGGCGTGATGGAGAAGTGCAACATGTGCATCCAGCGCCTCCGGCGGGCGGAGATCGACGCCGCGCGCGACGGCCGCCCGATCCCCGACGGCAGTGTGCAGACCGCGTGCGCCCAGGCCTGCCCCAGCAGCGCGCTGATCTTCGGCGACCTGCGCGACCCGAACAGCCGCGTCTCCCAGCTCCGCGCCGACCGGCGCAACTACCAGATGCTCGCCGAGCTGGGCACGGACCCCTCGGTCACATATCTCAAGAAGGTTGATCCGAATGCCGCGGAAACCTAGACGACCATCGTCCGCGCGCTCCCCGCAAGCAGCCGGTGGGGGGGCACCGCGCCGCGCCGACCGCGCCGCCGATCCGCGCCCGGTCGCGGCGGGCAGCGGCATCCGGCCGATGGCGGGCGGCGCGGCGCCCGTGCAGCCGGAGCCGATGGGCGCCGAGCGCTTGCAAGAGGGACCGCGCCACACCGAGGGCCACCCGCCGGTGGAGCTAATCCCGCTGGCACCGCACGAAATCATGGCCGAGGCGCTGCGGCGCGTCGAGCGGCCGACGCGGGGCTACTGGGCGCTCGTCGTCGTGCTGGCGCTGTTGACCGCCGTGGGAGCGATGGGGTTCGCCGTGCGGCTCGCCGGCGGCTTCGCCAACCGGGCCGCCTGGGGCTACTACGCGACCACGTTCATCTGCCTGATGAGCATGACCCAGCCGGTCCCCATCATCGCCTGGGTCAGCCGCTTCGGCAAGGGCCAGTGGGCGCTGCCCTTCCGCCGCATCGCGGACCTCTTCGGCGTGATCGGCATCGTGAACCTGCTGTGGTTCCTGCCGCTCCTATGGACCCTGCCACCGCTCGTCGGCCGGAACAACATCTGGTTCGATTGGCCGGTGCTCGCCCCGTGGGGCTGGGACTTGCTCGGCATGCTGCTCCTCGTCGGCGCCGGGCTGGCCAACCTCTGGGCGGGGGCGCTGCCGGACTTCGCGGCGGCCCGCGACGCGGCGCCGCCCGGCCGCGGCGGCGCCGCGCGGCGCCTGGCGCTCGGCTTTCAGGGCACCATTCGCCAGTGGCGCGTCGTTACATCCGGTCAGGTCATCCTCGGCGGCGTGATGCTCGCCGCCTACGTCTACATCATGACCCTGCTGGTCGGCGACTTCTCGATGAGCCTCGTCCCGGGCTGGCGCTCGGCCGTCTACCCAGCCTTCACCGTGGTCACCGGCTGGGAGTCCGCCGTCGCCACGCTGATCGTCACGATGGCGCTGCTGCGCCGCTTTGGCGGGCTGCGCGACTACCTCACCGTCGACCAGTTCTGGGCGCTAGCCAAGCTGCTGCTAGTGCTCGTCCTCTTCTGGTTCTACTTCTTCTGGGCCGACTTCATCGTCACCTGGTACGGGCGGCAGCCAGACGAGCAGGCCGTCCTCTCGCTCACCATCTTCGGCCCCTACTGGACACCGTTCGTGCTGGGCGCGCTGCTCATGCTGGTCATCCCGCTACCGCTGCTAATCGCGAACAAGGTCCGCACGAGCATCCGCGGCGCCACGGTCGTCGCGGTCCTGGTGATGATCGGCACGTTCTTCGACCGCGTGCGTCTGTACGTCTCCGCCTACTCGATCCCGGACCCGTTGGCGCCCGCGCCAGCCGTCGTGCCGCCCACGCACTATCCGGACTTGGCCGACCTGGCGATCATCGTCGGCGGCGTGGCCGCGGCGGCGCTCGTCTACGTGCTCGCCTGGCGCGTGGTGCCCATTCTGGGATTATGGGAGCTGCGCGAGGGCCTGCTCCTGCGCGCGATCCGCCCCTTCCTCCGCACCCGCGTGCTCGTCGTCGCCAAGCCGTTCTAGCCGAGGCGCCCGGGCTAACATCGATCGGGGAAGCCGCCAATGAAAGATCGCAGCGACCTGGACACCAAGACGATCAACCACGACCTGCTGGACTTCCCGCTGCACTGGCCGCTCTGGTTCTTTGGCGGCGCCACCTTGCTGCTCGTCTTCATCGGGCTCGGGATCATCACCGCTGGTTTCCTGATCATGGTAGGGGTCGGCGTCATGGGCATCGACCGCCCCGCCATGTGGGCCTTCCTCATCACGAACTTCGTGTTCTGGGTCGGCATCAGCCACGCGGGCGTCATGATCTCCGCGATCCTCCGTCTCGTCCACGCCGAATGGCGACGGCCGGTCACGCGCGCGGCGGAGGTGTTGACCGTGTTCGCCCTCGCCACGGCGGCGACGTTCCCCTTCCTGCACACGGGGCGCCAGTGGCGCACGATGTATTGGGCGTTTCCCTACGACTTCTGGCGGGGCGTCTGGCCCGACGTGCGCTCGCCGCTGATCTGGGACCCGAGCGCCATCTTCACCTACCTCACGGGCAGCACGCTGTTTCTCTACGCCGCCCTCTTGCCCGACCTCGCCGTGGCGCGCGAGCACGCGCAGGGGTGGGCACGCAAGTTCTACAGCGTGCTCTCACTCGGCTATCGCGGCACGCTGCGCCAGTGGCGCCTCCAGGCGCTCGCCGGCATCCTGCTCTCGGCGCTGATCCTGCCGGTGTTCGTCTCGGTCCACTCCATCGTGTCCTGGGACTTCGCCGTGTCGCTCGTCCCGGGCTGGCACTCGACCGTGTTCGCCCCCTACTTCGTCGCGGGCGCCGTCTTCTCCGGCGTGTCGGCCGTGGCGACCATCATGGCCGCGATGCGCTACCTCTTCAAGCTGGAAAAGTACATCACGCCCGACCACTTCGACGCGATCGGCCGGCTGCTTATCCCCGTGGGCGGCGGCTGGCTGTACTTCTGGTGGATGGACTTCTACTTCGGCGTCTACGACCGCGCGCCGCAGGAAGTCCTCATGCAGTACGAGCGCACGTTCGTCTACCCCTATAACTGGCTCACGGCCGTGTTCCTGCTCGCCGGCTTCTTCATCCCCGCCTCGCTGCTGCTGTTCCGCCGCGTCCGGCGCAACATCACGGCGATGTTCTGGCTCACCTTGCTCGTCAACGTCGGCATGTGGCTGGAGCGCTTCATCATCATCGTCCCCGCGCTGACCTTCAAGAACGCGTTCACCTTCTCCTGGACCGAGTTCACCCCGCGGTGGGCGGACTGGCTGATGACGCTCTGGGCCTTTGGGCTGGTGCTGCTCGGCGTGCTCGTCTTCGCCAAGATCTTCCCGATCATCCCGCTGTACGACATCAAGGAGGGCCAGACCCTGAAGGCTGAAGTCCAAATCGGGCGCGTGAAGGTGCCCGGCGCGGTCCGCGATTAAGGCCTCCGATGGCCGAGGAGGACAGAAGATGGCTACCGAGACGGGTGGTCGCCGCGCGGTGCTCGGCCTCTTCCGCAGCGCCGACGCGACCGCCGACGGCGTCGACGCGCTCCGCGCGGCCGGGTTCCGCGACCGCGACCTGGACGTGCTCACCGACTCGCCGTTCCCCGAGGGCGCCTTTGGCGAGCGGCCCATCCACCACCGGCTCTACATGTTCCCGCTGATGGGCGCTGCCTGTGGCTTCGCGGTCGGCGTGCTGATCACCGTCGGCACGCAGTTCTCGTTCCCGCTCGTCACGGGCGGCAAGCCCATCCTGTCGATCCCGCCAATGATCAACGTGCTCTACGAGGGCACCATGCTAGGGGCTCTCATCTTCACGGTGCTCGGCGTGATCTTCGAGTCGCGACTACCCCACCGCCTCGACCGCGCCTACGACCCGCGCATTATGCGCGACGGCTTGATCGGGCTTGAGGTCAAGGCGGCGCCCGACCAGGTGGCGACCGCGCGGGACGTGCTGCGCGACGCGGGCGCCGTAGATGTGGTCGGCGCGGCCGCGGAGTGAAGCGAATGCGGTGGGTGCTGCTGGCGGCCCTGGCCCTGCCCCTGGTTGCCGCCTGCTATACGACCGGGGCCTACCCGGTGGACTACTTTCCCGAGATGCACTACGCGGCCGCGTATCGCCGCCAGGAGCCGCCGCGCCTCGCGCCGCCGACCGCCTCGGTGCCAGTCACCGGCCGCGAGCGGCCGCGCACCCTGCAGGAGGCGGCCGCGCTGCCGAACCCTGTACCGGCGACACCCGACAACCTGGCCCGCGCCCAACGCCTGTATCAGATCAACTGCTCGGCCTGCCATGGCGCGAACGGTCGCGGAGATGGCGTGGTAGCGGCGTGGTTCGTACACGAGGGCCAGACGCCGCCCGCGGACTACACGAATCCCGGCGTCGCCTCGCTGAGCGACGGCCAGTTGTACTGGGTCGTGACCAACGGCCTGGGCGGCATGCCGGCGTTCGGCAGCCTGCTCACGCCCGAGGAGCGGTGGCTGCTCGTCGACTTCATTCGGCAGGTGCAGGGTAGATAGTAAGGCGAGGCTTGAGAGTCAGGGTTTCTGCTCGTCGTGCCCGCGCGCGCGACACGAAGAGCAGCCCGAGCACGACGAGCCCCAGCGCGCGATCGACCAAGCTTCGCTCGTCGTGGGGCGTCGGCGCGGGCGGTGACGGGGCTGGAGCGGCGGCGATGGCGGGGATGGGGGGCGACGTCTCGCGGCCGGGGTGGCGTACGGTGCGCAGCACGTTGCGCCACACGCCGATGCCGAAGAGGACGGCCAGGCCCCCGAAAACGATCGGCATGACGTTGAAGCTGTCCACGGTGCCCTCCGTCGCGCGCCAAATACGTGGAGCCGGTTGTCCGCGAAGCCCGGCTGTGCCCTACCTGTCAGACGACCCAGCGATCTGCTTGGTCCGGAGACTGCAGCAATGTCGCTACTGCTCCGCGTAACCGCCGTGTGCTGGCTCGTCTCCGTGGTGGTCCTGGTGGTCTGGGCGTTCGCCTCGGCCTCCTCGCTCCCGCTGGCCGTGGCTGCCGCCTTCACGACCGCCTGGGCCATCATCGCTCTCGGCTCGCACTTTATTGGCGGCCAGGGCTGGGATGACGCGCGCGAGCCCTGACGAGCCCACGCCGGCGACGTTGAATGGGTGGGTTGGCCGCCGCTTCACCAGACCTGCTTGCAACCGCTTGGCCATCGCGACGCTACTGCACGACGATCGCGGTGCCGTGCATCCCGAGCTGCTCGTGCCCCGGCTGCGAGCAGTACATGTAGTAGGTGCCCGTGCGAGTCGGCGTGAAGACGATCGCCTGTGTCCCCTCCTCCGGCGCTGCGACCAGCACCTGCGGGTCCATCCCTTTGAAGGTGATCACGTGCTTCACGGGGTCACGGTTCTCCAGTACCAGGCGGGTAGGGACTCCGACGCGCAAGTGAATCGTGTCCGGCTGGAAGCGGTAGTCCTTAGCGACCACGTCGACCACACCGCGCTCGGGTGCCGCGAGACTCGTGGTTCCGCAGCCGAGGCCGATCCCCACGAGCAAAAGAAGCAAGCCGAGCCGCTGTGCGCGTTGCCACTTCCCCACGGTGGCCTCCTCCGGATCGCGCCGCTCCCGCCGGCGCGCATGCCCCTCCGGCATAATCCATGCCGCGCGCACTGCACCGCGGGTCCGCCTCGTGGCGCGTGGCAGGCTCGTGCGCTAGCCGAGCGCGCGCACCGCGCTCCTCTACAGCGATTTCCTGCGGCCCGACCAGGACGAACCCGCCCGGGCGGCAGGACCTGGCTGTATTGCCGCCCCGCGGCCGCCCGCGGCGGCTAGGGCTCCCGTAGCGCGAGATCGACCACGACAGGCAAGTGGTGGGAGCCAGCGTCCGGGCCCGTGTGCGCATCCTGCGCAATCAGCTCTCCTGAGTGGAACACGTAGTCGATCCGTAGGAGCGGCAGCGCCAACCCGGCGCCCAATCCCGTGAGCTGGTTTGGGAAGGTATTGCCAAAGCCCCAGCCGACCTCGCGAAAGCTATCGTGTAGCTGGGTGGCGATGAGCGAATAGGACGTGCTCCACGGCGTCTGATTGAAGTCGCCCATGAGGAGTTGCGGACCCGTCACGGAGCGCACGCGGGCCGCGATGGCCTCCATCTGCGCATCGCGCCAGCCAGCGTCGTACGTGCGGGCCCAGGACAAGATCCGCCGCAGACTCAGGCCTGCGGTCGGTCGTTTGACATGGACGTTGGTGACCGTGACGATCTGTCCTTCGACGTCCAGCTCCAGTTGCTCGCTCAGATAGCCGCTCGCGTCCAGCAGTACGTCGTTGGCCGCTAAGACAGGAAAGTGGCTGAGCGTCGCCGTGTCCGGCGTGCCGACCTGGTAGGGGTAATCATCGCTCAGCGTCGCCGCCAGGACGTCGAGGGTGGAGCGAGGGATCTCTTGTAGCGCGACCAGGTCGGGCTGCTCCGTGCGCAGGAGACGAATCAGCGGCTCGGGCCGCCCGCCGACTTCGTTCCCGCCCGCATTGAACGTGAGTGCTCGAAACTTGGGCCCCGCCCCCTCCGCGCGGGCGCGGGGGACAAACTGCGGTCCGTAGAACCAGGCGAAGAGACCAATCGGTAGCAGCATCAGAAGCAGAGCGGCCCGGCCACGCAAGAGCACCGCGGCCAGCAGCAGGGCGGGAGCAGGCAGGAACACGTAGAGGGTAAGCTCGCGAACGACGCCGAGCCAGCCGTCCTGCCCGGCTCCAAGTCCGAGCGCGGCAAAGTACGCGATTAGCCCGGCAGTGTAGGCGAGGGCCAGCAGGGTCAGGCCGAGGCGCATCAATCGGATCAGCCGAGGTCTCTCCCGCGATGCGAATCCGCGGCCACCTGCCGGGTTGGTCTCACTATCGGTAACAGCCAGGCGTTCCACGTCGGACACCAGACGGCGAGCAGCCGTGAAACCCGGGGCCGGGACTGAGCTTACAAGAGTACCGAGGAGGGGGCTCGAACCCCTACGGCCTTGCGGCCAGCGGAGTTTAAGTCCGCCGCGTCTGCCTATTCCGCCACCTCGGCGTGCGCCTGCCCGCCTTCGCGTCGCGAAGGTCGCCCCAGGTCTATATGGCACTAGGGCTGGCTCGTCATTATACTCTAGCTAATCTGACGCGGGTGCCGTGGCCAATTGCCACCGGCGGCCGCCCGGTGTTTCCCGCCACAGCTGTCGGAGAGCACGAGGACCAGATGCATTTGCCCAGCGTCTCGCGAGCCGCCGTTTGCCTCGTCGTGGCGCTGCTCCTGGCCGGCTGCTCGCCGCCGTCCCCGGATGCCGGGCCGTCCCGCGTCGATCCGCGCGACGCCCCCGCCGGCGAGGGCCAACCCGGCGGCACGATGACCGTCGCCACCACTGGCGACGCGGTCAGCTTCCACCCGTACAAGGTCACTGACACTGCCTCGCGCGGCTACCAGGGCCTCGTCTACGCGGGGGGCTTGGTCGCGCATGATCCGCACAATCCGGAGCAGTTCATTCCCTGGCTGGCCGAAAGCTGGTCCGTGTCCGACGATCGCCTGACCTACACCTTCCACCTGCGGCCGGACCTCCGCTGGAGCGACGGCGTGCCGATCACGTCGGCCGACTTCAAGTGGACGTTCGAGCAGGCGCTCAAGCCCGAGAACCAGTATCCCTACGCCTCGAACTTCGCGCCGATCGCCGCTTACGAGGCGCCCGACCCGGGGACGGTCGTGGTGACCCTCAAGGAGCCGCTCGCCGTTGGCTTGGACAATGCCGACGTGATTGGCCCCCTCCCTAAACACGTCTGGGAAAACCTCGACTGGAACGACGCCGCGAAGAACCCGGAGATCATGGCGCCGACCGTCGTCTCGGGCCCCTTCAAACTAAAGGAGTGGCAGCGCGACTCGCACGCGACCTTCGTCGCCAACGATCTGTACTTCAAGGGCCGTCCGAAGCTCGACAGCTACGTCGTCCAGATCGTCGGCACGCAGTCCATCGCCTTCCAGAAGCTGCGCACCGGCGAGGTCGACCGGGCCGACTTCGATCCCGCGGACTACGAGCAGGCCACGCGCCTCGACAACGCCACGGTCTATGAGTGGTGGCCCGCCGCGGCCACCTGGAACTACCTCGGGTTCAACCTCCGCAAGCCGGTCTTGCAGGACGTGCGCGTGCGCCGTGCCCTCGCGTACGGTATCGACCGGCAGCTCATCATCGACAAGATCCAATACGGGCTGGCCCGGCCAATCTACTCCGCTTATCCCTCGTCCTGCTGGTGCTACAACCCCGACGTTCCCCACTACGACTACGACCCCGAGCGCGGCCGCCAGCTGCTCGCCGAGGCGGGCTGGGCGCCTGGGCCAGACGGCATCCTCGTGAAGGACGGGGAGCGCCTGCGGCTCCGCATGATCTACGGCCCCAACACCAGCAAGGTGCGGGAGCGCATCGCCACCGTGGCCCAGGAGGAGTTCCGCCAGCTCGGCGTCGAGGTCGACATCCAGGGGCTCGAGTGGGCCGCGTTCCTCCAGGCGGTTCACATGCCGCCGTTCGACTGGGACATGACGGTCCTCGGCTGGACCTCCACGCTCGACCCCCACTGGATGTACCAGGTCTGGAGCGAGGAGAATATCCCGAAGCTGAACGCTGGGGCCTACGTCAACAAGCGCGTCGAGCAGCTCTTTGATCAGGGCGTCCATGCGTTCACGCCGGAGGAGCGCAAGCCCGCCTATCAGGAGATTCAAAAGATCCTGGCCGACGATCTGCCTTACATCTTCCTGACGATGAGCAAGAGCTACACTGGCATCAGCAACCGCATTGGCGGGATCGAAGTCACGCCGCTCGGCATCGGCCACAACATCGAGCAGTGGTACGTGAAGTAGAACGATGGCACGCTTCCTGGTCCGTCGCCTTATCCAATCGGCCTTCATCCTGCTCGGGGTCAGCATCTTGAGCTTCGGGCTCATGCGCCTCGCGCCCGGTGGGCTCGTCGCCATGTACGCCAACCCCCGGATCAGTCAGGCGACCATCGAGCGGCTCGAAGAGCAGCTCGGCCTGAACGACCCGCTTCCCATCTCCTACGCGAAGTGGCTCACGAGCGCGCTGCGCGGCAATTTCGGCGTGTCGTTCATCGACCAGCGGCCCGTCGTCGACAAGATCGCCGAGCGCTTGCCGGCCACCATCGAGTTGTCGTTGGCGGCCCTCCTGCTCGGCCTCCTCGGCATCCCGCTCGGCGTCTTCGCCGCCATGCACCGGGGCAGCTGGGCCGACAATCTCATCCGTGTGTTCACTGTCGTCGGCAACGCCGTGCCGCACTGGTGGCTCGGCCTGATGATCCTGGTGATCTCGGCCAATACGGTCCGTATCTTCCCGCTGGGCGGCATGTACACGCAGGGCCACGATACCCTGGTCGACCGGCTCTGGCACCTCGCCCTGCCGGCCACGATCACCGCGATGGGGGGCTGGATCGGCTACTCGCGCTACATGCGCTCCGAGGTCCTCGACGTTCTCGGTCAGGACTTCGTCCGCACGGCCCGGGCCAAGGGGCTCAGCGAGCGCGTCGTCCTCGTGCGCCACGTCTTCCGCAACGCGCTCATCCCGATCGTCACCCTGATGGGCGGCGTGCTCGCGGCGCTCGTCGGCGGCTCGGTCCTGTTCGAGAACACCTTCTCCTGGCCGGGGATCGGCCGCATGGCCGTCCAGGCCGCCTTCCAGCGCGACTATCCGGTGCTCATGGCGCTGAACATGTTCACCGCGTTCCTGGTCATCCTGGGCAACCTGCTGGCCGACATCGCCTACGGCTGGGTGGACCCCCGCGTGCGTTACGAGTAAACTGCCGAGCGGCGCGCCCACTCCCACACGCCGGCGCGCCGCGGGAGCGAGATGGCACAGGAATCCAAGGCCGGCGCGGTGCGGTCCGCCACCCTCCGGCGCGCCGCGCCCGCGGAGCCCGAGGCCCGCCCCAGCCCCGGCTATCTCGCGCTCACCTGGCAGCGGCTCCGGCGCGACCGCGTCTCGATGTTCGCCATCTACCTCTTCGCCGCCATCTGCCTGATCACGGTCACCGCCCCGCTCGTGGCGACCTACGTGCTCCACACCGACCCGAATGCCCAGGACTTGCGCAACAACTTCGCCCCACCCGCGCCCGGCCGCTGGCTCGGCACCGACGAGCTAGGCCGCGACAACCTGACGCGCGTGCTCTACGCCGGCCGGGTCTCGCTGTTGATCGGCTTCATGGTGGCCGTGGTGTCCCTCCTCGTGGGCGTGCCCGCGGGGCTCGTCGCGGGATTCTACGGCGGCCGCGTCGACGACGCCATCAACGCCGTCATCCAGGTGCTGCAAAACATCCCAACGCTGTTCTTCCTCATCATCCTGTCGGTCACGTTCCGTCCCGACCCGACAATGCTCGCGGTCATCATCGGCGTCATCGGCTGGATGGGCACCGCTCGCCTCGTGCGCGGTCAGACGCTGTCGGTCGGTCGACGGGACTACATCGACGCCGCACGAGTGCTGGGAGCGAGCGATGCCCGCCTCTTGTTCCAGCACATCTTGCCCAATCTCATCTCTGTGGTGAGCGTCGTGGCCGGCTTCGAGATCGCCTCGGGCATTCTATTCGAGTCCGGGCTCAGCTACCTGGGCCTGGGCGTGCAGCCGCCCACCGCGAGCTGGGGCAACATGCTGCAGAACTCCCTCGACTACGTCACGCGCGCCCCGTGGCTCGTGGCGGCGCCCGGCCTGATGATCTTCCTCACGGTGCTCGCGATCTTCCTGCTGGCCGACGGCCTGCGCGACGCGTTCGACCCCCGGATGCGCGGTTAGCTGCGAACGCGGCACCGCGGGCCATCGAACGAGCGGGGGCGGGGGAACGGGGACATGGTCCCGCGGGGAGCGCTGGCTCCCCGCGGGCGCGGCGGAGAGGGTGGGATTCGAACCCACGAGGCGCGATGAACGCCTACTCGCTTTCCAGGCGAGCGCCCTAGGCCACTAGGCGACCTCTCCTGGTCACGTGGGCGGCGCGCGCGGTATTCTACCATAGCCGGCGTGGTCGACCGGCAGACCTTTACGGTTGGCCCGTTACCTGTCATAATGGGTCCATCCAGCGCGTGGCCCACGGCTGTCGCAGGAACCGGCGGCGGCACCTGCAGGAGGAGAGAAATGGCCCAGAGTCAGGCGGCGGCAGTCGCGCGCCCGGCCGCCACTCAGGAGAAGCCCCGACGCACCTGGAGTGACTACGAGGGTGCGGTCTACGGCACCGTCGCGGTGATAATTTTCCTGCTGTTCTGGGAAGGCGTCGGCACCAAGTGGACCTACTTCGGTTGGCAGTTGCCCTTCGCGGCGGCGCTGCCCCAGATCAATCCGATGTTCACCAGCGCGCCATCCCGGATCCTCGTCGCCGCCGACAAGCTCTTCTTCAACCCCGGTATCGGCGCGTTCTTCGCCGCGCTGACGGCGGGCAATCTCGCTGGCGCGTGGGACGTCCTCTCCAAAGGAAGCATCTACAAGGACATCTGGGTGAGCTTCCAGGAGTTCGCGCTCGGCTATGCGCTCTCGGTGCTCTTCGGGATTCCGCTCGGTATGTTGACGGGCTGGTATCGCCGCCTGAACTACGTGCTGGAGCCGTTCGTCTCCGCGCTCTACGCGACGCCCCGCGTGGCGCTGCTGCCGCTCTTCATCATCTGGTTCGGGATCGGCATCAACTCCAAGATCGCCGTCGTCTTCGCCGGCGCGATCTTCCCGATCCTCATCAGCACCTTCGCGGGCATGCGCGCTCTCGACCCCAACATGGTCAAGTGCGCGCGGTCGTTCGGGGCGAATGACTGGCAGATCTTCAAGACCATCGCCATCCCTGGCTCGATCCCCTTTATGATCACGGGCCTCCGCCTCGGCATCGGCCGCGCGCTCATCAGCGTCGTGGTCGGCGAGCTGTACGCCGCGACCGCGGGCGTCGGCTACCTGATCACGGTCGCGGGGGCGACGTTCCAGACGGACAAGGTGTTCGTCGGCGTGATGATCATCTGTTTCTCGGGCCTGGGCATGATGGAGCTGCTCCGCCATGTGGAGCAGCACTTCGAGCCCTGGCGGCAGCGCGCCGGCGCCAACTAAGCCGCTCCGGCCCGCCGGACAAGCCACGAGCCCGCCGAAATCGGCGGGCTCGTTCTTTCCTCGGAGCTTCGCCCGCGCGCTCCCGGTCCAGCCACCGCCCGGCAGGCGCCGCTTGTCCTGCCCGCCCGCGCCCCACTCGCCCACCCCCCATGTTGTCCCTGAGTCGCCAGCGCCACCAAGCTCAGCCGGTCGACCAAGCGATCGTGCAGGAGGTCCACGCCGCGTGCGTCATGGATAAGCAGGTCAGGAAGGCTCCGCGGAGGATGGGCCAGATGCGAAACATAGCGGCCTCGCTCACGGCAACCTCGCCTTCGCGGCAAGGCCTTGTGATGCGGGTCCGCGGTAGGGCTTTTCACTGCTCTAGTGAGATGGTAGAACAAGCGTCACCGAAGGGAGGTGGCGCGCGATGGAGTGGGGCGAGCCGGTCCATCCGCAGAGTGTGTTAGCGCGGCTACGGACGCTGCCGGATCCGCGGCGGCGGCA